>CAWALO010000030.1:0-62195 GCA_963782945.1 uncultured Bacteroidales bacterium
AATGAAGATCAGATTACATATTATTCTCTGCTTAAAATGGTTTATGAAAATAGGAGGCAACGATTGGAAACTTAAAGATTCTCCTGAAATTTACTCGGCTGAAGAGGCCCTTGTCTCTGACCTCCTTTAACCGGAGTAAATTGATTATACTTGACCGGAATTAACTACTTGTTATTAAAATATTTATGATCATATTAATTAAGTATTCTAATTCATAAGTTCAATGCATCTTCTTCTTGCTTCTCCACCCCTGCCTGATTTTCATATTCCACAAAGTAAATTTTTAAATACCGCTTTGGTTCTCATATTCAACAAAATATATCTTCTTCTTTGCTTGATTTTCATATTTTGTAAAGAACCATTTCCCATTATTTTCCCCAGCCTGATTCTCGTATTTAACTATGTATACTTTTAAATCTGCCTGATTTTCATATTTGACCACAAAAACTTTAACATCAGCCTGATTGGAATATTCAACTGAATAGACTTTTTGGCTAAATGCAATTATGGGAATAATTACCATAACAAAGACTATAAGGGATTTTTTCATATTAATACTTATGCAATTATAAAACCTCTATTTTTTACGTCAATTAGGTTTAAATACGAATCTCTGTCCCGCTAAATATGCACTAATAGTATTATCAGAGCAAAAAGTCATTGTAAATTTACCCTCATTTGTTCCATTAAATGCTGATAAAACAGGGGTTAATTCTATTGTCCTCCCATTTAGAAAATAAATATAATCAGCTCCTACCCTTTCAGTGGCTAAAGTTGCCTTACCGTTCCAACCTCCTCTATCTGATGTAAATCTTACATAGCAAGCATCACAGTTTACATTATCAATAAATATATGGTCAAGCAAGAATTTCCTAATGTATTGGCTTTCTTCATCAATTGAGGATTCTGTTGATTGTTCTGATGATGTTGAAGAGACTGAATTGGGTTTCCCTATAGGAACGAAAATAAGAATAGCATATATAACCACCAACAAACTTAAATAGAGATTTCTTTTAGATACAATTGGAGTTACTTTGCTGATAAGTAATGGGATTAGAATAGATAGTGCTATAACTATAAGAAAAATCCAAAAATTATCATATCGCACCCAAAGTACGATACTTAATAACAGTGCCGCTCCAATTACGAGAGATGCTAATATCCGGGTAAATTCTGTTCCCTCTTGATATTCCTCGGATTTTTTATCTTTTTTTATAGACTTTTTGATAATTGGAGATTTCTTCTTTGTCTCTCTGTGAATCGTATTTGAGTCATCTATTCCTACATCCAACATTTCTTTCTGAATTGCCGATGGGGTAGAAGACTTTTGTGGTTCATTAGAATCGGTCACTGGATACAACACTTGCTTCTTTAACAACTTGAATTCATTTTCACTAATTGCACCATCATCTAAGAGTGATTTGAGTTTTTTGATTTCTTCCATCAAGTCCATAATAGGGTTTTTACTTATTTGAAATCTGATAACAAAGACTCTTAGTTTTAGTATTTGGATTCACCAGTTCCTTTACAGAATGTGCAAGTCCAGCTTAAAGGCTCATGACTTGGAGTATGCCCTGCTAATATTTCCATTTTATAAGTCCTAATACACCCGCATTCTATGCCCATATTATTAACACCAGTCCCTCCGCACAAATTACAAATCTGTGTCCCTGTTCCATTGCAATATCTACACTCTTTCTTCTTCACCTGCTGCTGAGTTGAATTATCTTCATAGGAACTACTACTAGAAGAAGATGTTGGATCAGATGAGTCTGAAGAAGAAGGGGTGAAGAAAACACTACCGATGAGCCAAATTACACCTATAACAATAGCTGCTAAAAATATTTTCTTTACTATTTTTTTTCTTTCGATAGATTTGATTTCATCGGCAGGCAATTCTTCAGCAACAGTTCTGCTATCATGGTTTACTTTTAAAGTTTCAGCCTCATCTCCAGGTTGTATTGAATCTATAGACTCTTTTTTTGGTTCCTTTGCATCAATATTTTTATCGCTTTGTGAAGTTAACTGTGGGGTAATTTGAGGTTCAGAGGAATCAATCACACCAGATAAAACCTTCTTCTTTAACTCATTAAACTCTTCAGTTGTAATTGCACCTTGGTCTAAAAGAGATTTGAGATTTTTAATTTCTTCTATTGCGTCCATTATTGCGGAATTATTATGAAAAATAAATATTTATGATATTATTGAAGAATTCTGTAACTGAGTATATATCAAATAATAATAAAACTTTATAGTAATTATATAACTATTTTGACTGGTTTTTAGCATCACACCAATCTTTACAGGTTTCATAATCTTTAAACTTATAAAACAATAGATTAGGTAATTCATCTTTGGTAAGTATCTTATGATGCGGATACGGCTCTTCATGGCTGGAATACCATATATCATATTTACCATCATTCTTAGGTGATATAGGCTCATCCGTTAATTTACAAAAAAGAGTAAATTCAGGATTCCAAAAAACGTTCGCTACATCTTTAGCTCTTGGGTCTCTTTTTAAATCAGAAACAATATTATTCCCTTTTTCATAAACTGTACCATTAAATTTATATATAGAAGTCTCCACAACTTCCTCACCTTGTTCGGGTTTATCTTTTTTAATAATTTCAATGTCATAATACCTATCATTATTTATAATAAAATTTAATGCCATGCTATGAGTACTCAAATCATTAGCACTCCATGGCTGACTTTCAGATAGTATATGCCTAAACTCTCCATTATTAAATGAGTATAAATCTTTGCTATCGGTATTATATCCTTGATTACCTGCTGTTTCTGCTACCAATAATCCATAATTGTCTTGTGAAATCTTATATACTGCCATTCTATCTGGAGCAGTCCCGCCTGCACCCCCAATTGTAAATGCGATGCTCTTTCTTGTTAATATGAGTTTCTCATCATTTTCAAATTCGAATATGCTCACCTCACCATAGCAGGCGTTACAAGAATTGCCCTCATAGTTTGAGAAGGCTAAACCTACCATAATTTCTTTCTTGCCTATGATTAATTTATTAAAACTTATTATTTCATGAAACCATTTAGCGGAGTCATCATTTGCCGACTTTGACCATTCTGGAAATTTGGATAACTCATCCATTATAATTTTCGTTGCAGCAGCCTCATCCCAAACAATAGCTTTATTCTCAACTATCGGGATATTTTTAATAGGTATGTTCTCATTAAGCGTGCTTAATCCATTGTCTTGTACAGCAAGATTACCATTACTTCTTTTTGTAACTATATATATTCCTGCTATCACAACCAGAAGCAAAAAGACTATTATTACTATCCAATTTATCTTAGTTTTCGAACCTGAATCTAAATCAACTTTATCGGGTTTATTTGCTGAAGGTTTAGCAGTAGTTTGATTTAACTTATTGGATGTAAGTTCATGTTTTGATTCAGATTCAGCTTCAGTTGAGGATTCATGGATAGATTCTTTTTCATTTGAAGTTTGAATGACTTTTTCTGCCTTCGGAGGTTCACTACTCACTCCTGTACCTATTATCTGCGATTTTAATAAATCGTACTCTTCTTTGGTTAATGCACCTGATTTATGTAAATCGAATAATTCAGATAATTTGTTAGAAACTGATTCTTCAGCCATAGATTTGGATTAAAAATGTATTGCAATGAAAGATAGTTTAAACTAATTTCATATGAATTAGACAATTTTATGATTTATTAACAATGACTCCTTTCAAATTAACAATTAATCAGTCAATTAAGTACAAAAAAGAACGATTCTTATAATACTTGCTAACCATTAAACCCATAAAGATTTAAACGCTTCCTCTATTTTTATCGAATAGATTCCTCAAAGAAATAAAACTTGTAATTTACATTCCTTTCGTACCCATTAATATGAATTGCATTTTTACCAGATATTGCTTTTCTGTTTCGCGTGCTGAGTTTTATGGATTTGAACTCTTCTTGTTTCGGAAAATAGAAGCCAGTTTCTTTTTCCCACCAAGTCTTTGTAGCAGGGTCATCATAAATATGCATACTGTAATAGTCCCTTCCAATCCTTGAGTTTTTATTTTGCTCAGTAAGAATTTTAGGAAGAGTAATATAATAATTGTTCCCAAGATCCTTATATTCAAAATACAAGGGAGTCCACATTTTCCCGTCAGGAACATTAAAGACTCGTCCGAATTGATTTGATTTTGTTACAAATTCAACTATTACCAACTTCCCAACAACTGACCCTTTCTCGTAAATAATATTATCAAACATTTTAAGTGTATCAAGATTGCTTGAGTTAACATTTTCCTTATGATTTGAAAGGATATTTAAGTTCAGCTTAATGATATTATTCTTTATAAGGAAGCCTCCAATTAATAAAATAATTGAAAAGACTAAAAGAGTAATAATAATAGGTGTCAAGCCTTTTCTTTTTTTCACCAAGCCTTTTCCTTTTTGCACTTTACTTACCTGTCTTGCTTCCCTCGCAGAATCTTCAAATGATGATTGTTGATTATTGGAAAGTAAATCACTTTTTAATCTTTGAAACTCTTCTTCAGTAATAGCTCCCTGGTCTAAAAGTGCTTTAAGTTTCTTAATTTCTTCTATGGCATCCATAACAATGGGGTATAAAAATTAATTTATTGGTGATACTCCCAACTTTGACCTGCTCCCCCTTCACTGCGGGAAGTCATTAAACAATAGTTGTCCTGGGCAATTTTATTCAATTTTACATTTTCCATAAACTCACCAAACCCAACTTGATTCTTCACTAATCTCCAACCATTTTGGTTGTTAAATTCAAAGAGACTGGGAACTCCACTGAGTTCAGAATTAGTATCATTTGTTAATGTGACAGCAACAATTACGTCGCTGTTACTTAAACTCAACTTTGTAAATCCAACAATCTTCTGAGTTAACTTTGTTGTATCAGGAAAAATCTTCTCCCATGAATGTGTTCTTAATTCTTTCAATATTATTTTAGTTGCTGTAGCCTCATCCCAATCAGAAGTTTTGTTCTCAATAATCGGATTATTACTCACAGGAATTCTGTCAGTTGCTGTGTTTGAGTCTTGTATACAACGAACTGATAAACCATTTTGAAACATGTAGTTATTTCTATTTACCTTGCTGTGATTGTAGCTTACATTAGTGTTCCAAGCATGTATTGCATCATATAACGAAGCCGTCCACCAGAAATTAAAACCACCATTGCCTTTGAATGTTCCAAGGTGGTGAAGGTAGCCACCCGGAAGTGCTGTAAAACCTGTTTCGTTTGTCGCTCCTGTATTCGGACTTTTCCAATGGAATGTCCCTGTTTCCTTTAATTTGCCACCAGCAATATCTTCACCACCTAAATAGGTTATCAATGTTGTCCACTCTTCAATGGTGGATACATGCCACCCTGTTGGACATAGTTTATTTGTGTTAACAGCGTGCCAGTTATACAATGCGCCACAGAAATCTTTATTGGCTGTTTCATCATTATCATACCAACAGTATGCAGGTGTGGTTAATTCTTCCCATGCCTTTACATCTGGATTCAATGGTATTGTCGTACCATCATTATATTTGGTAGTTTTTAGATTCTCCGCCATCCAAACCTGTGTACCAATAGTCACGGTTTTGTAAACATTGCCGTCAACATCTTTAACGGCGTGTGTGTTTAGCCCAGTTAATCCTGATTTGCTTGGGAATAGGCTAGTTTTAAATACAAAAAAAGTCGCAACTATAATGACAATACTTATTATAGCTAAAATCCAAATTCTGCTTGCTTTATTTCTTGATATTGATTTATCAGTGGATTTTGTAATTTCTGGTTCCTGAGTTTTCCCATTCTCTACTTTATCTCCTCTCTCCTGTGAGATAACCTGAATTGATTTGTCAGTGGATTTTGTAATTTCTGGTTCTGAGTTTTTCACATTTTCAAGGGTATTCACTCCACCATCTGACAAAATCTGCCCTTTCAATTGTTCGTATTCTTCTTTTGTAAGTGCACCAGATTTATACAAATCAAATAATTCCGATAATTTGTTAGAAATTGATTTTTCAGTCATATTTTAAGGATTAAAATGTATTGCAATGAAAGATAGTTTAAACTAATCTCATCTTGCTTATACAATTTAATGACTTATTAACACTGACTATTCACAAATCAACAATTGGTCATAAGTACAAAAGGGAACAATTCTTGTAATAATTGCTAACCATTAAACTCATAATGATTTAAATACTTCCTCTATTTTATCGTATAGACTCCTCAAAGCAATAGAATTTGTAATTTACATTCTTTTCGTACCAATTAATGTAAATGGCATTCTTACCAGATATTGCTTTTCTGTTTCGCGTGCTGAGTTTTATGGATTTGAACTCTTCTTGTTTCGGAAAATGGAATCCACTTTCTTTTTCCCATCTAGTTTTTGTAGTATAACAAAAAAACTATTTAAAATCAAGGGGTTTTAGTGGGGTTGAGGTTGGTGGGGATTACCTCCGGTGATCCGGTTCGGGGGGACCCGTCAACCAATCCCTGCCGCCTGCGGCGGCATCGGTCTTTTTTGTTTTCTTACCTCAGCGTGGCAAGCCGGCTTCGGACGAAAACAAAAAATCCCGGGGCACTTCGTACCCAGGGATTAGTTGAGGTCGGTGGCGGATTCGAACCGCCGTAAACGGTTTTGCAGACCGCTACCTAGCCACTCGGTTAACCGACCAAAATATTTTTTACACAAAGAACTTCAATAACCAAATATAAACTTTTCGCCGATTCGAACCGCCCTAAACGATTTTGTCCCGATTCATCGGGACTACCTAGCCACTCGGTTAACCGACCGTGTACACCGAAGCCTTGGCGAAGGTGTACCGTGTACACCGAAGCCTTCTTCGACATCCTTAGCATTAGCGAAGGTGTACCGTAACTTCGCGGTGCAAAAATAATAAAATTTAATTTATACCAGCTATTCGACTAACCTGATCCCACTTAAATTTCTTATTTCTGCTGGTAAAAGTCTTTTTAATAAGAATCCCTGCTTGTGTCATTTAATATTCTCTGCAGCAAGAAACCTATTGTAATCCAGCAATTTGAAGCCCCCCTTGGGTCGTTTTGGGGTCTATATACTGAGATGCTATTACAAAGTTTCTATTTTACTAATTTTAGAAACTAATTCTAATCATATCTACTATGATAAAAACAATTATCCTTTCATTACTCTGCCTGCTGATCCATGCCCCTGCGGAACCAGCGAGTCTCAAAGCGGCTGCACCTGATTCCCTGCACCTCATGGGCACCCGCTTCCTTACCTTCAACGCAGTTATCAGAGTCAACCAGATAGAGGTTTCAAGGAATAGAAATGTCGGTGAGGATGAAAGAACCCTTCATACACCCGCCAGGGTTATCCAATACCGTGAGGCAATTGAAGCAGGCTTCCCCAGAGCAAGAATTACATGGGCATTAAGCTGGCTGGCGCTGAATGATACATCGTCAGATTACCGCAAAATCCGCGACCTTGTCGTCGCTTATCATAAGAAATACGGTGACGACATAACATTTCTCCCGGGTGCATATTTTGCCAATGCCTACAATTCAACCGAACAGGTCAACATGGATCTTCATGATGGTATTGCCCTGGTTTCAGGAATGGCTGGCAATGGGTTTCGTCCCAAAAGTGTCGTTGCCGGCTTTCTGTCGTCAGCTAACCAGCAATACCTTGCTGAAAATGAAGACATACACGTCTGCCAGGGAATTATCTGGAGCCAGTATGCAATTGACAATCAGGATGGAGATGGCTCAATATCCTACCCTTTTTATCCTTCAAAGGAACATTTCTGCAAACCTGCCCAGGGCAAAAATGATCTTATTGACTGTGTAAATCTCGACGGATGGACCTGCGACTTTCTCGCAGCCAGGAGAGAGGGTTTCAGGGAAGGTTTCAACAGCAGAATGGGCGTAGGTCCAATTGAAACTATCGGAAAATACGGACTGGAAAAAGGAGTGAAACAAATGATCTTTACCTCTGCTGTTCATTTCGACAAAGGTTTTAAACTTAACGGATTTGCCTGGGTGACCAACTGCTGGGAGGTATCTCTTCCAATTGATGTTACAGGCCTTACCAAATGGCTGGCGCAAATCAAAAAACGCTGGCCTGATGTGAAATTTATTACACAGGGTGAATTCGGACTGATCTGGAGATCATATTACAAATCAAACAGTTTTAATTACCGGTTTGATCAAACTGGCTCGGGGATTGGCGGCTCGGATAAGGATATGGAGATCAGCTGGTTCATGAACAGCGATTTCCGCCTTGCTCTGCTTCGTAAAATTAACCAGCCAGCCACCGAAAAGGTCATAGATTTTACACGTTATACTCTTCCTGCTAAAGAACCTTCAGAACTGACAAGACGTTGGAGCCTTATGGGTGAGATCAACCAGAAACAGACAAGGCCTCAGGATAAGCCGGTTCCTTTGTCGCAGCTGTCAGAAGATTACAAAGCATTGATTAAGAAGCATTATCCGTTTTTGTTCCGGTGACGAAGTCATGCAGATTGCATTTTCAATTTCAATTACTACTTTCCGTATTTGTCAATCAGCCCATTCAGCTTATTCCTGTAATAACTGAAATTTTCAAAGTCAACATCAGGTGGTACAAGATGATCGCAAAAAGGTATATAGCCCCGTGTTTTTAAAACCTCATCTACCGGCAAAAGAATTTCATCAATGCGCTTTTTCCCTTTAACAATTTCAGATTTCGGGATCCCTCCCATCATCTGAAGCTTCGGATATTGCCTGCGAACTTTTACAATATCCATCCCGCTATGAGTCTCAAAAGGATACATGCCGGTAACCCCTGCGCCCATGAAGAGAGGGATCAGCTCATTGCAGTCACCATCTGTATCAAGCAGGATAACTTTCACTCCTCTTGAGGTGAGAAAATCTGCTATCCTTTTAATATACGGACACATGAACTCCTGTACCATATCGACAGAGATCATGCTTCCTTTGCCAAATGAGATATCCTCCCATATATGCCACATGTCAGGCACAACCTGTGGTAAGATCTCTTCAAAAACAGCGAGCCAGATATTTGTAAAGGTATCCAGCATATCATGTATCAGCTCCGGCTCCATGCAATACCAGATAAACAGATTTTCGTATCCGATAAGATGGGCCAGGGTACCAAAAAAACCCTGCGGATAACCCCCGAAAGCCAGGGGATAATCGCGGTTTTTATAATCTTTCAGAAGTTCATCCCAGTTTGCAGGAAAACGATCCCTGATATTCTTCAGGTTCAGCCTCTCCTCTTTCAGTTTCTCCCATGCCTTCTTATCCTTTACAGGCCACTCCATTGAAGTCGGTATAGTAGCTTCATCCTTAAGGAATATTCGTCTCACTCCATCGAGATCGACATATTCGAAGACTTTGTCATCTTCACGTATTACAGTGATATCGAACATAGGTGAAAAATGCATGTTCACATCAATAAGCCGCTGGGTTTTATCCATGCTGAAGTAATCCCGCACATCATGATCCAGAGGGAAAGCCTGCGTTGGAGAGTACAATCCACCTCCCGTGACAGCAATGCCTTTAGGAAGATGGTCAGATTTTTGACACGTCCAGGCAGTGCTGTACAATGACGATGTTGGTGTGGTAATTATCTTGTTTACAACCGGATATCTTTTCTTCGGCAATCCGTTTTTATACCAGTTATCTACTGTTTCTCCCCAGTAGCCGAATTCATACTTTAGTGAATGGACATCCGGATTAAAATCCATTATTTCGAGGAATCGTTCCCTTGTGTTCATAATTATTTATTTAAAATATGATATAAATGTACAAAGAACTAAGCAGAAAGCGGAAAATCATGTAACTTGGGGTAACATTTTGATTACTAAACCGGTTAATACTGTTTCTAATGAGGAGTCCTAATGATTTGTATCCGGGGAAGAGGCTTTTCAAATGGAATTCGATATTCCCAATCTCTGTTATTTCTGTATTCTTATTCATTTCCTGTAACAGCAGACCTGAACCTTATTCAATCCTGGAATTTACCGGCAACGGAATGATATATAACTATTCCAGATCACTGTTCCCCATACTGTACGAGTCAGACAGTGTTAACTCAACAGCCTTGCTGGTATGCAATGGTGACATAATTACCTATGGCGAATTCAGTTGTTTTTATTTCAAGGGGACCTCGGTGAACAAATTTACATTTAAAATAAACAAAAATGAAGGATTTCTTAATGACAAGATCAACTCTATCTATATTCCTGGGAATGATAGTATGATACCATGGTTTGAAAAAATGAAAACCACTGATATCTCGGAACTTGGTTTTCTCTACTTCCATTCAATTATTTCTGACAGCTATATTCCGTATCTGACCGATCTGGCAAAAACCAAACCGAATATTGGCCTGGGATACGAAGGCTCTCTGAAGGATATGACCAGACTATTTGAGATCTTCAAACCAGAATTTTTGATTGGGGCAGACCTCTCCGGGGAGGATTTTAACCTCCTGTCAGGGTTAACCACTCTCCGATTTCTTTCAGCATCTTTGATTGATTCGTCATATACTCTTCCTCTGCCGGCAATGCCGGCCTTAAAACAACTTATTCTGTCTGAAGTTATTCTGGATGATATAAAAGCTGATGATTTCCTGATTAATAACAAACAGATCGAAAGACTCAGAATCATGGGATCGGGCAAATTCAGTCTTAAGCTGATTAAACCTCTTGAGAGTCTGAAAGAGTTAATTATCGAAGGTTACGATACCATTGCCGATTTTGATCAGATCTTAAATTATAGAAAGCTTGAGCTCCTTTCTGTGGCAGGTAACAAATCCGGCATTGATGCCGGGCTTAAAGAATTGCACGGGATCCGCTGGATATCTTTTTATGAAGAGACAACTCAGGATGCTTTTAACTCATTCGTTGATTCCCATCCTGATATTGAAGTAGTAGAAATATTCGATAATGATGTAATCAGCAATTTGCAGCCTTTATTAAAGCTTAGTAACCTATCTGGATTAACTGTCACCGATACAGTTACGGATCTTGCTGCAATAAAATCGCTTAAGAGTTTAAAATATCTTTCTCTTCCTGATGATCTCATGAACGACAGTATTACAAAAACAGACCTTCTAAAATCACTCCCCGGCACTAAGATAGTCGCGAACCAGGGTGTCTGTCTGGGTTCTGGCTGGCTCTTGCTTATCATCCCTCTCATTATTGTTCTTGGTCTTTTCAACCATCAGAAATCACGCAAGGTTCAGGGAAGGTATTAAGCTTGCTCAGACAAGAATGAACATCAATAAAAAGTATATATCAATCCTCGAAGCTCTCCTCTGCAGTCTGGCTTTGATGTCTTTTTCCTTCTTTATTAATTCCGGTACTCCGTTGCGCCTTTTTGCTATTGCAGCCCTTATTGTCCCTGCATGGTTTTTCAGCAGGAACCTGCAATCACTTTCCGATTTTAGAAGAATAGTCCACACGCCTGCCTCAGCAAAAATAACCGTTTTATACAGTTGCGCTGGTATATTGGCCGGGATACTCTTTTCAACACTCTACCGCTGGCACCTTGGAATAAACCTCTTCCCTGACTCTTTCCATTTATTCGTGCTGATAGCAGCCCTGATAGGCGCCACAGAGGAATTGGTCTTCAGAGGCTTTATACAGGACCAGGTAAAAAATATAAACTCAGCATTCTCTATCCTATTCGGTACATTATCTCATACTGCCTATAAATGCTGTTTATTCCTGTCTCCGGTAGCAGCGGCAGGAATAGATATCCGCTTCCTGGCTCTCTGGACATTTATAGCCGGAATTATACTTGGCACATTCAGGCATTTTTCAAAAAGCATTCTGCCGCCAGTTATCGCTCATGCTTTATTCGATATACTTGTTTATGCCGGATTTGCAAACTCCCCCTGGTGGGTATGGTGATCTTCTACTTTTTTAAAACCGGATACGGCCTGTCATACCCTTTTACCGAATGCCAGATGATCCTGTTAAAAACATCCTCATCAATGCGGTCAACATCATCAAGATCCTGTTCCATCGATTTTTTTGCCCAGTATAACTGATCACCTGAAAGTGAAACAAGCGGAGGATTCAGTTCATCGAGGGGTATATTATTCTTCACCGCTTTATAAGGTTTAAAATCAGACTTACCGGTAAAACAATCAGCCATGGGTTCTGCCGACAGGTCTAGCTGGTTCATCGGAGGTAACCCCAGAATATTTTCAATGGTCCTGACCATATTTATCTGCGAATAATAGGTCGAAATGACTTTCCCCCTTTTAGTGTAAGGGCTTATTGCCATCCCGACAGTTCTATGCCCGTCAACATGGTCAAGTCCTGCCTGAGGATCATCTTCGGTAACCAGGATGCAGGTCTCTTTCCAGAATTTACTGGCTGATATTGCCTCAACAATCTGACCAAGAGCCAGGTCATTGTCAGCAACTGCAGCCCTGGGGGTAGGCATGCCAGGCTTGGTACCTGAAGTATGATCATTGGGTAACAACATTATAATGAAATTCGGGAAATTACCATTTTTCTCATATTCTTTAAGCTCCTTTATAAATTCTGCTGCCCGGTATGCATCCGACACCTCATTCGGGAACCCGATATAAGTTGGACACAGGTAAGGTTTTAACTGTTCAAGATTTGCCTTTGCCCGTATACTTATCTTGTCTGCACCGCTTAAAAAATCCTGGTAAAGCTCTGTAAATGTAGCCTCCGCAGGATCTATTACAGCGCTTACAAATTCTCCATAGTTGCGAAAGGTCAATCCATGCTTCAGAACATTATCCCATATGAAACCGGAGCTGGCATAAGCAAGGGCATCATCTCCGTCATAAGGATAGCTGCGGGCAAAATCGCCAAAAGATCTTTCCAGATAATCGGTCACATATGCTTCATCTGTCCATTGGTGACCATCTGCACTTAAAACTCCGCTGCAGTAGAAATTGTCAAGTAATACAAATTCTTCTGCAAGAAGGTGATGATTCGGGGTAACATCCCGCCCGAATTCCACAAGTGCTGTATCTCCATTCCCCTGTGGCATATCACCAAACACCTGGTCATATGTGCGGTTTTCCTTTATAATATAGACAACATGTTTGAAAAATGAAGTCTGACCGGGGACTACCGGAACCGCTACTTTATTCCTGCTCCCTTTGTGTTTGTCAGAAACATCTGGTGATCTTGCCAGGGAATTATTCAAATTTACAGTTTCAGTCATTTTCAAGAGCTCTTCTTTGTCCGGAAGCGGGATAATTGAAACAGATCCAAGATGATCATGGGAATTGTATCCTTTACTATCCGTTACCTGATTCCGGGATCCTGTTCCTTTTATATTTGCCACATAAAGAATCTCGCCTGACTTGTTCAGAACAACTGAACCGGGATACCAGCCGGTTGGAATATATCCGAGAATCTTTGCCGGAGCACCGGTCTGAATAACACATACTGCATTTTCAGTTCCGCTGGCGACATACAGATATTTCCCGTCAGGAGAAATTGCAAGATCGTTTGGAGAACTGCCAAAAAGCATATCCTGCCGGCTGTGGACGGAAATATTATCAATTACTTCATCTCTAGCTGTACTGATAACTGATATAATATCACTGTTGGCGCAGGCAACGTATAGTTTTTCACCGTCAGGACTTAGTACCATCCCGCATGGATGCAGTCCGACATCTATATTTTTAACCTGGATATTCCGGCTTAAATCCACAACCGAGACAGAACCATTATTAGCGATGCCTGATTCCGGATCAACAAGGACCTGGCTTCCAGATGAGTTGTAGGATGATTCACCCTCCTCTGGCCGGCGGCCTCCCCAGTTGGTTACATACGCTTTTGACGGTGATGCACACAGAACACTGAACGGGGCAACTCCCACAGCTATTTCAGTAATTGAGTTATCTGACAAATTAACAACCCCGAGTGAGTTGTTCCTGCTGAGAGTGACATATAATTTATCAGCTTTTTCATTTATAGCCAGCCCTCCTGGCACCGGCGAATCTCCTATTGACGGAGACGGTAACCTTACAGGATCCTTCCATTGCATTACTCTGTCTTTGTCAAATTCAGCAATGCAGATCCTGTTATCCGCATCTGTGACAAATATACGATTACCATCAGGAGACATACATATCCCTGTAAAAGAAGCCCCGCTCCTCTCAAATGGAAGCGATTGCATAACTGTCCTGTCGGATAGTCTTATCAGATCCAGGTCATTCTTGTTTTTTACAAGAAGGTATTTCCCGTCAGGTGTAAGCAACAGATCAACAGGCCGGCCTGGAAGATAAACCTGGAATCCCGCCGGACGCAACAATTGATTTGAAGGGACAAGAATGCTTCCGTCTGGCTGTATCCCCACTCTCAGATTGCCTGATATTTTTTTGACTATCTATTCCGCACCCTGAAAACAG
Organism: uncultured Bacteroidales bacterium; assembly: GCA_963782945.1. Classification (GTDB taxonomy): domain Bacteria; phylum Bacteroidota; class Bacteroidia; order Bacteroidales; family VadinHA17; genus LD21. The sequence continues at coordinate 14,421 of CAWALO010000030.1, forward strand.
AAAAATAACCAGGGTCAGATAAAGAACTTGAATCCTCAGATTATTCATATCCGTGAGTTTATATTAAAGTTAATAACACTAAAGTACAATTATTACGGAAAGATTTCTGAACTATTAAGAAATCCGGAGATAACTTTTATGGTAATTAAGTACGCGAAGGAAGGAAATTATTGTTTTTGGAGTCTTATAACCACGGATAACACGGAGGACGCTGAGTAAACACGGAGAAGGAATCAGGGGTTTTAAAACTCCGTGTAACTCCGTTTTAGACTCCGAGTAACTCCGTGTTAAAAAAAAATATAACTCAAATCTGGCGGCAATGAATTGTGTCTGAAGCTCAGATTTATAACTTTGTCGTCATAATAACTGCCATACTGTTTAACGACAAATGCAACTCAGAATTCTTATTATACTAATTGCCCTCTTTAGTTCAACTTATTTGAATCCTGCAGATAAGAAGGATAAATATATTTATTATAGTGTCAGAAAAGTTGTCGACGGCGACACATTCTGGGTTGATGACGGATCTCCGAAAGGAATGAAAATAAGACTTATAGGCGTGGATGCACCAGAGTCAAAAAACTCCCGTACCAAAGAAATGGCATATTTTGGGAGAGAGTCATCAGATTATCTTACTTCACTTATTGCCGGCAGGAAAGTAAGGCTTGAGTACGATGTTGGTCAACACGATAAATATGGACGTACTCTTGCATACGTATATCTTGAAGATGGCACCTTTGTAAATGCAACCCTCGTGAAAAATGGTTATGCAACTGTCATGACTGTTCCTCCCAATGTGAAATATGCTGACACTTTTCTTAAACTCGAGAGAAGAGCACGGAACCAGAAGAGAGGATTGTGGAGAGATCTTGGCTACTCCCCTCCTATCCTGTAAAGGAAGTTCTGAGTTCTCAATATCATCGAATTCCTAAGGACAGCCGGTGTTGCAAAGATCCCTGAATCAGTTTTATTCTGGGCAACAACCTCATATTTCCGTCCGGCCTTAAGTACCAGTATCTCTCCCTTTGCTGAGAAAAACCAGATATTTCCATTGATAAATAAGGGGGAGGCATCATAATCTGATGTAACATGCTTTGACCAGACCTCTTCGCCGGTTTTCGCATCAATACACATCATTGTATTCCTGCTGTTGACTGTATATATCAACCCGTCTCTGATAACCGGAGTAAGCATCTGGTTATGCGCCAGTTCATCTTTCTTTTTCCAGATAATGTTTGTAGCTGTAATATCTCCCTGACCGTCAGGATTAACAGCAAGAAAATCCGTGTAATTAGAACCATCCCCTGCAACCATGAATCCTGTATACCAGTAAACCACTCCGTTTTCAGTAATTGGCATTGCAATTGTTGATTCCGCTCCATCCACAACTCTCCATATTTCCTTTCCTGACTCCGGATCATAGGCAATACAAACAGCCGAGCCGTTTGAGATCAGTAAATCGCGTCCCTTAACGTTTAGAATCAGAGGAGTTGTATATGCTTTTTTGCCGATTTCGGGTAAGGGCTTATATGGACCTGCCGGTCTGTCACTTTTCCATTTTAGCTTCCCGCTCGATTTATCGAGCGCAACCAGGTACTGGACATCGACTCCTTCATAATGGAGAATAAGCAGGTTTTTATAAAGTACAGGGGAGGAAGCGGGTCCCTGGACAAACTTGCATTTAAAGTCACTGTTCTTCCATACCACTGAGCCGTTTGAAGTGTTTATGCACGCTGTACCTGCATTCCCGTAATTAACATATACGAATCCCTTTTCAATACATGGTGTTGGTGTGGCATATGTATTCAGCTGGTGTTTCTCCTCAGCTTCATCAGGTGTGAAAACCTTAATGTCGAAAATAATCTCTCCGGTTTTAAAATCAAGGCAAACAGCATAAAGCTCCTTGCCGTCGGCTTTGGCAGTTGTCAGCCAGATCTGATCCCCAAAAACCACAGGTGAGGAATGACCTCTGTCATGAATTTCTTTTTTCCATTTGATAGATGAGTCATCCCATTTTGTTGGAATATTTTCCGATTCAGCCAGCCCGTTGCTGCTGCTTCCCCTGAAATGTGTCCAGTCCTGGGCCTGTGAATTTACCGGCCATGATATAAAAAGCATTGCAGCAAGAATGAAACACAATAGCCTGGAGGATTTATAAATCATTTGAATATGTTTTAATTATTTAGAAATCACACCTTAAATAAATGGTATTTCCGCCAGATTACCAAATAAGGTTTCATATAAAAACAGGTACCTGATACATATTTGTACAAATTAATGAGGCGGACAAAGGATGTTTATTATTATATTTACATATAGACTCGACCTTTATAGTATTAACATATTTATATTTCAGGTTATGACAGATCATCTTCATTCAGTATCGCGCAGGAAATTTATACAAACTGCAGCAACAACGGCTATTGCCGCTCCGTTCCTCATCAGATGTTCTTCCGGCACACCGCCTCCTGCCTCAAAACTCAATCATGCATGTATCGGGGTCGGGGGTATGGGATGGGGGGACCTTCAGAAATTCAAGGAGGATCCGAATGTGAATATTGTTGCAATATGCGATGTTGATGCCGATAATCTGAAAAAAGCCTCCGAACTGGTCCCTGGTGCACATACCTATTCAGACTGGCGTGAACTTCTTAAAACAGAGGGGGATAAAATTGATTCTGTTAATGTTACAGTACCCGATCATAATCACTTTATTATCGCCTACTCAGCCATACAGGAAAAAAAACACGTCTATTGCCAGAAGCCGATGTGCCACGATGTTACTGAAGTCAGATTACTGACCGAAGCAGCTGTTAAAGCGGGGGTAGTAACCCAGCTCGGTACCCAGTTCGCAGCAAGGCCCGGAGACAAAACCGCTGTGCAACTTCTTAAAGATGGAGCAATAGGAAAGATTAAGCATGCCTACCTCTGCTCAAACCGTCCGGGTGCAGTTGAGGATTACAGGCTCGTGGGACCTCGTCCGGCACAGGGAGTACAACCTCCGGCATCTCTCAACTGGGAGCTCTGGACGGGTACAGCACCTGTGCGACCATACGCCCCTGAGATATATCATCCGATGAAGTGGAGAGCCTGGCAGGACTTCGGCACTGGTTGGTCGGGGGATATAGGATGCCATATCTTTGATGCAGTATGGAAAGGGCTGGGTCTCAAACCTCCGGTATCTGTTATTTCTGAAGTCCAGAAGTCATGGAAAGAATCACCTGAACGCAGAGGCGATACCTGGCCACAGGGCGATCATATAACGTGGATGTTCCCGGGAAATGATAAGACAGAATCAGATGTTCTTCCTGTTGAATGGTTCGACGGTGAATTCTATCCTCCGCAGGAGATCCGTGACCTTTTCAAAGGCGCTGAATACCCTGCTGAATCTGCCATGCTCATAGGGACTGATGGAGCTATGCTTATCCCTCACCAGGAATTACCGGTACTGCTTCCCGAAGACAAATTCCTGAATTATAAGAGGCCCGAATTTGAAGCCGGTAATCATTATCATGCATTTGTTGTTGCCTGTATCGGCGGACCAAAAACCGAATCTCATTTTGCCCAGACAGGGCCCATGACGGAAGCAATACTCCTTGGCACTGTGGCAAACCGCGTTCCCGATCAGCTGCTTGAATGGGATTCAGTAAACCTGAAATTCCCTAATTACCCTGAGGCTGAAAAATACCTGCGCCGCACTTACCGTGATGGCTGGAACAAGGGCGGATTTTAAAGAATGCTTTTTTAACCACTGAGTTGCGCGGAGTTACACTGAGGAACACGGAGTTTTTTTCAAAATTTTATCCCACTTTGTGCCATCATACCGTTGCACCGTTATACCATCGTACCGTAATACCAGATTCTAGCTGCATAAATTGAACTGAACAAAGTATATGAATACTACCACCAATATTGACGCCAGATCGGCATTTATTTTTGTTGGGGTTTTTCAGGGAATTGTGCTTTCCCTTTTCTTCCTGATAAAACAATCATCCAACAAGGGTGCAAACAGGTATCAGGGTCTTCTTCTGCTGGCCCTCAGCCTGTGTATACTGGAACAAACCCTTAATCTCACAGGATATATTGTAAAGGTCCTGTACATTACCAATACTACCGAACCGCTGAATTTAACAATCGGTCCTTTCCTCTACCTTTTTATTAAGAGAAGCATCGATCAGTCCGATTCGAAAAAAGAGTGGATTCATTTTATCCTGTTCGTGCTTTATCTTGGGTATATGTTCCAGGATTATATTCAACCAAATGAATTTAAATATAACTCATATATAAACAGTTATCATCCTGAATGGCCCCTTCTTCAGGTTAATTCAATCATCCCGGATGATCCGCTTAATATAAAAAAACACCTGAATCTCATTACAGCTATCCAGATCACTTTCTATGCTGCACTTTCCTTGATAAAGCTTACAAAAAGAGCCGGGCAGTCGGGCGAATCGGTTTTCAGGACAGATGACGAAATAATCAGATCACTGAGAAATACGATATTTCATATATCAGCAATAATAATAATCTTCATAATTGTAAAACTTAATTTCCAGGGTGATCTGGGTGATTACTTTATAGGGATGTATGTGGCATTCTTTGCTATCTTAACCACACTCAGGGTGATGAATGATTCGTCCTATTTTGACCGTTCAACCTCATTCATGGATCTTTCGATAAGCAAATACCGCAAATCTTCTCTTACAGACGAGGGCAAACAGAAAATACTCAAAAATATTATAACCGAGCTTGAAACGAAGGAGTACTATGCAGACAACCTGGCCTCGCTTTCCGAGCTTGCGAAGAAAATCGCGGAGAGTCCGCATCATGTCTCCCAGGTTATAAATGAAAAGCTTAATAGAAGCTTCTTTGAATTGCTTGCGCAATACAGGGTTGAAAAGGCAAAAAAAATAATAACTGAAGATAAGGGTAATAAACTGACTGTTGAAGAGCTCTCCGAAATGGTCGGCTACAATTCAAAAACTGCCTTTAACAATGCATTCAGAAAACTTACCGGCAAAACTCCTTCAGAATTTAGAAAATCAGTAAGCCGCTGATAATATTACACTTCCAATAATTACAATATACATGCCTATAGGGATGCACATCATCCTTATAGGCACGTTCGTTGCCCCGGGGTGCCAGGTTGTAATTTTGACACAAGCAACCAAAACTACTTATCATGAAAACAGATGTTCTCAACCAAAAAGTATCTTCGATGAATTTACACCAGGACCTTATTGATGGCTGCCGGAAAGGCGATCAGAAGGCACAATTTCAGATTTACAAACTGTACTACAAGGCAATGTATAATATAAGCCTGAGAATTGTGAACGATACGATGGAGGCTGAAGATATTATGCAGGAATCCTTTCTTGCGGCATTTGAAGAGATCGGCAAATACTCAGGCACGGTAAGCTTTGGTGCCTGGTTAAAAAGTATAGTGCGAAACAGATCAATTAACAGTCTGAGGAAAAACAGCAAAATGATCTTCGAAAATATTGAAGATGTCGGAGAGAATGAGACTCTTCTCGCAGAAGTTCAAAACCATAATGATGAACCTGATCTGACTATGATCAGAGTAATCGATATTATCAGGCATCTGCCCGCAAAAGCAAGAAACATCTTTTCACTCTACTTCCTGGAAGGGTATGATTATGAAGAGATCAGTGAAATATTATCAATATCATCCAGCACTTCACGCTCCCAGCTTTCAAGAGCCAGATTAAGATTTATCAGTGAATTTAAAAGCAAATTTTAATAAGGTCTTGATTTTTAAGAGAATAAATATGTATTATAGCTTCAATATTCCATGCTATAAACCATTCCGGTTGAGCTTATAACAACTCCTTCAACCTGACAGCCTTATTTCTTCTTGTAAGCAGGTGAATTATGGTCCAGGCAGTCAGGTATGTTAAACCGCAAATAGTGAATAGCAGATTATACCCGCCAGTAAGGTTTCCGGCGGCCTTGTAGCTGTCAAGAAGATATCCGACAAGCATCGGGAAGAGGATTCCTCCCACTGCCCCGGCCATTCCCGCTATTCCGACCACCGAACTGACAGCCCCCGAGGGAAACATATCGGAAGCCATTGTAAAGACATTTGTTGACCATGCCTGGTGAACAGCAACTGCCAGACTAATGATTCCTACAGCCATCCATGCGGCAGTTGCATACCGGGCAAAAATGACAGACAATTCCAGCACCGCAAAGATAAACAGGGCTGTCTTCCTGGCTCTCAATACCTCCCAGCCCTTCCTGATCAGTAAAGAAGAAAAATAACCGCCAAGGATACTGCCAATTGTTGTAGCTGCATAAATAATAATCAGTTCAGCACTTGGCTTCTTAAGATCGAGCTCAAAGGTGGAGGAGAAATATGAGGGAAGCCAGAAAAGAAAAAACCAGAAGATCGGATCAATAAGACCTTTACCGGTAATCAAAGCCCATGTCTGTGGAAAAGTAAATAGCCTGTACCACTTGATCTTAACAGGCTCAAGGTTTGCTACGGGATTTGTTTCACCTGCCTTTCCGTCAATTATATAGCTGAATTCCCCGGCAGATAATCGTTTCTGCCTGGCTGGAATATCATAAAATATCAGCCAGAGGATCAGCCAAATGAAACCAATGCCACCGGTTATCCAGAAGACCTCATGCCAGCTGTACTTTCTAAGGATCCATGGAACAATAAAAAGTGCAAGAACAACCCCTACGCTGGTACCGGAATTAAAGATCCCGGTTGCCAATGCCCTCTCCTTTTTCGGGAACCATTCCGATATTGCTTTCACCCCGGCGGGAAAATTACCTGCTTCACCAAATCCCAGTCCAAACCTGGCTATCATAAAATGTGTTGCGCTTCTGGCAAGTGCATGAAACATTCCGGCAATGCTCCACATGCAAATAATTAATGCATATCCTATCCTTGTTCCAATTTTGTCTATTAACCTCCCTATGACCAGCAAACCAATTGCATATGCTGCTGTAAAGGCCATGACAATATGTGCAAAATCGGTCTCTGTCCAGCTGAATTCAACCTCCAGCAGAGGCTTCAGCAATCCGATTATCTGCCTGTCAATATAGTTAATGGTTGTCGCAAGGAAAATCAGGGTGACAATTATCCAGCGGTAGTTTTTTATTTTCACATTTGGCATAATTCAGGCTTTTGCATATCATCATACTACCAATCTACTACCGATCCATCATCAGGATCATACCGGGTGTTATAGGGTGCCGGTTCTCCTACCTGTGCACGGAGTTTATCTTCATCAATCGTTATACCTAGACCCGGATCAGTGAGCAGAGGGCGATGTCCGTCCTTCACCAGAGGCAGTGGTTTCGCCAGCAGATCTGAATATTCATTATCGCCCCGTTCCTGTATAAGGAAGTTGGGTATGCAAGCAGCGATCTGATAGCTGGCGGCAAGGGAACATGGTCCCTGCGGATTATGCGGGGCAATGGGTGTGTAATAAGCTTCAGCCATTCCTGCAATAAGCCTGAGTTCGCTAATACCGCCGGCATAGCATACATCTGGCTGCAGGATAGTAGCAGCCCGCTTCTCAAGGATCTCCCTGAAGCCCCATTTTGTAAATATCCTCTCGCCCGTCGCGATCGGAATATGTGTCTTGCGTGCAAGCTCAGCCATTACATCCACATTAAGAGCCTGAACGATCTCCTCATAAAACCATGGATTAAATTGCTCCAGGGCCTTTATCAGAAGCATTGCAGTCGGAGGCTGTACTGCACCGTGAAAATCAACAGCTATATCGACTCCCGAACCCAGTTTATCGCGAAGAGCCCTGAACCGTTCAACAACTTCATCAACAAACTTCTGCCCTTCGATGTATTTTATTGCCTGCCGCTGACCTCCCTCCGGCCCGACTTTTATTGCATTCACACCGGTTTTCGGATCGAGTGTCCCGTACACTCTTATCCTGTCCCTTGTGGGGCCGCCAAACAACCTGTAAACTGGTACGCCAAAAGCTTTTCCGGTAATATCCCAAAGAGCCTGGTCAATACCGCTCAGGATAGCTGTCTTGATGGGTCCGCCCCGATAGAATGCTCCCCTGTGTATAGCCTGCCAGTGGTGAGCCACCCTTAAAGGATCTTGTCCAATGAGATAGTTACCGACCTCAAGCGCACCTGCAGCACATGCTTTGGCATCATCTTTCAGCATCTCTCCCCATCCTGTAATGCCGGCATCTGTGGAGATCTTCACAAAGACCCATGAGTTTTTCAGTACAAATGTCTCTATCTTAGTTACCTTTATATTGTCTTTAGGACCGATCATGGCAGCATCGGACCGCACATCATCAGCCAGCGGGAGCCCTTTGTCCACACCTGCAGGCAAATATGGCATTGTTCCTCCTGCAATAGCCGTTGCGGCAACAACCTGACCCGTGGTTTTGAAAAAGTCGCGCCTAGTCGTTGGCTGACCCTTCAATTCATTTCTGATCTCTTTTTTCATAAGCAGATAGTTGAAAAGGTTAAGAGCTTATTCGTAAATGTATATATTTAATCCATACAATATACTCTGTATGACTCTGCGTTTTACCGGCAATTTTCCTAAATGAGTTGATACACCTAACCATTGGGAAATGCCCCCCCACCCCCCTAAAGGGGGGCTAATTTCCACTATTTAAAATATTTACACTTAAAATTCAAGATTTTACCCCCCTTCAGGGGGGCAGGGGGGCAAAAATCACAGAGAGGAGCATCGGATTTACATCCAGGGGGGCAGGGAGCTGAATTCCAAGAAGCAAATGGGGTATATAACTCACTGAGGATATTATTTTATGTCATTTATTATATCTTTGAATCGTTCCTAAATTGGCTGATATCAGATGACCGCATACCTTACCACACTTTTCCCTGACCTCACCCCTTTCTACTTTCTTCTTTTCCTCATTGTTGCCATCTTAATCGGAATGTCCAAGGCCGGCTTAAGCGGGTTTGGACTGGTAATGGTACCTTTAATGGCCCTTATTTTCGGTCCAAAGCCTTCCACCGGGGTGATCCTCCCGATGCTAATAGCTGCAGATATAATGGCTGTGATATATTACCACAGAAGTGCTGTATGGAAATATATCATCAGGATACTCCCGTGGGCTGCAGCAGGAGTTGTTATCGCTCTCATTACCGGGAAGATGGTAAACAATAACCAGTTCAGAATTGTCATGATGACAGTTGTGTGGATAATGCTGATACTGATGATCCTGAATGATATCAGAAACAAGAAGGGAACTGAAATCCCCAAAAGTCCGCTGGTAGCCTCATTATTAGGTCTTGCCGGCGGATTCGCAACAATGATCGGAAATTCGGCCGGGCCGGTTTTTACTCTCTATTTTCTTGCGATGAGACTGCCTAAAAAAGAGTTTATCGGAACCGGAGCCTGGCTTTACCTGATAATAAACACCGGAAAGCTTCCGCTTCAGGCCCTGGTTTGGAAGAATATCAGCCTGAATTACCTCATGCTCGATCTTATCTCAATACCATTCATTGCTCTGGGCATCTTTATCGGGATACATATTGTGAAACTCTTCCCGGAAAATGTTTACAGGTATTTTGTTATCGGAACCACCCTTCTTACCTCTGTTCTGCTTTTTATCTGATCCGGACCGGCTCACCTGCTCATTACAATACTTACAGACCCTATCTTTCCTCCCATGGGCGGATTCATCTTTGACACCTTGACAGTGACCTTCTTTATTCCTTTCATTTCGGCATATATGGCATCAATAATCCTTCCGGCAATATGCTCCAGAAGATGGGACTTCTTTTCCATCTGAAGCTTTGTGATCAGATATATCCTCTGGTAATCAACGGCATCTCTTAGATTATCACTCTCTGACGGAATCTTCATATCCGTTTCAATGGTAAGATCCACAATGAATTTGTTGCCAACAATCTGTTCCTCCCTGAAATGACCATGGAATGAATAAAACTCCATGTTTTCAATCTGTATCAGCCCCATAATATTTTTTAATAAATTAAAATACCTGAATTCAAAATATATCTATTGTTTCACTTTGTGTGCCTTCGTGTTAACCTTTGTGTCCTTCGTGTTTAATATTTCAACCTGCTAATAATCAACTTGACTGACACAAAGTAAGAAATAAAATCCATGTTGTCCTTAAACAACAACCTGTCTTATATAAAAATATTAGAATATAAGGAGTTTGATCTTCAAATTCATCCTATTTTTGTAATCTTAAAATTACAGGGATGAATGACGTGAATGCCAGGGAAAAAGAAGAATCAAAACCCTCAATAAGTTTTATAGAACAGTTTATTGCCGATGACCTGAAAGAAGGGAAGAACAACGGGAAAGTCGTAACCCGCTTCCCCCCGGAACCAAACGGCTATCTTCATATCGGGCATGCAAAAGCAATCTGCCTCGATTTCGGAATGGCACAAAAATACGGAGGGAAATGCAATCTTCGCTTTGACGACACCAATCCTGTTAAGGAAGAGGTGGAATATATCGATTCAATAAAGGAAGATATCCACTGGCTTGGTTTTGACTGGGAAGAGAGGGAATATTATGCCTCCGACTATTTTGGAAAACTCTTTGACTTTGCCGCTGAACTTATAAAAAAAGGCTTTGCATATGTTGATGATCAGCCTGCTGATCTTATCTCATCCCAGAAAGGGACTCCCTCACAGCCCGGCATTGAAAGCCCTTACCGTAACCGCTCAGCCGCAGAAAGTCTTGATCTGTTCGAAAGGATGAACAAAGGGGAGTTTGATGAAGGGAGCCGTGTACTGCGGGCAAAAATTGACATGACCTCCCCGAATATGCATATGCGCGATCCTATAATATACAGGATAATAAAGAGTCCTCATCACCGGACTGGAAGCAGATGGATGGTCTACCCTATGTATGACTTCGCACACGGACAGAGCGACTACTTTGAAGGAATAACCCATTCTCTCTGTACCCTCGAATTTGAGGTTCACCGCCCTCTTTATGACTGGTTCATCGATCACCTTAAAACCGGCGATTACAGACCCCGGCAAATAGAGTTCAACAGGCTGAATCTTACCTATACAATGATGAGCAAGCGAAAGCTGCTTGAGCTGGTACAGGAAGGCAGGGTATCCGGATGGGATGATCCCAGGATGCCCACTCTGTGCGGGCTGAGAAGAAGAGGCTACACTCCTGAATCTATAAAAAGATTTGTCGACCTGATAGGTTATACAAAAGTAGAGGCTATAAATGATGTCTCACTCCTTGAGCATGCCGTCCGTGAAGATCTGAATATGAGGGCTCCCAAGGGTATTTGGAGTACTTAATCCGCTGAAGGTCGTAATTCAAAATTATCCTGAAGGAAAAGTTGAGGATGTCGAGCTTGTAAATAATCCTGAAGATGAAAGTATGGGAAAAAGGGCTGTCCCGTTCAGCCATGAGGTCTATATTGAGCAGGATGATTTTATGGAGAATCCTCCCAATAAATTTTTCCGTCTTGCCCCGGGGATGGAGGTTCGCCTGAAAGGAGCCTATATTATCAAATGCACCGGTTTCAGGAAGAATGAAAAGAGCGGTGCAATAGAGGAGGTTTATTGTACCTATGATCCTGAAACAAGGAGTGGAGGCAACGCTTCAGAGAAAAAGGTAAAAGGAACCCTTCACTGGGTTTCGGCAGCCCATGCCGTCAATGCTGAGGTAAGGCTCTATGACAGGCTGTTCAACCATGAAGATCCTTCCGGACAAAAGGATGATGACTACAGGGTATTCTTGAATCCTGATTCCCTCAAAATCCTTACAAACTGTAAAGTCGAGCCCTCTTTAGCCAATGCAACGGTATCTGAAAGGTTCCAGTTTCAGCGACTTGGATATTTCTGTCTTGATCCCGACTCCACCGTTTCAAAGCTTGTCTTCAACCGCACTGTTCAGCTGAAGGATACCTGGGCGAAAGTTAATAAATAGCTTCCTGGCAAATCCTTTGTGACCTTTGTGATCCCGATAGCTATCGGGACCTTTATGTCCTTCGTGTTAAAAAAATTTAGGCATATTTTTTGCTGAGTAATTCGTTATATCTCAGTCCCGATTGTCCAATTAACGCTTCTGAAGATGAAAAACTCCTGCAGATTATTCCTTCTGATTTTGACAATTCCAGCCATTCTAGTTATTAATTCATGTGATAAAAAAAATGGTCCCGAAAAGGAAATTAAAGGAATGGCTAAGTTCTCTTTTAACGCGGGGCCCCTGGCTGTCGGTTCAAAATCGGGCAATTCATCGGATAGCGGCATGATGGCCTACCATATGATGGTCTCTATTGAAGATCTGTATGGCAATCCGGTTATGACTGATGAGATCATTCCTGTATATATGTTCGGATCCGGCTTCATAAGCGAAAATATTGAGCTCAGAAGCGGGGAATACAATCTTACCAGATTCATGGTAATAGATCCCTCGGGCAAGGTTATTCTTGCCTCTCCGCTGGAAGGATCTCCTCTTGCTTACCTTACCAACGATCCGCTACCCGTATACTTTAATATAATTCCGAATGAAGTAACAACAATTGTACCTGAAGTGATTGAGACAGGCGATCATCTCCCGGGCGATTTCGGATATGCCAATTTCGGAGCCAATATAATCAGGCCGCTGGAATTCTATACCATATGCTACCTTGACAATCCGCTGATAATGGCACCGATCCAGTTTACATCTGCAAGACTGACTGTCTATGCAAATGATGGCTGGTCATATGCATTTGAGCTGCAGCCACAGGTAAACCGCCTGATCATCAGGGGAGGATCTGATTACTACACATTTGTCCTGGAAAAAGATGGATATATTACCCAGACACTTCAGTACTCTGCATGGGAGCTGAAGAATACCTCAAAAGAAAATCCTCTCGTATTGAAGATCCCGTGGGGCATTCAGTATAATATACTTGAGTTGCAGCCCGGTCCGGAAGATGGTAAGGATGCTATGATATCGAATCTCGAGCCCGATAAGAACTTCGGCGACTATAAGTATTTTGAAACGACTTTCCTTACGGAACCGGTTCTTACGGTTATGCGTTCGAACAGGAGCCTTATTTACTTCGATATGGATTCCCTTCCAAAATCAGCATCAATACAGAAAGTTATACTTCGGCTTACTTATGATCTGCCGGTACCGTTTAATGACAGTATATACATTAAACCAGATCCATCCACAGGTGTTGAATTCTATGGTGGTGTATTACAGCAGATAATTGAGCCATGGGATGAACATAAGGTGACCTGGAATGCTCAGCCGAAGACAACAGAATTCAACCAGGTATTTATCTATCCGTTTATCCTTAATACGAATGTCATTGAAGTTGATGTAACGGGTCTGTATGTTAATCCAGGTGCCAGCATGCTTCCGAATTACGGCATGTTCTTCAGGTTATGGCCGCGGGATGAGTTTCCCGGTTTCCGGTTTGCATCGAGCGATTATGCAGAAGCTTATATGCGGCCGAAGCTAATTATACATTACACGAATTAAGGTGCGACGGTATGACGGTATGACGGTATGAGGGTGCAACGGTCCGATGGTATGATGGTATGTGATGTAAAATGAGTGGACGATTCCTGGTTCCCCTCCCAGGAGGGGCTAGGGGTGGGTTCTATGAAAGACGTAGGCTTGGGGTGGGTTTTCAAGGATACAAAAATTTAATTTCTCAATTTTAAATATCCCCTTAATTGACATTACATACCGTCGCACCACTCGCACCGTCGAACCGTCGCACCATCACACCATCACGTCAGAAGTAGAATTCTGCATTCTCCCTATTTATTTAAAGAAAATTAATCCCGATTTAGATTTTTCAGGATTTTTCATATATTTGCACCCTCCAATTTGTCCCGTGGTGTAATTGGCAACACGTCTGATTCTGGATCAGAAGAGTTCAGGTTCGAGACCTGACGGGACAACCAAAAGCCGGTTCTTAAGCCGGTTTATTGTCCGTCAGGTCGAGAAGCTGCGAGCGAAGCGAGTCGTCCCGATAGCTTGAGCGTAGCGAGAGCGTATCGGGAGACCTGACGGGACAACCATCAAGCCGGCTTTTCAGCTGGCTTTTCATACACTAGATCAAGCCTTTGCGGCGGCCTGGCTCCTTCGCTAAAAATGCCCACCGGGCATTTTCTTTACGCTCGGCCCTATTTCTTGCTAGGTTCTTGCTAGGTTTAGGCATTTTGACTTTTCGTTGAAATTTAAACAAGGTTGGTGGTAGTTTACACCAATCTTTACCACTGTGCTGGACAAAACGGATCATCAGACCACCTGCCACCGGTTTTGGCTGACCACCTTATACTATTATCAATCAATTAAATGAGATGGTCTGGCTGTGACGGATAAGGCTGGTCTATGCTAGCGTTTTTTCCAATCAGGGTTTAAGTACGTTGGTTAACTCGTTGATTATTTTAATACCTTCTTGCAGGATCTCTGTGATTTTTGTATCATCGAAATTATTCTTGTCATGATCACTTTCTTCTTTTAAACCTGTGAGATGGGTTTCAAGATCAATAATAAGTTTCTTTACGCTTTTATCTTTTGATTTCGAAGCCATATCTCTTAAGATGAGTATCTTTTCATTATCTACGATTCCTTCTCTTATCTTTTCAAAACGGATACTACTGTTCCCTCCCGGATATACTAAAAAACAGTCTCCGGCAGGCCAAATCGCATGCCGGGCGTCGCGTTCCGGATCGTTTGGCCAGGCATCATAAGCCCAGCGTAAAAATCCGTTATATCCGGAAGCTGCGGCATACCACCCCATCCATCGTCCTTCTATAGGTGGAGAAAAAACAAAATTATTGGGAGCTGAAGGAAGGCAGGCCACGTAAAAAGTAGTGGTTTGTCCTCTTGCTATTCTTTGTTTCAGATCATCATTGCCGGGTTCATGTGCATATAATAAGCTATAGTCGTCAAGCAACATATCAAGTTCTTTGTGCCAATTACCGGCATAGGCTATTTTCCAAAGGCTGGAATTATCTTTAATCACTTTAATGGCTGCCAGAGTCTGCTTCATTTCTCTTTCGTTAATTCCCAGATATGTTTTATTAAACCAGCCTTTCTTTTGAAGATGAGCCTCCAGGTCCGTAAGAAAAGTATTCCAGCAATCTTTAAAAATTGCTGATTCAGGGGTCCATGATTCATAAACATAGTTGCCTGTTTTTTCATCCATATAGCGGAAACGATTATTCCATGGGATGGGGGTGTAAATGGTTATCGCTTTATCAATTCCTGCATCAATAGCCAATTGTACATATTCATCAAATATTTTGTAATCAAATTCCCAGGTCCCGTTTTCTTTTTTTAACCATTCTATCATTCCTCCCTCAATCATGTAAGACATGTCCTGCCAGGGTGAATGAACAGCATAAGTGGTTATATATTTTCCACCGGCTTCAGCATATAATTTTAAATGTTTTTTGAGAATGAGAATATGTTCCGGTGACCATGGTTCCAAGTGGTTATACCAGGCTACAGCCCAGGGATTCTGCCAAAGATCCAACCGGTATTTCCATTTGTCCGGAGCCGGAAGCTGCATATCCTGTACGGTAATACTTACAGATAGAGATGACTTGTAACCGGTTGACAATACTTCAATTGTACCTTCGTAAATTCCCGCTACCGCATTAGCGGGAATATTATAAGATAACCAAACCGGTCTTACAGTTTTTGCAGGTACTTCAAACCGTTCGAAAGATTCAAATCTGTCGGGCATAAGAAACCCATCCTTGTATGGACTTTGAAAGCAATCTACTCTTTTTTCTTTATATGGATAATCTGAAATTACATACCGAATCATGTTTATGGTTGCTGTGTTTTTATTCAGGATTATCCCGTTAGGGGTTTTAAGGTTATTGAGTATAAAACGTACCTGACTTACTGTATCCGTAGCCCATACCAATATCATGACATTAAGCCTTTCTCCTTTCCAGCCTGTAAGGCTCAAAGCCCGGCTCTCGCTTTCTAATTCAGGAACTTCACGTCTGAAATAATGTGCATCGGAAGATGCAAAAGATACATGCATTCCTGGCTTCTCCCTTTGCCAGGCAGCGGTGTTAACCACCGTATCCGAGGTATATTCATCGTAATAATGCGGGGTTGGTACAGGAATCCTTGAAGAATCGGTTTGTCCTGGAAGTAATTGGGAATACGTATTTGATAAAAACAATATGGCCATAAAAATAAAACAAACTATTTTTTTCATATTTTCGATTTTGTATGCCTTCAAACCAATTTAAACCGTTTAATGTCTTAAATTCAAGGTGCTATCATATAAAGGGCACCTCTAACCTGAATTATTCATAAAAAAGGGGTTTTGTTCTTTAATTATAACTTAAGTAGATATATTTAAAGTTGTTACAGCAAAAATACTCTCGTGTACAATGATAGACAAAAAGACTGAAATTTCCACAACTGAACTTAACCTTTTACCATTTCAGAGTAAAAACAGTAAATATTGCAGGGTCTGTTTATGGCGGAAAAACCAGTGCCCTTGACCACACAACGCCGGAGAAAATTGATCACTTAAAGCCGGAGCTAATCACTTGTTATTTAGTTATGTATGTTAATTGTAATCGGACCGGCCAAATGTGGTCAATATAGCCGGCTTTTGCATTGAACATCTAATCTAAGTTTATTTGAAGGGTAAAATCAGAAATTATTAAATTCTTGCTTAAATAATGCGACAGAACCGACATTTGGAACACCAGGCACAGAGTTACTCCACTATACCGAAATATTAAAAGAGAAGGTGTCAGAATATGACAACAATGCTAACTCCCATGCAGGAATCGAGATAGCTATTTTTTAATCAACAACTCGATATCTAATTTAAGCTTTGGCAAATGAATATTCAAAATGCCCCAAATATTTTCGTCAGATATTGAGTCATATCCGTGAATTATTTGATTTCTCAAACCAATTATTCTTCTTGCATTCTCAATCGGGAAATCAGGATCTTCTTTGAGAATCCTGTTTAAGGCTTCGCCAATAATCTCAAGGTTCCTTTCAATTGCCCTCTTGAGTAAAGAGTTCTGTTTATAATTGTCAAAATGACGAGGTTCAGTCTTGAAGTAAGAATCTATCTCCTCGATGGCAAGTTTGATATCAAAGAGATATTTAAGCAGTTTCTCGTTCATAAACAAGTCTTTTCTCCCTGTCGAGTACTTTCCTGAAAATAGGATTTCGTATTGCCTGGTTTTCAAGTAAATCAACTGGTCTTCCTAAAGTGTTTTCAAGCTTCTCTTTGAAGTCCATGTAATTGTCGAAATAATCAAGGACATCAATACTTTCAAATTGAACTAAGAAATCAATATCACTTAAATCATTGAATTGTTGAGTTAGTATTGATCCAAACATAAATAGCTCCTCAACCTTGTGTTGTTTACAAAGAGTAACGATTGAATCGATATTTTTCTCAATTAGATTCATATGGTAAAGATAGAGATTCTTTCTTTATCAGAATTAATGCCAGAACATTTTTGAGATCTCTGGAGAACCAATATTATTCAGAAAAACTTGCCAGGTTTCTTGCCAGGTTGGAAAAGCCAGTACCCTTGACCACTTTAAGCCGGAGAAAAATGACCATCTGAATCCAGAGATAAATATTTGTAACCTAACGATTTAGTCAAAAGACAAATTAACCGGCCAAATGTGGTCAAGCCTTCCGGCTTTTGCACCTTAAAGAAGTATTTGTACTTGGAGTTTATGCAAGTGCCGTTCACGCAAGGTGGTTGGAATAACATGCCACCTCCCGATTTGTGGATCATAAAACCTTGCCCCGTAATCGTACCAATCCTTCTTACCACCAAGATTTGCAGCTTATTAAATCCTTAAAGTGCTGTTTTCAAAGAACTTTTCACTTCCAAAAATCATATTTTACCGTTTAGAAGCTCATTTTAATAATGAATATAGGGATTTTTAAGTTATTTCTTGAGAAAAAATGTTCTTTTAAAGAATCTTAGTACTTCTGAATTTTGAATTTAGCGTTTTGGATTTACCTTTAAAGTGGACTACCTTTGTATGATCTGAGTGTAAGTATTAGATGAGTTAATGAATTGATTTATGATAAATGAAAGCTTTATAATAGATAAAAACGGCCGAAAAATAGCTGTACAGGTTCCCTTGAAGGACTGGAAAGTTATTCAAAAAAACCTTGAAGAACTTGACCGGTTAAAGAACAAAAAGATTTTCATGGTCGAACTGGCTGAAGCCGTTGAAGAAATGAAGCTCATAATGGAAGGTAAAATGCAAGCCCGTAACGCTGAAGATTTCATCGATGAGCTTTAATGTTAAGTCCATATCTGTTTTTGAACGTCAGGCTAAACGCCTGGTTAAAAAGTTCCCTTCCCTTAATAAAGAAATTCAGGAACTAATTACAGAACTAAAGGAAGGGCCTGAAAAAGGTACCTCAATAGGTCATAACAGCTTTAAGATTCGTCTTGCGATAGCCAGTAAAGGAAAAGGTAAATCAGGAGGGGCTCGTGTCATCGCTCATGTGATTTATAAAAATGACACCGTTTAACTGCTATCTATTTACGATAAGTCAGATATCACTACCCTTACCGACACAGAAATCCTGGAACTTATTAAGCTTATTCCAATCGGGTAGAAGGGTTTCCCATTCAAAACAAAAACTTAAGGACTATCGAATCCAAGCTTGTGATTACAGGGTTATCTATGAAATAGACGTTGACAAACTCCGTTGGGCATAGAAAAAGACATCTATAAATAATATAAACCAGAATTATCGAAGGACTTTAAAAATAATTCAGTTTCCTATTTCAATGGATGATATAAATTTATTTCCCTTTTCAGTTCATCCAGATTACCTGGTTTGTACCATTCAGTGCTGCTTACAAATCTGTGTCCCGCCATATATTGAACTTTTCTTATATCAAAGAGTGTAAGCCAATAAGTAATCATTGACTGTCTGATCTTCTTAGCACTCGTTATCATCGGATAGATCTTTCTTATATCAATGAATAGGTGATGCAGAGTGTTTTTTATAAAAGGTGACCCATTTAAGCTCAGTATCATTCTATTGGTTTTTCTTAATCTCTTTCCTTTCCCTGGCTTACGTCCAGAAGTTTCCAGATATCTGCCCAAAAGAATTTTTGGACGTATATTTTTTAAATATTCCAATATGTCAATTACCTGAACAGCATCCAGTGGCAATACTCTTGAGGTGGTCCCTTTCTTTAAATTATTTGAAACACCTTCTTTTATTAAAACCATTCCTTCACGCAGACGTAGGTTATCGATAGTCAGTCTATTCAATTCATGAACGGTAATTCCCTGGAAAATCAAGAAATCAAGAATTACCTGATTCCTGATGTCTCGGGGAGAAGTTGTTTTCCGTTGATGATACAGAGTCAGTAGGTCATCATATTCAATTGGTCTGTGTTTAATTATGGATCCTGACTTTTTTATGGTGAATTATATGCTCGCATTTACTTATCGGGATAGTACGGAGCAATTCAATACATATGCCAACGCAGCTGTTAATTGCAAGGCTAAACTGAGTAAAGCTGAGGAGCTATTAAAAAGCACCATTCAAAAATTTACTGAGAAGAAAGATGCAGATGTAACTGAGATCGGGAGAAAATTAGTTGCAATGTATCCAAAGGATGTTTGGGCGTACTACTTTCTTAATAGTTTTCAGATCACTGTAGGAGATAAAAAGGGAAGTGAGGAGACACTAAAAAGTGCATTGAAAATTACTGAGAATCCTGCACCCATTTATAATTTGCTTGGTTATGCTTATATGCAGGTTAACCAGAATAATGAAGCTGAGGCTGCATTTAATAAATACATAGAACTAGCTCCAAAAAATCCTAATATTTACGATTCCAAGGGGGACTTCTATATGAATATTAAGGATTATAACAAGGCATATGAAACCTACATGATGGCTTATGCCTTAGATACTGCTTGGGGTTATACAAAAGCTCAGGAAGCAAAAAAACTATCTGAAGGTAAGATTGTAAAATAGATTAGAGAATAAAACCCTTCTTTGATTTTTGGTAATTGACAAGTAAGTGAATATCCTATGTGCCTTAAAATCAATAGCCAATGCTCTTGACCACCCTACGCCGGAGAAAATTGACCATCCCTGGCCGGAATCAAATGCTTGTTATTAAAACATCTATGATAATTGCACTTTGACCAGCCAGTTGTGGTCAACACTCCCGGCTTTTCCAGTATTTCTAGCTAACCTTAATTTTTTTTAATATGGAAAGACTAAGGATAGAAAAACAGATTTTTTCTATTTATCTCATTTTCTTATAGCATAAAGTCTGGTCAGCGTTGAAATATACAATATGCCATTTGAAGCAACAGGAGTTGAATGAATCGGGTCATCAAATTTTATCGAATCCAGCACATCTAATTTCTTACCTGCTCTGAGAATCCAAAAATCACCTCCCCGCGTACCAACATACACTTTCTTGTCGGCAACCAAAGCAGAACTCCAGGAATTCATTTGAAGCTTTTGTTTCCAATAGGATTGCCCACTTTCATCATCAATGCAATAGAGTTTGTTCCCGGAGTCGGTAATATAAATTAATCCATTTGAAATTGCAGGTGTTGATGCGGAAGGTTGTTCAAGTGTGCATGACCAGACTTCACCGCTATTCGTAATATCTCCTTTTTTTGTAGCATCTATACATTTAATCCATCCTTCCTTTTTTCCCCACCAGATATCTCCACCCACAGTAACATAAATGCGATTTTTATAAAAAACCGGCATTCCCAAAGAATTACTCGGGCCTACCTTTCTGTTATTCAGGTAATCGTGAATATTATTTTTAGGCGCTTTTGGGTCGCAGTCGAATTGCCAGACTTTATTGAACGATTTGACTTGTTCGCGCGATGTTGTTTGCGAAAGCGCTTCGAATGCATATAAAACTCCATCAGGACCTGCGAAAAAAACCAGCTTTTGTCCGTTAACCTCTCCCATTGATGGCGAAGACCACGAAGAGTGAAAAGTCCGGGGGCCAAAATGCTCATTATCTTTTGCTACCAGTCTTCCCGTTTTTTTATCCAGGGCAATTAAGCTGGGTGCATTTAATGAATTTGTTTCAAGATGCTTGTAATTAACACCATTGCAAGTGTTCAGGTAGAGAAAGTCGCCATCAATCAAAATGGATGCGTGCGGTGAATCGTGCGGGCACAATCCCAATTCCAGTTTTAAATCATATAACCAGAGAATATCTGCATCTTTTAAAGTTACTCTGTAAGGAAACTCCCCTGAGGGAGCCATGTACCAGCCTTCGCCCTGAAAAGTCCCGTCGTTTCCATTAGTTTGTCCATTCAGGTCGAGGCAAAGCACCTCTGAACGGTTGGTAAGCACATAAACGCGATTGTCTTCAATGGTTGGTGGGGAACTAATTCCAATCATGGGCCAGTCGTTATGCCTGTCACCTTCGATACGCGGAACAACCAACTGCCAGCACAAACTACCGTCAGATTCGTTCAGACAGAGTAGAACACCCCTGTCTCCCTTGTGACGGGGATCGCGTTCATCTGCATTATTAGCCCCAATTAAAACTTTCCCTTTTGAAATTACCGGGGTTGCATACGCATCAGTTCCAATAGAAACCGACCATTTTACATTTTTTCCGGTTTTAATATTAAATGTGTCTGGTAAACCTGTTTCACCAGATATCATATTTCGGGTATGCTTTTCGCCCCATTGGGGACTATCCTTGCCTTGTGCTCCGATAGAGCTAATAAAACAAAACTGAAATCCTGCTATTAAAAATAAAAGAATCAATTCTTGCGGGAAAATATTTTTAATGATTTTCATATAATACTAAAGTGATGTGTGTCAATTATGTTTTCTTAAAGAATCATATCCTTCTTTGGCTACTTTCAAATCATCTTCTGATTTTCCAGCTGAAAAAACTGAATGTATTTATCTTGAGTTCATTTTTGAAATAACCAAGCCTTTATAACCAAACTCACCAAAAAAGTAGCTCTCCCGCTTATACCACTTGTTTTTAAGTGTTTGAGCATCTTACTCCATAAAATACTATTTTTTTGATGCCGCTGTTTATAACAAATATACTGTTTGGTTTTCTAAAAGCCTAATATTACCCTCCCCCTTCCCATTTCTATTTAATTAAATATCTGATATTTACAAAAGTAAGTCTTTCATGTCATGACTCTATAACTCTATGATTATTCTTTAGGGAAAGCGACAATTAAATTAAAGGGTAACCTTTTATCCGATAAGTTCCGAAACGGGTAGGGGGTTAACTCTTTGGTGCTTTTATTCCTGCAAAACATTTTTCAATTAGCACTAAAAATAAAAAAAAATGAATTGAATATACTGTATGAAACAAAAAATTAAAGTTGTCATTATAATTAGGGAAAACCCAGAGGCCTTATCAGTAGCTGACCTGAACAAATTGACCACCAAAATCAGGAGTTAAATATTTGTTGTTTTCCTATGTATGTTAAGTGTTCTCAGACCGTCTTATAGTGGTCACATAAGGACGGATTTTACACTTCGTTTCAGGTTCCAGGAGGTTTGTGGTCAACGACAGGATAATTCAAGAGATCGTTAATTCGATCACAGTTATTCCATGCTAAATATCAACCACTTACAAGGAAAATCAGTAAGTGGCTTTTTATTTAACGACAGATTTACGCCAGGTTTTGGTTTTTACAGTTTTGTTCTCTATTATTGTGTTTTCGAGAAGAATATCGGGAAAATTGAATTCTCCCTCCATTACAAATGATGCTTTTTCAGGATGTGCTAAATCGCTAAAAGGTATAAGTACATATCTGCTTTCTGTAATGAACCACATCACATAAACCCCTATATCCATTCCTTTGGTTATTCCTGCCTCAACAATTTTGTCGATTTTTTTATCATACCCGTAAAGTCCTTTACCCTCTTTGACTATTTTTCCTTTTGTAGTATACTTCAAACTAGCTACATAACCAGAGCCATATGGCTCCATATCCCAGTAAGCAGAAGTATCTTTACCAATTTCAGTCTCCCAAGTCCCAACAAACTGTTTCATCAATTCAACTTGGTCAAGTTTCTTTTGAGTGGTTTGGGCTTGTATACTAACTGTACAGAATGACAGAACAGCAATCATTGTGGTCAAACAAACTGCTTTCATTTGATTGGATTTTGCTTGATGGATAAGAATAACTACAAATTAATTATGTGATGAAAGGTAACAAAATAAAAAACCAATGTCAATTAAATCAATTCAGATATCACTCAATTGATGATGCAAGAAACATATTTTAATTAATCATATTTTCTAAAACGGAATAAGCTGGATAAAACGGATCATCAGACCACCTGCCACCGGTTTTGGCTGACCACCTTTTACTATTATCAATCAATTAAATGAGATGGTCTGGCCGTGCCGGAGAAGGCTGGTCAATGCTGGCGTTTTTTCCAGTATAGTAGCCACACTGGCAATGACAATGGTAATGTTTATTGCTCCCTACATGGGCTTACCAAAAATGAATGCAGCAGCGATGTTATCTATGATGATGGGAGTCCCAGTTTTAATTGGATGGGGGTTACACTTTATGATTGGGATCGTTTTCGCTTTGGCGTTTGTATTCCTTTTTGTTCCGGTTTTGAAAAAGGTAAGGAACAGAATATTGAAAGGAGTCATTTTCGGCTTAACGGTGTTTATATTCGCCCAGTTAATGATGGCAGTACTGGGAGCAATATTTGGCGGAATGAATTCTCCTTCAGGAAGTATAGTGCTCACTTTAGTTGGTGGAATAATTGGTCATGTAATTTATGGTATCGTAGTTTCAATCCTTGTAAAGTCTGAATAAATTCCAAATTGAATACATTATATCATCTTTTAAAATAGGAGACCCTGCAAATGCTACCTTGCAGGGTTACTAATTTTTTCTTATTATTTACATCTGATTTTTTAAATACTTAATAATAACCAATTTAAACTTAAAACAATGAAAATCAAGTTAATCTTACTCTTACTTGCTTTTTCCATATGTTCTACAAAAGATCTGATAGCCCAGGATGGAAAAATCGCCACACCTTCTGATACCCTTGTTGTACTATGGTCAAGCGGAGATCCTGATGTCGCAGAGAAAGCCTGCTTGATGTACACTCATGCTGCAAAAAAAAACAATTGGTTCAAAGAGGTCATATTAATAGTATGGGGGCCGTCAGAAAAACTTCTAGCTGAGAATTCAAATTTGAAAGATAAAATTGCCGTTATGAAGAAAGATGGAGTAATAGTCGAGGCATGTGTTGCCTGCTCAAATATGTATGGTGTCACAAATGATTTAAAAGTATGCGAGGTCGATGTTAAAGGGATGGGGGTCCCTCTTACACGTTATCTGAAAAGAGGCTACAAGATTGTCTCTTATTGATTAATTTCAACTGTTCCTGCCGAACATGTAGAACCGTGTTTATTTTCACCTTTCTTTTGTAACCCATATCTATTCTTGTCTGACTAAATCCTTATCAAGTAAATCATTCTTGATCTTCATAAAAAATCTTGCCAGGTTTCTTGCCAGGTTTTGGGGATAACAGGTATTAAATAATGGAAATATACCGATTTTGTCTTTATAACTCACCATTGATATTCAGGATGTTAAGATAAGAATAAGTGATGAGAAATGAGGGATGAGGATTAAAGCCTCACGTCTCATACTCACACCTCACTCCTATTTAAGCAGGTGATTGATTATCTTTAATCCAGAGAGCTAAAAGAACAATCCCTGTTATTATAATGCCTATTCATTTCCCATAAACATCCGGATCATTTGGGATTTTGAATTAAAATTTTTCGTTAGGAGAACAATACTTATACCAACAAAAAATAAGATACTGCTTGCTCTGATGTTAAATTTTTTCGGATTTAATTAGTGTTCTGAAGCTCAAGAATCTGATTTGCTATTCTAAGCCTGTGCTGGTCAAACTTGTTAGGCTCCCACATATCAACATCCATGTACTTTGGAAGGACCTTGATATCATTCCAGATAGAGGTCAATTCTTTTTCAGCAATCTCAGCTTTCTTCTGAGCCTCGGCATTACCGCTCTTCTTAGCTGCTTCGATAAGCTGTTCCAGGGTATAGATATACCTGTAATCATCATAACCTTCCCTGTAAGCTTCCCACATAACAACAGGCAATGGGGTTCCGTCAGGTTCGTAGTGATTGAAAAATTCAGGGTAATATCCATCAAGGTTATTGAAAGGATCTCCTTCCCTGTATGAGTATATCCATGGAATGAGAGTTCTGAATCCTGATCTCCAGAATCCAAATCCATAGGTCATCCTGGAACCAACGACTACGGTGTGATCATTCTCCCCTGCAACATGGTTGGGATAACACCAGTATTCAACACCTCTTTCATTGTTTTCTTTAATCACGGTTTCCCTGTCCGGAAGAAATGGCTGAGTGCACCAGACATCAACATAAGGTTTCAATGCCTGGAATTCTTTTCTCATCGGATTAGCAGTAAGATAAGTACGTACACCGGCATCCTTGCAAGCCTTAAGCAATTTTGACATAAATACGATCGATGTACTGTCTCTTCCCGGTTCATCCATTGGATAAAGCAGAAACTCCGGCCAACCGCGTCTTTTTCGTTCAGCTTCAAGCGCCTTAACCATTGCAGTAACTTCATTGAACATTTCAACCGGCGGGATCTTTATGTTCAACATGTGATTACCATAACGTTCTCCCATGTACTTTTCATAAATACCACTAGTGTTTATGCTTAAAGCAACAGGTCCTTTGAAATTATATTTTTTCCAGAGATCCATTTTTTGAGCAAATAAATCAAAGTCGAAATTGAAATTACCCTTTTCATCAGCAGGTGGAATTGAAAATGAAAGCGTAACATTCCGGGTACCATGTTCTACCATATCAGCATGTTCCATTTCTGCCTTATGCCTGAAGTAGTCGTCAGAGACCTTATCTGCTGCGGGAGTTTGGTCAATCGGATTACGATAGTATATTCCATAAATTTTTGAAGGATCCTCCTTTAACTTTATCGGCATGATCCGGAGACTGACTGGTATTACAGTCTTGCCACCTGAACATTCGAATGTGATTTTCCCCGTATAAGATCCTGCAGGAGCATTCTCAGGAACTTTGATTGTGATCCAGAACCTTGAATTCTCACCTTTTTTCAGATCAATTGTAGTAAAATGATCCAATATGTCAGGAATAATACGGTATTTATCGAAAACCACATAATTTACCCTGCCATAATAGAAACGTACGTGTCTGACATCAATGTTTTGAGCAGGAACCGGACCAATTGAACTTACAGTTACCTTTGCACTGGAAAGATCTTTCAGTGGATATATTATGAAATTGGTGGGTTCATATTCGCCCTGACTGGCAAACAATGAAAGAGATGGATTATATTCTTCAGGTTTTGGTTGTGTGCGTTGATAAACAGGATCAAGGTAATTATGTGACCAGACAATATATCCTCTTTTCTGATCAGCTTTACCGGCAACAGGTTCCCCATCGGGAACAACCTGGTCGAGCTTCCATTTTGCCCACTGTTCAGGTGGCATCCTGTAAGTAAATTCTTCAAAAGGTGTAATTAAATTCTTTTGCACTGTGGCATCTTCAGAATCCGACCAAGCCATGATTGCATTTACGACGAACTTGTTAAGAGGAGAAAACTGAACTGTTACCGGTTCACTACCTTTTTTAATATGAAACTTTAATGAATGGAATTGTTGTCCACCCTCGAACTGTACCCGTTTTTGTTCTGATCCGACTTTTACTGTAAAATCATAATATTGATTACGGACTATTTGACTTGTCCCGCAAACTATATAGATATGATAACTGCCTGCAGGAGCTCCGAATATAAAAGAATTCTCGCTGCTGCCAATTATTGCATCCTCGGTTATGGGATTGGTCCATATATTTGGCGGAACGTTAAAACCAAGTCCGGCATTAAAGACCATTTGAGTAAATGCCTTTTCCTGCTCTGCGAGGTTGTCTGAAGATTTCCAGCCAAATCCGGCCACTTCAGAATATTTATCATGGATTGTAACACGCCTGAAACCATCGTAAACTGATGATTGCCCGGTACCCATGTCAAAAAGGACGGGAGAGGAAAATAGACTGGAAGGGATTATTAAAAATAAAATTGATTGAAAAAGTATTTTCAATCTTAGAAGATTTTTTTTCATAGGGATGAATCTGGTTCGGTTTGATAAATATAATAATAAAATTGATATGAAAATAATTCTAACCTTAGCGGCCGATATGACGGAAGCGTTGAGATATACAGGAAGTAACTTATTATTTGACTGACACCAGGGGTCAGTAAGGTTTTTCTAGGACGAGACACTCCCGTCTTTTCCAGATAGTTACAGATCGACAATAAATGTTATATCTTAATAAAGGTTCCTTTCTTATACATCCAATACAAGATAATATAAATGATTGTCAACGCGGCCATCGATTGGATTACCGGGTAATAAGCACCCAGGAATTGCTCGAGTCCAAAAACAAATCTATTAGCTAATCCCCCAAAAGAGAAAAAATGGACCCCTAAATAAACTGCAATACTGTTCATTCCAATTACTTTTAACCAGAATGCCCATCTCTTATATCCTTTTACATCTATAACAAAATAAAAAAAAGCTATCAGAAGAAAACTTAATCCGGAGGTTAACAAAACAAAAGTAGGGTTCCAAATATTTTTAATCGCCGGGAACCAGATATTTAAGACCAGGGAAGTACAAACAATGACTAATCCGGTCAATGCAAGAATCAGTGTTTTATGGATTTGTCCATCTGAAGACTTAATAAATGAAAGCCTTAAATGTCCACGGATAATGGTACTGGCAAAAACGCCGGTCATCACTGTGCTTACAAAACCAACCGTATCCAGGAACCACATGTATCGAACACCATTTATAGCAAACCTTCCGAACACCGCATGTTCAACAAATTTTACAATATTTGACTCAGGAAGTAATACACCAGGCTGTTGCCCGGGAGTGGGTACAAAGGTCAGTATGGACCAATATGCTGTCAGAAGCCCTGCAGTTAACCAAATCTGATTTTTCAGATTCATCCGGGTATAAATTATAGTACTGAAAAAATATCCAATGCCAATAGCGCCTAACACACTTCCAATGAAGAACAGATTATCGAGGTCGAAAGCCAGTAAGTTATCTTCATAAATCATCCCGAGAATTAAAAGAATGATGCACCTCTTGAATGCATGCAGATAAATCTTCTTTTTCGACTCGCCCAATGTTAACCTTTTACTAATGGAAAATGGAATTGACATTCCGGCCATAAACAAAAACAGAGGCATGATAAGATCCTCAAAATGAAATCCCTCCCAGGTGACATGCTCCATTTGCTTCGACAATATATTCAGAAAACCTGAATTACTGGCTTTGGCGAGTGATTGAACAACTTCTCCTCCACCAATGATCCACAACATATCGAATCCGCGCAAGGCATCCAATGATTCAAGACGAACGGGTTTTAAAACAGTTCCAGTCATTTTGTTTTGATTATTTTATAGATGTATGTCGTCAGACCAATTTGCACCATTTAAGGTAAAAAGTTAAGGTGTAGTTATTCAAAGGTAAGTATATGATTGATGTTGTCCACTAAGATCGATTTTTAATTCTGGAGGATTAATTTTATGATCAATTCAAGCGGGGCCAATATATTCTAGCATCTATTTGATCCAGGTAAGATCAGCGGAGCCAATACTTTCTAGTTTTTTTGCTGGGCCCGTTAAACTTGCATCCAGTATACTGGACCAATTGTTGTTTTGTTATGTATGTTAATTGTAATCAGACCTGAGTTTGAGTGGTCAAAGAACGCCAATAACCCAAATTTTACCTTTAAACACCACCGAAGTTAAGCATGCTCTTCCTGACCATCCTGCTTTTGGATCTGTCAGTTGAGCTTGATTCCCTGCAACATCATATTGCATACTGGTTGTGATATTGCTCTGAGCAGTTATTGTCTTAACCTGCCTGTCTGGATAGTATGTATAGTTAATTGTTCCCCATTATCGGTTGCAGATGAAATTGTACCATCAGACGAATAGGTTTTCGTGTTTATTTTCCCGCTTATAATTAAACCATTTATTTGTTAAAGATCTTGAAATCACAAATTGTGATATCAAGTTTTAAATAATAAATTTACGTGAGCAAAACACGAAACATATGGCAAAAGGATATCCGCATGATTCATAGATAATTATATAACTGTTAATTTCCCCGGAACAAAATGGTCAAGCCGATCGGCTAATGCATTTTGTTCCTCATTTTAAAAGGCCGAGAGGTGGTCAGGATTAAAATTTTTTACTTTGAAATAAATACTAAAATCCTTTTGTAAAGCTGTGCAGTTCTAATATCTTAACGGAAATTTAATAGTATAAATACCGTATTGAAAAAACATATTTTTGCCATCCTTTTATTAATTCCTGCAGTCCTGTCAGTATCAGGACAGAGAAGTGAGAACTACCTTGAAATCCAGAAGATGTCCGGGAAGATTAGTTTCGACGGTATATGTAATGAACCGCTCTGGGACAGCCTTCCCGCAATCCCAATGACCATGTTCAAGCCCAATCATGGGAGCAAGCCGTCTGAAAGATCAGATGTATTCGTAACCTTTGATGAGGAGTTTTTCTATCTGGGAGCCAGGTTGTACTATAAAAATGGAAGTACAATAAGGTCAACCACAAAAAAAAGGGATGGCGCGGACGGTGGCAGCGATAATTTCGGCATCCTGCTCGATACGTTCAATGACAATGAAAACGCCTTATGCTTTGAGACCAATCCTTCGGGACTGAGATCCGATTTTACGATCGATAACGATGCACAGGTACCTATGGGAATGATGCCTTTTAGCAGGAGCTGGGATACCTTCTGGGATGTGAGAACCAATATAATAGATAATGTCCTCCATATCGAGATCCGTATTCCTTTTTCCAGCTTGCGGTTCCAGGAAACGGGCGGCAAGGTGATCATGGGAATGTCAATCTGGCGGCAGATCTCCAGCAAACAGGAATGGAATAACTTCCCTGATATAAGCAATGAATTCGGCAATTTCGGAGTTTGGAAACCATCGCAGGCTCATAAGATCATTTTAAAAGGAATAAAAAGGAAGAACCCGGTCTATATAAAACCTTATGTACTGGGAGGTTTTGAACAATCACATGAACTAAATGAGACAGAAACAGCCTATAAGGCTATTAATAATCCCAAATTCAATGCCGGCCTTGATGTAAAATATTCTCTGACCAGCAATATTACGGCCGATCTTACTGTGAACACCGACTTTGCACAGGTTGAAGTGGACGACCAGATAGTTAACCTTACCCGGTTCTCACTTTTTCTTCCTGAAAAGAGGCAGTTCTTTGTGGAACGTTCCAGCATTTTTAACATCCATACCGGTTATCTCGATCAGGTATTTTACAGCCGGCGCATTGGTTTATACGAAGGAGACATTGTTCCGATCATAGGTGGGGCAAGGGTAGTCGGAAGGGCAGGCAAATGGGATCTTGGCCTGCTTGACATGCAGACTGCCGCTTATGATTACACTGATCCGGATATCGATTCTGTAACTCATTTATATTCTACCAATCATGGCGTTTTAAGACTGAGAAAACAGGTTTTTAATGAAACCAGTTATGCCGGGGGTATGGTAACGAGTAAGATTGATGCAAAGGGTAATTACAACATCAATACAGCAGCAGATTTGATTTTAAATCCATTTAAAAACAACTATATAACCACGAACTATGTACATACCTTCGATAACAGCATACCATACTCAGGAAACCCGCTGAATCATGCCAAGGTCTACTTTGACTGGCAGAACCGCGCAACCGTCGGCCTGAACTATGATTTTACATTTGCACGGGCGGGGAAATTTTACGATCCACAGATGGGCTTTGAACAAATGGAAAACTATACCCAGTTTTTTGGTCAGACAAGCTACGGGTGGGTTTATAACGATAAAAACAAAAAGATGCTCCGGCAGTCTGTAATGGCCTGGGCATGGATTAATAAGTCCAATGAAGACTGGAGGACATTTCTTTCGATATATTCAGTCGGCTATAATCTCTCATTTAAAAATGGATATGCTGGCTGGTTTGACCTCTTCAGGCACCACGACTACCTTACCGAACAGTTTGATTTGTCAGATGATGTCTTTTTTCCAGTGGGATCTTATGATTACTATAATTTCGAAACCGGCCTCAGCAGTCCTGCGAACCGGTTAATATCTTTTAAATACATGCTAAGTCTGGGAGAATTTTACGATGGTACCTTCGCCGACCTGACTCCGGTCCAGGTTAATTTAAGGATTTCTTCAAATATCAATCTTGGACTAAGTTACCAATATAGCCAGGTTGATGTCAGGGATCGTGATCAGCATTTCAGATCTCATCTGGTCGGATTCAAATCTGAATCTACCTTTACAACCAAGCTTTCGCTTCTGATGTTCTTCCAGTACAGCAGCAGTGAAAAATTCGGTGTCAACAATATCAGGTTCCGCTATAATCCCCATGAAGGGAATGACTTTTACATAGTGTATAACGGAGATTATAATACCCATTTAAACCGGGAGTATCCTGAGCTTCCTTTAATGGACAAGACCCAATTTACTATTAAGTATACATATACTTTTATTTTGCCCAGATAGAACCCAATGGTCCACTGCAATATGTAATTGGAACTGCTACTTTTATCCGGACAGTAAGTTAAGCTAAAATCTTTCATTTCACTGTCATAGAAAATTAATATACTTCCGTTCCAAAAATCTTGCCAGGTTTCTTGCCAGGTTTTGGGGATAACAGGTAGTAAATAATGGAAATGTAATGATTTTGTCTTTATACCTCACCATTGGTATTCAATGTGTTAAGATAAGAATATTATATTCTCGTATTATTCTGGATCAGAAGGCCACCCCTGCAGGCTGGCTCCTCCCTAAAATTGCCCACTGGGAGTCTGGATTTAAATATTGTAAGAGCCATTATAAACTCACCTGGACAGTCTTATTTAAACAGTGAGCTTTAGAAGTTTATTTTCTTTTCCTTCCGATATCTGGCAGGAAAACTGTAAGAACACCGATAAGCGGCAGGAAAGAACAAACATGGTAAACATAATCGATGCTGGTTTTATCAGCCAGCATTCCGAGCAAAGCCGATCCCAATCCTCCCATGCCAAAGGCAAAACCAAAGAATAATCCCGAAATCATTCCTATTTTACCCGGAATAAGTTCCTGTGCATAAACCAGGATCGCTGAAAATGCAGAGGCAAGTATCACACCAATCATTATACTTAATAAAGTGGTCCAGAAAAGATTGGCATAAGGTAACACCAGAGTAAAGGGTGCGACACCGAGAATAGAGAACCAGATAACATACTTTCGTCCTACCCTGTCACCAATAGGTCCGCCCAGGAGTGTTCCGGTAGCTATTGCAAAAAGAAACAGGAACAGATGCACCTGCGAAGACTGTATTGATACATTGAACTTATGCATCAGGTAAAAAGTATAATAACTGGTGATGGATGCCATATAGAAATATTTTGAAAAAATAAGGACCAGCAGAATCACCACGGACCAGGCGACTTTTGTTTTAGACAAATCATGTTCTTTTGCTATTTCAGTAACTTTTTCCCGCATCCTGTTCATATGATGAGTGTACCATCTGCCAACATTTAAAAGCACAATAATCGCAAGCAGCGCAAGTATTGAGAACCAAAGGATACCCGACTGCCCTAAGGGAACAATGATCAGAGCTGCAAGTATTGGCCCCAGTGATCCTCCCAGATTGCCACCTACCTGGAAAATGGATTGGGCCAGTCCCCTGCGACCGCCCGAAGCCATATAGGCTACCTTCGATGCTTCAGGATGAAAAACAGACGATCCTGTACCGATTACTGCTACCGCGCCTAAAAGCAAAGCATAATTTTTTGCCTGAGAAAGGAGGATTAACCCCAAGAGTGTAAGAACCATGCCAACAGCAAGAGAATAAGGTTGCGGCTTACGATCGGTATACAATCCGATAAGCGGCTGAAACAAAGAGGCTGTTAACTGAAATACAAGGGTAATGATCCCTATTTGCGAGAAGTTAAGGTGAAAAGAATTCTTAACTATCGGATATATGGAAGGTATAAGGGACTGAATGGTATCGTTAAGAAGGTGAGAAAAGCTAATGGATAATAAAATGGAAAATACTGTTTTCCCTGCTATATCACTGGCTATTGCTGCTGAAGTCTGATCGTCCTGATTTTGCATATTTCTAAAAATAAATATGGCAAAAATAAACATCCGTTGGTATTTCACGCCAGGTTTACGCCAGGTTTTGGAGAAAAAGGGGCGTTTGGCTGGCATGTTCCTGCCTCAGGCACACAGGTACAAGGTTATTAGTTAATTATTTGGACGGGATTGAGGCTGAGGCTGAGATTGAGATCCACTAAATGATATTCTCAACCTTAACCTTAACCTAAAACTTTGGAAGTTGACGCCAGGTTTGTAAGGTTTTTAAGATTATTGGGGCAGAAAAGAAAGCTTGATGGGGGCCGTTTCCTCCTCCATTTCGCTTTTACTAATCTCATTATTCAATTTATCCAAATAAGTTATTGAAATATAACCTTCCCGGACTTCCATGGTAATACTGCCTGAATCTGTGGTATATCTGGTAAAATCTCCTAAACTTAAGCGCCTGATGAGTTTAGGTTCATTAAATAGAAACCTTTCAGCATTTTGATATTGCTTGTATTTGCTTGTTCCATTCCCATATTTTGATGAGTACAGCTTTTGTATTTTTCCAAAATTATGTTCAAGTGAATCCCGACCTTCTCCGGGCAGAATTACTGTAACTTTATATGCTGTTTGACTCTTTCTGGTCCCATACACGTAAATCTCACAGTTCTTTTCCAAAAATACTCCTTTAAGTCTTATTTGATTCTCCTTTGTTAATTGAGGTTCCGTAAATCCCAGTTTATGCAGGTCATCAGCCAATGTATGCTGATGGCCATTTATCGGAATATCCTTAAATTCCATATGTTCTTCTGATATACAACCTTGCAATAATATAATTAAGAGTAAAGGGAAAATAATTTGTGTTTTCATTTTATCAGAATATTATCTAAGAATACTCAGGTTTAATTAATTGTGCAAAAATACACTGGTATGTCTCATAAACTGAGAAATTGATGGTGTCGTTCGACAATTCACCAGTTGATTCAGGATAACTTTTTTATTGATTTAGGTAGGGGCGTTGCATGCAACGCCTCTACTTAATTGCCCCGGTCTACCAGGAATCGTTTTTCCTGCCTCCATGTGACGGTACTGTCATATTATTAACAGGTTTTTGAATGTATTCCGGTCGTTTTGCGATGAAATTGGCGGAACGGTATTCTCCGAAATACAATACCCCTGAGAAAGAATCTCCCTTAATAACACCGTCGAAAGTGAAAGGAACTGATTCAGCATCATCATGATAGTTGCTCTGAAGCCTGACCTTTTTCCCATCAATCTTTCCGGCAATATCCAAAAGCGAGAAAGTACTCTTATGAGTACCTCTTATATCGTTCCCTGCCTGTTTCTCAAGAAATAGTTTATGTTCTCCCCCGCCTGAGTAGTATTCAACAGATACATTCCAGTGACCGGTAAGATCAGCAGCAGGTGGTTCAATAACTAAATTCTTTCTTTCATGTTTCTGGGCCAGGATCTTATAGATACGGTCGGCAACGATCTTTTCATCACCTGGTTGCATCATATGAGCA
Organism: uncultured Bacteroidales bacterium; assembly: GCA_963782945.1. Lineage (GTDB taxonomy): Bacteria > Bacteroidota > Bacteroidia > Bacteroidales > VadinHA17 > LD21. Next base: position 49,167 of record CAWALO010000030.1, read on the forward strand.
CTTATGGAGATTGATGCGGTACCTTCCCCCGGGTTTGTACGTCCTCCGGCAAGTATGATCCGGGGCTTATTGCCGGCAAGTTCAGCGGCAACTTCCTCTCCAGTTATATTCAGCACTTCAGGATCCCATGTAATGGACAAACGGGCACTGCGGTTATCAATACCCTGCGGTTCTGTGATCTTTGTTGTCACCCCGCTTATTGCAGTTACTTTCCTTGAAATATACTCCAGCCATGAGATCCAGGTCTTTTCCTCTTCAGGATGATTTCGTTTGACCCATGTTTCAACAGCAGCCAGCATACCAATATGCTCTTCCTTGCCAACCTTGTTGTCCCTTCCCGGTCCGTGGTGAGGTGAACTGGCCTGCCATGCTGAGAAAAGAAGGTCTTTTTTGCCAAGGAGTAGTCCCGCGCACTGAGGACCTCTGATTGCCTTTCCTCCGCTGTATGCCACTATGGTTGCACCGCGTTTCAGGTGGATGTTTGGAACAGTTAGCACCTCAGCAGCTGCATCAACGAGTATAGGAATGTTTTTCTCATTTGCAACAGCAGCAACCTTATCTATCGACAACGGTCCGTTATCGTAATCCCGGGGAGCAGAGAAAAGATATATCATTGCCGTTTGGGAGCTAATTGCATTCTTAAACTCTTCCATGGTATCAACTGTGATAAGGTTTACACCTGCGTTTCTTATTGCATGGTCATACTGGTTTCTTGAGTAGCGGGGAGCAATTACCTCTGTTTTGGTAAAACCTGTTAGATCTGGAACCCTGACAAGCTTTTCCGGATCACCGTCTGTAAGACAGGCTACCGTAACATGCTTCATCCCTGCAGCGCATCCTGAAGATACCATTCCCCATTCTGCACCTGTAATCGCAGCAAGCCTCTTTCCTACTGCCATTGCCAGTTCATCGATATAGACATAATTCAGGGCAGCAGCATCAACAGCTTTGCGAACTTCCGGCAGTTCAATTGAACCACCAATGGCAGTGAAGGTTCCCTTGCAGTTTATTACTGGTTCTATGCCTATCGACTGGTATATCTGCGGTCCTAGTGTCAAAGCCCCCTCTGCAGGATCGGATAAAAGACCTGCATCGTTTGCAGGCTTTTTCTGGTCAGGTGATTCCATCAATGGCCCTATGGACATTATACCTCCTGCAACAGGAAGGGCTGATAAGGTTTTAATTATTTCTCTGCGTTTCATTGCTTTTTTGTTAATGGGTCGATAAGTAAAAATAATTTTTTTTGTTTATAATTGTGTAAATTTTATAAAATCATGAAAATTTCAACCTCCATTCTTATTCTGGTGATACTTATCGGGTTTTTCTTTATTCAGAGTTCACCTGCTAACCGAAACGGACAGCAGAGCGGTTCGATATACACTTCTGAAGTAAAAAAAGTTATAGATGATAAATGCTATGGATGCCATAGTATACAAGGCAAATCGCAGAAAGCAAAGGATGCTCTTATGTGGGATAGTTTGCCCGATCTTCAAAAAAGCAAGCTGGTAGCGACCCTTGATGAAATTATAGAGGTCCTGAAAGAAAACAAAATGCCACCTGAGGAAGTTCTTAAGAAGTATCCGGAAATGAAGCTGTTGCCCCAGGAAAGTAAGATTCTGCAATCATGGGCCGAATTCAAGGCTGACAGCCTGCTGAAATAAAATTTATAAGGATTCTATCCTAAAAGCCTGATGAAAGCAGTTAAAAAAATACTGGTCGCATTAGCAGTGGTATTCATATCCATTCAGTTCATACCATCTGGAATTCCTGAAAATAAACCCGGGAATAAAAAAAGTATTGAAAACAGCAATCTTGTAACAGGACCTGTTATGAACTTATTACGAAAATCCTGTTTTGACTGCCATTCTAACCTGGTTCAATTTCCCTGGTATTCAAAGCTGGCTCCTTCATCATGGTTGCTTGCAGGCCATATCAATGATGGAAAATCACACCTGAACTTTTCCGAATGGGAAGATAACAGTAATCGTAAAAAAATATCATTGCTCCAGGAGATTAAGGATGAAGTGGGGTCAGGTAATATGCCATTGAAATCTTATCTGCTGTTCCACCGGGACGCAAAGTTGAATTCTGAAGAGATTTCAGTTATACTGACATGGGCCGATGATACCGCAGCCAAAATCCTGAAATAAACCTGCTCAAATCCCAACCGGATTGTAAGAATTATGTGCCTTTTTATTGTAATTGTGTAAAGTTTTTCGCTACAACCAAATTTATTTTGGTTTTCTGAAAATGTGTTCAAACAAGACAATAAATGAAAAAAGTGAACATAACTGAAGCCCCTAATCCGGGCCAGAATACAAAAGAGTTATTGCAAAAGAAGCCATCAAAACCAACTTCTATTAATTCTGATGAAAAGATAAATCTAATATACCGACTAAGAGAATCCCGGTTAGAGCTGAAACTTCAGAACGATAAACTCATCTGGCATTATACATGGCAGAAGACGCTATCAAATTATATGATCTTACACCGGAAGGTAATTTTACAATTTCAAAAGAAGGAGAAATTATTAAATTAAATAATTGTGGTTCGCAAATGCTTAGCAAAAAACGGTTGGATTTAATACGCAGCAAGTTTGGTTTTTTTGTTTCAGAAGATACACGACAAATCTTCAATCACTTTATCGAGAAAGTATTTGACTGGAAAGCCAAAGAATCATGCGATGTAACTCTGTCAACTGATGATAACTTTCCAATGTATGTTCACCTTACAGGCTTATCCAATAGTAATGTAGCAAGCAGGATTCTGCCGATTCAGATACATGATTTAAAACCTGACGATAAAGTGCTTGTTGAAAAAGAGCTAGGAGGATTTCTAAGGGCAGTTGAATTTATATACAGAGAACCTGGAGTAACCAGGCCATTAAAACCAGATGATGACGATAAAGTAAACCTAAATAGAACAAAGTACCGTAACCAGATCAACAAAACAGCTAATGCTATTGATGAAATTATCAATAGCCTGACGAGTATTCCATCTCCATTACATAACGAAAAACCTCAGACAAGTGATCAATCCGACACAGTCACGAAAGCAGGTAGCACAGATACTCTTGATAAACCCGTAAAACCATCTAAGAGAAAGTCGTTATCATTATTGATGATTCGATGGTTTTAGTGGCGCGAGGGCAAACCGAAAAAGGCGCGAACGAAACGAAGTGAAGCAGGGACGGGACAACATTTGCCTTTACATTAACATTGAAGCTGAAAAAGAGCTCTTATCATAAGGTTCCTTAAGCCTTTCCTCAAGCCATTTAATTGTCTCATCCTGCTTAAAATCCGCTACACCATGTACAGGGATCTCAAGTTTCTCTGCCGCCAGGCGTTTTTTAAGCTCCCTGATCCAGACACCCTGACCATCCTGCTGAATGCCGTCAAGCCATGTACGAGTAACCCCACAACTGGGGCTTCCCTGTTTGCCCAGGATGCCCACTATCTCAAATCCCTGGAAAAGGTACTCCCGCATCGTGAAGATCTGATCATCAATGAGACGCTTAAGCCGCTTCATGCCTGCAGGACTTTCCATACCGACCCGCACGTCAAAACGCCCAAGTCCCAGAACATAGAGTTCTATGCAAGGCATCTGAATCAAACCAACCTGCTTTTCCTTCAGGTAATCAATAAGGGGCTCAAACATTGCAGGGAAGTCCCCTTCATGAACAATACGGGCGTTTTGATTAAGCGTGCAATGGGAAAGAAAGACAACCCTGCCAGAACGATTATCCCCCCTCCAGTCTCTTTTGTTCTCATCCCTGCCGTGAAAACCATTCTCGGGAATTGAATAGTCTGGTGAAGGGATTTTGTTTTCATGATCACCGGTATTGCATGCATTAAGTGCAACTGCAGCCGCGGGAACCATTCCTATAAAATGGCGTCTTGATAATGAGGATTTGTTGAGCATAATGGTTTTCTTTTATTTGTGATGTGAGTCTTCAAACCGATGCGCAATGGTAAATTATAAAAATAACTCATAAAGAGAGCAATCTGAACACCTGCAACATGGAAAATCCAAATGGATGGATTTAGCGCTTTTGATTTTCAGTGGTTCCTGTGATTTCAAAGGTTAAATACTCATTTCTCCCCTCTCCGTTCTCACCACTCATCTCTTAATAAATCCCGGCTGATGCATCATCCTGTCCTCAATAAATTTTGTAATCTCATCAACAGGCATTTTCTGCTTAACATAGCTGTGTTTTCCATCAGGATCATCTTCCCAGGTATTACTCCCATCGGGAGAAACAGTGATTTTACCTTGAACTCTGTCAAAGAATCCTTCTGTTCCATATACTCCGATCAGAACGGCAGTCTGATCCCAGCTCATCCTACCGTACAAATCTCCTGAGAGGGGCATGCCTATCCTGTAGGTATCCTTAACGGGACTTTTTTTTATACCGGAATTGATCAGCCGGAGACCTGTTCTGATTTTCTCCCCGATATCGTCACCGGTAAAAATTATTTCGCCCGGCCAGTTCCTGAACAAATATTCTGATGCTGAAGAATCCATAAATATATTGAATGATCTTCCACCAACAGGGAAACAGCCTCCCATTGTGACAAGTTTCTTTACCTTTTTGATAATTAAGTCTTTTCCTGTTAGTGAAGAAATATCATCAGGCTGAGACTTCAACAGAGAGCTTAGATTTGTGAGATATCCGACAGTAACAACTATTACACTTGTATCTGGCTGGGCAACAAGTATTTTTCTATAAACACGAATAGCATCGGGTACATCCGTCGTGGTTTTGATTGTGTGGGGATATAGTGCAACAATTGTATCGGCCCAGTGATAAGGTGATATATCGGTTACACCTCCTGATTTAGGTGAACCTACCGGTAAATCCTTACGGCCAAAATAGGTGTTTATCACTTCTATTGACGGTGCTGTAAGGTCATACCTGTTTGAAGCCAGTGTTCCCAGAATTTCTGCCTTCCCGCTGTCAGCCATAGCATGAAGGAAAGCAAGTGCCCCGACATCATCATAATCCGAACCAAGATCTGTATCGAAAATTATCTTTACCGGTTCAAAGGTAATGGCTTTATCATTGCCGATGCAACATCCGGATATAAAGCCTGATATGATAAAGAGGATCCAATAGTATTTCATATTATTGTGCTCTTTTATTTCTGAAATATGCTTCTTGTATCAACATAAGTGGTGTTTCAAAAATCATTTCCCCTATTCTTACTCAGGAGCAATCGCAAACCCCGTTAATCAATTTCTCAAATCATCATCATACTACAACATTTTTTCGAATATCTGTATGGAAAAGCCGATGTACCTGATCGCATCCCCCCCGAATAACCTTACCACAACCAATTCTCAAAGTTAAAAAAACTTGCCAGGTTTCTTGCCAGGTTTTTGGTCGAGATTGTATTGAGGTCGGTGGTAGTTAACGCCATTCTATTTTTTGCGTGAATACTATTAGATTTGATACTGTCTGTAAATTAAACTGCAAATTTGTGTCTGAAAGTAAAATCAGTATTTTTGAGAAAAAATAACCCGCTATGTCAAATACTATCAATTGGCATTTAATGTCAGCTTCTGAAGCTATCAATATGCTTCACACAAATGAAAAATCAGGATTATCCCAATCGGAAGCAGAAAACAGGCAAAAGAAATATGGTTTGAATATTTTAACCTCCAAAAAAGGAGAGAGTTCCTTCAAACTATTTTTAAAACAATTTAATCAACCCTTGGTATATATATTGCTCGTAGCAGCTATTGGTGTAGGCCTTCTGAACGAATGGCTTGAAATGGGGGTTATAGTGGCAGTTGTTATTGTTAACGCAATAATTGGTTATCTACAGGAATCAAAAGCGTTAAAAGCTATAGAAGCCTTGTCAAAAGGATTAAATAGCAAAGCCACTGTGATAAGGGACAATGAAAAACGAAAAATAGATGTTTCAGAACTGGTAACAGGCGACATCATTGTACTTCAATCGGGTGATCGTGTACCGGCTGATTTACGGATTATTTCATCAAGGGATTTGCAGATTGATGAATCTTCTTTAACTGGTGAATCTGTTCCGGTTGAAAAACAAACTGCACTATTAGATAAAGATGTTGTAATTGGGGATCGGACTAATATGGCCTTTTCATCAACCTTTGTTACTTACGGTGTTGCAACCGGGATAGTAGTTTTTACCGGAGACCATACTGAGATTGGAAAAATCAACCAGATGATTGCATCTGCTGATATCTTAGCCACTCCCTTAACTATTAAAATTGCTAAATTCAGCCATTTGATATTATGGATAATTCTTGGCCTGGCAGGTATAACTATTATTGCAGGCATCCTTCGGGGATTTTCTTTAACTACAGTTTTACTTGAAGGTGTAGCCCTTGCTGTTGCGGCTATTCCCGAAGGATTGCCGGCTGTGGTTACTATTACCCTTGCTATCGGCGTTTCGCGAATGGCTAAACGACAAGCGATTATAAGAAAGCTGCCGGCAGTCGAAACACTTGGAAGTACTACCGTAATCTGTTCTGACAAAACCGGGACACTTACCCAAAACGAAATGACGGTACAAAAGCTTTTTGTAGGTCAACAAACCATTTCAATAAGTGGTGTTGGATATCAACCAGAGGGTAGTTTAATAAGAGCAGACAAAGCTATCCAAACAGATAAAGAAATTGCAGTTGAAGAACTTTTAAAAGCCGGTCTGCTATGTAATGATTCAAGGCTGGTAAATAATGAAGATTTATGGGGGATCGAAGGTGATCCAACCGAAGGCGCCCTGATAACCGCCGCGTTAAAAGGAGGATTAAATAGTGACAGGCAAAATAGTGATACTCCCCGGCTTGATAGCATCCCGTTTGAATCCGAATATCAATACATGGTTACCTTACACAGGAGCAAGAATGAGAATATAGCCTATATCAAGGGTTCAGTTGAAAAAATATTACCAGCCTGTAAAGATGCTATAGACAGTGACAATAACATTTCAGAATTGGATTTACCATCAATCCAGGAAAAGGTAAATGAATTTACCGGTGCAGGGTTAAGGGTCCTTGCTTTTGCACGAAAATTCAGTCCGTCGAATAACGATACTGTTCATCATTCTGATATTAAAGAAGGACTTACTTTTTTAGGTTTGCAGGCAATGATTGACCCTCCCCGTCCTGAAGCTATTGATGCAATTGAAGCTTGTAAGGAAGCTGGTATAAGCGTAAAAATGATAACAGGCGACCATGTTAGAACTGCCACGGCAATTGCAAAGAAACTTGGATTACAAACTGGCTTTAATACTGATGTTAGTATTACAGGAATTGAATTAGCTGCTCTTCAAGAAGATGAATTCCAGAAGGCTGCTGTTATGAAATCGGTTTTTGCCAGGGTAAACCCGTCTCAGAAGCTCAGCCTTGTTAAAGCTTTGCAAAAGGAGGGCCATATCGTTGCTATGACCGGGGATGGAGTAAATGATGCTCCTGCTTTACGACAAGCTAATATTGGTGTTGCAATGGGAATAACAGGTACAGAGGTGGCAAAGGAAACAGCAGATATGATATTGACTGATGATAACTTTGCCAGCATAGAAGCTGCCGTAGAAGAAGGACGAGGCGTTTTCGATAATCTCATTAAATTTATTGGATGGATACTTCCAACAAATCTTAGTGAGGCTTCAGTAATCATAATTGCTTCACTTCTGGGTCTTACTCTTCCAATTACCCCTTTACAAATTCTATGGATAAACCTGACAACAGCTATCCTGCTCGGCACAACTCTGGCATTTGAAAGCAAAGAACCGGGTATTATGCAAAGACCTCCTCGCCGTACCGGAGACAACCTTTTATCCAGACCATTACTTTTTCGTGTTGTATGGGTAAGCGCCTTGATTGTTGGTGGTGTTTATGCGGTTTACGAACTTGCAATCCTTAACGGGAATAGTATTGAAGTAGCTCGTACAGCTTCAGTCAATCTTATTGTCTTTGCTGAAACATTCTACCTGTTGAATTCAAGATCACTAAAATATTCGTTGTTCAAAATTGGCTTTTTCAGTAACATATGGCTGATAATAGGTGTTATTTGGATGTGTGGCTTGCAGGTTTTATTTACTTATATGCCCATGATGAACCATTTATTCGATACCGCGCCAATCAGAATCAACTCCTGGTTAGTAATCATTGCCTCCGGTATTTTGTTATATGGCCTGGTAGAACTCGAAAAAGCGATCCGCCGCTGGAAGGAATATGGCACTTTAGAATAAATACCCAGGGTTACTGAATGTCATTTGGTGTATTGTAGTGGCCATTGCCATTAACCACCCAGAGCCGTGGTAAATTAACCATTCCTGACCGGAATTAAATGCTTGTTGTTAAACCATTTATGATCATTGCACCTGGACCGGCCAGATGTGGTCACCACTACCGGCTTTTCCAATCAGTGTCACGTAGTATTTCCAGGCAAACCAATAATTCTAAGATGTTATCCCGGAGATTTCACGATCCCGGATGGTGTCCAAATTGTTCTTCTCATTGGCCAAAGGGAGCCAAAAAGCCCGGTCTCTGGTTAAATGGGGAATAAAACCCCTCAGAGCCATTGATTGGGAAGGGGCTGAAGCTATTATTCCATTTTGAAACCTGCACAGCAACACCAATTGAAAAACTTCCGAAATTATAAGTGGATCCAATTGTATAACTGCTTTTTGGGAGAAAATTATAAGGAGAAGTACCAGCAAGTTGTTTAATCCCGGTACCATATAAAGTCAACTGAGAATTAAATTGATAGCTGGCTGATCCGTATACGGATAATTCGTTAAATGACCCATACGATGTGCCTTCCGGGTTTATATTCCATAATGAAGAATAATAACGGCCTGCAATAATTCCGCCCTCAACCGACCACTTTGGAGACAAGGGAATGGATAAAAAAGGAGAAAATGTAAAACCAGTGACACTACCCAGATGAGGAACAACAAGAAAAGTACTTCCAATCGAATAACGCAGACTCGGCTTTAAATTTACTTTTGAGGCATTATATGGGGGAAGGCTATCACCCCAATTGATTTTCTGCGAAAAAGCCTGAACAGAAAATAGTGAAACCAGGACTATAATTAAGCTTATTTTACATTTAAATCCAGACATGGTTAATGACCCTCCTGTTAAAAAGCATGTAAAGTTAGCGAGAAAAACAATAGAATAGTAATTGTAATGAGGATAACTTATTCAAAATGCCGGTTTCGATATAAGCCGGGATTAAATGTTTCTTCCGAGAGGTCATATCCCGATTCAAAGTATATTAGTTTGTTAGTTCTCTCCGGATAACGAATGGCAAACTCTGTAATTTCATTGCCCCCATTGACCAGCCAGGTAAATTGGCTTAGACAATTTTCAGACTGTCCGGCAAAAGTTTTAAATCTGAAATGAGTGTAGGGTTATCATAATCTGAACCAGCTGCTTTCGATTTGATGTTGCACAATTTTACATTTCTCTATTAGGTTCTAAAGTAATTGCAACATTTCCTTTTTTGTGTCCTTTCTCAACATAAGCGTGTGCTTCTGCAATCTGCTCCAGGGGATAGGTTTTATCAATAATTGGTTTCAGCTTATATGTTTCAATAAGTTCTTTAAGGAAAATAATGTCCTCCGCATTATGGCTTATTAAACCAGTTATTACTTTCTTGCTGCTTGTCATTGAAGTCCAAAAGCCTTGAAACATATCTGACATTCCGGCAGCACTTAAAATCAATAGCCCATTTTTATTAAGCGACTTTAAACTACGAGAAAACGAAATTTTATTAACGGTGTCAAAAATTACATCATACATTTCATCATTTTGTGTAAAATCTTCTTTTGTGTAATCTATTACCTTGTCGGCTCCTAAGGATTTTACTAAATCAATATTCGCAGTGCTGCATACTCCTGTAACAGTCGCCCCGAAATACTTTGCAAGTTGAACGGCTGTGCTGCCAACTGCTCCCGATGCTCCGTAAATAAGTATTTTTTGTCCGGGCTTTATTGCTGCCTTTTTAATAAAATATAATGCTGCAGTTCCTCCAAACGGAATAATTGCTGCTCCTGTATGGGAAAGGTTGTCAGGTTTTAATGCCAGCGTTCCGTTTTCAGGTAAACATTTATATTCTGCATAAGCACCAAAGCGCATATCGGTATGACCAAAGACCTGGTCGCCAATCTTGAAAAGTTTAACATCTTTACCAACACGTTCAACTTCACCGGAAAATACGCTACCCAGTATATTTATTTTAGGTTTCATCAGACCGAAAAACAGTCTGACAGCAAATGGGTCAGCTTTCCTGAGTCGCCAATCACCTGAATTGACTGCTGTAGCTTTGACTTTTAATAGAATTTCATTGTCCTTAGGTAAAGGCTTTTCTACTTCTTTGAGTTGAAGAACCTCTGGTGGTCCGTAATGTGTGTAAACGATTGCTTTCATTTGATTATTGAATTACGTTTGTTAATAAGGTTGAAAACTGTGACTGGTGAGGGCTTGAAGCCTTTTACGACGAGGTAGATGCCAAGCGAGAACCCGGGATCGAAACAAAGGTCAGCAGGCAGAATACTCCCGCGACCAGTGCGGTTTTCCTAAGTGAGATCATCGGAGCACGTTACGTTTTAGTTCTCTTTGTTTTTATCATCTCTGCCTGATTGTGTAAAATAAAACATTTAAAATTCCTCCTCAATTATTTCCTTATTTGCCATCATTCCGGCTGTTGTACCCATTGCTACAGCATTTGCAACTGTACGCATACGTGTCGAATTGTCACCACTGGCGTATATTCCATGAACAGTAGTCTTTTGAGAAGAATCTATCTGAAGGTATCCCTGATCAGTAATTTCACATCCCAGTGATCCGGGAATAGTGCAATGTTGCTCAAAAGGACTTCGTGAATACAAGGCTTTCATTGGAGAATAAGTACCGTCATTGAAAATGACTTTTTGGATATACCCGTTACAATGCTCCAATTTTGTAATTACCTTTTCAACGATTTCTATATTATGCTTCTCAACCTTGGCTGTCTGTTCGGAAGTTAATGTCGATGGTCCATTGGTAAACAAGGTAAGATCTCTTGTCCAATTTGAAATCAGATTTGAGAATTCAAAACCATATGCTCCGTTACCCAGAATCCCTGTTCTATAATTTCTTACTTCATATCCGTGGCAATAGGGGCAGTGAAGAACTGATATGCCCCAACATTCTGAATATCCTTCTATGTTGGGCATAATATCTATGATGCCTGTTGCAAAAATTAATTTCTTTGCATAAAACGTTTCATCAGATGCAGTCAGAATTTCAAAGCCATTTTTAGTTTTAGCTCCCTTTGTCGCTAAACCATTATAGAACGTTACTGTATCATACATTTCAACCTGATTCCTGGCAAGTGTGGCAATTTCTTCAGGTGTCTTCCCGTCTTGTGTAATGAAGTTGTGAGAGTGCGGGGTTTGTCTGTTGCACGGCTTACCACTGTCAATAATTAATACGCGTCTCAAGGCCCTTCCCAAAGCCAGACCTGCCGAAAGTCCTGAATAACTGCCTCCAATTATTATTACGTCAAAATCGCTGTGAAGTTTCATCTGATGATATCTGGAAATGTTTTTAAAATGACCATCTGAGAGCCTAATCAAAGGACCACTCAATCTCCTTAATATTCCAACTACAACTCACCGTACTTAATTCATATAAGGCATTTTCAAACTTGCTTCTTTCATAATATCGTCAACAAGTTTTGACGGACTACTCCCCAGGCTTCCTGAAGTTTTATGATCATAGTTCCAGATCAACTTTTCGTTTTTGTAATCACTGATACTCAATGATGCATGGACTTCATTCGTCGAACTCCTTGAATCAGACAAAAGTGCTTCTGCAATAGCTGCTCCGTCAGAGACAGGCTTGGATAAACCAAAAGTTGATGTCAATATGCCATCAACACCAAGTACTTCGCATATTTCAGAAGGAGTTAAAGGATTTCCCGGATAATTGACTTTGCTTAGCTTAGCATTTGTTGTTTCAATCTCCTGAATGTTCTGTGATATTTTTCCCTGCATTTTTCTTTGAAGCATCCAGGAATACATTTCTTTCTGAAAATTAATTGATACTGTTTTTTGTTGCTCCTTCATTGCCTCTGCATCAATATTCTTTTTTGCTGCAATTGAAACAGTTGGTGGAATAATTGCAATAATATTATGACTGTGTGCTAATGTATAAGCGTCCGGACTATAGTAAATTTTAGCACAAGACAAAAAAAGAATTGTTGCCAGCGCGATGAGACTAAGTTGTTTGATTAATTTCATTTTTCTTTAATTTAAATGGTTTTAAAAATAAGTATCTGCCAAATACGCTGTGGCCTGGCGGATCGAATTGTGTTACATGCCGGCTGTGATTGACGAGGCCTTGAATCCTTTGACCACCAGGTAGATGCCCAGCGAAAATTCAAAAAGTGCGACCGGAATTGCGAACAGCCCTGCCATTGGTTCATGTTGTCCGATGAGACCGAATAGTATAGCGAAGTAGCCAATGAGGAGTATGGGGCCTCCAACAATACCAATAAGTGAAAGACCCCGGGGTACCAGGAGTGACTTATATAGCAGGAATCCCAGCAACAGGTCGCAAATAGCTGGCATGAAGCTTTGTCCGAGCAGGAAGATGCGGTTATAAAGAGCGGCAAGTGCATGGCTGGTGGCCAACGCATCTGCTCCGGCTCCGGCCTGCCTCAAAGTTACGATTGACAAAAGGAACGCCACGCCGACGAAGATGGTGCCAGCTTCCAGAATACGGGCACCGACCAGACCCAACGCAGTACTTTCGTTCTGTTTCCTGAGCACCGGATACAGTACAACGGCGGTGCCGATGCCGGCCAGAGCAACGATTATCTCCAGGATACCACCGATGATGACAGGAGTGTCAGGTCCGGAGCCGACTATGTAATTCGCACTCTTTACCTGGCTGTAGAGAGAGAGGGTCGGGATCGAAACAAAGGTTAGCAGGTAGATTACACCCGCCGATCAGCGAGGTTTTACGCAGTGAACTCATCGGGGTTCGTTCCGTTGTAGT
>CAWALO010000031.1:0-183519 GCA_963782945.1 uncultured Bacteroidales bacterium
ATGAAAAGAAGGGACTTTTTAATCAATTCGACTCTGGCTGCCGGCGGACTGACATTACACAAATCTTCGGTACTAAATATAAATTACCGGCCAGAAACATTTAACCTTACTGATTTTAAGACATCTCCGGATAATTCAAGTGCAGATGATCTGTCATACAGGTGTGCTTCGATGCCGGAAGGGTATTTCGAACTTCTGCCACAGGAGGCGGTGAGGTATTCAAAGTTTCCTGTCAACACCAAGCATAATGCCATCTGGGACTTCAACTGGGGACATAACGGTAAGTTGTATGTCGCTCTATGTGGTGAGCTGGGCAATGCTCTCAATGCCATTCTTTTCGAGTATGACAGGAAGACAGGCAGCCTGGAATTTTGCTTCGATGCCGGACGTGAGACAATGGCAGATCCCAGGATGATTCCTCCCAGCAAGATCCATACATCCATCACACCGATACGTGACGGCAAAGTGCTCATGACCACTCATACCACAGCACGCAGCGCAGCGCACCAATACTGGCTTTTCGACCAGCATTATACGCATCAGTGGGAAGGATTTCCAGGATCACATGTTCTTGTCTGGGATCCCGCTACCCGCCAATGTTCAAACCTTGGCATTCCGGTTGCCCGGGAGAGCATTTACGGTGCTTGCTATGATGACAAGCGCCATGCTTTATGGTTCAGTACCTATCTCCGCGGGCATCTCTGCAGGCTTGACCTGGAAACCCGTAAGGTGGAGGATTTTGGGCAGATCACTGAATTCGGATCTTATAAGTTTATTAGAGACCGGTTTGGTAACATGTTAATTTCAACACGCTCTGGTACAGTATTTCATATTAACACCGACAACTACAAAATTACTGACCTTGGGGTACTTGCAAAGGAGACTGAAAAGAATCCAAACTGGCGGGGCCACAGAATACTGTCCCATCATGCCGACATGCCTGACGGCAGGATCATGATCAGCGTAGCCTGGAGCGACTGGATGTATGCTTATGATCCTGAGACTCTTAAATTCGAACGCTATGGTGATTACCGTCCCCTCTCATTTATTAAATCGGCCCCATGGATGATGCAGAAAGGGCTGGCATTCGATTCAAAGGGGATACTCTGGCATACAACATTATGCCCCATAAATGAGGCTGTTGGTTTCATTGCACACCTCTTCCGCTGGGATATCATGCATAGAAAAGAGCCTGAGTACGTTGGACTGGTAGGCGTACCCGACAGGGTAGCAGCCTGTGTCAGTGAGATGCATATCGACAGTGATGATGTGCTTCATATTGCAGATTCCAATCATGGAGAGGATATGCCGGGAATAGTTGCAGTCGACACCCGCATACTTCAGCGAAAGATCACAGAAGGAACATTCAGACGGGCTGAACGGGTAAGGGACATATTTGCTTACCTGCCCTATAACGATGCGAAGGATGCATATCCGCTCGATAACTTTGATATAGCTTCTGCCCCTTACATGACTCTTAAGAAGGAATATGAGGAATACGAAGTTTTTCTTAAAAAACAAGCCAACACTGAAGTTCAGGCTGAGCAGATATTCGGGATCAGGCTCTGGCGGCAGTTCGGACGTGGTACTGCCTCTCTGGTTCAAAACCTGGAATGGTCCGGACCAGATACTTTAATTCTGCAACTTCCATCAGGAACATACAGCACAAATGCAAAGTCTGACTTTCAGATCCTGGAAAAAAATGACCACTCATTCAACTTATCGGGAGACAAAGGTAAAATTCCGGAGGTCCTGAAAGAGGCTCATCCGCCTGCCCGCCAGGGAAGACAGTTCAAGGCACGAATATCTGCATGGGCACGATGGAACAATGATTCATGGATAATCGGAACAGATGACGGATGTGTGGCTTTGTTTAATGAAAAGACGAAATCAACCTATGGCCTTGGAGCAGTCGGGGTACATGGCCCGGTTCATCAGATAGCCGTGGCTGGAGGTCATGCCTATGGTGTATCCGGAGATCCCAGAGATCTTGGCAATCTATTCCATTATAATGATGAAACGGGACTGCGCGAAGCAGGCAGATTGATGTTCATACCAGATGAAGAACCTGTATTCAGCAATACTCAGCCCGTTCGTGTAGCCATCTCTCCAGGCGGAGAACGAATTGCAGTCAGTGTGGCAGACGAGCTTGGATGTGTTTATGTCTACAAATTAATTAGAATTATCCTGATATAGGTTTTATTATGTTAAAAGCTCTTTATAAACGGCACCAGTATTTTTTCAATCTGCTTTTTGTACTATTCGTAGTTCAGATAATCAGAATATGGGATTGGTTAGCCTGGGCTCCTCCCACACCTGAAAGAACAAAAAATATCCTTATCGAACATCTTTTTGAATTCATCTCAATTTTACCAATAATTATTCTGCTGATATATAGTTATCAATGGGCAATAAAAAGGAACAGGATATTTTTGCTTTATGCCTTTATTATTATTTATGCTGTATTTGGTCCATCCCTGTACCTGGTATTAAGTACCTGGCTCGAAATTATTTTTTGGCGAAAGGACGTTCTCCCGGTTTCCTTTAACCTGCTTGTAAAATATTCACCTGGAGGCACTCTTATAATCCTGTTTTTAAGCGCCGTATTTTATCTTACCCATCTCATTCTGCAGTCTGCCAGACAAAAGGAACAAGCTCATAAGGCTGAGTCGCTGGCAAAAGATGTTCAGCTTAAAATGCTCCGTTACCAGATAAACCCTCATTTCTTATTTAATGTGCTTAATTCAATCTACACATTAATAGATGAAAATACTGTAAAGGCGAAGAAACTTGTTATAGATATGTCGGAGTATTACAGGTACACACTTAATAAACAGCAACTGACAGTTTCAATCGAAAAAGAGGTTGAATCAATTTTGAAATATCTTGAAATTCAGAAAACCAGATTTGAAGAGGAATTTCAATATGAAATATCTGTTGATGAAGAAGTAAAATCTATATTAATACCTTCATTCCTCATTCACCTGCTGATTGAAAATGCTGTCAAATATGGAACAAAGACAACAAAACAAAAATTGATTGTTCATCTTTCAGTTAAACTGGTAAACAAAGCGCTTCTAATAAGAGTCGCAAATACTGGCAAGCTGGTAAATAAGACTCCGGAAAATCAAAAAAACAGTGACGGGACCAGCAATGGTATTGAGAACTTGAAACACAGGCTGGAATTATACTATGATGATAATTATTCATTTTCGCTAAAAGAAGAGGAAGGTTGGGTTATTGCAACTGTTGAAATCAGCAATATAAATGCACAATGACAAACTTAAAAGCCATAATAGTAGATGACGAAAGGCTGGCCAGACTCAATTTGAAGAAGCTACTGGAACCTTACCCCGAAATAGAAATAGTTGGAGCAGCCGGCTCATGTGAAAGCGCGCTTGAACTGATAAACCTTCATAACCCTCAGTTGATTTTTCTTGATATTCAGCTAAGCGGAGAAACCGGTTTTGATCTGCTTGAAATGGTAGAGAGTCCAATTGATACAATTTTTGTAACAGCATATGATGAATTTGCAATTCGGGCATTTGAGGTGAATGCCATCGATTACCTGTTAAAACCGGTAAACCCCGAACGGCTGAAAGCAGCAATAGATAGGGTGCTAAACATTGAGAAGACCAAAAAAAATGAAGCAAAGAGCTATGAATATTCCGACAGTATCTATGTACGGTTAAATAATTATGCTTCAAGGTTCATAAAAATAAGCTCAATAACATTTATTGAACCGGTTGGCAATTATTCCAAAATCGTTACAATAGAAGGCAAACACTGCCTTGTGTTAAAAACCCTGAAACAATGGCAGGAAGAACTTCCTGATAATAACTTTGTAAGGATACACCGTTCAAGTATTGTGAATATCGAACATGTTGAACGTATTGAAAAAAAATCGAATACCCCCCACATGGCATTTCTGAAAAACATATCAGAACCGCTGGAAGTCAGCCGGAGATATGCCAAAAAACTAAAATCCTTAAATTAGAATAATTGGTTTCCCCTCATCTTATACATTTATCCATTTTACTACCGCTGGTAAATTTTCCTTTATACAGTAGGAGAAGCAATTATTATTTCATCATTTGACTAATGAAACATAAACTGATGAAATTTACGCAAACTGGTATAATATTTTTACACATGATCGTAAAATATTTTTACACATCGGAATGCGTTAATTATCTATATTACTGAATATTAAGCAAATAGACTTGCGGCATACCTATTGTAAATGATTTTCTAAACAGTTAAAAACATTTTAATATGTTAATACATCATTTTAAAATCATTTGCAGACATATACTGTCGAATAAGTTACAATCAATACTAAATATCGCAGGCTTATCCGTTGGTATTTCATCATTCATTCTGATCCTGCTTTATGTAAATCATGAATTAACTTTCGATAGATTTCATAAGAACTTTAATAATGTTTATAAGCTGACTCTTGGAAATAGTTTCTACACAATGGCGCCTTTTGCAGTTGTGTTAAATGATAAGTTGCCTGAAATTGAAAAAATAGCAAGAATAGATTTTCAAATGGGGGGCGGCAAATCACCCCTTTTGAGAGTAAAAAAAGGCAATGAGACAGAAACATTTCAGGTAAATGACATTATTTATGCGGATAGTACATTTTTTGACATTTTCAGTTTCAGTGTTATACAGGGTGATGCAAAGACATCCCTGACCGAACCAAATACGATTGTTCTTACAGAGAGTACAGCTAATAAAATATTTGGGAATAGAAATCCTGTTGGACAGACAATTGAGTTTATAGGGACTAATGAAAATCCCCGGTTAAAATATACAGTATCGGCAATAATTAAAGACGTTCCGGCCAATTCATCAATTAAATTTAATGGTATAGTATCATTCAGCACATTAAAATCAATAAAACCGGGAGGCGTAGATGTTGATGAAGATTATGGGAATTGGACATATGATACCTATATTTTAAAGAAAAGCAATTCTTCTGTTGATCAACTCACAAAAAAAACAAATGAAATATGGCTGAATGATGTGTTGAAAAGAAGCGACATCAGGCCGGATAGTGAATCAGCAAAAGAATTTATTTCAGGTTTTGTTCCGTTAAAAGAAGTCAGCTTTTTCAAAAACAATAAGGCTAGATTTATTTATTTAATTCTGTCGGTTGGAATATTCATCATTGTACTTGCTCTTATTAATTTTGTAAACCTTTCGATAGCAAAAGCATCGACGCGTACAAAAGAAATTGCGATAAAAAAGGTCCATGGTTCAAGCAGGTATGACCTTATCAAACAGTTTCTTGGTGAGACTCTGGTTTTGACTTTTACCGGGACTTCCATTGCTCTGGTTATTGTTGATTTCTTAATGCCACTATTTAATGAAATTACCGGCATATCTGTAACATTTAAATTATTACAAAATCCAACCTGGATATTACTTTTAATTTCAGGATCATTTCTTACTGGTATTATAGCTGGCATCTATCCTGCACTTTATATTTCTTCATTTAAACCAGTTGCCATTTTAAAAAATGAAAAAAGCAGTGGTAACATTAATAAAACTATTATACAAATCCTTATCGTGTTTCAGTTTGTTATCTCGATTATCTTAATTATAAGTACTATAATCATAGCCAGTCAAGTTAGGTATATGCGAACGAAAAATGTTGGATTTGACAATAAACATATAATCATATGCCACCTGACAAAAAATATTCGTAACAAGTACGAAGTATTTAAACAGGGATTGCTTGAAAATCCTGACATTATAAATGTCGCAACCTCAAGTGGCATAGGGCTGGCCGAAAAATTTCATATTAGTTTTACGGAAGAAATTAATGGCGCTGAAAAGTCCTTCCGTGCAATGGCTTGTGATCCGGATTTTATAAAAACAATCGGCCTTAAGATTATTGAAGGCAGGGACTTCTCATGGGATTTAGAGACAGATAAGAGCAAAACGGTTATTTTAAATGAAACGGCAGTAAAATATTTTGCCATTGACCCTGCTTTAGGTTTTGAATTAAATATCAATAATAGCAAAGCATTGGTTATTGGTGTAATAAAAGATTATCATAATGAATCGTTCCAGAATAAGATAAGCCCTCAGGTTTTATGGTATGTCCCAGGATGGAATTCCAGTTTAAGTATCAGAATCAGCAGCAATAATATCAGCGAAACAATTAAATATATTAAAAATCAGTGGAACGAACTCTCGCCAGACATCCCATTTGAATTTCAATTTCTGGATGAGAAATATGATACGTTGTACAAGGAAGAAGATAAATTTAATTTATTGATTGGCTATTTTTCAATAATTGCTATACTGATTGCCTGCCTCGGATTATTTGGTTTGGTTTCATTTTCTGCTGAGCGGCGGAATAAAGAAATCGGCATTCGTAAAATTAACGGAGCAAAAATTTCAGAAATCCTTCTTCTGCTTGACAGGGAACTTGTTATCAGAGTTACTATTGCTTATATAATTGCAGTCCCAATTGCCTGGTATACTATGCATAAATGGTTGATGTCCTTCGCTTATAAAACAGAAATATCATGGTGGATATTTGCTCTTGCAGGTATTATTGCATTGGGAATAGCTATGTTAACCGTAAGCTGGCTAAGCTGGCGGGCAGCAACCAGGAATCCTGTTGATGCATTAAAATATGAATAAGAACTTAAGTCATTAAACGGTTTTTGCTCTTTGATTCATAAATATACCACTTATCATCTTATCTGACCACAAATCATAATTCCCTTTGACAGGGCACTATACATCATTTTCTTTGTGTCTATTATTCTTTAATAGTAATGATTTTATAATAATTAAAATAAGCGACACAATGAAAAAGTTTATCTCAACAACATTAATGATTGCCGTGTTCACTGCACTGGCTATTAGTCAAAACCTCACACAAATAGTAAGAGGTACCATAGTTGATGTCGATAGTAAATTGCCTTTAATAGGTGTAACACTGGTAATACCTGGTACCGACCCGATGGTTGGGACATCAACGGATATGAATGGTGTTTTTAGATTTAAAAACATCCCGTTAGGCAGAATTGCAATACAAATATCTTACATTGGTTATGAAACTAAAACCATTTCAGATATTGTAGTAAACTCCGGTAAAGAGGTAGTCCTGGATCTATCCATGCAGGAATCTGTCACTAAAATGGATGAAGTTGTTATTAAGGCATACAAGAAAAAAGGAGAAGCAATTAACGAAATGTCTCAGTTAAGTGTCCATTCCATTACCCTTGAAGAAACTAAGCGTTTTACAGGAGGGATGGACGATCCTGCCCGTGTGGTTTCCTCTTTTGCAGGAGTGGCAAGTTCCCCGGATGGAAGCAGCGATATTATTGTAAGGGGAAACTCACCCAAATATATGCAATGGCGTCTGGAGGGAGCAGAAATTTCAAGTCCGTACCATTTGGATGATCAAAACTCTTCTTTTGGAGCGCTTACAGCTCTGAACAATAATCTATTAGCCACCTCCGATTTTTATACCGGAGCCTTTTCATCAGAATATGGCGATGTAATATCGTGTGTTTACGATGTAAAACTCAGGTCGGGAAATAACGAAAAGTTTGAAGCAACCGGAGGGATTGGTTTAATGGGTACAGAACTTACCCTGGAGGGTCCGTTTAAAAAAGGATATGCCGGTTCATACCTGTTCAATTACAGGTACTCTACAATTTCGCTGATTAATAAACTGGGTCTGGTGGATGTACCTGGTATTGTGAATTACCAGGATGCAACCTTTAAAATAATTCTGCCTACTAAAAAAACAGGCACTTTTTCCTTCTACGGGTTGGGAGGTTTAAGTGGTTTCTCAATGGATAATATGGGGCCAACTGGTCTGTCCACACCTGGCAGACCAACAAGCAGTGCTCTTACCAGCAAAGATTTTTACAAGGCAAATTATCTGGCTAATCTTGGCATAAACCATATTTTGACACTTAATGAAAAAAGCTATGTTAAAACATCACTTAATTATTCAGGAACCGGCGCCAACGATGATATATACGAGACAGATACAATAAGAACATACAACAACGAAGATGAGTCTGATGGCGATTCCATTTCGCCAAGAATGCACATGATTCAAAGCAGGATTGTGAATTCAGCAATCAGGGGGTCAATTACTTACAGTAATAAGATCAATGCAAAAAATAAAATTCTGATTGGCACAAAATACACGCTTTATAACTTCAATTACAATCAAAATGCTATAGTAATGAAGAAGCTTCAATGATTAATGTAAATGACTTTAAAAATAATTTAAGTACAATAAATAATTACATAAGCTGGAAACACAGCTTTAATGAGAAAATTATTATTGTGACCGGTTTACATAACATGAATATTTTACGAAATAATATCAGCACGCTTGAACCCAGATTAAGTATAAACTGGAAGATTAATAAAACCAATTCATTGCATGCAGGATACGGTATGCACAGCACAACAGAAAGTGTACATAACTATTTTACCAGGATCCCGCAAAACGATGGCAGTTACATTGAACCTAATAAAAATCTCGGATTGTTAAAAGCCCATCATTATGTATTGGGTTATGAAAAACGGTTCACGGAAAATTTAATTGGTAAAGTCGAAGTATATTACCAGTCACTTTACAACTTACCAGTCGAAAATAATGACACAAGTTATTATGCCACAATCAACGAAGGCATCGATTATAAATATGTTGGACTGGTTAACAAAGGCATCGGTAAAAACTATGGCGTGGAAATTTCGCTCGAACGGTTTTTTGACAGGAATTTCTACTTTCTGATAAATAGTTCCCTGTTCGATTCTAAATACAAATCTTTGGAAGGGATTTGGCGAAATACCAGGTATAATAACAAATATATTGTGAATATTTTATGCGGAAAAGAGTTTAAAAATCTTGGCAGAAAACAAAACCAGACCCTGGCATTGAATACAAAAATATTCTTTGAAGGCGGCCAACGTTATATTCCATTAATAAGGGATGCTCAGGGAAATGTTGCTGTTGAACCCGAAAACGACAGATATTTTGACTATGGCAAAGCGTATAACGATAAACTTGACAATATCTTTCTGTTGAATCTATCGGTCAGCTACAAGTTCAACAAACCGAAGGCTACACACGAAATTTTCCTGGATCTTATGAACCTTACAAACAGTCAGGCAAGAATGGCTGAATATTATGATCCGGGTAAACCGGGTAAGGTAGGCTATACTACTCAGTTTGGATTTTTCCCAAACTTAATGTACCGGGTTTATTTTTAATTACAAAAAATCACCCACCCGAATCACCCTCACGGGTGATAGTTTCTTGATGGTTATATCCGATTTTTACATAGAATTAATCAATAAGAATATGAAAGGAAAGACAATACTTAAAATTCAGGGGCATCTCAATGGCAAATGGAATGAATGCTTTGAGGATATGGAGATCAGTTATGAAGGAAACAATACGATTCTTACAGGAAATCTTAAGGATGAAGCACATATGCATGGAGTTTTAAACATAATAAGGGAGTATAACTTAATACTGATCTCGATAAATCCGGCTGAAAGATTCCGTATTAATAAGTTATTTCTAAAAACAAACAGTCATGAAAATTGAATCATTTAAAACAAAAAGTTTTGCAATTTCGGTTATTGCATTTCCGGTAATGCTGTTAACTGGTTTTTTGATGAACTCCCTAATCATATTTCCTTTCAATTGAGCCTGATATGCTATTTTCTTTGTAACTTATAACGTAAAAAAAAATTATGAAAGCAATTGTTCACACAAAATACGGACCACCGGATGAACTACAGCTTATAGAGGTAGATAAACCAGTTCCCGGGAATAATGAAGTGTTGATAAAAATTCATGCGACAACGGTAACAACTACGGACTGCAACGCCCGTAATTTTACATTTGTCCCTGAATCGTTTATGTTTTTTGCACGAATAATGTTTGGTTTCAAAACACCCAGAATAAAAATACTTGGGATTGATTTGGCTGGAGAAATTGAAGCCGTCGGCAAAGATGTAAAACTGTTTAAGTCGGGTGACCAGGTCTTTGGATCACCCGGGACCAAATTTGGTGGTCATGCAGAGTATTGCTGTGTTCCTGAAAACGGAGCGCTGGCTATAAAACCTGTTGATTTGAGCTGGGAAGAAGCTGCCGCTATCTCATTAGCGGGAAATACTGCATTGTTTTTTATAAGAGATCTGGCAAAAATTCAGTCCGGACAGAAAATTCTTATCCATGGCGCTTCCGGAGCAATAGGGACTTATGCAGTGCAACTTGCAAAATACTATGGAGCAGAAGTTACAGGTGTCTGTAGTGCCACGAATGCAGAAATGGTGAAATCATTAGGAGCGGATAAGGTAATTGATTATACCAAAGAGGATTTTACCCAAAGTGATGAGAGATATGATTTTGTTTTCGATGTCGTTGGCAAGACTACGTTTTCACAATGCAAGGGTATATTAAAACCAAAAGGAATTTATCTTGAAAACATGATGGAAATTAAGGATTTCCTGAAAGTGCTGTGGACCTCAATAACGGGTGGTAAGAAGATTAAGGGAGGTGTATCTTCTGAACGTGCTGAAAATCTGAATTTCTTTATTGAGCTTATTGAATCAGGAAAGTTAAAACCAGTTATAGACAGAAGCTATCCATTGGAAAGGACAGCTGAGGCTTTTCGGTATGTCGAACAGGGTCATAAAAAAGGAAATGTCGTGATAACGATAAAATAATTAAACATATGCCTGACAACAATGATATAGCTGTTCATATTGAGACGTTAATTGAGCACAAAACTTTAAAAATTGATGGTAATGAAATCCATTATTTTGTATCCGGAAAGGAGAATAATGATCTGATTGTCTTTTTACATCCTGCATTTTCTGACCATAGAGCATTTGATAAGCAAATTGATTACTTCTCAAAAGATTATAAAGTTATTACAATTGATTTAATAGGACACGGATTGTCAAAAGCAAATAAATCAAATGATAAAATTGATGCATCTTCCGCACACATTAAGATGATTCTTGAATTAGAAGGACATGATAGAGTAAATCTTGTGGGTGTTTCTATGGGTTCACTCATTGCACAATACTTTGCACTTCAATACCCTGATAAAGTTAAATCTTTAACAACGTTAGGAGGGTATGACATAAACAAGGAAAATAAGGAAGTTGAAAAAGCACAAAGGGCTTCAAATATTGGGTTGATATTCAGAGCGGTTTTTTCAATGAAATCATTTAGAAAGAAAACTGCTGAAATCACCTGCATTACAGAAAAAGGGCAAGCGTTATTTTACGAATCCTCCGGTTTTTATGAGAGAAAATCATTTTTGGTTATGCAAGGACTTCAAAATGTGATTAAAGAAAGGAAGAACATCAAACCAAAATATCCAACTTTGATATTAACAGCTGAATTTGATATAGAATTAGCTAAGAAACTGGCAAAAGAGTGGAATGTAAATCTAGACAATAGTGAATTTTTTATGATTAAAGATGCAGGTCATTGTGCTAATATGGATAACCCGTTAGAGTTCAATAGACTGGTAAATGAGTTTATTAATAAGAATAGTCATTATACAACCGCCCAAACAAATTAATTCAAATATGACATGAATTATTCTATTAAATAAAAGGAGAAAATAGAAATGAAAATACTTGTAACCGGAGGAACTAACGGCATGGGAAAAGGAGTGGCTAAAGTCCTTTCAGGAATTGATAATCAGATACATGAAGTTATCCTGTTGTGCAGATCTAAAGAACTTGGGGAGGCTTCAATCAGAGAATTTGAAAGTTCAACCGGGAATAAAAATATATCAATTGTCTTATGTGACCTTGCTAAACTCTCTGATGTCAGGTTCGCAATTGGCGAGATTCAAAATAAACATAAGTTTCTCGATTGTATATTCATAAATGCAGGTTTAGGTTATGCAGCAAAACGGGTAGAGACCGAAAATGGAATGGATTCACATTTCCAGGTAAATTACTTATCTCAGTTTATGCTGACCTTAAATTTATTAAACCTGCTGGAAAACTCTGAGAACGGCGGAAGAGTAATATTCAATGTAACCCGTGGCGGCAAAATATTCTGGGACGACATCCAGATGAATAAAAACTGGGGGTTTGAAAACGCGATCCATCAGGCTATGATTGCCAAAAGAATGTTTCTGGTTAAGCTACACGATTTGTATAATGAAATAAAAAAATCAAAAGTATCCTTCATTGGTTTTGAAATATCCAAAACAGTATGGAGCAATCAGCTTAATATTATTCCTTTTTCAATGAAAACAATGGCAACTGTAATGAAGTTTTTTGGCTCATTTATTTCAATAGAGGAATGCGGGAAGATAATGGCTCCTCTGTTCACTGAAAGCCAGGAAGAAAGTCTGAAAAGGTCCGGGAAATTTATCACATGGAAGAATAATGAATTCAAAGGGATGAATAAAGAGGAAACACTCTTTAGCCAGGAAATACAGGAAAAACTCTGGAAAATTAGCCTGGAACTATGCAAGGATGAAAAAACAACTCAAATTGCAAATAGCTTTAAAAGTTTTACCAGATAATTAAAGGTTGCTGCACATTTGGCACCAATTAATCCCGCTTAGCATTTTATAAATAATTTATCTTCAAGTTTCAAAACAGTATGGGAAGTATTTCCGCTGGCTCGTTTACAAGAAAATTCACAATCTGGGCTAAAATAAAAAAGGTGTACCGCCGGCAGGCAGATGCTCCCGCCACCAGGTCAATAAAGCGCTTCAGGTATTTAGCCTGCAAACAGCTGATTTTCATTACGGAAAATGCATTTATGATAAGAATATTTGTTAATTTGCAGATATGCTTTTAACAAAACTACATATTCCTTCTGTCGGAAATAATATAGTTCATCGACCAGTATATTTGAGAAACTGAACACCGGGCTAGGCCGGAAGCTGATTCTTGTCTCCGCTCCTGCCGGATTCGGTAAAACAACGCTGCTGAGCGACTGGATAAATCAAAACAAAATTCCGGCAGCATGGTTTTCCATCGGCAATGGGGATGATGACCCGGTAGTTTTTCTTAACTATATAATTTCAGGAATTCAAAGTATTCATGGAGAATTCGGAGAAAGTGCCATCAAACTGTTAAATTCTCCCAATTCACCGTCTCTCGAATCAATTGTTAGTCTGCTAATTAACGAAATACTCAATATCAGTCATAACTTTTTATTGGTGCTCGACGATTTTCATTTGATTAATAACAGCGAAGTACTAAAATTGGTAACTTTTTTAATAGAGCATATTCCCGGTAATATCCACATTGTGATCCTGACCCGCTCCGACCCGGCTCTATCTGTCTCAAGGTTAAGAAGTCAGACACCAGTTGGTTGAGTTACGTTCATCTGACCTTAGCTTTTCGGCAAACGATATTTCCATCCTGTTCAATAAAAAACTGAAACTTGGATTATCTATTGACGACGTTTATTCTCTTGAATCAAAAACTGAAGGATGGATTGCAGGGTTGCAATTAACTGCCTTATCAATGCAGGGACGTGATGATGTTTCCGGATTTATCCAGGACTTAAAGGGAGATAACCGCTATATTATGGATTATCTCATGGAGGAGGTATTAAAGATCCAGACAGATGAAATCAAAGAGTTTTTGCTGCAGACATCAATTCTGGAGCAAATGTCAGCTCCTCTATGCAATGCTGTTTTGAACAGAAATGACAGCCAGTCAATTCTTGAGACGCTGGAAAAAAACAACATGTTTGTTATTCCTTTAGATACGGATAGGACCTGGTACAGATATCATCACCTCTTTGCTGATTTATTAAAACAAAGACTTCATTTAAGAGAAAAATCAATCATTATTGAACTTCATAATAAAGGCAAGTGAATGGTTTAAAAATAATTCGATGCCCTTACTGGCCATTGAACATGCGATAGAGACCGGGGATTTCGAAAAAGGCATACTTTTTCTTGGTGATATAGTTGAGACCATGTGGAAAAACGGACAACATGCTGCTATTGTCAGATATGGTGATTTACTGCCTGATGAATTCATTAAAAGGAATGCGGATTTTTGCTTATACTATTCATGGATCTTGATCATAGCCGGTCAGATTCAGAAAGCTGAACCTTATTTGGCAAGTGCTGAAAAAATTACATGACAGATCATCAATGATAAAATTCATCAAAAGAAGATAGTCAGGTATAATAAGAAATTGTTAGGGAAAATATCTGTTGCATTTGCTTATATGAATTCACTTTTATCACGTACTGAGGAAAATTTTTGAATATAGTAAAACAGCCATGAACAACCTTTCTGATGATGATCCATTGTGGTATAGCTGGGGATGGTACTCAATCGGTATTGCAGAGCTGTTTCATGAGAACTTAAAGGAATGTATTAATGCTTTTGAAAATGCATTGGAGTATGGTAAAAAATCAGGAAACATCTATCTTATTTCTACTATAGGAAGCAGGTTATCTGCCCTGGAGTCAAGAATGGGACTTTATACATCCTCTCACAGGAAATGCTCCGACCTTTTGTCCTTCATGAAAGAAAGAGGCTATTCCCAGATTACAAAATCGGAAAGCACTTTTGCAGGGCTTTATTCATGTATGGCAGGTATAGAATCTATGAGGACAGATTTCGATGATGCGCTCGAAAACATAAAAACTGCCTATAGCTTGTGTAAAAACGAATCAGACAATTCTTTTAAAGTGTTTATGTTAGTGGTTTACTCTACTTACTTTATATGGAAGAGGGGATATTGACGAGGCAAAAAGAATGCTGAATGAGGCGGATAATATTCTGGAACAGAATATTATATTTCCAACCTCTATGGCGATGTATATTGCCACGAAGGGATTAATGCTAATTGAACAGAACGAACCTGAAAAAGTCAATCAGTTTTATAAGGAAAATGGAATTAAATTCGATAAAAAATTATCCTATTCAGATGAATTTGGATATTATCCCTATGCCCGTTTTTGATAATCGAAATGAAATTTCCGGAGGCGGAGATTCTTCTTTCAAAATTATTGGCAATGGCACAAGCCGTAAACAGAACAGAGAGAATAATTGAAGCTAAAGTAATATATTCTATTCTGAATAAGGCCAAAGGAGACAAAGAAAAAGCTTTAATAAACCTGATTGAAGCATTGGAGGCAGCAGCCAGTGAAAATATATTGATGTCTTTTGTTCTTTTTCATTCCCATATAAGCGATTTACTAAAAGAAGTTTACAAAATACAGGCAACTACAAAAACTAATATCCCCAGGAAGTTAATCGACAAGCTTAAATTCGCTTTGGAAAAGAGAGAAAAATTTAAAAAGAGTATTTTAGGATCAGGGTTAAGCGACCGAGAACTCGATGCGCTAAAACTGATTGCTCAGGATTTGTCGAACCAGGAAATAGCAGATAAATTATTCATTTCTTTAAATACAGTTAAAACGCATGCTAAGAATATTTTCCTGAAATTAGAAGTTGATTCCCGTATACAAGCTGTAACTAAAGCTAAAAAGCTTGGAATAATATAACTTCCTTTCCGGATTACTGGTCCCGGAAAAATATATTTTATAAAAATCACCCTCACGAATCACTCTCAGGGGTGATTTTTTTTTGTTGATGGTACCCGAACTTTGTTGAGAACTTAATCAATCAGAATATGAAAGGCAAAACTAAAATAACAATTCAGGGGCATCTCAATTGCAAATGGAAGGAATGCTTTGAGGATATGGAGATCAGTTATGAAGGAAACAATACTATCCTTACAGGAAATATTAAGGATGAAGCACATATGCATGGAGTTCTGAATAGAATCAGGGTTAATAATTTAATACTGATTTCGATCAACCCTATTGATAGGTTACGTATTAAAAATTTCTTTTTAAAAATAAATAATCATGAAAATTGAATCAATTAAAACAAAGGGGTTTGCAATTTCGCTTATCGCATTTCCGGTAATGCTGTTTACAGGTTTCATTATGCACCCTGATCTCCTGAAACTCGAGGCACTTCAAACTGTTGAACAACTGGTTGGGCGGTTCCACAATCAGCCCATGTTCCACATCGGGCATTTAATAGTGATGTTTGCCGTGCCCGTTATTATAATTGCACTGGTAAGTATCATGAATGTATTACAGGGCAAAGGTAAACGGTTAGGATTCTGGGGCGGGATTATCGCTCTGTTTGGAGCATTTATACTGGCAGTGGATAAAGGGGCTTTGTGCTTAGTCCTTTCAGCTTTCGACACTTTGCCTGAAGCTAAATTTCAGGAGTTTGTTCCTTTTCTGAGTGTTATTGTAAACAAAACAGGCCTGCTTTGGGTGGTTTGGATGCTACCATTACTTCCAGTTGGTAATGCCATACAGATCATTGGTTTAATGAAAGAAAAGTTTATAAGTAAATGGCAGGGCATGTGCATAATATCAGGGCTGTTATTATTAAACAATCCTGACATTGAACTTATTAGCTCCATCGGGGCATTGTTAATGTGTGCCGGTTATATTCCATGGGGTGTAAGAATACTTCAGGGAAGGATGAAATGTTCTTCTACCGCCTGCCCTATATATAATACAAAGAAGAATCAAGACTTCAAATGCGTACAACCATGCGGATAGGTACAGGAGTTGTTTCCATGAAAAACAATCGTTACACGGAACCGCTTATCATATTATCCGACCGCCGGTCATCTATTTGTTTGATTGACCATTTTTCATGATTTTCTTTGCCTTACATTTTGATATATTTAGAATCGATTAACAGGTATTATAATTACACTGAAAAGATGAAAGCAATTGAATGCACAAAATACGGGCCACCTGAAGTTCTTCAGCTCAAAGAGGTGGAAAAACCTGCTCCGAAAAATGATGAAGTATGCATAAAAATCCATGCTACTGCAGTTACAGCAAGTGATACTTTCATCAGGGGTTATAAAATACCTCTGCGATTCCGGATCCCGATGCGTCTGATGCTGGGATTAACAAAACCAAGAAAGCCGGTAATAGGATTAGTATTGGCAGGAGAAATCGAATCTGCAGGGAAAGATATAAAGAGATTCAGAACCGGTGACCAGGTATATGGGCTTACCGGATTCGGACTTGGCGCTTATGCTGAGTACAAATGCATGAAAGAAACAGATTCGACGTACGGGTGCCTCGCATTAAAACCAGCGAACCTCAGCTATGAAGAAGCAACTGTTGCTGCTTATGGCGGACTTCTTGCATTTCAGTTTATGGACCTGGGAAATATTCAACCCGGACAAAATATACTTATTTACGGAGCTTCCGGGACAACCGGAACCACAGCAATTCAATATGCCAGGTACCTGGGGGCGAAAGTCACAGGAGTGTGCAGCACGGCAAATCTGGAACTTGTTAAATCTCTGGGGGCTGATGCAGTAATAGATTATACAAACGTGGATACAATTGATCCGGGTGTACAATATGATTTTATACTTGATGCTGTCGGCAAGAACAAAACTTCAAAATTTAAGGAAGCGTGCAAAAAAACTCTTGCTATGGGAGGGAAATACGTATCAATTGATGATGCTGCGCTGCTACTCGACTCAAAGCGTCTGACCAAAATCAGAAAGTTGTCTGAAGCCGGATATCTAAAACCGTTTATTGACAGGTCCTATCGATTGGAGGAGATTGCAGAAGCTCACCGTTATGTTGAGCAAGGGCATAAAAAAGGTGGCGTAGTAATCAAAGTAATATAAAAAAGCAGCAGAGCCGGCAGAAAGGTATTCACGCCATCACGGCAATAAAGCTCTTCCGGCTTTCAGCCTGCAAACTGCTGGTTTTCATCACTAAAAAATATATCTATGATGAAATATTACTTAAATTGCAGATATGCTTTTAACAAAACTACATATACCTCCCGCCGGAAGTAACATAGTTCACCGGTTAGAACTATTTGAGAAATTGAACACCGGGCTGAGTAGAAAGCTGATTCTGGTTTCGGCTCCTGCCGGATTTGGTAAAACTACAGTTGTGAGCGACTGGATCGATCAAAAAAAGATCCCTGCAGTATGGTTTTCACTCGACAATAGCGATAATGACCCGGTAGAATTTTTAAGCTATATAATTTCAGGAATTCAAAGTATTAATAAAGAATTCGGACTAAACGCCCTCAAACTTATAAATTCACCCAATAAACCATCTGTCGAATCAATTGCCAGCCTGTTAATCAACGAAATACTCAGTATCAATCAAAACTTCATACTGGTACTCGACGATTTTCATTCAATTAATAGTAGCGAAGTACTAAAATTAGTTGCTTATTTAATAGAGCATATTCCTGGTCATATCCATATTGTAATACTGACCCGTTCCGATCCTGCACTGTCTGTCTCAAGATTAAGAAGTCAGCATCAATTGGTTGAGTTACGTTCTTCAGACCTGAGTTTTTCGGCAAACGATATTTCTATACTGTTCAATAAAAAGCTGAAATTAGGCTTATCCATTGACGATATTTATTCTCTTGAAACAAAAACCGAAGGCTGGATTGCAGGCCTTCAGCTAACAGCCTTATCAATGCAGGGCCGTGAGGATATTTCCGGATTTATTCAGGACTTAAAAGGCGATAACCGCTATATAATGGATTATCTGATGGAGGAGGTGCTGAGGATGCAGGCAGATGACATCAAGGAGTTTTTACTTCAAACATCAATTCTGGAGCAAATGTCGGCCCCTCTATGCAACTCGGTATTGAACAGAAATGACAGCCAGTTAATTCTGGAAACCCTGGAAAAGAATAATATGTTTGTTATTCCTTTAGATACAGAAAGGACCTGGTACAGATATCATCATCTATTTGCAGATTTATTGAAACAAAGACTTTTACTGGAATCTGATTCTCATCCGGAAAAGTTACATAATAAAGCCTGTGATTGGTTTGAGCAAAACGGTATGTATGAATTTGCTTTGAAGAATGCATTACTGATAAAAAATTACGAAAAGAGTATTCAAATCCTTGGCGGGATAGTTGAGAGCATGTGGGAAAAAGGACTGCACACTTCCATTTTGAAATTTTGTGATTTGATACCGGATCATCTGGTTAAAAAGAATCCAACCCTGTGTCTTTATTTTTCATGGATCCTGATTACCACAGATCAACTTCAGAAAGCTGAACCGTTTTTAACCAGTGCTGAAAATATAACTAAGAAGATAATTAATGATCCTCAATCAACAGCAGATGCTGTAAACTCTAACAGTAAGTTGTTAAGCAAAATATCTGTTGCATTTGCTTATATGAATACATTTGTCATGTCCCCGGAGAAAGTATTGGATTATGCCCAGACTGCCATGAAATTCCTGTCAGATGAAGATTCATTGTGGTTAGGATGGATCTGGCATTCTGTGGGTATGGTGGAAATGTCAAAAGGGGATATTGAACAAGGGGCAACAACACTTCGAAAGTCACTGGATTATAGCAAGAAATCGAACAATTTATATCTTATATCAGAAATTGCATATGAAATAGGTTATCATGAAATGAGGCATGGCCATTACAAAGCTGCATATAAGCATTGTTCTGATATTTTAAATTATATGAAAGTAAACGGATATTCGGAAATAGTAAAAGCAGAATGGACTTATACCGGATTGATTACACTCATGTCGGTTTTTCAATGCGTTTGGACCGATCTTGATTCAGCCTGGGAGAATGTAAAGACGGCGTACAATCTGAGTAAAAATGAAAAAAATATCACGCAGAGAATTAAGGTATTATTGGCTTTTTCATATGTTTTATATGCACGTGACGACAAAAAAGGTGCCATATGCAGATTAACTGAATTGGAAGAGGTAATGAAGCAATTCAAAGTCTCTCATCATGTTACTGATACATATGTGGGCTGGATGATAAGAATACTTATTGACTCGGATCAGATTGACAAAGCCAGTGATTTTGTACAGGAGAGTGGATTAGTCCTTAATAAAAAGATAAGCTATAAAGAGGAGTTTTCCTATATAAATTATGCCCGGTTGTTGCTTGCTCAAAATAAATTTAATGAAGCAGATTCAATGATTTCAGATTTATATTCCCTGGCTCAATCAGGTAGTAGAATTGAAACATTAGTTTATTTAAAAATCTATCATTCTCTCATGTATAAGATGACAGGCGACCGGCAAAAAGCTGTCAGAAGTTTAATAGAAGCCATGGAATTTGCAGCAGATGAAGATCTCCTGATATTTTTTCTGTTTGACTTAAATTATACTATTGATCTATTGGAGGAAGTATATAAAATACAAGCTGCCGGAAAAACCAGAATTCCGAAAGAGTTTATTGATAAACTCAGGGCAGCAATTGAAAAGAAAAAAAGCCGTCAGAAAATTCAGCAAAAATTGGAATTGAGCGTCCGCGAATCAGCTACTCTTAAACTTATTGCAGAAAATTTGTCAAACCAGGAAATTGCTGAAAGACTTTTTATTTCGTTAAACACAGTTAAAACACACCTGAAAAATATCTTTCTGAAACTTGAGGTTGATAGCCGTTCTGGCGCCGTTGCAAAAGTAAAGGAAATGGGATTATTATAGTACTTCTAATCTTTTTAAGATAAAAATCACCCTCTTAATTCACCCGAGCGGGTGATTTTTTTTTGATGGGTGTACCCGAACTTTGGTAAGAATTTAATCAATAAGACTATGAAAGGTAAAACTAAAATAACAATTCAGGGACAGCTTGATAAAAAATGGATGAACAGCTTTGAAGGTATGAAAATCAGTTATGAAGGAAATAATACCATTCTTACAGGATATCTTAAGGATGAATCACATATGCATGGGATATTAAATATCATAAGGGATCTGAACATAAAACTTATATCTGTTAATCCTGCAGAGGAGAACAATTTAAAATAATTAACATCTAAAACAGACAAAAATGAAAAGGCTATTTTTAACAACATTAATGATTGTCGTGTTCACAACAATGACTTTTAGTCAAAACCTCACAAACCATTCCAGGGAAAAAACCAAAGAGACAGCACCATTCTACAAATTCTCGGTAAGCACCTCATTTCTGACATTCGCCAATTTTGAACCCGAAGAGAAGAATTTACACATGTACGAATTTCATGTTGGATACAGAATTACTCCTAAAGATAAAATCGAAATTAAGGCAGCCTCCTGGAAACTTTATGAACCAATGGGAATACCCATATGGGATCCGCTGTTTCAGGAAGAGAGTGAATGGTATCCGGGAAGAATCAAGGAATTCGGCATAGGTATTGCATATCAGCGTCTTCTGTGGAAGGGGTTATTCGCTGCAGTAGAAATTTTGCCGCTTAAGAAGACATACCTGGAAGAAAATGGTAATGAAATAGATGATGGTTTTAAATTATACACTTCCTACCACATTGGCTACCATGTACCGCTGTTTAAAGACCGACTTTACGTTGAGCCACAGATTCATTGTAATTATTGGCCAATTGATACCGAAGGCCCACAGGGTTTTGAAGAGAAAGAAGCCAAATGGAATAATTATTTCCTCTTCGAGCCAAATCTATTTATCGGATTCAATTTTTGAAAGCCTGCCACTGCTCAGATAAGCTGATACTGTGAGAAATGCCCGACAATGAACCAC
This sequence comes from uncultured Bacteroidales bacterium, assembly GCA_963782945.1. GTDB lineage: Bacteria > Bacteroidota > Bacteroidia > Bacteroidales > VadinHA17 > LD21. The sequence continues at coordinate 21,580 of CAWALO010000031.1, forward strand.
TTATCATATTATCTGACCACTAATCATTTTCTTCTTTGATAAAGAGTGTTGTTGACATTACTTTACACTCTCAGACTGACGATGAATGATAAATAATCAAAGAAAATGAATCTTCAAATAGATACAGCATTTAAATAAATAATAACACTATTCTATGAAAAGGTATCTGCTTTCACTGATCTTAATTCTTCCTGCACTTTTGTCTCTCACGGGCCAGGATTTGTATAAGCCAGAGCTAAATTATAAAGTAACTATCAGCGGATATATTACCGATAGTAAAAACGGTGAGCATCTTGCAGGGGTTACTGTTTTGGACATAAATCACAAGACCGGAACTTCAACAAATGCCTATGGCTTCTATTCAATTACTATTCCGGCAGGAGATTATGAACTGCAATATTCATACGTAGGCTATCAGACCATCTTAAAGAATGGTCTGACGGATAATAATCTTACCCTGGCAATAGCGATGACCGCAGCAGAGATAAATCTGGGTGAGGTAGTAATAAAGGCCAGGCGGACGGATGAAAATATACGGTCTACCGAGATGAGCATCGCAAAACTTGATATTAAAACAATTAAGATGGTACCCTCTCTTCTCGGCGAGGTCGATCTTGTTAAGGTGCTCCAGCTTCTTCCTGGTGTACAAACAACCAGTGAAGGGGCAACAGGATTCAGTGTCCGGGGAGGCAATTCAGACCAGAACCTCATAATCCTCGATGAAGCCACAATCTACAACGCTTCTCATCTTATGGGCTTCTTTTCAGTTTTTAATAATGATGCTGTCAGGGATGTAACACTTTATAAAGGCGATATCCCGGCTTCTCACGGGGGGCGGCTCTCTTCACTGCTCGATGTCAGAATGAAAGACGGCAATTCAAAAAAGATCGGAGTTTCAGCCAGCCTTGGAACTGTTTCGAGCAAGCTTACAGTGGAGGGTCCAATCATTAAAGACCGTACTACTTTTATGGCAGCTGGACGCCGTACATATGCCGACCTCTTTTTGCCCCTGGCAAAACAAGAGGATGCAAGGGATAATAAACTATATTTCTATGATCTTAATCTGAAGCTTTCACATGTTATTAATGAAAATAACAGGCTCTATCTTTCAGCTTATTCAGGCCGTGATATATTTAAGAACCAGTATTCCTCTGTCGGGTTCGGTAATAATGCAGCCTCTCTCCGATGGAACCACCTCTTCTCGAAAAAACTATTCTTCAATCTTAGTCTGAATTATTCACGTTATAACTACGAGCTCGGTACAGGGGAAGGAGATCCTTCTTCTTCATTCAAATGGGTTTCTGAGCTGGATGATTATTCTTCAAGGTTCGATTTTACTTATTATCAGTCTGATAAGCATAAAATAAGATATGGAGCTACCTCTGCTTATCATAAATTCTATCCGGGAACTGTAAACGGATTTGGTAATACTTCATCTGAAGCCTTTGTTTTAACTGCAGCTTCAGCCCTGGAACATAGCCTTTATGCCACCGATGAATATAAAATAACTGATAAACTGTCAGTAAAATACGGACTCAGACTTGCAATATTTCAGAATATCGGACCCGGCACATCTTACAGCTACGATAGCCGATACAAGCCAATTGACAGTACAGTCTATGCAAATGGAGACATATATAACACATATTCAGTAATTGAACCACGACTTGCTTTCACCTGGCTTGTAAATGGTTTTTCATCTGTAAAATGGAGCTATTCCAGAGCATCTCAGTTCATTACACTTGCCCAGAATTCAACTGCCGGAACACCCCTCGATATATGGTTTCCGGCTACACCTAATGTCAAACCTCAGACAGGTGATCAGTTTGCTCTGGGATATTTCAGGAATTTAGCACAAAACATGTATGAGATGTCCGCAGAAATCTACTATAAAAATTATCATAACCTTATCGATTTCAGGGATCATGCGCAGTTATTCCTGAATCCTTATCTCGAAGGTGAACTACGTATCGGAAAGGGTTATAGTTATGGTATTGAGACTCTTATCCGTAAAAATCAGGGACGCCTGGGAGGATGGATAAGTTATACGTACTCAAGGTCTTTTCGCACTGTTCCCGAAATCAATGGAGGAAAAATTTATAATTCACCGTACGATAAACCTCATAATGTGAATGTTGTGGCAAGCTTCGATGCTTCAAAGCGAATAAGTACCTCAATAACATGGATATATGCAACCGGACTTCCAGTTACATTCCCGACAGGAAGGGCTGTTGTCGGCAATGCAATTATTCCGGTTTATTCAGAGAGAAATGCTTACAGGATGCCTGATTACCACAGGCTTGATGCCTCAATAACCTTAAGAGGGAAAGAAAAAACAGGAAGGAAATGGCAGAGCGAATTGAATCTATCAGTTTATAATGTATATAACAGGCATAATGCATGGGCAATAAATTTTATTTCGGACGAGACAGATCCGAATATCAAGTATGCAGAAAAAACCTATCTGTTTGCAGTAATACCATCACTCACCTATAATATAAGATTTTAGCCATGAAGTATTCAAATAATATAGTTTTTCTGCTTATTCTTATTCTGGCACCTCTGCATTCATGTACCGAGAGAATAGATATCAGTCTGGATGACAGTGCTGTACGGCTTGTTGTTGAGGGGTCCATAACTACCGATACAATGTCTCATAAGGTATTGCTTTCCAGCACATCCGGTTATTTTTACAATCAGCCCCCTCAACCAGTGTCGGGTGCAACAGTCACTGTTTCAGATGGTGAGAATTTTCTTGATCTGACCGAGCTTAGCCCGGGGGTTTATCAGACAGATCCAGATGTTCATGGAATAGAAGGTAAGACATATTCTTTAAATATTAAACTGAATAAACCGATAGGCGGTTTCTCCGATTATACTGCATCTTCAAAACTTTACCCGGTCGCAAAACTGGATTCCGTCAATCTCCTTTATCATCCCGACTGGTCATCCGCTGGAATCTGGGAGGTTAAGTGTTTTGTTCAGGACCCTCCTTCTGCAGATTTTTACCGTTTTCTGATCTCCAGAAATGATACAATGATTACCGATACACTTGATGAATGGTTTGTAACAGATGACAGGTTTTTTAACGGGAATTACCTTAATGGAATAACTGTAGGCTATCTTGATCAGAGTATAAAGGAGCAACGATTAATACCCGGCGATTCGATGCTTGTCGAAATGAACAATACCGGAGAGGTGTATGCAAATTTTCTTTTGGAATCGCAGTCCGAGATAATTGGATCTTATCCCCTGTTCACCGGTCCTCCGGCAAATATTAAAGGAAACATCAGCAACGGAGCAGTAGGATTCTTTGCAGCTTATTCTGCCAGCCGGTCAATTGCAAATGTGCCGGTATCAAATTCAGACTGATATGGCAAATTACGATTAAATCCGTATTCCTGTTAATGGGAAATGATTAAATTAGACTTAAATATAAAATATTATGGAAAAAATGAAAGCGGTAGTTTACTCTGAATTCGGTGAACCTGATGTTCTTAGTATGAAGGAAGTTGGAAAACCTTACCCAAAAGGCAATGAGGTCCTGGTTAGAATTCATGCAGTCTCAGTAAATTATGGAGATCTCATAGCCCGGAATTTTAAAAACATTTCTATAAAAGAATTCAATATGCCTTTAATCTTTTGGATTCTTGCCCGATTTGGCTTTGGATTCAATAATCCTAAAAGGAAAATATTAGGAAATATATTCGCGGGTGAAATTGAAACAATTGGAAAAGATGTCAGACAATTCAGGGAAGGTGACCAGGTTTTTGGCTATCTGGGAGAAAAAATGGGGGGCTATGCTGAGTATCTCTGCATGCCTGAAAATGGGATAATTGCTGTCAAACCTTCAAATATGACATTTGAGGAAGCCTCCTGCATACCTTATGGTACAATTATGGCTTTGAATTTACTCAGAAAAGCAAATATACAAAAGGGGCAGAAAGTGCTTATAATTGGCGCATCCGGAGGTATAGGCTCAGCGGCCGTTCAACTGGCAAAACATCACTTTGGAGCAGAAGTTACGGGTGTATGCAGTACAAAGAGTACAGAGTATGTAAAAAGTTTAGGCGCCGACAAGGTAATTGATTACAAAAAAGAAGATTTTACAAAAAGTACAGAAACATATAGCCTAATTTTCGATATTTTGGGCAAGGGCTCATTTTCAGCATATAAACCACTGCTTAAGCATAAGGGTATCTATTTATTAGCCAGCTTTAAGACAAAGAAATTAGTTCAAATGCTCTGGACATCTATTAGAGGTGGGAAGAAAGTAGTCTGTGCTCTATCGATCCCAAAGACTGAAGATTTGATCTTTATAAAGACACTTATTGAAGAAGGGAAAATAAAGACTGTAATTGATAAATGTTTTCCATTGGAACAGACTGCAGAAGCTCACAAATACATTGAAGCGGGTAACAGAAGTGGTAACGTTGTGATAACTGTATAGATAAATATCATTACAATGAATACTAAGTTGATTATTATAATTGCATTTTCAATACTCTATGGATTATTTGAAATATTCATGAGCAGTCGACAACAAGAAAAAAGGGAAATCTCTAAAACCGGAGATAAAGGCAGTATCTGGTTACTCATCATTTCAATCTCATTAGGCTTCTGGCTTTCATTTATTATAGCTTCTACTAAAATAGGACGGATATATCATTGGAATACCTTTTTTTTAGTTGGATCCATTTTGGCATTAATCGGATTAATAATCAGAGTAATCTCAATATTGACACTTAAACAACAGTTCACTTATACTGTGACTAAAATAGAAAAGCATGAGCTGATTGAGACAGGATTATATAAAATAATAAGGCATCCAGGGTATCTTGGACAGCTCATTATCTTTCTTGGCATTTCTACCTGTCTATCAAATTGGATATCAATAATATTCATGATAATTCCTGTTTTGCTGGGATATCTCAACCGTATAAATATTGAGGAAAAGTTTATGGCAGAGCAGCTGGGGCAAAAATATCTTGACTATCAGAAGAAGACAAAGAGGTTGATTCCAAAGATTTATTAAAAATGATTCAAACCAGGCAATCTCGTAAAGTGAATGAATTATAACCCACACATAGCAGTCAGATATAAACAAAAAGCTTTCAACTCTCAAAGCCTTGACGTTAATAAATTATAATGCATCATTCCCCAATATCATTCGTCATTAGACCAGTCTCTTACAAAGAATTATAATATGAAAAAAAATGTAGCTGTTATTCTGGTTGGATTACTGATATGCCTGAATTCATTCTCACAAAGTACAGAATATAAGATCAATGAATTGATAAATGCCTATGCTGATAATGGACAATTCAATGGTACAATCCTGGTTAAAAAGGGCGAGAATATAGTTTATAAAAATGCGTTTGGACTTGCAAACAGAGAGTGGAATATCCCAAATACCCTTGATTCGAAATTTCTGATAGGCTCGATTGGGAAATCAATAACTGCGTTTATGACATTAATTCTGGTAAATGATGGATTAATAGATTTAAATGCCACTATAAATGACTATATCCCTGACTATTCCGGCCCCGGGAAAAACAAAGCAACTATACATCAGATGTTAACACATACATCCGGGATTCCGGATCATGGAGCTATACCAAACCTTTCGAAAAAACTGGTTCGTTGGTCTTATACTTCCGACCAATATTTAGAATTGATTAAGGACCTTGATTTGAAATTTGATCCCGGAACAGGTTTCGCATATAGCGGAATTGCTTATAATCTGTTAGCTATTATTTGTGAAAAAGTTACAAAAAAGGGTTTCGCAGAATTGCTAAACGAGAGGTTATTTATCCCTCTGGGAATGAATAATTCTAAACATGATAAAAATCTTGATATTGATCTAAAACGAGCATACGGATATGAGTATCATTTAGTGGAAGGATACATGAATCCATCGTATATTGATATGTCACTCATAAAAGGCTCAGGAGGTATTTTAACAACAGTTGAAGATCTGGCTAAATTCAATGATGAATGTTTTAGCTCACAAAAACTTCTTTCTAAGGACTTGTACAAAAGAATATTTACACCCTATGTTAAAGACTGGCAGTATTACGGCTATGGCTGGTGGATTACTGACAAAGTTGTTGGCTCTGATTCCCTGACCTTAATAAGTCATGGGGGAAGCACTGACGGGTATAAGGCATACAATACAAGAATACTCAAAGACTCAATTGACATTATCCTTTTTCAAAACAATTATTACCGGACTGAACTTGGTGTTAAATTCGATTACGCAATTACAAATGAGATAATTAACATTCTTTATGGCCAGGGATATTCATTACCAAAAAAATCAATTGCAAAGGAAATTGGTTTCATCATTGGCCAGGAAGGGATTGATGCGGCCATAAAAAAATACCATATTCTCAAGAATGATAAACGTTATTTTATTGATGAAAATGAATTCAATCAGCTTGCGAAGGAACTGAATCAAAATTACGGTATGGAAAATGAATCATCTAAAATTTATGCCCTTGCAATTCATGAGTATCCAAATTCATTCCTTCTGAACTATTCATATGGTGAATTATTGTCAGAGCACAAAAATGAAAAAGCTTTTGACTATTACAGGAAGTGCATTCAATTATATGATAACTATTCAGAAAATAAAGAGTATAGCCAGGAATACGAAATTGCATTAAAAAAGATAACTGATAATAAAATATGAATTCTAACAGGAAAAGAACAATTATTGCCGGCTCATTATATTTTATTGGAACAGTCGCAGGAGTATTAAGTATATCAACTGCAGTAGATGCTCCTGATTATCTGGCAAAAGCAGCTGGAAATGCGAATCAGGTCTTATCATCTGCATTATTTCAGTTTATCATGACAATCGCATATCTGGGTTTTGCGATAACGTTATATCCGATATTAAGAAAACATATGGAGAGTTTGGCTCTTGGATTTCTTAGTTTAAGAATTGTAGCAGCTGTTCTGAATATTATTGGTTTTATATGCCTGCTTCTGTTATTGTCATTAAGTCAGCAATATGTAAAAGCAGGAACGCAGGATCTATCGTATTTTCAAACTCTAGGTGAATTATTACGGACAGGTCGTGATTTTGTAAACCATGTCGCAATGATTTTTGCCACAAGTGTTGGTGGTTTAATGTTTTACCTTCTGTTGTTTAAAACAAAACTCTTTCCCCGGTGGCTATCACTTTGGGGGTTTATAGGTACTTTATTTACAATACTTGCCAGCATTCTGATAATGTTCCAGAAGATTGAAATTATTACTTCAACCTATATCGTTTTAAATCTCCCGCTGATATTACTTGAAATAATATTGGCAATATGGCTTATAGCCAAAGGGTTCGATCCAACTGTAAGGAGATCCGTAATTGACAAAGAATGAAAACAAAATAAGAGGAGGGTACAATATATGAAAGCAATTCTATACAAAAAGTATGGTTCGCCAGATGTGTTTGAACTATCCGATGTTGAAAAGCCAACTCCTGAAGCTAACGAAGTATTAATCAGGGTACACGCAACTACAGTTACTGCTGCCGATTGCATGATGCGAAGAGGCGATACTTTTTTGAGCAGAATCCTGTTGGGTTTTAATAAACCAAAGAAAAAATACCAAATCCTGGGAACAGAATTTTCAGGTAAGATTGAAGAGGTGGGCAATAAGGTTAAAAAGTTTAAACCTGGTGATGAAGTTCATGCATTCAGGGGATTTGGCACAGGCTGCTATGCTGAATATAAATGTATGAGCGAAAACGGTTCGCTTGCCATTAAACCCTTTAATATGTCATTTGAAGAAGCTGCATCTGTGGTTGATGGTGCAACAACGGCTCTTTTTTTTCTAAGGGAAAAAGCCAATATTAAAAAAGGGCAGAAAGTGCTTATAAATGGAGCATCCGGCAGTATCGGAACATTTGCTGTGCAGCTGGCCAAATATTTTGGAGCTGAGGTTACAGGCGTTTGCAGTACAAAAAATATTGAGTTGGTTAAATCGCTGGGAGCAGAAAAAGTAGTTGATTATACAAAGGAAGATTTTACCAGAACAGGTGATACTTATGATATAATATTTGACACAGTAGGCAAAAGCTCTTTTGCACATTGCAGGATGGCTCTTAAACCTAATGGTAAGTATATTGCTACTGTAATGAATTTAAAGTTGATTCTCCAGTCAATCCTGACAAAATTTGGAAACAGAAAGAAAGCCATTTTTGCTATGTCTCTTAACAAAACTGAAGCGCTGAATTTTATCCGGACACTGATTGAAGAGGGCAGGCTAAAAACGATAATTGACAGGCAATTCTCACTTGAAGAATTACCGGCTGCACATGAATACGTTGAAAAAGGCCATAAACAGGGAAATGTTGTGATAAGCATAACACATTAAATTTTAATATGTTGCCATGCCATCACTTGACAAATGAAGAAAACTAAATAAAACTATCCAAATTCGTTGAAGAATTGGAATGATATACATCCCAGTTAGAAACTCCCAAACACATCATATATACAAACCACAGGAACCAGATAAAATGAGACACACTGCCACAATTATATTGATAATATTTAGCCTGAACCTGTTACAAGCTCAGTATCTTGATACTTTTTTTTTGAAATATGGAATATCTAAAAATGACACGATTATTTATAAAAGAATTATTGAGTTCGATTATAATAGCAAAATATATCATGTTAAGGATTATTATGAAAATGGACAGATTCAGATGGATGCCTTCTATAGCTCGTTTGATAAAAATATAAAAGAGGGGAGCCAGTGTAATTATAGGTCAAATACAAAAGTGGGCGCATATAAAAATTGGTACGAAAACGGACAACTTGAATACTCAGCCACTTATAAAAACGGACTGATAGATGGATTGTCTTCATCCTGGTATAAAAATGGAATTAAAGAATCAGAAGAAAATTGGCTGCAAGGAAAGCTTGACGGTAAAGTTAAATACTGGACAGAAAAGGGTGAATTACAATTTGACCTGGCTTTTGATCATGGACTAAATAAAAATCCCAAAGACGTATACTACCCTTATTTGGCATATACTCCGAAAGAATATAACTCAGATACATTAAAGAAATGGCCTCTTATTATTTATTTGCATGGGGGTTCACGTCGGGGAACTGATTTAAACAAATTGTATGCAGACGGAATCCCGGACCAGATATACCGGGGGAGAGAATTTCCTTTCATAATTATTGCTCCTCAATGTCCCGAACACATCAGATGGTCTACAGATAATTGGTTTATATATCTTTATAAAGAGGTAAACGACAAATATAGAATTGATACAAATAGAGTATATCTTACTGGATTCAGTTTAGGAGGGGCAGGCACATGGTTTATTGCAGCTAAGTATCCCGATAAATTTGCAGCGATTGCCCCAATGAGTGGATTTACAAGTCACATGGATTACATAGATAATAATATTGAAAAGCTTATAAATATACCAATATGGTCGTTTCATGGGAAAATAGATATTGTCGTTCCATTTGAAGAAACAGAAAGAATAATAAAGAAACTGAATGGAAAAAACAAGAACCTGAGGTTTTCAGTTGAACCAGAAGTGGGACATTGGATTAATTGGTTAGTGTATCCAAATCAGGAATTGTACGATTGGTTTTTAAATTATGACTCCAGATCAAAAACAAAAATTAACGGGCAAGAGAAGGACGACGATACGATATGCACAATGATCTGCCCTGGAGACCAAGCGGGGCAGTTTTGAAACTGTCTTTGGTACCCTATTCCGAATGGCAGTTGAACCAGGAAAACCACTTATCATATTATCTGACCACTAATCATATTTCCCTTTGATTGAGCCTGCTCCATTATTTCCTTTGAGGTAGTTTTTCGAATAACGAATACCTCAGGTAATGATAAGGTACATTAATCAGCAAATAGGGGCAGGAAAAATATCACTTCTCATGTCAGTTGTTTTTTCTTTACTTGTAAATACCGTTTGTACTCAAACCATACCAACCGAAAGTCTTTACCTGGGTCAAACACCTCCTGGAAACACCCCGAAAATATTTCCCTTATTGGTGAAAGAGGGATTTTTCGCTGCAGAACGGATTGCGATTTCCAGTGATGGAAAGGATATTTATTATTCTGAGCTTAAAGGGTATTATCCCAACACTGGAGAAAGCGTCAAAAAGTACAGTTACGTAGATGGAAAATGGACAGGCCCAGTTACCCTGTTCGAAGGTTATGCTGCCCCTGCCCTTTCAGTTACCGGAGATACTATGTATGTTGAAACCAATTTCGAAACAAATATTTCTGTAAAAAACAGCTCTGGGTGGACAAAACCTAAAAGAATTCTATCTGCACTTGATTCAGCGCATTATTTTCAGGTTACCGGTAACGGAAACTATTTTATTTCGTCAAAATCCGGAAAAGGGGCTGGCTTAAGTGACTGGTGCAGGCTTATGATAACTGGATCTGATACATCAGCAATAAGCATGGGAGGACCATTAAATACAAGAGATGAAAATCTCGATTTCTTTGTTTCCGGGGATGAGTCATATATGATAGTGACAAATCGTCCGGGATTAGGGATTAGTTACAGGAATGGTGATGGCAGCTGGACAAACCCGGTAAATTTTGGTCCTAAGATAGACTTTGGTCTCGGAAGCTGGGGACCATGGGTTACACCCGATAATAAATACCTGTTTTATTCGACCGGTACAAAACGGGATTATTCAGATGTTCATGTATACTGGGTTCGCATAGATGGGCTGATTGATCGTAGAAAATGAGACTGACAGAAGAGAATCAGTGATAAGAAACAATGACAGGCTTCCGCTAAAATATTTCGAAATGAAAATAACAGTACTTGCAGAGAATTCAGTTTGTAAATCAAACTCCCTGAAACTGAAAGCAGAAAATGGGTTAAGCCTGTATATCGAATTTGAAGAAAAAAAGATATTATACGACACAGGACAGTCAGATATATTCATTCATAATGCCATGGCAATGGGTATCAACCTGTCACAGGTTGATTATCTGGTTATCTCCCATGGGCATTTTGACCATGGTGGTGGTTTAAAACACTTTCAAAAAATTAATGAAAAGGCAAGAATCTTTCTGCACGTTAATGCAGCAGATAATTATTATACCAGAATATTTGGTTTTTTCCCTTATTATGTTGGGCTCGATCAGAAAATATTTGCACAAAACAGCAAGGTATATTTCATTGATCAGGACACTCAGATTGAAGATAAAATTATACTTCTTGAAGGATTCACCGAAGTCTTCCCTCAACCCGAATCTAACAAAGTATTATTCAAAAAGACTGAAAACCGGTTTATTGCTGATAAATTCAATCATGAATTAGCGATGTTGTTAATTGAAAATGATGAAATTGTATTATTTTCAGGATGTTCGCATTCAGGAATTATTAATATTATAGACGAGGTAAAGCTTTTTTCTAAAAATATGAGAATCAAAGCCACATTTGGTGGATTACATATTCATAACCCTATAAGTAAAAAGAATGAGAGTGCTGAGTATATCACAAACTTATCTATAGCGCTGGGTGAAACGGAGTCGGTTTTCTATACAGGGCATTGTACCGGAGAAAGGAATATTCTTTTTGTTAAAGGATGGATGGGTAAGAAGATTCAAAAAATTACCACCGGGGATGTGATTGAGTTATAATTAGCTCGTTTTTGTTGCCTCAGCCGTCTTATTTTTGTCCTTCTTTTCCTCTTTCTTTTCGTCTCCCTTGATCTTACTTTCCTTTGTCAGCCCTTCCTTTACCTGAATATTAATGCCATCAGACAATCCTGTTTTAATATACTTTTTCTCGAACACCTGAGGTATGGAGGTTTCAATTTCCACATAGGCAGAGTCGTGATCAAATCTCAGAAGAGACTCCTCTATGCTGAGAACGCTGTCTGCACGTTCAAGTACGATGTCTGCATTGGCGCTGTAGTTTGCCCTTATAAACATGCTATCTTTCAATGATACGGCAGCTCTTATTTCAAACTGGATGGCACCATTTTCCTCTTTTCCCTTGGGAGCAATATATTCGAGCTCTGCATCAAACTTTGCGCTGTCAATTGCACCTATCGACAGAACCAGTGGCATGCCTGCTTTCAGCTTTCCAACTTCTGTTTCATCCACTTTTCCCTTAAAGATCATTTCTCCCATATCCGCCACGCTGGCAACCGTAGTCCCTTCATTGAAATTGTTGGATTCTATTACTGAATTCCCAACTTCTACAGGTACATCCAGAACCATGCCTTTAATAGTTGACCTGATCAGAGTATTCGTGACTGTTCCGGACTTCTTTGAGACACCTTCCCGGATAAGCTGAAGGTTGTTTTCTGCTGATTCCAGCTCCTCAATAGCATTGTTATAACTAAGCCGGGTTTGCAGGAATTCAGATTCTGCGATAACGCCCTGATCATAAATCTTTTTCTGACGATTGTAAACCAATTTGGCATCCTCAAGGTTGAGCTGGGCCCTTTTAAGACGCGATTCGGCATTATTCAGATTTACCATATCAGGGATAATCCGGATCTTTGCTATGAGGTCTCCTTTATTCACATTGTTACCAGCTTCAATAAAAATCTCTTCGATAATTCCTGAAACCTGGGGCTTTATGAGAATTTCTTTCCGGGGCACAACAGATCCCGTTGCGACTGTTTTTTTTATGATATTATTTACTGTTGGACTTTTAAGCTCATATACGACTGTCTTTTTACGTGACTTGTTATATAAATATCCGAATGTTGCTAAAATGGCAGCGAGGAATATTACCAGCAGGCTGATCCGAAAAAACTTTCTCATTTTTATTAATGTTTATATAAATATTTATTTTTGCAGGTTTTCATTCATATCTCAACGCATCAACAGGCTTCATACTTACAGCTTTCCTGGCAGGGATAAGTCCTGCCACTACACCTGAAATAACAAGTACAATCAGTGCGGTTACAGCAACCTGTATATCAACTTCAGGATTCTTGAACATTTCACTTTTTTCAGCTGAAGAAGCAAGCATATTGTTTATCACTTCCAGCAGAAATACTCCCAGCACAAGGCCAAAACTCCCTGCGATTGCTGTAAGGGTTACAGATTCCGTTACTATTTGTGACATTATTCTCCAGGGAGTAGCCCCTATTGCACGTTGTATTCCAATTTCCTTTGTCCGTTCCTTAATAATTATAAGCATAATATTACTGACGCCGATAACACCTGCAAGCAGGGTACCTGTCCCCACAATCCAGATAAGGACCCTGATTCCAAGGAACAATCCGTTCATCTTCTTAAACTCTTTCTCGAGATTAAAATGGCCAAATGCCTGTTCATCCTCAGGAGCTACATGATTACGTTCCGCCAGAAGCTTCATGCATTTTTCCTCAACTACCGAAGCAGATTTGTTTGGTTTTGCTGTCACAAGAAAATAGTGAACATCATCACCCAGATTATAACTTACCTGCATCGTGGTAAAAGGTATAAAAACAGACTTATCCTTCTCTCCTCCTATATTGATATTTTTATTCTTTGGTTCAAAGACGCCAACCACCTGATAGTATACTCCATTTATCCTGATATACTCTCCTATAATTTTCTCATTGTTTTTAAACAATTCATCCCGTACCCGGTTGCCAATAACAGCAACCTTTCTTTTGTTCTGAAGATCTATTTCATTAATGAAACGGCCCATCAGTAACCGTACCGGATCAATTTTATTGATGGCAGGATAATCTCCTGTAATATTATAGGCTCCGGTTTTTAATCCATGCACAACATTGTTTCCGCCGTTACCTCCCCATGGTTGCAGTCTTGGTGCCAGCTGGTCTATCTCCGGAATATTCCGTAAAAGCGCTTCCATATCGGATGTATGGAATAACCATTCTCTCCCCCTTGGGAATCCTTTATAGGGGATTGTTGTCTGGCGGGTAAACATTATGGCACTATTGGTGGCAAAATCACCCATCCCGTCATAAACGGCATTACGAAGCCCATTACCCGAACCCAGCATGATTATGAGCATAAAAATTCCCCAGAAAACCCCAAAAGCGGTAAAGAATGTCCGCAGCTTGTTGCTTTTCAAAGAACTGTAAATTTCCTGCCATTTATCTCTGTCGAACATGCTGATATTTTTCTGTTATTCGTCACGTAAAGCAATAACCGGCCTGATCCTGGCAGCCTTGATAGCCGGGAACAAGCCTGCCAGCATGCCAGATAGGACCAAAACTATAGTTGCAGAAACTGCAATTGTAAAATCCACCTCCGGGTTCCTGAAAAAATCACTGGCCGGCATTAACTTATTCACAAGTTCAAGCAATCCTATCCCTCCTACAAGTCCAATATAACCGGCGAATGCTGTAATTATCACTGATTCAAAGATGATCAGAAAGATTACTGACCATGGAGTTGCCCCGATAGCTTTCCGGATACCAATTTCCTTCGTTCTTTCATTAACAACAATAATCATTATATTGCTTACCCCAACCACCCCTGCAATGATTGTAAAAAGCCCGATCACGGTTACAAATAGTTTAATACCCATAAACATATTCTGGAATTGCTTAAACTCCTTGATAGTATTACCAATATAAAGAGCAGATTTATCTTCACTGTTGAAACGGTGCAGCTTGGCCAGTTTTGTGCGGAGTGTCTGTTCGAGGACTTCACTTTCCTTAACGGAAATATTAGTCGTGATGGTCAGATTATGAATCTTGTTTCCCCCGTTAAATATCATTTGTGCTGTTGAAATAGGGAGATAAAGTCGTTGCTGGTCACGATCACTGCGATCTGTAAAAACCCCGACAACCTTGAAAGGCACACCATTCACCTTTATATATTCCCCTAAAGGGTTTTCTCCGTTTTTGAACAAAGCTTCTTTGACCGGAAGTCCGATAATGACAACTTTCCTGTTCCTGAGCAGGTCAATCTGGTTCAGCATTCTTCCCTTGTCAATAACGATCTTCTCAATCACCTGCATATCGGGGTGTACACAAATGAGATCAAAAGATCCAAATTGCTTCTTATAGGAGATTATGCGGTTTTCCCAGAAATAATACCTGGCTGATATTTCTTCAATACCGGGAATGTTTTCCTTTACAAAATTATAATCTTCGTTTGTGAAATTTATTTGCCTTCCGGGTTTCATCCCTTTGAATGCCATTGTCGTAGAACCGGGATGCAGCCAAATGGTATTGACGGCATCCGATTTAAACTGGTATTCTATGCCATTCTGAAGACCATTGCCTGAACCAAGCAACACTATAAGCATGAATATTCCCCATGCGACACTGAATCCGGTGAGGAATGTCCGAAGCTTATTTTTCCTGATGGTTGCAAAAATCTCCTGCCATTTATCGAGATCAAACATAGACTTCGTATTGGATTGCTAATTCTGGTTTATCTTTTCTACAATGATATTCTCTCCGATAATACCGTCCCTTATACGGATGATCCTGTCAGTAAGCATGGAAATATCATGTTCGTGGGTTACAATGATCACAGTAATCCCTGTCTGATTTACCTCACGGAGCAACTGCATCACTTCCAGAGATGTCTGGGAATCCAGTGCACCTGTTGGTTCGTCGGCAAGAATGACTTTGGGTTGTGCAATTAAAGCACGGGCAATAGCCACGCGCTGTTTCTGTCCTCCCGACAATTCACTTGGAAGATGGCTGGCCCAGTCACGCAGGCCAACCTTATCGAGGTATTCCATAGCTATAATATTCCTCTTCTTGCGTTTTACTCCCTGATAATATAATGGCAGGGCAACATTCTCGAGAGCATTTTTAAATGTGATCAGGTTAAAACTCTGAAATACAAATCCGAGGGTCCTGTTTCTGAGTTTAGCAGCCTGGGTTTCATTCAGATCCATGATAAGCTTGCCATCAAGGAAGAATTCACCATCATCATAGTTGTCGAGAATACCGATAACATTAAGAAGAGTTGACTTGCCGGAGCCTGATGAACCCATTATAGATATCATCTCTCCTTTCTGGATATGCATGTCCACGCCTTTGAGTACATGCAGGCTGTTCTGACCAATATAATATGTCTTATGTATATTTTTTAAGTGGATCATTGGGGGAAATTAATGTATAAAGTGCATCAAGAAGAATGCCAAAATGGTTATGATTATTGATTTTTGATATTTATTGCAGAATATTACATTATTCAAATTTAATATATGGTTTTCATAATACCTAGAGAAAAGAGATTTCATCAGGAATAATCACTTTAAATTTACACATGACCGAGACAGGTTCAGGACTGTGATGATATCAAATTTAAGATTTGTTTCAATTATATGCAACATCAGACAGAACTCCAGTTTACAGTCATAAGTTCAACCGGATAAATGTTTTAATCAGTTCAGTTGTACAATTGAATAGTCGTTATGTCTATCTTTTGTATCTTTAGCCAATTACTACTGTGTATTTCATTTGGAAACCATATCTGTTATGGATAAAAATAGATCAGTCGCTGTCACTGGCATTGGAGTATTTACCTCAATAGGGAGCAATCGTGATGATTTCTGGAATTCGCTCATAACAGGCAGATCCGGGATCAGAAAAATTCAGGCTTTCGATCCTCATACTCACAAAAGTCAGATCGGTTCCGAAGTGCTGTCATATAAGCCGGAAGATTATTTTGACCGTAAAGAATCCCGTAAAATGGCCAGGGTATCACAACTGGCTTCAAGCGCCGCCATTGAGGCAGTGAAAGATGCCGGTCTCGATCTCGATAATGAGGACAAAGCAAGGATAGGATGTGTCATTGGATCGGCTGCAGGAGATTACGAACACCTTGAAGATCAGCATATCCGGTTTTTGAAAATGGGCCCCGGGTCAATTAATCCGATGACTGTACCCAGGGTAATTCCAAATATGCCCGTATGCAATGCAGCAATGGTTCTTGGAATTCATGGTCCGAACCTTGGAGTCTCTGCAGCCTGTACAACAGGCACTCATTCCATTGGAATTGCACTTGGCCTCCTCAGAGGCGGCATGGCAGATGTTATATTAGCCGGTGGGGCAGAATCCACAATGACAGGAATGGTCCTTGATGCATATGCAAGTATGGGAGTCCTTTCAACATTCAATGAAAATCCTGAACATGCCAGCCGGCCCTTTGACATGAAGCGGGATGGCTTTGTTATGGGTGAGGGAGCCTGTGTTATGGTTCTTGAAACACTGGAACATGCTGAAAAAAGGGGTGCAAAACCGCTGGCATTGTTAAGCGGCTTCGGTATGACCTCGGATGCATATGGTATTGCTGCTCCTGAGCCAAATGGCATATGGGCAGCTGCAGCCATGCAGGCTGCTGTTAAAGATGCGGGGCTTGATCCTGAAGAGATCGGGTATATCAATGCCCATGGAACTTCTACCCGGGTGAATGACAAAACGGAAACCCTGGCGATAAAAAAAGCCTTTGATAACAGGAATGTCCCTGTAAGTTCGAATAAATCAATGATCGGTCATACGCTTGGGGCAGCAGGTGCAATTGAGGCAGCTGCCACAGTTCTTGCCGTTCATCATGGCATATTACCTCCGACAATCAATTATGAATTCAAAGATGAGGAATGCGATCTGGATGTAATACCCAATATAGCACGGACAGTGAAAATAGGAGCTGCCATTTCCAACTCTTTCGGCTTTGGCGGACAAAACGGAGTGCTTGTTTTCTCGAAAGCATGATTCTCACCCACTCCCAGTTTTATATAACTCTTTTCGCATTTTCATGATCTTCAGATATTGTTCCTTCTTACCCCCTTTCTTATTTCCCCCAAGGGGGAAAGGATCTCCTTCCCCCGTGGGGGAAGGCTGGGAAGGGGGTGGATTTTTCATCAGCCCTATTTACGAGGGGTGAGTTCATGGACTATTTTATCAGATTTCCGTCAGCGTCCACTTCGATGATTTCATATCCGGTCTCCTTCAGGCTGTCAATTATTTTTGACTTATCACCTACAACAAAATAGATTACCTGACCAGGCAGTATGACCACTTTGGACAGCTTTTGCAATTCATCACAAGTCAGGTTCCTGATTTTCGAATCATATGTTTTAAAGTAATCATCAGGCAATCCGAAAACAACCTTCTCAACCATTGAGCCAGCTACTGAAGAGTTGGTCTCCCACATTCCCGGCAATTGAAGGATCATATTTTTCTGAACCCTGTTGAATTCATCAGTTGTTACAGGCTTATCTGAGGTTATTGCCGTCAGTTCCTTCTGAATTTCCTGAATCGATTCCTTAGTCTTGTCCATCTGAACTGACACATAAGCGAGTAAAGGACGTTGCCCCCTGGCATCCATAACGAAGCTGCCAGCGCCGTAGGACCAGTGTTTATCTTCCCTGAGATTCATGTTAAGCCGTGAAATAAAATCACCTCCAATGACATTATTCAGTGCTGTCAATGCCGGTTGAAATACCTGTCCGTATGGACCAATAAGGTATCCTGCGAGGACAATTGACTGAGATGATTCCGGTCTGTCGATAAGATAAATCTTTTCCCCTGCACCGCCTTTTATCTGGGCAATTGCATTTTTGGGCACATCGCCCTTTTTCCAGGCAGACAGTTTTGATTCGAGTGCCGTGATCAGAGTTCCCATCTCAACGTCTCCTACAATTATCAGGGTTGAATTGTTTGGTTTGAACCATGTTGAATAATAATTCCGGACTTCGTCAAGGGAAATAGCCTCAACAGTGCTCTGATATCCGGATCCGCCCAATGGATTGCTGTAGGGATGGCCGGCACCATAAAGTATTTTGGGAAATACCCGGATAGCAATGCCAAATGGTTCAGATTTCTCCTGCAGGATATTATCGAGATGCTCCCTTTTCAGTCGATCGAACTCCTTCTGGGAAAAGGCCGGATTCAATAATACATCGGCAAAAATATCGAGAGTGGGGTTAAAAGTTTGAGTCAACGTACTGAAGCTGACCGTTGAAACATCCAGTCCTGCGCGTGTATTGAGAGATGCTCCGAGCAGCTGAAGTTTTTCATTTATCTGCAGAGATGAAAGAGTTTTTGTACCTTCATCAAGAAGGTCCATTGCCAGGCTTGCCATCCCGGGTTTGGAAAGAACATCGGTTGAAAAGCCTCCGTTCACAATCAGGTTGCCCACAATTGTAGGGACCCCTTTACGCTGAACAAGTAACACATTCATTCCATTTTTAAGAGTTGTCTTCTGCAATGCCGGGAACGATGAAGGCACTGGCGTTCCCAGATCAGGCAGCTTCTTCCTGTCAACACCGGTGGCTGATGCAGAAAGTGAAGGGAAAGGTTTGCACACCAGAACATACTTGCCCGAACCAAGGTACTCTTTGCAAACTCTCTGAATCTCTTCAACAGTTGCTTCAGAGACATCTTTCAATACTTTTTTATAGTAATCTGGTGAGCCGCCATAGACCTGATTTGTTGCAAGGATATCAGATTTTCCTCCGAATCCGCCTATCCTTTCAATCCCTTTCAGAAAACCTGAAAAATATTCTGACCTGATTCTGTCGAGCTCATCCTGAGATGGACCTTTATCAAGGAATTCCTGCATGATATCATTGATTGTTCTTTCAACCTCTTCAGCAGACTTCCCCTGCTTTACAGTTGCAAACAGAACTACATTGCCTGATATTTCCCTGGCATCTATATAAGCATAGGTACCGCTTACACTCTGATCCTCATATTGAAGTTTCTTGTAAAGCCTGGAATTCTTGCCTGAGGAGAGTATGCTGGTAGCAAGATCAAGCATGACTGCCTCTCTTGTGCCCCACTGGGGTGCATTCCATTCCATCGTTATTTTTGCTTCAGGAACACGATCCTCATAATACCCTCGTGTCTCTTCCTGCCGCTTAGCAATATTCAGAACAGGTTTCACCAGGGATGGTCCGGGGGGGATATCGCCAAAATATTTTTTTACTTTAGCAAGAACTTCCTCAGGCTTGATATCGCCAGCAATACTCAAAACTGCATTGGAAGGACCATAATAGGTCTTAAACCATTCTTTTACATCTTCAAGACTCGCTGAGGTCAAATCTTCCATTGAGCCTATAACTGTCCATGAATAAGGATGCCCCTTAGGATAAGAGGCCTGTGTCAATATTTCCTCCTCACGTCCATAAGGCTGGTTATCACCCTGACGCTTTTCATTCTGGACCACTCCGCGCTGTTCATCCAGCTTAGCCTGATCAATTGCACCTGCAAGGTGTCCCATCCGGTCGCTCTCCAGAAACAAGACCTGGTCGAGAGCAAAAACCGGTACATTCTGGAAATAGTTAGTCCGGTCATTGTTTGTTGTCCCGTTAAGGTCAGTTGCACCAATGCTTTCGAGCGCTTTGAAATAATCGGTATTGAAGTTCTCACTTCCGTTGAACATCAGGTGTTCAAAGAGATGGGCAAATCCTGTCCGGCCAGGCTTTTCGTTTTTCGATCCGACATGGTACCAGATGTTAACTGCAACAATAGGAGCCTTGTGATCTTCATGCACAATAAGCGTCAAACCATTATCCAGCACATATCTGGTGTAAGGAATATCAATCTGATCAGGATTAAAATAAGATCTGGTCTGTCCATAACCATTTAGATTTACAAGTGCAACCAATAAGGATGCAAGAATAATTCTGATTGCTTTCATGTTGTTTATATTAGGTGGATTGTTGGATTTTTAATGTTTCTTTAATGAGAATATCACAAACTTATGACTGGGTTACAAATTTAGGTTTAGTTGAAGTCAAAATCAAATATATTATAACAATTTACCGAAAAGCAGGATCATTAAGAATTGTGTACCCGCTTTTTCATAAATTTGTTTTTCAGAGATACCAAAAACAAATCATAGACATTTGGCCATGACAGAAAAAGAACAATATCTACGGACCAGAATTTCAGAAGAATTACTAAAACGTTTTCCTGATCATCAACCTAAGATTGCAGGAATAACTGAATACAGTTTTACCTATGAACTTGAGAAACACAGCAACTATACATATTATGTTGTAAAATATGAACTCTCTTCTTCAGACGAATTAACAATTGACTGGGAGAATGCAGAATTAACTGTAATTTAAAAAAATACTGTAATCCGACAGGAAATTTCCAGGATTTTTACCGGGAGGTCATCCGATTAAAGATCTGCGCTAAAGGTATCTCCGTTATCCAGATTGCCTGACTCCCACCCTTTCAAAAACCACTCTTTCCTCTGGGCGGATGTACCATGAGTGAAAGCATCCGGCACTATTCTTCCCTGAAATTTCTTCTGCAGGTTATCATCGCCGACAGATACGGCCGCATTTGCAGCCTCATCTATATCACCTGCTTCAACAATGTTAAGCATCTCCTCAGCATAATGGGCCCACATTCCTGAAAGGAAATCAGCCTGTAGTTCTAATCTGACAGTTAACTGATTGGCCTTTTTCTCACTAAGTTCAGAACGTTCCGAATTGACTTTCCCTAGTATTCCTAGTTGATTCTGAACATGATGGCCTATCTCATGTGCAATGACATAAGCAACTGCAAAATCACCGTAGGCTCCGAATTTTGTCTTCAGCTGGTCACAAAAACTTAAGTCAATATATACATTTTCATCACCCGGACAATAGAAGGGTCCGCTTGCAGCACTTGCAAAACCGCAGGCGGACTGAACCTGGTCTCTGAAAAGAACAAGTTTTGGTTGACGGTAAGTGGAACCTGACTGTTCAAAGATCTTACTCCAAACGGTTTCAGTGTCTTTAAGAACTACGGAAACGAATTGTGCCATTTCATCCTCCTCCGGAGTAGTTACAATCTGGCCTGCTTCGGTTGCAGGGCCTCCCTGTTGCATTGAGTCAAGAAGCTGAACAGGATCGCCGCCTAGAAGCAGTACAATTAAAAGGACCACAATAGTACCAATCCCACCACCTACGGCCATCCTGCCGGTGCTCATCCCTCTGCGGTCCTCAATATTCCCGCTGCCTTCTCTGCCTTTCCATTTCATATTTTAATATTTTCCCCAACTTTTCCTTTCAGGTATTTAATCAATATGCTTCAACTTTGGCCAGTTTATCAGAACACTCCTGAACTACAGGTTCCTGTTTAGCAATTTTATCTTTCATTATCTTCTGATCCGATTCGTTTTTCACAATATCGTCTTCAAACTGGTCTATTTCAGCCTTCATCTTATTTATCTTATTCCTTGATGATTCGATATCTTTCACCAGTTTTTTCTTCTGCTTTTCTGTATCTTTTATATAACCTTCCTTCTGATCCTTTGCCACTCCTGATTCCATGGATGAAAAGCTGTTTCTCTGCTCGATAATGTCTTTTGTCAGTTTGTCAGCTTCATTATTTAACATAGTAATATTAGTTTCTGTTTCTGAGATATCCGTTTTATTGGATTCAATCGACTTATGAATTTTAAGATTCTTGTTCTGCAAGGATTCAAGCTCGTTCTGAAGATCTTTAAGAGCATTGTTTTTTTCACTGAGTTCATCTTTTACAGCATCAACATATTCGTCCTTCGCAAATTGTCTCATATAGACTTTTACTTCTGTCAGTTCATTCTCTCCGTTGGCCCGTTCAACATATTTATCCTTCCCGAGTTCCACAGCCACGGCCAGTAGTAATATTGTATCCCTGTTAATGAATTTGCTGTAAATGTTAACCGGATTAGGTGATACCTTTTTCAAATTAGCACCAAAGATCGTCATCTCGCCATTTTCATTAACCACTTTTGATTTGGTCCCATCCTGAAGGTCCTTGATCCAGTGTTTCTGAGCTCTTTCAAATTTGAATTCAGGGATAGTGACAACCACCCCAGGATATTTCCCTGCTTTGAACGATACGGAATCATCAGTAACTGAAATAGGCTTTTGAGCATTCAAAGCACTACCCATAATAGTAAGTGCAAAAAACACAAAAGTTTTGAGAGTTTTCATGGAATAAGATATTAAGGTTTCCAGATTTTTCAACAATTATTTGATAACTATTGTTCAACGTTACCAGAAATCCATTAGTAAATCCTCAGAATAAGTCTATTTTGCCCCAAAAAGATAGCCAACAGAGATCCCAATCACCTTATTTTTCATTTCGGTATCACCTGTATCTTCTGTAGTCAGGTTTGCCAATCCCAGACCATATTGAGCTGAAATCAGGAACCCTTTTATATTTACTCCTACTCCAAAATTCACTCCGATATCAAGAGGTTTCATATCGTCATCCGCAGATGTGCCGAAGATGATATCTTCAGATTCTCCATCACTCTTAAACTTGCCACCTATGCCATATGCGAAGTACGGACCGGCAAAGACATTGAATTTCGTATCCCCGGGACCAAAACTGTACAGCAGATTTACAGGGACTTCAATAAAAGCCGGAACCAAAGAAAAATCAAAAGACTCCTCAAACAATGTAAGTTCATATTTTGAACCTTTGGAAGAGTATAAAATTCCTGGCTGAAGCTTCAAATTATCTGTCAGTCCGATCTCAGAAACAACACCTGCATGAAACCCGACAAGCATCTTGGGATCGAAGCTTATACCTGAAGATTTTATTGTCATAGTTGACAAATTCATACCGACTTTAGGACCAAATTTAACCTGTGCCTGTAAGCCTGTAATAGCGAAGAGCATGCAAAGAATCAATAGAGATTTCAGAGTGGTTTTCATGACTTTAATAATTTAAAAGTTTAATCTAATTATCAAAGGTACCATGAAACACAATATAAATCAAGTAAATTTCATTCTGAAACTTAAAATCAGCAACATGTCTGATGCAAAAATCGCGGCATGATAGGGCGGATCCTATCCGCTAATCTGCCTGATCCTGGAAAAATGGGGTGAACAAACTTAAAAATTGTGAAATAGTTGACTTAAAGCATTTATTATTGTAAATTGTATCAAC
The DNA here is from genome assembly GCA_963782945.1 of uncultured Bacteroidales bacterium. Classification (GTDB taxonomy): domain Bacteria; phylum Bacteroidota; class Bacteroidia; order Bacteroidales; family VadinHA17; genus LD21. Next base: position 45,429 of record CAWALO010000031.1, read on the forward strand.
ATTTTATAGATACGATATGTTTATATATACGTCGTGCAGCTTTACACTTACAGAAATTGATGATGGAATTAAAGTAAATGAATTCAAATAATATAAAATTTAAATAGCTGGCACCAGACACCACAATGATAAATCACAGGATGAAAGAAGTTTTTCGTTGGTTGCAGAAAGTTACTAATGATAACAGAAACACCGGATTCTTTATCATTGTTGTTTTAATCAGCCTTATTCCAATAAACGGACTTGGCCAAAAAACATGCAAGAATCCTCCTGTTGTGAGTCTAAGCAGCAGCAGTGGTTCAACCTGTAATACGACACCGGTAACAATAAGTGGAAATACATTCGGAGGAAGTGCAACCAGAGTAACAATAACAGAAAATGGTCGTGGATCCGTAAGTCCTTCCTCCTCTACCGCATCTCCCTTTTCTTTTACCTATAACCCGGGCAGTAACGATGTCGGTAACGTTGTTACAATAACTGTAACAACCAACAATCCGTTAGGCTCTCCCTGCAAAGCAGCTGTTGCTACTTATTTGCTGACAGTGACCTCCAACCTTCCGTCTCCCGTTATTGACAACATAATTCAACCCACTTGTACAGTATCAACCGGTAGCGTCGAATTAAGCGGTTTGCCCTCAGATGCTGACTGGACTATCACTATTAGTCCGGGAGGGATGACCCTGGGTGGATCAGGGGCCAGAGCAACAATCCCTAATCTTCCTGCCGGAATATTTACCTTTACTGTTTCTGTTTCATCCGGTTGTATTTCATCACCATCCGAACAGGCCGGGATATTTGATCAACCACTCACCCCGTCGCCTCCTATTCCAGGTACAATAATTGCTCCGACATGTACTGTTTCAACCGGCAGTGTCACTTTGTCCGGATTGCCTTCATCAGGTACATGGACCCTGACCCGGTACCCGGGAACAGTAAAAACAAGTGGTTCTGGACCAAGTACTACAATAACAGGGCTGGAATCAGGAACATACAATTTCTTCTCAACAAGTGGCGCAGGATGTGTCTCAATGTTATCAGTCGATGTGATTATACCAGCCCAGCCACCAGTACCGACCGTTCCTTTCATAGATACAATAATACAGCCAACCCTTTCGGTACCTACTGGCAGTGTGGCACTGACAGCTCTGCCATCAACCGGGATATGGACAATAATACGTTCACCAGGAGATGTATTATCAACAGGTTCAGGAATTTCCTTTACAATAACGGGGCTTGAAACAGGAACATATACGTTCAGGGTAAGAACAAATTCGGGCTGTCTGTCTCCTCCATCAGCTACAGTTGTGATATCAGCGCCGGCGCTGCCTGTTGTAATAATTACAGATCCACCTCCTGAATGCTTTCCAGCTACAATTGACCTTACGGCGCCGGAGATCAAAGAGGGTTCAACCAGCGGACTTTTATATACTTACTGGACAGATAGTCAAGCTACTGCCGAACTGGAAACTCCTGCCACTGCAACCAATGGCATGTATTATATCAAAGGAACTGCGGCTTCCGGATTTTCTGACATTAAACCAGTAACCGTTACTGTAAGGCAATCCCCTTCAGCAAATGCCGGTCCGGATCAGATCATTTCAAATAAATTCAACTCAATACTGGAAGCGGAACTTGGAGAAGAAGAGTCAGGAATGTGGTATTCGGATTCAGATAGTATAATTTTTAGTGATATGACAGATCCTCTAAGTGCAGTAAACAATTTATCAGCAGGCGAAAATGTTTTATCATGGATCGTAACAAACGGAGTTTGCCCTGCCGATACCGATAAAGTCACTATCACAGTCGGGGATCTCCTAATTCCAACCCTGATAACACCAAATGGCGATTCAAAAAATGAATACTTTGTTATTCAAGGCATTGAGACTTCTATCCAGACAGAGTTAACTGTTTTTGACAGAAGAGGAACTCAGGTCTTTCAGGACAGCAATTACGACAATAAATGGAATGGAGTTGACTATAATAACAAACCTCTGATAAACGATACCTACTTTTTCGTCCTCAAATTACTAAATGGCAGATCGTATCGTGGCTATATAGTAATAAGAAAATAGAACCTTTCATCAGAAATTCAAATTCATTGGTTAATCTATTACCGAAATCCGTTGATCACACATATCTTTCTGCTGATCAAAATCGCTGAAAATAAGTTCGTTTTGACCTCAAATAATCTACTTTTCACTCTATCTTTGACAGTATGGAATGCAGGAAAGAACCTGATTACAGGAGATAGATCCAGAAAGGGGAAAAGTAAAATCTTCTGATAGTTTGAATAACCATTCCAATTTTAGATTACAGGGAATATGTTTATGTTGGGGAAAAAAATATTATCTACAAACGGTTCACCTGAGGTTATTCTTAATCCTCACGGGATTATTACAATCAGGGGTCGTTCAATAAATGGCAATATCAATGAGCTTAGAGGTGAGATTGAGGAGTGGATTGATAAATATATTGCCAATCCTGCCGAGATTACTTACATTGACTTTTATCTTGAATATTTCAATAAAGCCAATTCAAATGTCCTCATCTCAATGCTTAAGAAGATAGAGGCACTGAATCTCATAAGCAAAAAGTTTATTATAAACTGGTATTACGAAGAAGGTGATGAAGATATTCTTGAAAAAGGAGAATACTTCTCCTCAGAATTGAACATCCCTTTTAATTTCATAGAGATATATGAGGAATTGATGCCTGAATATTTATCGCATGAAATTAAATCATCAGATCTGGATGAGAGTATTTCGTAAGAATCAGATTCCCAGACGAGTATTTTGAACAGGAAAATTGATTACTCAAATCCAGGCTGGTCATAAATCAGGTTTAAGACACCTCTTCTCATAAATAAATGGCTTCTCAATCTTGATTACAAGTAAACAAAGCTCAATTCCTGTAACCTTGTTCTCATCAGACTTAATCATTAATCCGTTTTGTGCATTCTTTTCACTGTTGCCTGCAAAAACCGGGAATCTGCCTTTCTCAAATACAATTATCGGATTTCCGGAAACACTTTGTAAGCACTGAATTATTTTGAAACTTAGTCTTCGCCTGAACCTGCCACCAAATGCCAGTTTACCATAACATCCCCGCAACCAGCTCAGAAACTCATCTTTACCAGAAATTACAATTCGATTATTTTCATCCTGAACAGTATAACTACCTTCATCTGATAAGAGAATTTCAACTGCTTCAATATTAAAAGAGGATATGGCTTCCGCCAAATCTGCTATAATGGACTTTTTATAAGTTACTATTCTCAAACCCATGCCCTAAAGATATCACATAATTAAAGATTTCAAAAAACTTATAATAAAAACCTTTCAAGGGGTCAGTCCATGATTACCTTGTGATATGGAACAGAGACCGGATAAAGAAAAAAGGGGAAGATATAAAAACTTCCCCTCTGAATCAGTACCATACATTAAGTATGGACTCTGGTACAAATTGTCATCTGTCAATAATGGTCAACAGAGACCTCTAACTCTCTAACTCTAAAATCACTCATTATGTTAATTTGCCTGCATTCCAAGGTTTTGAGCCCTGAAATAGGTTAAGCCATTTATTTCTGTCATGTCCATTACTTTGAACCCATGTGATTCCAGAAGCTTTGAGACATCTTTCTTGTCATAATAGACATCAATCTTTGAATCAATAAAATTTATGAAGCCTTTATACATTCTTGATGTCAGACCGGTTCCCTTCTGAGTTTTCCAGTCAGAAAAACATCCGATAAAGTTACTTTCCGGCGACAAAACATGTACAATTGAATGAAGGAAAGTGTCAAGATGCTTTATCAGATTCAGCTTCTTCACATTTATTAAAGTTGTAACGGCCTGCAGCTCGTTAGGATCATAATAATAGTGGTGCCTTGATGAAAGTACCAGCATATTGTCCTTATTTGTGAGGCCATGCCATTCCAGATAATTGAAAAAATTCTCGCCTCCCTCAGCAATCAGGTCACTCATGACAGGGTTTTCCACTGTTTTCTCTTGCTTGTTAATTGTTCTGTCTGAATTTTTCATGATTCTCTTTTCATTGATAGTTCCTGTTACATTTAAGGTTGAAATATTTTCCATCATTAATTTAAGTTTGATAATGATGTAAAAGTAAAGCATAACACAACTCATGTCAAGCCTGCAATGCTCAATTAATGGGTTAATGCGACTATTTCAAATCACCTTGGTCTAAGGATTCCGGACGACCAGGCAGCAGAATTATCAGTTAACATCAGAAAATTGTTATTTCGTCAAAACCCGACTCGATTTTATTGAAAACAAGGCAGAAATTCATGTAACAATCCTTTCAGTTATATCCATATTTCTGATTTTATGATATTTAAGGTCAATAGATTTGCAGACAGGCTTATAAATCCTTATCGTCTGAATTTTGACAAACAGTTCATTTATTTGGATGAAAATTCATTAAATTCAGTCAAAACTGCTGGTTAACTTAAAAAAATCTGACCTTTAAACGCAGATTATCGTGTCCTTTACAATATATCTGGTAAATATTGATAAAGATGATATCGTAAAAACAGATAGTTTTGATAATAATTTGTAAATTCATCCTTGCAACACTACTAATTATAAGATGAGATTATACTTTTCCCTGATTATTGCAGCCATCCTGATGTTATGTCATTGCCGTAATGAAGATAGATATAAACCTCTGCCTGCTGCAAGAGAAGTTCATTCTCTTGCAACCGAACTAAAACCGTTTTATGAGATAGGTTCTCTTCCTGCATATCTTGAAAGTGCCATAAGCGGCCAGGTATCTTCGTATGATACCACGTGGGGCAATGATGATGGCTTCAGCGGACTTTATTCATTTTTAAGAAGAAAGGAGGATGGCAGCCTCATTATATTTGATATTCAGGGTGGAGGTGTAATCGACAGGATCTGGACTCCCACACCGGTTAATGATACACTTGACTTCTTTATTGATGACACCCTGAAACCTGCGTTTTCAGTTTGCTACCTGGATCTTTTTTCAGGAAAAAAATATCCCTTCACACAACCCTTGTGCGGTAACGAGCTTGGAGGTTTTTATTGCTACGTTCCTATTCCGTTTGAAAGGAGCTGCAGAATAATCTCAAGAGGCAGGAAGGAGCAATTTCACCAGATTCAATACCGGCTCTATGAACAAGGTTCAAAAGTCAAATCATTCAGCCTTAATCTCGATCCTGAAGAGATTGAAGCAATGGATAAAATAAAATCATTATGGGATAATCAAAATAAGTCGGTCGATGATTTCTATACCGGACAGTTATCAGTCTCTTCAGGGCAATTTGTTCTCAACCCTGGAACAAGTGAAACTATTTTTGAAACAAAAAAAGGAGGCCGTATCCTGGGTATCGAACTAAGTCCGGCTGATGCTTTTGAGGGATTAATTAAAAATACCGATATAAAAATTACATGGGATGGTGAAAAGTATCCTTCAGTTTTTTGCCCTGTTGCTGATTTCTTTGGATATGCATTTGGTGCTGTTTCTATGCGGAGTCTTCTTCTGGGCAGCAATGACAACAAAGCCTATTGCTATTTCCCAATGCCATTTGACAAGTCTGCAAAGATTGAATTGATACAGAGAGACAATGAAGGGCCATCGCTACTTCCTGTTAATTGCAAAGCAGCAATATGGTATATATCAGATAAAAGAGACCCCCGTCGGGAGGGGAAGTTTTATGCTCAATGGGAGAAGATTACTGAATCCATCCGGGGGCGGCCTCATACTCTGGCAGAAGTAAGAGGCAAGGGGCATTATGTTGGCACTGTACTCCAGGCACAGGGTTTAAAGGCGGGCATGACAATCTTTTTTGAAGGAGATGACTCAACTTCGATTGATGGCAACTTCAGGCTGCATGGCACTGGCTCTGAAGATTATTTTAATGGCGGATGGTATGCAATGATGGACCGGTGGGATGATAAAATGAGTTTACCTATCCATGGCTCCCTTGGTTATTCACTACCCTTTTGCCGGACAGGTGGGTACCGGCTCTACCTCTCTGATAAGTTATCTTTTGAAAAAAGTTTCTTTCACAGCATTGAGCATGGGCCTGCCGGAAACGATTTCCCTGCTGATTACACGTCACTCGGGCTCTACTATTGTGATTCCCCACCGGAAAAAGTCATTGCTCCGTCAAATGAACTGACAAGGGTCTTTATTCCTGATACTCTGTTTATCTACCCGCAGCTGGCAGATTTCACTTTGTTTGGGAATATGAATATTGAAACAACATGGAAATACGGGACAGGTGGAGAAAGCTATCTCTTCACACCCGGGACGGAATCGTGGCTGAGAATAACAATGTCTGAAATCCCCCCGGGAAACTACGCCATTTACTTTGACATAATTAAAGACCTGTCAGGGTGTGAATTTTCCTTGTGGCAGAGACAGAAACAGGTATCAGATTGGATATCAGCATATAATTACAAAGAAGAGAGAGCAAAAGACCTCTTTGTTTGCGATATTGACATTCCTGATACCCGAAAAACACTTACTATACGCTTCAGGTCCGATCAGAAAAAGAATAGTTTGCTTTTAAACCGGATTAAGCTGATCCGAAAATGAGTTCAGATCCATTATGATAAAAAGTTCAGAGAAACCCCTCAGGGTGGCTGTCATTGGAGCAGGTGTAAGAGGTACGAGTCTTGCCAGAAAATTATCATCATCAGATTTAAGTGCAGTAGTTGCTGCAGTTGCAGAACCTGATGAAGAAAAACGCAGGTCTTTTGCAGAAGAATTCAATCTGGGAAAAGATGCTGCTTTCAGCGGATGGGAGGAACTGGCCAACAAGCTTATGGGCTGCGATGCTGCTGTAATTGCAACTCTTGACAACCAACATGCAGGGCCCGCGATCGCCTGCCTTAACCGTAACTGGCATATCTTACTGGAAAAACCGCTCGCTGATAGCTTTCAGGATTGCAGGCTGATAGTAAAGACTCAGGAAGAAAGGAAAAAAGTAGTTGCTGTCTGCCATACGTTAAGGTTTATGGATGGATTTCGCAAAGTGAAGAATTTAATCTCAGGCGGAGCTATTGGTGAACTTATTCATGTAGATCATATGGAAGCAATAGGTCATTTACGCTTTGCACACAATTACGTCAGAGGGCGCTGGGCAAGGGAAAAGGAAAACACATTTCTCCTGTTGCATAAATGCAGCCACGATATCGATTACATCAACTGGTTATTCACAGAACCATGTGTAAAGGTTTCATCTTTCGGATCATTGAAATATTTTACTCCAGCCAATGCTCCGGCAGGAAGCACTCACAGGTGTACAGACGGATGTGTCATAAGGGAAACATGTACTTATTCAGCTCCAGCCATTTATGTTAATTCTGCCCTCGATGAGTGGCCTGCCCGGGATATCTGCAGGATTCATTCATTTGATGAACACCTCAATGCCATAAAAAATGGTCCTTTTGGTGTATGTGTATGGCACGCTGAAAATGATGTCGTTGATCATCAGGTTGTAATGATGGAATTTGAAGGCGGGGCCACTGCCGCCTGTACTCTGACCGGATATTCGGCAACAAATGGAAGGAGAATAAGATTGCAGGGAACAAATGGAGAAATATTATTTGATGAAGCTGCAGGAACCATTTCGACAAAAAGATTCTCCGGTCAGAAGGAAGACCTCATCCACATAGCTGCACCTGAATCGTATCATCCTGAGGATCAGGATATAGTCGATGAATGGTTATCTTCAATAATAAATTCCACAACTGTAACAGTAGATGCTGTGGAGGCATTGCGAACCCATGCCGTTGTTTTTGCAGCTGAAATCTCAAGGAAAGAAAACAGGACTGTTGAGTTGTCGGAGCTGATATCGGAGAGAAGCTCTTCCTTTTAGAAATAAATATTCTCCTGGAAAATGCTCCAAAAAATTCACCGGGTGAAAATAAATCGCTTAATTTATGATATAAACCAAAAAAACCAGACATGAAACAAAATAAAATCGATCGCCGGCTATTCATCAAGAGTTCAGCCCTTGCTGCTACCGGGCTGATAGCAGCAAACAATGCATTTCCTGCAATCCCGTCTGTTTCGAAGAACAAGCTTCCCCGCTGGAAGGGATTTAACCTGCTTGATTATTTTTCACCTGAGAAACCCGGGAAAAATAATCATGCCAGGACTACAGAGGATGATCTGAAATGGATGGCAGACTGGGGATTCAATTTTGTAAGGATCCCGATGGCCTATCCAAGCTACCTCGACTTTGACAGGTCAAGGTCAATAACAAAAGAAGAGACATATAAGATGGATCCGCAAGTTCTTGAGGATATTGATAAACTTGTCTATATGATCCACAAACAAGGCTTGCATGTGAGTCTAAACCTCCACCGCGGGCCAGGCTTTTGTATAAATGCAGGATTCAATGAACCATTTAATCTGTGGGATGATAAAGAGGCTCAGGATGCTTTTTATTTTCACTGGGGAATGTGGGCTGAGAGATACAAAAACATTTCATCTGAAAAGTTGAGTTTTGATCTTCTCAATGAGCCATGCTACAAAGCTGATATGAATGACCAGTTCTCAAAAAGTACTGCGGTTCCGGGCGAAACATACCGTAAGGTAGCTATCGGAGCCTCAAAAGCTATCTGGGCTGCCAATCCCGACAGGCTGATTGTTGCCGACGGGAACAGTGGCGGAAGCAATGTCACTCCCGAATTGATTGATCTTAATATCGCACAGAGTTGCAGGGGTTACTATCCGCATTATATCTCACACTACCAGGCACCCTGGGTTTGGAAAGATCCCTCTCAGGCACCGAAGCCGGTTTGGCCGGGTACAATGGATGGCAAACAGTTCGGAAGAGCACAGCTTGAAGATTTCTACAAACCCTGGATCGACCTTGTGGGCAAGGGCGTTGGAGTTCATTGCGGAGAATGCGGATGCTGGAGCAATACCCCTCATGAGGTATTCCTGGCCTGGTTTGGAGATGTAGTTGATATCCTTACCAAAGCAGACATTGGCTATGCCCTGTGGAATTTCAGAGGCGATTTCGGGATCCTTGATTCCGGACGTAAAGATATTAAGTACACGGACTGGTACGGCCATAAACTCGACAGCAAGCTGCTGGATATGCTGAAGAAGTACTAGGCGTCAGGCGTCAGGCGTCAGGCGTCAGGAGATTATTTGTTCTGCCTAAAGCCTGTCGCCTGTCGCCTGTTGCCTGTTGCCTGAAGCCTTATTACCCACAGGCCATCACTCCTTTGAAATAGCCGATAGATTCTGATATGCCAGGGAGGTTATCCTTCATCTCCTTTTCAAATTCCAGGCTGCATTTACCGCTGTATTTTGTTTTTCTCAAAGCAGCTATGAACCTTGGAAAATCAATAATCCCGCGTCCGGTTTCAACAGTTTTTCCATCTTTTGTAGCAGCATCTACATCTTTGGTGTGTATGTCAAAAATCCGGGTGGCATACCTCTCAACATCCACCGAAGGATCCTGACCATCTCTCAAGGTATGGCCTATATCGATGCAAATTCCCATTCCCGGGTCCATATCCTTAATATGGTTCCATATATCGGTGGCATTTGGGTAGAGCGGATTATCAGGACCGTGATTATGAATTGCCAGTTTGATATCGTATTTTTTTACCTTCTTCTCCACATATGGAAGAAGATTGTACTCAGGTGCACCGACAATCATTTTTACACCTGCCATTTTTGCATATTCAAAAGCCTGATCAACAGCTGCTTCTGTTTTCATATAAATAACACCTACTGTATATACAGTGATACCGGCTGCCTTGAATTTGCTTATCACAGAATTAATCTGATCCTGCGTACTGTCAAGAGGCATATGAAAATCTTTTACTGACAGATAATTGACTCCGATATAATTCATAATCTCAATTGTCCTTTCAACGGATAATCCCTTAAAAGTATATCCTGCCATTCCCAGACTGAAACTATCTTTTGAACTTCTGACCGCAGGTATTATACCAGCCGATCCGTAAACAGAAGAGACTCCTGCAGCAAGTATGCCGGTGCCTGCCAACTTAAAGAACTGACGACGTGATTTCATAATTTAATTCTTAATGTTATAATTTGTGAGTGGTTTTTACAGTCATATTATTATCAATAAGCCTGGTGTTGTAAGACTGGATTATGGCTTTAAGCTTATTCTCCATTGCTGCCTGCAAAACAGGATTTGTTCCAAGGAGGTTTTTCTCCAGGATCCTGTCAGCTTTATAATTAAACAGACCAACAGGTTTATTATCTATCATTTCCAGGATATGATCCTTCATGTACAGATGGTAATTATTGCCTGAGGTATTGAATGCAAATGACTCATATGAATCATCTAGAAGATTATTACCGAAAGCAATGTATTCTTCATCAAAGTTAAGAAAATTCAGGATTGTTGGCATTATATCTATTTGTTGTGCTATCCTGTGCTTTATTCCTGTAATATTGCTCCCGGGCCTGTAAAATATTACCGGAACACAATATGATCCAAAGTTATTCTGGAATTCCGGATGAATTGATTCATTGGTATGGTCTGCCGTTATCACAAAAAGAGTGTTTTTGAACCATGGACTTCCGGAGATCTCATCGAATAATTCATGTAGGGCAAAATCGGTGTAACCCACCACTTCAGCTATTGGTGCCGGCCCTTTTTTGAATTTCCCCTTGTATTGCTCAGGAACTTTAAACGGATGGTGTGATGACACTGAGAATATGGATGTCATAAAGGGTTGTTTGAAACTGTCCATTTTTTTTGCAAAAAACTTAAAGAAAGGCTCATCCCATACTCCCCACATACCATCGAAATCGGTTTTTAAAGGGTACTGATCGAGTCCGAAGTAGTCCTCAAATCCTGCAACTCTGGCGAATGAATCAAATCCCATCGACCCATTTGGAGCACCATGGAAAAATGCAGTATAGTATCCTTTTCTTTTAAGCAGTTCAGGAAGACCATTTATCTCGTTATTTGCATAATGAGATATTGTATAAGGTGTTTCGAGAGATGGTACAGAGGCAAGGATTGAAGGCATTGCATCGATTGATTTTTTCCCGTTCGCGAGGGAAACATCGAATGTCAGGCTTACACTTATAAGGGAATCAATAAATGGGGTATATCCTTCATATTTGCCACCCTCGAGGTCATGGTTCAGGGAACCAATATACTCTCTGGCAAAACTCTCCAGGATGATTATTACCACATTCTGATTTGTAAAAGGTTTTGAACCTGAAGGAATATAGTGGGGATTATACAACTCTGAGAGCTCTTCCTCATCAAAAAATTTATACCTGACGAGTACTTTTTTATCTAAAGTCCTGAAAAAGCTGAAAGGTGTGTTAAGGACAATGGCAACATCGCGAGGTGTTTTTACATACCTTGCAGCATTACTGATTGTTATCGGCCGGGTCGAATGCCTGTATCCTCCCCGGGCAGCTCCGATAACCAACGCAATAACCAGAGGTATCATCAGAACATTAATCAGATAATAAGCAATTCTGTTCTTTGTAATTGGCTTTTCAGGTTCAACCCTTTTATAGAGATAAACCATCAGAATCCATAAAGAAAGGGTAAGAAGGGTAGCAGGCCAGTAGTCAAACAGAAACCTGAAAAACAGTTTTCCCAGATTGGTTTCATTTTCAAATGTTTTGAATACATCTGCAGTAGCTCTTTTATCAACAAACCTGTAGTAAACGAAATCCATTCCGTTCATGGCTATTGCGATCCCGTTTGTTATGAAATATATGTATTTAAGTACCGACTTATAAACATCACTATAGCGAATGTCAAGAGGAATAATGCTTAACAATATGAACAGCAGGTTTATGTAAACAATAGCCGAGATGTCAAATGACAGACCTCCCTTGAGCATGGTAAGTAACTGTCCAATAGAGACACCTGGAAACATTTTGAAGTTAAAAAGGAAAAAGCCGATTCTGCATATCGAGAAGAGGAGCATAATCAATATGATCCTGTATGCCAGAACGACAAAAATATTCCTGGAAAAAAGCCAGTTTTTCATTTTATTATCAGCACGGTAGTAAAATACAATTATTTAATTCTTAATCAGAGACATAATAAAACAGGAATGGAAGGAGAAATGGTATTTGTATTAAATAAAACACCAGGCATTAATTAATAATGGGCCTGGTGTTCTATTAAGTTTTGTGCAAGCTATTTCTGTTGCTCCATCATTTCTTTAAATTCTGAACTGTTGAACTCATTCATAAACTGGTTGGCTTTTCTTTTTGCTCCCAGTCCAACCAGGGAAAAGATTACAATAATTGCAATGAGAATATACATTACTATTTTTGTTGTCTCAGGCTTTGCCTTAAGTGTCTCAATAAGTGCATTATAAAGAAGCCATAAGTATAATACATTAACTGCAAGACCAACTATTGTACCAAGGTAAATACTGAAGTGACTTGTAAATCCGACCAATGCGGAGATTGGTAAGACAACCATAAGAGCAGCGGTAACTCTGACGTTTGCTTCAAAATCGGTGCTCCCTTTACAGATTGAGGAAATTATCATTAAGATGACTGCCCCGATAAAAAGGCCAATCACTGCTCCGATTATATACCCGATAAAAACCATGATCCCAATGCCGCCTCCCAGAAGGCCGCCGCCTACTGAACCAATCTTCAAAAGACTCCAGATGAATGCAATAGCTCCACCAATAGCGCCATAGATTACTGCCTTAATCAATGGTTCAGTCATCCCTCCCGATGTTTTCATCGTGGAGAAATAAGATTTCGGATTTACCAGTACTTCTTTTGATTCCTGAATAAATGCATTAAAATCAAAGCTCTCGTTACTCATAGTTAGAAAAATTAATAGGGTTAATACTTAACAGCTGTGAATAAAAACAAGTTCTAAGTTAGATAAATATTTTATTAAACTGCAACATTGAATAAAAATCTGTTCACACTTTTATTCCAGGTAAGTATACCCATAAAGGCCTGAGCGGTAATTTGAAAGGAATTCCTTACCCTCCTCAAGGGTTATTATTCCGGCCTTGACTGATGATGTGACCCATGATTCAACGGTACGCACCATTTTTTTAGAATTGTACTGCACATAATCGAGTACTTCTGCAACTGTTTCTCCATCAATAATCTGATCTATCTTGTAACCATTTTCATCTACTGAAACATGAACAGCATTAGTATCTCCGAAAAGGTTGTGAAGATCTCCAAGGATCTCCTGGTATGCACCAACGAGAAAGACCCCCAGATAATAAGGCTCTTTACCCTTCAGTGAATGCACAGGCAGATGGTGTGACGAGTTGCGCGTAGAAATAAAATTATCTATTTTCCCGTCCGAATCGCATGTCATATCCTGTATTGTAGCGGTACGTACAGGTTCTTCATTTAGCCTGTGAATAGGCATTATCGGAAAAATCTGGTCAATTGCCCAGGCATCAGGCAAAGACTGAAAGAGGGAGAAATTGCAGAAATACTTGTCTGACAACATCCTTGAAATCTGCCTCAGTTCTTCTGGAACATGTTTTGTAACATTCGCCATCTGGTAGACTAAACGTGCAATGGACCAGAACAGCCGTTCAATCTGTGCACGAGTCTTAAGATCAATTAGTCCGAAGCCAAATCTGTCCAGCGCCTCTTCTCTTATCTGCTGTGCATCATGCCAGGTTTCAAGCATCCTTGACTGGTTAAAATTGTCCCAGAGAAGGTACAGTTCTTTCACAAGTTCATGATCCTGCTCTGTAATCTGGTCTTCCTGATCCCATGACGGCAGGGTAGTTGTTTCAAGTACTTCAAATATAAGAACTGAGTGATGGGCAGTTAATGATCTGCCTGATTCAGTTATAATATTCGGATGCGGAATATTGTTCTTATTGCTTACATCGACAAATGTACTTATAGAGTCATTTACATACTCCTGGATAGTGTAGTTGACACTGCTTTCACTGTTTGATGATCCGGTACCGTCATAATCAACACCAAGTCCGCCGCCAATATCTACAAAATCAACGTCAAACCCAAGTTTCCGAAGCTGAACGTAGAACTGAGATGCCTCCCTGAGAGCAATTTTGATCCGCCTGATCTTGGTGACCTGGCTTCCAATATGAAAATGTATGAGTTTGACGCAATCTCTCATTTTGCTTTTCTCAATAAAATCGATTGCCTCGAGAAGTTCACTGGATGTAAGTCCGAATTTGCTGATATCTCCGCCTGAATCTTCCCATTTCCCGCTTCCGACACTGGCAAGTTTAATCCGTATCCCAATATTTGGCTTCACTTTCAGCCGCTTGGAAATTGTTGTAATAAGCTTCAATTCATTAAGCTTTTCGACAACCAGGAATATTCTCTTGCCCATTTTCTGAGCGAGAAGGGCAAGTTCAATATAGTCTTCATCCTTGTAACCGTTACATATAATAAGCGATTCCGGATCAGTATTTATGGCGATTACGGCATGAAGTTCAGGTTTTGAACCGGCCTCAAGTCCAATGTTGAATTTTTTTCCATGGCTGACGATCTCTTCAACAACAGGTCTCATCTGATTGACCTTTATCGGATAAATGATGAAGTTCTGGGCTTTGTACCCATACTCTTCAGATGCCGATTTAAAACAATTTGATATGCTAATGATCCTGTCATCAAGGATATCAGGAAAACGTACAAGCACCGGTGTCGATACGTCAGACAGCATGAGTTCGTCAAGCAGCTCTTTCAGGTCTACTGATACTCCGTTTTTCTGTGGAGTAACCAGTATATTCCCCTTTTGATTTATAGAAAAATAGTCAACGCCCCAGCCATTTATGTTATAAAGTTCAGCTGAATCTTCAACACGCCATTTTCTCATGCTCAGTTGTTTTGCCTTGGTTAATAAGTTCGCAAAGGTCTGAAAAAAATCTAATATTTACAATGTTATTAATCCTCCCCGGGCAGTTGGCAGTTTTCCGGAAGGTGAAATAAATTAATTAAATATCAGTTTATTATAAAATTGTTTAGATTATTTCAAAATAAATATGTAGCTTGCGCCCATAATTTTAAAATTAAATACAATGAACAAAGGAACAGTTAAATTTTTTAATGTATCAAAAGGATTTGGATTCATCAAAGATGCAGATTCGGATAATGAATATTTTGTACACGTTTCAGGTCTGAAAGATCAGATAAAGGAAAATGATGTTGTTACATTTGAACTTACCGAAGGAAAAAAAGGAATTAATGCGGTTAATGTGAAACTCGCTTAATTTTTCTATACTAAGATTTTTTGTTTAAAGCCCCGCGTGACGGGGCTTTTTTATTTTAACAGTACAATAAAGCCTATTGTCTGTTTTTTTCGTCTTTCTTCGCTTTTTTAGCCAGCCGTTTTTCCTTCAGGGATTTTGTCGGCTCCTTCTTATGCTTTGTCTGTTCTTTCGCTTTTTCGTGTGACATGGTTAATCAATTTAAGTTTATAAAAAGGTAATCCAAATATAGAAAAAATCATGAAATAACAGGTGAATTTTAATTTTTAAAGTTCACAATAGAGCTCATCATCCGCAAGGTTTTTGCAGGGATATCTCCATGTGAGTCCTTCTCCTTCAATAAGATCATTTGCATGTTCAGGTCCCCATGTTCCTGCAGGATAACCAAAAACTTTTATTTCAGGATTTTTTGCCCAGGCTTTTTGAATTGGGTCAAGAAACTTCCAGGCAGTCTCGACCTCATCATCGCGCGAAAAGAGAGTGGAATCACCCATCATGACATCATAAAGCAGCCTTTCATAAGCTGAAGGTACTCTAATATCCGCCAGGTCTTTATAATGGAAATCCATATTTACATTCTTGACATTAAACCCGGCTCCCGGTTCTTTCATATCGAATTTCAGCAAAATGCCTTCATCGGGTTGAATGCGTATTATAAGCTGATTGCCTGACAATTTACCTGATTGTCTCTGAAACAGGTGGTGCGGAGTTGGCTTGAAATGGATTACAATTTCAGTAACTTTGGTTGGAAGTCTTTTGCCTGTACGGATATAAAACGGAACTCCGCCCCATCTCCAGTTATTAATATAGAATTTTATTGCCACATAGGTTTCAGTTCTTGAAGTGACAGCTACTCCTTTCTCATACCTGTAACCTGTTACACATTCTCCTCGTATAAGGGAACCTGTATACTGCCCCCTGATAACCTGAAGAGGCACATCTTCCTCCCTGATTGGCTGCAATGACTGAAATACTTTCAGGATCTCATTACGGATAGCATCAGCATCAAGAGATGAAGGTGGTTCCATTGCTGTCAGTCCGACCATCTGAAGAAGATGATTCTGTATCATATCCCGAAGGGCTCCGGATGAATCATAGTAGCCTCCTCTTTCTTCAACTCCAATGTTTTCCGCAGAAGTAATCTCAATCCTGTCTATATAATTTCTGTTCCACAATGGCTCGAACATTCCATTGGCAAATCGTGTAACCAGAAGATTCTGAACCGTTTCCTTTCCGAGATAATGATCTATTCTGAATATCTGCTCTTCTGATGCCAGACCATGCAGAGTCCTGTTTAGCTTTCTTCCTGATTCCAGGTCATAACCAAAAGGCTTCTCAATAATTATCCTTCTGAATCCATTCCCCTGATCACAAAGCCCCGAAAGCGACAGATTGACAGCAATGGTTTCATAAAGGCTCGGTGGAGTTGCCAGATAAAAAATATAATTGCCTCCAATACCGTATTGCTCATCATATTCCCGTAAAAGACTTTTCAGCTTTTCAAAGTCACTTTGAAGGGAAGTATCCATCGACAGGTAATACAGATCTTCGGCAAAAGAGTCAATAATATTTTTGTCAGGGTCCTTCTCCTCAGAGAATGAAATAATTGATGAATTCATTTTTTGCCTGAATTCGTCCGTTGTAATTTTCGTACGTCCAATGCCCAGAATAAAATACTTTTCAGGTAATAGATTTTGTGATTTAAGTGAAAACAAGGCAGGAATAAGCTTTCGGGATGTGAGGTCTCCAGATGCTCCGAATATTACAAGTACAAGATTCTTAGGATTTTCCATTCATTTATGTTCAGGTGGATAAGGTTTTAATTAGTATTATCCCTTTAAAGAATTACAATTTAACAATAATTGTTTTAAATTGTTTCTAATTAACAGGGATTATTAATTAATTAGGTTTATTTGCTGAAAATTAAAATGTTCAAAATAGTTTGATCTTTTTATTTTGAAAATTATTAATTAATAAATCATTTTTAAGACAATTTGTTACAAAAGAAGTATATTTGCGGTCAAACGTTAAGAAAAATGTATTATTATAGATCTATTATATCAATGCGCCTTATTAAAAGGTTAAGTCGAATCTACTGAGAATGGTGTTTGATATCGGATTAGGGATGGCCGTTCTCTGGAAAATGCAGGGAACGGTTTTTTTTATAAAAAACAATAAACTATGAAAAAAGAACGGCCAAAACAACAGGGATTGTACCGTCAGGAGTTTGAACATGAAAATTGCGGGATAGGATTTGTTGCGCACCTTAAGGGAAAGAAATCTCATTCTATTATAAGGCAGGGGCTTGAGATACTCACTAACATGACTCATCGCGGGGCAGAAGGGGCAGATAGCAAAACAGGTGACGGAGCCGGTGTGCTGATACAGGTACCTCGTGACTTCTATCTTATCCAGGGTTACTCACTCCCTCCGGAAGGGCAGTTTGGAACCGGACTTATATTTCTGCCTCAGGACAGGGAAGAATCAGCAAAGTGCAAAGAAATCCTGTGCAATATTATAATCGATGAGGGTGTCAATATTATTGGCTTCCGTGATGTTCCGCGCGACAGCTCAGTTATTGGAGAGATATCGCGTGCGGCTGAACCGGAAATAGTACAGATCTTGTTGGATTCCGACCTCTCACAGGAGGACCTTGAGCGTAAACTCTATATCATAAGGAAGCTTGCTGAAAATGCAATACGCAATTCAGACCTGAAGCAGAAGAATTTTTTCTATATTCCAAGCCTCTCAACCAAAGTATTGGTATACAAGGGTATGCTTACCTCCATTCAGCTGGGTCAGTATTTTCTGGATCTTGTTGATGAGCGCTTGCAGAGTGCCATTGCACTTGTACATTCACGATTCAGCACAAATACTTTTCCGAGCTGGGATCTTGCTCAGCCTTTCAGGATGCTGGGACATAATGGTGAGATAAATACAATTAAGGGAAACCGATTCTGGATGGAAGCTAGGGAGTCTATCCTTAAGTCTGACAAGCTCGGAGATCTGCAAAGACTGTATCCGATAATTGAACCTGACAAGAGTGATTCAGCCTCGCTCGACAACGTTCTGGAGTTCCTCATAATGAGTGGGAAATCTTTTCCATATGCAATGTCTGTACTCATTCCAGAATCGTCAAATGACAAGAATCCTATTTCTCCGGAACTGAAAGCATTTTATAAATATCATGCCACCTTCCTTGAACCATGGGATGGTCCTGCCTCCCTTATATTCTCAGACGGAAGATATATTGGAGGTATGCTCGACAGGAACGGTCTGCGCCCTTCAAGATATACTATAACTACAAGTGATCTTATAGTCCTCGGATCAGAAACCGGTGTTCAGTCCTTTGCTCCTGAAGAGGTAAGGGAAAAAGGAAGGCTTAAAGCCGGCAAAATGATTCTTGTTGATACAAAAGCAGGAAAGATATTCTATGATGCAGAATTAAAAGCCCAGTTGGCCAATGAATTCCCCTACGGACAGTGGATCGAGAGGAATATGGTCAGACTTGAGAAAATTGAAATAGGTCATCAGGAGACTCCGGAAATGGGAGATCAGTATGATAAATACATAACAGCGTTCAACTATTCTCTTGAAGATACAGACAAGATAATAAAGGAGATGGCTGGCACCGGGAAGGAACCCATAGGTTCAATGGGCAATGATGTTCCTGTTGCAGTGTTGTCAAAGAAGCCATACCGTTTATTCAACTACTTTAAGCAATTGTTTGCGCAGGTGACCAACCCTCCGATAGATTCTATCAGAGAGGAACTTGTAATGACACTTGCCGGCTATCTTGGATCGTTGCAGGACAATATTCTGGAGACATCACCTCTTCATGTCAAGATGGTTCGATTCAGAAATCCTGTCATTTCCAACACATATTTCCAGGTAGTTAAAAACCTGAGATATAAAGGATTCTCAGCAGCAAACCTGCTGCTGCATTTTGATGCCAATGATGGCCCACGGGGATTGGAAAATGCTGTTGATCAGTTATGCCTGGATGCAGAAAAAGCTGTTGATGATGGAAAGAATTACATCATCCTGTCCGACAGGGGTATAGATAAGGATAAAGCGCCTATTCCGTCCCTGCTTGCAGTATCTGCCGTACACCATCATCTTATCAAGACGAGAAAGAGGATGCAGATAGATATAGTTGTCGAGTCTGCCGAACCCCGCGAGGTTATGCATTTTGCCCTTCTTTTTGGTTACGGTGCAAGCATTATAAACCCGTATATGTGCTTTGCAGTAATTGAAAAACTTGTTAAAGAGAAGGCTATTCAGCTTGACTATCAGAAAGCTGAAGCAAACTATGTTTATTCAATTAACAAGGGGATACTCAAGATAATGTCCAAGATGGGTATCAGCACTCTCAGAAGCTACAGGTCATCACAGATATTCGAAGCAATTGGTATTCATACTGACGTTATTGACAAATACTTTGCAGGAACAACCTCAAGATTAGAAGGAATAGGAATGGCGGAGATAGCTGAGGAGGTTCTTATCCCACACAGAAAAGCTTTCAGCAACATTGCTGCACTGCCTGATGTTCTTACTGAAGGAGTATACTCCTACAGGAAGTTAGGTGAACATCATGCCTGGAATCCCGAAACCATATCATTGCTCCAATGGAGTACTAGAACAGGTGACTACAGGAAGTTCAAAGAGTACAGCAGCAGAGTTAATGCCGATACAGACAGTCCCGGATTCATAAGGGGATTATTGAGGATGAAGAAGAATCCTATTCCTATTGAAGAGGTAGAACCTGCAGAAAATATTATGAAACGTTTCGTTACAGGAGCTATGTCGTTCGGATCGATAAGCCGTGAAGCCCATGAGGCTCTGGCAATTGCTATGAATCGCATTGGAGGTCGCAGTAACACAGGTGAAGGAGGGGAAGATCCTGAAAGGTTTATACCCCATGAAAACGGGGACAGTGCCAGGAGCTCAATAAAGCAGGTGGCCAGTGGCCGCTTTGGCGTAACCGCTGAATACCTTGTAAATGCCGACGAGCTTCAGATAAAAATTGCCCAGGGTGCAAAACCCGGAGAAGGAGGTCAGCTCCCGGGTCATAAGGTTGATAAGATTATTGCCAAAACCAGGTATTCAATCCCTGGTATTACGCTGATATCTCCCCCACCGCATCATGACATCTACTCGATTGAAGACCTTGCACAGCTTATCTTTGATCTGAAGAATGTAAATCCTAAAGCTAAGATAAGTGTCAAACTTGTTTCGGAGAGCGGTGTTGGGACTATTGCTGCAGGAGTAACAAAAGCAGGGGCCGACCTCATAACAATCAGTGGTTATGAAGGGGGAACGGGTGCCAGTCCTTCATCATCCATCAAACATGCAGGATTGCCGCTCGAGCTGGGTCTGGCAGAAACACAGCAGACGCTTGTAATGAACAACCTGCGGCGGAAAGTAGTTGTGCAGACCGATGGCCAGCTGAAAACCGGCAGGGATATTGTAATGACAGCCCTCCTTGGTGCCGAGGAATTCGGATTTGCCACGAGCTCTCTGATAGTTCTTGGATGCGTGATGATGCGTAAATGTCATCTGAATACCTGTCCGGTAGGCGTCGCTACACAGAATGAGGAGTTAAGAAAGCGGTTCAGGGGAAAATCAGATAACCTCGTGACCTTCTTTCGTTTCCTTGCTGAGGAGGTCAGGGAAAACCTGGCTGAACTGGGATTCAGAAAACTTGATGATATAGTTGGCAGGGCTGATCTCCTGGAAAGAAATCCAGAGATCAACCACTGGAAAATCAAAAATCTCGACTTGTCAGGATTATTGACCGTACCTGCTGAAGCTGCTGAAAATGCAATGCATTGCGTTGACATACAGGATCATAAAATTGACAACATCCTCGACAGAGAATTGATCTCTCTTTCCGGAAAAGCTCTTTCTGAATTTGAGCCTGTGGTAATTGAAAAACCAATACATAATACGGACAGAACTACCGGCGCCATGCTTTCAGGCATGATCGCAACAAAATACGGCTCGGCAGGCCTTCCTGACGGAACCATAAAATGCCGGTTCAAAGGTTCAGCAGGTCAGAGTTTTGGAGCCTTCCTCTCCCCTGGTGTTGAACTCTATCTTGAAGGAGATTCAAATGATTACCTTGGAAAAGGACTTTCCGGTGGAAGGATCATTGTTGTTCCGCCGAAGGGATCAACATTCGAACCCGATAAAAACATAATCATAGGGAATACAGTCCTCTACGGTGCCACAAGAGGGGAAACATATGTCTCAGGAGTAGCAGGAGAGCGTTTTGGAGTCAGAAACAGCGGAGCTATTGCTGTCGTTGAAGGAGTAGGAAACCACTGCTGTGAATATATGACCGGAGGCCGCGTTGTTGTTCTTGGAATTACCGGGAGTAACTTTGCAGCAGGAATGAGCGGAGGAGTTGCATACGTATTCAATGAAAACGGAGATTTTGACTACTATTGCAACATGGGGATGGTAGAGTTATCACTTGTTGATGACCATGGAGATGTCAATGAACTGACTGACCTGATAAAGCGCCATTATCACTTTACGGGAAGCAAAAAGGCTAAGATGATCCTTGATGATCTGAATAAGTACCTTGAGATGTTCATTAAAGTAGTTCCATATGATTATAAGAAGGTACTGCAGGAACAGAAACTAGAAGAGATCAGGAAAAAAATTGCTGATGTGGAACTTGATCTGGAGATCAGTGCCAGCAGTTTATAATTGTCGATTAATATGAAGCATATCATAAGAAGAATATCATGGCGGACATATATGGATTTTTGAAGATAAAAAGAAAAGATGCGGGTAACAGACCGATTCCTGACAGAATCCGCGACCATAGCGAGGTTGAACAGACTCTGAACAGTGAAGACAGGATGCTACAGGCTTCAAGATGCATGGATTGCGGTATTCCATTCTGTCATTGGGGTTGCCCTGTAGATAATTTAATTCCGGAATGGAATGACCTGCTTTCTAAAGGAGACTGGCGAGGCGCTTATTCCAGACTTAACTCAACAAATAACTTTCCCGAGTTTACAGGCAGGATATGCCCTGCGCCTTGTGAACACGCCTGCGTGCTGACTATCAACCAGGAACCGGTAACCATTCGTGAGAACGAGGCTGCTATTGCAGAAAAAGCATTTGCCGAAGGTTATGTAAAACCTGTTATACCAACAGTCCGTACCGGGAAAAAAGTGGCAGTAATTGGAAGCGGACCATCAGGGATGGCTGCAGCTGACCTTTTAAATCAGGCGGGACACTCTGTAACTCTCTTTGAAAAAGATGATAAGGCAGGTGGATTGCTCAGATATGGCATTCCGGATTTTAAACTTAGCAAAACAATAGTTGACAGACGTCTTAATCTGATGATACAGGAAGGCCTTGTTATTAAAACAGGTGTAGCAGTAGGAAAGGATATCTCAGGCAAAGCGCTTCTTGATCAATTTGATGCAATCTGTATTGCAATTGGAGCGGGACACCCAAGAGATCTGTTAGTTGAAGGAAGGAATCTTCCAGGGATACACCATGCGATGGAATTTCTTACCCTTCAGAACCGCGTCAACTCCGGAATTCTTCATGCCGCAGATAACCATCTAACAGCTGAAGGTAAAAAAGTAATTGTAATAGGAGGCGGAGATACAGGATCTGATTGTGTGGGAACTTCAATCAGGCAGAAACCTCAGAGGGTTATGCAGATTGAAATCCTTCCTAAACCTCCGGTAACAAGAGCTGATGATAATCCCTGGCCATATTTTGGAAAGGTACTGAAGACATCCACCTCCCATGAAGAGGGTTGTGAAAGGCATTGGGGCATCTCAACCTTAAGATTCGTTGGAGAAAATCATCAAGTCACCGGCGTTGAAGTTGAGGATGTAAACTGGAGGAATGAGAATGGACGCTATATTATGGTACCTGTTGAAGGCACACGAAGGATAATAGAAGCAGATCTGGTTCTTCTCGCAATGGGATTCGTTCATCCTGTAATTGAAGGTTTGCTTTCAGAAATTGA
This sequence comes from uncultured Bacteroidales bacterium, assembly GCA_963782945.1. Lineage (GTDB taxonomy): Bacteria > Bacteroidota > Bacteroidia > Bacteroidales > VadinHA17 > LD21. Next base: position 68,640 of record CAWALO010000031.1, read on the forward strand.
GGTTGAACTTAATATGAGAAAAAACATCAAGGTAAATGAGCACAACCTCACCAGCAGGGAGAAGATCTTCGCTGCAGGAGACTCAGTAAGTGGTGCCAGTCTTGTTGTCAATGCCATTGCATCGGGACGGAAAGTAGCCATCGACATCGACAGGTTCCTCAGGAGATAATGAAATATTAAACAGGAAGGTCGACAAAGAATATTGTGCCTACCTTTTCATTACTGATAAAACCTGCCTTGCCTTTCAGATAATTTTCAGCAAGCAATCGGACGGAGTATGTACCTAATCCTCTGCCCTTGCCCTTTGTTGAAAATGATCGTTTGAATACCTGCATCTGAACATGGTGTGGCATAACTCCTTCATTTCTAACCCAGAACCTGATATTTTCGCCCCTGTTCTCGGCACCTGCAAGGACTATTCCTTCATAAGCAGTTGCTTCAAGAGCATTCTTTAGCATATTGATGATGATTCTCTGAAGCAAAATCCTGTCAGTCATAAACTCTGTATCATAGGAATCCTCCTCAATCAGGACAATTTTATTATGTCCCACTTCATGAGAACTTATAAGGCCTATTACAGAACCAATAGATTCAATGGAATTCACCTTCCCTGTCTTTATCTGAATATCTCCCTCTTCAGCAGCTCTTAACTGCTTATACATCATTATCTCGTCAATAATGTCCCGGCTGACCTCCTCAGACTTTATTATGAGGTTATGTGTCTCTTCAGGATCGATCCCCTCTTTGATGATTGTTAATAAACCATTCAACCCGCTGGCAATATTTAGAAGATCATGAAAAAAGATCTTTTCAAGAGCCGCCAGTCGCTTCTGAAAACTTATATCCTGAAGGGAAAGAATATAAAATTCCTGGCCTGCAAGGGTAATCGGGGTAGAGGTTATTTTCAGGTCCCAGCTCTTCATTTCTCCATCGACTACTGATGATATAGATGTTTCCCTGTCTGCTTTAAGATTCGTTTCCTGACTCTGAAATATTGCATTAAATGCTCCGCAATAATTGCATGCATCGGAAGTTCCGCAACCCGATGATCCAACTTCTGAATTTATACAGGAGATCACCTCTCCTGTCCTCTTGCCCAGAACCGGCTCAAGCGATTGTATACCAAGAAATTCAAGGAATGTATCATTTGCATATACAATCTGACGTTTAATATTTATAACGGCAGCTATTCCTGCTATGGACCCGAATATTTCAGTGAATAGTTTTTGCGAAGCGATAAGATCATGGTCATTCAGAATCTCTTCAAATGAAGATCTTAGTTCAGGGATACTTAAAGTTTTTTCTTCCATTTTTATCTCGTAACTCTCATCGGATGCTCAGTTATTTCAATTTAAACAAATCAGATTAAGAAATGTTTCAGAGTGCACTACAGATGCCTGAGAAAGATTTTTTAAGAACTAAAACAACTGAATCCGACAAGCAGTAGGGGCAGTGGGGATGTTTTATTCTATTCTGAGAGCTCTTGACGGGTTATAGTTTGCCGCCTTTATCGTCTGATAGCTTATTGACATCCAGCCTATTACCAGGGCAACGACAGTCGCAAGGATAAATACCAGCGGACTCACCTTAACCTTGTCTGCAAATCCTTGCAGCCAGTACTTTGAACCAAAAAAAGCCACAGGATAAGCTATAAGTGATGAAATAAGGATCAGAAAAACCACCTCTTTTGATAATAATCCGAGAACAATTCGTATTGAAGCTCCATAGGTTTTCCGAATGCCTATCTCCCTGGTCCTTTTGTTGGTAATATATGTAATGAGTCCAAGCAGACCCAGGCAGGCGATTAAAATAGCCAGAAAAGCAAAGATTATAAATATTTTTCCTGTTTTCATTTCTGATGCGTAGAGATGTTCCCAGGAATCAGTGAAAAAGTCATACTGAAACGGTTGTTTTGTGGTATAGCCCTGCCATTTCTCAGCTATGGCTCTGATTGCTGCGGTATTATCCGATCCTTTAAGACTGATGGCAGCATACTGATCACCTCCGCCAGGATAAAGAACTGTAAAGCAAACTGGTGTGATTGCCTTATGCATTGATTCAATATTAAAATCTTTCATTATTCCAATAATCTTAAGCTTCTGATATTGTTGCGGGCCTCTTGGCTGAAGAATGTATTTCCCCACAGGATCTTTTAATCCAAGGCATTTAACTGCTGCTTCATTGATAAGTACTGATGCAGAATCACTTCCATATTCACGTGAATAAAAGCGTCCTTCCTTAAGCTGAATGCCCAGAGCCTGCGGAAAGTCAAAACTCACCTGAGTCTGATTCAGCAGGTAGGTCTTTTTTTCGGGATCGTCATCATTGAAGAATGCATTGTAATTAAACGCAGTCCCCGGAACTGCACGGGAAAATCCCACATTTTCAATTCCAGGCATCTGAAGCAGCTGATCTCTGAAGGCTTCATATTTTTTATAAATCGCATCCGAACGCCGTATTATAATAAGGTTATCTTTTGTGAATCCAAGATCTTTCTTTGTCATGAAATTAAGCTGATCATAGACAATTATTGAACCTATTATGATTACAATAGATACAGTAAACTGGAAAACCACTAGCATCGCCCTCAGTTTGCTTGAGATTGATCCGGGATTTAATGTACCCTTAAGAACCTCAACAGGATTAAAGGATGCCAGAACAAACGCAGGGTAAAATCCGGCTGAAATTGCTACAAGGAGTACAAGCGTAAAAAACAAAAACATTCCAGTCGTGGTATTAAGTGGTCCTGCCGAAAGATCAATTCCTATCATTTGATTAAAAGCTGGCATAAGCAAATAGACCAGCATGAGTGCGAGGATGGCAGCAATACCTGTGATCAGTAGTGATTCTCCGAGGAACTGGGATATCAGACCGGTCTTATTGGCCCCGGAAACTTTTCTGATCCCGACCTCCTTCGCCCGGTTCACCGATTTGGCAGTAGCGAGATTGACATAATTGATAATTGCAACTACAAGAATTAAAATTGCAATTACACTAAAAATATATACGGTTGTCAGGGAACCCATTGGTTCAAGGTTATATTGTGGCGCGCCCTTGAGATGAATGTCCTTAAGAGGTTCCACGGCATAACCGTAATCATTGCCCGATTTTCTGAAATCCTCAAATGAGACACCAATAAGCTCCCTTACCTGTGGGCCAACGTACTTGGTTACCAGGCCACCCAGTTTATCCTGCAGAACCTCCTTATCCGTTCCCCCTCTTGCAACAAAATAGGTATAGATATTATTACTGAGCCAGATCTGATTATTAGCCTGATCAGGAAAAGAGCTCATTGAGGCAAGCATATCAAATTTGATATGTGAATTATCCGGAACATCCTGAACAACTCCTGTCACAGTATATAGAATACTGTCTGCTTCAATAATCATTTGTTTTCCCATTGGATCCTGGGTTCCGAAATATTTCTTAACAAATTTTTCAGTCAGGATCATCGATCTGGGTCTCTCCAGCGCCGTATTCGGATCTCCTTTTAAAAGCTTGAAATCGAAGACTTTGAAGAATGTTGAATCAGCAAAGAGAACGCCATCTTCATTGAACCGGTTCTCTCCGAATTGTATCAGCCATGCTCCCAACCGTGTTACCCTGGTGGAGATTAGTATTTCAGGGTAATCGCTCACAAGGGCATGTGCCATAGGGGCGCAGGTAACTGCCTGATCCAGCACACCTCCTGATAACACACCTACAACCTTAACCCGATAAATATTTTCATAATTCTTATGAAATCTGTCGTAACTGAGTTCATGAATCACATACAGGGTAATAAACAGAAAACTGGTCAGTCCAATGGCAAGACCTGCTACATTCAGGAAAATATATCCGCGCTGCTTTCTCATGTTCCGAAAAGCGTTTATAAAGAAGTTCTTTATCATGACTTTGGTGATTATGTTTGTATGAAATATTTACATAAAAGACATGAAAAAAAACTCCTTGATGCATTTACAGACGAATGTTTTGACACAACACTCATATCCTTCGTGACTTTTGCCCCCTGCCCCTAAAGGGGGTTTAATCCACGACATATAACATATTCTGTTTAATATCAAAGCATTAGCCCCCCTTCAGGGGGGTTGGGGGGCAAATCAAAGGGGGTTGGGGGGTCAAACCACCGTGGTAAGAAATGATTAGTCCTTTTCTGTCAGAACCTTCATATCCTTCACAGTATCGATCAATCTGATAAGCTCTGATCTGTATCCCTCTTCATCCTCACCCCTGGCCGACCTGGCAAGAGCTGCTGCAGAATCAAGAGAGGCATTCCCCTTAAATTCCGAATCCCCCAGCATCATCCCAAATTCTGCGACTGCTGCAGCAAATTTCAGATTATCAGATGCATGACTAATTGAATTCACTGTACCTCTGACAGGCTTCACCATTAGTGTGCTTTTCATTCCTTCAGGTTTTTTGTAGCGGATCTTAATTGTTAGGAATTCATCCGTGAAATCCATTTCCGGATTTTCCCTTACATTGGAAACCTGGTACCTAAGAGGATCGACAGCGGGGACGTTTTCCTCAGAACCTGAAGGGATCAATTCATAAAGGGCGGTTACATTATGGCCTGCTCCCATCTCACCGGCATCTTTCCTGTCATCATTGAAATCCTCCGCATTAAGAAGCCTGTTCTCATAGCCAATCAGCCTGTAGGATTCAATTTTTGCCGGATTAAATTCTATCTGGAATTTTACATCCTTCGCAATAGTAAAAAGTGTTCCTCCGAATTCACGGACAAGGACTCTTCTTGCTTCCTGAAGATTATCAATATATGAATAGTTGCCATTGCCCTTATCTGCAATCAATTCCATTTTATCATCTTTTACGTTACCCATTCCAAAACCGAGTACCGTTATAAATACCCCTTCATTGCGTTTCTCTTCAACAAGTCTTTCCATGGCGCCATTACTCGATTCTCCAACATTGAAATCTCCATCGGTGGCAAGTATGATCCTGTTATTGCCGCCAACTACATAATTTTCCCCAGCCTCATCGTAAGCAAGTTTTAATCCTGCTCCGCCAGCAGTTGAACCACCTGCCTGAAGGTTATCTATTGCTCTCATTATCGCCTCTTTCCTGTTTCCGGGTGTTGATTCCAGAACCAGACCTGCTGCTCCGGCATAAACAACAATTGCAACATGGTCTTTGGGCCTTAATTCATTGACAAGTAAACCGAAAGCCGATTTCAGCAAGGGAAGTTTAACAGGGTCATTCATAGATCCGGATACATCGATCAGAAACACCAGGTTTGAGGGAGGAAGTGCTGATTTGTCAATGCTCTTTCCACGAAGACCGACCTGCAATAAAAAATGCTTTTTATTCCATGGACATACAGCAAGCTCTGAAGATACCGAAAACGGATGTTCCCCTGTGGGCTCGGGATAATCATATCTGAAATAATTGATCATCTCTTCAACCCTCACTGCATCAGCAGGAGGTATCTCACCCATGTTAATGAACCTGCGGATATTTGAGTATGAAGCATTATCCACGTCTATTGAAAAGGTAGATAAAGGATCTTTATTTACATTTTTATATCCGTTCTCATTAACACTGGCATATCCTTCCGTGTTGAAATTGTTATTGTAACGCCGGAACGATTGTCCTGAATTAAAACCTGCTGACACCGGCGCTGCCATGTCGTATGATTTAAATTCCCTCTCGCTTTTGGCTCTGTGAGCTGTTACAGCAATCTCTGATAAAGCTGTCACATCCTCCGCCATCTTAACATTTATTACACTCCTCTCTTTAATTTTCTCCTCCAAAGTTGTATAACCGGTATATGAGAAAACCAAAATTCCGGTCAGGCGATCTGCAGTAATTTTGTAGTTGCCATTACTATCTGAAACTACACCGGAGGAACTACCTTTAATGGTTATTGTAACTCCGGCTAGAGGCTGACCACTGTGATCTGTCACTCTGCCGGTAATTGTCCGTGATTCTGTAAAAGCCATCAGAATGGCGGCAAGAATAAGTATTGCGAAAATTGAAAATCTTTTTTTCATGATAATGATTTTTAGTTAAACATTTATCATAGGATGCAAACATCCCTTTAATTCCATAAAACAGGTAATATCTTCTTCAAATCAATTAACTTTAAATTATAATCGGATTGATGAATTGTTACACAGATTCACAGATCAGTTAATTAACACATGATATTTAACTTTCCAGGGAAGAGATCTCACCAGAGAACTGATGAGGAGTTAATTGCTGAATTCAACTTAACAGGCAGTCTTGAAGTGCTTGGGGAACTCTATTCGTCATATATGCACCTGGTATATGGCGTTTGCCTTAAATATCTTAAAGATCGGGATGAGGCAAAGGACGCAGTGATGCAGATTTTCGAAAAGATAATAACAGAGATCCCCAAACAGGATATAGAAAACTTCAAAGGTTGGCTATATGTAGTTACCAGAAATTTCTGCCTCATGCAGTTAAGATCTGCGAAATCGCGCCTGGAAAGATTCAGCGAATGGGCAAATGATAATGCCGCTTTTATGGAAAACAGTAACCATCTGCATCCTATTGACAAAGATGGTGCAGATATGGAGGAAGATCTGACAGATTGCATTAAAAGATTAAAAGATGAACAAAGAGAATGCATCAGGTTATTCTATTTCGATAACAGATGCTATAATGAGATCTCAGTAATCCTTAAGATCGATGAAAAAAAAGTGAAGAGTCATCTTCAGAATGCAAAAAGAAATCTGAAACTTTGTCTTGAAGAAAAACATGCAGAAAAGGAATAAAAATAAGATTATCAGATTTCCTGACTTTGTCCGCTACAACGGTAAGCAAATGTCAGAAAAAGAGAGGAACACTTTTGAGAGAGAGCTTCAGAGAGATTCTTTTGCAGAAGAAGCTGCAGAAGGATTTGCTTCGATAAGCCCACAGGATGCTTTAAAAGATGTCTCCAATCTTCAGAATCAGCTTAAAAAAAGGGTAGTCAACCGTCAAAGATTGATCTTCTATAGGGTAGCTGCTTCAATGGCCGTCTTATTAGCAATCTCATCAATATTTATAATTATTGAAACAAACAAGCCAACAGAACAGATAGCTTCCAATATTAACAGCGCTGAACCGGCAGAAATTGCAGAATCCCCGCCAATCACACAGCGCGTAAGCAAAACAGAGCGTTCAGAACAGCCGGGTAACCCGGAGAAGGAGAGTCAGAGGTTTGGAAATAGAAATAATAAACAGGAGGCAGAAGGGATTGACATACAGGTTGAGAATAATCTATTGGTTGATTATCAGCATAAAGATTCTATCTCAGAGATTGAAGTAGAACCACCTGAAGTTAATTTAAAGTCGGAACAAATTGCAGCTTCCTCGCCTGGAACAGCAAGAGCGAAAAAGTCAGAGCTGAGTGAAGAGGCGATTGCTGACTATGATGCTGTAAAAGCAGTATCAGAGAAGGAAGATATGCCAGCCGGCTATAAACCGCCTCAGCCTTATGGAGGAAAGTCAGTTTTTGATAAATATGTAAGTGAGAATCTTCACCATCCAGGTAGACCCTCTTCAGAACAAAAGGCCATAGTTGTTTTAAATTTCCTGGTTCGCACCGATGGAAGTGTTGACAGTATAAAAGTACTCAGAAGTCCTGGACAAGCTTTCTCTGATGAAGCAATAAGGCTTCTGAGATCGGGACCTTTATGGCATCCAGCTGAAGACAATGGGCAGATTATTGAAGATCAGGTAAGGTTACGCATTGTCTTTAAATAGATTCAGATACCAGTTTTTAATATCTTTAATAAATCCTTGTAGGAGTTTACGAGAATGGCAGCATCAACTCCGCAGAGGAGGAAAGTACAACCATCCTCCACCTCGGGTCTCAGGCTTTCAGCTGTCATTCCGAATATACCATATGGCAGGCCGGCCTGACGGCATTTATCCTTTATCAGCTGTATGGCTGCCTTTACCTCAGGATGACCCAGCTGACCTGTAAGTCCCATGCTTGCTGACAAATCGTAAGGACCAATGAATATTGAATCTATACCCTTTACCTTTAATATTTCGTCAATATTCCTCACCCCATCCTTGTGTTCAATCTGGATCATGATCACAAGGTCACTGTTGGCATTTTCAACATAGTCGCTGAATCCGGGACCGAAGCTATGAGCCCTTGAAAGGCCTACACTCCTTTTGCCCTCAAGAGGATATTTGGAGGATTGAATAACGTTTAATGCTTCGGCAGCGGTATTAACCATCGGCACAAGTATCCCGTCACAACCCGTATCAAGTACACGCTTTATCCAGATCTCGTTGTTTCCCGGAACCCTGATAATCTTAAGGATCTTATCACCCATTATCTGAAGTGCATTCTGCACACTCTCCAGCGATAATGCCGAGTGTTCCATATCAATCAATACCCAGTCAAATCCTGAGTCTGCAATGATTTCGGCTACCTGTGGAGCGCTGATAGAGAGAAGAGTGCCTGACAGAGGTCTGTTGAAAGGTTTTCCTGGCTTCATAGTCATAAGGTCTAATGATATTTCCAACAATGAAAGATAATAATTCCCAGGAGAATTATTCACCTGTCCAAGCCTGATATGTTCAAATCCTGCTGACAATTATTTTTGTATTAAAAATAATTACATTTAGCACATACATTAAATCTCTTAATGATGGTAAGAAACAGATTCCCATATTTTATGCTGCCTGTCCTGGTAATACTATCCTGCCATAATATTTATTGCCAACCCGTCGATTCATCCTCATTTAAATTATATCCCAGGCTCAGCTTTTATTCTTTTGAAAAAACGGGTGAATTTCTTCTCCATCTGCCGGCAAGCCTCGTGCAAAATCATCTATCAGTAACCATTTCAGCCGGAGAAAAGATTATTTCAGCATGGAATGGCAAATCATCCGGGAGAATTCTGAGAATACCTTTCACTATTGACCTTTCACCTTCGGAATATAAAGTAAGGGCAAAAATATCTACCAAAACCGGATCCGGACTAATATACCTGGCAACTACCGATCTCCTGATCCTTACATACAAATCAAACGAAGTAAAAAGTGACAAGCTGACAGGGGGAATGATTGTAAACCGACGCAAATTTTTCCCATTCGGATTTTATTGTTATTCGCCTGTTTCGCCGACACTGCCTGAAGAGGAGATTGTCAAAGGGTTCAACATGATCTCTCCATATCAGTCAATATTGCCTGAAACACTAAAAGAGAGGCAGGCATATATGGACCGATGTGCAGAACTTGGTATGAAAGTACATTACAATCTTCTCTCATTATCCGGTGGAGGTGGTGTTGATTCCAGGATCAAAGGCCTTAGTGCAGAAGAAAAAAAACAAAGGTTAATTGAAGAAATAAAAATCTTTATGAATCATCCGGCCCTGCTGGCATGGTATATTTCAGATGAGCCCAACGGGTTTAAGATACCTCCTGAATCTCTTGAGAACATTTATCTTACTGTCAGAGAAACAGATCCATGGCATCCTGTTTCAATGGTGTTCATGGCACCATTTCTTTCTTCAAGAAAATATGCCAAAGCTCTTGATATTGTCATGGCCGACCCCTACCCTGTTCCGAATTATCCCATAACTCTAGTTGGTGATGTTGCTGGTCAGTTAAAGACTGAATTCACCGGGAAAAAAACTGTATGGATGGTTTTGCAGGCGTTTGGTGGTGGCGAATGGTGGAGTCGAGAGCCAACATTACAGGAGATGAGATCGATGACCTGGCAATCAATAATAAAGGGAGCAACAGGTATACAATATTTTGTTCGCCAGGGGCTTAACTATTTCCCAAAATCGGTGGCTGCCTGGAACGAATGCAGCCGCATGGCATTGGAGGTGGCTGAAATTACTCCATGGCTGTTGTCTGATGAAGAGACCTTGCCGGTTGAAACCTCTTCTAAAAACATACTTGTTTCATCAAAATTGCATAATGGTCAGCTGCTGGTAATGGCGGTCAATAAAATAAATGAGCCTGTACCTGCAGGCATCAGGATAAAAGGGATCAGCAACAGCAAAGCCAGGCTGATTTTTGAGAACCGCTCCCTTCCGGTTACCGGAGGGGTGATAAATGATCATCTTTCTCCATTTGGGTCTCAGGTTTATCTGATAGATCTTCAACCTCAGAAAAATGTCGTTCCGGTAATAACTGACAATCTGCTTAAAGACCCGGGATTTGAGGATATTTCAAGTCTGGGCGTTCCGTCAGCCTGTTATGCAAGGCCAGGAGGGGACGTGGGTGCTACATATTTTCTGGATACCAGGGAGCATCATGAAGGAAATCATTCCGTAAGGCTTCTGACACCAGGTGAGAATAAAGGCATTACATTAAGACTATTCCCGTTTCAGGTCAAAGCCGGTTCATCATATGCAATTTCTGTCTGGGCCAAATCAGATCCGGAACAGAAAATTTCTTTTGCAACAAATCGGGATTCTGAACGTCCTTATAACATGAATCACAATCCGCAGTATGTTGAAATTGAAATGGGAGCTTTTGGAAAAGCCAGATTTGTCCCCGACAAAGAATGGAGGCGTTATATGACATTTATTGCCATTCCAAAGGATACCCTGAGATCTTTCAGGACCAATATTTTAATCAGAATGCCTGGGCAAGGTGTTGCATGGATTGATGACATGAAAGTCTTTGAAGAAAAACAGGAATATTAAGCCGGAAGAATTGATAATCTTTTAATAACCAACCTTAACGACTGCCATGTTAAAAAACCTTTTCAAGACCGCTGTAAGACATATATTTAAACATTTTGGCTATAGTATCCTGAATATTCTGGGCCTGATTCTGGGAATATCCAGTGCCCTCTTCCTCATCATTTATGTAGCGGACGAATTGAGTTATGATCGCTTCCATGAGAAGGCTGATCGCATTTACCGGGTTTCAACGAAAATTACTGAACCTGATGACCAGTTTACATGGAATGTTGCCCAGATACCTTTTGGTCCGCAGGTAGCAAAAGACTACCCGGAAGTTCAGTCATTTGTGAGGTTCATAAATATGCCGCGTGCCCTTTATAAATACGAAGATAAGGAATTCAATGAGGAAAACTTTTATTATGCCGATTCCACCCTGTTCGACATTTTCACTTATAAAGTGGTGAAAGGTGATATTAAATCAGCTCTGCAGGAACCTCATAAGATCATACTTACCGAAAGAATAGCGGCCAGGTATTTCGGAAATTCAGATCCAATAGGAAAGACTCTTACCGCAGATACAGTCACATATGAAGTAACAGCTGTAATTAAAGATCTACCAACTTATTCCCACTTTCGTTTCGATGCACTTGCATCAAGAAATAACCTGCCCAAACAGCTTGGCAGCTGGGGTAACTTTGGTGTATACACCTATCTGTTATTTCCGGAAAAAACTGATGTCAGGGCCTTTGAAACCAAAATGCAGGAGATGTACGAAACATTCATGAAACCTATTTTCGGTCCAATGAATATAAAAATGGAATATATACTTGAACCAATCACCAGGATACATTTATACTCAACAAATCCCAATGAGCCTGAACCGACCGGAAGTATTACCTATGTACGAGTCTTTGGTATTGTTGCAATTTTTCTTGTCCTGATTGCAGCCATGAATTATATGAACCTGGCAACGGCAAGGTCCACAAGACGGGCCCGTGAGGTAGGGCTGCGAAAAGTTGTCGGGTCACGTCGAGGACCCCTTGTTCTTCAGTTTCTTTCAGAATCTCTGATCTTTACTATTATTTCTCTCATTGTCAGTACTGTAGTTCTGATCATCTTATTACCAAAGTTTAATCAGCTTGCAGGAAAGTCATTCGATCTCCATATTCTCCATAGCCCGGTGGTACTGTTAAGTTTATTGGGCGTAATGATTGTTGTTGGAATTTTTGGTGGTAGTTATCCTGCCTTCTTCCTTTCACGTTTTAGTCCGGTCACCGTTCTTAAAGGCGAGATAACACAAGGATCAGCCGGAAGTTTTTTCCGTAAAATTCTTGTGGTAATACAGTTCACTGTTTCTGTGATAATGATAATCTGTACCCTGGTAGTTTTCAGGCAATTGAATTACCTTAAGAATATGGATAAAGGTTTTGACCAGACAGATGTGATCGGTCTTCAGTTGAACGGGGCCATGTCCGGAAAGTATCCGGTGTTGAAACAGATGCTTCATGAAAACCAGGAAATTAAATATGTAACCTCTACCAACAGCGCAGTCGGTGAAGGTTCTGGAAAACTTATCTTCAATGTGGAAACGGACCAGGGAATGGCTCAGAAAGGTGTAAATTTTGCTGTTGTTGACCATGATTTTATTGAGACGCTTGGAATTCAAATCGTCAATGGCCGTGATTTTCAGCTTGATATGCCTTCCGATACTTTGACAGCCGTTGTGGTTAACGAAACCTTTGTAAATCGCATGGGTTGGAAAGATCCGATTGGAAAGAAAGTTGAGGCGGGTGATGCCAACACACTTCGGGCCCGTGTAATAGGTGTAATGAAGGATTACCATCAGACAGGGATGTATAATGGCGTCGAGTCGCTGCTGCTTGCCTACCGGCCATTAAATGAAATTGTGTACATTAAACTGAGCGGTAGCGATACAAAATCAACCATAAGTTTTATCGAAGCCAGATGGAAAGAAATATTCCCTGATCAGCCATTCGCCTATACATTCCTTTCTGAAAGATTTAACCGCCAGTTTGAAGCTGATGAGAGACGAGGACTTATCTTTACACTTTTTACTGTTCTTGCAATTCTTATTGCTTGCCTTGGCCTTTTTGGATTGGCTTCCTATATGGTTGAACAGAGAACAAAAGAGATAGGGATCAGAAAGGTATTCGGAGCTAATGAAAGTATTATTCTGCAATTAATTTCACGTGATTTTCTCATTCTGGTTACCATTGGAATAGTAATTGCTACACCCGTTGCTTATTATTTTATGACAAACTGGTTACAGAATTATGTTTACAGAACCAAGGTAGGCCTGCCGGTATTAATTATATCTGCATTAATAACTATCCTGATAACATTTATTACAATCAGTTACAAAGCTTTTCAGGCTGCCATTATGAACCCGGCTCAATCATTAAAAACTGAATAAAAGGAACACGGACTCACACGTTTATCAGGGAACTCACCTTATCCCACTGCCTCTTCTCCTGGAAAAGCCTAATCCCCCAGCCCCAAAGGCCGTCAATTTAAGGAGGCGCTTCACCCTAAATCCCTCAGTTGTAAACGCCTCACCCTAAATCCCTCTCCCGGGGGAGAGGGACTTAAAGAGCTACCGAGTTCCTCCCCCTCGCCCTTGGGAGAGGGGGATTAGAGGGGGTGAGGCAAACAAAAAAAGAGGACATGGGATGAGGTTCAGTAGCAAAGAGAGGGTTGGGGAGAATAGCTAATGGGTATTGAAAAATCAATATCTGCACACTGAAATCAAAAAACACCAGATTATATTTAAAGTTTTATATTTTTATGAGAAATATGGCTGAAATAAATTGATTTAACTTCTCCTGAATATGAAGAAATCCTCTCTGATGATTATCATTCTGACCTCAATTATTCTTTCCGGATGTTCAAAACAGAATGTGAATACAAACTATAAGGGCAATCCGGAGCCTCTCCGTCCGAATGCCTTTATCAGATTACCGCTTGGATCAGTAAAACCGGCTGGCTGGCTTAAAGCCCAGCTTGAAGCAGAGGCAGAAGGCCTGACAGGCAATCTGGATGATTTCTGGCCCGATCTTCTCAATTCGTCATGGAAGGGAGGCGATGGAGATGCATGGGAACGCGGACCATATTATCTTGACGGACTGGTACCTCTGGCATATCTTCTGGATGATGCCCGTCTGAAAGAAAAAGTAAGATCATGGATTGAACCGATACTTGCAAGCAGCAGAGATTCAGGATGGTATGGTCCATCAAAGAACACTGATCGCTGGCCGCTGGCTGTGGCCAATAAGGTACTTATGCAATATTATGAAGCTACAGGCGATAAGAGAGCTCTTGATGTACTTATTAATTATTTCAGGTACATTCATGATACTCCGCCGGACTGGCCGCATAAGGATTGGAGAGGCGTTCGTGCCATGGAGAATGCCGTTACAGGTTACTGGCTCTTCAGACAAACAGGTGAAAAATGGATCCTTGAGACAATAGAATCAATTCAGATGAACGGCGCAGACTGGACAACTTACTATGAAAAATTCCCATGGGATTCCGCAGCCGCTGCAGATAAAGTTATTCCACATGATGGTACTCCGGAAGGCATGACCGCACATGGTGTAAATAATGCAATGGCAATAAAATACCCCGGCTTATGGTATCAGCAATCAAAGGATATCAGATTTAAGAATGCTGTTTTCTCTGGCATTGAAAAATATGATAAGAACCATGGACAGGCAGGAGGAAAGTTCTCAGCTGATGAACATCTGGCTGGCAAAAGTCCAGCCCAGGGGACAGAATTATGTACAGTTGTTGAGTATATGTATTCACTTCAGGAACTATACGCAATTTTCGGAGAAGGCAGGTTGGCTGAAAGGCTTGAACTTCTTGCCTATAATGCATTACCAGGGGCAACCACACCCGATATATGGTCACATCAGTACGACCAGCAGTCGAACCAGATCAGTGTTTCTATCGCAAAAAGAGACTGGAGTTCAAATTTCGATGATTCAAATATTTATGGCTTCATGCCAAATTTCGGTTGCTGCCTTGCAAATATGCATCAGGGATGGCCCAAGTTTGTAGAAAGCATGTGGATGGCAACAAATGACAATGGGCTTGCACTGGTAACCTACGGACCTTCTGTTGTTAAGGCCAAAGTAGCAAAAGGCAATGAGGTGACAATTACCGAAGAGACTGACTACCCGTTTAAGGGATCTGTTAAACTGTCAATAAACACAGCTAAACCAGTCAGGTTCCCCGTTCATCTTAGAATACCGGGCTGGGCAGATTCGGTGAGAATCAGCTATAAGAATAAAACTGCGGTTGTAAAGAATGAGACACAATTCAGGATTAATGAAAGATGGAAGAATGGTGATCAGATAACAATTGAAATTCCTCTGGGGATTCGCGTTGAAAAGAGGTTTAATAATTCCTTGTCTGTTATACGCGGACCACTATATTTTTCTTTAAGGATCGGAAAAGAGTATAAAAGTATAAAAAACAACTATGATAATTTTGCATACAAAGGAAGCATCGACTGGGCTATTAATCCATCCGGTTCATGGAATTTCGGGCTACTGATTGCCCCCGGAAACATAAGAAGGGGGCTGAAAGTTGCTGAGAATCCTATAGGTAAATATCCTTTCGCAGACAAGGGAGACATGATATGGTCAGCTGATTCCGGCAAATATCAGCAATGGACCGGGGATGCACCGGTAATTATCACCGCCAGGGGTATAAAGATCCCGGAATGGACAATAAAAAACAACTCAGCTGATGTTCCGCCAATGAGTCCGGTTAATCCGGTTGGTGATCCTGAGATTATAACTCTTGTTCCGTATGGATGTGCCAGGCTGAGAATTACTGAGTTCCCGGTTATGGATATCGTTCTGATGGAGGATGTAATAAGACCTTCAAACCCCCAAACCCCATAGAGAGGGCTTAAAAGCTGTTTATAACAGGGGGCAAATTTCTTCTGTTTTTTCTTTAAGCCAAAGCCTCTCATCTTCATTGAGGAGGGGACTTATCTTTTCATACACTTCCGAATGGTAATTGTTTAGCCAGTCGATCTCTTTCTTATCCAGTAACGAAATATCAATCAGTGATTTCTCAATATGGCATAGAGAAACCGTATCAAATTTCAGGAACTGTCCGAACTCAGTCTCTTCATCCTCATAGCAGAGAAGTAGGTTTTCAATTCTTATCCCATACTCACCATCCCTGTAGATTGCAGGTTCATTTGAAAACAGCATTCCGGATTCAATAATGGTTCTGGATTCCACTCCATCGCCAGGGCTTATACTTATGGGGCCTTCATGAACATTCAGGCAAAAACCAACCCCATGCCCGGTACCATGACCGAAATTAAGGCCATGTTCCCATAATGCTTTCCGGGCAAGAATATCCAGCTGAATGCCTTTTGTCCCTGCCGGTATCTTTGCCATAGCCAGGCCTATATTACCCTTAAGTACCAGAGTGAAATCCTTTTTCTGATTTTCAGAAGGCCTCCCTATACAAACTGTTCTTGTGATATCTGTGGTCCCATTCAGATACTGTCCCCCTGAGTCAACTAGGAGGATTCCATCATACCCGATTATTGAATCGGATGCAGTATTTGCAGAATAATGAGGCAAGGCCCCATGTTCTCTAAAAGCTACAATACTGGAAAAACTTGGCCCCAGAAAACCGGTTTGTTCAGATCGCAGTTTCTCAAGTTTATCAGCAAGTAAAAGCTCAGTCAGATCCTCTGATCCGGTGTTGTTCCCAAGCCAGTGGAAAAACTTCGTTAATGCGATGCCATCCTTAACCATCGCTTTGCCAATATTCTCTATTTCAACATTGTTCTTAATTGCTTTTAATTGTCCGGGGATACTGAAACCTTCAATTATTTTCATCCGGGCAGGTATTGAATTAAATAAGCTGGCGGAAGTCGTACCGGGAGTAATGAGAATAGAAGACCCGCCCGGAAGAGATGATACCATTCCTGCTGTTTCTTCATAAGGCAGTATCACAATCCCAATACTGTCGAATTCTGATGCGAGTTTAAAAGGTATAACATTTTCTTCTGTAAAGAGGAGTACCTGACTTGCATTAACAATAGCAAATGATGTCAGCAGTGGAGAGTATTTTACATCATTCCCTCTGATATTAAGCATCCACATAATATCATCGATCGAAGTCAGAAGATGATAATCTGTTTGCTGCTGCATCATCTTTTCACGAACCTCTGCAATTTTCGCAACACGCTCTTTTCCACAAAATGAAACAGGAAAATCAAATGCTGCTGATAACGGTATTGGCGGCCGGTCAATCCAGATCTCCGAAATCAAATCGGCTTCTGTAATATATCTGACATCCTTTCCAACCAATGCCTTTCCTATCTTTCTCATATTACCAATTGAGATAGTCCTTCCGTCAACACCTATTGTGCTTCCATTTCTTACATTTTCAGACAACCAGTCAATGAAACCCTTTTTATCATTCATCACTGGCTGCATAAAATGGAATTCTGAACCAAGGAGCTGCTGCTGTGCCTGAACATAATACCTGGAGTCAGTCCATAACCCTGCAAATGCTTCCGTTACAACAACAGTGGCAGCAGATCCGGTAAATCCTGTCAGCCAGGAAATTATCCGCCAGTGATCAGGGATATATTCGCCCAGATGTGGATCAGTATTTGTAATAATAAATGCATCAATGCCGTTTACTTTCATTGATGTTCGCAAATCTGCCAGTCTGGTTTGTGAATGGTGCATATCAGTAGTGTTTTAACCTATGGGTAGATTTATAAGAAGTAAGCTTTAAATTTAATAAAAAGTTCCACACTCCTTATAAAGCGGAGGGTCAATTGCCCGTCGCACCCTCTTTCATTAAATTCAATTAGCTCCTGCCCTGTTCAGTTTTAACTGTTTAAATGAGTCCAGCTTTAAGACAAAGCGTATTCTGTTTTCAAATGATCCGGTCAGAGATTCAATATTTCCGGAGACGATCAGAGGAACATAAATTTCAAAAAAGTTCCATATACCTGCCTTCAACCCTGCTTCATAAAAAAAAAGTGACTTATTAACCAATCCGGCTCCATGATCGTTCAACATAATATTTACGAACGGTTTGACGGGGATCTTGCTTGCGATTCCGGGCAGACTGGCAGTTAAAGACAATGAGATCAGCCATTTGCTATATCCTATGCTGTCATTTACCGGAGATACAAGCCCACCTTCAGATAAAGTCATCTGCCTTGACCCGAATGTTGTTGGAAAAACACCAAACCTGTCAGGGAAAGTGCCATCGTAAAGATACTGTTCACGTCCGCCTCTTCCTGCAGGAGAAAGAGAATAAAAAGGGACATTTGAATTTTCATTAAGCATGGTACCGGTAAAAAGCCTCATATCCAATCCATTACTCTTTCCATTATAACTATACCTGTAACTGAATTCTGCCGATGCTTTGTTATAAGAGCTATTTGATTCCAATGAAGCTGACAGGCTGAATGGATTGATTACGGATGACTTCTCAAGTTTATATCCAACCTGTATATATGAAAGCATTTTAGCCTTTTCTCCATTCTCGACAATCTGAAAAAGGTCTGATGCTGCTATATAATTTCCAAATACCATCTGATTCAGCGGATCATTCATTTTTTTTGTCCTGAAATAAAGATCCAGACCGGCTTTTGCTTTATGATAGTTCTGATTGCCCGGGGCTCCGAATTGTGTTCCTTCAAGGGAGAAAGTTGCCATCCTGATGAGCCTGTCATACGGGGTTATATTGAAGGCTATTCTCCCAAACCCTGCCAGTTTCGGACCATTAAAGGAGTAGAAAGGCATAATAAAATACTCTACAGGTTTGGAAACGATGAATCCATTACTAAATGCCATGCCAATCATAAAACCATTTTCCCTGGTCCAGTTTATTGCAGGAATATAAATCAAAGATCTCTTATCAGGATCTTCAATTGTAAATAATAGCTGTGGGCGTATTGGATCGGCCCCTGGAAATATACCTGACCGGTGTATGTTATTATTAAGTCTGTAAAATTCGGGGATTAAATGCTGTGGATCTATTTTTATTTCTGAATAATCCCCACCGGGTATATCAATCCATTTCTCACCTTCAAAGCCATCTGACCAGATCGCAAAATAAATTGAATCTCCCTTAACACCTGAAATGACTACAGGGGATGCCATTTCACCAAAATTCTTAACAAGAACCTGACTGTTATTTACACTAACCGCGCCATAGTCGATGCGTTTAGTTGTACAAATAAAATCATTGAAAAACCAGCCAAGGTCTTTTCCGGTTTTTAATTCAAATATACTTCTAAGATCTTCAGGGTAAGGGTGTTTTGATTTCCATTTATTATAATAATCATGCATTGCAGAATCAAAAATTGAATCCCCCAGATAAGCCCTCAGATAATTAAATCCCATCTCAGATTTGGAATAAATTATGGCACTGTAATTCGTATAGCTGTATTCCTCAGCAGGAAGGTTCATTGGCTGTTCCAGATTTTGCCGAGCCTGAATAAGCCATTCTATTTCCTGAATCCTCTGAACAGGCATATTTTCAATATGCATGAAAACTGCAGCTTTTCTTTTTCTGAAATAGAGCTCCCAAAGCTTTTTCTCCGGGTATCTCTCATTCATATACCTGGCTTCAATAGCCGTGGTAATTCCCTCATCCATAAATGGATACCTGCGTTCGTCTGAAGCCAGCGCACTATAAAACCAGTTGTGACATATCTCATGTGCAAGCACTTCATCGAGGGCATATGCATCATCGGCCAGACCAATAACCGTGAGTCCCGGGTATTCCATCCCGACCCCTGAACTCAGGGCGCTCTGAACAGCTGTAAATGTGTTGTAAGAGTAGTCGCCTATCGTTTTTGAAAAAAATTCTATCGCCGCATTGACATAACCCGGTGCATTCTTCCACAGGTCAGATTGCCGGTTGGTAAACATGACCCATGTAGTGACTTCCCTGCCTGATTCAGGCAGTTGCACTTTCCCGGATAATACGTGAAATCGCTTATCGGCAAACCATGCGAAATCATGAATCTCCTTTCCCTTGTAGTGCAAAGTCTTAAACACTGACGAAGACGGTGGAAAATCATCATTCAGCATTACGGTTGTTCTATTCCACGAAGTGTCTGCTGCAAGTTTAACAAGCCTCTCCTTTTCGTCTTCATTCTGGAGGTCCCCGCTTGCTCCAACTGTATAATTATCGGGAAGTGTAATGTATACATCAAAACTGCCAAATTCCGAATAAAATTCACCCTGATCAAGATATGACATCTGGTGCCAGCCGGTTTTGTCATAAACTGCCGGTTTGGGGTACCATTGTGACACCTGATATGATTCCCCTATATGCCCAAGTCTGGAAGTTACACCTTTTGGAATTTTAACATGAAAAGGTGTGGTAATGATAATAGTGTCACCAGGGCAGAGAGGCTCATTTAGAATGAGTTTACAAATGTCTGGCTGACCAGGTAATAAATTCCACTGAACAGTCTTACTGCCGACTTTAAAATCAAGCGAATCTATATATCCCCTAAGTTCCTGATCTTTAAACAGCTGTTCTTTTCCCCTCCAGCCTGACAACTGTTTTGCCAATGCCGTATTATTTGCTGAATAAGCGTTTGGCCAGAGGTGAAAAAAAACCAGACTGAGTGTATCTGTTGACTTATTTATGTACTCCACAGATTCAAATGAATTCAATTCATGGCTTTTATCATTCAGCTTTACATGAATCTGGTAATTAACCTCTTGCTGAAAATATTGTTGTGATAAGGCCGTCTGCGAAAAGACGGCAAAGCATAAAACAAGTTAACCATAAATTCATCGGAATCCGTCTTCTTATCAGACGAGAAGAACTACGAGAATAATAATAAGAAGCAGAGTAGTAACGCCAATAATCACTGTTCCGTCGTTTCTCTGTACATTCTTTTTAATCTCTTTAGCTTCTTTTTTCAGTTCACGCTTTTCTTTAACTGTCATATTCGTTTTATCCATGTCGCGGATTTCCTCAACTCGTTTTGTTAACCGGCTTATCTCTTCTTCAGATAGTTTATTTTCAGTTTTATCTGGAACAGCCAGTTTATCCGGTGCTGATTTCACATCTGTCCTTGCTGCAAACACGGTTGATGCGCCAAACGAAAAGAACATTACAAATACAAGGATGATCACTTTTTTCATTTTCTTACTTATTAATTGTTTAATAATAATATCATGACAAAGTTAGATTACTAAGGATTCTGAACCGTTACACAATTATCTAATTAAGTTGTATTATTCACATATCATTGTCTGGCAAGGATTGAAATTATATTAATGAGGTAGTTAAAAATCGGGCCGAAATGTATGCTATCTGATGAATTTCAGGATAAAGGGGGCACGGGGATCCGAATATGTGAATGATGTAATTTATTCCCAAAGTTGTGTAAGACTTTCCTGCATCTGTATGATCACCTTTGCAGAACAACTATTTACCTGTGATAATGTAATCTAAATCAAACTCTATGAAAAAATCAATTATCATTCTATTAATGTCATTCATTTCTTCTCTGGCAGTATATTCCCAAAGTCCCCTCGGGAAAGGTAATCATCAGTTAAACACAGGTATTGGCTTTTCTGAATGGGGTGTGCCCATCTATTTCGGACTGGATTTTGGAGTTCATAAAGATGTCACTCTGGGTATAGAAGCTTCTTTCAGGTCCTATAACGAGGAGTACACAGGGGACAAATATAAAAGCTCAATTTTTGGATTATCGGGTAACGCAAATTATCACTTTAATACGATTTTGGAAATTCCAAGCAACTGGGATTTTTATGCAGGATTGAATATCGGGTACTTCTTCTGGGCTACATCTGATAATTATCCCGGAACAGAATCTTCGGGTCTGGGTCTTGGTGCCCAGATCGGCGGAAGATATTTCTTCAGCAGAAATTTTGGTTTGAATCTTGAATTTGGCGGAGGCAATGCCTTCACAGGCGGTAAATTTGGAATTACCTACATCTTCTAAGCAATGGCGTCAGGGATTAAAGGCTCTTCACCTCATTCACAAGGCGCTGAAGAGTTCCCTTGGCATCACCGAATAACATTCTTGTTTTACTGTTGAAGAACAGCATGTTTTCTATTGCTGCATATCCCTTTCCCATTCCCCGTTTCATTACAATTATGTTTTTGGCATCACGGGCTTTTATTATCGGCATTCCGTATATCGGACTGGAAGGGTCATCTTCAGCGGCCGGATTGACGACATCGTTTGCCCCGATAACAATAAGCACATCGGTATTCGGCAAATCAGGATTTATCTCATCGCTTTCAATCAGCTGCTCATAAGGAACATCGGCCTCTGCCAGCAAGACATTCATATGACCCGGCATACGGCCTGCCACGGGATGGATAGCATATTTCACATCCACACCTTTTTCCTCAAGCAGTTTATCAAGTTCATGGCAGATATGCTGTGCCTGGGCAACTGCCAGTCCGTAGCCCGGGACGATAACAACCTTCCGGGAATAGCTCAGGAGAACCGCTGCATCAGCAATGGTAATCTCTTTGACAGAACCTGCAACATCACCTGCAGCCTGCCCTCCTCCTCCGAATACCCCTACAATAACATTCAGCAGTGAACGGTTCATTGCCCTGCACATCAGGATTGTAAGTATGGTACCTGCTGAGCCTACAAGAATTCCGCCTGTAAGCATTGCCTGGTTGTTATAAAGAAAGCCTCCCATGGCTGCAGCAACACCTGTAAAAGAGTTCAGAAGTGAAATTACGACAGGCATATCTGCTCCGCCAATAGGCATAACAAACAGTACTCCATAAATAACGGCAATTGCGAAAATCAGATATACATATGGTGTCAGCTCAATACTCGACTGAACGTTGCGGGTCATGATATATGCAATTAATCCTAACATTACAAACAGTATTGTAAGGTTCACATATTTCATAGCCTTTATCCGCATATCCCCTATCCAGCCGTCGAGTTTGCCGAAGGCGATCATACTTCCTGCCCACGAAACAGTTCCTATCATTAAGCCTAAAAGTATTGCAAGCACATGCCCGTTAGCCATGCCGCTCCTGGCAATGAGCTCCGGGTTGATGTGAGGAAATTCTATAAGGGAGATGAGAGCTGCAGCAGCACCGCCCATACCATTAAAAAATGAGACAAGCTGAGGCATTGCAGTCATCTTCACACGCTTTGCAATAAGCCATCCAATCACTGTACCAATTACAATAGCCGCAAGGATTAATGAGATGTTACCGATGGGCTCCCCATCTTTCCGGTGAAATATTATTGTTGCTACTATAGCCAGTCCCATTCCGAATGCTGCCAGTATATTACCCCTCCTGGCTGTAAGAGGATGGCTTAACATCTTCAACCCGACAATGAATAACACAGAGGCAATCACATAAACAATCTCCAATACTGAGATACCTGTTGAAATATGGGATAAGTCGTTCATTCTTCCGAACTTTAATTATTCTGAATGGAATTGTTATTTCTTCTTCTTGAACATCTCAAGCATTCTGTCAGTAACGACAAAACCGCCGACAACATTAAGGGTTCCAAGTATTACAGCAAGGAAACCCAGAACCAAGGCTCCTGTGGTGTCGGCATGACCAAGAACAATAATTGCACCGATTATTACAACCCCATGGATAGCATTCGCTCCTGACATCAGAGGTGTATGCAGGATTGCCGGAACATTGCTGATAACCTCAATGCCAAGAAATATTGATAATATGACAATGAAGATGGCCTCCCTGTGCAATAAAAAGAATCCTAAAATATTTTCCATGATATCGTTAATTAATGTTCAATAACTGCTTAACTCTCTGGCCAACATATTCTTTCCGGTGAACCGCAATTGTACCTCTTATAATATCATCATCCATGTTTAAAATGAGATTGCCTTCCCCGTCAACCATTATCTTAAGCAGACTGATAACATTATTGCCGAACATCTTGCTGGCATCAGATGACATACCGGAAGGATAATCAGTCTTCCCTATAATATTTATGCCATTGACAACTATATTCTTTCCGTTTGAAGTCAGTTCACAATTTCCGCCCGATGAGGCTGCGAGGTCAACAATAACGGATCCTGGCTTCATCGACTTAACAGTCTCCTTAAAAATAAGAACAGGCGCTTTTCTCCCTGGTATCTGGGCAGTGGAAATGACAACATCTGCAGCAATAGCCCGTTGCTGAATAAGTTCCTGTTGTTTCAGTTTAAACTCTTCACTCTGCTCAACAGCATATCCGCCTGCAGCATCATCTTCCTTTGCTCCTTCAACCTCAATAAACTTTCCGCCAAGGCTCCTGACCTCTTCCCTTACGGCTGACCGTACATCAAACACTTCAACAACAGCGCCAAGCTTCCTGGCCACTGCAATAGCCTGCAAGCCTGCAACTCCGGCACCCAATATCAGTACTCTGGCAGGTTTTATAGTCCCTGCAGCAGACATGAACATCGGGAAAAACCGGGGTAACCTGGATGCAGCTTCAAGCACTGCCTTATAACCGGCAACTGTTGCCATTGAGGAGAGAATATCCATCGACTGGGCCCGTGTTGTACGCGGCACGAGGTCAAGTGCAAGGAGAGTCAACCCTTTTAGTCGTATTGATTCAAGCCACAGGCTGTTTTCCACCGGATTAAGTATTGAGCAGAGCACCTGGCCATCTTTGAAAGAATTGAGATCATCCTCAAGCAAAGGATTAACCGACAACAACAAATCAGCTTCAGATATGACTATTTTTCTCTCTGCAATTGCTGCGCCGGCTGCGATGTAAGAATCGTCGGAAGCGAAAGCTCTTTCGCCTGCATGAAGTTCAACAAGAACTTTAATTCCCATCTTTTTCAGAACAGAAACTTCCCCCGGCAGCATAGCTACCCTGTTTTCAGTTATATGTTCCCTGAGGATGCCTAAAATCATAAATAGTGAGTTTAGCGTTTTGCATTTAGCTGGTAAGTAAAAAGTAATTTTTTCCTGTCTTTCAGGTGCTCTAATTACGGACACAATATAGTAAACATTAACTTATTATCTAACAGTGGCGTAATTCTTGTTTAATGTCACCTTGCAGATATTTATTTTCCGAAGAAATTCCTCAGCCAGAAATTATTGGTTTCACTCTTTATATGATTTGCCTTAGGCCCACCCCAGCCATGGCGGCCATTAGGATACAACATAAACTCAAAGCTCTTACCCTCATCCTGTAATTTGGAAATCAGGTAGATGGAATTCTGCATATGAACATTATCATCCATATCTGCATGATATAAAAACAGTTTCCCTTTAAAATTTTTAACATAAGTGAGTGCAGAACCATCTTTGTACCCTTCCGGATTATCCTTTGGAGTATCCATAAACCTTTCGGTATATATGTTGTCATAAAGTCTGTAATCTGTAACCGGCATCCCTGCAACCGCATGGGTCCAGTAATCAGCGCCCTTTGTCAGGGCCAGACAGGACAAATATCCACCATAGGAGGTTCCTGTTATTCCAATCCTTGTACTGTCAACAAAATTCTTTGTTCTCAGCCATTTCACAGCATCTGAATAATCAAGTATTTCCCATTTACCCAGATTCCTGTGGAGATAATCCATTCCTGTCATTCCAAACTGTCCGGAGCCACGATGATCAACGGTAAAGGTTATAATATCATTCTGTGAATACCAGGAAGCACTATTACCCTGCCAGCTGTTGCTTACATTTTTGGAACCGGGGCCACCATAAATACTGAAGACAACCGGGTATCTTTTCGAGGGATCAAAGTTTAAAGGATATGTAATTATCGCCGGCATGTTAAACAGACCATCAGAAGTCATTATCTTAACCATCTCTGATTTAGGGTTTTTATCCGGCTCTATGGCCTGACTTCCGAAATTGTATATCTCCCTTATTACTTTTGCTTTTTTATCGAGCAAAATAATAGAACCAGGATTGGCAACACTGTTCCAGGTATCGACCATATAGTTCCCTTTTGGTGACATGTTTATGGAATGAGTCCCATCCCCGGTTGTAAGCTGAATAAGGTTTCTACCATCGAAACCCACCCGGTAAAAGTGTTTGTCAGTTGATTCCTGACCTGTTGCATAAAAGTAAATAACCTTTGCCTCTTCGTCAACCTTATCTATAGCTGTTACCATGAAGTTCAAATCAGTTACCTGCTGTAATAGTTTTCCATCCAGTCCGTATAAATAGAGGTTGTGCCAGTTATTCCTGTAACTTCTTACAATAAATCCCGAACCGTTTTGCAACACATAAATATCCTCAAAGAATTCAACCCATGTCTTGCGGCTTTCGCTATATATCTGCGTAAAATCACCTGAAGCCGGATCTGCAAGTATGATCTTTAATTGATTCTGATCGCGATTAACAATCTGGATTGCAAGATGCTTACTGTCTGTAGTCCAGAAAGGCCAGGCGATATACTGATCAACACTGTAATCTGTTTTTACCCAGGTTGTTTTTCCTGTACCAATATCAGCTATTCCCATTTTAACCTTTGGATTCGGATCTCCTGGCAGCGGGTAAGGGACTGCTTCTATTGTGCCATGCAGGCCATCAGGCTCATCCAGTCTGTTAAGCGTAAAAACAGGAACGTCTGTCTCATCAGTCCGCAGATAGGCTATCTTACTTCCGTCGGGCGACCACCAGAATGCTGCATAACGGCTCGCCCTTCCAAGTATCTCCTCAAAATATACCCATGATGCATAACCGTTATAGATTTTTTCCGAGGCATCGGAGGTTAGCCTTGTCTCCATACCTTTAATAAGATCATATACGTATAAATCCTTATTCTTTGTATAAGCAATCTTCTTACCATCAGGAGAAAAGCGGATATTTACTTCTGGTGATCTATCGCTTGTGAGTCTTTTCATTACCTTGCCGGCCGATGTGAAAAGGAAAAGGTCATTATCCTTTATAAGGATTATGCTTTTTGAATCCGGACTAAGTACATCATTCATCGTAAGTGAAGTTCCTTCAGGAAGCAAAGTCGCAATCAGATCGCGTCCGGAAAGCTCAGGGGTAAACGTAACACCCTTTGCAGTTTTTACATCTACACTTTTGGTAACCAGATTTTTATTTTCATTGTACGATCTGAAAAGGTAATGTGTATCATCAGCCCAGCCTGTAACAGCTATCTGACTCGCTCCCCGTCTTTGCATCTGCCCGTAAGCCTGATTGAAGCTTGTACCAGCTGAAATAATAACTATCCAGACAATGGACTGAAGTATTTTGAGCCTTCGCATAAATAATGATATTAATAGTTGATTATTAGTAAACAGGGAGGCAAAAATAATAAATTTACAAAAACAACCTACCTGTTCATAAAATAACAAACAACGCCACAACCACGCCTGCATGATAATAATTTAGATCAATTTTAAACATCTGTTATTTTATTAACATTGTTATTTATTTCACAACTTATTTTTATCTTTGCAGTGCAGTATTAAAAACGGTTAGCTGCAAGACCAATATCAAGCAACGTAAAAATTACAGATTAAGAAAACAGGCATGACAATAAAAGAGATAATAAGCATTGTAGACGGGAGAGTCTTTTGTTGTGAAGAAAGGCTTAATAATTCGGTGGAATATGCATTTGCATCTGACCTCATGAGTGATGTACTTACAGTGGAAAAAGAAAATATGCTTCTGATAACCGGTCTGGCCAACATGCAGACCATAAGAACATCAGAGATGTCTGATATTAATTGCATTATTTTCGCACGGGATAAAAAAATCGGAGAAGAGATGATTTCTCTTGCCAGGGAGAATAAAATGACTCTGATTGGAAGTCCGCACACCCTCTATTATATCTCTGGTGAATTGTACAAAGCAGGGATTAAATCGGTTTACTAGTCAATGCAGTTCAGACACAAAATAGCGGGTGGTGATTTTGCAAACGCGGGAAAGGTTGCCAGTTCAGTGAAGAAGATTCTTCGCCAGCTGAACATTGACCAGGCAATTTCCAAACATGTTGTAATCGCATTATACGAAGGAGAGGTAAATGTAGTAGCTCATGCATATTCGGGTATAGTTGAAGTGGAAATTGATGAAGCAAAGATACGGATTACGATAACGGACCAGGGGCCGGGGATAGCTGATATTGAAAAGGCAATGGAGGAGGGTTATTCAACAGCAACACCTCAGGTCAGAGAAATGGGTTTCGGAGCCGGTATGGGTCTTTCAAATATGAAGAAGAACAGCGATTCAATGAAGATAACAAGTACTCCGGGAGGTGGTACTGTCGTTGAACTCATAAATAAAATAAGGGCAAATGCCGGATAGAACCCCGAATACGGATTTTCATCATGCATTGACGGTAGAAACTGATCTTTGCATAGGCTGTACTCACTGTATGACTGTATGTCCCACGCAGGCAATAAGGGTCAGGAGAGGCAAGGCGATAATTTTTGCCAATAAATGCGTCGATTGTGGTGAATGTTATAAAGCGTGTCCCGTATCTGCAATAACAGTTGAACAGGACGACCTCGACATAATATTCAGGTATCCTGTAAGGGTGATTCTCATTCCAAGTGTCCTGGTAGGCCAGTTCCCAAGGAAGATAATGACATCAAGCATCTATAAAGCATTGAAGGAAATAGGATTTACACATGTTTACGAAGTGGAAAACAGCGTGGATATGGTAGTGAGAGCAGGCAGGCAGCAGATGCAGGAGAAGAAGGAACGCCCCATGATCTCATCCTTTTGTCCTGCAATAGTCAGGCTTATACAGCTTAAATTTCCCTCTCTCGTAAACAATATTATGAGGGTCAGCCCTCCTATTGATATGACGGCAGTATATTACAGGGAGAAGCTTAAAATGACCGGGATACCTGAAGAGCAGATCGGACTTTTCTATGCAACACCCTGTGCTGCTAAAATCGCTGCAGTAAAAAGTCCTGTTGGAGAAACCGAATCGGCAGTTACGGGAGTAATAAATATTGATTTTTTATACAACAGGATCTTAAAATTCCTCTCCTTAAAATACACGGAAACTGATCTGCCACAAACTGACGAACTATTGAGTTCAAGAGGAATCTTATGGAGTCTCACCCGGGGTGAGGTTCTTCACTTCAGCGGACGGGGACTGGCGATTGACGGAATAAAAAATGTAAATGAATTCCTCGAAAACATTGAGAATGAAAAGCTTGACCAGATTGATTTCCTTGAACTAAGGGCATGTGATGAAAGCTGTGCCGGAGGGATCCTGATTAGAGGGAACAGATTTCTGACTGTAGAACGGCTGAATAACAGGGCCGAGGAGTACAGGGCAAGGGAGGACGACAGGAATCTTAAACTATCGGAAGGATTCCTCGATATTAATGAACATGGTTTCCTTGGGAACATCGAACCAAGACCGATTGGAAAACTCGATGAAGATCTGTCAATTGCACTCAGGAAGATGGAAAGAAAACGCCGTCTGATGTGTTTTCTGCCGGGATTTGACTGTGCAGCCTGCGGAGCTCCTGATTGCCAGACACTTTCCGAGGATATTGTAAAAGGTGAAGCACAGATCTCGCATTGCATATTCATGCAGCAACAGATGATTAAACAGAATCTGCTCAGCCAGAGCCATGCTTTCAGGATAACTGAGAACATCTGGGGTGCTGAGCGACTTGATAAAAACTGTAACAAAATGGGAGCAGAAGATGAGAATAACTGATATCATAGAGACACTTGATCTCAAAGTACTGTCAGGCACAGAAGATCTGTCAGTTCAGGTTACAGGCGGGTACGTTTCCGATTTGCTCAGTGATGTGATGGGCAATGCCAGGGAGGGTCAGATCTGGATCACTCTGCAGACGCATCAGAATATCATTGCAGTGGCAGCTCTGAAAGATCTGGCCGCAATAATTATTGTAAAAGGACTCTCGCCTGAATCTGAGACCATTGAGAAGAGCAATAGTGAAAATATCCCGGTCCTGTCAACCGATCTGGATACCTTTAATATTGCCGGACGCTTATTTGAATTATTAAGAAAGGAATGAAAAATTACCGGGCTGATCTGCATATTCATACCACTCTTTCACCTTGCGGAGATCTGGAGATGCACCCGGCAAATATAGTTTCTGAAGCAGTAAAGAAGGGCCTTGACATTATCGGAATTACCGATCATAACTGTACCCGTCATTGCTCACTGATTTCGAGGCTGGCAGCCGAACAGGATATTTTTGTTCTGCAGGGCGCTGAAGTCACGACAAAAGAGGAGGTTCACTGCCTCGTGTTCTTTGAAAACACTGATGCACTTAACACTTTTCAGGAATTCCTGGATAACAGTATACCTGAGATACTTAATGTGCCTGAGATTTTCGGATACCAGGTACAGGTCGATGAAAATGAGATGATAATATTCGAAGAGGACCGACTCCTTATAAATGCTTTAAATAAATCGGTTGACGATATCGAATCATTTGTTCACTCACTTAATGGACTGTTTATTCCGGCGCATATTGACAGAAAGAAAAACAGCATCTACAGTCAGCTGGGATTCCTTCCGGCAAACCTTAAGGCGGATGCACTTGAAGTTTCCAGGCAACAGACAGCTGAACAATTTAGCAAATCGCATCCTGAGATCAATCGCTACCGGCTTATCCGATCGTCGGATGCACATTTTAAGGAAAATATTGGTATGGCCGTAACAAATTTCATCATTGCAAAGCCTTCATTTTCTGAAATATCAATGGCACTGAGGAATGAAGGAGGAAGGAGCATCGCCACCCTATGAAAGCACTGTCGCTAAACATACTGGATATTGTTCAGAACTCTCTAAGGGCCAAGGCTGATGAAATTTCAATAGAGATCGCTGAATCAGCAACGAGTGACCAGTACCTTATAACTGTAAGCGATAACGGTACTGGTATACCCGGAGAGATTTTAAAAACTGTCACTGATCCATTTGTTACGACAAGGACCAAAAGGAGAATGGGTCTTGGTCTTCCCCTTTTAAAGTATCATGCAGAGATTACGGGTGGTCATCTTGAAATTGCCAGCGAATCAGGAAAAGGGACTAAGGTATGTGCTGCACTTTCTTACAGCCATCTTGACCGTCAGCCGCTGGGAGATATTTCAGGAGTCCTGAAAATACTGATAGCAGCAAATCCGGCCATCTGTTTTAACTACACTCACAGTACTGATAAGGGAGAGTACTCCTTTAATACCAGTGAAACGAAAAAATATCTTGAAGTTGACACCTTGAATAATATGGGTTTGCTTGAAGAGATAAAAGAAATGATAGATGAGAACCTTAGAGAAATAAATGCATCAGGGGTGCAACTGGGAGCAACTCTTTAACAGAATATTTTTGGGTTGTGCAAAATAAAATGAATAAATTTAATGAGCAAATCTGCTGAAGAGATGCTTAAGAACAATAATCAAACTTAACAGATAAAAACATGTCAAAAATCACATCACTCGCGGAACTGAAGAAGAAACGCGAGGAATTAAAGAGCGGGTTGGACATCCGGGTTAAGGCAATCGATCCTGACAGTGTCGTTCAGGTCAAAGTCGCAATGGCAACATGCGGTATTGCTTCCGGAGCAAAGACTGTCATGGAGTTCTTTCTTGAGCAGCTTGACCGGAGAAATGTTCCTGCAATAGTTACACAGACAGGCTGTATGGGATATTGCTATGCAGAGCCGACCATTGAAGTTAAACTGCCGGGGCAGGATCCTGTCGTTTATGGTTTCGTCGATCTTAAAAGAGCAGACCAGATAATTGAAAAGTATATTAAAACAGGGGAGCTGGTAGATGGAATAATTCCAGTGAATTACCAGACTATTGATTTAAAAGAATAAGGAGGAAAAATTATGTCAAAATACAGTATGCATCTTCTGGTTTGCGGTGGCACTGGCTGTCATGCTTCAGAAAGCGATGCTATTGTCTGCAATCTCAGGGACGAACTTGAGGTCAGAGGACTTATGGACAGTGTCCAGGTGATAGTGACAGGCTGCTTTGGTTTCTGTGAGAAGGGACCAATTGTAAAAGTAATGCCTGATAATACATTTTATGTCCAGGTAAAGCCTGAAGATGCACAGACAATTGTTGAGGAACATGTTATAAAAGGAAGAAAAGTAACAAGACTTCTTTATAAAGATCCTGTCAGCAAGGAATCGATCTCCGATTCCAAGCAAATGGGGTTTTTCAAGAAACAGCTAAGAATTGCACTTCGTAACTGCGGTTTCATCAATCCTGAAAATATTGACGAATATATAGCAAGAGACGGATATCAGGCTCTTGGCAAGGTACTCACAGAGATGAGCCCTGAAGAGGTAATAAAAACAGTTAAGGACTCTGGTCAGAGAGGGCGCGGCGGAGGCGGTTTTTCAACCGGACTGAAATGGGAACTGGCACGCAAAAGCGTTTCTGATGAGAAATATGTTGTCTGTAATGCTGATGAAGGTGATCCCGGAGCATTCATGGACAGATCTGTTCTTGAAGGTGACCCTCATTCAGTTCTCGAAGCCATGGCAATCTGCGGATACAGTATCGGAGCAGCAAGCGGACTTATTTATATCCGTGCGGAATATCCCCTTGCAATTGAAAGGCTTAAAATTGCTATTAAACAGGCTCGTGAATATGGTCTTCTTGGCAATGACATTTTCGGAACAGGCTTCAATTTTGATATAACATTGCGATATGGTGCAGGGGCATTTGTATGCGGCGAGGAGACAGCTCTCATCCATTCAATGGAAGGGCTGCGCGGTGAACCGACGGTAAAACCGCCATTCCCTGCCGAATCGGGTTACCGGAACAAACCAACTAACGTAAATAATGTTGAGACCTTTGCATCTATACCTGCAATAATACTTAAAGGATCGAAATGGTTCAGCAGTATAGGGACAGAAAAATCAAAAGGAACAAAGGTATTTGCACTCGCAGGTAAAATTAACAATGTCGGACTCATTGAAGTACCGATGGGTACCACACTCCGTGAAGTTATTTTTGAAATTGGCGGTGGTATCAGGAATGGTAAGAAATTCAAGGGTGTTCAGACGGGAGGGCCCTCAGGCGGCTGCCTCACAGAAAAACACCTCGACACTCCTATCGATTTTGATAATCTTATAGCAGCCGGATCTATGATGGGTTCAGGAGCCATGATAGTACTCGATGAGGACGACTGCATGGTATCAATGGCTAAATTCTTCCTCGAGTTTACTGTTGAAGAGTCATGCGGTAAATGTGCCCCCTGCAGAATCGGCAACAAACGGCTTCATGAACTACTTGGTCAGATAACAGAAGGAAAAGGAACTCTTGAAGACCTTGACAGACTGAAGAATATGAGTCTGGTTATAAAAGACACTTCTCTTTGCGGATTGGGACAGACATCACCAAACCCTGTCCTTTCTATGCTTGATAACTTCAGGGATGAGTATGTGGCACATGTTACCAGCAAGAAATGCCCTGCAGGTCAATGTAAAAGCCTGATGGAATATGTTGTGAATGCTGAAAACTGTGTTGGCTGTACCGCATGTGCAAGAGTATGCCCTGTGAATGCAATAACGGGCGAAAGGAAAGAGATACATCTTATCGATCAGTCAGTCTGTATTAAGTGCGGCGCATGTATGGAAAAATGCAAGTTTGATGCAATATTTATCAGATAATCAGAAAATAATGGAAACTATAAAGCTTACTATTGATAATAAAGAGATTGACGTACCAAGGGGTACTACAATATATAAAGCAGCAAAGGAGCTGGGAATTGATATTCCAACCCTCTGCTATATGGAACTGCATGATATGGGTATTGAAAACAAACCTGCAGGTTGTCGCATATGTGTAGCTGAAGTCCAGGGCAGAAGAAACCTCGCCCCGACATGCTCAACCAAATGTGAGCCCGGGATGGTAGTAAAAACTCATACAACAAGAGTTCTCAATGCACGCAGGACAGTTATGGAATTTATCCTTTCGGACCATCCAAAAGACTGCCTTGTCTGCTCTAAATCAGGCAATTGTGAATTACAGGATATGTCTCACCGTTTAGGTATAAGAGAGATCCCCGGACAGGAATTTGCCGCAACCTCGACTTACAGAAAAGATACATCACCATCAATTATCAGGGATCTCGATAAATGTATAATGTGCCGTCGCTGTGAGATGATGTGCAACGAAGTACAGACAGTCGGTGCCCTTTCAGCTGTAAACAGGGGCTTTATGGCCACTGTTGCGCCGGCATTTGAACAAAACCTTGAGTATTCAACATGCACTTATTGCGGTCAGTGCGTTTCAGTCTGTCCGACAGGGGCCCTTACCGAAGTCAATCATGTTCCGCAGGTACTCAGAGCTCTGAATGATCCTACAAAGACTGTTGTAGTACAGACCGCACCTGCAGTACGCGTGGCGCTTGGTGAAGAGTTCGGACTTGCACCAGGCACTCTGGTTACAGGAAAGATGACTGCAGCTCTCAGGGCCCTCGGATTCGACTATGTATTTGATACTGACTTTGCTGCTGATCTGACTATTATGGAAGAGGGCACGGAACTTCTTGACAGGCTGAGCAGGCATCTTAAGGGTGATAAGAGTGCAAGAATACCTATTCTCACCTCCTGCTGCCCCGGATGGGTTAACTTCTTCGAACATTATTTTCCTGATCTGAAGGATGTGCCGTCAACAGCAAAATCACCCCAGCAAATGTTCGGAGCTATTGCCAAATCATACTTTGCTGAGAAAATAGGGATAAACAGGAAGGATATGGTTGTTGTTTCAATAATGCCCTGCCTGGCAAAAAAATATGAGTGCCAGAGAGGTGAATTCTCTGTTGATGGAAATCCTGATGTCGATTATTCAATCTCAACAAGGGAACTTGCAAATTTCATCAAGCAGGCAAACATAGACATAAAGAATCTTCATGATGAGGAATTTGATGCACCACTGGGCGAATCAACCGGCGCCAGTGTAATATTCGGTACTACCGGAGGGGTTATTGAAGCCGCCTGCCGCACTGCATATGAAGTATATACAGGAAAAAAACTCGAAAGAATAGATTTCACTGAATTAAGGGGATTGGAAGGAGTGCGTTCAGCAACAATTGATTTTAACGGGCTTCCCGTAAATATCGGTATTGCTCACGGACTTGGCAATGCCAGAAAACTTCTCGACGATGTAAGGTCAGGCAAATCACAATTCCATGCAATTGAGGTTATGGCATGCCCGGGCGGATGCATTGGTGGCGGTGGACAACCTCTGCACCACGGTAATTCAGATATAATAAAAGCCAGAGCAGCAGCTATTTATACTGAAGATAAAAAGAAACCTCTGAGGAAATCACACGAAAACCCATTCATTATCAAGCTATATGATGAGTTCCTTGGAAAACCGGGAAGCGAAAAAGCCCACCATCTGCTTCATACACATTATTTTGATAAAAAGAATAAGATCATAATTAAAAAATAATATTTAAATACTGATCAACAAAAACTTACGGCTATGTCTAGTATAAAAATAGAATTAAGAAAAGAAGACGTCGACTTTATAAAAGGGGTATGTGATTCCTTTAATAAAGATCCGCAGGAACTTATTAATGTCCTGCATGCCTGCCAGGAACATTTCGGCTATCTGCCGGCTGAGGTCCAGGAGGTAGTTTCTGAAGGACTCGAAGTACCGGTGGCCAAAATTTACGGGGTGGTAACATTTTATTCCTTCTTTACAATGACCCCGAAGGGGAAACATCCGATAAGCATATGCATGGGAACAGCATGCTATGTGAGAGGTGCAGAGAAAGTCCTTGATGAATTTAAGAAAGAACTTCATATTAATGTAGGAGAGTCAACAAAAGATAATAAGTTCAGCCTTTCCAGCCTCAGGTGTGTTGGTGCATGCGGCCTCGCACCTGTTGTGCTTGTTGGCGACAAGACTTACGGCAGAGTGGCACCCGATGATGTTAGGAACATACTTAAGGAATATGAATGATTGCGGATTGGGGATTAAGACAATCCGCAATCCGGAATCCGATCCCGATAGTTATCGGGACCGATATGCAATAATCAGAATCTTTTCCTTAGCTGCAGATAGAGCCTGTTATATTTATATTGCTGCTCAAATGTCCCCTCATAGTTGATTCCAAAGGCCATTTTGGCGGGCAGCATCCAGTATAAGTTTATCTCACCAATATGCTGAATCTCATTCAGGTCAGTCTCAGGCATCGAATAATCGATATAATGATAACCAATGCTTGCCTGCAGCTTATTCTTAAAAAAGTCGTGTGATACATTTGCACCGTAAATCAACCCATTCATATAACTTGATTGAGTGTATGTACCTGAAAGTGTAACCGCCACATTTATTCCGGGAATATTGCTGTAAGTAAGGTAACCATAGATATTTTTAGAAGGACGGGGATCAGATTTTAAAAAGCGGTAACCGGTTTGCAATCCGAAGGTAAGATCTCTGGTAAAACGGTAGCTGGCCTGAAGCCGGAAACCCTGCCTCATCTCATTTTCCAGCATCCTGTCGGTGAAAGTCTTGTAAGTCTCATAGTAGATAACATTCTTTCTTGCATCGTAAGATCCTGAGACAGAAAGCTTGTTTGAAAATCTATATCTTAGCGACATGTATAAACCTGTAAGGTCAAATCCATTCGTAACGGTTTCAGTGTTATTTGCCGTATCAACCTTCAGCTGGTAAAGGTCAACTTCAAATGTCCCTATGAAATAGAGATTTTTAACAATGGAGTTGGAATGCTGGAAATAAAGAAACCTCCGGTCAATGTTTGAACCATTCATCTGTTGCATGAAAGCCACTGAAGTTTCACTGAACGTTTTTGAGTTCTTCGTATTTAATCCCAAATATCCTCCGAACTGCAGCAGGTTTGTATTAAATCCGTAATCGGCATAATCCGGTCTTGTGCCTGCAAGTGCTCCTATCATAAATTTACCGAACGATTTCTCGATCTGCAGCCCGTCAGCAGCACCTATATTTGAAAGCCTGGGATTTATCCTCCTTCCAAGACTTATTCGTGTACTCTTGTTCGGATCATAAATAACTGCCAGGCTGAATATCTTAAGTGCATTGAATATGTCGCTTTTTACAACATCCCATTCACCCAGTTTATGTCTGAAGGAAGCATAGGTTTCAAAAGAAAATTTTGAGTTGGCAATATTCCTGGCATCAAGTGAAAGAGTATATCTGAATCTCTGTGAATTATCCGCAGGTGTATCAGACAAATCAGAATATGAGTTGATGGAAACGCTTCCGCTGATGCGCTGTTTCAATTCTCCGTATGTTGGTTTGCCTGTATTTGATGCCTCTTTGGTTTCCTGCACGGGTATCTGCGTTGCAACCGCCACAGCCAGGGCTTTCTCTGCTCCTGCTGCTCCTCCGGTTTTTACCTTCGCTGTTACAAAGTCAGCAACTGCAGGTTTTGCAGGGGGTATTACAGTGCAGACACAGGAAAGTGATGACAGATTATTAATTATTAACACAGGAATGACATTTCCATTTGACTTAGTAAAGAGAGTATCCCCGGCTGAAATCCCTGCCGTGGATTTAAACTTCACGTAGACACTATTTGGACTGACAAATGAAACCTGTCCTGAAAGGGTTTCAACATTCGGCTGACCATTCAGATCAGCAAAAAAGATAATTGCAAAAAATATCAGAATATGTTTTCTCATAGATTATTTATCATCTGCGGTTCCTCTTGGATGGCAATTGTAACATTCAGCATTAGTATAATTTTCATCTCTGTGTTCGTCAGTATGACACCTTATGCAATCAAACTGGGTATAATTATTTGGATTGGTATGACATTCAGTGCACGAGTCCCATGTACCTCTGTGATTTCCGGAATAAATGGGGAAATATTGGCTGTCATGCTGAGTATAGCTTGCCGGTTTCCATCCGGGGTTTAAAGAATGGCAGGTGGTACAGGTTGTTGGGAAACCCATTGACTGATGGTTCGGATTGGTTGTATTGTTATAATCGGCTTGGTGGCATGCAACGCAATCCGGATTAAGGCCAGTATAGGTACCCGGGGCGTGGCATGCAGAGCAGTTAAGACCTGAATGGCCCTGAGTCAGAGGGAAAAAAGCATGATTAAAACCTGCCCCGGTCCACTCAAAAGAATTAATCGGATGGCAGGGTGAACAATCTTCAGAGAATCCGGATTCAGAATGGTTAGGATTTGTTGTGGACATATAGTTGTCCCTGTGACAATCTATACAGTTTACTCCGGGGACATCGAAACGCACAAGAGTTTCTGACTTGTGGCAATCTGAGCAGTCTGCTGTCCTGTGGGCTCCAAGTAAAGGAAAGCGACTTGCCTGGTGAATCCCTGTGATATTACTTACAAGCCATGAATTTGAAGTATGGCAACGGGCACAATCAAGACCCGCCGTGGCCTGATGGACATCAGAATGGCATTCATTGCACTCTGATTTTGCCTCAGTGAATACAAGCGTTGTATGGCATTGACGGCAGCCTGCTTCAGTATGCTGACCGGTAAGTGCAAATTTTGTTCTGTTATGGTCAAAGGAGTAAATTGCTGTGTCGAGCTGCCATCCCTTTGAACTGTGACATGTGCTGCAACTTACCTTAAAATCGCGACCATGCGGTGATTCAGGCTCCTGGCGGAATAAGAGCAGGATCAGAAAATAAAACAATAGTGAAAATAATCTCATTTATATTCCATTAACTAAAAGATGTATCAATCTGCATTCCCCGTGGGGTGACATTCATAGCATTGTGCATTGGTATAATTCTTCCCGCTATGCTCATCCTGATGACAGGTGATACAATTAAACTGAGCATAGCTGGAAGGATTTGTATGGCATTCGGCACATGTATCCCATCTCCCCTGATGCCGTCCGCTATATATAGGGAAGAATTGTGAATCATGCTGGGTATATGAAGCCGGTGCCCAACCGGGATTAGTATTATGACACTGGGTACAGTTTGTTGCAAAGGCCAGTGTTCTGTGATTCGGATTGACAGAATTATTATAGTCGGTCTGATGGCAGCCATAACAATCCGTAGGTGTCGTGGTGTAATTTCCGCCTATATGGCAATCCGCGCATGACCGGCCGGCATGACCAAGTGTAAGCGGGAAAAAGGAATGGTTGAAAGAAGCAGGTTTCCATCCCGGATTGGTGGTGTGACATTGTGTACAGATTGTAGGAAAACCCGATGCAGTATGATTGGGATTTGTAGTTGCAGTAAAATCCTGCTGGTGACAGGCGTAGCAATCTGTAGGAGTCGTCGTATAGTTTCCACCGATGTGACAATCGGTGCATGCTCTTCCGGCATGCCCAAGTGTTAGCGGGAAACCAGAATGGTTGAATGTTGTGGGTTTCCATCCCGGATTTGTGGTGTGACATTGTGTACAGGCTGTGGAAAAACCCGATGCTGTATGATTGGGATTTGTGGATGTAGTAAAATCCTGCTGATGACAGGCATAGCAATCAACAGGCGTTGTTGTGTAATTCCCTCCTATGTGGCAATCTATACAATCTGGTGTGGAGTGGCCCAGTGTCAGAGGGAAACTGCCATGATTGAAAGTGGTAGGCTTCCAACCCGGATTCACAGTATGGCAGGAAAGACATACTGTAGAGAACTGGGATGCAACATGGTTTGGGTTTGTAGATGAAACAAAATCCGGTTGATGGCAAGTATAGCAATCGGTTGACAATGGTGTGTAATTTCCACTGGTATGACAATCAATACAATCAGGGGCTGAATGTCCGAGTGTAAGAGGGAAACTGCTGTGATCGAAAGCAGCAGGTTTCCAACCTGGTGTCAAAGTATGGCAATTGGAACAGGTAGTCGGAAAATTTGAAGTTGTATGATTTGGGCTGGTAGTTGCTGCAAATTCTTTCTGATGACATGAATAACAATCAGGGTTTAAGCCGGTAAAGGTTCCTGATGTGTGACAATCTGTGCATTGAGCTGTTGAGTGACCCTGTGTAAGAGGGAAAAAGTTATGATTGAACCCTCCGCCGGACCATTGGAAAGCGTTTATCGGATGGCATGTGGAACAATCTTCCGACATACCTGACTGAACATGATTTGGATTTGTTGTTGCCATATAGTCATCGCGGTGACAATCGACACATTCAACTCCGGGAACATCGAATCGTACAAGAGTCTGCGATTTGTGGCATTCCGAACAATCTGCTGTCCTGTGCGCTCCAAGCAAGGGGAAGCGGCTGGTCTGGTGGATTTCCGTAATGTTATTCACCAGCCATGAAGCGGGTGTATGACAACGTCTGCAATCAAGGCCAGTTGTCGCCTCATGGACATCCTGATGACATTCATTGCATTCGTTTTTTGCCTCGTTGAAGATCAGAGATGAATGACATTGCCTGCAATTGACAGCTGTATGCTGACCTGTCAGAACAAATTTTGTCTTATCATGGTTAAATGAGTAAACTGATTTGTCTACCTGCCAGCCTTTTGCACTATGACAGGTACTGCAACTGACCTTAAAATCCTTTCCATGAGGGGATTTTGGCTGCTGGTTATAAAACAGCAAATACAGGCTTAGAGCTAAAAGTGACAGGATTCGCATTTGTATTCTTTTATTTTATACAAAACAAAAAATTCTGATCCCTCCTGCTGAGGTTTGTGGCATTTCGTACAAGATACTTTAATATGCTTGCCGTCTAACCTGAACGCAGTTTTATTATGGTCAAACTTAGATGCTTTCCAGTTTTCTGTACCGTGACACTCTGTACAATTCGTAACTCCGTTTTTTTCAAACTGGTCCCTATGCTTATCAGGATGGCAGGTTGAACAATTCTGAGATAAGCCGGCAAATTTCTGCTGAGCCTTCCCATCAGAATCCGCCCTGAAATGGCATTGACGGCAGCTTTTATCAGTGTGTGCCCCCGTCAGTGCAAACTGAGTTTTATTATGATCAAACATGATTTCAGACCACCTGTTTTCTTTATGACATGTGACGCAATTTGCATCAGGGTAATATTTTGAGTCAATAATATTCTGATGGATATCCTGATGGCAATCCTTGCAGTTGATCCCGATCTTCCTGAAACTCCACTTTTCCTGTTTTTTATGACATTCATAACATGGAATTGCAAGGTGCGCCCCTTTCAGAGGAAATGCACCTTCATTGTGCTGCTCCACGGTATAGGAAAAAAGCTTGAACCCATTCACATTGTGACACTGTGAGCAATCAGGTGTAACTCCATTTTTTACAAACTGACTTTTATGGTAATCGGTATGACAGCTGGTACAGCGGTCAAATTTCAGCGGATCTGTAAACTTTCCCTTATGGCATGACTTACAGTTCACAATCAGATGCTTTCCCTCAAGCTTATAATCAGTTTTATTATGATCAAATTTATTAGTTCCCTGTATGACCTTAAATGATTCTTCACTATGGCATTGGCGGCAATTCTGTCCGAACTTGTTATTATGAGGATCTTTATGACAACTGGTACAATTAGTGTATGTCACTCCCGCGAACTGCTGGAATTTCTTTCCTTCTGTAGTACTGATTTTATGGCACTTGACACATTCAACACTCCGGTGTTTACCGGCAAGCCTGAATTTAGCATTATCGTGATTGAACTTTGAAGCAGGCACGAATGCATCTGAAGAATGGCAGTTGGTACACGTTGATGACAGGGTCCTGAGGTGATAATCATTATGACAGTTCAAACATTCTGTCTTTACACCCAGAAAGGTGTTTTTTCTGGTTTTAAGCTTCTGATCTCCAATATATTTTGGAGTATGACAATCTTTACATAATTTTTTTGCGTGCGGCACCGATAATGTGTAACCTGTCAGATTATGATTGAACTTTTCAAGATCAATACGAATGAGCTCGAAATTTTTCCCGTTGTGTTCACTGTGACAGGAGAAACACTGCTTTCCTTTTACTTCAGAAGATGAGTGATAACCTTTATTGGAGGATATCCTTTCATTGATTTCCGTATGGCATGCAAGGCACTTTTCATTTGTTTGTTTATTCCCAAGTACATGGCACTGGGTACAATTGGAAATTCCCTCAAGCTTGGAATGAGGATTGGAAAGATCTCCCGGGGAGAGCTGTGCTGACAACCTGTTAACTGACAGGATCATAATGATTAATCCCGCTAAAATTATTCCCTTCCTGTACCTCATATTGACTTTTGCCTTGTAACTAATGCTTCATAACCGTCTCACCGAACTTCTTGGTAATTTTAATTCCCGCTTTCTCAAGGAACTGAGTAGGAAGTTCGCCGCCGGCAAAGATATAAACCAGATCATTTGCAATATTGCGTATCTCTCCGGCATCTCCGACAGATATAATAACTGAGCCTTCTTCAATTGATACCAGATTTGATCCAAGAAGGATTTCCAGCTTTCCATCCGCAGCGGCTTTATTCAGAGCCAGATTATTCTGAGGTTTAATCCTGCTAAATACTTCATTCCGGTAAGAAAGGATTACATTGTTCTGTTCAGCAAGAAGAAGTGCAGATTCTATTGCAGAATCGCCGCCTCCAACCACGATAATATTTTTTCCGCTTATCTGTTCAGGTTCAAGAAGCCTGTATGCCACTTTCTCCTTCATTTCTCCCGGAACATTCAGTTTCCTTGGGGTTCCCCTCCTTCCAATAGCCAGCAAGATCCTGGCAGAGCTATACTCTTCGCCTTTTAATGTAGCGACTTTAAACAAACCGTCCTCTGAAGTAATCGATTCAACTTTGGAATTCTCCATAACAGAAATTCTATTCTTTTCAAGAACACTATTCCATAATTCAAGAAGTTCGGTTTTGGTTGTTTCAAATAGTTTTACTTTACCATATAATGGCAAATCCATTGGGGAAGTCATCACTATTTTCTTCCTTGGAAAAGTATAAACGGTTCCGCCAAGGGAATCCTGCTCCAGCATTAAAAATTTCAACCCGTGTTTCTTTGCAGTGAGACACCCGGATATTCCGGCTGGTCCCGCTCCCACAATAATAAGATCGTATGAGGCAGTGTGATTTTTGTTAAAGGTTTTTACAATATTTTCAACAGCCTGCCTGCCCTGTTCCACGGCATTTTTTATCAGCCCCATTCCGCCTAGCTCTCCTGCGATGAACATTCCCGGTACATTAGTCTCGAAGTTCTGGTTAACATGTGGCAATTCAACACCACGTTTTTCAGTCCCCATGCGCAGACTTATTGCTTCCGTTGGACAGGCATGAAAACATGCACCATGGCCAATACACCTGGAGGCATTTATTATAGTGGCCTTACCGTTAACTATCCCCAGTATATCATGTTCCGGACAAGCTGTAATACATGCGCCTGTCTGAATACACCTGCTGGCA
Organism: uncultured Bacteroidales bacterium; assembly: GCA_963782945.1. Lineage (GTDB taxonomy): Bacteria > Bacteroidota > Bacteroidia > Bacteroidales > VadinHA17 > LD21. Next base: position 111,541 of record CAWALO010000031.1, read on the forward strand.
TCTACAACAGGGTGAAGTGAAATAGGTTCATGAAGGCCCGCTTCCTTTGCCTGTTTGATCTTTTCCTCAACAATTTTTGATGCCTTGCTTTTCTTCCTCAGGTAAATTATGACAATAACAACGCACAGAATTGCTACCAGGGAATAAATCAATATTTCTTCTATCAGTATTTGCATACTCAAAAAATCCATCTGTATCCGAAAACAATTGTGACAGCAACATGTACCAGCATGATAACAAGCATTACAAGGGCAAAAGGAGAATGGATCACATGCCAGTACTTGAACATATTCTGCATTGTATCAAGCCTCTCAATTTTCTGATTTAGGTTTATATCATCTTTTATAAGCCCGAGTATCATCCTTTTCTCAGTTCCAGTCAGTTCACTAGATTTAAGCAGCCTGCTCACAGTACGCAAAGTTTTCTTATCCCTTAAATAGTTTCCTATGTAACGAACAATAGCGTTCTTTCGATACAATCCCACTTTCTTCTTAATTGAATCAACCAGAAGGTTATATTTCTCATCATCCAGCTTATAGGAATTTCTCAATACCTCAGCCACGTCAGTTTTCATCTCCCTGACTTCATTCAGACTGAGTTCCCGTCCTTCTATTGTATGAGGGATCTGCAGATATATGAACCTTCCGATTATACCGCTGAGGAAGACTGCAACCATGCTCCAGAAACTAACGGCAACCAATCCGCCGAACTTATAAGATGTATGGAACAGAACCAGGATCGGTCCAAGAGTACAAAGAAAAATATGAAATTCAAGCCAGTGTTTAAGAATTCCAATTCTGGACAGGAAGCGATATCGTTTGCGTGCCATATAAGAGCTTACCCCTATTATAATAAACAGGGTTCCGGCTATTCCGATTCCGTGTCCGATTAAGCCACTTGGCTTTAACAGGGAGTGGTCAGTATGGTAAACCCTATCTTCAATACTTGAGCTGTAATAAGATATTCCGTTATAAATAAGAGTGATAAGAATTATGAAAACTATGGCAACTAAACTTGCAAGATATATTCGATGGGAAGTCCTGGTCATTCTCAGTTCTGGTTTATCGATAGAGTTCAATCTTTCCGGAAAGATGTAAAAATAATTAAAAATTGCTGTGTTTTATTACTACTGGCGTTAAATGGATTGATTCTATTAAAGCTTTTTATTCACGATCTTGTCTTATCTTTAACGTTAATATTTTTGTAAAATTATCGGCTTTTTACCATTATGCTAAATATCATAAATGTAGGGCGAAGACGGAAGACGGAAGATTGGCAGTTGGATAGTTGGCAGTTGGCAGTAGGCAGTAGGCAGTTGGCAGTAGGCAGTAGGTAGTAGGCAGTAGGTAGTAGGCAAAAAGCTTGATTATAAAAAATGACAAAATAATGACTATTTAATGACGGCCTCAGGCCAAATGACGCCGAAGGCAAATGACCATTTAATGACCCTCCTCCGCTAAAGCTTCAGAGGGCAATGCGCGCGAAGCGCAAATGACTATTAATGACTAGCAATGACTATAGCCCTCAAATACATTAACGGTTAAAGCAATGAAATACAGGAATCTTGGAAGCACTGAAATAAAATTATCAGCAATAGGATTGGGATGTATGAGCATGAGTCACGCCTATACCGGCAGGGATGACAAAGAGTCTGTTGCAACATTGAACAGGGCGGTAGATTTAGGTATTAATTTCTGGGATACAGCCGATTTTTATGGTAATGGTGAAAATGAGATACTCATCTCCAAAGTTTTGGTGCCTAATCGCGAAAAAATTTTTATTGCAACCAAATTCGGTTTCAGGGCTACTCCTGAAAATCCATATTTTTTGGATGCATCACCCGCGTATATGAAGAGTGCTGTTGAAGCAAGTTTACGCAGACTAAAAATTGAGACTATCGACCTTTTTTATGCTCACCGCATCGACCCGAAAGTGCCTGTTGAAGAAATGGTGGGTGCGATGAGCAACCTGGTAAAAGAAGGAAAAGTACGTTACATTGGATTATCGGAAGCATCTGCGGCGTCTGTCAGGAGGGCATATGCAGTGCATCCTGTATCGGCTCTGCAGAGCGAGTATTCAATACTGACACGTGATGTCGAGACGGAGATGCTTCAGCTTTGCCGGGAGATGAAAATTACTTTCGTTCCCTTCAGTCCTCTCTCAAGGGGATTATTCTCCAATACACTTGACATGGAAAAGGTTGACGATACTGATTTCAGAAAGCTGCTTCCGCGTTTCTCCGGCGAATACTGGAAAAATAACAGTGGACTGGCCAAAGCCTTTGCTGATCTTGCTTCGGGCAAAAATTGTACTCCTGCTCAGCTGGCCCTGGCCTGGATCCTGGCTCAGGGCGATCATATAATTCCTATTCCCGGAACCCGGCACAGGAATTATCTTGAGGAGAATGCGGGAGCAGTTGATGTCAACCTTACTTCAACCAATATGAAGGATATTGAAACATTGCTTACCCGTTTCCCGGACATTGGCTCACGTTACAGTGAGAGTTTTGCAAAACAGGTGGACAAAGAATGAAAATTAGTTATTTACATCATCTGGTTGTCCTGCTCCTACTGGGACTATTTCTTTCAGGCTGCCATAAGGAAAATAATGATATTGTAAACCCTGAGAAGGGAGTATTTAACTTTGTGGTTACAGAAGCACAAAGAGAGTATATCAATTCAAGTCGCGGTGAACAGTATGAAATTACTGATCCGATTCCGGAATTACATTTTGAAGGCACTGTGTACACACTGGACCGGTTTGAAATCCGGGGCGATAATACCCTTAAGTTTAACCGTAAAGGGTTTGGTGTGAATATGAACAGTAAAATTATCCTGTTTAATCCAGATAAACAAAAGGAGAAAAAGTACGAGGAATATAAGTTACTTGCGATGGTTTATGATTATACCTACATCGAAAACTCCACAGCTGTGGGTCTGTTCAAAGTGGCAGATCTATGGCCTGTGTACAGCTTTTTCACCGAGGTCAGATTAAATAATCATACACAGGGCTTATATCTTTTTATTGAAGATCCTTTTGAATATTTTATCGAACAGACAAATGCTTCAATTGTTGTACGACGGGGGTATGACCATGTTGTTAAAACATCTTCCATCGGCCCTGACAATAGGCTGACCCAGGAAGAATATTTTGACCGATTTAAGAGAATTTATACAAATCTGCCAGTATACACAGGACAGCAAATGTATGACACACTTTCATCCTATATGGATCTGGAACAATATTTTACCAAGCTGAGTATCGACATGCTTATAAAAAACGGCGATTATACAGATGAAGTAATTTTTTATACCAAGGTCAAGGCCGATAAGGAAATCTTTGGTGTGTTTCCATGGGACTATGATGATATTTTTGCAGCTCAGCCTCATGAAATAGGTAAATCATGGGCAACGGGCACAATTTTTGGCCCCAGGGAATATTCAGGCATGAATGATATAATTGCTGATGTTGGTTCAAAACTGTTATTTTCAATCGAAGACGATCTTGACTATAAAATTGCAAAGGATGATTTTCTCTATCAGCAATATCTGAAAACTCTCAGGGCTGTTATTGAGAAAATTGATTTATCAGTTATCGATAAGGTATTTGATGACACTTTCGAACACATCAGTCCGTTTTATGCTAACGATTCTATTGTGGCACAGTCCCGGTATGATGTTGAAGAAACCAATTATGAGCTCTTTGTAAATAATCTTGCTGAGAAAAGACAAATGCTACAGGACAGAAGAAACTGGATACTTCAGGAACTTGACAAACAGCAAAACCGGTAATATGAAACTTACAGGCCTCCTTCCATACTTAATCTTAGTGCTTATTGTTTCCGGCTGCAAAAAAGAAGACAAGAAAAAAACGGAACCTCCTGAATACAGTATTAGTCTTTCGGAGCTTTCAACAAAGCATGACTTTTACTTACCTTTTGCCCTGTTAAATGATACAAGCAATGTTCTTTCAGTAATGGTTAACAATGAGTCAATGAATTTCACTTACGGAGACTTCATCGAATTTAAGGAAAACGGATTTCATGAGCTGATTGTGAAATATAAGGATCCGAAACAGCCAAATGATACCTTTCTATTTACTACAAAAACAGACGAAAGGGAGAATTCTGAATGGGGTATCAAAGCATGGGTTCCAACACCTTTTAAAACATCGTCGCTGGGTTCAGAAAACATAGAAATGTACTACCCGCGCAGATATACTGATTTAATCAAAGTACCTTTTATCTTTTACATCAAAGAATCAGGAGAGACTAAAGGCATCTATTGTCAGGGTATTTGCACAGCTTCGGGTGACAATTTCAATATTAAACAGGGAGTGGGTTCAGTGAATATTGTTGCATCTGCATTATCAAATAAGGCTGACTTTGTGATAGGAGGAAAACAATTGAGTGTTTCACTTGAAAAAATATCGGAGCCCCGCATAGAATTGAATGGCACTATAAGCTCATCTGTCGAAATCCCTGCCAATAGTCTTGTGAGCATCACCGGAAACCTGAATATTGAATCTACAGGATCTTTGACAGTTCACGAAGGATCTGTTTTACTTATTGATGAAGCTGTTGATATTAATGCTGCAGGTCCGATTGTCTTCTCAGGCACTTCCGAAAATCCCGTATTCGTTACATGCAACATGAACAATAAGTACTGGGGAGGTTTTATTACAAGGGTTTCGGGGGGTACTATCGACGCACAATACACTATTTTCTGCCAGAGCGGATACCATGATTCGGATGGCTATAACTGGGGTCATGCCGGAAGACAGGCATTGTTTTATACAGAAAACAGTACGCTGAAGCTCGATCATTGCTTCATCCTTGATCATATCGGACAGGTTTTCTATCCGCAATCCGCCACATTGATCCTGGATAACATACTGATACAAAGGGCACAAACAGGAGGACAGGTAAACAATACTGATATAACAATACGAAACTCCGTGTTAACAGATTTCCCTGATGATTCCTATGTTTTTAAGGACGAGGATAATGATGCCTTATACCTTAATGCATCGGATGCAGTAATTGAAAATACTATGTTTATGTTTGCCAAGGATGACGGACTGGATTCCGGAGCCGGCGAAGGAGGAGAGATCACTGTTACAGACTGCAGGTTTGAGGCTTGTTTTCATGAAGGCGCTGCTCTGTCGAGTATTAACCCGGTTGTTAAAAATCACACTTTCAGTGGATGCGTATTTACAAATTGCGGACAGGGTATTGAACTTGGCTACAGCTCAAAGAACCATAATGTAATAGCTGAGAATTGCATGTTCCTTAATAACGGAATCGGCATAAGGTATGGAGATAATTACGACTGGTCGGAGGTCGACGGTAAAATGCTTGTAAAGAACTCCGTGTCGTTATACAATGATAAAGACGTTTGGAACATGATCCGGATGAACTGGAGCCCCAAGCTTGATAACCTGAGCTTTGATAATACTGTTGTTTCAAAATTCTGCCCGCAATATCCCGGACTTGAAATAAGAAAAGAATAGGCCCTGAACAGTTAGACCAATGACCTTATTGAGATGTTTTCACAAATTAGAGGTTATGATCCTCAAATGCTTTCCCAAAGCGCCTCTCCTCTATTAACTTTATCGTGCAGATATGATCTTTGAGAAAGCCACGATAAGACTCGAACGGATATATATCATGGAGAAACTATGAAATCACCTTTTAGAAGATCACTGCTTGCTGAAGATGAGCCTGCATAAACCTGGCAGGTCATTTTTTCAACTTCCCATGTCTTTGATTCAGGATTATAGTAAGCCAGTTCTTTCACAGGGATACTGAAATTAACTGTTTGGATCTCGCCAGGTTCAAGATCTATTTTTTTAAATCCTCGCAGGAGCTTCACTGGCCTGTCTACTTGAGAGTTTTCATAACCAATATATAACTGCGCCACCTCTTTGCCGGATACTTTTCCTGTATTTGTTACATTAACCGAAACTTGCAGTGAATCAAAGGCACAAATTTCAGGTTTAATAACCCGAAGACTGTCAAATTTAAATGTAGTGTAGCTCATACCAAATCCAAAAGGATAGGAAGGTTTAATTCCCTTTTTGTCAAACAGTGTATATCCATGGTAATATCCATAATCTGCCACTGAATCAGTATTATTGAAATATGGGTAATCTTCCTGTTTTTCAGCAATTGAGAATGGGAGTCTGCCAGAGGGATTAGCTTGTCCAAAAATAATCCTTGCAAGTGCATCCCCTCCTTCCATACCACTATACCATGATATTAGTACAGATGGTACTCTGGCCTTCCAATCTTCAATAATTACTGCACTTCCGGTAATAATTGATACAACCGTTTTAGGATTAAGTCCTGCCAGTCCATTTATTAAGACAAGGTCACGCTCTTTTAATCTTAGGTCTAACCGGTCACCCCCGGATGGATTCTTTCCAATGGCTACATATTCACCTTCCTCGGAAGATTCAAAACCGGCGATGATGATGAGCGCATCTGACCTTTTTGCGAGTTCTTTTGCCTCCTCAATATTTTCACCTGAACAAAAGTCCACTTCAACTTCCTCCCCTAGCAAATTCCTAAATCCTTCCAGTGGAGAAATGATGTTTTTTGAATTAACATGGTAAACTTTGTCACCTGTAACTTCAACATTGGCGAGCCTTCCTATTACAGCAAGATTTTTGATCGAAGATTTGTTCAGAGGGAGAACATTATTGTCATTTTTAAGCAACACCATACTTTCTTCAGCAACTTTCTCCGCAAGCCGTACATGGTCTGCAGCGCCAATCAGATCTTTATCATAATCCATAGGATCTTTCCTCGTAATATAATCCAGCTTCCTTCTGATGACCCTTAAAACCATATTGTCAATAAGGCTAATTGGAACTTTATTGCTCCTGATAAGTTCTGCAAGCTTCTCTCCATAATGTATCGGAATAGGCATCTCAATGTCCATTCCTGCTTTGGCTGCCTTTTCACCATCATAGATGCCGACTAACCAGTCGGATGTGACAAACCCATCCCATCCCCACTCATCACGCAGCAGAGAAGTCAATAACCAGTAATTGTGGCCACAATATTCGCCATTGACTTTATTATACGCTGACATGAATGAAGCGATACCATTATCAGCGCATTTTTTAAAATGAGGAAGATAGACTTCATACATAGTACGGGTATCGGCCTTTACATTTACAAAGGTTCTCGAGTTCTCTATGCTGTTAAGTGCAAAATGTTTTGCACATGCCATTACATTATGTCTCTGCACACCATTCAACGTTGCCAGGGCCATCTCACCTACGAGCCATGGATCTTCTCCGAATGTCTCCTGTGCCCGGCCCCAGGAGGGATGCCTTAACAGGTTAATGCATAAACCGGCAAAATAATTGGCACCGGCACTCCTGGCCTCTATTCCGATTACCTCACCCACTTCTTTAATAAGATCTGTGTTCCAGGTGGCGCCTCTGGCAATCCCTGCAGGGAAACAGGTACCCCGTGCAGTTGCAATTCCCCTTGAGCCGTCGGAAAAAGAAATTGGCGGAATATCCAGGCGTTTATTACCACCTGCATAGGCATGTCCCATTTTCTTCTCCAAAAGCATTATTAATCCAAATCTAAGCAGGTTATCCTTGTCACCGGTCAATTGAGCAACCTTTTCTTCAATTGTCATCTCCGATATCAGATCCAATGCGGTTTTTTCTATTTCTTCCCTGTTCATTCCCTGGCTCCAGTGATAGGCAGAGTGATTGATATCAACATTGTTTGTCAGTTTTGAATAAAGGTATAAGCTCATGAATAGAATAAATGGCAGGCCTATTAAGATCCCGACGGTCCACAAAACAATTTTATAGATCTTTTTCATTTCAGATCGGTTTAATAATAAAATAGTTATATTGCATGAGAAATTATTTAAATATACATATTTTTCTGCATCCTGCTTCATTTTAGGTTTAGCAACCACATTACTTCAGTTCAGACAATCCAATTGAAATATTGCAGATAAAATCTTCCCCATACTAAAGTCGCCAGGAAATTAGTAATTTTGATAATAGAAGGAAAAATAAACTACCACTCAAATAATCGAAAATAATTATAATCAACACTCAAGGAGAGTTTGCAATATGAAAACAACCAGGCGAAATTTTATCAAAACGGCAGCTGTACCGATGATAACAGCACCTTTCATCCTCCCGTCCAGGGTGTGGATGTCTCCACCCAGTAACCGGATCACCATGGGATTTATTGGTATGGGGAAACAGTCACAGTGGCTGCTTGCTAAATTTCTTCCCCTTACACAGGTCCTCGCTGTCTGCGATGTAGACACCACGCGCCGTACCGACGCACAAAAAGTAGTTCAAAAATTCTACTCCGGTAACAAGGACAAAGGTGTTGCTGACTGCAAGTCGTACAATGATTACCGCGAACTGACAGAGCGCAAGGATATCGACACAGTCTGCATTGCAACACCTGATCACTGGCATACTGTACCAATTCTGCAGTCGCTCATGAATGGGAAGGATATCTTCTGTGAAAAGCCATTGACTCATAATATTCAGGAAGCAATAGATGTAATGAGAGATGTGGATAAATACAACCGGGTATTTCAGACCGGCTCTATGCAACGATCGATGAAGGAATTCCGGATAGCGTGTGAACTGGTGCGTAACGGCTGCATCGGAAAGATCGACCATGTTGAGTGCAGTATCGGAGGCCCGCCTGTGCCATGCGATCTTCCGGAAGAAAAAATGGAACCCGGTCTTGACTGGAACATGTGGCTTGGTCCCGCTCCGTTGCGTCCATATAATTCAGTCCTGAGCCCCCGCGGAGTACACGATAATTATCCAGACTGGCGCGCTTACAAAGAATACGGTACCGGAGGAGTCGGCGACTGGGGAGCCCACCACCTCGACATTGCCCAATGGGGACTTGGAATGGATGAGAGCGGACCTGTCGAAATCCGTTTCATCAACAATGAGGCCGCCCTGGTTTATGCAAATGGCGTTACTGTCCTCCGCAGGGAAAAAACATTTGGCGTTCACTTCTTTGGCAATGAAGGTGAAGTTATGGTAAACCGCGGTACATTCAAAGTAATTGTTAAAGGTCAGACTATTGCTTCCTATATCGGCCGCGAGAGCAAAGGCACTACCTGCGAGGCAGAAGTGGAGAAGGCTGAGAAGATGCTCCTGAAAGATGCAAAGATCAGACTCTACGAGAGCAATTCACATTATGAGGATTTCCTTTCATGTGTGAAAAGCCGTAAGAAACCTGTTGCCAGCGAACAGATAGGCGGCCGCACAGTTATTTGCTGCCATCTTATGAATCAGCTTTATTTTAACAATACCCCCATGAAATGGGACCCGGCAAAATTCTGTTTTACAGAAGGAACAGGGAACCCTGCCTGGCTGACAAGCATCAGCAGGGATTGGACAAAGACTTAGCAGACATTATATGATAGAAATCAAAATTATACTATGATGAAAAAAATAACATTAATAACTTGTGTGATCCTGGGCATCATGCTTTCAGCCATGGCGCAGGATAAAAATATCAATGTGCTCGTATTCTCAAAAACAATGGGGTACAGGCATAATTCTATCTCCACTGGTCTGAAAATTATGAGCGATCTGGCACAGGAAAGGAAATGGATACTTACTGCCACAGAAAATGCAGATCTGTTTACTCCTGAATTTCTGAAAACTTTTGATGTTGTAGTATTTTTAAATCCGACAATGGATGTCCTTAACGAGCAGCAACAGAAGAACTTTGAAGCATATATGGCTGGCGGCAAAGGCTTTGTCGGCATTCACGCAGCTGCAGATTGTGAATATGACTGGGCATGGTACGGACAATTGAACGGAGCATTCTTTTTAACCCATCCGCCTGCCCAGACAGGGACGGTTATTATGGAGAACACTACCCACCCGACCATGTTACCTTTTAAAGGAATGGAAACATATACAACCTTCGATGAATGGTACAGTTTCAAGGAGAATCCGAGAGCAAAAGTACATGTTCTGGCCCGCCTGGACGAAAAATCACTGAATGAAGCCACCCAGAAAGACGACAAATGGAAAATGGGCGACCACCCGCTTATATGGTACAAGGAAACAGGCAATACACGCTCATTCTACACTGTTTTTGGGCACACCCCGGAAGCATTTCTGGATCCGAAAGTAAAAGAACACATCGGTTGTGCTGTGGATTGGGCGGCAAAAAGAAATTAGTGAGATGTAGTTAGCCGGGAATGGGAACTTCCACCTTACAACTCTTTCCGGCTTCCACATCAATTTTCTGCCATTTCATAAAAGCTGTATAACTTAAAGGTTTCTTAGCATCCGATGACGTTTCTGCGAACAGAGAAACCTTTGCAGGAAAAGCCGTAGGGTTTTTAATTTCAAGTACGACGCCTGATTTGCTTCGTTCAAGAACTGATACCTCTACATGGTCGAAAACAATCATTTCGTCTTTATCCAACTGAAGGTAAATGCCAGGCAATTCAATTGCCATAAGCATTCCGTTCAACTCATTCCATGCATTGGAGGTATTTTTGGATAACGTTCCAACGCCATCCTTCCCTTCAGCATCTGATATCTGAATGCGTTCCATGGCACAACCATAATAATTACTCTTTACACTTTTCTCCCAGGACCCCCTTGAACCAGTGCTGACTGTTGGACGTCCTGGTGTCTCAACTACCTCTGCATGAGCATGCTGAATATCCCTAATCAACTCCGCATATTTACGTTCTCCGGTCGCACGATATAATTTGAATAAATAATCGCCCGATGAAGTGCAAATCCCTGGAGCGGCATGTTTATTCTGGGTGCTTGCAAAATATGCACCGGCAGCATGAACATTTAATTTACCAAGATCACTGTTTGGAGGAAAATTATAATCATATGACAAGGTCCATGTTGCAACAAGCGCTGCCTGAACCTTAGCTTTATCAAGCCATTGCCTGTCGCCTGTCGCCCAGTAAAGAGCCATAAGGGATTCCAGGAACCCGGCAGCGGATTCTGAATCTGCATCCTGACTGATATCTCCGCAATGTCCGCTGGTAAGACCCAGTTTAACAACATCACGGCTATAGTAATAATTTGCGATATCTATTGCTGCCTTAAGAAAATCAGGTTGATTGAAATATTTTGAAGCGAGTGCAAGTCCTCCGGGGGCAATAGCTGCAGCCGTTGAATTAAATATTACAATCTCACCATTCTGAGGATCCACGTACTGACCCAATTCGCCATTCTTTTCCCATGTGTTTACAAAGGCCCGGGCAAGCCTTTGGGAAGCGGCTTCCCATGAGGGTTTAATAAGAGATTTATTCCCCTGGTCTCTCAAAAGCATAAACTGCTTGCAGAACCAGAGAAGTGCATCCGCATTCTTACGAACCATCGCAACCTTAACATCAGGATGCTCCTTGAGCAGCTCTTCAGGTATTTCTCTTTTTAATTCGGTTCTTACTCCACCGTCGCACCAGAAACCATAGAAATAGCCGCTTTTACCCTGCATTCTGTCAACAACGAAATCGATTGTACTGGCCGCGCGTGACTGGTGAAGGCTATCGTTGCAATATAGTACAGGAAAAGTATTCATCATTCCGCCAACCCATCCCAACTGAAATACTTTATTGTATCCAAAGAAATCTTCCAATACATCAAGTGAATATAATTTATAATCAGCATCCTCATACCAGCGATAATTATCAGTCTGCCATAAAGTATATTTAAGAATAGCGCTCATTGGAGTAATATTTCCCGGATGATTCTCTCCCGTCAGGGCTTTTCGCACATCCATAAATTTTTCCAGGAACTCAGGTATGTCATTTACAGGAAAGGAATATACTGAAAAGCGAATTACCACTTCATCGCCTGCATTCCAGTTTGCCGCCGTATCTCCGCTGTTAAAAAAGCCGCCAAATCCAGGAATTTTTTCCCTTACAGCAGGTGCTGTTAAAGAGAACGAGGCGTTTGTCCTGTCGGCGTTTTCTTCCACAAACATTCCTGAATTTCCAAATTTAGTTTCCTGTTCTGTCAGCAGAATAAATCCTCGTTTTTTTGATGGGGAGAAGAATGTCATTGCAGGTGTTGATGCATTGCTTGTTGATAATTCTATTTTTGAAGGTTCTCCTGCATTCATTGCCAGACGGGGATTATCAGAAAAGGATAAAGGAGAATTTTTGTTATAATACATATCAGGAGGATAAACAGGCATGTAGCCACCAAAAATTGTTCTGAATCGATTACCGTTATATATGATAGCAGGGATCATAACATAGTTGTTTGTGCTCCAGCCTCCGAAATCAAATGAGGCAGCAACACCTGAGCTTTTAAGGCTTCCTTTTTCAAGTTTGAATTTAGCTTCAACTTTTACAGACCCGTCTTTGGCAGGAAGGCTTTCCGTAACATCACATTTCCAGGTAGAGTTTTCAATTTGCAAACTTCCGGATCGTCCTGCGGAAAAAGGAATACTGTACTTTTGAATTGTCTTACTTCCATCATACTGCCACACCTGAAAAGATAATCTGCCTTGCAGATCTCCAAGGAGATTACTCACTGCAGGCTGAGAATTCATTTTTGTTTCCGGAGATGAACAGGCATTGGTAATAAACAGATAAATGAATATCAGATATAATGTTTTCATAGAATTATGGTTTATAATGGTTATTATTAGGTTCTCTCCTTCTGCTTCAAGTTAAAAGACTTCTGATTAGTTGATAATTGTCAGCTGCCCTGTTGCATTGACCCTGACATTTGCTGACTTCCCTGCACCGACATCTACCCTGGGCCACTGTATAAATGAGTTTAAAGGCAGGGCAGTTTTAGCCTGGTCTGATGATTCAGCAAATACGGATACTCTTGCATCGTAAGGTGTTGGATTGGATATCCTGAATGTGACACCAGTTTTATCCCGCTTAATGACACTTGCCTCCAAATGGTCCATGACCAGGAAGGTGCTGTCATCAGTATGAAGATATATCCCCGGATTTTGGAGGCAGGTAAGGGCAGCCAGGACTTCCCATGCCATGTTAGAATCCTCATAAGCTACCGATCCTATATTATTTCCTTCCCAGTCGGACAGTTGCACTCTTTCAGTTACCAAACCGCTTTCTTTTCTTAAAGGGTTATGTGGAGCGCCAACGTACTGAACTACATTATGCGACTGGTCCTTGTACATTTCTGCGTATCGTGCATCTCCCGTTGCACGGAATAATTTCAATAACATATCACCGGATAAGATATAGTATCCGGGTGCGCTATGATTATTCTGAGAACTGGCAAAAATACTTCCTGCAGCATGAGTACCTGCTTTTTCCATTGCAGAGCCTGCAGGGAATTTGTAATCATATGATACCATCCATGTTGAAAGCATATGAGTAGCAAATTTTGCGCGGTCAATCCATTCTTGTTTCCCGGTCACTTCATATAGAATGATGCATGATTCAACCATATCCCATGGCGCTTCACTATCAGGCGATTGAAGGATTTCCGAAGCACCGCCGCCAGCATAGCCTGCAAGGAAATCGCGTTCGTAATACATCTTTGTAGCAGCCCTGGCAACGTCCAGGTAAACAGGCTCATTAAAGTACAATGAAGCCAGCGCCAGACCTGCACCTGCAGCACAGCCCGCAGTAGAGCCATTGACGTCCATTTTACCATTGTCCACATCGATGAACTGGCCGAATTGACCATAGTCTTTCCAGACCTTCACAAGACCATCTGCACAGGCACGCAATGATTTTTCCCATTCAGGCTTAATCATATCTGTGTGTCCCCGCTTTTTCAACAGATCAATGCACTGCAAGCTAAAATAGAGAACATCCATACTGCGGCGTGTCATGGAAATTGTTCTCCGGATTTCCATCTCACCATGAGGATCTCCAAAAATTTCCCCCCACCGATTCACTGCATAATAAAGTCCTGTTTTACCCTGGGACCTGGTTAATACATAATCCAGAGAGAGGCTTACACGACGCAAGCGTTCAGGTGTTTCAGCAATGTTATCCGGGATAAGGTACAAAGGAATCGCGCTCCAGCCTATCTGATGGCAATATAGGTTTTTGTCACCCGGATGGTTGCAGTAATAACCCATATCCTGGGTTTCAAACCACTTATGAGCATTATGATGTTCCAGTATCAGATCAGCAGCTGTACTATATGGTGTTACACAACTATAAGAATTCTTTCCTGAAAGAGATTTCCTTACATTAAATACCTTCTCGTAAAATGCTGTCATATCATAGGCCCTGAACCTGTATATCTTAAACCGGAGAGTTATATTATCATCTTTTTCCCAATCAGCTGCCTTATCACCGCTTTTTTCACGACCGCACATAACATATCTTTCCTCACGGACACCGGGTGCAGTCACGATAAATGACATTTGCTTATTCTTGGTTCCCGGCCCGGCATCTTCTTCTACAAAAAGTCCGTTATTACCAAACCGGGTGCTTTGTTCAGTCAGTAAGATGAGGCCATACCCCTTCTTTTGATTGAAAAAAGCAAGCATTGGAGTTGCCATATTGCCTGCGGTCATCTCTACTTTTGCATAACTCCCGTCCTGATTTAAATGAGGAATATTTGTAACTGTAACAGGCATGTCAGGAGGTCTGTCCTTTTCCTCATGAATGTAAGGAGGATAGCTGATTGGAAGGATGCGAAATCGATTCCCACCATATAATACAGCCGGCACCAGGATGTAATTTTCAGGTGTCCACCCGGTAAAATTGAATTGTACCGCAACTCCTGAATTGCGTATGCTTCCTTTTTGTACCTCGAATCTCGCCTCAAGGTCTATCGCATCATCTTTGGATGAATGGGTTTCCGAAATATCACATTTCCAGAAAGAATTATCGATTTGCAGCTTTCCTGATCGCCCGGCATCTATAGGCATGCTATGTTTTTGACTTATCATGGTTCCTTCATACTGCCATATCTGAAACGAAATCGTTCCTCCAATATCATTAAAAGTCTTGTTGACAATATTTACATCAACCGGATCTGTTTTTTGTGCCGGACTTAATTCTGAGATTAAAAGAAAAATCAGTGCTGATAAGATTGTCTTTGCCATTATGTTTATCACTTTTTTGACGAATAGTATTGATTAAGAAAGAATTGTATGCACATGTGTAATTTTGGTCCCGTTAACGACACTTTTACAAACTGAATGAGTAAAATATTATCTTCGTATACGATAATATGATACACATAACCGGAACTCGTCTCATATTCTTTTCATTTTACAGTAGTAAATTCATACTGAACCGACATGAAGAACATCATCCGAATACCCGTTTTAATTGCAGCATGCATTTCCATTTCAATTTCTTCAGGAGCTCAGGATTATAATTCAGGGTCCACACTCACGGGTGTCAAATCACCCGAAGAAAAGCAAAAAGCCGATGTCCAGGTAAAGAATCCCGGGGTTGAAAATGTTATTATTGTCTATAAGACACATTTTGATATCGGCTACTCGGAAACTGTTCAGCAGGTTCTGCATGATTACCGCACCTCAATGGCTGACAGAGTACTTGAGGCTATAAATGAAAACAGCAAACAGCCAAAGGAAAGGCAGTTTGTGTGGACAATATCAGGATGGCCGATGAAACAAATTTTATGGGAAGGGCAGGCACCTGAGCGCAGAAAAAAAATTGAACAGGCAATCCGTGACGGCAACCTTGCGGTTCACGCATTTCCATTCACAATGCATGTTGAGACTTCCGATCCTGAAGACCTGGTGAGAGGGTTAAATATCTCTTCAACCCTTGCCCGTTCATATGGACAACCTCTCTCAACGAGCGCTAAGATGAGCGATGTCCCCGGTCAATCATGGATTATCCCTACCCTTTTTAACCATGCAGGGATTAAATTTTATCACATGGGAGGGCCTGTGGTCAATATTGAACTTGGACTGCCACCCTTTTTCTGGTGGGAAGGGCCGGATGGTTCGCGACTTCTGACCCTTTACAATAATGGCTATGGCAGTGATCCGCTGCCTCCTGCAGGCTGGTCTTATAAAACATGGCTTTATATAAATATGACTGGCGACAACCAGGGGCCTCCGGATCCGGAAACAGTTTCTAAGGATCTTGATTTTTATGCAAGTAAGGGAATAAAAGCCCGGGTCGGCACAATGGATGATTTTGCCGAAATGATCATGAATGAAGACCTGAGTAATTTACCTGTTGTTCGAAGCGATATTGGTGATCCATGGATCCATGGGGCCATGAGTATGCCCGAAGCAAGCAAGCTGGCCAGGAATATAAGGCCTTCCATTGGCGCGATGGACCAGCTCTCAACCCTTGAAACCATATGGGGCATTTATCAGCCCGACCTGCGTAAGGTTGTTTCCGATGCATACGAACAGAGCCTGCTTTACAGTGAACATACGTGGGGCCTTGCCAACCAGCATTACCTTAAAGTCCCGTACGGAGAAGCCTGGAATGAATTATGGAAAAGAGGTTTGCCTCCACAGTACAAACTTATGGAAGGATCGTGGAAAGATCATGCAGATCATATCAGCAATGTTCAGTATCTGATTGCTAATCCATATCGTGATGCGGTGGCATCACTTGCCGACAATGTTAATATTGCAGAAAACCGCATTGTGGTTTACAATCCGCTGCCATGGAAGCGGGATGGTGAAATTGAACTCGATACACGTCTGATCTTCGGAAATGATTTTGTTTCACTTAAGCCAGTTGATGGCGGCCCTGATATACTGGTCTCTCACGAATATCCGGCAATTGAAGATAAAGCTCCGATGTCGAGGTTTGTTGTAAAGGATATTCCTCCAATGGGTTATAGAGCCTATATTGCTTCTGATGAAGTAGTTGAAATTCCTGAAATGAAAATTGATCAGCTGTCAGGAGTGATTGAAAGCCCGTTCTTTAAAGCGACTCTGGATGCTAAACGAGGGAGGATTACCAGCCTTATTGACAAAAGGACAGGAAAAGAGATTGTCGATGCTAATGCGCCTCAGGGTTTTGGACAATATTTTTATGAAAGGTTCGGTTATAAACAAATCTATGATTGGATTGCCAGGTCGCTCTATCCTCAGTATAATGCTCACAAATTGATTTTTGCAGCTTATGATATGCCTCAGGATGTTGCATATAGCTCAGCACTTCCTGAAGATATGACTCTATATATAGATAAATCGGCCATCGATGTAAAAGCAGTGATGACCGGTACATTGCCCGGTCCGGGACAACCGCAGGAGATTACAATCTCGCTGATCCTTTCGGGCTTAACTCCGTCCGCCGACCTGGAAGTAAGCTGGCAGAAACAACCTGATACCTGGCCTGAAACAGCATGGATATGCCTTCCTTTCAAGTGCGATAATCCCAGATTCCGGCTTGGACGGGTAGGTGCCGATGTCGATCCGGTAAAAGATATGGTAGTGGATAATGCCAATTATCATCTCTGGTGGGTCAATAACGGAGTCTCTGTTTATGACGAGGCGACCGGGAGTGGTATAGGTATTTGTTCCATGGATGCACCTCTGGTCAGCCTTGGGGAGCCAGGAGAGTATAAATTTGATAAACGTTATGAACCTGAAAAGCCATATATCTATCTGAACTTATATAATAACCACTGGCGGACCAATTTCCCTTCATGGATCGGGAACGGTCAACGTATGAATGCGAGGGTCAGAATATGGACCTATGATAAATTCAATACTGAAAGTTCCCTCTATACTCCTGCAATGGAAGCTCGTGTACCATTAATGGCAGCTGCTTCCAAAGTGAAGAATGGTAAATTACCTGTTACACAGTCCGGAGTATCCCTGTCTCGCAAGGGTGTAGCTCTGACCGCCTTCGGACCTGATCCTGACGGTGAAGGGACAGTTTTGCGAGTATGGGAACAGGGTGGCATTACAGGTAATCTTGAAGTTACATTACCCAAAGGTTCGAAATTTACCAGTGCAATTCCTGTGACGCTTAGGGGCGAAAAATCAGGAGAACCAGTTCGGATTTCAAATGATAAATTGTCTTTTAGCTTACCTGCTTATACACCTGTGAGCTTTATCCTGAAGTAACAGGAAAAATGACAGGTATCTTCCTTATTATTCGTTTTCAAAAACACAATCTGCAGGTAAAATATTTATACCTGCAGGCAATCCGATGACAACTGGCATCCTGAAAAAATATCCGAAACTGTGATATTTTGATATTCAATGCGAATAATTGGGAAATTTCCACAAGAATGGTGAGTTCTGATAATATAACAGGTTTTGGAATTATGAAGAATGAAAGTGAATTGAGACAATGGTTTCAGGAAATTATTGAACAGCATAAAGGTATCTTGTTCAAAGTATCCCGAACCTATTGTCAAAATGAGGAGGACAGGCAAGACCTTATCCAGGAGATGATGATACAGATATGGAGGTCAATACAAACATATAATGAAAAATTTGCCATTTCGACCTGGCTGTATCGTATATCACTAAATGTCGCTATTTCATTTTATCGGAAAAATAATCGCAGACAAAGAACAAACATTCCTCTAAATGAGCATATATCTCAAATACAGGAAGATGACAATACTGAAAGAGAACATCAGTTAAGCCTGCTGAAGCAGTTTATTGGCGAACTCAATGACCTTGATAAAGCCTTGATGCTGCTTTATCTGGAAGATAAAAGTCAGGCAGAAATTGCAGATATCCTCGGTATATCTATGAGCAATGTCTCTACTAAAGTCGGACGCATTAAGGATAAACTAAGAAATCGTTTTTCACAAATAAATTTTTAAGACTATGGATGAGAAAGAATTAAAAAACATTTGGCAATCCGCAAATGAAAAATCGGAGTCAAGCCTTCAAATCGCTCACAAAAACAGAGATGAAATAACCAGAATTAAAGTGAATAATTTCCTGTCTTCAATGAGACCTTTAAAGGTAATTGCAATTGTTATTGGAATATTATGGGTGATATTTGTTGATGGATTGATTGTCAATCTGTGGAGCACTGCAAATCCATTTTTCCTTATTTCGGCAGGGATCCAGGTTGTATTGACTAAACTGGCAATAGGCGTTTATCTTTATCAGTTGTATCTAATACGGCAAGTGGATTTAAGTGAACCAGTGTTATTCAGCCAGGAAAGATTATCAAGGCTAAAATCCTCAACACTTTGGGTTACCCGCATTTTATTTTTGCAGCTTCCTGTCTGGACAACTTTTTCCTTTAATACAGGTATGCTTCATAATGGTAATATCTTATTATTAACCATTCAGGGTTTAATTGCACTTTTTTCGGTTTATGCCGCTGTTTGGCTTTTTCTGAATATTAAATATGATAACCGTGATAAAAAGTGGTTTCGCTGGCTTTTTAAAGGTAAAGAATGGGATCCGATTATAAAGTCAATGGAATTGATTTCACAAATAGAAGAGTATAAAGCTGAAGATCTGAAAAGTTCTCCGGCTAATTAATATATCCATTATCCAAATCAGTAATAAGCAGCAAATTCAAATATTGAATCGCCTTTGAGTCTAACTACTAGAAACCCAAGGTGTATGAAAAGGTTTTACAGGGTGGATCAGTAAAGGCAAACGGATCTTAGTTTTGAAATTAAGTCAGGTCATGATATTCTCCCCTCCTTTTGAAGGAGGGGTGGCCGGGACAACTGATTATCTGATATTTACAATCTTCATTTCCCGGCCGGGGTGGTTGATTTATAACTTTCTTTATTCATATATATCTATAGTAAATAACAACCTCTTCAACAGAAAAAGCCTTAAATCTCTCAGATCATCTCTCCAGAACATGTCCACCAATCTGAAAAACGAATCAACCACCCCAGCCGCAAACAGACTTTGCAATAATTAGACTAAAAGCGCACTGCGTTCACCTTTCCTTCAAAAGCTAATCTTTATACACATTTTAGAGTTCTGTCAGATTTTGAATTGTTTATATTATTCAAACCTGGTTCATCCCTCAGCCAATATTACCAGTATATCCATAAGATCCCTCATTTCGCCATCCTTCGCAAGCTCAGGATGGCTGCATTCGGGATGACAGGTCATTTTATAAAAATGGAGGGAAGCGGCGGCGATTCGAAAGGACATTATTGCAGGGTAAATATTATTGCGAATCGCCGCCGCTTCCCTCCATCACCACCAACACGACCTGTCATCCCGAAGCGCAGCGAGGGATCTTATACTATAATAACAAATCAATTATAAAAGATAATTCAATGGATATTAAAATATGATGTGTATATAGAATAGCTTCAAACCTTTATCCATATTAGTGATAAACTGCAAAATCAGTTATCGAATAACCTTCCCTATTGTCCTTGCCGGTAAAGAAAAGACGGATCCATCGTGTTTGAGATGCTGGAAAACGAATTGTTGTTGTCCTTAAACTTACCTCATTAACAGACTCCAGATTATCCCATATCTCCCCGTCGGCAGAGGTCTGAATAAGAAATGATTTGGATGATACTCCCCAATCCCAAGAAAGTTCGATGCGGGATATTGTCTGTATCTCTCCAAGATCAACAGCAAGCCACTGGGGATTGCCTTTTTCGGATTTCCAGGCAGTATTCCGGTCACCGTCAACTGAAGATTCTGCAGGCGAAGACGTATTATCCTGTTTCAGAACTGATGATGCTCTCACCGTTTTTTTCAGTGCAATATTCTGGCGCGCAGCAAGCTGCAGTGGAGTAAGTACTGAAAAGTCCCGCAGGCTTCTGACAGGTCCGGCCGGTGTTTTTGTGAGAGTGGCTTCTGCCTGATAATCTGCCGTTATTTCAGGTATGGTGGCACTGAATACAATTCGTGAGGTTCCATTTCCGGAAACTCTGGCAGCCAGTTTCTTCTCCATTATAATCTTGGTTCCCCGCGTTAACCTGAACTGTACTTCACCTTTCCATTCTTTTTCAAGATCGTTGAAAATGATAACAGGAAATTCCTTTATTACACCACCTGTGAGCTCATCCTCCCAGATGTCAAGCATTAATCCCACAGGAGCAAATGCATCGCGGACATATTTATAAAAATCAGGGTCCCATGTGAGTTTTTCCACATCAATCCATTCATCGCTGGTCTGGCCATCAGGACGTGAATAACCAAGGGCTGTGAAATGCATCACTGCAGCTGCGTGCCGGTGGGCACGAAAGTACTCTGTTATGGCGGACATGTAACGGGCATAGAGCAGCCGCCTCTGTGCAACTGTTGCTGACGGATCAAGAAGGTAATCAAAAGGTTCTTTGGAAAGTGTAGTTGTGGAACCGTCTCGGTTGAGCCATAATCCTACATATTCGTTGATTATAACAGGATTTTTACGAAGTAGCTTTTCCCCAGCAAAAGGCTGTGCAATCAGCAGCCCTGCTTTTGTACCAGGGTCCTTCGCCAGATCAGCCATACGGAATGGTTGATTTGGTCCGAAAATAAAATGATAGGGATGGCACTCATCTGCATCTTGTGCATCAACCGGTTCTCCCCAGCCATTCTGCCAGGGACGGTTTGAAAAATCGAGTCCCCTCACCTGTTTTATTGCTTTCCCTGTTTCAGGTGAATAGGTCTCATTGGCGGCATCCCATATAACGACAGAAGGATGGTTCCATCTTTCTTTCATCCATTCGCTGAATTCAACAGCCAGCACATCAGCGCTTATTCTGGTTGAGACTCCCCACCAAATAGGGTATTCATCCTGAATAAGCAGTCCTTCTTCATCAGCAATACGATACCAGAGTTCAGGTGCAAAACCGATGCAAAAACGGAAGGAGTTCCAGTGCATCTCCTTGAATTTTTTATATAAGAGCCTGATCCATTCTTCATTCCATGGCTTGTCGCCACGCTGAGGATCTTCGAAGAAACGGAGGAGAGTTACATTTGTCCCCCTCAGATACATGGGCTTACCATTTAGCAGGGCTCTGCCGGTTTCCGGGTCAAACCTGAAAGAACGCATGCCAAACCGGGTGGAAAAGCTATCGGCAGCACTTTTCACTTCAATCTCATAAAGGAAAGGATCCTCGGGTGACCATAGACGACACCCGCGAATCGGAACTGTTTTGCTTCCGGTCTGTTCCAGTCCGGAAGCATCTGCAGGAATAAGACAATCGGCTTCACCTGCAATCTTTCGTGACACAGCCTCGCGGATTATGATGTGCAACTTCGTGTCTGCAGGCACCGGAGTGCACTTTACCCATGAATGCACAGTAACTGACTTATTGTTGATATCCGGAACTGCTTGTACATTAACGATATGTGGTGATCCGGACATTATCAGTTCAACGTGGTCGTAAATTCCCGGGATGAACCGGCTCTTTTCACCATCTGTACCTGATTCGACAAAATCTGAGACTGCCTTACGATCTGCCCCAACGCGTATGATCAATTCGTTTTCGCCAACCTTCAATGCATCTTTAACATCAAACAATCCCTGTGTGAAACACGGTGTATGATCTCCGATCAGTTTCCTGTTCAGAAACACACGGGTTCCGTACATTGCCTTGCCAATCTTAAGTTGGACAACTACCGAAACGGGATCAGAAAGATTAAAGGTGCGGCGATACCAGAAAGCATCTCTTCTCGGATCTTTCTGCGACAATGAGCTTCGGTCTGCAACTTTAGGCCCTGGCTCAATAAATGCCGGATTCGCCATATCCACCAGTCCGGGAACGACTACGGTATGGTCGAAATTTCCAGGTATTTTATCCATTCCTCCTTCTGCAATCTGCCAGGTACCATCCAGCGAAATCACTTTCCTCCCGGATTCTGTAGTTACCTTATCAATGTTTCCATTAACACCGGCGGCAATTATAAGTGCCGTAACGGTTAATATGACTTTTTGAATTCCCGGGCTCATAGTTCTAATTGTTATTTTGTATTTATACTACATATAACTTCAATCATTCTAATTCAACCTTCAATACAAAACCCAGCTCAGTGCTTTTTGTAATCAAAGGGAGCGAAACAGATACTTTATCACCGGAAACAACCCATTTCAGGGATTCATTGTTCCCTAAGACTTTAATTCTTTTAATTTTATTCCGGAGGTCATAAAGAGATTTTACGTTAATGTTTTCACCTACACTATTTGCGAGAGAAATTACATAGACATTATTGTCCTTCACAGTGAACCAGAAATCCTCAGGAGTAAATGCAGAATTGAACCCATTTTCTTTCCTGAAGGTTGTACTTTTCATCTCAAGTGTCGTTGGACCCTCTTTCGTGGTGATCCATCTTTTTGTGCCATAGATGGCTTCCCCGTTTACCTTCATCCATGCCCCTATCTCTTTTAAAATCTTAACGCTCGCTTCTGGAATTACACCTTTCCCGTCAGGTCCGACATTAAGAAGATAATTACCCCCTTTGCTTGCAATTTCCACAATCCAGAACAACATTTCATCCAGTGATTTCCAGTCATTGTCATAGCTTTTATATCCCCATGTATTGTTTAAAGTACCCGGAGTCTCCCATGTTTTATATTTGCTGTCAATATCTGTTGGAATTTCATTATCCCCTGCATTAAGAAAATCTCCCAGATCATTTCCTACACGACTATTTACCAGGCAATGAGGCTGTATATCGTAAACCAGCTTATAAAAATCAAAACTCTGCTTTAAATTCATATTTCTGGGATAATCGTACCATACCTCAACGAGGTTTGGAAATTTTTTTAAAATTTCGCGCATTTGCGGTTTTGCTTTTTTCTCAATATAATCTGCAAATTTAACCGGTGAAGGATCGAAGTGGTTAATAGCATAATTATCAACATAATCCGGATGTTCTTTCCTATACTGGGCTTCACCTGCATCTCCCCCATCCATCCAGTCGATTGAATGAGAGTAGTAGATCCCCATCCTCAAGCCATACTTCTGGCAGGCTCTGTAAATCTCCTCAATCGGGTCACTCTTAAAAGGGGTCAAATCATAAATGTTAAAATCGGAAACATCTGAATGATACATGGCGAACCCATCATGGTGTTTCGGCATCGCAACAATATACCTCATACCTGCTTCTTTTGCCAGCTTAACCCAATTTTCAGCATTGAATTCCACAGGATTGAATGTTTTGGCCACATCCCTGTATTCCTGACGGCTAATTTGAGCACAATACATTATCCATTCACCCTGCAGCCATGATTCAGGTGATGCTCCAGCCTTAGGATTCCGTGTTTCAGGTACAATTTTCTCTCCTTTCCAGATTCCCCCCAATTTAGAGTAGATACCCCAATGAATGAACATCCCGAATTTCAGTTCATTATAATCTTTGAACAGTGCATTTTTTGTATTGTGTATCGTTGTCCATTCCTTCAAAATGTCTTCTTTTTCCTGCGATAACACATTGTAATTGACGATCAGATAAATTGCAATTAGTGCAATCCATCTGGCTTTAGATATACTCAATGTCATTTTAGAGTTTTTAAATGATTATCTGAATTTTGATTTAGCAATAAATACATTATTAAACCATTTCCCAACCATTTCTGACGGGTTCCCTTATAATCTCATCCGCATCAGGCAAACCTATGGCTTTCATATTATCCGGATCCCAGTAAATTTTCTTACCCCCAAGCCTTAAGGAGAGCACACCAAGGAGTACGATCTCTACCAGTCGAGCCCCATATTCAAAGTTTGACATCGCCGCCGGTCCTCCTTTTATTGCATCGATCCATTCGCGGTGGTGTCCTTTTGAACGTGGAATGGTTGGGACTGGTGGTTTAAATGTGCTTCTCAGGTTCTCAGGAAAGATCAGCGGAGGAGAGCTGGTGCCACCATTATTTATTATAATGCCATTGTCACCGATAAACATAGCACCCCTGCTGTTTAATGAAAAATCTTTTGGTAAAAACTCCGGAAGGGTAGGTCTCAAGCCTCCTGAATACCAGGTCAGCCTGAACTCAGGTTGTTTGTCTTTTGCGGCAAAATGGAAATGACCAATCTCCCCGTAGGGAGCAATCTCTTTACTTTTGTTATTCCCTGCAGGAAATACCTCTACACTCTCCGGGGCCGTGAGGTTAAAAGCCCAAGCTGTTGAATTCATATCATGGCAACCAAAATCACCGAGAGCTCCACAGCCAAATGCCCAGAAATCACGCCATTTTACAGGTGAATAAACTTTATTATATGGGTGCCATGATGTCGGGCCAAGCCACAGGTCCCAGTTAAATCCCTGAGGAACAGGAGATGTGTCTTTCGGAAATCCGCTCAGACCGGGTAGCCACCTGGAAGCCGGAACCCAGGAATGGGCTTCCCTCACTGTTCCGATTGCTCCGGCCCGAAGATATTCAACAGTCAGCCGGAGGTTGTCGTCACTGGTACCCTGATTTCCCATTTGCGTTGCCAGCCTGGTTTCCCGTGCAACATCCCGCACTTTACGCGCTTCCCAGATATTATGTGTTAACGGCTTTTCGCAGTAAACATGTTTCCCTGCGCGCATAGCGAGTATCGATATATAAGCATGGGTATTGTCAGGCGTGGCACATACTATTGCATCAAGTGAACGCTCTTTTTCCAGCATCACCCTGAAATCCTCATATTCTGACAGTTTATTGGATGGTGTTTTTCCTGAATAGTGAGCTTCAATAAACTTCTTTGTTGGTGCACGGCCGGTGTCAAAATTATATAGTATGTCATTGGTCCAGTAGTTGGAAGGATCTGCAACCGATGTTAATTGGACATCATCAAGTTTAATCAGTTCCTGGATGCTGAACATCGACTGTCCCCCGGCCCCTACAATACCGATGTTGACCTTGTCGCTTGGTGGTATAAATCCCTTGCCACCCAATATATGTCGTGGAAGAATCATAAGAGTTGCTGCAGAGGCTACTGACTTTTTAATAAAGTCGCGTCGCGAATTCTTGTCTTTTGATTTCATAACTGCTAATCATATATTATTTTGTCAAATGAATATCAATAACTTTATTTGTTTCAGGGATATCCAGGATACTTAGAATATTTGACTTCTCATCAAAATTAAAATTTATGCTTCCATAAGCTGGGGTTAATTTTTCCGGACAAAGAATTCTAATACTATGAGTTCTTTTTGGGGGCATATTATCATACACCCCCACCCGGGGATGTATAATTATATGTATCCCATCACTGTTTTCATTGCACTCCAGAACTGTTCTGGCGATCTTGCCTTCAAGATATTTATAACTTTCGCCATCATCTTCATACAAAGTGAATTTTGAATTACCTTTTGGATATATCTCCCAGATTATATTCTCTGGTGTCGTGGTTCCGATATGACTTTTAACCACCTGAGTTGGTATTATCGCTCCGGCCCTGACGAAAAGAGGACCGCCTTTATTCTCCGGATATTCTGCCTTTATTTCCTGATTTCCCTTATATCTTTTTCCTGTCCAGTAATCAATCCATTCCCCATCCGGCAGGTATACTGTTTTATCAAAAGCCGATACAAGAAATGCATCGCCAAACATGTATTGATGAATAAATTTATCACATTTAATATCTTCAGGATAAATTAATTGCATCGCGCGCATTACAGGCATTGCTTTTTCAGCTGCTACATGAGCCATCGAATAAATATAAGGAATGAGTCTGTACCGGAGATTGGCATAATCCTTGAACATAGCAGCCATCTTCTCACCCAGGAACCATGGTTCAACATACATCTGCCAGCCCAGAACTTCTGAGAGTGTCTGAAAGAAACCGTAGTGAATACCAGAGGCTGTTGAGACCTCCATGTCCGTACAAACATTGGAATGACCTGAAAGTCCGTGATTTAGAAGAGAGACCAAAGTTCCCGGACCACCACCTGTGTCGCCAGCCCATGTGGCTGAATAGCGTTGAATACCAGCATAACCACCTGCTGAATATATCATTGACCTTCTACCGGTATGTTCCTTAAATCCCAGGCTCATCTGCTTGTTATATAACAGTGGATACAGATTATGCATTTCATAATCTTCCATTCCATTTTTCCACTTTCTGTCAGGATGAAAATCGATTTGATTTGCTCCGTCCAGCTTGAATGCAGAAGCACCGTCATCGACAAATTGTTTCAAATGATCGAACCATGGGACTCCTGGTTTATGTAGTTTATCGAAATATACTGGTACGAAATTAGGATCATGGAACAGGTCAGCTTCAAGCGATTTGGATTCAGTGATATTGTTTGTATCAGATTTCCCCGGATGAAGCTGCAGTTCCTCGTATTCGCTCAGGTCGTAATCGCAGCAAAGCCAAAGACTAAGCTTAAAGTTCATATTTTTCAATGCAATATCAAATGTTCCATAATCTCTCCCTTTAAGCCAGAAGGGTATATCAAAACGTTCCTTGCTCCACTCTTTGTCAAGTGAAAAGTCATAATATTTTTCCATCCAGCCTGGCTCAAGTCCAATAACATCGCAGGGAATTTCCTGACGTCTGAATTCATACGCCTCATACAGGACATCTCTTGCCCTCACCCCCCGTTCATCACAAATAAATGTAAGACCGTAACCCCATTTAGGTAAAAGTGTTGGTTTTCCGGTAATGTCCGTATATTTATCTAAGATCTCCGCCATGGATTTCCCTGTTATCAGGAAATAATCGATAATCCCATTTTCAGCACTGAAAGAAAGACGGTTATTGACAGTAGCACCAGCATCAAAAGAATGATAAACTGTGGTATTGAGGAACACTCCCCAGCCACGGTCGCTCATAACGAATGGAATAGGCGCATAGGAGGCTACATTCATTACAACCATCCTGTTCCTATGCCCTCTTTTCTGTATTTTATCCCTGGATTCATCACCAAAACCATAAAGCCTTTCATTCGGACTAAGTTCAAATGATAATTCGAATCCCTGTTCTGATCCGGGTTTTGGTGGCATGATCATTTTGAGTCAGTAAATTTCCGGCAGGACCAAATGATTGAATTTTGCCATTCTTTTTATCAACAACAATTCTGGCACTATCAGTTGAAAACTCAATAGTACTGCCTTTAGAGGTTTTATTCACCTTATGATGCTGACACTTAGTGTTGACAATTCCATACTTCACCATTCCTCCTTCGGGGAAATAGTCTTCGTTATTCATCCGGATCCTGAACACCGAGGGATTTATGAAATCAATCCGTAGATAATTGTTGTCAATCTGCAAAAAGATTGAAGAGTCATTGGAGATAGTGAAATTCCCTTCGTTTATTCCGTTTGTATGAAGTATTGCTTCTGTTGCTGAAATAGCTCTTATTCCAACCATACAGATCACTGATATTAAAACAGCCTTTTTTTTCATAGTTTTCATTCTTATATGTATTACTCATAGGAATGATTTATCTCATACCGAAGTTGTATTATTCTTTTGAATATGTCATTATTATTTTGATACAGCAGAACCTTCTTCAACAGTAATATCTATTCTGGTAATAGAGGACCCATGCCGGACCATTATATCCTTTTTCCCGGGCAGCTGCAGGTATTACTTTTTGAGTCCAGACAGGAAACTGTAAGCGGCTTCGTTATTCACACGATGGCCTTCGCTATGGATATATAATTTCACGTTTTCCGGTTCACCTGTCATTTTATAGGCTCTTTTCACCTCGGTAAATATTCCTTCGAACTCTTTTTCCGGCATGACAGAAGTATTCCAGTCATTATCAAGCAATGCAGGATCAGCACCTGGGCAATAACATGCGTCTTTTCTGCCATGCTGAAACTGTACCGGTTTAGGTGCCGCCAGTGCTGCCCAGTCGCATTGTTCAATCAGGTCGCCGAGTTGACCAAGAATCCCGCAATCGCAATGCGGAGGGATGCGCATGCGTTCCCTGTAATGATGCCAGGTGCTCAGAACGCAACCTACGACACCGGATCCGACACGATCATCCAGCGCCAGCATATTCATTGCAAGGTGTCCACCCGTTGACAAACCACATACTGAAATCCTGTTCGGATCTATTTCCGGTAATGGAACTGCATAATCCAGTGCCACCATGGCATCCCATGTCCATTCTCCCTGTAATGTCCACCCCGCATGCTGCAGAGTATGATCCATGGTTGCCGGTTGCAGTACAGCCCATCCCCGTTCAGCAAAGTAAGCGCAGAAATCGTCAGAATGACCGGGTTTAAATGCGCCGGCATCAGCTTCACCCCATGCAGCTTCATGACCATGCAATGCTATCAGTAACGGCACTCTTCCCTTTGAGTTTTTGGGCAGCGACAATAACAGAGTATTTCTGCGGTCAGCCTGAGACTTATAATGTACCCGACGCAGGATGAATGCCGGATGATCTTCCGTATCCAATACTTCGGCTTCCATTGATACACGTTTTGGGAGACCGCCGTTCATCATCCGGTTGGCAAGTTTTATTCTCCAATCCTTTTGCCACCTAAGCAGTTCTTCATTTTTGTCGGGGAATCTTGAGTTACGCGCATCCAACTCTGGCTGTGATTGTGCAACTCCTGCCAATACAGGTTGGGCTGTCAGACTGACGAGACCTGATCCTGATGCATCAGCTTCAACTTCGAGGGCATAAAGCGAATAACCCAGAGTGCCGTCCCATCCCGGGCGAAGCCTTGCCGTCAATCCCTTCTGTTCCGTTATAATCAATGGTGCTTTGGTTTTCAACACTACAATACTGTTTCCTGGCTTTTGGAATTGAAATGAAAGACTGTTAACTGCGGTTAATGTTACAGTGCACCCATCAAGGAAGTAAGCCGGATGTTCAGGCTGCGGAGCAAAGTCAGATACCATAGCACTGAAAACCTCTTCAAAATTCCCCCGGTACCCTGTTTGGCTGAATGCTTCAGGCACCTTTGTCCTCAACAACTCTCTTTCATTTCTATCGGCGATATGAGTATTATCTAATGGATCAAAATCCACAATTCTATTGGTCTCGTACATATGGAGGACCTCCTTAAGTATCTTATCGCAATAAAACTTATTATCTTTAAATTCTACAATGCCGTTTGCTTCGTAAAATTTCTGAAATACAAAATTATATGATGATCTGGCTTTTGATAACGGTTCTCCTGTAGGTGTTGAAAATACAATAGTATCGGCAATAAATGTATTCCCTGTAAAATGCAGATCCGAACACAGGCTGGAGTTAATTCTCTGTTTTCCCTGATCAATAAAAAGATTATTTCTCACAGTTATACCGTTTGCCATATGATTATGAACAGGAGACAGGGTATTAACTGCCAGGTTGTTTTCAATTATGCAGTTCTTTGATAATTCATCGAAGTAATATGTCCAGCCTTCAATAGTGTTGCCCATTTTAAAGATGGCAGCATTGTTTCGATAAACTGTTGAATCACTGCCACTGTAGATCGCCCCTCCGTCTTTAAGTTCCAGTTTAAAATTGTAGATAAGGTTAAATTCTGCAATTGAATTGTTTCCCACTCCATTTATCGCCGCATAAGGTATATTGAACAATTCGCAATGCGATATAAGATTATGTTCACCCTCCCCATTTATACCCACAGCTCCAAAATACAATTTACCAACATTGTGGATCCCGCATCTTTCCATCCGTATGTTCTTCCCTTTAAAAAAGACTCCACCTGCGCCTGTATTGAAAAACTCGCAATCTGAAATATTAATTTTTGATCCTTCGGCCTTTACGGCCCACCCGGCAACGTTTTCTACAGAAATATTTTTCAGGGTAATATGATTTGCACCTGTTGCCCCGATTGCCCCCTGAATTTCTGTGGTACCATATCCTGTATTTGACATGGGGGCACCTGCACACGAAATTTTTAAATTCTCAATTCTGATATCCCTTACCCCTTTTTCAAATACAAATAACTGATTTTTAGTTGGAACCAATGCGTCAATTTCTGATATCTTTTCATATGGATAAGGCCAGTAAAAGACTTTTTCAGCTGTCCGGTCAAGGTACCATTGACCGGGATGTTTCATCCCTTCCTTTATGTTCCATACGATATATTTCGATGCCCTCCATATCCATGAAGCGAATGCCCCGGCCGGATGAGTGGCAGGATAGGTGAACTTAACCAGGTGCTTTATCGTATCATTGCTCTCCAAACCAACATATGAATCATCCCAGGCATGAAAAACTGTTAGTTCCGCGTTTCTTGAGTCAAGCCAGCTGCCAAGGTCTTTGGGATCATATACCATTGTTGTCAGTTCTTCATAGGTAGGCTCTTTCGACCATCCTCCCTGCGAACTCTGCCATTTATACGGCCATTCACTTTTGTGAGTGAATTCCCCCGATCCGGGTAGTCTTGCCCGGCTGCGTAATGTGTCATTTACTATCAGGATTCGAAAATCCCATGATCTGTCAGCAGAACCAGGTGCATCGGCTACCCACCACTCTTCATGTTTTTGCCAGTTCTGCAGTTTTTTACCTCCGTACAAATAAACTTTCTTCCCGGGTTCTCCTGAAATATAAAGGCCTGAATCAATGGCAGATAATGTGCAGGAAACATCATAATATTTTCCTGCTCTAATGATGATATTTTTTGACGCTCCGGTCCTTGATAATTCAAGGGCTTTCCCCAGAGTTGCAACAGGCTTTCGTTTTGAACCCGGATTCAGATCATTTCCATCGGTTGATACAAAAATCCCTGGCTTACTGCATGATATACAGGATAATGCAAATAGTACGGTAAAGAAAAGAGGTTTAGTGTACTTTGCGAAGTACCATTCTTTTAGAATCTTTTTAATTTTCATTTTTCTATTATAAATATTGTTGTCCGGTAAAACATCAAAACATTTTTAATGACAAATATTTCGCTGCTCTGCAGCTTAGGATATGCATGTAATTTCCAGGCTACAAATATTTTGCTGCTCTGCAGCTTTTTTGAGCGGCAGCGCCGCGTAAATATTTGTAGAAAAAAGGCAAATTCAAAAATAAGCCCTGTAGGGGCGAAATATATCCAAATGTCATAAAAATCAATCTATTGAATCCACTCCGATAAACCCAAAAAATGAAATTGCCACGAAGACACCAAGGCTCACCAAAAGACTATCTTTCAATGACTTATCCTTGGTGAAACTTTGTGCCTTGGCGCCTTGGTGGCAAAAAAATACTTTTCGTAGCAGACTCATCTGTTTAAATAGTTAAATAATTTATACCGGACAAAACAATTAAAAATATTGTTGTGGGACCTTTTAATATATCAAAAAAATCAAAATCCATTCAATAAATTATTTAAAAAAATCATAGCAGTTGGATTAAAGGCTACCCTGTCAACCAGTTGAACTTCGCAGATGCGAAAGACTCCTTTGCCATACTTCAGCTCACAGGCTGCCATAACAGTACCATTGTCGGCAATCCAGTTGGTGGCCCCGCTCGAAAGAATGGGATTCCATTCCGGGGCTGAAATGGTATAAGCAAGTATTGGTTCGATCAATCCTTTCTTTCCGTCGTACCAGAAACGGAAATCAAATGGGTTGAAATCCTTTACCAGAGGATGACCTGTTTCCGGTGAGACAAAATAGTAGTCGCCCATGCTTGTCTTCTCTACAGAAACAATTGTATTGGCAATATTAAATTGTTTCGCCGTGAGCTCAAAAAATATGGCTGTTTTGCCAAGTTTAACCAGGTTATTGATCTGTTCCTCAACTTCGGCATATTTTGAGAAATCGTCGATCAGGATGACATCAGCTGCTTCCATTGATATGGCAGTCTGGAATCCTGCTTGTCGGAGCAATTGTTCAGCTTTACCTTCGGATGAACCAATGATATGGATTTTTTTCTTCGGTTGGGCAGGTTTTGGGAATACTTCGAATTCGAATTTATTCTGGAATTTATTCTCCCCTTTATCACTTACTAGAGCAATACTCAAAGTATAGGCCGTTCTTCCCTGGACAAATGGGGTTTTCCACTTAATAAACCCCTGAAACTGAGAACTGTTTATAGGGATATTGGCTGCAATCTGATTCGCAAAAACTATTTTCCCATCTTTTTCAAGCTGATATTTTAACTTATATCCCGCAGGGATAGAATTAAGGTCGTTACAAATCCAGACTTCAATTGCACTTTCTTCCCCTGCAAAGAATTTGTTTCTGTCACTTCGCAGCGAAACCATCAGAGGTTCAAGCGCATTCCTGTAGGCAAAATAAGCTTTCTTCGGCTGGCGGTCGACATCCATGATACTTTTCATCCATCCGGCCGGCCAGGCATCTATAAAGAGGTGTACCGCAAAAGAGACCATTCGCGGATCGCGGCGGAAAGTCTCTGTAACAAACTTGATTGCCCATGCCTGGTACTCCTGGCTTGACTCAATCCAATCGTTAAGAGAGTGCCTGGTATTGTACCACATATAGTGAAAACGTTGCGTTTGTGCCATTGAGATCCTGTTGGCCGTCCAGTTTTTATCATCCTCTTTGTCTTTTGGCAGCCACTCCTCAGGGTAATACTTCTGCATCACATTAAGAGGATCCAGTCCTTCAGCTCCGAATTCACCACAGGCATATAGCCAATTTGGTTTTACCGGCTGCCAGTAACCCTTGTACATTTCACCAAGTCCGAGGCCATGCCCGTTATACCAGGTATTGTAGCAATGATTATCCGGCAGACCAGGGGAAGGGGGGTCATAATCACCGTCCCCCGACTTTATAACCCGGTCGGGATTGGCAATGAGCACCATTTGGTCCAATGCAGTAAAGAGACGAAAGTACTCTTCAGGTGTACTCAGACTTCTATGAGGAAAGCCTTCAGCATTAGGGAATCTCTCATTAATATAGGTGACCATTATAGTTGATGGATGTTTACGGACCAATCGTTCCATCTCCCCTGCCTGCTTCACGGCTTCGGCAAATTGGGTTCTC
The DNA here is from genome assembly GCA_963782945.1 of uncultured Bacteroidales bacterium. Taxonomy (GTDB): domain Bacteria; phylum Bacteroidota; class Bacteroidia; order Bacteroidales; family VadinHA17; genus LD21. The sequence continues at coordinate 145,225 of CAWALO010000031.1, forward strand.
CTGATACTTCCAAAAAGTGGTAGATCTGTCTGATTCATCAGGCCAAGCATATCGCAATAATCATAAACCTCAGACTGAACAGGTCGCTGTGTAAAGCGCAAATAATTCATATTACAGAGCTTTGCCAGCAGAATATCATCGCGAAGCTGGTTCCAGTCTTTCCGGATAACGCATTGCTGCTCATGTCCCATTGTATTGGCCCCACGCAAACGAACCATCTCCCCGTTGAGAAACATTCTGCCCTTTGGTATATTTACGGTATCCATTGTGAAGCTTCTCATTCCGAACTGCTGTACCCTTACATCGGTCAGAGAATCCCGTTCATCGTAAACTTTCACCTGGATCTGGTACAGCCATGGTGTATCGGTATTCCAGTACCGGAAGTCCTTCATGTCAATGGGGATCTTTATCAGATTGGAACCATATCCCATTTTCAGTGTCTTATGCTCCCAGTCAGTTGGTTTTGTAAGATCTCCTATACCAGGGATCTGAGTTGTGGAGGGAATATATTCAAGATCTTCAACCACAGTCCCTGAAAAATTCTGACCGTAAACGGAAATCTTAAGCTTTATTTCTTCAGGGTATTTTTTAAAGTTGTTTACCTCTATCCAGGCTTCAGCCTTTGACTTATCAGGCTGAGAGCGCACAAAAACGTCATTTATATGTATAGACGACCGGTACTCAAGGTAACAATCCTGGTAAATTCCCATACCCGGCGGGCAATGATGCCATCCTGCATCGGGATCGTTAAAGCCCGGCCCGGATGCAGCATAGATTTTAGTGCCCTGGATTGAATTATTCCTGTCATCTTCTGTTGTGGTGGTAGTATAATCATTCTCTACCTTTATCAAAATTCCATTAAGCCCCACCTTTGCGATTTTGGTAATATCAAATTCAAAAGGAGCAAAAAAACCTTCATGTGATCCGCAATAATTCCCATTGATAAATACGGAGGCCTTATAGTCTACTCCTTTGAAGCAGATAAATAGTGTCCCCCTGGAAAGGTCATCTGATAGCAGGTCAACTTCTCTGAAATAGTAAGTCACCGCCCGTCCAATTGGCGGCCCAAAATGTGGTATTTTTACCTTTTCCCACTTTCCCTCTCCCCTGAGTGAGGCCGGGAAGTCGTCAATGTCACTCTGATTTTCCACTCGCCAGTTGAATTCGGATAACTTGATCTGATGGCGGAAAGAGGCTGTTGCCGGAGCCAGATTCTTCATAAAGGGTTCATACTCTTTTCGCATTTTATCAAGTTCGGCATAGAGCTCATCCTTTGAGGTAATCTCTCTGGCAGGCTTAAAAACTGCGGATGGATCATGTATGACATCCAGTGATATATCAGGTAATACCGGTGGCTGAGGAACAACCAGACCGCGCTCCAGGTTGCCAAAGCTGCGGGTACCTATATCTGCAAACTTATCCTGCGAAAAAGCAGGAACATACATCACGAAGAAAAAGACTATCAGAACAGTATACTTTAATACTATCATTGTTGAACCTTTTTTAGCAACCCCACCTTGTCAAAAGGGAACGATTGAACATTAATAACCTTTTGAATTTCTTCATAATTTAAGTCTTGCGGGAGCACTCCAGCATCATCAACTGTAAGGTTATTCTGCAACATAAAATCGCCGAACCGGGCTAGAGGTGTTCTGATCATCACATTGTCCCTTACAAGGATTAAACGTCTTCCTGTCACTGTAAAAAAGTCTTTAAGCTCAGGATATTTCTTCTGATAAACATCGCTGAATATATTCACTTCATTTTTTAGCCGGTTCTGAATTAAAGGTCCTCCCAACCACTCAATCCAGTAGGCATCTTCCCAGTGATTGTTGCCAATTGCAACTTTGCACTCCATAAAAATATTCCCTGATATCTCAACATCATGTGCTCCGTTTGAAAAGACAGCCGCAAAGCAGCCAAAATTTCCCGGGTTGCCTGTTTTGCAGAAGAAGTTGTTCTTTACATTGTTGCCTCCGGAACCATCATCGAAGTAAATGCCGGAGATACTGGCTTCTTTATCATTGGGCAGGATATCAAGAAAGTAGTTATACTGGATTAAAGTACCTCGCGCAGAGGGATTTCTGCATGTATAAACAGCCCCCATGTCATGAGCATCAGTACAAATCTTCTCAAATTTACTAAATTCGATAATGTTGTCATTACCATTAAAATAGATTGCCTGGTGGTGCATATCATGAAAGTAGCAGTTGCGGACAATATTTCGTACACCACACATTTTCACTGCAGGTGAATAAGTATAATTGATCCGGTCCGTATGATGAAACTCGCAGTTGTAGACGAGGTTATTTCCAGGCTCAAGGATCTTCCTGTCTCCTCCATGCAAGATGAAACCTCCGGTACCGGTATTTGACACTAAACAGTTACTGATAGTAATGTTTTTAAACTCCCCATCCTTAATAAGGTACTGCCTGGGTCCAAAATCAATATCCAGGTCCGGCTTATTATCTTTCAATTCCTCGCCCATACTTATCGCCACAGTTCCCAGATTTGAAAACTTGCAACTATCAACAATTATTTCATGAGACTTTTCAAGGTAAATACCCATACCCCTGGCGCAGGTGAAATCAATCCCCTTAATAGTAATTCCGTGCGAGTTTCGGATGGTAATAATTGGAGATTCCAGCAGAGATACCTCAATATCGGACTGTGCCAATGGCAAGGAAGGATAAATATACAGTTTCCCTGTAGTACGATCCAGGTAGTATTCTCCGGGCTGATCAATTTCTTCCAGCAGGTTATATGCGAAATATCCCCGAAAAGTGAGTCCGGCAGGTTCATCGGGTGCCGGGTACATAGTTGACATCACACCGTATATATGAGGCTGCTTTATTTTAAAACTCCTTTTCCGGTAATCAATGTTTTCAATTTTAAGGTTGTCATCGTTAAATCCGTATGAGAATTTCCCGTGAAGCCAGATATCCTTAGCATTTCCCCATCGCTCGGGTCTATCGTACTCATATCCAAATTCCGGACCGCGAGCAGAGAAATCACCATCACGGGGGATGGAGCCTTTATCATATACCTTTCCGATTTTTAATATCCCCTCGTTAGGGTAACGGGCCATGGTCTGAGGCTGGCCATTAATAAAAAGCTCAAGTGCAGCCGGTTCAGGGACAGTGCCAAAACCATGTTGCTTAAGATTACCGTAATCTGTAACGCCTTCTTTTTTCAGATCAATGACCCAAACCTTACCTCTAGATTCGGGTGGAAGCCTCTCCATAACTGATTCATCTTTCAATTCCCTGAAATTTTTGCCATTGATTTTTTTGCCGCCACTAAGAATGACCTTTTCGTTCTTAAATGCAGCAATTGTTACTGATGCTCCGGCAACTGTCTCAATTCCGGAAAATTCTGTCCCCCGGGAAATACAATAAGTTCCTTCCCTGAAGATAACCTCAACTGGAGTTAGCAACTTTCCCCCGTTATTTTTTATTGATTTCCTGATAGCCAAGCCGGCATGTTCCAGAGAAGCAAATGGCTTATTAATACTGCCGCTATTTTTATCAGATCCTTTTGCAGAAATATAGTAGGTAACTATTTTGTTCTCTGCTTCATTTGATTTCACAGCTTTTATAAAAAGCGGCAAGTGCAGCATTACAATAAGCAACAATATAGTTTTCATAGTAATGTAATTTTGATTTTCATAGTATGATCAATCACAGGGTCTTGCCAAAATGCCTTAACCTTAACCTTAACCTTAACCTTAACCTAAGCCTTAGCCGGCAAAATCATAAACTTAAAATTATACATTAAATTTGACACTCACCTATATATGGAGAGATCTCACTCATATTTATCCAGTCTGATAGTCTTAAGATTAAATTTATTAAATAATTTAAAAGATACTATTAAATAATCTTGTCGATTAAGTTGTATATTTGAAATTAATCTATCAGACAAAGAGCATCCTTGCAATCGGTCTTCGACGATATTGAATTTGTTGTGAAGCTTCAAAAAGGTGATACTGAAGCCTTCGACATGCTATATGAAAAATATTCTAAAAAACTGTACGCCTTTGGTTTGAAGTATCTTCGTTCAACTGATGAGGCAGAGGAACTTGTTCAGTCAGTTTTTCTCAAGGTTTGGGGAAATCATAAAAATCTGAAGAAAGATTTATCTTTCAAATCATATCTGTTTACCATAGCGTATAATGAGATCTGCAATCTCGTCAGGGAAAGGAAATATCACCGTAAATTCATTGACGACACCATACATGAGGATTCTCATTCCTCTTCTGCAATGGAGGATAGTATCGACGTACAGTCTGTCCTGGACCAGGTCGGACAAATCATAAATAAACTTCCGGAGAGGCAAAAAACAATTTTCCTGAAAAGCAGGAACGAGGGTAAATCGACAAAAGAGATTGCCGAAGAAGTAGGACTTTCGCCCGGAACCATTGATAACTATATATCAGATTCTCTTAAGTTTATTCGGACCCGGTTACCGAAGGAGAATTTACAATGATTGCTGGTAATAATTAATTACACATTTACTGGAATTGCTGTTCCGGAGTATGAGGATTGTTCATTCATCTGCCTTAAGCTGTATTTCCCGATCGTATGTGATATTTTATCGGTGAATTCTTACTAATAACGAAATCCTTTAGAATGAATGTTACGGGAGCAGAGGATTCCTCAATCATCCACCGTAACCTGGTTTCTTCCAGCCATATGAGATTTGATTATGGTGGCTTCTTTCCTACTACTAATGACAAACTTTTCTGATTTGCACTGTTCCGGGGGCAGGGGATTCCTCAATCATCCACCGTAAGCTTGTATTTTTCAATAGATTGAGTTTTGTATACGGTGGATGATTTCGGAATGACAATTCATTTTTTTGAGAGGGAGGGGAAGAAGTGGCGATTCGCCAGTATCAAATTGGTTCCTTAAGAAAAATTACTGCTGGTGAATCGCCGCTTCTTCCCCCCTTTGTGCCCCCAAAGACAGTGTCATTCCGAATTAATCCACCAGTCTCATTTACATAAACCATGGAGTGGTAAGGTGGATTAATGAGGAATCTCATACTATATTATACTAATCTACTATGCTTAAATAAGAATTTTCCAATGAACGGGTTCTTATTTTAAGATGACCCAAAAGGAATATCCCAGATAAATCACACAAAGGTCAGACTCTGTAAAAACAGGATATAAATAATTATTATTAAATTGTCATAAACCCTGATGTCCAAAAGATGTAAGGCAACTCGAATGACACAGATCGAGATGTGTAAAGTGGACTTAGGGGGAGGTATTCACATCAACTTACTATATAACAGCCAGTTAGAAGTTAGATTTAAGAATTAATCCAAAGAAATACAATCATCAGGTGAAAATAACTCCATTTTTTATATTAGATTTTTCCTGCTTACGTGTATTACATATAATTAAAAGAAAAGTTAGACAAAAAGGTAATTTAAATAAGGGAGCAGTTCGTATATTAAAGTAAAAGGTGGTTTGGGTTTAGGTTAGTTGTTTAGTAAAGTGTACTGACAGGTACTTGCAGGTCTTAATAAAAATTTTGTTTCTGCAGTGCCTGTCAGTTATTTAATCTCGGTACGTCGGGCTTCGGTCTTCTGACTTCGAACACAATAGATACCCATCATAATAAAAAATACGGTTTTCATATGAGATTTACCTGACTCGTGTGTATAATTTAAATTAACAGGAGAAAGTGCATCTCCCTAAAGAAAAGTAAAAATATATGCTGAAACAGGAAGAAAAAGAAAAAATAGAACGATATATAGACGGGCAGGCAGATGAGAGAGAATCAGACTGGTTTGATAATTTGTTTATAGAAGGAGAGGATAACGATACACTGAGACATTCGCTGAAAAAGGATTGGGAGAGGATGGTAAGTAATAAGTCGTCTTCTGATGATAATCTAGGTTATATTCTTGACAGGGTTCATCATAAGATCAGGAAAAATGAAAATTTAAACCGGAAGAAACCGCTCCGTAAATTCCTGCGGATCTATATGAAAGCTGCTGCCATTTTACTTTTACCACTGTTGATTGCTGCCCTGGGTTACAAATACATGGAAAGCAAACCAGCAGACGACCAGCCAGTAAGTGCCTCCATCTATGCTCCCCTGGGAGCGAGGGTTTCCTTCAATCTGCCCGATGGTACAGCCGGGATGCTTAACAGCGGTTCGAGTCTTAGTTACTCCCTTCCCTTTAACAGCAACCGCAGGATCAACCTTACCGGTGAAGCCTGGTTTGATGTTTTTCATGATGAAAGCCATCCCTTTGAGATTACTTCAGGTACTTCAACAGTAAAGGTCTTTGGTACCCGTTTTAATATGAATGCTTATCCTGAAGAGAGTTATGTTGAAGTAGTGCTTGAAGAAGGGAAAGTAAGCTATAAGAATCAGGAAGTTACAAAAGAGGTTGATATTCTTCCTTCTGAAAGGCTGATTTTTAAGGATGGCAATATCAATAAATCACTTACCGATCCGGCAAAGTATAATGCATGGACGGAGGGGAAGCTTATATTCAGAGGCGATCCAATGGCGGAAGTCGCCAGACGTATCGAACGGTGGTATAATGTCAGGATAAATATGGCAGATAAAGAGCTGAATAAGTATTCTTTCAGGGGAATTTTCCTGGATGATTCTCTTGAAGACGTACTCCGGTTCCTGTGCATGACCTCCCCTATCAGGTATAGTATCTCTCCGCGGGAAATGATGCAGGATGGAACATACAAAAAAGAAGAAGTTACAATTTATCTTAAATAAAATTTTCAAAACCTAAAACCCAAAGCTATGAAAACGACCAATGGACCTTAATGTGATTGATAAAAAAAGGGAAATTGCGCCAACAATTTCCCCAAAAAACATCTTTCAATATTTTTTAAACTTAACAATACTACAAACCTATGAAAAAAAACAAACCTTTCGGGGAATTGTTTTGTAGTTCTCTGAAAAAAATCCTACTAACTATGCGATTTGCTGTAATTCTTATGCTCCTCGGAATTGTACAGGCAAGTGCAAATGATGCTTATTCTCAGAAAACAAGACTCTCTCTTGATTTTACTGAAACCGCACTTGTCAATGTACTTGACAAAATTGAGGATGAAAGTGAATTCTTCTTCCTGTATAATGAAAAGCTTCTGGACACAGAGCGTAAAGTAAGCATTTCTGAAAACGACCAGCTGATCAGTGTCATTCTTGAAGATTTATTTACAGGAACCGATGTTAAGTATTCTATAATTGACCGCAAGATTATCCTTGCTCCTGAATATTTAACAGTGGCACCGGAACCACAGCAGAATACTGTATCCGGTAAAGTAACTGATAAATCCGGTGCAGCTCTTCCCGGAGTGTCCATTGTTGTGAAAGGAACCACAACAGGTACAATTTCTGATAGTAATGGTAATTTCAAATTGGTACTTCCAGCTGATGCCCAGATCCTTTCATTTTCATTCGTCGGGATGACCGGTCAGGATGTAACTATTGGAGACCAGAGAGAATTTACTGTCGCTCTTGCTCAGGACGCAATAGATCTTCAGGAAGTTGTTGTTGTTGGTTACGGAACCCAGAAGAGGAAAGATTTAACCGGTTCTGTTGCCCAGGTTAAAAGCGAAGATCTTTTAAAAACGGCAGTTGTTGGATTCGACCAGGCACTTCAGGGCAAGATGGCTGGTGTGCAGGTTACCAATAACAGTGGTGAACCCGGAGGAAGCAGGTCTATCCGTATCCGTGGTGTCGGTTCGATCAATTCTTCCAATGAACCATTATATATTGTTGATGGTGTGCCGTATGGAGATCTCAATGCCATAAACGTAAATGATATAGAACGCATAGATGTTTTAAAAGATGCAGCGGCTGCATCCATCTATGGGTCAAGAGCTTCTAACGGTGTGGTACTCGTAACAACGAAGCGCGGGGCAAAAGGCTTTGCAGTCAGCTTTGATGCATTTGTTGGGGTACAGAATGTTCCTAAGACAATTAAATTGCTTAATGGCGCGCAGTTTGCCGAACTTGCTAACGAAAACCTTGTCAACGGTGGATTGCCTGCCAACCCCATGTGGAGCAACCCCTCAACTGTTCAGGACAATGACTGGCAGGCGGCTCTGTTTCAACCAGCTGCCATGCAAAATTACAATCTGAATATTTCCGGTGGTGGCGATAAAGTTACTACCATGTTTTCATTCGGTTACCTTGACCAGGGAGGTATTATAATTGGTTCTGACTATAAACGATATACGGCCAGGTTGAATACTGATTTCAACATTTCAAAAAGAGTAAAAGCCGGAATCGTATTGAATGGTGCCTTTGCCCAAAAGAACAACATCAGTTCAGGAGGTGACATGTCGGCTATTAATGCGGCTCTTTATATGGCCCCCACTACTCCTGTTACCACCAGCACTGAGGGTTTATTCGGCCTGAATCCCGATGGCAGCCAGGATCCGAATGGTGACTCTTTTTATGGATTTGAGGGATATGTTTACCATACAAGATTTGCAAATGTCAACTATTTCCCCCAAAACGTCAATAACCCTGTTGGCATCAGCGATAAATATTTAAGTAACATCAATTCATCGCAGGATATCCTCGCCTCTACTTTCCTTGAGCTGGAGGTGATTAAGGGCTTAAAAGTTAAGAGTACAATTAACCTTACATATGGGAACGGCTTTGACGAAAACAGCAGGAAAGCCGCGCCTGACGCGCTCAATCTGATGGCACAGCTAAATACTACACCAACTTATAACCAGGGCTGGAGTAAATCAAACCAATGGAACTGGGTAAATACTATTGCTTACGCCAGATCATTCGGGAAACATAATGTTTCAGCTGTTGCAGGGATGGACGCACTGGAGCTTAATTCCACCTATGTGAATATAAATACGACTAATGCCCCACCAGACCAGCAGTCCATAAGCGCTTCTGACATTGATACACGTGTTACAAGCGGTTATCCGAGCGACTATGGCCTGTTGTCCTATTTCGGCAGGGCATCTTACGATTTTGATGGCAAATATTTGATTTCCGGAACCGTAAGAAGAGATGGATCTTCCAATTTCGGGCCCGAAAATAAATATGGCGTGTTCGGATCAGGTTCTATCGGATGGAGGATCTCTCAGGAAAATTTCATGAAATCAATTGAGTTTATCAATGATTTAAAACTAAGGGCCAGTTACGGAACAGTGGGTAACCAGAATATCCCTCCCTTCAAATACCTGAGTACCTATTCCACTGACGCCGGAACCTATCAGTATACTCTTGGACCTGACAAGTCAGTCGTCTCTGCAATCTATCAGAATAATTTCGGGGATCCCAACATCCACTGGGAAAAATCGACACAGATTGACGTGGGATTTGATCTCCTGGTCATGAAAAGCAAACTGTCATTCACCTTTGATTATTATGTTAAAAAATTAGACGACCTGCTGGGGTATTTCCCGGTGCCCACCTATACCGGTGTATACGGGGGAACACTGCTGAAAAATGGTTTCTCAATGGAAAACAGCGGTATAGAGCTTGCCGCTAATTACCGCGAGAGCATCGGACAGGTGAATTTTAGTATCGGGGGGAATTTTGCATACCTTAATAATAAAGTTACCAAGCTTACTGATAACCAGGGAGCTTATGTAACACAAAGTATCTCCCTTACCGCTCATGATGGCGGGGCCATTACCCAGACCGCTGTCGGAGGCCGAATCGGTAATTTCCTTGGATACCAGACTGCCGGGATCGCTCAAACAGATGAAGAAGCCGCTGCTGCCCCACTGGGAGGACTTTTTGCAGGCGACAGGCTTTATAAGGATATGAATGATGACGGTCTTATAAATGCAAGCGACAAGGTGTCACTTGGAAATGGATTGCCGAAATATACTTTTGGTTTCGATATGAAAGTAGATTTCAAAGGCTTTGATATCTCCGCTTTCTTCGTCGGCCAGGCAGGTGTCCAGATTGCCAATATGCTGCACGGAGCGATCTATGATATGCGCTACCACAACTCCACTGGTATTGTAAACGTCTCGTCAGATCTGCTTAACAGATGGACAGGAGCGGGCACATCGAATACAATGCCGCGCAATAATTACTTAGCTCCTATTTCAAATGACTGGTTTTCAGATGTTTATATTGAAAACGGCAGCTTTTTACGCTTAAGTAATTTACAGATCGGATATTCATTGGAACCAAGTCTGTTGAGTAAGGCAGGTATAAGTTCACTGCGGTTTTATGTTGCAGGACAAAACCTGCTTACATTTACCAAATACACAGGCTATGATCCTGAAGTTGGTAGCCCGGGCCAGAATGTGCTTAGTACCGGCGCAGATTATGGTCGCTATCCTTTAGCCAGGATGATAAGCCTGGGGTTAAATATGAAGTTTTAATATATAGGGTATATAATATCTAAAGATTAATAGTATGAAAAAAAATAAATATATCTTATGCTTAGTAGCTATCTTTCTGATAGCTGCCTGCACTGACATATTGGAAACCACTCCCAAAAGTGGTATTGTCAACGATGCCAGCTTTTTCAAGACCACAGAAGATTTTGATGCCTTTATGTTCGGCGCTTATATTGATGTGGGAGGAAGTTTCGATGGATCCGGGGTTGCCAACTGGATTAGAGTAGGAGGTAATATATCCCAGGATATATATTCATCCGACCAGATTCCAAAACCTGTTACCCAGTATTTAACGGCATCCAGCAGCTATATTAGCTCTTTCTGGAAAGATTTTTATAAAATGAGTTCTAAAGCCAACCTGGTATTGGCAAAACTACCCGAAGCGTCTATTCCTGAGGAAGATAAGACAAGGCTGGAAGGAGAGGCACTCTTTTTCAGAGGATTCGCCTATTTCAATATTGCCAGGGCATTTGGAAGCGCTCCTTTAATTCTGACACCTTTTGATATATCTCAGAATATTATGGAGTGCACACCTGAGGCACAGATCTGGGACCAGGTAATTGCAGATCTGACTGCCGCGGCATCTAAAATACCTGCGAAGGAGGACTGGGGATCAGAAAACCTTGGCCGGGCCACTAAAGGAGCCGTTTACGCTTTCCTCGCCAATGCCTACATGTATAAGGAAGAATGGGCCAATGCTGAGACAGCTTCAAACAACCTCATTGACCTTGCCACATATAGTCTCATGCCCGATGTGAGGTCAGTATTTTCCCTCGCAAATCAAAATAATGTCGAATCGATATTCGAAGTACAATACAGAGATATACTGAATGGTAAAGTCAATTGGAACGGAAATGGGGAAGCCGGGTCAGTCCTTCCTGAGTATACCTCTCCCAGGAATATCGGTAATGAATGGGCCCCGGCAGCGGGTTGGGGTGAAATGACAGGAAACATTAAACTCGCTGACGCTTTTGAAACAGGTGATGATCGCAGGGCAAAACTGATCGTCGCCACGGGTGAAGAATACGCGGGCGAATTAATGACAAGCCCTTTGGTGCTTCCCGAAAACGCCACATGGGATCGTTCATGCTTTTCTACAAAATACTGGTATGGACCATCTGACGTTCCGGGAGATGATTATCTGTTTAGAACCAATGTACCAGTCATGCGCTATGCGGAGTTTCTTCTCAACTATGCTGAGATCCTTTTCAAACAGGGAAAAACTACGCAGGCCTATCAGCAAATGAATCTTGTCAGAGCCAGGGCAAAGCTGCTGGATCTGCCGGAGTCAGCTGATGAGACTACCTTTATGACCGCCCTGATGAAGGAAAGAAGAGCTGAATTGAATTTTGAGTGCAATCTCTGGTTCCACTATACAAGAACAGGAACGGCAGCCAATTTCCTCCAATCGGTACATGGAGTTACCTGGAACCCGGCGTGGAGTAAGCTACCGATTCCTCAGTCAGAAAGGGATCAAAATCCCAATCTGTGCCAGAATACGGGATATTAGTTAAGCCATCTTTTTACAGATCAATGGTTAGTTAATGAGGGAGGGGAATTTTTTTACCCCTCCCTCTGTTAATTTAATAAAAAGAAAACCTCCAGGCTGAAATTGAGAGTGGAAATTAATACCATTCGCTATCTTAGCATTAGTTTGTAATCTTTAGGATCATTAAAGCTTATGCGCTACTCCATTATCGTGAAAATGAGTTGTTTCTTCGGTGCATGTTTCTTGTTTTCCTGTACATCATCCCCTGACAGGAAACCTGAATTGACATCCTCCTCCACCTTATTTGAATATCTGCCATCCGAAATAACAGGTGTCAGCTTTCAAAACAGACTCATCCCTGACTACGATATGAATGCGATGGAATACAATTATTTTTACAACGGAGGAGGAGTCGCGGCAGCAGATTTTAATAATGACGGACTCACTGATCTTTTTTTCACCGGCAACCAGGTTTCATCTGAACTATACATAAACAGGGGAAATTTCAGATTTGAAGAGGCGACTGAAAAGGCCGGAGTACAGACAGTGAATTGGGCAACAGGAGTATCAGTAGCCGATATCAATAATGACGGGTTGCCGGATATGTACATCTCCTTCGCAGGATATAAGGATCCTTTGAGAAGAAAACACCAGTTGTTCATCAACAAGGGTATAAATACTGAAGGGATCCCTCTCTTTGAGGAGGAGGCCGGAAAATACGGACTGGCTGATACAAGCTATACAACCCAATCGTGCTTCTTTGATTTTGACAGGGATGGCGACCTTGATCTGGCGATGATCAACCATGTTCAGGATAAGACCAATCCGAATTATCCAAAGCCTAAAACAGATGCGATCCGTGCACCGGAATGCCCCAGTCTGTACAGGAATGATAATGGTCATTTTACTGAGGTCGCAACAGCTGCAGGCTTAAAGGAAAAAGGATATGGACTGGGTATTTGCATAAGCGATATTAACCAGGACGGATGGCCTGATATTTATATAACAAATGATTTCAGCTTTGATGACGCCCTGTACATAAACAATAAAAATGGCACTTTCACAGAAAGCCTCCAGACTTATATTCAGCATACTTCACGATTCTCCATGGGATGCGATATCGCTGATTACAACAACGATACCTATCCCGATATCCTGACACTGGATATGTTTCCGGATTCCAGCTACAGGCAGAAAATGATGAATGGAGCCATGAACAATGACCGGTTTAATTATTCTTTATCCCTTGGTTATACACCTCAGTATTCACGCAATATGCTTCAGCTGAATAACGGCCCCGATGCAAATGGCCGATTCAGCTTCTCAGAGATAGGCCAGATGGCTGGAATATATAAGACAGACTGGAGCTGGGGCCCTCTGTTTGCCGATTTTGACAACGATGGATGGAAGGATCTGTTCATTTCCAATGGTATACCTCTGGATGTTACCAATAACGATTATATACTCTTCCGGGACAACGCAATTAAAAACTTTACAAATTATGCATCCCTGAAAAAGGTAATACTTGGTAAGATAAAAACTCTGGTACCAGTTGAGAAATCCAATTTCATCTTTAAAAACAATGGTGATCTGACCTTTAGCGACCTGTCTCTTTCATGGGGGATGAATAAAAAAGGATTTCACAACGGGGCCGTATATGCTGACCTGGATAATGACGGCGATCTGGACCTTGTAACTAACGATATAAACAGCTATCCTTCAATTTTCAGGAATAATTGCAATAATCTTCTTACCAATAACTATTTGAGAATAAAACTTGAAGGCCCTTTTTCAATCGGTTCGAAAATAAGTATCGAATGCTCAGGCAAAAAACAATTCCTTGAGCACAACACCATCAGGGGATTCCAATCCTCCATGGATCCTGTAGAACATTTTGGCCTTGGGCGGGACAGTATAATCAATAACCTTAAAATAGTCTGGCAGGATGGGAAAACACAGCAATTAACGAATGTTAAAGCTAATCAGCTCCTCACTCTGGAATATAAGAATGCAATTCAGGAAAAAGAAAACGGGATCACAAAAACTGATAACGCGAATCTGCCTGAACTTTTAACACTGTTTTCTGATATTACGGAAACTGCAGGTATTTATTATACGCATGCTGAGACCCCATTTGAAGACTTTGACTACGAACCCCTCCTCCCCCACAAGTTTTCCAGGGAAGGTCCCAAAATGGATGTTGCCGATATAGATGGAAACGGGCTGGAAGACCTTTGGATCGGAGGTCCTGATCATATTCCGGGAAAACTATTTCTCCAGCAAAAGAATGGAACTTTTTTGTCTGTAAATATGCCCGATTCAATACATGAAGATGCCGGAGGTCTGTTCTTTGACGCCAACGGAGATAAATGGCCCGATTTATATGTCGTCAGCGGGGGAAATGAATTCAAAGCCTATTCATCATCCTACCAGGACCGGCTGTATATTAATGATGGAAAAGGCAATCTCAGGCGTGACAAAGATGCATTGCCAAAGGAGACCTTCAGCGGTTCATGCGTTGTTGCCTGCGATTTCAATAAAGATGGTTCAACAGATCTCTTTGTCGGAGGCAGGGTCATACCCGGAAGCTATCCGCTGCCTCCGCGTTCATTTTTACTTCAGAATGACGGGAAAGGGCGGTTTCGGGATGTTACTGAAACGTTATGCCCGGAATTAATTAATCCGGGACTGGTTACCTCAGCAATCTGGTCGGATTTTGACAACGACGGATGGAAAGATCTGATAGTGACAGGAGAATGGATGGCGCTTACCTTTTTCAAAAATGTTAATGGCAAATTAATTAAATGGGTTAAAAATCCGGATATTGATTCCTCAACGGGTTGGTGGTTCAGTATAACAGAAGGAGATTTTGACAAAGATGGAGATCCGGATTATATTGCTGGCAACCTGGGATTGAATAACAGATTCAATGTATCAAGGCAAACACCTTTATCTGTATCTGCAGGTGATTTCGACGGAAACGGAAAGATGGAACCAATACTCAGCTATTATTTAAATGGTAAAGAATATACTGTTGCAGACAGGGATATGATAATTCTGGAAGTGCCTTCCATCAAGAACAAGTTTGATACCTATGATAAGTTTGCAAAAGCTGAGTTCAGCCAGATATTTTCCAGGGAGAACATAAGAAATGCCCTTCGCCTAACTGCTGTCAATTTTGCCTCTTCTTTCCTGGAGAACAAGGGCAATGGAAAATTTGAAATGACAGCTCTTCCTTTAGAAGCCCAGTTCTCTGTTATTCAATCTATTCAGGCCGGGGACTATGATGGCGACGGAAATCTGGATGCATTTATAGCCGGAAATTATTTCAGTCCGGATTATAACACAGGCCGGTATGATGCATCTTATGGCCTTTTACTTAAAGGAGACGGCAAGGGAGGTTTTACACCTGTTCCTTCCTCGAAAAGCGGCATTTCTATTTCAGGTGATAAAAGATCCACGGTTCTGATGAGGATAAGGAATTCAACCTGCCTGGTGTTAGGGATCAATTCGGGGAAATTAAGATGCTTAAAAATTAACAAATATTAAAAGATTGGCACCATGAACTCAGTTCTGACGATAAAACTGAAAGTTGGCAGTTAGCAATATGCAGTTGGCAAAATAAATTGCCCATTGCCAACTGCCAACTGACAACTTATAAAAATAAGGTCTGAAACAATTTACAAAACAATTATGATAAGGATCTCAATTTTACTACTATCCTTTCTTGTCTTGCTTGAAAGTTGCGATCGTAACGGCTATTCCCCTCCTAAAAATGCTTTATTTACTAAATTGTCTCCTTCCGATTGTGGAATAGACTTCAGAAACGATATAACTGATGACTCTCTCTTCAATGAAGCTACCTACAGGAATATTTACAACGGTGGCGGGGTAGCTATCGGAGATATAAATAATGACGGATTACCGGATGTGTTTATGACTGCCAACCAGGGTAAAAACAGACTGTTCCTGAATAAAGGCAATTTTCACTTCGAAGATATTACCGATAAAGCCGGAATTGTTAAGGAACAAAAATGGAGCAATGGAGTTGCAATGGCCGATGTTAATGGCGACGGAATGCTGGATATCTATGTTTGTGCAGCAGGGAGTATTGAAGATAACAGCAGAAGAAATGCCCTTTATATTAATCACGGGGATCTTACCTTTTCTGATGATGCGGTCAGATATAATCTGGTTAACAATGGGGGGCTTTTTACGCAGGCGGCATTTTTCGATTACGACAAGGATGGGGATCTTGATGCATTTTTGCTGGATAATGATCACACTGTAAGAACCACTTCGTATCCTGATGCCTCAGTACGAAATTTCAAAAATCAAAAAAATGGAGACAAACTGCTTCGGAATGATAATGGTGTCTTCACGGATGTGACCGAATCTTCAGGTATTTCCGGGGCTCCGTTCGGTTTTGGGTTAGGATTATCCGTTTCAGATCTTAACGGAGATAACTGGCCGGATATCTATATCTGCAATGATTTCTACGAGAAGGACTATCTGTATATTAATCAACGGGATGGCAGGTTTCTTGAGCTTAGTGATACCTGGATGGGACATATGTCCTTTGCCAGCATGGGAGGAGACATTGCAGACCTGAATAATGATGGCCTCCCGGATATCTATGCCACTGACATGCTCCCCGAGGATGACTACAGGTTAAAGAAGAACACACGTTTCGATGGATTTGACTCTTACACAAGGAGATATAAAGCCGGCTACCATAATCAGTTATCATCCAATATGCTTCAGCTTAATAATGGCGATAATACCTTCAGCGAAATAGCACAATATGCTGATGTCTATGCAACCGACTGGAGCTTCGGAGCAATAATTTTTGATATGGATAATGATGGATGGAAAGACATACTGTCATGCAATGGCATGTATCTCGATGTAACTGACCAGGACTTCTCTGATTTTCTTGACAGACAGGATATGGCTTATTTTATGAGCAGGGAAACATTATCCGATTACCAGATTATTAAGAAAATGTCTGTCTCAGCACCTCTTGTTAACTACGCCTTTGTAAATCAGCAGAACCTGACATTTAAAAATTATTCCAGTGAATTGGGACTTGGCGAACCCGGATATAGTAACTCTGCAGCTTTTGCCGACCTTGACAGGGACGGAGACCTGGACCTGATTATTAATAATATTAACTCAGAATGTTTTGTATATCGGAACAATTCCACAGAAAAATATAATAAGAATTTTCTACGGGTGAAATTGAAGGGTAGCGGACTTAATCCATTCGGAACCGGTGCCTCGGTAACTGTTTATGCCGGTGGCTTGAATCAAACCCTGGAGAATTTTCCTACCCGTGGCTTTCAATCCTGTGTCGAGCCGGTACTAACGTTTGGACTGGACAGCGTACTTAAGATCGATTCTCTTGTTGTCAACTGGCCGGATGATAAATCTCAACGTATTGATAATATTGCTATTAATGCAGAGCTGCTGTTGCGTCATGAAGATGCGGATAAAGATTTCTGCATCAGGCCGGTCAGTAAAAAACATTTTTTCAGAGAAGAAACATCTGACTTGATTGCAGGTAATATCATTCACAGGGAGAATGATTTTGTAGATTTTAACAGGGAGCTTCTGATGCCTCACATGCTTTCTACGGAAGGACCAAAGATAGCAGTTGCCGATATTAACGGGGATCTGCTTGAAGATTTTGTAATCGGATCGGCAAAGCATGATAGTGCAAAAGTATTCCTTCAAACCTCCGGTGGAAAATTCCGACAGCTGTTACCTCAGCCTGCTCTTGGAGATGATAAGGAATATGAGGATGCCGGAATGGCATTTCTGGATGCAGATTTTGATGGCGATCAGGACCTGATTATTGCCAGCGGCGGGAATCTTGATCAGGCAGGCAGTAAATTGCTTCAGCCACGGTTATACATAAATAATGGAAAGGGTATATTTGAACGGGATGACAGGAGATTGCCCTTCATAAATGTAAATGCCTCCTGTGTGAAAATTATAGATTTCAATGATGACGGCGATTATGATATATTTATCGGAGGCAGAAGCGTACCCGGACAATATGGCGCAACTCCGGTGAGCTATCTGCTTAAAAATGACCAGGGAATTTTCAGGGATGTCACTGATGAAATAGCGCCTGATTTGCGGAATATCGGAATGGTTACCGATGCTTTATGGACCGATATTGATAATGACGGCAAAAAGGAGATAATAGTTGTTGGAGAATGGATGCCTGTTACAATTTTTAAGAATGAGAACGGACGTCTTATTCTGTATCCTGATCTGAATCAACAGTTTGCCTTTACAAATGGCTGGTGGAATTGCATAAAAGCCGCAGATGTAGATAATGATGGTCGCCTTGATTTAATTGCCGGAAACCTGGGACTGAATACAAAAATCAGGGCAGACAGTTTGCATCCGGCCAGACTGTATCTGAATGATTTTGACAATAACGGAACCAGGGAATGCATACTGACTTACTATAAAAGCGACGGAAAAAGCTATCCGTACTATCTGAGAGATGACATGGTTAAACAAATACCCACCCTGAAGAAGAAGTTTTTGAAACATACCGATTATGCCGGCAAGACAATGGAAGAGATTTTCAGTAAAGATCAACTGGAATCTTCGGATGTAAAATCAGCATACGAGTTTCGTACCTGTATGTTCATCAATAAGGATAACGGTAAGTTTGAAAAACATCCCTTACCTGCCGAAGCGCAGTTTTCACCCGTTTATGCTGCTCTTGCCGAAGATATGGATAACGATGGACTTAATGATATCCTGCTGGCGGGTAATATGTTTGGCTTAAAACCGGAATTAGGCCGATACGACGCGAATTATGGTGTTTTTTATAAGGGACAACCGGGTAATAAATATGTTTACCTGCCTCCGGCAAATACAGGATTTTTCTATAAAGGAGAAGCACGGGATCTTATCAGCATAAAGAAAACCGCATCTGAGAAGTTGGTAATTCTTGCCAGGAATAATGACTCTCTGCTGATATTTGAAAACATTGCCAAATAATTTCACTGATTTAAACTTTCTGATTTATAAATAAAATATTCCGAAAATGAAAAGAGATCAAGTTTTTATTATTCTTCTTATTCTTACCTTATTAGGTGTCTCCTGCAAAGAATCGGGACCGGTCAATCCGGCTGAAAGAAAAAGCAGTACCGGCTATGACATGCGCAACGACCTCTCTCCTCAAAGGATGACAATAGCAATGTGGGATTTTTCATGGATGTTCATGCATTATCCCGGTGGTGCATTTGAAGATTTTGATAAGGCGACTGACGAATTGCTGGAACGTGGATTCAATACCATAAGAATCGACGCTTTCCCTTTGATAATAGGCAAACTCGACAGTCTGAACCAGGTAATTACCATCCCTGGAAATCCCTTGTTCAACTGGGGTCAGAGCGATAAAGACAGATTGCACTCCCCTGTCCAGGAATTGATCTCATTCATGGAGATCACAAAATCCAAGAATATCAATGTAATATTATCTACATGGGGTAATGGCTGTGTCGAATTCCCGGATATCCTTAAGGATTATACTGACCGGAAAGTATTCTGGGCCGCATGGGAACGAACTCTGAATATATTAAAGGAAAAGGACCTGCTGAGCCATGTGGCTTATGTTGATTTTGATCAGGAATTTCCATTTTTCAGCCCTTTTCAGTATGAGATAAACAGGCTTGGACTTTTAAAGGAGGAAAAGGAAACGTCCTCTGCCACAGCAATGGAAGATGCGGGAAAAAACAGGTCAGGGTATAATAAGTTAGCATGGAACCCTGCACAAATGGAGTTCGTGCATGATCTGATGAACTCAACTTTAACTCACTTTCAGAAAGATTATCCCGGATTACGATTCACATTCTCCCTGACAGCCTTCTGGGAGGAGGTGAGAGCGCTTAATCTTAAAGTGTTAGATGTCCTGGAATTACATATCTGGATGGTACAAAGTCCCCGGTTTGCAACCAGGTCTCAATTTGATGCCTTGGTAAAAGACAGAGGTGAACATGATTACACCGATTATATGAGCAGGATTGACCAGACAATGAAGTCCGTTCGTCCGATGTTGCTTAAGGATATGCACAACAGGCTGGCATTTGCAAAAGAATGGTCAGAAGAAATTGGAGCTCCACTTACAACTACTGAATCATGGGGCCCGTGGTGGCATATGGATCATAAGGATCTGGACTGGAAATGGCTGTATGACTGGTGTGAACAATGCATGGGGCTGGCTTCAGACTATGGCTTATGGGGGGCAACTCCCTGGAATTACAGTCACCCCTATTGGGAAAACTGGAAAAATATTGAGTGGTATAAAAAGGTTAACTCAGATTTTCTGAATGGGAAAGAATAATATAAGCAGTCTTATGAAGAGAAACAGGAACCTTATATTACATATTAATCAATTTATCAGCATCTTACTCCTGCTCTTTTCTATAACCTCAGCAGCCAATTGTCAGGAAGAAGCACTCCGGCAGAAAGCACACGATGCACTAAGACTTCTCAAATCTGTGAATCCGATCCCTGTTGTTCGTAGTACTGATCCTGATGCACAGTGGTTCCCGAAAGCCGGCTTCGGATTGTTCATGCACTGGGGGATTCATAGTGTAGCTGCCCTGGAACCATCATGGGCAATGATGAAAAACCTGCCCTGGGCACCTGATGCTGATGATACTACCTATTTCGACCGGAACTATTACAGCTTGCTCTGGCGGTTTCATCCTGAGAATTACGACCCCGATAAATGGATGAAATCTGCAAAAGAAGCAGGTATGAATTATGCCGTTTTAACTGCAAAACATCACGACGGGTATGCACTCTGGCCAAGTGAATATACAAACCTTGGAACCAAAAAATATATGAACGGACGTGATCTGCTTAAATCATATATCGATGCATGCAGGAAGTACGGACTGAAAGTGGGTTTATACTTTTCACCAAGAGACTGGAGCTATCCAGGGTTTCCGGTAAGCATGGATTATAAGGATAATGAAAACGGAAGTCGTAAGAACCTCAGAACACCAGACCAAAATCAGTTCGATTATGATAAATTCTTTGAATATACAGCAGGGCAACTCAGCGAATTGCTTACCCGTTATGGTAAGATTGATGTGCTCTGGTTCGATTGTGTCGAATGGCCTGATGTTAAAGATATGCACACGGAACAGATATATGCATGGATACGCGCTCTTCAACCTGGTATAGTAATCAATGACCGGTGGGATTACCAGGGTGGTAATGCAAAAATCGGCGATTATATCACACCCGAAACCTATATTCCTGAAAAAGCTCCCGACACCTGGTGGGAAAGCTGTTTGCAATGGGGCTCATCATGGGGTTATTCACCAAACCCTGCGTCAATAAAATCAAACTCATGGGTAATTGAAAATCTGGTGAATGCACGGTCAATGGGCGGAAACATTCTTCTAAACATTGGGCCGGCACCAGACGGGACAATGCAGCCTGAGTTTTACGAACGCACAGCCGAACTTGCCAAATGGATGGCTCACAGCAAAAAATCACTTATTGGAGCAGATCCTCTTAAATCCTGGAAAGAAATCAGCAATGTACCCAGTTACAGGAAAAGATAAGGAATGGTATCTGCATATTCTTCCCGGAAAGCAAAAAGAAATACGTTTGAAAACAAATTTCAAACCCATAAGTGCTAAGCTGTCTTCAAACTAATGAAAAGGTAAAATTTAATAAAGAGGGGAATTATTTATTATTTGAGATACCAGAAAAATCAAATGGACTTGATGATGTAATTGTGGTTACCTGGAAGGAAGTTCCAAAAGTTTAAAGAAGATAATTCACATTTTATGAATAATGAACATTTTTCAGTTGACATTACACGCCGCGATGCTATGAAAATCGGCGCAGGTGCAATCGCCGGTGCAATAATTGGCAGTAGCGGAGCCTACTCATTTTCTCCGGAATCAGAACCAAAGTCAATCCAAACCTGGGTGAATCCATACCGTGATATCCGGGGTTTTAATTATCAGCCCAGCTACGAGGCGACAGGCTACAGCATCTGGCGTCAGTTCCGTCCTGAAAAGTTTGAATCTGAGCTCGGCCTTGGGAAAAAGTACTTTCCGAATATCAACACTGTTCGCTACTGGCTGTCATTCGATGCCTTTGCTGTGGATCAGTCCGGTTTTGCCGGAAATTTTGAAACGGCTTTAGAAATTGCCCACAACCTCGGACTTAAAGTGATACCAACCCTCTTCAATAACTGGCACAGCATACCGGGATTCGGTGGAATCTCAGAAGAACTGCTGCGCTACTGGTTCATCAACTATGGCAGGAAGGGAGAGGCAGCCAACTATGTGTTCCGCCCCTACCTGGAAAAAGTCGTTGGGGATCACGCTGATGACAATCGTATTTTGCTGTGGGATCTCTGCAACGAGCCTCACAACAGCGGGAACATTCAACTTACTCTGGACTGGCTCTCACATAGTTACGGATTGTGTAAAAAGCTGGGCGCTTCACAGCCGGTAAGTGTAAGTATACAGGGAGGACAAGAACAACTCCTTGCCGTCGAACAGATAAGCGACCTTTTTCTTATCCATCCTTATTTCGCGAAGCCGGAGATGTTAGCCGAAACCGTTGATTTTGCCAGGCAGCGAAAAAAAGGAGTTCTGGCAACTGAGTGTTGCTGGGGATCATTGGATGATGCGGAAAGAGTGAAAATAGTAGTCTCGGATTGCGGAAACCTCTCCAGGGCTGGAATTGGTATCATGCCCCACGCGCTGCACGAGAGCCTGGTGGGCGATTTACATCGGGCACAGTTCGGTGTACTGAGTTCTGCCAGTTCAATGCATTTCATTGCCATGGATGGCTCACTGCGCCCGGGACATGAAGTTTTTAACAGTTTCTGAAATATACTTGCTACAATGAGGAAGAAAATAATATTAAGTTTTTTACTGCTTGCAGTTTTATGTATTGGCCTTCTTCAGGCCCAGTCTATAAGCGAATACCGCTCCCAGAAATGTTTAAACGGCTGGTGGGACTTTCTGCCGGTTATGACATCCGAAGGGAAACGGTTTAGTCAGCCGGGCAATGTGCCCGTTCAGGGATGGATAAAAAATGGCATGATTGTTCCGGGCTCCTGGAAAAAATCGGGGTCAGAATTAAAGGGAGATTCCGAATTCTGGGTGAAGTGGAGGGTATCCGACAGTTATAATTTCCCCGAGCAATGGGATTCTACAAATACAGCATGGTATCGAAGGAGTATTCAGGTGCAGGAAATAAATAAAAACCGTGCATATTTTCTGCGCTTTGACGGAGTCCTTCGTGAATCCTGGATTTTTGTAAACGGCATTGAGGTTGGACACAGGAAAGAAGGCAGCCTTCCCTCTGAGCATGAAATAACTTCTGCATTAAAACCAGGCAATAACGAGATTGTTGTGTATGTTACAGATTACAAACGTGATGAAAACGGAAGAACCTTTGTCCATGTCGGAACCGATCAGATGGGCGCTATAATGGGTATCTGGGGAGATGTTTTTCTTGAAGAACGCCCTATTGTAAGGATCGAAAATCTTACAATTCGTACCAGTACCCGAAAAAATGAGCTGTCTGTTCTATATACATTGCATAACGACGGTAAAAAAAATATTACCCTTACACCTGAGATTACCGTTTCAACAAAGGATAAAACACATCTTTCATTTTCAGATGCTTCAGTAACTCTTAAACCCGGCGAAACAAAAGAGTTCACAAAAGTTGAACCATGGTCGGGTTATATCCCATGGTCACCTGGAAATCCTCAGCTCTATTATCTGAATATCAGCATAAAAGACAAGAGTTCAGGGATCGATGCCTTGTCTGAGCGTTTTGGATTCAGGGAAATATGGATCGAAGGTCATAATTTTATGCTCAATGGCTCACCTGTGCATATGTTGGGAGAATGGGGACACAAAGACCATTTTGGCTTTTTCAGGCCTGAGTATATCCGACAATGGTTCGGTATGCTGAAGGATCTGAATATGAATTATATAAGGACACACACTTTCCCGCATCCACAATTTGTTATCGATATGGCCGATGAAATGGGGATACTGGTTTGCCTCGAATCGGCCTGGTTTATGAGTGGCAGTCAGGCTATGGATAAGAATGAATTCTGGGATAATGCAAAGGAACACGCACTTGACAATATCAAATACTACAAGAATCACCCTTCTGTAATTCTCTGGAGCACCGGAAATGAGATCCGCTGGGGATGGAACATCAATGAGGTTATAAAGCATGGTCCGGAGATTCAAAGTATTTATGAAGAAAAAGATCCAACAAGAATTACTTTTTCCGATGGCAGTACCTCGCTCTGGGACGAACGTTCGCAGAAAGTAATAAGCCGGCATTATGGAGTTGAATGCACCGGGGAGGAATTCTGGGATAAAACCAAACCTTTGCATGTCGGGGAAATTGGCAAGTGGCACTATGGCCAGCCTATCGACAACCTGGTCTGGGGTAACGATAACATTTTTGCATCTTTTGAAAAATGTGCTACTGCGATTGCAGAAGAAGCAGCCGATCTTATCCAGCAGGGACGCTCGAATGAAGTTGCATGTCTGTTTCCATGGAATATTTCTTGTCTGGATAACTACAGGCCCTCTTCAAAGGAGATTCTACATAAATGGGCAGATGTCACAACACCTTTTGCAAAACCAATGCGGACGGGCCCCTATGCCTCCGAGTTTGCCTGGTGGGAACCGGATAGTAAAGGTTATATTCCGGGAACAGGATTTAGTATTATTCAGCACGCTGGCCGCCCTTTTGCTCTTTATGTCAGGGAAAAACTCAATCAGGCATTTGATGATCAGGAAGTTGCCCACACAGTCTCGTTAATTAATGATTCAGGCAAAGAGATAACCGGAAACCTTATCATAGAAACCTCTCTGGCTGGCAAAATAATGTACAGTAAAGCTTATTCCTTGAGCATAAAAAATGGCAATACATTAAAAGAGGCACTTAAGGTTCCTGTACCTAAAGTTGATCGGAATTCGGAATTAATAATAAAAACTATTTTCCGGCAGGGAAAAACAGTAGTTGATTCAATTTCGCGTAAAACCTGGCTCACATCTTTTTCAGAAAAGACCAGGCCATGGAAAGTAAGCGATATTATCGTATATGGGTCAGGCAGTATGGCAGATTTGCTTAAGTCACACAGCGTAAAGTATAAATATATCACTCAGTTAGATTCGGTATTAATGCTTAAATCAAAGCTTCTGATTATTGAGAAAAACGCCATTAAGGCAGGATCGGATCAGAATAAAATTCTTGAAGCATTTGTAAACAACGGAGGGAAAGTATTTATTATGGAGCAGGAAAGCAGTGCCATGCCCGAAATGCTGATTGAATCAAAGCCTGCAGAGCGTTGTTATATCCGCACTTATGATCATCCATTAATGAATCTTTTCAGCGATGATGATTTCAGCTATTGGGGGAATGATCCTTACGGAAAAAGCAATTCTGACTCATGGGTGGTTCTTAAGCCATACTTAAAGCCGGCATATGGAAATACAACAATTTTGCTGGATTGCGGTTACGGCGATTTTGGAAACGGGGGGTTGCTCTGGACTCCGTTATTTGAGACAAGATCTGGCAAAGGAATTGCTCTGGCATCACAATTAAGGTTAACAGAAAAGATGGCTGACCATCCTTCAGCAAACAAATTGCTGGAACAAATATTAAGCTATTTATCCGGATGGACTCCCGTTACTTCAGCCTCAGGACTTGCAGTAACTAATCTTTCTGATAAGGCTATGCTGGAAAAGCTGGGTATTAGGACAACCGATGAAAACAGTGCCGGTGTAATTATTTCTTCGGGAAAAAGTTTCCCCGAAGATGGAGCTATTGCAGCACTGAATAAAAAAGTTGCAGATGGTGCAACACTTATTATTCACAACCTCGACAGTGCAGGTCTGACAGTAATTGCTAAGAAATGGGGAATTGACGTGAAGCCTGTAAACCTGGGTCCGCAATATAACCTGGTAAGGGATGTTAATTCAGTATTGCTCAATGGAATCAGCAACCAGGAAACCTACTGGCTGGATAAGGCTCATTATACCCCGATGACAAATGAAAATCACAAAATGACCGACTGGCTCATCTCTTCGTCGGATGGACTTTCCCTGCTTTCAAGCGAGTCGGAGAGCTGCTGGCGTGAATTCTATACCGAGGGGGCACAATCGGAATGGCTGCGTATGCCTGTTGTAACCCACCTGCTCTTTAACGGTTCCCGTAAAAGAGCATCAGGAATGATGGTGTTTACTGTTGGAAAAGGTAAACTCATCTTAACACAGGTTCCTCTTCCCGAAAATGAATATGCAAAATCGAAGATATACTGGTCACAGCTACTGGCAAACCTGAATGTTGCATTTTCAAAAAACCTGTTTGAAGGTGAAAAAGTTACTTTCGGAGCTCAGAAAAGCAATGGTTATCCTGATAGTGTCCGGATTATCATAAATCCGGATACTGAGCTGTTGAGGAGTATTATTGCCAAGGGCGACCCGGGTGAAACAAGTGAGCGATTTACTAATCAGGGGCTGCTGGATGGATTTAAATGGGCAGTAATGAAAACACCTGCAGGAGAAATACGGTTGCCAGCCGGTTGCAGCGAAGTAATTATCCAGTATGAACTGAAACCCGGAAGGCCCCGTAAATTGCAGGAAGTAGTTGGCGGATTGCCTGATCCGGGTCAGCAAACACTGCTTGACCTTTTCGGTAAGGGAAAAGTAACGTTGTATGTTAACGGTGCGGAATACAAATCCATAAACCCCGATGGTTCAAAAGCAAATATCCCGGATATCAATTTAAACCAGAACTGGAATTCCATTCTGATTCACTTTATCCCGGAGATGAATGACTTTAAAATGTTGTGGAGAAACCGTCAGAGTATTCCGGAAACCGAGTTTCAGTTTAACTGAGCCAAAATATCACAGATAATTATTTACGATGAACCCACAAACAATATACGGATATAATGGCAAAATTCTTTTTATCGATTTGAATGATCAGACATTCAGGTATGAGGAAAGGGATGAGAATTTTTGGCGTACGTATGTTGGTGGAGGCCTGGCATCAACCTTCCTTTTGTGCGAACAGACAGCACCGGGTATTGATCCTTTGGGCAAAGACAATCTGTTAATATTTTCTTCAAGTGTTGTCGCCGGCCAGCCAGCACCCGGACTTGCCCGGTTTACCACTTCTGCAAAAAGCCCTCTTACAGGTGGTATTGGAGAGACTCGCACTGAGGGACCTTTTGGAGTTGCAATTAAAGGTTGTGGAGCCGATATAATAGTCATAAAAGGTAAGGCGCAAAAACCTGTATCAATACTGCTTGAGAAAGGGGGAACAAGTTTTATTGAATCAGCTGACTGGTGGGGTATGCTGGTTGGACAAACAGCGGATGCAATTGAAAACTTATTCGGCAGCAATGTGCATCATGCTATTATCGGTCCTGCAGGGGAAAATCTGGTACGCTTTGCATCAATAGTTACTGATCGTACTTTTCAGGCATCCCGTATGGGTATGGGTGCCGTAATGGGATCCAAGAATTTAAAGGCACTGATCATAAAGAATAATAATATCCCACCCGTATTTAATGAAAATCTCCTGAATAGCATTACTGAAGATTTTTCAAGGACGACTTATGTCTAATAATTTAAGTAAATGGCAGTTAGAAGCTCCTGGTTTTAGTTGCTGGCTATACCTTCACGGACTCGATGCAGCCTTATGCACAAATAATTACAGTAGAAATTCATTCGACAATATTGACAGCTTTAAGGAAGAAAATTTCTTATCGCATCGGATAAATGATCTGGTAGTGCCCGGGATGTCCTAATAATTGTATTAAAAGTATTCATCCGAATGATTCAGGTGATCTTGATCCACGCGCCAGCGGAATACATCAGGAAATTACCGGAACAATGGGGCCGAATATTGGTATTAGTGATCTTGATATGATATTGCGATTTAACAACCTTTGCAATCAGTATGGTCTTGACCCTGACGTCATTGGGATTCTCCATATCTTTTGCGATGGAGTTATTCGAAAAAGGAATACTGACAAGTGACGATGGTTATGCGATCAATTTCGGTGATGCTGACGGAGTCGCAGAACTAATAATAAATATCGCTTTGCGTAAAGGGTTAGGCAGCCTCCTTGCTGAAGGTACCAGGATGGCTGCAGGATTGATTGGTAAAGGGTCTATCCGTATATGCCATGCAGGTGAAAGGTTTGGAGATGGTTCCATTTGAACCAAGGAGTCAGACAAATCTGGCTTTGGGCTATGCGGTCGCTCCCACCGGACCTCGCTATGATATATGCGAGCATGACTGGGACTTTGATACAAACGTAGGCTGGGATCATACTTTAACTTTTTGCAGAACCCTTGGTATCCTCGGGAGAATACCAATGAATTATATTGGTCCGGAAAAAGTGAAGATATTCAAGCAGCTGATTACCATCTGGTCAGCAGCAGACGCTTTGGATATGTGCATTTTTGCCATTGCGCCAACAAGGTTATTATCATTGCCCCAGATGGCTCAAATGCTCCATGCAGTTACCGGCTGGGAAACCAGCGATCACGAAATAATGAGAATTGGTGAACGCCGTCTGCATCTGATGAGATGGTATAACCAAAGGGAAGGCATTACCTCTGATGAAGATGACCTGCCTGAAAGATTCTATACTGAATCGATTTCTGAAGGTCCACGAAAAGGAGATGTAATTGATAAAGGGAATTTCCGAAAATCAATTAGAACATTTTACGAAATGATTGGCTGGGATGAAAATGGAATTCCTCTCACGGCAACATTATATGATCATGGTCTGGAATGGTTGATTGATAATCACCCTGGGATAATTAACTGATAAAATACTTCATAATGAAAAAATTCCTTTTAATTCTGGCTATATTCTTTGTTGGTCGTAGCTCACCGGCCCAGGACAGAAGCTGGCTGGTGAATGCCAGTGAAAGAAAAATAAACCAGTCAGCACAATCTGCCAATGCATTTTTAAAACAGATCAAAGGGAATATGCGACTTATCATGTGCCAATATGATGGCAATAAGTTAGTCCGGAAAAACACCTTTACCGGCGACACTTTAAAGATTCACTCATCGCATTGGCAAAGCAGCATTGCTATAGTTAATGATCAAAAAGAACAAGATGTTATTGAATTTTCTGTCACATTTAAAATCACCCAGGGAAGCGAAAAAAGCGCCGGGGTAGCTGTTGCCTTCGACTTTGATGACTGGTCGCTGCAGAATTATGTGTTCGCTCCTGCAGTCCTGTATGGTGGCAACAGGTTTAAAATAGAACCTGTTGGCTACCCTCCTTATATTTACAATCCGTCAGACCGGGGATTAGATATGCCGGTTACTACAACAAATATTCTTCACTTAAACAAAGATGGAAGTCCTGGAAAAGTTGAAATGCTTACAGGCAACTGTGCAACTCCGATGATGGCATTCTATAATCCTGATAATCAGCGGGCATTCATTCTGATTTCAGAGCAAGCTACCCGTTTCGGGAATTCGGGAATGTTTGTTGAGGAAAATATGACTGACAAACAGGCAGCATTTGTGATTTCCGCCCCCGGGGTGAGAGAACAAAGATATGCTATGTGCGGCAGGGAAGACAGTGGTGATACAGCTGCAGATTGGAATACAGGTGATGAAGTAAGCCTGAAGTTCCGGGTTTACAATAGTGCTGTAAAAGATATCCCGGAGTTTTTTGAAAAAGTATTCGATGTCCGCAAATCGTTGAGCGGAAAGAATGAGTATCGTAATGTTACCCCTTACAGTAAAGTTGCAGATATGATTTTGAATTTGCATGATGGAGGTAAATGGTATGAAGATGATAAGTATGGATATACCTGTGAAGACCCAAAGTCAGAAGTATGTTTCAATCATTTGCAGTTGGGATGGGGTGGTTCGCCCTTCTTTACATTACCGATGGTAATAATGCCGACTCCTGAGCGTGTTCGCAAAGCTGCAAAAACCTTTGATCAGATAGTGTCTTTGCAAGCTCCCACCGGCTTGTTCTATGGAATTTTTATGAAGGGACGGATTTTTGGAGACAACTTTAAACAAAATGCTGATCGTCCCTTCATTGCCATGACACGTCGTACTGCAGATATTCTCTATACCGGAATACAGCAAGCCGAAATATTACAAAAGCAGGGTTATGGGCATTTAATAAAATCATCCTGGGATTCCTCTATGCGAAAAGCAGCCGATGCGTTGGTAAATGTCTGGGACAGATACGGCCAGTTCGGACAAACAATCAATGTTGAAACAGGAGATATGGAAGTAAATGGTTCAACAGCAGGAGTGGCAAGTGTTGGAGCCCTTGCATTAGCCTCACAATATTTTAAGGATCCCCGCTATCTTGATGTTGCTAAAAAGGCATGCAGGTATTATTATGAAAGAGATTTTAAAAAGGGTTATGCCGGCGGCGGAGCTGCTGAGATTATTCAAAGTCCGGATAGTGAGGCTCCCTGGGATATGGCAGAATCTGCAATGGGCTTATATGAGATGACTGGTGAGAAAGAATGGCTGGAGATAGCCAGAAATGCTGTTTATATGTTAGCAACCTGGACTGTTTCCTATGATTATAAGTTCCCCCGGGATTGTGATATGGCTCGTAGTAATTGCCATGCTACCGGTTCAATCTTCGCAAGTTCACAGAATAATCACAGCGCTCCGGGGTTGTATATTCTTTCAGGTGATTTTCTTTTGAAACTTTATCGTGCAACAAATGATGAGCGATTTGCTGAATTTTATAAGGATCTGGCTCATAATACAATACAGTATGTGAATACACCTTACAATCCTACGATACGGAAAGGTTCTGAAGGGGCAACTTCCGAGAGGGTAAATCTCAGTGATTGGGAGGGTAAGGGTGAAATAGGGAATACCTGGCCAGGTTCTTCAGTAAGATCATGGGAAACACTGGAATTGCTTACTGCACTTCAAAATCCCGGTATATATATTCGCAACGACGTTGGCGACATTCTTGTACTCGACCATATTGAGGCTTCAATAACCAAACGCGATAAAAAGAGTGTAACCATCCGGGTATCGAATCCGACGCCCTACGATGCGAAGGTTTCTGTTCTGTCAGAGAACGGAGATCAGTCAAAAATGCCTCTCGGAAGATACGCTTATCTTGACTGGAAGAAAATTGAAGTAAAAGCTGGTCAGACTGCAGAATATCTAATTAAAAATCAGTGACATCAAAATGCAGGTGAAAAGTAAAATCAAGATATGGAACAGACAGTTTTAGGACAGAGCACCTCGACAAATGCAGTAAAAAACCTGGCCTTTTCCGGAGAAGAAAAGCAGGTATTAAGAAGACTTGCAGGAGAAGTAAGTGAATTAGCTGCCCGTCCAGTTGAAACTGAAAAGAGGGTTTTATGGACCAGGCATAACGATTTGCAAAGTGTCAGACCACTTGTCTTTTGTGATCCTGAGAATGGATGGAATGAAATAATCCCGGAGAAAATCCTGTTGTGTCAGAATGAACTTGCACGAAATTGGGAAATGACGCTGCGCAAGGAGATCTTCTGGGCGACAAAAATGGGTGACGACCGGGTTACTGAATCTTATTTCAATGTTCCTTATACTTATGCTGAAACAGACTGGGGGATGCACCATACTCAGGTAGGTGGAGAAAACCATGGTGCATATACCTGGGAGGCGCCATTGAAGGATTATGCTGCAGACCTGCCGAAAATGAAATTTCCTGAAATTACAGTCGATTATAAAACTACTGAAGATGTTAAACAACTTGCCGAAAGTATTTTTGGCGATTTGCTTACTGTCCGGGTGAAAGGAATGTGGTGGTGGACACTTGGCTTAACCTGGCCATTGATCAATCTGCGTGGTTTGGAAACCTACATGCTTGACTTTTATCTGTTTCCGGATGAACTTCACCGGTTAATGGAGATTTTGAGAGACGGGCATCTGGCAAAGCTGGATTTTCTGGAAGACAACTACCTGTTGCCGGATAATACCGACATGTACGTTGGTTCAGGTGGATTTGGATATACAACCCAACTTCCACAAAAAGATTTTACCGGCAGGACCAGGTTAAAGGATATGTGGGGATTTTGTGAAAGCCAGGAAACAGTAAGTGTTGATCCGGAGCTATTTGCCGAATTTGTATTGCCCTATCAGATGCCGATTCTTGAGAGGTTCGGACTCAATTGTTACGGCTGTTGCGAAGGTCTGGATTCGCGCTGGGATTATATAAAAAATATTCCAAATCTTAGAAGGGTGTCTGTTTCTCCATGGGCTGATGAAGCAAAGATGGCTGAACAACTAGGCTCAGACTACATCTGGTCCCGTAAGTTGAATCCTGCAAAACTGGCAATGACTGATATGGATGCAGAATCAGTAAGGGCTGAATTGAGGACTGCGCTGGATGCAGCGAAAGCAAATAAGTGTGTTATCGAGTTATTGATGAAAGACAATAATACATTGGGACACAATCCTCAAAATGTTATTGACTGGTGCCGGATAGCAAAAGAAGAAATTGAGAGATAATTGATAAATATGTTTCAGAAATAAAAACCCTATAAGATGGAAATCAAAACTAAGGACCAATCAGCCAAATACAATATCGCCTATGTTTATTCAATCTGTTTTGTTGCAACATTGGGCGGATTGATGTTTGGCTTCGATTTGGGAATTATTACAGGAGTTGTGCCTTATATTGAACACCAGTTTTCCTTGTCAGGCTTCAGTCTGGGACTGGTAGTTGCTGTTTTTGAGCTTGGCGCTATGACAGGAGCTCTGGTTACAGGCCGTGTGGCGGACAAATATGGCCGGAAAAAGACAATGATCGTTTGTGCCCTTATGCTTTCTGTTACTGCTTTAGGGGTAGCATTTGCGGGAGGGGCAACTTTTCTGGCTGTATGGCGCTTCGCTCAGGGTGTGTGTGTTGGTGCAGCTTCAGTTTTATCTCCAATGTATATTGCAGAAGTAGCACCCGCTAAAATTCGTGGCAAACTGGTTTCTTTCAACCAGCTGAGCATCATTCTGGGCATTTTGATTTCGAGTGTCTGCAACTTCTATTTTGGTGATAATGACCTGAATAGTCAAAACTGGAGATACATGTTATTATCAGCGCTTGTGCCTTCAGTTATATTTTTGATTTTATTGTTCTTTATTCCTGAGAGTCCAAGGTGGCTTATCCTTCAATCGCATAATGATCGGGAGGCTGACAGGATCTTTCTCAAAATAAACAGGGGGAATGAAGCATATTCACGGGCAGAGATCGATGAAATCAGGAACTCTGTTTCTGCTGATCAGTCCCGCTCACGAGTGGCCCTGAGCGTGCTCTTTGGAAAGACCTTTCTCCCTATCGTGCTTATTGGTTTTGGTGTTGCCTTTTTACAGCAGTTCTGTGGCATAAATAATGTTACCCCTTATATGCAGAAAATCTTTATTATGGCCGGAATTCAATTGAAAGATGGTCTGCTCAATGCTGTTTTGGTCCAGATGGTATTCTTCTTCTCGACATTCATTGCAATAGCACTTATCGACAGGATAGGCAGGAAACTGCTGATGCTTGCCGGCACCGGACTGATGGCTTTAACCCTGTTCCTGTTAGCTTGGGCGTTTAATTCTGAATCTGTATCAGGGCTTTATGTATTGGTGATGGTCATGTTGTATATCGCAGCATTTGCTTTTACCCTTGGACCGGTAGTTTGGGTATTGATCGCTGAAATGTATCCGAATGAGATCCGGGGAAGGGCAATCGGACTGACTTCAGCAGTTTTATGGCTCTCAACTTTTTTGGTTGTGCTGGTTTCACCATATATGTTAAGCATAGGGCCTGTATTCAATTTTGTCTTTTTCGGTCTGTTTAATGTTGCCGGTTTCTTTTTCTGTCTGATCTTCTTACCCGAAACCAAAGGGATATCCCTTGAACAGATGAATGAGGTTTGGAAGAAAAAGAAATTTACAGTGAATTAACAGGATCAAAAATATGGAACACATACAGCAAAAATGGCAGACAAGGATTATTCGTGCAGAAGCAGAACTGGCATCTTCATTCCAGTTTAGGAATGAAAAAGCACCGGTGGTTATTGTAGATACTAACTATTGGACTTTTGGCGACCTTTCCGATGAAATCCCCTCCGATCACTATACTGAACCATCGTCGGTTTTCAGATATCAGATGGACAAGATCGAAAGGCATTTCAATAATATACTTACAGATGCCTATATCCCATTCCTTCATCCCTGGTATGGTACCGGCGTATTGGCTTCGGCATTCGGTGTGAAGATAATATGCAATCCTAAAGCTGATCCGGCCGTGGATATTCCCCATATGCAGCATCCGGAGGAGATAGATTTGCTGACAATGCCGGTGCCGGGAGAGTCAGGTGCGATGCCTGTCGTTATGAAAATGATAGATTATTTCATGGCACATACTGATCTGCCAGTGGTGTTCACCGATTGCCAGGGCCCCCTTTCCACAGCATTCCAGATTGCGGGTTATGACAAAATGTGTTACTGGATGTATGAGGATCCGGACCGCATCCATAAATTGATGAGTCTGGTCACAGATGCATTGATAGCATGGGTCAGGTTTCAAAAGGAACGCACCAGTCAGTCCCTGACCGGAGATTCATATCCACTGAGTGTAAAACTGCCTGCCGGATATGGAGGTGTATGGATGTCGGACGATG
The DNA here is from genome assembly GCA_963782945.1 of uncultured Bacteroidales bacterium. Taxonomy (GTDB): domain Bacteria; phylum Bacteroidota; class Bacteroidia; order Bacteroidales; family VadinHA17; genus LD21. The sequence continues at coordinate 179,822 of CAWALO010000031.1, forward strand.
ATTCTGTGATCATTAGTGCTGATCTATACAACGAGTTTGTCAGGCCTTACAACGAAAAAGTTCTGGCAGCATTCGGTGGCGGCTGTATTCACTATTGTGGCAATTCTACGCAGAACATGGAAAACTACTGCAACACCAAAGGAGTTACTGCTATCAATAACTTCAACCTCGATGATTTGGAAGCCGCAGCAAAAATCCGCAGGGCATTGCGTGATAAAGGCATAGCCTATATGGCATGCGACTTCACACCTGCTGACCATCGGATAGAGGATTATTACCGTGAGCTGAGCAAAGTTATGGATGGTCCAGAGGGTTTGATTGTATGTTCTTATGTTGCTCCGGCAATTGCTCTTGATAAGGGAAAGTATGAAGCTGTCGAACGAGATCGTGATCTCCTCGCTCAGCGCGTATTCGCATTGATCAGCAAATATTTCTAAAATAATGATCTATCTTAACATTTAAGAGGGAAAGAGGAAACACTTTTATGAAAAGACTCAGACTATGATTAAATACGCTGTCATTATTATCCTGTTGTTCAATGCTGCCTGCAGCACCCTGGATGAACCTGTTATTATTTGCTCGCCGGATGCCCCGCCGAATGTAAAACTTGCAGCAAAGGAGGTGCGCCGTTACGTTTATCTTAGAACAGGGCGATTGATAAAAATCGTTACTGATCGGGCGGATCAGTCCAATCTATCGGATGCAGGCTTCACCCTTACCGTTGATCCCTCACTTGCAGCCCAGGAATACCGGCTAAGATCCTCCGGAAACAACCTGACAATCTCCGGCGGCTCCGAAATAGCAGTGCTTTACGGGGCATATGCTTTCGCAGAAAAGCTTGGGGTACGATTCTATCTCCATGGTGATGTCGTTCCCGATGGAAAAATCCCTTTCTCCATTCCTCAACTAGACGAAACCCACAAACCGATCTTCAACCTGCGAGGAGTGAACCCCTGGGGTTGGCATCCGCAAGGAATCGATGCATGGAGCACCGACGATTATAAAGCAGTACTCACCCAGCTGGCGAAGTTGCGAATGAATTTCATCGGGATTCACAGCTATCCGGAAGGACTTCCGCTTGCTGAGCCAACAGTGTGGCATGGACTACCAGGCGATTTCGATGGAACCGGAAAGGTTCATAACAGTTATCCTTCTCGCTATTTCAACACTCTGCATACACCAAAAGCGGAGAAATACATTCCAACCCGGACAAGCGACTTTGCCTTTGGTGGATCAATGTTGTTTGAGGATGAGGCATGGGCACCGGATGTATTTCGGGGTTATACGCCTCTTCCATCAAGCCCCGAAGATTGTAATGATGTGTTCAACCACATGGCAGATCAGTTTCATGATGCGTTTACATTCGCCAGAAAACTGGGTGTGAAGACCTGCCTCGGCACTGAAACTCCCCTGACCATTCCCCAGAGAGTCTCACAACGAACCAAGGATGTGCGCGTCATATATGAAGGTACTTTCCTCCGTATCATGGCTAGTCATCCACTTGATTATTACTGGCTCTGGACGCCTGAACCCTGGACATGGACCGGAAACAAACCTGAGCAATATGAAAGTACTATAGCGGATATCAGGCTCGCTATCGAGGCAGCCAAAAATGTGAACGCGCCATTCCAAATCGCCACTGCAGGATGGGTGCTGGGCCCTCAGCACAACCGCTCAGCACTGAACAACGATCTGCCCGGGAACATCCCAATGAGTGCCATCAGCCGCAGCACCGGATTAACTGAAATAGATTCGGCATTTGCCAGGATTAACGGACGGGAGAAGTGGGCGATCCCATGGCTGGAAAGCGATTGGTACTACGGATTGGGCACCATCCAACTCCACGCAGGCCGGATGCTCCGTGACGCATCCGATGCCCGTGAATACGGATGTACCGGTCTCATGGGACTCCATTGGCGTACTGACATAATCGGACCAAATGTCTCCGCCCTTGCCCAGGCTGCATGGGATCAAAACTGGAATGCTCAATCAGGAACAAAGAAGTCACGATCCTTACCAGTAGACGATTTCTACGCAGACTGGACACAAGCAAACTTTGGATTGAAGGAAGCGGGTGCTATTTTTACAGCGATTGACGGCGGTAAGCTGCAGAAAGCTGTTCAGGACGGTTGCCCGACCGGAAGTCTTTCCCCTGACAAAACTCCATGGGACTCGCTTGCTCCGCAGTTTGCGTTTGTAAACGAATTCGAGAATATGCGTCAGCAGGTGCATGGCGCCGGCAATCTTAGCCGTTTCGATTACTGGCTCAATATGTTCAAATACCACAGGGCCCTGGCTCAGACACGGTGCTCAATGGGTGCAAAGAATCCCGATTATGCACTGAAGAACTGGATTGAAGCCTATACGTGTCTATTGGCCACTGTGAATACACCCGGAGGATTAGGGATGGTGGTGAACATGGAAGTCCATCCCGATTGGGGTCCTGCAGTAGCCAGTGCTGTTGGCAAGCCCTTTGCCAAAGAATACCTTGGTGACCCACGCATCATCGTGACACCCGTCCGAAGTGTGGCTGCTAAAGGTGAGGAACTGACAATCAAGATCATAGCACTTGATAAACAGCCAGTGAAATCTGTTACCATCAAATTCCGCCCGCTGGATGGCAAGTGGCAGGATCTTCCAGCCGTTCATATAACACGTGCAGTGTTCAAAGCCGTTCTTCCGTCAGCCACAGAAGATTTCGAATACCAGGTTATTGCTGAAACCTCAACCGGAATTAAACTCAACTGGCCAGCTACTTCCCCTGAAATGAACCAAACCGTCGTCGTTATGGAGTAAAACTATGATATGAATAAATTCCGGCGCAGTAAATATCAAGCTAAATCATCAATATAGAATAATATACCATGAAAAGTTATCTGCTAATTACCTTACTCCTACTCTATACTGCATTCGATACACATGCCCAGCAAAAGCCATGGATCGATTTCAATAAAAATGGAGTGATCGACACCTATGAAAACCCTGAAGCAGAAATTGACAAGCGTGTCAGCAATCTGCTGTCACTGATGAGTGTTGATGAAAAAATCAAGTTATTGACTGAAGTCGCTCCTCCTGTTTCAAGACTCGGTATCGCCAAGTATGATCATGGCAATGAAGCTTTGCACGGAGTCGTCCGCCCCGGAAAATTTACTGTTTTCCCCCAGGCAATAGGATTGGCAGCAACCTGGAACCCCGATCTGATCTATCAGGTCTCTTCAGCAATATCTGACGAAGCCAGGGCGAAGTGGAATGAATTGGATCAGGGGAAAAATCAGACTGAAAAATATAGCGACCTGCTTGCTTTCTGGTCCCCAACCGTGAATATGGCGCGCGATCCCAGATGGGGACGTACTCCGGAAACTTATGGCGAAGATCCTTTTTTGACATCACGGATAGGTGTATCCTTTGTGAAGGGGCTGCAGGGTGATGATCCCCGTTATTTGAAAGTTGTCTCTACACCCAAACATTTTGCCGGGAACAATGAAGAGCATAACAGGTTTGAATGTAAGGCCGTTATGTCGGAACGTGCTTTACGCTCATATTATTTGCCTGCTTTTAAGGCGTTGATCACCGAAGGGGGCGCGCAGGCTATAATGTCAGCCTACAATGCAATTAACGGAGTTCCCTGCACTGCCAACAAATGGCTGCTCACGGATATTCTTCGCAACGAATGGGGCTTCAACGGTTATGTCGTATCT
>CAWALO010000032.1:0-32476 GCA_963782945.1 uncultured Bacteroidales bacterium
TACCCGGAGCCGGGATCGAACCGGCACAGCATTGCTGCCACTGGTGTTTGAGACCAGCGCGTCTACCAATTCCGCCATCCGGGCGGATAACTGTCTTGCAGTCTTGCGGTCTGCGAAAATACAAAAAAAAATCAAAACATCATCATAGCCCCCTATAGGGGGAATTTAAGAAAAACGTCCAGACTTCTTCCTGATGCCTGATGCCTGACGCCTGACACCTCTTATTTTCTCTTCTTTCTTTCAGCTCCATAATTTCAACTTTCCTGAACTCCACAGGATGACTTTCTGCCTGCAGACAGATATATCCCTGCTTAAGCAGAGTGCCTTCCGGCAGCGGAAATCCTTCGGGTATGGCATTGCCGCCTACCTGGGGATGCATATAGGTAAGCACCGTATCTCCTTCAAGGATGTGATGAATGACACTGTCTCCCAGTACAACGAATTCAGCATTCACCCACACATCTCCGTTATATGTCTTTGAGGTTGATTCTATGCAATGTTGCGTGATCAGCTGCCCGTTCATCTCAATATTTGTTCCGGGGGTACAGACATTTGAAGTATGTCTTTCAGATATCCCGTCTCCGCCGAGAAACTGCCCCTCAATTGAAACAGGAAAATCCTGGTTAAGCCCCATGGAAGCAGCTGATTGTGAGTGCAGCATCACCCCGCTGTTCCTGAAGCCCCATGATGGACCTCCGGGAGTCTGCTCACCTATGAAACGGTATTCAACCCTCAGCCTGTAATATGAAAAGGGGGTTTTATAGTATATATGTCCGAATTCGCCGTCGAACTTGTCGTACTCATCATAACAGACTCTCAGCAGCCCGTTCTCAACCCTGAATGTGTTCTTATAGTTGTTGTTAAGCTCATAACCTGAGATCTTTATGTCCCAGCCTTCAAGATCCTTGCCATTGAACAGGCTGACCCATCCATCCTCCCCTTTATTCGATAAAGAATTACATGAGGCAAAAATCAGAAACAAAAAAGAAAGATAAATTACAGGTTTCATATGTTTAGTATTAAATTCTTCTTAACCACGGAGTTACACGGAGTTTTCACGGAGTTTCACGGAGTATCCCGGTCCCTAACCTCTCATATCTCACATCTCACATCTCACCTCTCTATGCTCTCTTGCTCTCCGCTCAACGTTCCCCTTCAATCTTCACAACCATCTCCCGGATAGCGATCTCAATGCCCTCAGCATCAAACCCACACTCACGGTAAAGCTCATCCTGAGTACCATGTTCTACAAAATAATCGGCTATACCGAGGCGTCTCACATCAGAACTGTAACCGTTATCGCTCATGAATTCAACAACTGCGCTACCGAATCCACCGCTGAGGACACCGTCCTCAATAGTAATTATATGGCTGAAATTTGTGAAAACCTTATGGAGAATTTCCTTGTCAAGAGGAGCAACAAACCTCATATCATAATGGGCAATTGAGATCTTCTCTGAAGTTAGTTTTCTGATAACGGATGCAGCGGTATTTCCAGGCTGTCCGATTGTCAGAATGGCCAGGTCAGTTCCTTCACTTATTATCCGGCCTTTGCCTATCTCTATCTCAGTGAAAGGCTTTTGCCAGTCATTATAGAAACCTGAGCCCCGCGGATAGCGGATTGAGAATGGAAAATTATTTTTTTCAAGTTGTGCTGTATAGAGAAGATTCCTTAATTCAATTTCGTCCATGGGGGCTGAAACAACAATATTGGGAATGCTGCGCATGAAGGCAATGTCAAAAAATCCATGGTGTGTCGCACCATCTGAGCCGACAAGGCCACCACGGTCGACACAGAGCACCACATGAAGATTCTGCAATGCAACATCGTGTATTATCTGGTCATAAGCTCTCTGGAGGAATGAAGAATAGATGCAGCAGAAGGGTATTATTCCCTGTGTTGCGAGGCCGGCCGAAAAGGTCACCGCATGCTGTTCGGCAATTCCAACGTCATATGTCCTTGAAGGCAACTCATTCATCATAATTGAAAGGTAACTCCCGGTAGGCATTGCAGGAGTGATGGCAGTTATCTTATCATTCATCCTTGCAAGTTCAAGAATTGTAGTTCCGAATACTTCCTGCCATGTCTGTATTCTGTCATCCTTGATATTTTCAATGATCTTACCTGTCTTCTTATCAAACTTGCCGGGAGCATGAAAAGTAGTCTGATTCTCTTCAGCCTGTTTAAACCCTTTGCCTTTAACTGTGAGGCAATGCAGGAGCTTTGGTCCGGGTATTCGTTTAAGATCCTCAAGCACCTTGATAAGGTGAAGGATATCGTGTCCGTCGATAGGTCCGAAATATCTGAAGTTCAAGCCTTCAAACAAGTTGCTTCTGTCGAGGATAGTGCTTTTTAAACCGGCTTCTATCTGGCCTGCAAGGGTTCGTGCATCGGGGCTGTGTTTGCCGAATATTCCAAGTATTTTCCAGATCCTGTCCTTGAACCTGTTATATGTTTTGCTTGTCGCTATATCAAGCAGGTATTCCTTAAGGGCTCCTACGTTGGGATCAATGGCTATATTATTATCATTGAGGATCACAATGATATCTGACTTCCCTATACCTGCATTATTAAGCCCTTCGAAAGCCTGGCCTGCTGTCATGGCACCGTCGCCGATAACCGCCACCACATGCCTCTTTTCGCCCTTGAGCTGTGCAGCCAGAGCGATCCCCAGGGCTGCTGAGATGGAAGTGGAGGAGTGTCCTGTACCAAAGGCGTCAAACTCACTCTCAGCCATTTTTGGGAATCCGCTTATCCCTTTGTATCTCCTGTTTGTTGAAAAAACTTCCCGTCTTCCTGTAAGTATCTTATGACCGTAAGCCTGGTGTCCGACATCCCAGATTATCTTGTCATATGGCGTATTGAATACATAATGAAGTGCAACAGTCAGTTCAACAACGCCAAGGCTGGCTCCGAAATGACCGGGATTGTTACAAACCTCATCAATGATGAACTGACGAAGTTCTGCAATTACCTGAATAAGTTCAGAGGGTTCAAGCTTCCTCAAATCTTCAGGCGATGATATTGTAAAGAGTAGATTTTCTACTTTCTCCATTCCAGATTGGGCAAATAAACAATCAGCAAATATAACAATTATTATTCCCCTGCGTTTGGGATAGCTTATACGCAATTTTCTTATTTTTGTTTGTAAATTGTCGGTTTTGAAAGTAATATTTTGAAAAATTGAATGTTATATCCTAAATTAAATTCAGATCATGAGTAAATCAATATTTGCCATTCTTGGATCGGTTGCAATTGTAATTTTTTCTGTATCATGTGTATCAGGAAAAAAGTATGCCAGCTTACAGGATACCAGCAAGCAATTTATGAATGAGAGGGATGCTTTCAAAACGGACAATATTGGTCTTGAAATGAAAAACAAGGAGCTTGAGGCCAAAATGGCTTCGCTTGAGAAAGAAATAGCTGAGGTTAAGGAGAATATCTCAAAAGCGGAGGGAGAACGTGACAAGGCCGTTGAGGATTACAATAAGCTCTCAGGCAAATATACCGAACTTCAGAATGCACAGGAAGACCTTATAAAAGGGAATGTGAAGGAGACACAGAGATTACTTGCAGAACTGAATGCAGCTCAAAAAAATCTTCAGGAGAAAGAAGATCTTCTGACCAGGCTCAGTCAGAATCTTGATTCCAAAAAGACATCACTGGATGAACTGACCTTTGAACTTGAAAAGAGAAATGCAAGGCTCGCCGAACTGGAGAAGATACTCGATGCCCAGAAGAAAATCGTTCAGGATCTGAAGAATAAGGTATCTGAAGCACTGCTTGGTTTTGAAAACAACGGGCTTACTGTGACTCAGAAAGATGGGAAAGTGTATATCTCACTCGATGAAAAGCTCCTCTTTAAATCGGCCAGCTGGGATATTGATGCCAACGGAAAGAATGCTCTCAAAAAGCTTGCAACAGTGCTTGAGAAAAATCCGGGGATCCAGGTCACCATTGAGGGACATACAGATAATGTTCCATATAACCCCGGAAACAGTCAGCTGAAAGACAATTGGGATTTAAGCGCAAAGAGGTCGACAACAGTGGTAAGGGTTCTGCTGGATGGATCAAAAATCAAGCCTGAGAGGCTGACCGCTTCAGGAAGAAGCGAATATCTGCCGGTTGATAACCGTAATACCTCCGATGCCCGTCAGAAAAACAGAAGGACGGAGATTATCCTTACCCCTGATCTTACTGAGCTGTACAATCTGATAAATAAATACTGATCAGATTGCTCCAAACATTTTATTAAACAAAGAGTAGCCGGACTAAAAAGAATTGAAATAGATTCTCCGGGATTACCTTTTATATTTATCATCAACTTTTTTTACCACGGAGTTACACTGAGTTTAACGGAGTTTCACTGTATAATTACTCCGTGGAACTCTGTGAGACCTCTGTGTAACTCAGTGGTTAAATATTATATTGCACTTACCCTGGATCTCCGGGATTATTCAGAGAATTCCTGAAGCCTGACTTTCATATTCATCAGGGCTTTCATCAGGTTATCCTCAGGTCGGAGAAAATCCTGGTTTCCCCAGAAGTCGGGATCGTAGTTTGTAATTGTTCTGGAGAAGACCGAATGAATAGGCGCCAGCTCTTCCCTGTCAAAGCGTCTGACATTTTTCTGTTCAATATCTGTAATTGCCAGCTCAAAGAATACCAGGAACTGAGTACTGAAGAGTTTCTTCTTCTGCTTTGAACTGAAGATCATATCACCCCTTACATGATTTAAAAAGTAGATATCATTAATTTTACGGTAACTTACTGAATAATTTACAGATACCGGCCATGTATTGAATCCTTTGGTCGAATTGTAAATAAATGACTCCTTCATCTTGTGTATCAGAACCTGGTTGAGTTCAAATTCAGCATGAAGAATTGCGAAATCGTCAGTATTAATATAAATCACACCTTTATACAGCGGCTGATCAATATCCTCACGCTGCTCAAACTCAATCTCATAGGCTGTTTCATTATCATACGTTACAATATCGGTAAGTCTGTACCTGTAATCAGGCATGCTTTCCCTGCTCAGAAAATCAAAAAGGTGCTTTATGCCATCTAATTCAAGGCATGTGCTCAACCCCGCCTTCAGCCTTACTGCAAGAGTATCGGTTCTCCTGACATTTTCAATTTTCCTGCTCTTGTAAATTTTCATCTGGTCACCAAGGACCGATGCACCATATGATGATTTGTAGATCTGTACAACAGCTTCAGAGTAGTTTTGGAGTTCACGCTTTTTCAATACTCCTTCCCTGTAAAATCCGGTCATTAATACAGGATCACTGGAGTAATTATTACGTATGGCTAAAACAGTTTTATAAATAATTTCCTGCGGGATCTGATTCCTGATAATTATTTCAGGGATTGAAATGAATTCCCTCTTCATGGAAATTGATAATTCATCCTGAAATGCCATCCTCAAAGGGATCTCTTTTCTTATATAACCAAGATATGATACTGAAAGTGTATCGTTGAAAAGGTCAGGTGTTATTTTAAGTCCGAATTCACCATTATTGTTTGTTACCGTTCCTTTACCCTTGTTCTTTAATCCTAAAGTGGCAAATGGCAGCGGTTCGAAGCTCTCTTCATCAACAATCACACCTGTGATGTATTTTGTCACTTCCGGCAGAAGGGAATCAGTGGTTGCAGAGGGTAACTTCTCAGCCTGTGAAATAATTATATATTTATCAATAACTGAGAAGGTGAGCTCATCATTTTGAAGGATGCTGTCCAGGATAACTCCCAGCCTGGCATTACGGAAATTCATTTCCGACTGTTTTTCCTTATCTATAAGCCGGCTGTCATAGGTGAAGTTATAACCACTCCGGACAGTAATGAGATCGAGAGCTTCACCGGTTTTCAGCGTTCCTTCACTGAATGTGAAAAGAGAATCAAGAATGCCCTCCTGGCACTCTGTTTTCTGTGGAAGGAGAAGAAGCAGAAAAAGTGGAATGGCCTGAAATATTCTGAATATAAAGCCATTAAGCGATAACATTTTCCCGTGTTTGAGCTATTTCTTTACCAGATGATATATACTTCCTTCTTTGGTATAACTGAGGTTAAAGCTAGCACAAATTAAGCGAATAATTGTCTCCTGAGGCTGATTATCAATAGGCGAGGTCCATCTGTTTTCAAGAATGACAGGATCGGCAACTTCGATATCCATATTATAAACTCTTTTGAGATCGCTGAATACAACATCCAGTTTTTGTCCGTTATAAACAAGCAATCCGGTCTTCCAGGAGAGGTAGTTGGGATTTTTATTCAACTCCTTTCCGGTTATTTCAGCGTCAATTGTTCCGACGTACCCGGGTTCAAGAGCCAGGGATTTTGAGCCTGAATTATTGGAAAGCATTACTTCCCCTGTTTTTACAAAAACCTCAACTGCTGATTTACTGTTGCTTGTTATTACATTGAAGGATGTTCCTACCACTCTGACACTGGCATTTCCAGCATCAATTATAAAAGGTTTGGAGGCATCAGGGGCTATTTCGAAAAAGGCTTCCCCCGTAAGGGTTACGTTTCTGTTCCTGCTTCCGAAATTTGAACGGTAGCTGAATTCAGAATTACGGTTGAGAAAGATCCTGCTGCCATCAGGCAATGCGACCTCTACATTCTTCTGATCATTGCCAGTGGCTATTGTTATTTTCTTTCTGAAAATCTCCGGAGTTAACAGGTATGTGGCTGCGATACCAAGACTCAGAATGACAAGAGCTATTGCTGCTATCTTCATGAATGAGCTTCTTGTAAAGATTACCTTCCCACGAACATTTTCAGTAAGGTGGTCACTCTCATTCATACTGGAAAAAACATTATTCCAGGCTTTGTCCACGTTTATTTCCTTTTCATCATTCATATTGCTTAGCTCTTTCCATTTTTTAACGGTATCATTGCTGTCTTCAGCCATGAACTGCCCGAGGAGATCAGACTGTTCACCCTTTTCCCCGGAAAGGAGGGAAGCCAATTCTTCCCATTCCCTGTCGCTATATCTCTCTTTATTCTTCATCTCTTTTATTTTTCTGTCAATTCTTTCCTGAACTCCTTAAGCGCCTTCCCCATGTTAGCTTCAACGGTTTTAACCGAGACTGACAATTTTTCGGCTATCTCATTGTATTTGAGCCCTTCAAATCTGTTCATGTAAAAGATCTTTCCGCATCTTTCAGGCAGTTTTTCAAGAATGCTTGCAATTTTTGCCTGCAACTCCTTGTAATTAAGGATATCAGATGGGCTTTCAGGGCTTTCCTGCTGCCGGAAGGACATCTCTTCTGCATGCTTTTCAACAATCCTGCTGTGTTCTATATAATGCAGGCAACTGTTGTGAACTGCCCTGAAAAGATACCCGTTCAAAGAACTTTCGATATTTATTTTTTCCCTGTCTTTCCAGATCCTGCAGAAGAGATCCTGAACTATCTCTTCTGCTGTGTCATGGTCTTTTAACAGAGTCTTGGCGTATCTGACCAGGGAAACATAGGAGGATCTGAAAAGTGATTCAAACTGTTTAACATCACCTTGCCGGATCCTCCCTATTATATCAGTATCCCTGATCATTTTTCTGACCTGTATCTTATTATTCTTCCCTGTCGCTAAACTTGAGTTTCTTGCTCAGTTTGCGGATTGCTGATTCAATGCTCTGGTCAGGCTCAATTACATTATAGTCGCCCCAGAATTCAGGATCAGCAAATGCACTAACCTTTTCAGTGAATATATCAGAGTATTTTATTTTATCTTTTCCTGCAAATTTAATAACTTCCTTGTCAGTTCTGTCAGTCACTGCTATTTCTGACATTGTTGTGTAATATGTATTGAATAACCTTTTGTTCCAGTCTACCTTGAATTTGACTTCAGCCCTTGAATATACAAAATGTAATTTCCCATCCTGTTCGCGGTATTTGGTCCTGTAGGTTGCAATTTCCGGGATAACTTTCATGCCGACAGGTTTTTTCCTGATAAATATGGAAGCAGCTGCCTCTTTGTCTTCAAGATTGAAACCGAATTCAACTTCTGTAATGGCATAGGTTTCCATGTTTATGAACAGGCTTCCCATGAACAAAGGTATATCAACAGAAGGTTTCTGCAGAAAATCGATTACATAATGAGGCTTATTGTCGATCTCAATTACACCCGAAATTGAATAGTTGTAGTACTCCATAGCTTCTTTGGTAAGAACAGATTCAGTGTTTTTAACAATATCAAGCTGCAAAACACTTACCGGGCCTCCCTGCAGTTTGAATAATACTGTATCCATTTTCTGTACATCTGAGCTTTTGCGTCCTTTATAAATTTTAGCGCCGTCAAACCTGGCATCATTGTAGTATGGAGCTTTAAAGATTTCAACAACAGCTTCTCCAATAGATACATAGGTGCGATTTTTTCTGATAGTCTCCCTGTAGAAGGCTGTCATCAGGTTTGCCTCGCCCTCATAGTTTTTCCCGATACTCTGAATGGCTTTCTTAACGATTTCAGTAGGATCGAGAGGCTTGACAACTATCTCTTTGATGGGAATCGGAGCGGACTCGAGTTCAATAACATTCTTGCCTCCGTTATCTTTCAGTTCGCTGATCGGGATGACCTTGTTCTTATATCCCAGATATGTTACCTCAAGATTTTTTGAAGTTACAGTTTCTCCGATTTTCAGCGTGAATTCACCGTCAATGTTTGTCACAATTGCTACGTTTGTTTCCATAACAGCGACTGTAGCAAAAACAAGAGGGCTCCTTGTTTCGGCATCAACGACTTTCCCTTTTATTGTGATCATGGTCTGCTGATCATCTTTCTTCCGTCCGGGATATTTTCCGGCATAGGCATTCTGTACGGCAACAGCTGCAAGAAGTACTGCTGCGATAAGCGAAATGTGTTTAAAAGTTTTCATGGCTGTACTTTATTAAATTATAATAATACTTCAGTTAATCTTGAATACGGTATTCTTTCCTTTTCAGCATTATGACCTCCATGATTATCTTTTACCCTATCTCAACCGTGATAAATATTTTCTTATCTTACTTCTTTATTTCTTTTATCGGATGATTAAAGGTCTTGTTAAACCTGTAAATTTACTTCTGGCAGGATATTCATATCTTCAAAGTTCGGTCTCAAAGCACGTTTCTATATATGGAATGCCTGCTGCAATCGGGATTGAGCTTACAAACCATTGTAACCTGCACTGTCCTGAATGTGCATCGGGTTCAGGACAGATGAAGCGTGAACGGGGATTAATGGATATTGAACTTTTTAAAAGGATCATTGCAGAGCTCAGACCCTACCTGTATAATATAAATCTCTATTTCCAGGGAGAGCCTCTTTTGCATCCGGGATTCGCCTCATTTATAAGGAACTGCGGAAATATCAGGAGTGTTATTTCTACCAATGGTCATTTTTTAACAGAAGAGAACTGTGAGAAAATTGTAGTGGCCGGGCTCAGTAAACTGATTATTTCACTTGACGGCCTTGATCAGGATAGCTATTCGGCATACAGGATCGGTGGGAATGTGGAGACAGTCATGGATGGGATAAAGAATATTTCAGTTGTCAGGAAAAGACACAAATCAGCCCTGAAAATTGAGATACAGATGCTTGTAAACAAATTCAATGAATACCAGATACCTTCGGTGCGAAAGCTCGCAGATGGGATAAATGCTTTGCTGAAGCTTAAATCAATGCAGATTATCAGTAAGGACAGCTTTGAATCATGGCTTCCGTCAGGGAGGAAATTCAGACAGGTATATTGTCAGAGATGGGGAATTTAAGATAAAAAGCTCATTGCCTGACAGATGTGCAAGATTATGGTTTAATCCGGTGATCACCTGGGACGGTAAAGTGCTCCCATGCTGTTTTGATAAGGATGCAGAACATATTATGGGTGATCTAAGCCAGGAATCATTCAGAGAGATCTGGAATGGTACAAAATTCAGGTTGTTCCGGAGAGTATTGCTGTCGGACAGGAGCTCAATTGAGATTTGCAGGAATTGTACATCGGGATTGAGAAAATAACCACCAACCCCCCTTTAGGGGGGCAGGGGGGCTAACAAAATGGGGGGCTAACCCAGGTTGTGTAAAAGAGAGTGGTTAAACCGTCATCACATCCTTCTCTTTTACGGCCATTACCTTATCGATCTTTCCGTTGTATGAGTGTGTCATCTCCTGTACCTGGTCAACAGCTTCTTTTTCCAGGTCTTCCGGCAGCCCGTCTTTCAGGAGTTGTTTCAGTTCATCATTTGCCCATTTGCGTGCATTACGGATGCTGATCTTTGCGGTTTCTCCCTCATTGCGTACCTGTTTTACCAGCTGATGGCGCCTCTCCTCGGTAAGCGGCGGGATATTGATCCGGATAACTTCACCATTATTGACAGGTGTTAATCCTATATTTGCCGCCATGATTGCTTTTTCGATTGTACCCAGCATGTTTTTTTCCCATGGTTGTATCAGGATTGTTTTTGCATCGGGAGTATTGATATTTGATACCTGGGTAAGGGGAGATATAACACCATAATAATCTACCGTAATACCATCGAGAAGTGCAGGATTTGATCTCCCGGCGCGAAGCCTGGCAAGTTCATGTTCGAGATGAACCAGAGCTTTTTCCATCCGGTCTTTTGTCTCTTCAATTGTCAGTTCAATATCTTCGTTCATAGGTCATGGTATAAAAGGAATAACAAAAATAATAAATTAGGCTGAATAGTAAAATAAATCAATTTGAGACGATAGTTCCTACACTCTCACCTCTTACCAGGTTTAACAGATTTCCCTCCCGGTTCATGTCAAATACAACTATAGGCATATTATTGTCCCTGCACATTGTAAAGGCTGTTGAGTCCATCACTTTGAGCCTTTTGCCAATGACCTCTTCGAAGGAGATCTTATCGAATTTCAACGCTGAAGGATCTTTTTCAGGATCGGCTGAATAAACGCCGTCGACCCTTGTCCCTTTTAAGAGAACATCGGCGCCTGTTTCTACTGCTCTCAGGGCTGAAGCGGTGTCAGTTGTAAAGAACGGATTCCCGGTACCTCCGGAAAGGATGGCTATCGTCCTGTTTTTCATTACATCAACCACCTTGTCACGGTTATAGAGTTCCCCAACAGGTTCCATCCTGATGGAGGTGAAGACTTTTGCTTTTCCACCAAGTCTGGCAATAGCGTTCTCGAGCGCCAGGCTGTTGATCACTGTTGCGAGCATGCCCATCTGGTCGCCTTTTACCCTGTCGAAGCCTGATTCCGTACCACTCAGACCACGAAAGATATTGCCGCCGCCTATCACAATAGCCACTTCGCAACCTTCATTAACTACGTCAATAACCTGTCTTGCATATTCTGTCAGAACGGAATCGTCTATTCCGTGGCTGCCGTTACCTGCCAATGATTCGCCACTTAGTTTTAATAAGATCCTTGAATACTTCATATAATAATATCTTTATTGTAAAGATAAAAAAAAAGTGGCCCCGCCTGAGAGGGGCCACCAGAATATTGAATATGAACCTACGTATTACAGATTAAGAGAATAACGTTTAAATTCGGTTACCGTCAGCTCCTTGTTATATGATTGCAGGTATTGTCTGATAGTCATTTTGTTATCTTTAACAAAATCCTGGTTAAGGAGTGTGCTGTCCTTGAAGAATTTTGAAAGTTTTCCCTGGCCAATCTTTTCAAGCATCTCTTCCGGTTTACCATCGCGTCTTGCCTGTTCCTTGCCGATCTCAATCTCCTGAGCAATGACTGATTCAGGAACCTGATCCTTATCAACGGCAACAGGATTCATAGCAGCGATCTGCATTGCAACATCCTTGTAAACCTGAGCATCAACACCTGATTTTGTAAAGCCAGCCAGTGTGGCAAGCTTATTACCAGGGTGAATATAAGCCTGAACATGAGCGGCTTCTATTTTTTCATAGTATGAAAGATCAATCTTCTCACCGATGATCCCAACATACTCAACAATCTTGTCACCTATTTTGCCTCCATCGAGTGAAAGTGATTTCAGTTCTTCAAGATTTGCAGGCTTTCCTGCCAGCGCTATATCAATTATTTTAGTTGCAAAAGCCATGAAATCGGAATTTTTTGCAACGAAATCAGTTTCACTGTTCAGGACAATGATTGCACCGAGCTTACCATCCGGAGTAGTTTTGGAAAGAACAACTCCTTCGGTGGCATCTCTGTCAGCACGCTTGTTTGCTACTGCCTGTCCCTTCTTACGGATTATTTCTATTGCTTTGTCAAAGTTGCCATCAGCTTCTTCAAGGGCTTTTTTGCAATCCATCATTCCGGCAAGGGTCACTCTTCTCAGTTTCGCAACATCTGCAGCATTTATAACAGCCATGGTAATTATTTTATTACAATAAATAATAGTTTTTATACTTCTTCTTCACTCTCTTCAATAACCTTGATTATATCCTCTTCTTCTCCGGGTTCAGCAGTTATGTCATCATCCTCATCCTCTTCCGGCTCAATCTCCTCTTCCTCGTCTTCTTCAACTATCGCCTCAATAATTGCGGCCGGAATATCTTTTGTTTCAAGTTCCTTCCTGATGACTTTCTTATCTTTTGGCTGAGGTTCCTTATCCTTTTCAAGTTTTCTTTCATTCAGTCCCTCTTCGATAGCCTGGCAGAGTATGCCGACGATGAGTGAGATTGATTTTGATGCATCATCATTTGCAGGGATAACGAATTCAATATCTGAAGGATCAGAATTGGTATCAACCATTGCAAATACAGGAATTCCAAGTCTTTTTGCCTCTTTAACGGCTATATGTTCCTTGCTCACATCAACAATAAAAAGTGCCGAGGGGAGTCTTGTAAGATCTATTATACTGCCAAGGGTTTTTTCAAGTTTGGCTCTTTGCCTTGTGACCTGGAGTCTCTCACGTTTTGAGAGGTTTGAAAATGTTCCATCAGTAGCCATTTTATCGATAGATGACATTTTCTTAACTGCCTTACGGATTGTCGGGAAATTGGTAAGCATTCCACCCGGCCAGCGCTCTGTAACATACGGCATGTTGACAGCTTTCACTTTTTCAGCTACAATCTCTTTGGCCTGTTTTTTTGTTGCGACAAATAAAACTTTCTTTCCTGATCTGGCAATGTGTTTCATTGCAGATGAAGCATCTTCAATCTTGGAAGCTGTTTTTTCAAGGTCAATAATGTGAATCCCGTTTCTCTCCATAAAGATATAAGGAGCCATAGCTGGGTTCCACTTTCTTTTCAGGTGTCCGAAGTGAACACCGGCATCAAGTAATTCTTTAAAATTTGTTCTTGGCATTTTGAGTTTTTTTAAGTTTACATTCTTACAATCAATTGCAAAGTAGTCCCGCATAGCGGGAGTCTTCACAATTTAGATACTAAACTTGCATCTATTCCGACTGACTAATTAATTCCTAACGTTTACTGAACTGGAATCTCTTGCGGGCTTTTGGCTGGCCAGGTTTTTTTCTTTCAACCTCACGGGGATCACGTGTAAGAAATCCCTCCGCTTTAAGAGATGGCTTGCTTTCACTATCAATCATTACAAGGGCTCTGGTAATACCCAGGCGAAGAGCTTCTGCCTGACCCTTTACACCGCCTCCGGCAAGATTGACATTGATATCATACTTGTCAACAGCATTCAAAAGAACCAGCGGCTGTGTCACAACATACTGAAGTGTTTCTGCGCCAAAATATTCTTTATAATCCCTGCCGTTCACAGTAATTTTTCCCTTGCCATCGCTTAAGTATACCCGGGCTACAGCTGCTTTCCGTCTTCCAAGAGCATTGATTGGTTCCATATCTGTTGCTTAATCTGATTAAAGTTCAATTTTTTTAGGTTTCTGCGCTTCATGAGGATGTGTAGTTCCTGCATACACATGAAGATTTCTGTAAAGAGCACTTCCCAGGCGGTTTTTTGGCAACATGCCTTTAACAGCATGCTCAATAAGACTGATTGGCTTCTTCTTCAGCATGGCTTCAGCAGTTGTAAACCTCTGGCCTCCGGGAAAACCCGAGTGCCGGACATACATTTTATCTGACCATTTGGCTCCGGAAAGATCAATCTTTTCAGCATTAATGACAATTACATTATCACCGCAATCAACATGAGGTGTAAAGTTCGTCTTGTGCTTTCCTCTGAGCATTGAGGCCACTACTGAGGCAACTCTTCCGAGGATCAATCCTTCAGCATCAATAATTACCCACTCCTTGTTTACAGTAGCTTTATTTGCTGATACTGTTTTATAGCTTAAGGTGTTCACTACTTTTTATTTTTAATTGATACACTTCTATTTAACGCAATAAACCCTGATTTTGGGGACTGCAAAAATACAATATATTTCCTAAAAAAAAAGAATATTGTATAGAATTTATTTTCAGTTCGGTTAATCTAACTTACTTTTATACTGTTTATGTACCAAAAATGCCGCCTGCATGATGTCTGGAATGAGATTACCTAGAGAATTTTTTATTCGTGATGTTCTGGATGTCGCCCCTGAGCTGATAGGCAAAATTATGACTGTAAGGTTAGAAGCCGATATGATCGGAAGATATATGGTTACCGAAGTTGAGGCTTACAGGGGAACTGAGGATAAAGCCTGTCATGCGAGCAAAGGCCGTACTGCACGCACGGAGATAATGTACCATGAGGGAGGCAGGCTCTATGTTTATCTTGTCTATGGAATGTACTGGATGCTGAATGTCGTAACAGGTAATGAAAATAATCCCCAGGCTGTACTAATAAGAGGTGTGGAATCCCTGCCTGGCCCCGGGAAATTAACCAGATCATTGGGTATAGACCGTACCTATTATGGTGAAGATCTGATAATATCAGAGAGAATATGGTTTGAAGAAAGCGCTGTTAACCCGATAATCAGAACAGGAGAGAGGATAGGAATCGACTATGCGGGTGAATACTGGAGATCAAGGCCCTGGCGTTACTATCTTTAGTCAGCAAGTCTCATTCAAGGTGTTCCGGCTTGCGCTTTGAGGAGACCAGATTAATAAGCTTGTCAAAATTAAGATGAAGTGCATAAGTCTGATCCAGTCTTTTCTGGTCGATGTCATAATAAAAATCGACTCCAAAGAAAAATTCCAGTGAACTTGCCGGAAGAAATTTAAGATGCAGGGAGCTTGTAATTAATCTTCGGTCATGGATAACAACACCGGGCTTGTAGTCAGATACGCTGCCGTAAATGGGATTCCCGTTGGGGGCGTAGAAATCATGGGCTTTCCAGTATCCGGTCTCAAACCGTAGAGCTTTATAGGAATAGTGTAACTTTATCCATGATGCATTACCATTGGAAACTGCGGCAGTTGTATCGCCTTCCCGGCTCTGATTTATAAACTGGAGATATTCAATCCCTGCCTGTCCGAATTTTTTCCCGGCAAGGTCGAAATTTACCCTCATACCTGCAGCCAGGTTCATAAATGATTGCAATTGTTGAGAGTAGTCACTGATCTGTCCTCCGAGGTGTTTAAACTGAATCTGTACCGGAACTTCTATTCTTATAAAATCAGCTATGGGAGCGGAGGTATACCTGAATGATTCTCCTGCAGTGAATTGTTCGCGTGTTGAATCTCCTTTAAAAATATAGTTTTCCCAGCTTATCCAGGTATCGGTGAAAATATGTTCATTGACATGAGTAAGCTGGATTCCATCTTCGACATACTTATTGTAAAGACGTTCGCTGTAAAAATGAGGATCAAGTAAATGATGTTTGTCCGGACCTGAAAGAGAGCCCAGTGTAAGTGAAGTTTTTTCAGAAAAATTCAGGGTTGTTGAGAAAACAGGCCTGATCTCAGAGAAATCTTCAGTGCCGTAATATTTCAGAATATGAGCCCCTGCCCTGAGAGATACCTTGGCTGAAGGGGTGTATACCAGTTCAGGCTGAAGGAAGAATCCGAGAAGTGTATAACCTTCAACAACAGGATTGAAAAATTCATTGTTCTCTATAAAGCTTATACTTTTTATTCTCAGGGAAAGATCTCCCGACTGAGGCTTAGTCTCAATTCCGGATTGACCGAGAATATTATATGTGCTATTAGTAATAAAGAGCAGTAAGAAGATGATTAAAGTTAATCTCATGAACAAGTTCAGTGGAAAATTTTGACAAAAGTAATATTATTTTTCAGAGGTTAAAATGTTATTAAATAGAACAGGAGTTTGGTACATATAACAATTTTTTCCGTTCTTTGTTTGCTAATAGCATAAAAATAATTTGTTTATGGACTCAATATGGGGCAATTACCGCCGGTGGAATAATCTGACCGGCTGGTTACTTTTTGTCATTTCAACAATTATATACTTATTAACCCTGGAACCAACTGTAAGTTTCTGGGATTGCGGTGAGTTTATTCTTTCCGCCTTTAAACTGCAGGTAGGTCATCCTCCCGGAGCCCCATTGTTCCTGATGATAGGAAGGGTAGCAACTCTTTTTGCCGGTGGCGAAGGATCAAAAGCCGCAGTGATGGTGAATGCATTGGCTGCGATAAGCAGCGGATTTGCCATTATGTTCCTTTTCTGGACAATAACCCATCTTGTGAGGAAAGTATATGTAAATGGCAGAGAACTTGAATCAAGGCACGTTCCGGCAATTATCGGAAGCGGCATCATTGGTGCGATGACATATACTTTTTCCGACACCTTCTGGTTTTCAGCTGTTGAAGGAGAATTATACGCACTATCATCACTTGTTACAGCCCTGGTGTTCTGGGGCATGCTGAAATGGGAGGAGGAGGCCGATAAGCCATATGCCGGAAGATGGATAATCCTTATTGCCTATATAATGGGACTCGGCCTTGGGATACACCGGCTGAACCTGCTTGTGATCCCCGTTCTTGTTTTTGTCTTCTATTTTAAAAAATATGAAATTTCAAGAAATGGATTGATTAAAGCCCTGCTCTTTGCAGTCATACTCCTGTGGATAATGGTTTTTGTTGTGATACCGGGAGTACCTGAGGCTGCGGGATGGTTTGAACTGTTGTTCGTAAATGTTCTGGGAATGCCTTATAACAGCGGGCTTCTAATATATCTTCTGATAATTTTTGGTGGTCTGGCTTACGGGATTCATTATTCCCTGAAGAAAAACAGGGTTATACTTAATTTTGTTCTGACATCCTTACTTGTGGTAATGATCGGCTATTCATCATATGCCATGATAATGATCAGATCATCTGCACGTCCTCCCATGAACCAGAATAATCCTTCAGATGTGTTTTCACTTTCCTATTATATAAATATGAAGCAGTATGGCAGTTCGCCAAAATTTTTCGGCAACTACTATAGCGCTCCTGTTATTGGCGTAAAGAAAGTTATTGCAGGCTATAACAAAGAGGGCGGCAAATATAAACCCTATTACCATCCTGAATATGAATACAGCAAGCAGTTTGAAACCATTTTCCCGCGCATGTACAGCTCAGATCCTGACCATGAGAGTGCATATAAATACTGGGGTAAGGTAGTCGGGAAAAGATATTCGGTGGGTAACGACTCCAAAGAGACTATCGTCTGCCCGACATTCGGGGAAAACTTAAGATACTTTTTCAGCTACCAGGTAGGATTTCATGTATCTGAGGTATTTTATGTGGAATTATGCGGGCAGACAGAATGATATGCAGGGAAATGGAAATAATATTCAGGGCAACTGGATAAGCGGTGTAAAATTTATTGATGAAGCCCGCCTGGGGAAACTTGATAAACTTCCGTCTGATATCAAGTCCAATCCGGGTAATAATAAATATTATTTTCTTCCTTTTCTGATCGGAATTGCAGGAATGTTCTGGCAGTACAACAGGGAAAAGAAAGGCTTCTGGCTTGTCCTGGCATTTTTTATTATGACAGGGGTTGCTATAATCTTATATCTGAATCAGTATCCTAATCAGCCAAGGGAACGTGATTATGCCTATGCGGGATCATTCTATGCCTTCGCTATCTGGGTGGGCATGGGATTTATGCTTGTTTATGAGAAGCTTCAGAAGTTCATGGGTGAAAAGGGATCAGCAGCTGTTACTTTTATTGCTCTGCTAGTTGCAGTACCGCTTCTGATGGCATTTCAGAACTGGGATGATCATGACCGTTCCGGAAGATATACTGCCAGGGATATCGGAGCGAACTATCTGAGATCATGTGCTCCTAACAGCATTTTGTTTACGTATGGAGATAATGATTCTTTCCCCGTCTGGTATTCCCAGGATGTGGAAAATGTGAGAACTGATATCCGTGTTGCCAACCTTAGTTATATCCAGGCAGGATGGTATATCTCCATGATGAGGCAGAAAGCTTATGATTCTGATCCGATGCCGATGACCCTTGGTCAGGAAAAATATGCTGATGGGGTGAGGGAACAATTACCGGTGAATGACAGGGTGGATAAACCTGTTGATATTAAAGAGGTTGTGCAATTCGCAGGCTTTGATGACAAAAAATACATGGTGGATATCAGTGGCAGAGGTGATTATATGAATTATCTGCCTGCCAGCAAGTTTATAATTGATGTTGATTCCTCAACAGTGCTTGCCAATGGAACTGTTAAGGAATATTATAAGGACAGGCTGCTTTCTCCAATGATCTGGGAATATACCGGACAGGACGCTTACAAGGGAGACCTTGCCATAATGGATCTTCTGGCAACAAATAAATGGAACAGACCCGTCTATTTTTCAACGACAGTGCCGTCTGACCAGTACAAAGGTCTTGAGAAATATTTTGTCCAGGAAGGTCTGGCTTACAGGGTGGTTCCTGTCAGAATTGACGAGCCGGAAAAAGGAGAGTTCGGAATGATCGATCCTGATGTGATGTACGATAACCTGATGAATAAGTTCACCTGGGGAAATGCAGGAGATCCGGAAGTCTACCTTGATGAAAACAACAGAAGAATGTTCAGCAACTTTAAAAGGATCTTTGCATCTCTTGGTAAAGACCTCATACTTAAAGGAGATACTGCAAAAGCAATTGAAGTGGCTCATCGCGGGCTGGAGCTTGTTCCTGAACAAAAGATGCCGAACGACTTCTTTACAATTGGCTTAGCTGAGGTTCTTATAATGGCAGGAAAGAAAGAGGAGGGAGAGAAGTTACTTAATGAGGTACTTGACTATGCAAAGGCATATCTTGAATATTCAATAAGCCTCAGGCCGGAGGAAAGGTTCGGTCTTGATTACCCTATGGGGATAAGTATGCAATCACTGCTTGATATTTATAATCTCTCAGTTAAACTAAAGCTAAATTCTCTGACTGCTAGTTGTTGAACCTGATATAAATAATTATTACTCAAAGCTTTATTCGGTAAAATAAATTCTTATGCGGCTTTTCAGGCCTTGCTTTATCGCAGGCTTTCTTTACCCTGAAGCAATCTTCAGGATAAAGAGAGATGAAAAACTTTTGTACCTGACATTTGATGACGGACCCGATCCGGATTCAACTCCTGGTTTGATTGATCTGCTTGCAGTGCATAATGTAAAAGGGCTCTTTTTCTGTGATGGAAGAGCCGCTCAAAAATACCCTGAACTTGTTGATCTGATTATTGCCAATGGGCATATTACAGGGAATCATGGCTTTGACCATTTAGATGGCTGGAGAACTTCAACGAAGAGATATGTTGAAGATATTTCGAAAGCAAATGAGCTTACCGGATCCCTGTTTTTCAGGCCTCCCTATGGGCACATGAAAATTGATCAGTACAGAAAGCTGAAGGATAAATTTAAAATTGTCTTATGGGATATAATGCCTTATGATTTTGACAATAATTTCGGAAGTGAAAAAACCCTTAAGGTGCTGATGAAAAAAATAAGACCCGGGTCAATCATTGTTCTGCATGATACACCAGCTTCATCTGCAAACACCATAACCGGTGAATTTATAACTTATGCTGTCAGTTCAGGTTATCGATTTGACGTCCCTGGAAAGGACACGCCATGGCGTGTCCCTACATGTAAATAATGATGATATTGTAGGGTCATGCCATGGCATGACCTTTCTATGCCAGAAACAAATTTGCTTCCGAGAAGACCCGTTCAAACCAGTAATCTACCTTTTTAGAATGAGGAGTATCAAGAACCGGAAAGGGATTTTCATGCGAATAGTTAAAGGGGAAATCCCATACCTTCAGATTACATGCAGGTACAAACCTGCCCAGGGTGGCAACTACCCCCCTGGAAGGGATTATAGCATCTTTTGATAAGGTTACGATGTGGATCTGTTCCCTCAGTTTTTTAAAAATACTCTCCCTGAATGTCCTTAGCCGGCCCAGGTCGATCATCGATCTGAAAGCCATTCCCAACTGACTTGAACTAAGGAAGTCAATCAGGGGACTCTTTCCTGTCAGGGTTTTTTCAAAATCATACAGATAGTAATTGTACACCCCGTCAAAGGCACGTTTGTCCATTATGAATCTGGAGGCACCCTTCATATTACTGAAGACCGATCCCCCGCAAAAGATGAATAACTTGCTCTTTGAAAAGATGTTATCCGGGTTTCCCATCATAATAATCTCTGCCAGGAAAGCGCCGATGGAATATGCAAATATATTTATGTTACTGGTTCGGGGAATAATAGCATGTTCTCCTTTGCTTATATCTGAAGCAAGTTTTACAATATCTTCCACAGTCTGGTAGCCCGATTTGAAAAATCTCATAGGATCTTCTGCCAGACGGTTGCTGATAGCGATATTGGCGAAGCTTGACATATCAATTTCCCCGAGAGACGAATTGCGGTCTTTTAATAGGCTTATCATTGTCCGTGGATCTTTCCAGGAGGCGGGAGATCTGTTAATATGAAAGGAGATTGGGAAAAGAATTACATAGCTGTCTGTCTGGTCTGCCAGGTTATATGCCCAGGCCAGATATTTCAGCCAGCTTCTCTCATTTAGCCCGTGAAGCAGGAAAATTACCTTATTGCTATCCGCTCTCCGCGGTGCAAAAACAGGATAGGAGAAAGATCGGTTCTCCGGAATTAGTTTATCGTTATTATTCATGAAATCATTAGAGGGGAGGTCGGATCTGAAACCGGTATTATAAATTTTTACTTTTGAATCAGGAATTTCAATTAAATTATTTTCAGAGTTGAACAACGATTTAAATTTGTTGAATGTTTCAGTGTATTCCATAATCTTTTTACTGCACTTTTTTGTGTAAAATAAATAAGTGTATTCAAGGCCGGCAAATTTATGTGCCGGGGGATAGCCTGAAGTGATGAAATCTCTTAATGAGGGATGTAATTCTTGTATTAGGGATGGAATTTATTTACTTTTACATTCAGTAAACCCTGACGTTCTATGGTTGATTTTCAAAAACCGGTTCCTTCTTATCTGAATGAAAAGCAGAATATTGTACGTCTGATAATTTTTACTTCCCTTTTTGCCCTGATTTTTATAAATATTTACTCGCCTTTTGGTTCCGGGACCTGGTTCAATGTTACCCGGCTGCAGTTTTTTACATACTCCAGTCTGATTATTCTTACCGGTGTGCTGGTTGTCGTAATAAGCAGGGTAATAATGTACCAGGTATCGAAAAGAATTGCTATAATTTTATGGCATTACCTGTTATGGATATTTGCTGAGGTGCTCTCCATGGCATTGTCTTATGCGGCATTTGAAAAGTTCCTGCTGAGTGATTCACGGCTGTTTTCAGAACTGGTTAAGATTTCATTACGTAATACGGCTCTTGTTCTGTTATTGCCTTATTCGGTTTCATGGCTCTATTTTTCATGGCGCGATAAGAAGGAACAGATCGAGAGACTGGCCGATGGACAGACAGTACCTGCCACTACAAGAAATATGATCCCATTTTATGATGATAAGGGAATTCTGAAGTTTTCTGTGAAAAAGGAAAATCTTCTTTACCTTGAGGCAGCTGAAAATTATGTTAATATCTGCTATTTAAACAAGGATAAAGTATCGAAATACCTGCTGCGTGATACTCTTAAAAAGATAGAAGAGACTTTCTCAGGAAATGAGATTGTCAGGTGCCACAGGTCATATATGGTTAATTTTGAAAAGGTTAAAGTTATAAGGAGAGACAGGGATGGACTTAAGCTTGGATTTGATAATCCTCTGGTGATGGATATTCCTGTATCAAAGACCTATATCAATCCTGTTATGGAGACCTTCTCAAAATATTACCAGACAATTGAAATCAGCTGAGGGTTTTTGTCTGGCGGATTTTGATTATCTGAATGAATTGTTACTTTTGAAGTAATATAATTATTCCATAAATGAATATTCTTATCCTTGGATCAGGCGGCAGGGAGCATGCCCTTGCATGGAAACTTGCCCAGAGTAAAAAAGTCAGCAGGATCTTTATCGCACCGGGAAATGCCGGGACCATTAATTCCGGAACTAATCTGAAGATTGATCCGGGTAACTTCGGAGAGGTAAGAGATGCCGTTCTGGGTAACAACATTGAAATGGTAATTGTTGGTCCCGAAGCACTTCTCGTTGATGGGATTCATGATTACTTCCTGAATGACAGTTCCCTGAAGCACATCCCCGTGATTGGTCCGGATAAGTCTGCTGCCCGTCTGGAAGGAAGCAAGGATTTCGCAAAAGACTTTCTTTACCGCTATAATATACCTACCGCCAGATATAAGAGTTTTGATATTTCCTCCCTGAAGGAAGTTCCGCTGTTTCTCAGGACACTAAATCCCCCTTATGTTATTAAGGCCGACGGGCTGGCTGCCGGAAAAGGAGTTTTGATAATTGATGATATGATTGAAGCTGAGAAAGAGGTTGAGGCAATTCTTAACGGGAAATTCGGAAAGGCAGGCCTGAAAGTTGTTATCGAGCAATTTCTGAAGGGTATCGAAGTGTCGGTATTCATTATCACTGATGGCACTTCATATAAACTACTGCCTGAAGCAAAAGATTATAAAAGAATAGGAGAGGGAGATACAGGTCTTAATACAGGCGGAATGGGCGCAGTCTCACCCGTTCCCTTTGCAGATAAGACATTTATGGAAAAGGTTGTTAAAAGAATAATTGATCCTACAATGAAAGGATTGGCTGAAGACGGGATTGTTTATAAAGGATTTATTTTCTTCGGTCTTATTAATGTTGAGGGAGATCCTTTTGTTATTGAGTATAATGCAAGGCTTGGAGATCCGGAATCTGAGGTCCTGATCCCCAGGATCAAATCGGATTTATTTGAACTGATTGAGGGAGTTGCTCACGGAGATCTTGATGAAAGAGGTATTGAGATTGACAGCAGGTCTGTAACTACTGTTATGCTGGTTTCAGGAGGTTACCCGGGGGAATTTAACAAAGGATTGCCAGTTGCCGGATTAGACCTGACCACCGATTGTATGGTTTTCCATGCAGGCACAAAACTGGCAGAAAATGGTGTGATAACAGCAGGAGGCCGGGTTATGGCAGTCTCTGCGTATGGCAATTCAATGAAGGAAGCTCTGGATAAATCCTATAAAAACGCATCGTTATTAAAATTCGATGGTATTTACTACAGGAAGGATATTGGATTTGATCTCCGGAATTAATGCTATTACGAATATTTAAAGGGAACGGCCCGGGTGTAATATTCCTGCTTGCAGTTATATTCATTGCTGTCTGGATAAGTGCATTCACCCATCCTTCAGGTTTAACTGCATCGCAGTTTGATTCTGATCCTATGCCTCTTTATGGCCTGCTGGCTGCTGTTACAGCTAAGATTAACATTTTTGGAGTCGTCATCTCATTTTTAATGGCTGCTCTTATTGCTTTCCTGCTTGTGAATTTTAATACAACCAGCTTTTTTATCAATGAGAGGACCTATCTTCCTGCATTATTTTATATTCTGGCAGGAGGATTTTTTCCTGAATACCAGTCGTTGAATCCGGCTTTGCCAGCTTCCATTTTCCTTATTGTTGCAATCATCAGGATTATTGACGGATACAGGAAAGCCGGCATAGCGAACAATTTTTTTGATGCAGGTATTCTGATCGCTACCGGCAGCCTTTTCTATGCCAGCCTTATATGGTTTGGACTGGTTGTTATAATAGGCATTATACTGATCAGGACAGTCAGCATCTCTGATATTATCATTGCATTACTCGGACTGTTAACACCGTACTTCATTACATTTGGAATTTATTATGTAGCCGGCAAGGATCTCAGGGCTCTGCTTACCCTTATTACCGGCAATCTTTTCCTGAGAACTGAAGGTTACTTGTTCCCTGCGCTGACAATAGCAGGTCTTATCATTGCTGCACTTATAATAATTGTGAGCATGGCATTTCTCATTACACGCCTGAACATCAAAAAGATTAAATCAAGAAAGACATTTTCATTACTGATTTGGGTATTTCTGTTATCAGTTGCTGTTTATATTATAATGCCTTCAGTATCTGTTGAGATGATCTGGATAACAGCCATTCCGGTCAGTTATTTTCTGGCCCATTATTTTTTATTCATAAGAAAGAAGCTGATACCTGAAATATTTCTCTCCGTCCTTTTTCTTCTTATCCTTTTGATTCAGATAACATATTTCAGATAAGATGATTACTTGATCATCGAGACAACTCCAACGCCTGAGCCCTGTTGTCCTCCGGTGAAATCATAAAAAATCTGGTAGATGCCGCTCTTATTGCACATAAAATCTATAAACTGATAGCTCTTACCTGTTTTCTGGTCGTATGATGAAGCTACTATTTTGTTTGTATCGTCTTTTAAATTAAGAATGAGCTGTCCTTTTGAATCTTCTGAGTTGCAGAGGGTGAAGCGGTATTTGGTATTTTTCCAGAGCGACATATTTGCTTTATACCTCAATTCTCCCTGGGTAGCAGCCTGGCCAAGCTGTATCCTGAAATCTTTAAGGTATCTGGCATTGGCTCCTACATTCATAACACAATTACTTACAAGTGGATCAGTTGTCTGACTAAAAGACATCATGCTGATTGCCAGAAAGCTTAGAATAAAGAATATTTTTTTTCTCATACTAATTATTTGAAATTAGCCTGTTCCTGATATTTTTCGTAATGGCTATAATGTCGTCAAGCTGTTCCTTCGACATTTCAACAACGCTTGTTTCAGTCTGGGTAATTACCAGACCACCGTCTTTTTCTTCACTTACAGGATTCCCCTGTGTATATGTAATTCTGACAGGCTTGTAGGCTTCCTTTATTTTCTGAAGATCCGCACATAGATCGATGAACTCCTGATCATGATTGCAATATGGACTTATAAGAAGAAGAAGATCATTCAGGATTATCTTCTGTTCACCTATCCTGTCATTAAGCATTTTGTCGGGAAACTGGCTAGCTACCTGTGTTGCCAGGTACTGGCCCTCTATCCAGACACCAATTATCATGAGGGCAGAAAGTTGTCCTCTGTCATTCGCCCTGAAGTAATTGTCTATCTGATTATATGAATCTATTGAGATGAAAAGCAGGGAGTCAAGATTTGACCTGTTCTGGGATAAGCGCTTAATTAAGTCAAAATCAAAAAACTGACCTACCTTAATATCTTCTGAAAGCTTTCTGATAGAAGAGAGAACATCGAGTGACGAACTGGTCTTTTCGTACATGTTAAGATATCCGAGATCAGCTCCCAGAATACCCAGCTTCAGCGCCTTGTCAAAATTCGTACTCTGTTTATTGGCATCAATTGAGGATGCCAGATAAGTTTGTGAGAAAGGTACATTGAGCGATCTGAAGAAGATTTGCTATCTCAACCGGGGAAGATATATTCCTGGAAATGTCCGCAATTGCTTCAGGACTCAGTTTTTCTGCTTCTGAGACCGGTATTGAATCAGCTTCAGGAAATACGAACTCCTCCGTTTTTTTTGTGGTGTTTCTGCAGGAAATGCATAAAACGACACAAATTATAATCAGGATTGCTTTACCTTTCATTCAGGCTGTTTATCTTGGTTAATACAAAAATATAAAAAAACAGGTTACCAAAGTCTTAAATAACTATTTTCGGATTTTAAAATTCTCAAAAAAACCTACAACTCTTCCGGGCAGTTCAAAGTAAAGCAGGATATAAAGGAATACTGTGCTTAAAAGTACAAGGGAAATATTAAATATAAAAGTATCTGTTTTTATTCCGAAAATATATTTGCAGGGAGCATAGAAATGTGTTCTGAAATCGAGGAATCCTCTTTTATGTGAGTCAAGATAGACCAGATCGGTATTCTGGATAAGAGAATTGTTCTGGACAAGTATTTTCTTTCTTTCATAAGGCTTTGTGACTATCTCCATCAGTTTGTAATTATAATAGTCATTTTCAAGCTTTTGCAGTTTAACCTCATTCAGATTGTAAAATCTGTCTCTCGTTTCACTTGCGGAATTTGAGATTCTGCCGAATTCCTTATCGAGTCTGTTAAAATATTCTGAGAGCGAATCGGCAATTTCAGGAT
Source organism: uncultured Bacteroidales bacterium (assembly GCA_963782945.1). GTDB lineage: Bacteria > Bacteroidota > Bacteroidia > Bacteroidales > VadinHA17 > LD21. The sequence goes on from CAWALO010000032.1 coordinate 26,299, forward strand.
TGAATTTACCAGGGGTCAATTGGGATGTATAACGAAATTCAGGAACATTGTTGAGACTGCCCATTTTTGCAACCTCATTTTGCAGGAGCTGAAGCTTGCTGAACTGACTGGCTGGTTTATTCAGAATGAGACCCGCCTTTTGCTCCCTTACCGATGTCTCCAGCGCATCACGCAATGTTTTAATCCTGTGAATCTTATTAAACTCAGCTTCACTTATCTTTTTCTGCAGCATATAATAGTTCTCCTTTTCCTTGTTATATATGACTTTGCTATACCGGTTGTCCTTAAACTGTTTCACCATGAGCGCTTCATAAGTCCACCTTGTCGGGATCAGTTCTGCTATGACAGGCACTTTTTCAACGCTTCCAATCTTTCTGTTGAGTTTGTCAAACGGGAACATGGCACCGCTTAATACCATCATCGGAATAATAAGCAGGGGAATTACTATGTAGATAGTGATAGCTGAATTAAATGAGGCAGATATGTTTAATCCCAGCATATTTGCGCAAAATGCTGTTGTAAAAAGTGCTATCCAGTAACTAAAGAACATCCCCTTTATTGACAGTACAGGGTTTGCAACAATAATGAACAGGAAAGTCTGTATTGCAGAAATCATTATCAGGATTACAATTTTGGATAGCAGGTAACTGCTGCGGCTAAGGTTCAGGAAATGTTCCCTTTTAAGGATTTTCCTGTCACGGAAAATTTCTTCAGCGCTAATAGTCAGGCCAAGGAAAAGAGCAACAATCAGGCTCATGAAAATATAAATGGGAATATTTTCATTTTCTGAAAAAATATACACATCAGATTCAGGATCAGGAATATATCTTATAATGAACGACAGAATGAATCCAAGAATAGGAGCCTCCAGCAGAGTGAGCAATACATATTGACGATTGGCAATTTTGCTTCTGAAGTCTCTTTTCAGGTATATCAGGAATTGTCTGAAGCCACCGGGTATCTGAAGGTTGCTCACAGGCGGATCTATAACATCCGGAAGTCTTGCAAAGGGAAATCTTGAATTAAAGGTGGCTGACCATTCCTTTGGCTGGACCTTCCTTTGTTCAGTATATTTTCCAAACTCATCAACAACCTGTGATTCAATGATATTGAAAATTGTCTCAGGATTGACATTCCCGCATGACGGGCACTCGCCGATATCTGAATTTATCTGCGCATCGAGAGTTTTAAAGTAGATAACTGAATCAACAGGATTTCCGAACCAGGCCATACATCCATTATGATCAAGGATAATTACCTTATCAAACATCTTGAATATTTCAGATGATGGCTGGTGTATTACTGTAAAGATCAGCTTCCCTTTTAAAGTAAGATCACGCAGGAGGTCCATAAGGTTTTCAGAATCCCTTGAAGAGAGCCCCGATGTAGGCTCATCAAGAAACAGAACAAGGGGCTCACGGATCAGTTCCAGTGCGATATTAAGTCTTTTTCGCTGTCCGCCACTGATGATCTTGTTGAATGGAGAACCTACCTTTAGCTCTCTTTTTTCAAATAATCCGAGATTGGAAAGAACCTGATCTACCAGCTCTGTCAGCTCTTTGTCCGTTTTGTGACGGAAGCACTGACAGGCTGAAAAATAGAGATTTTCAAAAACTGTCAGGTCCTCTATCAGCAGATCGTCCTGCGGTACAAATCCAAATACTCCTTCCAGCTTTTTGTTATCCCTAAACAGATCGAGCCCATTTAACCTGATGGACCCGGATGTCGGTTTCTGAATACCGCTGATCAGGTTGAGAAGTGTGGTCTTTCCTGAGCCGCTGGCACCAAGGATCCCGATCAGTTTTCCCTCTTCAACGGAAAAATTAATATTGTCAATTGCCGAATCCCCTTCCCTGAAATTGAAGGAAAGATTTTCAGCTGTAAAGGATATTTTATGAATTATGTGATCAGACAGAAAGCTGGAGCTGATGTCACTGTAATATATTGCATGGCCCTGGTGTGATTTCAGGGAACCTCCTTTGGCAAAGGTGTATATACTCCCTGATGTTATAGGAAGTCCGTTGAGGTAAAGCTGGTCGTCCGAAATGTATCTTATGAAGAAGAGGTCAACACTGGAAACTTTCAGGATTATTATTTTCGTGTCATGGTAGCCGGTCTGCAATCGCTTGCAAATGCTGCATGACTCATCGCCAGGGATCAGGACAAGGATTGCGGGGTTTTTGAGTTCCTCCGGTTCATCTTTCCTGATAAATAGTTCAATATCAGAAAATTCGGTCGATGATATGTTGAAGACTTCTGCGACTGTGTTTATTATGTTCATTCGTTGAAGGGTAAACTGGCGGTTAGAGTTTACCAGTTCAAAAAGCCGCATAAGCACAACAACCTTTTGCTCCTGATTCAGAGTGCGGTTGATCTTTTTACAAATGCTGAATATTTTAACAGAGTCTTTTACAGAGGGGGTAGAGGCTTTCTTTTCATCTGAATCGTTCAGGATCGGACCGGCCTGCATGTCGAAAAGAGAAATGTACTCATTTACTGAATCTTTTGTAAGCTGCTTTTTCAGGAAGCCGGAGACATACCCGCGTTCACTCAGCAGCATTCCCCCGTCCTGTTTTACAATGAGGGCGAATAATTCCATTAATGCCTTCAGAATCTCCTCACTCATGATTTAATTTAGATCAGGCTTAATCCCAGCAACCGAAATTACTGAAAAACTATTTCTTTTTAGCGATTGGCTTAACAAATTTCTTCTCTATCCATCCCGGAACAATAAAAGCTCCTACAATAAGATACGGATAATAGCTTATCATTCGCCAGATAACGGCTATGGCGAGGGCTATACCACCAGCTATAAGAGGATCGAAGGGAATCTGGTCAGTAATATAGCGGCCCAGTATGAGTTCTGCAAATCCGCTGCCCCCGGGGGAGGGACTAATTATCATCATTATCCAGGCAGCAAGCTGTCTGGCAAAGATCAGTATGTGGCCACTGACGGAAAAAAAGGCAAGCAGGATAGCGTTAACGACCCAGTACCTCGATGTCCATGAAAGTAAGGTTGCAGTAAAAGCTTTTACCCAGAAAGCTACTGACCTCTTTTTCAATTCAACTGAACTTTCTATAATATCATTTCCGGCCTTACGGGCAGATTCTTTCCATCGTCTCAGGACCGGAAGTCCAAACAGTTTGTTAATGATGGTACTTATTGCCTGGGGATTGAAGAACAGCCCGTATCCGACAAGAAGGACCCAGATCAAAATTATGCTATAGCCTATTCCTGCTACCAGGGCCAGTTCATTAAGGAATGATATCCCGCTACCCTGAAGGGAGGTGGTGAACAAGGCATCGCTCCCGACAAGAAGGATCATTAATGGCAGCATTATTACAAAATACAGCTCATCCAGAAACGAGGTGGCCAGAACTACTGCTGTGCTTTTTCCGACTGACATGCCTTCCTTATGAAGGAAAACTACCGCCACTGCTGTTCCTCCGACTGTGGAAGGAGTAATTGCTGAGGTAAATTCCCACAGCATAATAACCCTGAAGGCCTGTCTCCAGGTCAGCCCTTTATCTGTCAGGATCCTTATCCTTATTATGTAGCCAAGATCCCTCCCTATCATGCATAACCAGGCAATAAGGAGCCAGAATGCTGACTTCCATGTGAAAACAAGTTTGCTAAGGGTATCAGTATTAAATTCCTTTGAAATAAGCCATACCACCACTGCCAGACCCAGAATCGCAGGTAATATTATTTTCCTGGGCTTGAGTTTGCTTACAAGATGATAATGGCTCTCTTCTGTCATCAGTTATCTGAATATTACTGTGACCATTTTTGCGGTTGCCTGTCCCAGCGGTGCTTTTCCAGTTCTTTCATCAGATGAGGATCAAGAAGACCGGCATCGCTTGTTTTTAAGTTGGTTCTGACATGGTCAGTTTTTCGCATCCCGGGAATGATAGTACTTACAGTTGGTTCACCAAGGATGAAGCGCAGCGACATTTCAGACATCGTCATTCCTGCCGGAACGAGCGGTTTAAGAGCATCTGCATGTTCAACAGCCGGGATAAGGTTTTCAGGGACATAATAGGTATTTCTCCAGTCGCCTTCCGGCCATCTGCTGTCCCTTGTCAGTGTTCCTGTAAGAGAGCCCTCATCGAACGGAACTCTGGCAATGACTCCCACATTCATCTCCCTGCAGGCAGGGAAGAGCTCATCCTTCGGATTCTGATCGAAAATATTATAGATTACCTGTACAACATCGATCAATCCGCTCTTCACAGCCTTAATTCCGTTCCACGGCTCCCACCGGTTCATACTTATCCCTATTGAATGAAAGAGTCCCTGCTCCTTAAGTTCAATCATTTTTTTGATGCCACGGTCATCTTCAAGCCAGTGGTCTTCCCAGGTATGGAACTGCATCAGGTCATACGAATCCAGACCGGCGTTGGTTAAACTCTTTTCTACATATCGCTGAATATGGCCGGGAGGAAAGCAATCATCAAGGGTAAATTCGCGCTGGCTCGGCCACTTGAAATTCTTTGGCGGCATTTTAGTTGCTGTGTAGAGCTTTTTATCCTTATTGGCTCTTACAAGTTCTCCAAGTATTTTTTCACTTTTACCGGCACCATAGCCCCAGGCTGTGTCGAAAAATGTGCATCCCATGTCAACTGCCAGCTGAAGAGAACGGAATGATTCCTCATCATCCGAACCCGTCCATCCGGCCATGCCCCACATTCCATAACCTATTTCACTTATATTCCAGTTTGTTCTGCCAAGATTCCTGTATTTCATAATCTTTGTGGTTTTTAAATTTAATAACAGGTTCCGCAAGTTAACGGTTTTATGGATATTAACAAAAATCGATTTTATTCCGCCCTACGGGGCTTAGTTCCGGGGAGATGACCATAAACAGGGCGCTGCCCTGTTTTATCATATGATGCCCCTACGGGGCTGAAGAGGTCTACCCGTATCTTCCGGTGAGCTACCCTGTTTTATTGTAGCTACCGCTGACGGAACGAAAAACAGCTTACCTCACAGTCGATAAGGTGGAGCAAACACCTGCACTCAAGCCTTATGATTCATGGTTTAAGTAAAGGCCGTAGGCCTTAAATACATTCTGGCAGGGCATCGCCCTGCCAGAAGCATGCTACATCTTCAAAGCCCCGTAGGGGCGGGATAATGTGTTAGTACCTGTCCAGCCACCTGTATTTTCTGGAACTGTCACCAAATTTAACAGCGAAAGTCAGCTCATGGGTTCCATAGGTAACTCTCTGGATCTGGTTAAGTGTAAAATCGACCGCATAGCCGAAAAATAATGCAGTCTTGGTTGTGTGTTTAGGGATGTACTTAAATCTTATGTTGGCGATTAACCCTCCACCGGTTCTGTAGGTCAAACCTGACCAGAGGCTCTGGTCATATATGTAGGTCAAACCAAAGTCCGCCTGGGGCATGAGCTCTTCTGACACCTTTACAAGAACTGACGGTTCGAGTTCTGATTTGTTATGAATGTCAATATAATACGACCCAAACGTATACAGGTGTCTGTCCATCCTGAAATTTTTATATGCATAATCACCTATTTTAACAGCGGCACCAAACATCTGCTGCACTGAGATCCCGAAATCGAATTTTGGATTCAGAATATATAAGCCAAAATCGGCATCCGGGACAAAAACTCCACGGCGGAGGTTATCCGTCAGCCAGGGTTCGTTAGGATCCTCAAAGCTTGTTTCATCAACATTGATAATAAAGTGATAACCCGTAAAGGCAAGACCTAAGGATAACTGGGTGTTGTCCTGTATCCACATGTGATAGGCGTAGGTAGCCTGGAAGCCTGTTCTTTGAATAGGTCCGTTCCTGTCACTGAAGATATATGCTCCAAGGCCCACCCTGCCGTCAGTTTTTGGTTTGAAAGAGACCCGGTTGGATGATTTATGCTTAAGTTCGTGTGGCCTTTTTGTCAGGATCCTGGTTTGCCAGCTCAGTGAATATGTTCTGGGGGCTCCTGAATATCCGACCCATTGTTCCCTCGCTGTAAGGTTAATGCTTGTATAGCCGTCACTACCGGCATGAGCCGGATTTATCAGGAACTTGTTGTACAGATACTGGCTGTATATAGGTAGCTGCTGCGCAGATACAATCTGGTGACATGACGATAAGGAATAAAATAAATGCCAGCTTTTTCATAATTACAAATTTATATTAATCATCTGACAATTGTTA
>CAWALO010000033.1:0-838088 GCA_963782945.1 uncultured Bacteroidales bacterium
CTTTGGAAAAAGAATTTGCAAAGTATAGCGGAGTTAAATTTGCACTTGCAACCTCGTCAGGCACATCCGCATTACTGGCATCTGCTATTGCTTTGGGATTAAAACCGGGGGATGAGATTATTGTACCGGCATATACATTTGTTGCCAGTTATACTTCGGTTATTTTTGCCGGACTTATTCCTGTACTGACAGAAATTGATGATAGTCTGACTATTGATCCGGATGATATCGAACATAGAATCACTCCACGGACAAAGGCAATTTTGCCTGTGCATATGTTGGGTAACCTGTGCGATATGGACCGAATTATGGCGATTGCAAAGAAGCATAATTTATTGGTCCTTGAAGATGCCTGCCAGGCTGCCGGTTCTTCATATAAAGGGAAAAAAGGAGGTGCCACAGGTCATATAGGTGCATTTTCCCTGAATATATTTAAAACTATTAATAGTGGGGATGGAGGATTGGTTATAACTGACGATCCGGCTCTTTATGAGACTGCTTTTGGCGTACACGACCAGGGACATAAGCCAATGCGCTTTGGAGTTGAGGTAGGCACCAGAAATGTACTCGGTTTGAACTTCAGAATGAATGAGATCACAGCCGCAGTCGGTCTTGCACAGTTAAAGAAGATCGACAAAATAATAGATACCTTGAGGAAGAAGAGGAGCAAATTCAAGAGTCTAATTGCGGAAACAGACGGATTTAAGTTCAGGACATTGAACGATCCTGCAGGTGATTGTGCAACAGTATGCACTGTAATATTTGAGACCAGGGAACAGGCTTTAAAAGTTTCAAAAGCGCTCGGATCAAAAACCGTTGATGAAAGCGGCTGGCATGTTTATTCCAACATGGAACACATTTTAAATCATCTGAAGAAGGTGGGGCAGCCGCATACTAAAGGATCATATCCTAAGACCGATGATATTCTCAGTCGTGCAATGAATATCAGCATTGGCGTTGTTGACGGTGGACTTGGTACCGGGTGGGGAATAAACATCAATTCATCAGATGCTGAAATTGAAGCCGCTGCAAAACAGTTCATTGAAGCATGTAAATAATAATTAAATACCGGAAACAGGTAATAATTAGACTGCAAACCGAATCTGTGTAAATTCGTTATTTATTCAAAATCATTGGGCTTTTTGATTTTTTCTATTAATAATCAATTTTGCTGATCTGCTGTTCTTGTCAGAGGCTTTCAGTAAATTTGAATTAAATAAAACTACAACATTATGAAGAGATCTAGGCAAAGCATTATTGTTCTTGTGACAATAACTCTCAGTATGGCATTCAGAATTTCCTCATCCCAGGATTATCTCACAAACCAAGGCCAGGGGAAATCTGATTTCAAGTGGCCTGAAGGGAAAGAAATGGCAATAAGCCTCACTTTTGACGATGCCCGTCTGACACAGATTGATAAAGGCATGCCTCTGCTTGATAAGTATAATGTGAAAGCAACCTTTTATGTGTCGCGCGATAATATGTTGCAGAGGCTTGACGGATGGAAAGCAGCTGTCAGGAATGGACATGATATCGGAAATCATTCTCTTCTTCATCCATGTACAGTTAATTATGGCTGGCCACCTGAAGCTCAGTTAGAGACTTATACTCTTCAAAGAATGAGAACTGAGCTTGATTCCGCAACTGCTGTGATTCAAAACCTGCTGGGCATTCAAACGGTTTCCTTCGCATATCCATGCGGAGAGACTTTTGTCGGGAAAGGGGTAAATTTGAAGAGCTATATCCCGGTGGTTGCATCATTGTTTGAATCCGGACGGATCTGGCTCAGTGAAGGACCAAACGATCCGGTACATTGTGATATGGCTCAGCTCACAGGAATGGAACTTGACGGGAAATCATTTGATCAGATAAAAACCTTAATCGAAACAGCAAGGAAAAATGGACAATGGTTGATTCTTGCAGGGCATGAAATTAATAATGAAGGGAGGCAGACATCTTTGCTAACTACTATTGAAGAATTATGCAAGTATGCATCAGATCCGGCCAATGGCATCTGGATCGATGACGTTCACGAGATTGCTTCCTGGGTAAGAGACAAAAGAGGAGAGGCACGGTATGAGGTACTCCCGGTCTACAGGGATCCAATGTACCCGATAGAACGAAGAGTAGAGGACCTTCTATCCCGGATGACACTGGAAGAAAAACTTGGCCAGCTTAATATGCCTTCACCTGGTATGATGGCAAGGGAGCTTCCCGAACAGATTGATGCATCCCGGAAAATGACAGAGGGAAAATATGTGGCCAATATTGGACCTTCTGGAGGGATCTGGGGACCAACCGGTATGTTCAAAGAGGGTCCCCGGCCCCAGGCTGAGTTCCTGAATGAACTTCAGAAAATTGCTGCAGAGAAAACCCGCCTTAAAATCCCCCTCTTGTTCATGGAAGAAGGAACCCATGGATTATTGACGCCTGGTGCTACTGTATTTCCGGAAGGCCTGGCCATAGGAAGTACATGGAATACGGAACTGGTCAGACAAATTTATTCGGCTGCCGGAAAAGAAGGAAGGACAAGGGGAGTACATTTTTTGGGTACCCTGGTTGTAGAACCTAACAGGGATCCGCGACTTGGAAGAAATGAAGAGGGTTACAGCGAAGACCCTTATTTATGTTCGCAGATAGTGAAAGCTATCGTAGAGGGCATGCAGGGCGATGATCTGACATCTTTTGAGAAGGCAATAGCTTTGCTTTGTCATTTCCCGGGACAAAGTCAACCGGTAAGCGGACTTGAACGGGGTGCTATGGAGATCTCTGAGAGGACTTTAAGAGAAGTATTCCTGCCTCCCTGGGTTGCCGGTATTAAAAAGTCAGGCGCTTTGGGAGTAATGGCCACATATCCTGCCATAGACGGCCTCCCGGCCCATGTATCTGAGAAATTGCTTACCAGGATTCTTCGTGAGGAACTTGATTTTAATGGCCTGGTGTTTTGTGAGGGTGCAGGTTTAGGTATTCCTGTATACGAACAAATAGTGTCGACAATGAAAGAAGCTGGTGAATTATGTCTTAAAGCAGGGGTCGATGTGAGTATATGGCACGAAGAGGGTTATATGAATGCCATGCGGGAGAATGTGCAGGAAGGTAAGGTTTCGATTGAGACTGTCGACAGAGCAGTCAGACGTATATTAAGGATCAAGTTTCTCCTTGGATTGTTCGAAAATCCTTATGTTGACGTAGAGAGAGCCGTCAGAGAAGCCAATACAAAAGAGAGCCTGCAACTGGCACTTAAGACAGCCCGGGAAGGAATTGTCTTATTGAAAAATGAAAAGAATATTCTCCCCCTTGATAAAAATATTAAGTCAATAGCCGTTATAGGCCCAAATGCTGATGATGCCATGAATCAGCTTGGAGATTATACTTCACAAGTACTCACCCAGGATGTAGTGACAGTGCTGGAAGGTATCAGAAGTAAGGTTTCTGCAGGTACAAAAGTCACTTATGTAAAAGGATGTGAAGTAATTGGCAATAAGCTAAATGAAATTTCAAAGGCTAAAGCTGTTGCAAAAAGTGCTGATTTAGCTATTGTGGTGCTGGGCGAAACTTCAAACCGGCCGGGAACCAATGGTGAAGGTTATGATATTGCCAGTCTTGATTTAACAGGTCTTCAGGAAGATCTTCTGAAAGCTGTTTATTCATCGGGAACACCCACGATAGTAGTCCTGATAAACGGAAGACCATTATCAGTCCGCTGGGCATCAGAAAATATCCCTGCAATAGTTGAGGCATGGAACTGTGGTGAGCAGGGAGGCAATGCTGTTGCTGATGTTATTTTCGGGGATTCCAATCCGGAAGGAAGATTGCCAATTACAATTGCCCGCCATTCCGGACAGCTTCCGGTTTATTATAATTCAATGCCATCAAAGGAATACTGGATTAAAGAGGGCTGGGGCGCAAAGGGATACGCAGATATGAGCGCATTGCCTCTGTACCCTTTTGGTTTTGGATTAAGTTATACAACATTCGAGTACAGTAATCTTCAGATCACGCCAAAAGAAACTGGCCCCTCGGGAGAGATATATGTAAGTGCGGATGTAAAAAATACAGGAAAGAGGGAAGGCAGTGAGGTTGTCCAGTTATATTTTGATGATGTCATCAGTTCGATGTCGACACCGGTAAAAGAACTTGCCGGCTTTGAAAAAGTAAGTCTGGACCCGGGGGAGAAGAAAACGGTGAAATTCAGACTTACATCTGAGCAACTGGCTTTCCTTGACAAGAACCTCGATTGGGTTGTAGAGCCTGGCGTATTTAAAGTGATGGTTGGCAGTTCATCAGCTGACATACACCTTAATGGAGAATTTGAAGTGAAAAGATAACAATTGAGATCTGTAAGTTCAGGATTTAATATTCAGGACCAATTATGTAGTTTTCAGTCGGGTACTTTGTGAATAATGAAACTCTATGAAGAAGATTATTCTTGGTATAATTGCTTTTATGACATTTAATCTTATTTGTTCACAACCTGACAGAGATCTAGATTCTCGGAATAAAGCAGTGAACCAGCAAAATGGCTTATCCCCAAATGTTTATTACCTGTCAGCTCATGGAGCGTTATCTGATGCTGAGATTGGAATGAACAGTGTGACTTTTGGCACTGATAATACAGCTTCCATTCAGGCTGTTTTAGATAAAGCAAAAGACTCCCCTGTAACAGTATATTGGGATGGAAAATATTCTGTTACAGGACTGATAATTTACAGTAATACAACTATAATTGCAAATGCAGGCTGCGGTGCCATTCTGAGAAATCATTCCGATAAATCCATTTTTATAAATGCAAGTCAGACTTTTGATTCTGTTAAAGATTCCAATATCGTTATAAGCGGAGGGATATGGAATGGGAATTATTACAATCCGGAGATACCCCGGGGAGCACAGAGTAAGGGAAACAGGGTAAATGGATTAGTAGCCTGTTTTAGGTTTTATGGAGTGGATAATCTGATAGTGAGGGATGCAATTCTTTATAAGCCTGCTACATATGCTCTGGCTGCTGCAAATGTGACCCATGTTTTATATGAGAATATTATTGTCGATGTGGGCCCGGATCCATTAATTAACAATGATGGCTTACATATTGACGGAAATTCCCAATACGGTGTTATCCGCCATTGTATTATAAATTCCCATGATGATGGCATAGGATTGAATGCTGATGACCTTTATCTTAACTGGTATCCAAAGAAAGACACAGGTTCGGAAAAATCATTCTATTCTGAAGCTTGTGCAGGACCTATTTCAGATATACTGATTGACGATATTACTTTTAACAGTTCGCTTTTCGGGATAAGAATTTTGAGTGGTAAAAGCAGAGTGGACAGGATTACAATAAGAAATATCAAAGGATATACAAAAGGCTATGCGGTAGTTGTTGATAATTACCAGCATGATCCTCCGCTGGTTACATGGGCAGGACCTGGTAATATAGGAACAATAAATATCGAGGATTTTGATGTTTCTATTTTTCCCGGCCCTGAAAACATGCCCAATGAAAGTTGTATTAATGTCAGTACCAATGTAGAACAACTTATTCTCAAAAATATTAAAAGGAAACACTTTTCTGCGGGAGAACCAACTATCTATATAAGAGGTAAAAATACTGTAATTGGCAGTTTGGAAATAGACGGTTATTACAGTCTGGATACAGCCAATAATTCCCCTATATCGCATATCCTGGTGGAGGGCTCTGCAATCAACCAACTCAGCATATCCAATGCAACAATAAGAAGTACTGATAAAGAGATTCAGAATAATAGCGTTTTGCTGGAGACCAGCAACAATTGCAATATTAACTGGCTGCAATTCAACAGGATCAGTACAGATGGTATTGCTTCGATTATTTCTAATTCATCAGGAAATTTAAATGTTATCAATGCCTCGAACATTATTCACGTAAATTCACATGGGCAATACCCCTTCTATTTAAACAATGAGAAAGATGAGGTCAAGGCTCTGACTGTTTCCAATTTTTACGGTAGTGACCTGATTAATGGAGGAGTCAGCAGGATACTAATTAAAAAAGGTGATGCATTTTAAAATACATGTAACTAATTGCAAGATTAAATTTAAACAAAGAGAAATATGAAAGCACGAACAAATTGTAAAACATCACTGGCTGCATCTTTTTTTATTTTCTACCTTATTAATTCTTCATTTGCACAGCAACCGGTTTATCTTGACACTAAAACTCCGGTTAGCAGACGGGTTGAAGATCTTCTTTCCCGCATGACCCTTGAAGAAAAGATAGGCCAGATGAATATGCCATGCGTTTATGAAAATGGACTGGGTGAGGGCATCCCAGCAAAAACTGAAGCGTGCAGGAAGCTCACAGAAGGAAAGTATAATGAATTTCCGGGACCGGCAGGTGGATTTTTTACTCTGGCAAATACAATACTCCAGGAGGGTACTCTGCAACAGGCAAAGTACTTCAACGAACTTCAGAAGATAGCAAAAGAGAAGACCCGGTTAGGAATTCCTCTGCTTCAGACAGAGGAAGGAACACATGGACTCATGTGTTCAGGAGGAACGATTTTCCCTGAGGGACTGACAATCGGAAGCACATGGAATATGGATCTTGTTAAGAGTATTTATACAATAGCTGCCCGTGAGGCTCGCGCTGCAGGTATTCATCAGATTTTTACACTCGTAATTGAGCCAAACAGAGATCCCCGGCTTGGCAGGAATCAGGAAGGATACAGCGAAGATCCTTATTTCTGTTCACGTATGGCAGAGACCATAGTTAAAGCTGTTCAGGGGGATGATGTGTCTGCAAAAGACAAAACAGTTGCCGGATTGTGTCACTATCCTGGTCAGAGCCAACCCAACAGCGGGCTGGAGCGTGGCGCCATGGAAATATCTGAAAGAACGCTGCGGGAAGTTTTTCTTCCGCCATGGGAAGCAGGCATTAAGAAAAACGGCGCTCTGGGTGTGATGGCAACTTATCCTGCAGTTGACAGGATCCCGGCACATGGATCGGATTTTCTCTTAACAAAAATCCTGAGGAATGAATTTGGTTTTAAAGGATTGGTACTTAGTGAAGGAGGTGGTCTGGGCACACTCTCTTATAATAAACTTGCACAGAATGATAAAGAAGCCGGAGAGCTTGCCCTGAAGGCAGGGCTGGATGTTGGAATTTCCTATGAAGCAGGATATATGAAACCGATGATTGAGAATGTCAATGAAGGGAAAGTATCAATGGAGCTGATAAACCGGGCTGTAAGAAGGATCCTTGAACAGAAATTCCGTCTTGGTTTATTTGAAAATCCGTATGTGGACCCTGAATATGCGGTGAAAGTTACCCATACAAATGAAAGCCAGGAAGTTGCTCTTAATGTTGCACGTGAAGGGATAGTACTGCTCAAAAATGAGAACAAGATTTTGCCATTAAATAAGAATATTAAAAAGATCGCCATAATCGGACCAAATGCCGATAATGATAAAAACCAGCTTGGAGATTATACCTCACTGGTTGTGCTGCAGAATATTGTCACTGTCCTTGATGGTATAAAAGCAAAGGTCTCGCAGAAAACGAAGATAGAATATATAAAAGGATGCGATGTAATCGGGAATGATTACAATGAAATTTCCAAAGCAAGGAGTATAGCTAAAAACTCTGATTTAGCTATTGTTGTGCTCGGTGAAAATGAATGGCAGGCTCCAAATAAAACCGGTACTGATGGCGAGGGTTATGATGTGGCAAGTCTCGATCTGACTGGCCTCCAGGAAGATCTTCTCAAAGCTGTGTATGAAACCGGAACTCCAACAATACTTGTCCTGATAAATGGACGGCCCTTAAGCATACGATGGGCTGCAGAAAAAATTCCGGCTATTGTCGAAGCCTGGCTGCCGGGAGAAAAGGGAGGAGAGGCTGTTGCCGATATTATTTTTGGAGACTGCAATCCATCAGGGAAGCTATCTGTTACTGTCCCGCGTCATGTCGGACAACTGCCTGTCTATTATAATTACATGCCCGATAAAGAAGAATGGATAAATAATGGATGGGGAAAAGCCTACGCCGATATGCCTGCAACACCATTATGGGAATTCGGATTCGGACTGAGTTACACAAAATTTGAATATAGCAATTTACAGATCAGTCCGGGAGTAACCGGTGATTATGGAGAGGTTTCCGTAAAAGCGACTGTCCGGAATACAGGAGACAGAAAAGGCAGTGAAGTTGTTCAGTTGTACATCAGAGATTTAATAGCTTCCGTGACAGTCCCTGTTAAAGAGCTTAAAGGATTTGAAAAAATAATGCTTGAACCTGGCGAACAAAAGACTATTGAATTCAGGTTAAATCATGACGATTTAGCTTTTTATAACAGATCAATGGACCTGGTGGTAGAACCAGGGACTTTTTCCGTTATGGTTGGCAGTTCTTCAGAAGATATAAGGCTTAAAGGTAATTTTGAAGTGAAAAAGTGACCAGTGATTCTGATAATAAGAAATGGTGCATGGTTTGATATTTTTTCATATTTTTACGGTTTAACCATATAATAATCTGCGGAATTAAAGCAATAATTTTGATGCAGATGAAACCGATATTTGAAAAAATAAATAAACTTGAAGATCAGTCTTTTTATCTTGAAGAGGTCAACAGGCCAAGTTTTATCGATCTCTGGCATTTCCATCCTGAAATTGAGATCCTATATGTGCGGAAAGGTTTCGGCACCAGGTATGTCGGTGACAGTATCAGCTCTTTTTATCCGGGTGATCTGGTAATAATTGGCTCAAATACTCCGCACGTTTGGTCATCCGGCTCAGATTTTTTAAATCCTGATAATAAACTTTTGTCGAGTGCAATCTGCATTCAGTTTGTTGAGGATTTCATAGGAAAATCTTCATCCGGCATACCTGAATTCCATATTATGAACGAGTTTCTCAACAAAGCAAAGCGGGGAATACAGTTTATTAAGAAAACACATAATCTGCTTGTCAGACATATTGAAGAGCTGCCATCCAGGAGAGGAATGGACAGACTTATCCGATTATTGACAATTTTGGATATTATGTCTACAAGTAATGATGTAAAATATTTATCATCGCATGATTATACTCCGGGTCTTATAAATTCAGAAGATAAATACAGGATGGAAATAATATTTCAGTACGTGATTCAGAAATTCCCCAATAAAATACATCTTGAGGAAATAGCTTCACTTGTGAATTTAACGCCACCGTCATTTTGTCGTTTCTTTAAATCAAGGACAACAAAAGTGTTTTCATCTTTTGTTAATGAAGTCAGAATTGGCAACTCATGCAAGATGTTAATAGAAAACAGGTACAACATTTCTCAGGTTTGCTATCTGTCAGGATTCAACTATTTATCAAATTTCAACCGTCAGTTTAAAAAGATAAAGGGGATGACTCCATCTGAATTTCAACAGAAATATAAGAATCATAATTTTGATCTGATGTTTGACAGTTAAAGGACTGCTCCTTAACCTTTCTTCAACTGGCTTCTTATCCTATTCCAAACCAATCCTGTATAAATTGTTTTCTGTTCTCATTATCATCGAGTTTCTTAAAACCGCAGGTGTCGCCCATATGCCTGAATCCATTTGATTATTTGAGACAACCTCATATTGCCTGCCTGCCTTTAATACAAGCACCTCACCTTTTACAGAGAAAAACCAGATATTTCCATTAATAAACAAAGGTGAAGAATTGTAATGTGAGTTCACGCGTCTCGACCAGACTTCCTGACCTGTTGCAGCATCAATGCACATCATGATATTCCTGGTGGTAACCGTATAAATCAATCCGTTTTTAATAACAGGCGAAAGCATCTGGTTATCTGATGTTTCATCTTTTTTATTCCAGATTATATTTGTCCTGGTTATATCTCCTTCTCCATCCGGATTAACTGCCAGTAAATCTGTATAGGTTTTGCCATCCTCTCCGACATTGAATCCCGTGTACCAGAATAATACACCATTTTCAGTGAAGGGCATGGCAATTGTTGTTTCTGCGCCATCCACAACTCTCCATATTTCCTTGCCGGTACCAGGGTCGAAAGCCTGGCATATTGCTGAACCATTGGATATAAGCATCTCACGTCCCTTTACATTTATTATTATGGGTGTTATAAATGCCGGCTTTCCGAACTTTGGTAATGGAATATAGGGCTCTGCTGGTCTGTCAGTTCGCCATTTCAGATTTCCGTTGGATTTATCGAGAGCTGCAATAAACCTGTCATCAGTGCTTTCGAAATGAAGGATTATCAGGTTTTTATAAATTATTGGAGATGAAGCTGCAGCATGCACCTGCTTGCATTTAAGTGAGGTTTGTTTCCATACAACTGAACCGTTTTCCGTACTTATGCAAGCTGTTCCGATGCTGCCGTAATGTACATATAGAAAACCGTGTTCAATACACGGAGTCGGTGTAGCATAAGTATTTACCGAGTGCTTTACATCAACTTCCTCAGGAGTAAATACCTTTATATCATAAATTATTTTGCCTGTCTTAAAGTCTATGCAAACGGCATAGATCTCTCTGCCGTCATCTTTTGCTGTTGTTACCCAGATCTGGTCATCATAGACAACCGGAGAAGAATACCCCCTGTCGTGTATCTCAGTTTTCCATTTTATAACAGAATCATCCCACTTCAGCGGAATATTTTCATTTTCAGCAATACCATCCAGATAAGACCCCCTGAAGTGAGTCCAGTTCTTTTCCTGTGAACTATCCTGCTTATTGCAGGCAATCAAGGCAGTAAAAATGAAAGCGAATAGTAGCAGAGTCTTGAAATTCATATGAATCTATTTAAACTAATTAACGTCCATGCATTAAATTAAGTGAATTTTTATTGGAATACGGTAATTATATTAATTTTAAAAACCAATAATATGAATTTTATTTCCAGACAGGATTTAGAACGGACATATGATTTCAGAAGAAGATAAAAAACTTATCGAAAAGGCGAAAGCACTTGTTTGTGCTAAAGATATCAAAGGAACTCATGAACATTCTTGATGCCAGGAATAAGGAGACCGAAGTTATCATTTCAGACGAAAAAAAGATTATGCTGAGGGAGCTTTTGCCTTTTCCCTGGGAGGTGGATTAATAAAAAACAGTTCAGAACTGTTTTTTAAATATGACTTTGGCAAAGAAGAGACTCCTTTTCTAGCATCCTATTATAGTATTTATGGTATAAAAGGCTAATAATTATGCCTTTGAGAGTAAATCTCGTCTTTTTAAATCTTCTGTTTGTCAAAAATAGGGCTTTCTTGGAAATCAAGAGAAATACTACTATATTCTTCATAAAATCAACGATATAGCCTGTAAAAAAACAAAAAAATCCATTTTTTTCCTGATTATTGGTAAATATTATTCGGATTTTGACGAATGACCTTATTCCGGTTGTCAATTGATTTCAACTATCCATACACTCTCATTTTTGATTGACATGGAGCGGTCAAAACACTCACATATTCGCTCTGAGTGGGCCTTATCGACTTGACAGGATTATTCAGATTCATTACTTTTAATATCTAAATTAAGAAGTAAGGTAATGGAAGCAGATACTCTGATTTCTGCAGAAGATATTGGAACAGTGTTGATGAGAAGAATAAAGATTGCAAAAGTATAAATAAAGGTGGATATCAGCAATTTGGAACTTACGGGCAAAAATATTGTTATCGTTGAGGATGACGTGTCATCGAGCCGGTACTATGAGGCT
The DNA here is from genome assembly GCA_963782945.1 of uncultured Bacteroidales bacterium. GTDB lineage: Bacteria > Bacteroidota > Bacteroidia > Bacteroidales > VadinHA17 > LD21. The sequence continues at coordinate 11,693 of CAWALO010000033.1, forward strand.
TTACTGTTAAGTACGGGAGCTGATTTCAAGATCTTTAATACGGGTAAGAAATTTGTAGATTATCTGACCCTTGAGAATAAAAATATTGATCTCGTTATAATGGATTTTCTTGTTCCGCTGATAACCGGACTTGAATGTGTAAGAATATTCAGGAAGGAGCGAAAAGGCACTCCGGTTATAATGATCACTGCATATTTTTCTGAGCAGGCAAGAACAGAAGCTTTTATCGCAGGATGCAATGAATATCTGTTAAAACCAATGTATCCTGAAAAGTTTCGTTACCTTCTTAAAAAATACCTTAGCCCAAATATTTCAGTTACCTTTTCCAAGTAATATTTTTCAATACCCGGAGCCTTCTGCCACGGAGTTGCTTGTAAACATCATTACGCCTGTAGCCCCGGCACTGGCTCCATAATGTAGCACCATTTCATATTCCTCTGTGAGTTGCATTTGTCCTGAGTTTTTGTGTCTGTCATATCAGGAAACAGCTATCTTTGGGACTTTTTATAAATAGTGGATCTAACTGATAAGCTGACATCCCGGAGAATTTTGTTATTCTGGGGGCCGCTGGCACTTACCTGGCTGATGATGGCCATTGAGCAGCCGGTACTCATTGCCTTTATTGCCCGTTTGAATGATGCAAAATTCAACCTTGCCGCCTTTGGTATCGCAGGATCTTTTGCAATGATAATCGAGGCTCCGATAATTATGCTGATGAGTGCTTCCACAGCCCTTGTAACAGGGCGCAATTCCTACAGGAAGCTAAAAAGATTCACAGATATCCTTAATGCCGGAATTACGGCCATACAGCTTATTTTCCTAATTCCGCCGGTTTTCAACTTTATTGTTATCAGACTAATGGAAGTACCAGAAGATGTTGCAAGGCTTGCCCACATTGCTCTGGTTATTTTCCTCCCATGGGCTGCATCAATAGGTTACAGAAGGTTCTACCAGGGCATCCTTATCCGTAATAACCTTACAAGACTGGTTACTTACGGGACTATGGTAAGGCTTACAGTTATTGTTATCATTGGATTACTTCTTTACAAAACAGGGGTGAAAGGGGCCTATGTTGGAGCGGCTGCGATGTCGCTGGCAGTTCTTGTTGAAGCTATCGCAACAAGGATTATGGTATCCCGTACTCTGAAGACAGTGCTGCATCATGAGGATTCCGAGAATGGAAATCTCAGCTTAAGATCGGTTTCAAAGTTCTATTATCCCCTTGCCCTCACCTCAATACTATCGATTGGTGTGCATCCGTTCGTTACATTCTTCCTAGGCAGAAGCAATATGGCATTGGAGTCGCTGGCTGTTCTCCCGGTTGTGAATTCGCTGGTGTTTATATTCAGAAGTCTCGGATTATCATACCAGGAGGTAAATATTGCCCTGGTGGGAAAGGTAAAACAGAATTACAGGCTGTTGAGGGATTTTGCTGTTTACCTCGGATTAATCGTAACGGGTCTGATATCCATTCTGGCTTTCACACCCCTGGCTGATTTTTGGTTTATAAACATTTCCGGTCTGACTGCTGAACTTGCAGGATTGGCATATCTGCCTCTTAAAATTATGATACTTCTTCCGGCTCTTACGGTCCTTCTGAACTTCCAGAGATCATCCCTGATAATAAACGGGACTACAGGTCCCATCTCCATAGCAACGGCAACAGAACTGATAGGTATAATAGTGGTCCTGCTCGTGTGTGTCGTATTTCTTAATCTCATTGGAGTATTTGCCGCCTCTGTCGCTTTTGTACTCGGTAAGGGAATATCGACTATATACCTGGCGCCAAAACAGGCAGCCGCCGTAAAAGGCTGGAATTTGAAAAATCAGATTTAAGATTACTGATCTAACTCTCATCCACTCACACACTCATACTCACACAAACACCATCCTGGCGGGGGTGTACATGTTTTCAGCAGAATTATTGTTCCTGCACAACACGCCAGAATTCAATACTTAAAGTGGTGATGATATTTTTATGACCGCCCCACAAAAACCAATAAATACGGTAAATAAAATTCAATGCATGTTATACAATCCAATTATTGTCAATCTTATTAACAGATATGTACCTGATATATAGTCAGTAATACTTTTCAGAATTGTTAAAAAGTTGTAACTTTAAAAGATATTAGACCAGGATGTGTGCTCTCAGCACCAAACCGCAGACTCACAAGAAATTATGATTTATTTATTTACTATGTTTTGATGATTTAAAATATTATGGTATGATTAAGATTATCGTAAACAGATTGGACTATGATAGAATCAGAAAGTGCATAAAAGATGCAAAACAATTTAATTCTATTAGTAAAAAAGAAGCCGGGAATCTACTTCAGGAATTGGAATCAGCAGAAATATTAGAACCTGAGGCTATCCCCTCAAATGTAGTTACTATGAATTCAGTCGTTAACATGAGTTTATTCCTGCTGGTCTTACTAAAATACGTATCGATGAAATAATTTATCAGCCAGAGGCTGCTGGTCACTATAACCTTTAATAAATAAATCATGGAATTAATATGGAAATTAGGTGATTCAGACATAAATAGGATCAGAGATTTTGTTAAGAAATATAAGAATCCAGATGTCGAAAAGATAATAAATAAAAACATTAACCATGTTGATAGGGTAGTTGATAAGGATTCTCTATTAAGAGCGATGTTAATCTGTTTAATGTCTTCAGAAACAGATTCTTATCCAGAAAGTAGAATTAACCAGATTTTCAGTAAAAAGCCATTTTTATTGAGTTGCCAATATCTTTTCAAAGTCTCCAATATTGAATATGCATTTAAAGAGACTTTTCAAACATTTGGAGTTACAAAATATTTAAAAAAAGTTCCTAAGTATTTTTCTGCAAATTTTGATTTTTTGGTAGAAACTAATTGGGATTTAGAATCAGAAATAAATCGTTCGTTAGAACATGAATTAACAAAATATGACGAAAGAAAGTTAGCCGATAGGGTAGACAAGAGTTTTAAGGGTTTTGGTTCAAAAGAAGCAAGGAGTTTCCTATTAGCATTAGGAGTCACCAGATATGAGATTCCAATTGATAATAAGTTATTAAAATGGTTGAAAAACTTTGATTTCCCGATTAAGTTCTCAAAAATTGCACTTCAGGATATATTATTTTATCATTTTGTATCAGATGGAATACAAAAATTGTGTGAGATATCCGAAATATATCCTTGCGTTCTATATGCTTCTATTATTTCAAGTTCTGAAATCGTGGAATAAATTCAATATACCTGTTTTTCTGGTTATTGCCCGAATCAGTTATTTTGAGAATCAAATCATGATGTTATATAACCTTTTATTATGTTTCTCTACGGATTCATACTTCTCTGGCTGTCAAGGTATAGTTCATTCCTGAATATTCATGCTCCTATGCACTACCGACCTCTAATAGCAAGTAATTAATATGATTATTGAAACACTATATTTAAGATTTCATTTATTAAAATCCTGATTGTCCGTTTGTAACAAAGTCCATGTTAATAGTAAATGAAAATTATGGAGAAAATTAGAATAATATTGTACTGTCTGTGCATGCAACTGACAGGATCGATAACAGGAAGGGCGCAAACGAGAATATTGTTAATTGGTAACAGCCAGTTAGGGGTTTATGATGGAATCACAGGGAATCGGATTTATGATCTGTCCAGAATGATAAAGGATATGTCGGAATCAGCTCCATCTGATTTCCCTCGGATTGAAATAAGTCAGATGTTGATCGATGGGGCATCATTGAAGAAGCACTGGGAAATGGGTGAAGGATCTGGTTCTCCCCGTGCCATGATCGCTACCGGGAAATGGGATTATGTAGTCATTCAGGATATTTACTATGTCGATAAGCGGGAGTTTAAAAGATATGCTACAATGTTTGACGAATCGATAAGGAAATCCGGAGGGAAAACCATTCTATTCGCAACTGCAGGTGTTACAATGTCCTATGATTCTTCCTTCCCGACCTATCCAGATGGATTTATAAAATTGAACAACATGCAGGTTTCCTTTGGAAGAAAAAAGGGAATAACTGTCGCCGCTGCCGGTTATGCCTGGATGAAATACCTTGGACCAGATCCATCTGAAGAACAAATACTAGATCTATACCACATAGACAAGGGACATCCAGGCTATAAGGGATCATACATTTATGCCTGCCTGCTTTACGCGGTCATTACCGGCAAAAACCCGGCAGAGCTGACCAGCGAATTTAAATTTAATCTAAATATAAAGGGTAGCGTAATAATCAGTAAGGAGGAAGCCGCTAAAATGCAGAAGGCGGCGTGGGATCAATATCTGGAAAACAGCAATAATTGAAAGTCAGACGTGATGTCTCCAATGCTTATAACAACATCTCTGATTCTGGATCAGAAGGCCACCCCTGCAATCTGGCTCCTCCCTAAAATTGCCCACGGGGCAATTTCTTGACGGTCGGCCCGGTTCGAGACCTGCGTTGCCCTACGAAACGAAGAGAAATATGGACGGAGCACCTGGACAATAAATCACATACGATTTATGTGCCTCGCTTCGCCCGGCCGTCCCTTAGCTTCAGTCCTGCAAATAGAAAACAACCACCATGCTGCGCATGGTTTGTAATTATGCAACTGGCGGGGGTGCCTCGCTTCGCTCGGCCGTCCCTTAGCTTCAGTCCTGCAAATAGAAAACAACCACCATGCTGCGCATGGTTTTTTTGTTTTTCATCTACCTTTTGCAAGCAAGCTTGCAACGGTATCTGAAAAACAAAAACCCCTTTCGGGGTGGTTGTTTTCTGCTTGATCGTGGAGCTGGCGGGAGTCGAACCCGCGTCCATACATGGAGACCATATGCTTTCTACATGCTTAGTCCTGCTTGATTTTCGTGACCTGTCAGCTGCAGAACAACCTAACCTGTCCTTATTTCCTGTTTGTTTCGCCATCGGGTCGGAACAACCTTCAGACTAGCCCCGGATTGCGTGCGCCTCCGTGTCGGGTTGGATCAGGGCCTGACCGCCCGGGAAGCGTCTCGTCCCAACACATGTGCTGAGAGATCTTGCCTTTCGGCAAAAAGTGCCTAAGCTACTGTTATTCGCTTATGCTGCGAGAGCGTAATTGTTTTCGCCTTTTATTGGTTTGTGACACTGTTCAAGTGACGCGCCACCACACACTGCATGCTTACATACCACCCCTCATGCTGTCAAAACCAGGTCAGCCCCGGATGATATGAACCGCAAAGATACAAAATTCATCCTCATTACTGACAATAATCATCAAAAAGCGGGCCATAATAAGTACCTTTGATATAATGGTTTTATTCTTCTGTATATGGTAAAAGCATTGAAAATAGGAATCCTGCGTGAAACACGAAATCCGCCCGACAGAAGGGTCCCACTCACTCCCCCCCAGATAGTCGCCCTTGAGGAGAACTATCCTGATGTCCAGTTCTTCATCCAGCCAAGTGATCTGAGATGCTATTCAAATGAAGAGTATGAATATCTCAATATTCCCCTTAAGGAAGATCTCAGGGATTGCGATATCCTCATGGGCGTTAAAGAGGTGGATAAACGAACTTTTATTCCGGGTAAAACATATCTTTTCTTTGCACATGTAGCGAAGAAACAGCCTCAAAACCTTGAAATGCTCAGGGCAATGGCTGAAAAGAAGATCAGCCTGATAGATTTTGAATATCTTACAACCGATGAAGGTATGAGAGTTGTAGCCTTTGGCCGTCATGCCGGAATTGTAGGAGCATATAACGGTCTGAGGGCAAGAGGAATCAAAACCAACAGGTTTAAACTTAAACCGGCTTACCAGTGCCACGATCTCGATGAGATGTGGGCAGGACTGAGGCTTATTGAACTTAAACCTGGTTTAAGAATTCTTGTCACAGGAGAAGGCCGTGTTGCCAGGGGAGCAATTGAAACGCTCAGCATCGCAAATGTCGTACAGGTTTCGCCTGACGATTATCTTAACAAAGATTTTGAAGTTCCTGTCTTCTGCCAGATCGGTCCGCAACACTACACAAAACACAGGTCCGGAAATGAATTCAGCTTCCCTCATTTCAGAGCGCATCCTGAGGACTATGAATCAGCTTTTCTTCGTTATGCCAGACACACAGATATTTTGATAGCAGGACATTACTGGGATCCCCGCTCACCAGTATTCTTTACAAGGGAGGATATGAGAGATCCTGACTTCAGGATCTCGGTAATAGCCGATATCAGCTGTGATATAAACGGGCCGATACCTTCCACATTAAGAGCGACTACAATAGCTGATCCGTTTTATAGTTATAATCCCTGGCTGGAAACAGAGGAACCAGCCTTTACCAGCCTTAAGAATATAACAATGATGTCAATCGACAATCTCCCCGGAGAGCTGCCCCGTGATGCTTCTCACAGTTTTGGAACGATGCTCATGGAGAACGTCCTGCACAGCCTGTTAACAGGTGCTGAAAGCTCAATGATTGACAGGGCAACTATACTTTCCGGAGGACAACTGACAAACTATTTTGAATACCTCTCGGAATATCTTAAAGGGTAACCTCGTCTGACCTGAATTCATCCCGGCAAGTTCTTTTCAAAAAAAGAAGTAATATTCCTATCTTGCTTCTTCTATTAAATACAAATATTATATGAAGCAATTAACAGCTCCCATCTCCTTTATACTTCTTTCTCTTTTTATAGGTTGTTGCCAAAGAAGCCCTGAAAAGGATAACGATATCCTGAAATTATGGTACAAACAACCAGCGGCAGTATGGGAAGAGGCTCTGCCTATTGGAAACGGACGTATTGGTGCAATGGTATCCGGTGATCCTGAGCATGAAAGGCTTCAGCTGAATGAGGAGAGTATATGGGCCGGCAGCAGGATAAATAATAATAATCCAAAAGCTCTTAAAGCACTTCCTCTCCTTCAGAAAGCTCTTTTCGAAAGCCGGTACAGTGATGCCCTGAAGCTGGCCGATGAAAACCTGTTGGGAACTCCGCCTAATATCAGGTCCTATCAGCCGCTTGGAGACCTGTTTATCGACTATGAATGGAATGGAACTCCCGGGAACTACTCCAGGGAACTTAACCTTGAGACAGGAATTGCTACAACCCGTTTCACAATTGAAGGTAAGCGGGTTACACAGGAAGTGTTTGCATCATCTCCGGGTAACATTATTGTGGTTCATATCTCATCACCGGACGGATTGCCGGTAACTGCTTCCTTCAGGATGTCAAGGGAAAAGGATGCAGTGGTAAAAACAAATGGCAGCAGCATGATTCAGCTGTCAGGACAGATAATTGACAAGGACGACCCGAAATCAGGCCCTGGCGGCGTACATATGAAATTCGCCGGTGAACTCAGATTATCAGCTGAAAGTGGTACCGTTGCTGCCCGGAATGATATTCTAACGGTAAAGATGGCAAAAGAGATCACTGTCAGACTAACTGCTGCGACTGACTATAGTATGGATCAGCTTGACTTTGACCGGTCAATTGATCCGGCTTCAAGCTGTAAAATGATCCTTGACAGGACAGAAGGAATGTCGTACAAAACGTTGGCAGACAGCCATCTGGAGGAGTATCGTAAGATGTTTGACCGGGTGAGCTTATCATTCGGTTATGACTCTCTGTCGGCAAAGCCAACTGATGAGCGTCTTGATGCGGTTAAAAACGGAGCCACAGATAACGGGCTTATTGCATTGTACTTCCAGTACGGGAGGTACCTTCTGATGTCATCTTCACGGACTCCTGCCGTATTGCCTGCAAATCTTCAGGGCATATGGAACAAGGAGATGAATGCACCATGGAATTCCGACTTTCATACTAACATTAACCTGCAGATGAATTACTGGCCTGCAGAAGTCTGCAATCTGTCAGAGACATCTGAAAAACTGGTATCTTTCATGGAAAAGCTGGTTGTTCCGGGGTCAGTAACGGCGAGAGAGATGTATGGCACTGGTGGTTGGACAATACACCATCTTACCGATCCGTTCGGAAGAACCGGCGTCGCTGATGGAGTATGGGGTATAACCCCAATGAACGGTCCATGGATGACATTCCCTGTTTATGAACATTATCTTTTTACAGCAGATACTTCATTTCTGAGAGAGAAAGCATATCCGCTGATGAAGGGAACGGCAGAATTCGTTCTTGGATTTCTTGTTGAATCTCCTGAAGGATATCTCGTTACAAATCCATCTCACTCTCCTGAAAATAATTTCAGGGATAACAAAACCGGTGAAGTATCAGCTCTTACATATGCTGCGACTACTGATATTGAAGTGGTAAATGCACTTTTTGATAATTGTATCGAAGCAGCTGAGATCCTTAAGTCAGATAGTGAGTTTGCCTCCAGATTAATTGAGGCTAAAAAACGGCTTCCTCCTGTGAGAATCAATTCAAAGGGTGTGATCATGGAATGGATAAATGATTATGATGAACCGGAGCCTGGCCACCGTCATATGTCTCATCTTCTGGGACTTTACCCCCTGTCGCAGTTTACACCTGAGACTCCTGACCTTTACAAGGCAGCTGAAGCTACAATTGAAAGAAGATTATCTTTTGGAGGTGGCCATACCGGCTGGAGCAGAGCGTGGATAGTTAGTCTCTATGCACGCCTTCAGAAAGGGGAGAAGGCTTATGAAAACCTTCTTGCCCTTCTTGGTAAATCGACTCTTCCTAATCTTTTCGATACACACCCTCCGTTCCAGATAGATGGTAATTTCGGCGGTACAGCCGGGATAGCTGAAATGCTCATCCAGTCTCACAATAATGTAATACGGCTTCTTCCTGCTGTTCCGGCAGCGTGGAGCAGGGGAGAGTTGAAGGGACTTTGTGCCAGGGGTGGTTTCGTCATCGATATGAAGTGGAATGATAATAAGCTGCTGGAAGCCAGGATCAGTTCTGAAAAAGGAGGTAAGTGTACTATTAATTACCTGGGAAAAGAAATGGAACTAAGCCTGGTAGCCGGAGAAAAGAGAATACTGCAATTCTGATACTGATTATTGACGAAATGATTTATTTTAAAAGGCTATTCACCAATCCATGAATATAATTTCACTCGGACCCGCACATCCTTACAGGGGTGGTCTGGCGTCATTCAATGACCGGCTTGCACAGCAATTTACTAAAGAAGGGCATAAAATTGAAATTCTGACATTCAGGTTACAATATCCCGGGATCCTTTTTCCGGGTAAGACACAATTTACTGATGCTCCGCCGCCGGAAGGTATAAAGATCACTCGCCGGATGAATTCCGTTAATCCATTAAACTGGATATCTATCGGACTCATTATCAAAAAGGCAAGACCGGATATTCTGCTGATAAGGTACTGGCTGCCATTTATGGGTCCATGCCTTGGCACTATAGCCAGGATAGCAAGGTCAAACAGACATACTGTTGTGATCTGTATCTTTGATAATGTAGTTCCGCATGAGAGACGTCCGGGTGACAGGCTCCTTACAAAATATTTCACCGGAAGCATTGATGGAGGTATCGTGATGTCAGGGAGTGTATTGGATGAATTAAACTCCTTCCGCTCCGGGATACCTGTCAGGCTTAATCCTCACCCCTTGTTTGATAATTATGGCAGGCCCGTCAGCAGGGAAGAGGCCTTAGCTGATCTTCATCTTGACAGTGAATACAGGTATCTTCTTTTCTTCGGTTTTATCAGGGCCTATAAGGGACTTGATCTGCTGATAAAGGCATTTGCTGATAAGAGGCTCCGAAAGAAAAAGCTGAAACTTATTATTGCAGGTGAATTTTATGAGGATGATGCTCCTTACAGGCAACTAATTAAATTGTATGATCTTGAAAATGATGTTATTATTCACGACCATTTCATAAGTGACAATAAAGTTCCTCTCTATTTCAGTGTTGCCGATCTTGTTGTTCAGCCTTATAAAAGTGCGACCCAGAGCGGAGTTACTCAGATCGCCTTTCATTATGAAAAGCCGATGCTGGTAACTGATGTTGGAGGATTGAGGGAGATTGTTGCAGACAAGGTGTGCGGATACGTTGTGCAGCCGCAACCTGAGGATATTGCAGAAGCAATTATCGATTTCTTTGAGAATAACAGGCAGGAGGAGTTCACCGAAGGGGTTAAAATGGAAAAAGAGAAGTTCTCATGGGATAAAATGACCGCTTCGATAATTGAGGTTTATGATAAATGTATCTCTGCCAGGAGACATAAGTTTTGATGGTTTAGGAAGTAATTATATCCCAAATCTTTTTTAACCACAGAGTTACACTGAGTTTACACAGAGTTACACGGAGGGATTTACTCCGTGTTTTACTCCGTGATCCCGATAGCTATCGGGACCGCGTAACTCAGTGGTTAATAATCCAATATAATTATACTCACCAAAGCCTGCACCCAGCCTTCGCTTAAGCTTCGGCTGGCAAAGCCTGCGCCATCAGCCCTCAGCCCTCAGCCCTCAGCCATTGACCTTATCCTTAATCAGATAGTTATTCCTCTCAGATGAGTTCCTGTTTACCAGCTCTCCAAGAAAGCCGGTAAGGAAAAGGAATGAGCCAATGATCATGACCGTAAGTGCAATAAAAAAATATGGACTGTCGGTAATCAGTGGCGCTCTCAGGTTATGACTTATAAATACAAGCTTCCTTACTCCCAGGTATCCGGCCATTACAAAACCTATCAGGAACATTATTGTTCCGAGAGATCCGAAGAGATGCATCGGGCTTTTGCCGAAGCGGGTTATGAAGCCTATTGTCAGAAGGTCGAGATACCCTTTCACGAATCTGTCAATGCCATATTTTGTTACTCCGTATTTTCTCGATCTGTGTTCAACGATCTTCTCTCCGATATTATGAAAACCGGCCTCTTTTGCCAGCATGGGTATATATCTATGCATCTCGCCATAGACTTCAATACTTTTAACCACTTCAAAGCGGTATGCTTTCAGTCCGCAGTTAAAATCATGCAGATTTATTCCAGAGGCCCATCTTGCTGTGGCATTATAGAATTTACTGGTAATACGCTTTACAAAGGGATCATATCTTTTTTTCTTCCAGCCTGATACAATGTCGAAACCATCATCCCTTATCATTCTGACCAGATCCGGAATTTCATCGGGACTGTCCTGCAGATCTGAGTCCATTGTGATTATTACATCCCCTTTCGCTTCGTTGAAACCCGTATATAGTGCCGCTGCTTTTCCATAATTCCGTCGGAAGCGAAAACCTTTTACAAGTTGTTTCTTTTCAGCGATAGAGACAATGTTATTCCATGAGGAATCTGAGCTTCCATCGTCAATATAAATAATTTCAAATGTGAGCATTTCATCTTTACATACCTTTTCTATCCATCCTGTAAGTTCATGAATAGACTCTTCCTCATTATAAACAGGGATAACAACCGAGAGGTCCATAAAAATTCTTATCAGATCAGTTTGAAGGGATCTCAATCAGGGGATTTCCCTCTTTCCTGACAAAAATGCTTACCATGAGCGAGTATATTAAGCCGAAAAACACAGTACCAACAATAGAAAAAGCAGCCATTATCTCAGGTTTCATAATCTTGGCAGTGAATGCCATCCCGGCATCCATGGCACCCTGTGGTACTCCTTTCTTCACCATTTCATCTTCAGCTATTGCCATTGATTTCTTTACCAAATCAGGATCAATAACTGCCCAGAGAAGATATGTAAATATGGCCATTATTATTGCAACATATACGAACATAACGACACCTGCCCCAACTGACTGACCATAGGTTATCTGACCATGAAGGAAATTGTCCCGGTATGATTTCAGAAGAAAGAAAAGAATGGCTAATTGAATTGGAATATTGATGTACCCTACCGTTTTATTGAGTGTAAGGTCAAAAAAATACAATACCAGAGAAAATACAATTCCTTCCAGTGCTAAAATCAGGCCGTTCGTAAAATTAGCTTTCCAAACATTGACTTTTTCTTCCATGATATAAGTTATTTGATTCTTAAGTTAAGATAATTGATTAACAAATATAGTTTAAAATTGGAAAAGAGTGAAGTGTTAAAATGGGATAATTATTTTGCAGTTTTGCCGATTTATTGTACTTTTGTGTGGGGTAAGTCTTATACGACCAGCTCCTGCTGAACTCCCCCAGGATCGGAAGGTAGCAAGGGTAGGCAGTTGTAGCGGTGCGATATAAGTAGCTTACCCTTTTTTTTATTACTCTAACCCCTTAAAGGTGGCTTTATTAATTCTGTATTTAGCCCCCCTTCAGGGGGGTTGGGGGGCAATCAAAATAATCTATGCTCATACGTCATTTTTAACGACAACCCGAATCAAAAGCATATCAGACAGATTGTTGATCTTCTGGAAAACGGTGCCATTATTATCTATCCTACGGATACTGTTTATGCAATGGGATGTGATATAAAAGCTTCAAAATCAATTGAAAAGATAGCCAGGTTCAAGGGACTGAACCCTAAAAATCCGGATCTCTCCCTTATTTTTCATGATATGAGCCAGCTCTCAGAATATACAATAATAAGGGATAATAATATTTTCAAACTTCTTAAGAGAAATCTTCCCGGCCCATTTACTTTTATTGTCCAGGCAAACAACCAGATCCCTAAGCTGTTCAAGAACAAAAAGAAAACCGTTGGTATAAGGATCCCCGATAACAATATTGTGCTTGAACTCGTCAGGGAGCTCGGGCGTCCGATAATTACCACCTCCATTCATGATCCGGATGAAATAATTGAATACACTACCGATCCTGAACTAATCCATGAGAAATACTGCGATTTCGTTGATGCCGTATTAGATGGCGGTTTCGGAAATAACGAGGCTTCAACGATTGTTGATTGTACCGGGGATGAAATTGAAATCTTAAGGCAGGGTCTGGGAATTCTTGAATTGTAGACCTCATTGCCTGTAGAAACTTCTTGTAAATAATATCATAACAGTCATCAATTCAAGTCTTCCGAGAAGCATCAGGGCTGAAAGAAACCATTTTCCAAACATTGGCAGAGCGGAGTAATTTGAAAAGGGGCCAAATGTTCCCAGAGAAGGGCCGACATTGGCAAGCATGGACGCTGAGGTGCTGAACGAGGTTATGGGATCATATCCCATGGCTGATATTATGAATGTGCTGACACAGAGAACGAAGAAGTATAATACCAGAAATACAAGGACATTGTAGACGGTGTTCTGTGGAGTAATATGCATGTCGAGCCGGACAGGAAGGAATGCATTTGGATGTATAAGCTTTTTAAGTTCCTGTACGATGTTCTTTGTAACAAGAAGCAGTCTTACACTCTTTATTCCACCACTTGTCGATCCGGCAGTACCTCCGGTAAACATGAGTATGAAAATTATTAAAGTCATTGAAAATCCCCAGAGTCTGTAATCCTGAGTGTAAAATCCTGTAGTAGTTATAATTGAAATTACATGAAAAGCTCCGTCCCCGATTGCTTTGCCCGCGGATATACCTCCCCTTAAAAGCAGTATTGCAGAGCTTATCATTATGAAAACAATACAGATAACAGTGTAGAAAACAAATTCATTATTTCCGGTGGCCTTTCTGAAATTACCTTTAAGTGCAAAATAGACAAGAGTCATGTTGGTTCCTGCAAGGAACATGAAAATCGTAATAACAATCATTATGTAAGGAGAGTTAAAAGCCGCTATCCCATTGTTTTTAGTTGAAAAACCTCCGGTAGACAATGTTGAGAAGGAGTGGCAGACAGCATCAAAAACCGTCATACCACCAGCTATCAGTAACAAGGTCTCTGTTAGGGTAATGCCGGAATAGATCAATAGTAATCTTCTCGCCGTATCTTTAAAACGGGGATGGATCTTCTCAGTCTGGTGACCGGAAAATTCCGTTGCAGCTATCTGTATATTGATTGACCGGACAACAGGAAATATTGAGAGAGATATAAATATGATACCCAGTCCGCCAAGCCACTGGGTAAGACTTCTCCAGAAAAGTATTCCATGAGGCAATGATTCGATATTTGTGAATATAGTCGCTCCGGTTGTGGTAAAACCTGACATCGATTCGAAGAATGCATCTCCAAGATTCTTTGCTGAACCACTGAACAGATAGGGCAGTGTCCCAAACAGGCTGAACAGAATCCAGATACCTGTAACAATTATGTAACCTTCCTTGTTTCCTGAAATCCTCTCCTCATTTCTGAGGGGAGTGAATACAATTATTCCGGTCACAACTGTTATGAGAGCTGAGTAAAGGAATGATGATGCAGCATGTTCATGGTACAGAAAAGATATGCCTGCTGATATAAGCATGAACAGACCTTCAACAATGAGCAAGAGGCTGAAGACCCTGGCAATTATCCTGAAGTTGATCATAAGTGTTCAGGTAAAAAATTTCGATAGAGCATCGTAGCCTGAAGGTAATGTAAAAACTACCACTTTATCGTTTGCATTTATTATAGTATCACCCGTGGCAATGAAAGGTACGCCTTCTCTTGTTCCTCCTCCGACAATGGAATCTTTAGGAAAATCAAGGCTTCTTAAAGTCCCCTTGGTGATTTTTGAATTTGCAGGCACATTAAATTCAATTACTTCTGCTTCAGTGCCGGTCATGTATTTTACCTGTGTCACATTTGGATTTGAAGTATGCCTGAATATCCTGCTTGCAGCTGATATCTTCTTATTGATAATCGTGTCTATTCCTGTGTTCTCCGCAAGATTTATATATTCCATGTTTTCCACCTCTGCAATGGTTCTTATTACTCCCATTTTTTTCGCCAGAAGGCATGATAATATATTTGTTTCTGAATTGCCTGTTACTGCTACGAAGGCATCTATCTTAGTTATCCCTTCCTGTTCCAGCAGCTCAACATTACGGCCATCTCCATTTATAATCAGTGTATTGTCGAGGATCTCAGCAAGATCCTCACATTTTTTAATGTCATAATCAATCAGTTTAACCTCGCAGCTCTTCTGCAAATAGGATGCTACGTGCTTTCCGATCCTGCTGCCTCCGAGTATCATGATGTTTTTGGCTTCAAAATTTTCCTTGCCTGATGTTTTCATCATCTCTTCAATACCTTCATTTGTTGAGATAACATACACCAGATCTCCCAGTTTAAACTGCTCGTTTCCCCTTGGGATAATAGTCTTCCCAGCCCTTTTGATTGCAACAGCTCTGAATTTATCTGTACGGTTGGTTAATGCTATTTCCTGGAGACTTTTGTTGATTATGGGAGCATTTTCGTTTAGTTTCTGAACATACATTGCCAGTTTCCCTCCGCAGAATTCCAGAAATTCTGTGGCACCAGTCTCATGAAGCAAGCCAAGAACTGCGCGTGCAGCTATCAGTTCGGGGTATATAAGTGAATCAATTCCAATCGATCTGAAGAATTCAGTGGTCGAGTGTTCAAGATAGTCCAGATTATCAATACGGGCTATTGTTTTAATTGCACCAAACCTCTTGGCAAGAATGGCTGATGTAATATTTGTATCCTCAGAATGGGTCACAGCAATAAAGAGGTCAGTCTTCCTGCTCAGAACATCTTTAAGTATATTTACAGAAGTTGCAGAGCCTTCCAGTGTTAGAACATCAAGCGTGCTGTCTATTGGCTTCAGACGGTCTTCTTCAGGATCAATAATGATAATTTCGTGATTTTCATTCGATAGCATCTTTGCAAGATGTGTCCCAACCTCGCCTGCTCCGGCAATAATTATTCTCATATAATCATGTTGAAAAACATCACAAAAGTACGAGATAAATCGGTTATAATTTAAGTTATCCGGCACTTTTATTTATCAGAATTTAAAGGGGTCTGATGAATGCCCCTGACTTTTTAACCACAAATACTGCATCCGAAGTTTCGTACTTTGTGTGATGCGATGAAATGAAACGGGGAATGCCTTCCGCAGCGA
Organism: uncultured Bacteroidales bacterium; assembly: GCA_963782945.1. GTDB lineage: Bacteria > Bacteroidota > Bacteroidia > Bacteroidales > VadinHA17 > LD21. The sequence goes on from CAWALO010000033.1 coordinate 27,525, forward strand.
TAACAGTAATCTCAGATAATGATCCCGTATCATTCCCGTATTCAATTTCGGGTCTTGGTCCTGTAAGGATCACAATATCAGGTGCCAGTCTGGCCATCGTTTTTTTGTTCAGGGATCCGGTAATTAATATGTTTGTTTTTCCGGCTGTGATCCAGTCAGACCTGCTTCCAATCCTGTTCATATTCATTTTAAGTCCGAGTGTTGCACAATGTCTTCTTATTTCAGCCCCTGCAAAAGTGGTATCCGAGTACAGGTTGAGGATCTTGCCTGTCCGGATTCCTATTGTTGAAATCCCCGGTGTATTATAAACTATTATTTCATTGGAAATTTTTGTTGATATTTCTCTGATTGTACCGGAAAGCAGGAATAATAACAATGTGGCAATGGGATAGATTATCCTGATTGAATCTTTCTTAAGCAGGTAATATGTGAAAAGAAAAATTACAGAGGTAAATATCAGGCATTCAGAATTTGTCATTCCGATATTTTCTATGGAAGCCAGCGGGAGAGAAGAGGCCTTTCTTGTCAGTAGTTCGGTGAGCCCTGTAAGGTTATTCAGGATCATGGCAAGTAACTGTGAAATAAACTTCAGAGGGAACAGCATCGGGACAAGGCAGCCAATAATTACCAGAACAGATGAAAGAGGAACAATAATTATATTCGTGAGAATGAAATATGTCGGGAACCTGTTAAAAAGCGTTATTGTAAGAGGCAATGTTCCTGCCTGGGCAACAATTGTAACTGCAGCAGATTGCCAGATCTTGTCGGATATGAAATTTCTGAATTCCAGTTTCTGATATAGTTCCCTGTAAAATGCTATTATATAAATAACAGCCGAATATGACAGCAGAAATCCTGCATCAAAGATTACTGAGGGTCTGATGATAATAAGGACAAATCCGGAAGCCAGAACCGAGTTTATTCCGTTTACAGGTCTTTTCATCAGGTTTCCTGCATGCAGAAATGAGAACATAAGTGTTGCCCTTAAAACAGATGGTGTAAGTCCTGTAACAAATGCAAATGCCCACAGGATTATTATTGTAAGAAGTATTCTGATTATGTTAAATCGTTTCTTTAAAAAGAAAAGTACATTGAAGACAAACAGGCTCAGGATTATAGTATGAAGTCCTGATACAGCCATGATATGCATTACTCCGGCCTTTACAAAATAGCTCTTTTGATCAGTGTCAAGCATATTTTTCTGACCAAGAGTAATCGCTGCCACAAGTGCCAGTCTTTCACCTGTTATCCCTCTCTCTCTGTACATCCCGATAATCTTCTCTCTTAAGATCAATGCTCTGTGAATAAGCTTTCTATGTTCCGGTGCAACATGCCTGATTATGCTCTCCTGGCTGGTATAGGCATAATATTTTACTCCCTGGTTTTCCATATAAAACCTGTAATCGAACTCGTACGGATTACCCCTGCCGGAGATATAAACAGGTGTACATTTAATTATAAGAAGATCACCCGGAAGCAGTTGCGTAACGAGGGAATCTTTTCTTTGATACAGGAGGATTGATCCATTAACCGGTTCTGAAGCGCTGCCGTTAAGCCTTCTGTTCAGCTTTACGGTCAGCATGTAACTGTTAGCTTTTTCTGCCGGATAATCAGATACTGCACAGGCGAACAATGATTGTTTTGATTCTAATAGGGAGATGCTGTTCTTTTCGTTTGTGTAGAGCAGGAGACCACAGATAAAAAACGATATTGTCAGAGAATATCCAAAGATCAGGTTTACCTCTGCTTTGTTGTAAAAGAGGCTTAATGAAAATCCAGGGATAATAATAATCAGGGCAATTATGAGGAAAGCCGGACCAGGACATATGCAAAGACCTGAGATTATACCTGCGCAAAGAGGAACGCAGATCCTGAGAAATGGAATTTCTTTATTTAGCACAGCCTGCAGCTGATGAGACTGTATAAAGTTATGAAATAGTTTGGAGTGACTAAAGTTTGGAGTGACTAAAGTTGAATAATAGTTTGGAGTGACTTCATGCCTACAGGCACTCTAGGCACTTTAGGCACTCCAGGCACTCTTTCTATTTTATTTTCTGACCCGGAAGAATAGTCCGGTATTGTGCCTCAAATCTGCCTTTGCTAATGGCGGTCAGTTTACTTTTCAGAAGTCTTTTTCTGAGCGGACTCACTTTATCAGTAAACATTATACCGTCGAGGTGATCATATTCGTGCTGAATGATCCTGGCTGAGTAACCTTCATAAACCTCGTCATGCCACTTCCAGTTCTCATCGTAGTATGTTATCCTGATGCGCGATTCGCGGTTGACTTCCTCCCGCAGGTTGGGGATGCTGAGACAGCCCTCTGTCATGAGGGCAAGATCGCCGCTTTTTTCAATGATATGCGGATTGATGAATGCTTTTTTAAATTCGGCCAGTGCTGGTTCATCTTCAGCTGCAGGTTTGCCATCTATGACGAAGATCCTGATTGATTTCCCAATCTGCGGGGCAGCAAGTCCCAGCCCTTCCGAGTGATACATAGTCTCGAAGAGATCTGCTATAAGCTGATCAAGGCCAGGGTAATCGCTTTCGATGTCATCAGCGACCCTTCTTAATACCGGATGTCCGTAAACAACTATTGGATATGTCATTTCAACCTGTTTTCTCTTTATTTGACCTTTTATCCAGGAAAGACTGAAGAATGATTGAGGCACTTATTTTATCAACGAGTGATTTATCCCTTCTGTCGTTCTTCTTCAGGCCACCATCGATCATTGTCTGAAAAGCCATCTGTGAAGTAAATCTCTCATCGACAAGATGTATCAGCTTGTCTGGAAATGTTAGCTTAAGTTTTTTAATGAACGGATTTATCTGATTAACAGATTCACTCGGTTTATTGTTCATCTGAACCGGATAGCCAATAACAAAGGCCTCTATAACTTCAGTTCTCAGATAATTATTTATATACCGGTAAAAATCATCAGGTTTAACAGTATCCAGAGGAGAAGCAAAAATTTGCAAGGGGTCTGTAACAGCCAGTCCTATTCTTTTTTTACCCCAATCTATCCCGATTATCCTTCCCATAATTTTAGCTGGGTGCAAAAATATAAAAAAAACCATCCCGGAGGATGGTTTCTTAAGGATTTATTCTGTTTTCGAGAACTCCATCGCGGCAAGGCGCTGATAGGTCTTATATCTCCATTTTGCATTCTCCTCCGCGGCTTTGAAGAGTACTTCAGATTCTTTCGGGAATGACTGATGAAGAGATGTATAGCGCACCTCCGATTTCAGGAAATCCTGGAATTTTGACCAGTCAGGCTCTTTTGAGTCTAAAGTGAAAGGGTTCTTTCCTTCGGCTTCAAGCTGTGGATTGTACCTGTAGTTGTGCCAGTAACCTGCTTCAACAGCTGCTTTGGTCTGATGTTGTGTCCGGCCCATGCCTTCTCTGAGACCATGATTAATACATGGGGAATAGGCAATTATAAGTGATGGTCCGGGATAAGCTTCTGCTTCCCTGATTGCCTTTAGTGTCTGTGCGTTATTTGCACCCATGGCTATTTGTGCAACATATACATAGCCATAGCTCATTGCCATTACTCCAAGGTCTTTCTTGCGTACCTTTTTACCTGAGGCTGCGAATTTTGCAACGGCTCCTACAGGTGTTGATTTGGATGCCTGACCGCCGGTGTTGGAATATACTTCTGTATCAAGTACAAGAATGTTAACATCGTCACCTGACGCGATAACATGGTCAAGTCCACCGTAGCCAATATCATATGCCCATCCGTCACCGCCAAATATCCAGTGTGATTTCTTAATCAGATATTGCTTCAGGCTCAGGATCTCTTTTACAACTTCTGATTTTTCATTATTGCATGCTGCAATAACCTTTTCTGAAGCAACTTTGGAGGCTTCTCCGTTATCTTTATTCTGGAGCCATTCTTCAAAAGCGGCTTTGGTTTCTTCTTTTAATGATCCGTCTGCCAGGCAATCAGCCATCCTGAGGGCAATACGCTCCCTTAGCTTGGTGGTTCCGATTGACAGTCCGTATCCATATTCAGCATTGTCTTCAAACAATGAATTAGCCCATGCGGGGCCATTTCCATTCTTATTGTGAGTATAAGGAGTAGAAGGAGCAGAGCCGCCATATATTGATGAACAGCCTGTTGCATTGGAAATGATCATCCGCTCACCAAAGAGCTGTGTAATTGCCTTGATATATGGAGTCTCTCCGCAGCCTGCACATGCACCTGAGAATTCGAACAGTGGTTGTGCAAACTGGCTGTTTTTGACATTGACAAATTTATCTGCAATTGTATCTTTATAACCAACTTTTTCATGCATGTATATCCAACGCTCAGCTTCTCCAAGCTGTGTTTCAAAGGGCTTCATGATGAGGGCCTTATTCTTTGCAGGACAAACATCGGCGCAGTTACCGCAGCCTGTACAGTCATAAACGCTTAGCTGAATTTTGAATTTATATGCTTTAAGCGGGCCTCCCACACCCTGAATAGCTCTCGTGCCTTCAGGAGCATTTGCCAGCTCTTCCTCAGTTAACAGGAATGGACGTATTGCAGCGTGAGGACAAACATATGCACACTGGTTGCACTGGATACACTCATCTGGCTGCCATTCTGGTGAGAATACGGCAATACCCCTCTTTTCATACGCGGATGTGCCTGACGGGAATGTTCCATCTTCACGGCCGACAAAAGCACTTACAGGAAGATCATCACCCTTCATACCATTGATAGGTTCCATTACATCTGTGATGAAAGCAGGTATATTACGGGTCTCGGCTTTTTCTCCAACTTTTATATTTGCCCACTCGGCAGGGATCTCGATTTTGGTGACCTCGCCACCCTTGTCAACTGCAGCATAGTTCATATTTACTACTGCTTCACCCTTTCTGCCATATGATTTATCGATAGCATGCTTCATCTCACCAACAGCCTGTTCGTAAGGAATAACATTAGCTACCTTGAAGAATGCAGCCTGCATGATTGTATTTGTACGGTTACCAAGTCCAAGCTCCTCTGCAATTAATGTGGCATTGATAATATAAAAATTGATCTTGTTTTCAGCCATGTATTTCTTCATGTGATCAGGGAGGCGATTCTTCGTCTCTTCGGCATCCCAGATTGAATTCAGAAGAAAAGTACCGCGTCTGACCAAACCCTTAAGCATATCATACTTTTCAAGATATGCCGGAACATGGCATGCAACAAAATCCGGAGTATTTACAAGATAGGGAGAGCGTATAGGCTTATCTCCGAAACGCAGGTGAGAGGTTGTTATACCGCCCGATTTTTTTGAATCATACGCAAAATAAGCCTGGCAATACTTATCAGTACTGTCACCTATTATTTTAATTGAGTTTTTGTTTGCTCCGACTGTACCGTCAGATCCAAGACCATAAAATTTAGCTGAATATGTACCTGTGCAGCACACATTGATTTCAGGCAGAACAGGGAGGGATGTGAATGTGACATCATCAACGATTCCAACTGTAAAATGATTCTTGGGTTCCTTCATTTTCATGTTCTCAAATACCGACATCATCTGTGAAGGAGTGGTATCTTTTGAGCTGAGTCCGTATCTTCCGCCAATAATAAGAGGTTTCATGCTGCTTTCGTAGAACATGCTTCTTATATCGAGGTAAAGAGGTTCGCCTTCTGCACCTGGTTCTTTTGTTCTGTCTAAAACAGAAATGCGTTTTACAGATTTAGGGAATACATCGAAAAAGTATTTTGCAGAGAATGGACGGTAGAGATGAACACTTATTAATCCAATTTTCTCACCTTTTTCTGTAAGGTAATCAATAGTCTCTTTTATGGTTTCCGTTACAGAACCCATTGCAATTATAATATTTTCGGCATCTGGTGCACCATAGTAGGTAAAAGGCTTGTATTCTCTTCCTGTTAGTTTGTTAATCTCAGCCATGTAAGCGTTAACAACGTCAGGAATAGGCTCATAAAACCTGTTGATAGACTCTTTTGCCTGGAAGAAGATGTCAGGATTCTGAGCTGTTCCCCTTGTTACAGGATGTTCCGGATTGAGTGCATTTTCACGGAATTTTCTGAGGGCATCCTGGTCAAGTAATTTCTTCAGGTCTTCCATTTCAAGCATTTCGATCTTCTGAACCTCATGAGAGGAGCGGAAGCCATCAAAGAAATGGAGAAATGGAATCCTTGTTCTGATCGCCGAGAGATGAGCAACACCTGCGAGGTCCATAATTTCCTGAACGCTGCCGGCTGCAAGCATTGCAAAGCCTGTCTGACGGGTAGCATAAATATCGCTGTGATCGCCGAAAATTGAAAGTGCATGTGCAGCAACAGTACGGGCAGAAACATGGAATACAGCAGGGAGGAGTTCTCCTGCCATCTTGTACATATTGGGTATCATCAGCAGCAGACCCTGTGATGCAGTGAATGTTGTTGCCAGGGTACCGGTCTGAAGAGCTCCGTGCAATGCACCTGCAGCTCCTGCTTCAGATTGCATTTCAACAACCTTAACTTCTTCCCCGAAAATGTTTTTTAATCCATTGGCAGCCCACTCATCAACATATTCTGCCATTGTGGATGAAGGTGTAATTGGATATATGCAAGCGACTTCGCTAAACATATATGCAACGTGCGAAGCGGCCTGGTTGCCGTCGCACGTTATAAATTTTTTTGTTCCCATTGTAAATTATATGTTAGATTAAAAAGAATAGTTTGAAAATTGAGTGCAATATTATAAAAAATAATGTTACGCTAGCTTCCATTCATGGAAATGAGAAACTCTTCATTCGATTTGGCCTGTAACAGCCTGTCGCGCAGGAACTCCATTGCTTCAACCGAATTCATGTCGGTAAGGAAGTTCCTCAGAACCCAGATCTTTTGCAGGATATTTTTATTAAGAAGCAGATCTTCCCTCCTGGTGCTTGAGGCAGGAATGTCTATTGAGGGGAAGATTCTACGGTTGGAGAGCTTCCTGTCAAGCTGAAGTTCCATGTTACCTGTTCCCTTGAATTCTTCAAAGATCACATCATCCATTTTTGATCCGGTATCTGTGAGGGCAGTTGCAAGAATTGTAAGCGATCCGCCGTTTTCGATATTGCGTGCCGCACCAAAGAATCTTTTTGGCTTATGAAGTGCATTCGAGTCAACACCTCCTGATAATACCTTTCCGGAAGCAGGAGCGGTTGTGTTGAAAGCTCTGGCAAGACGTGTAATGGAGTCAAGCAGAATTACAACATCATGTCCGCATTCAACAAGCCTTTTTGCTTTTTCAAGTACAATGTTAGCGACACGGCAATGGCGTTCCGCGGGTTCATCAAATGTTGAAGCAATAACTTCAGCTTTTACGTTCCTGGCCATGTCAGTGACCTCTTCCGGACGCTCATCAATAAGCAGTATCATCAGATAAGCCTCAGGATGATATTTTGCAATTGCATTTGCTATCTCCTGAAGCAGAATAGTCTTACCTGTTTTAGGCTGGGCAACTATCAAACCCCTTTGTCCTTTTCCGATGGGAGTGAACATATCTATTACCCTTACCGACAACGATCCCTCACCTGGCTGGCAAAGAGTGAATTTCTCGTTTGGAAAGAGAGGTGTCAGAAAATCAAATGGGACCCTGTCTCTTATAAAATCGGGACTCCTTCCATTTATCTCATCGACTTTAATCAGGGGGAAGTATTTCTCTCCCTCCTTAGGCGGACGGATTGATCCTTTGATTGTGTCACCGGTTTTGAGTCCGAAGAGCTTTATCTGAGATTGGGATACATATATATCATCAGGTGAATTAAGATAATTGTAGTCGGGAGATCTTAAGAATCCATAGCCGTCAGGCATTATCTCCAAAACTCCGGTATTGTAAATTATACCTTCAAAATCAAAAGGTTTTTCCTTCTTCTCTTCCTTTACAGGTAGAATTTCCTGTGTACTCTCCTTTACAGGGGGCTCCACTATAATATCTCCGAAGTAAACATCTGATGATAATTTAATGTCATCTAATTGCGTATCAGGTTCATTATGAGCATGCTCCTGTTTTATTGGGGTTTCGGTGGCAGGCTCGGCCCTTACCCAATCCGGTTTTTCTGTTTGTTTCTTATCAAATCTTACCTTTTTTTGATCCCTTTGTTCTGTTCTCTGATCGGTTCTCTGGTCAGTCCTCTGTTCGGGTCTCTGATCTGGTCTCTGATCTGGTCTCTGCTCCTGCCTCCATTTTGGAGCTATTCTTTCTTCTGATGATGGCTCTGCATTCTTGAAAAGATCCGGCTTATCATCTGATTTTACTTTTTTCCTGGCTCGTTCCTGCCAGTCTGAAGTCGTCCCCTCTGGTCTCTTAAGGTCATCGGGGGAAACAGACATCACTGATTCTGTGGTCCGTTTTATGACCGGCTTCCTTGTCCTCGGCCGTTTACCTCTTCTTAAAAGGGATTCTGCATCCTGATTAGCCTGTTCTGATGAAGATTGCTCTCCATCTTCAGCTGGAATAGCCGGCTTTAATTCAGTAGCATCTATTGCCTGCTGGTCAAGGATTTTGTAGATCAGGTCCTGCTTCTTCAGGGTTTCTGATTTTTTGATGTTAAGTTCCTTTGCTATTTCCTTTAATTCAGGAAGCAGCTTCTTACTTAATTCAAGAATGTCGTACATATTTTAATGATAAATGGAATTTAAGAGATCTAGATGATTGATTGTATTGGAAACGCGGGTCACGAATAAAAATGAGCCCGTCAGGTAATATTACAGCACTTGATGTATCCGAAATCAGGTGCAATATTAAATAAAATTGATAATATATTTCCTAGTAAAAGTTATTAAAAATGAAACGGGATTATATCAAATCAACTAATAATTTGATATTCAATATGTAAAATTGCAGCGCAAGTTATTAAAAAAGTACCATTAACCAAAAAATAATTGACTGAAAATATTGGAAAATTATATTTTTTCATTAAAATTGTGTTGAATACCAGAGAATTTCTTTGCTTAACCAAACCAAAACCTGTAAATGCGTCAGCTAAAGATTACTAAACAGGTTACTAACAGGGACACTCCTTCACTTGACAAATATCTTCAGGAGATCGGTAGGGTTGAGCTTATCTCGCCCGAAGAGGAAGTAGTTCTGGCCAGAAAAATACGATCCGGCGATTCAGAGGCATTAAAGAAACTGGTAAAAGCTAATCTTCGTTTTGTTGTTTCTGTTGCCAAGCAATATCAGAACCAGGGAATAAGCCTCCCGGATCTGATAAACGAGGGCAATTTGGGCCTTATGAAAGCTGCACAGCGTTTCGATGAGACCAGAGGTTTTAAGTTCATCTCCTATGCTGTCTGGTGGATACGTCAGGCAATTCTTCAGGCTCTCGCTGAGCAGTCGCGTATAGTAAGGCTTCCGGTTAACAAGATAGGATCAATAAACCGGATTAACAGGACATTTGCCCGCCTCGAACAACTATATGAGAGGGAACCTTCCCCTCAGGAGATTGCAGATATGCTCGAAATGATACCGGAAGATGTTAAGGAAGCTCTTAAAACAAATGGCAGGACTGTGAGTATGGATGCTCCAATCAGTTCGGAAGAGGATAATAATATGTACGACCTTATTCAGAGCACTGATACTCCGAGTCCCGACAGAAACCTTATTAATGAATCTCTTGCATACGAGATTGAAAGAGCACTTAATACACTCTCCCCGAGGGAAGCGAAAGTCCTGAAATTGTATTTCGGATTAGGAATGAAGCATCCATTCACTCTTGAAGAGATCGGGGAGGAGCTGACTCTGACCCGCGAACGTGTAAGACAAATAAAGGAAAAAGCAATAAAAAAAATCCAGTTTACAACCCGCTGCAGAATTCTTAAAACCTACCTTGGATAATAATTTGTTTCTATCTTTGCCAAAATAATCAGAAATGGATCATCTTGTCTCTCCGTCATTGCTGGCTGCTGATTTTGGCAATTTGCATAATGAGGTATTAATGGTTAATAATAGTCAGGCTGACTGGATTCATCTTGACATAATGGATGGTCTTTTTGTTCCTAATATCTCCTTCGGTTTTCCGGTTATTGAATATGTAAGAAAAACTGCTGAGAAGCCTCTTGATGTTCATCTTATGATAGTTGACCCCGATAGATATCTCTCAAGGTTTCATAATGCCGGAGCGGCTATCCTGACCGTACAGTATGAGGCGTGTACCCATCTTAACAGGACAGTCTCAGAGATCAGGAACCTTGGGATGAAGGCAGGCGTTGCTCTTAATCCTCATACCCCTGTTTCTCTCCTGAGGAATATCCTTCCTTACATTGATATGGTATTGATAATGACTGTCAACCCCGGCTTCGGAGGCCAGTCATTTATTATGGAGAGTTATAATAAAATTGCAGAACTGCGCAATATGATAGACACCGTTGGTTTTAACGTTCTGATCGAGGTAGACGGAGGGATAGATACGACAAATGCAGCAAGGCTTGTAGGCGCAGGGGTTAATGTTCTGGTAGCAGGTAATTCTGTATTCAGTTCACCCGATCCGGCAGATACAATCCGGAAATTAAAAAGCCTGGAAAGTTGATTTTAATTCCTGGAAAGGTCTCTAATACTTCTACCAAAAGATTAAATATAGTATACTTAGGATAATTACTATTCCTATTGAGGCCCAGATAAAAACAGGGTCGTTGTTCCGGAAGATACCTTTTGGCAAAGACCAGTGAACAGCCTTGTCGGGCTTCTCTTTCCAGATAAGTGAAGTAATAACCATCTGGGCACATATAACAAGGAAAGAAACCGCCATATTATCAAGGAAAGGCATTGCAGGAAACATCCATTTCAGCAGCAGGGGGACCGGAAGAGTTATCAATACTGCAACCCATGCGGCCCTGGAGGTTGTCCTTTTCCAGAATATCCCAAGCACGAACATTGCCGTAATACCCGGACTCACCAGACCGGTGTACTCCTGAATAAACTGAAATACCTGCTCTATTCCTGACAGAGACGAGGCTATCAGTGCTGCAAATATTACCATTATGAGGCTTGATATACGTCCTGTCTTAACAAGCTTTTCTTCCGGGGCAGAAGGATTCAGGTATACCTTGTAAAGATCAATAGAGAAAATTGTGGCCGCGCTGTTTATAATTGCCGCCAGGGATGAGACAATCGCTGCTATTAAAGCCGCAAATACAAACCCTTTTATTCCGGATGGAACAAACCGGTTCAGCAGCCATGGATATGCCTCATCAGGTTTTGCAATGTCAGCTTTCAGATAAAATGCAGCTATACCGGGAATTACAACCAAAAGAGGGATAAGGAGCTTGAGATAACCTGCGAAAACCATTCCCCTCTGAGCTTCTCTCAGATTCTTTGATCCCAATGCTTTTTGAATAATATACTGATTTGCTCCGAAATAATATATGCCTGCTATCCAGATTCCTCCCAGGATTGACCTTATTCCAGGCATATATTTATAGTTTGGATCAGTGTGTGGCAGGATCATATGAAATTTTTCAGGGGCCTCATTTATCAGGAGTGAGAACCCCTTCAAAGCACCTTCTCCGTCAGATACTGCATTGAGAGCCATCCATGAAGTTGTAAATCCGCCAAGGACCAAAAACAGCACCTGAATGACATCGGTATTGGCAATGGTTTTTAAACCGCCTCCCACCGTCAGAAACAATGAGAATAAAGCCAAACCGGCTATTGCGTATTCAATATTTATGCCAAATATGGTTTTTAGCGACAAGGCTCCCAGGTAAAGAATTGATGTAAGGTTAACAAAAACAAAAAGAAAGAGCCAGAATACTGCCAGTACGGTTTTTATCAGTTTATTGTACCTGACCTCAAGAAACTGAGGCATTGTATATATTCTCATGTGAATAAAAACCGGCAAAAACCACAGGGCTACCATTATGAGCATTATAGCAGCCAGCCATTCATAGGTTGCGATTGCCATTCCCATTGCAAATCCCGAACCTGACATACCAACGAATTGTTCCGCTGAGATATTTGCAGCAATAATAGAGCTTCCAACCAGATACCATGGAAGAGTATTCGAGGCAAAAAAATAATTAGCAGTATCCTTCTTCTTATTTACCCTTCGCGAGATAATAATTCCAACACTCAGCACAATAGCACAATAAATAAAAAACACAATTACATCAGCCAGCGAGAAACTCATCTGTTCGGATTAAGAAATTTTTCTTCAAATTCATTGACAGCTTCAGTAATTGCAATCAGATTTTCCCATGGAACCTCAGGTTCAACAATGTGGGTGGGGCCTATCACTATTCCCCCTCTTCTGCCGCATTTTTCAAGCCTTTCAAGAGTAACTCTCTTTACTTCCTCTTTTGTCCCGTAAGGCAACAGCTGCTGTGTTCCGATAGTACCCCAGAAGGAGACCCTGTCCCCAAAGGAATCATGAACCTCATTAAACTCCATGCACTCAGGCTGTATTGGGTTGAGTATTTCAACCCCTGTTTCTATCAGTCTGTCAATAAAGGGTATAATATGTCCGCACGAATGATAAAAGATCAGTATATCCGGTCTTATCTTCTTTGCAGCCTTGATGACTCTCTCCAGCCGGGGTTGAAGCCATTTTTCCCATAATCCAACGTCAAGCATTAATGAGTTTTGAGTACCAATATCGTCTCCAAGTGATAAAATATCCACACCGGCGGAGGCGTAAGCCATTGCTTTTGCACAGGCAAAATCAGTAATCTTATCAAGCAGGATAGTAGCAGATTCACTCTCCGTCATCATGTCCACCATCAGTTCTTCCATTGAGCGCAGGTACCATGAAGCTTCCCATACAGTCATCTGCATGAAGGCAAAGGAGGCCAATCCCCTGTTATGAATCAATAAGACTTTTTTACTGAATTCTTCAAGCTTTGACTCATCTACAGACGGGTAAGGATAATTTTCCAGTTCCTCCGGAGCAGCGCCTTTCAAAGGATGATGCATCCTTGTCATATGAAAAGCAAGTTCCGACCCTTTTGAATGACCTATTCCATACTCGTCAAAGAGAGTACTGGCAGGAAGTATCTCCCTGGGATACAGATCACTTCCTCTTGAGAAATTTCTTTTTATATCCAGTTCAATTCTCCTGTGGCTCAATCCGAAAAATGTTTCATAATCTGAATGGCCGAACCGCCTTTCAAAATCTGCGATCTGGGATTCACAAAATACATAATCGACATGTACCTTATTGAATCCCTCTCGGCGCAGGCATCTGAGCAAATCCTGACGTGGAGTATCCATAATGATCTGAATTTTAGCCGTAAAATTAATCATATGGATGAGATACAATCATCAATGAAACTGAATATTTCAGTTTTATGTTCCGGATCGAACCAGGTAATTTCCTTGTCCTTACTCCACCATGTGATCTGCCTCTTGGCATATCTTCGGCTGTTGCGTTTTATCAGTTCAATAGCTTTCTCTCTTGAAATGGTACTGTCAAAAAAATCAAACATTTCCTGGTATCCTACACTGTTAAGGGCATTCAGATGCCTGTATCCGATTAGCTGCCTGGCCTCATCCTCCAGTCCCATGCTGATCATATCATCAACCCTTGCATTGATCCTTTGATACAGGTCATCCCTTTTCCTTCTGAGGCCGATTTTGATAATCCTGAAATCCCTCTCTCTCTTTCTTTTCGTAAGAAATGAGGAATATGGTCTTCCTGCTGTCTCGCAGATCTCAAGAGCTCTGATTATACGCTTGTAGTTCTTCAGATCGACTTTTGCATAATGTTCGGGGTCAAGAAGTCTGAGTGCAATTCTCAATCCATTGATTCCTTCAATATTATAGAGTGCAATATACTTTTCCCTGGCCGCCGGATCAACATCTGGTATATCGTCAGTCCCATCGCAGACAGCATCTATATACATACCTGATCCGCCGCACATCAGCGCAACGTTGTTCTTTGAAAAGAGGTATGGCAGTATATTAAGGACATCTCTTTCGAAAATACTGGAGCTATAGTATTTTTCAACAGATATGGATCTTACAAAATGATGACTGACACTCGCCAGCTGGTTATCATCAGGAACGGCAGTCCCTATCCGCATCTCTTTGTATATTTGTCTTGAATCGGCAGAAATGATCTCACACCTGCAGTGAATTGCCAGATCTACAGCAATATCGGTTTTCCCGACGCCTGTCGGACCAATAAGTACTATCAGAGTGTTTTTCATCGGAGAATGATCCTGAAAAGGACTATTCTTCGTCCTCGGTCAGGTTATCTATGTTTTCGAAGTCAGGAAGTGTTTCGTCATCATCCTCCCCCAGGAAGAGATCATCAACTTCAGGTTCATCATCTTCGTCATCATCATCAGATACAACTATGTTGTTATAGAGCTTACGTGTGCTTCCACCAAAAATAACCTGTTTGGGAGGAATGCCTTTGGAATTTGTACAATTAGGGAGTTCACGTCCTTCAACCTCTTTGGCTTCACCTGTATATTCAATAAAAAGAGACCTGTCATTGAAAAAATCGAATACATAAAGCAATTTCTGATTCTTGCGAAAAATAATATCTTCAAGAACAGCAGTTTCCATAGTTGAAGATCCCGTTCCCATATCAAAGAGAGTGAATTCCTCTTCTTTTTCCCAGTTGTCGGTTGCCATAAAAAATGAAGCAAGCTGTGACTTGTCAAACTCCAGTTCATCCTGAATGAGATTGTGAAAGTCTATTAATGTATGCGTGTCGAGGAACTCAAATTCCCTTACAAATGACTCGTCTTCATCCGATAGCACAACAAATTTGTAAACCATAAATATGTATTAATTCGACGGGTGCAATATAATATTTTTTAGATTACAATATTCCAGCTTTATTTTTTTTTGAAAGAAATTCTAAAGTGTCAATTCTGTCGGAATAATCCCACAAATGTGGTGACTGGGCACTGCCAAAAGGCACATTGGAATGCCCGACAATACATTGAATTTTTTCTTTTTGGTATTCTATATCCTGTACAAGATCAGAAACAGACGAATAGTATTCGAAATAAAGAACAGCCACAGGAGAGGATAATTCGCTCTCTTCTTTCATCAAGAGATATCCTGTGTCGAGAAAGTTTTCTTTATTGACAAGATAAACAGCTTTGCTGAAATCGTAGTTATTGGCATATTTGACATGACTTATGACAGTGGCATAAGCTCCCCATTTCCCTGCAAGTGATTTTAGGTCATATCCTGAAGGTATGAATATTTTAGAAACGCTTCTGCAGCCAAGTCCAAAATAGAGAAAAATATCGGATCCGAGGTTTTCCAGTTCAGCCTCTGTTTCATTTCCCTCAATAATTGCAATACTGTTACGGTTTTTCCTGATAATATTTGGGTATTTCCCAAAATATTGCTCAAAGTATCTTGAGCTGTTATTACTGCCTGTTGCAATAACCACATCAAAATTTTTAAGCTGCCCATCGGTAAATTTTATCCGTTCCCTGAACCGAGGTTCTATGGTGCAGAGAATCTCTCCGATCTTACAAATCAGGGCGGAATCCTTTGAACTTGTTTTTGCAATCAGATTATTCCCGCTTATAAGAACAGAAAGGAAGTCATGAAAACCCGCCAGAGGGATGTTGCCAGCCATTATAATTCCAGCTGTAACATGTGTGCTGTCAATCTGAAGGTGAGGGTAGTTATCTGTCCAAAGAAAAAGGTTTTCAGGTGTAAGCTCGCCGGCAATGGCTTTAATAGCAGCAGTTACATTTTCAGGTGTGAACCATGGATTGATTATGTGTTGGTTATTAATCAGTTCCGCTAACCCGGGTGCCCTGGTCTCCTCTTTCCCGAAAAGTGAATTTCTGAGAATTTCTCCAAGTTCCGCGAAAGCACGAATTCTCTCCTGAATTTTCATCTGATAGTTTTTCAGATGCAAATTTAATTAATTTGAGATAAAATCGTACGGACAGGTCACGGCCTGTCCCCGCAATTATATCGTCACCTGTCCCTACAGCGACCGTTCAGGATTTATTTAAGGGTAAATGTTATTGGCAGATAATACCAGGCAGAGACAGTTTTACCATCTACTAAAACAGGTTCAAACCTTGTAATAGTTTTTACAACTCTCAGAGCTTCAGCATCTAATTCCGGGCTGACACTTTTGGTAATTTCATAGCCGTTCACATTACCCCTGCTCGTTATCCGGAATTTTACAATTACCTTTCCCTGTATTCCTTTTTCTTTGGCTGTCTCCGGGTATATTATATTTCTTGCTATATGTTTGGCAAGAAGCTCTTCACCACCGGGAAACATGGGCATCTGATCAATCATATCCCAGGTTGTATCACTGCCAGCCATTGAAGGAACTTTTGGGGGAGGAGGAGGTAGCTGCGGAGGTTCCAGGCCGGATGTGCCGGTTATCCCTTTCCTGTTTCTGCTGCAGGAGGGAAGTGTGGTCATAAAAACTGCCGAAACTGTTAAAATAATTATTATAATAATGCCTGAAACTATTCCTGAAGTTTTAACTTTTCGCATGAGTTTAACTATTAAAATTTTCTGATCCCGGAGATATTAACAGATTGTTTATACCAAATTTACGATGGATTAATTATTTATCGAAAAAATCATTGATTTATTTTTAAATAAACGTAGGGACAGGTCGCGACCTGTCCCTGCAATTATACCGCGACCTGTCCCTGTAATTATACCACGACCTGTCGTTACAATTATAATTAATTCAAGGCAGCATTGAATTCAAAGTAACATTTATTTCAAATCAAAGGTGATGGGAAGCATATAAAAAACACGAACCGCCACGCCTCCGTTCTTTGCCGGTTTTTCAAATTTTGGCAATGTTTTGATAACTCTTACAGCTTCAGCATCAATCTCCGGATTAACACTCTGCAGAATTGTTACTTCCGAAACCGAGCAATCCTTCTCAACAATAAATCTGACGATTACTTTTCCGGTTATTTTATTCTTTTTAGCTTCTTCCGGATAGACTGTGTTATCTGCAATATATTTCAGGATCGCAATATCTCCACCGGGGAAAACTGGCATTTCATCCACCTGCACAAATGGAATCTCTTTTTTGGTGGGTTGAGGATCTTGCTGTACCGGGGTGGCTTTTCCTTCCTCCGTAAGGGAATTGATGGTTTTACCATATGATGCGCAAACAAGAATAAAAGTAGCTGCTGCCGGGATAATTAATGCAAGAGCGACTCTTTTTAATCTACTTAAGTTTTCTTCTCTCTTCATGGCCATTTGTTTTAGTTGTTAAACATTATCAGTGATAGTAAATTTCCAATACCAAAGATACAACTAATATATTAGTTATACAACTAAATATTTAATTAAATTAATAATTTAAAAGGGGGTTAATCTTGTGGTAGGTACAGGTCGCGACCTGTACCTGCTTATTTTACCTAATATTCATACGGCAGCCAGTCGGCGATTCTCTTCAACGACATTTCTCCCTGCCAGCTTATCGATGAGGGATCAAAATAGCCATTTCTGTCAAAATTAACATTCCCGTCAAGGAATATAATGTAGCTTGAGGGTAGACCTGAATAATAGCATATTCCAAGATCTTCGGGATAATTGAGATATCTTGTAAGGCTATCTTCCCGGATGACAATATTTTCAGTGGTAAGTATTTCGTCACCTGAATTTTTTACGGTAAATCTTGCCGAATCCAGATCATTATGCCAGAGTGACCTGAAGAAGTGCATTCTCGATCCAAGGTAGGCAGCTTTTCTCCGGGTTTCAAAAATCTGTCTTTGCGGATCATCGTATTTTAAATCTTCATTGAAGATTATATTTCCTGAAAAGTAGAATGATTCACTCTTCTTGTCTAAAACAAACTCATCGAGAAAGTAGGTGACCTTATAACCTAAAGCCCTGTTGTCAATCTGGATCGGATTTGATGCGAATGCTTTTAATGTATCATTGTCAGATACAAACGTAATATCCTTAATATTAGTAATTTCACAAAGTCTGGCATTCCTGGTTGTTCCAAGAAATGTATCTGTAAACAGCTTAACATTTCTTTTCCTTTCATTTTCATTGCTTTTTCCACTGATAACCACCTCTTTCAATTCATAAAGCTTTGGCTTCATGAAAATAATTAACGGCTTTGCTGGTGAAACTACGGTCAGTGTTACAGAATAATACCCCAGAGCGCTTATTGTCAATGGCATTGACGGATAGCTGGAAATGTCAAGCTGAAAATTTCCCTCTTTATCTGAGTTTGTTCCGATAAATGTTCCATTAAAATAGATATATGCAAAATTGATTTTACTATGATTATCCTTGTCAAGAACAATTCCTTTGATGACCTGATTAAAGGCAAGGATGTTTATAGAGAAGAAAACGAAGACCAAGAAGCATTTTTTCACGACAGCAAAGGTATAAAACCGGAGTATTATCTGGCGAGCAGGAACAGGTCACTACCTGTCCCTGCAATTATATCTGCAACAATTATTTCAGTACAAAAGTGATTGGCACCATGTACCAGACAGGCACGGCTTTCCCGTTCTGTTTTCCCGGGATAAATGCTGGAAGTGTACTGGCAACTCTTATTGCCTCGGCATCAATCTCCGGATTAACTCCCTGAATGACACTGATTTTATTTATACTGCCCTGTTCTGTTACGCAGAAGCGTAAAATTACTTTTCCTTCTATTTTATTCTTTTTGGCATTCTCCGGATATGTTGTGTTTTCACCCAGATATTTAAGAAGAGCTGCGTCTCCTCCAGGAAAGACGGGCATCTCTTCAACCTCAATGAAGGGTGCAATTTCAGTACCATCAGATCTGGTATCTGCTGCTGCAGAAGAGTTGCGCAATGAAGGTGAAGATGAAATTTTACCAAAGGCTGACACAAATAAAAAGACAATTCCGATTACAGGGACCACAAAGAGCAGCTTTATATTGGCAAGAGCGGGAGTAGGTTTTTTCGTCATCATCAGCATCCTCTTCTTTATAAGGGAAGGATTTGAAAAGCTGTTGCTGAGTGTGAAGGAATTTGTTTTAAAGATCTGATTTAACAGAATACTCTGGTAGGTTACAACAGGAATTCCGGATGTCAGGCATTCCTGATCAGCCTGGTATTCATGGATCGCCCTTAATGATCTGTTGAATAAATAGATTGATGGATTAAACCACTGGAATGCCTTTATAATGCCAATAAAAATAATATCAATGAAATGATTTCTCTTCAGGTGGTTCTCTTCATGTTTAATTATTTCGACGGCCTCTTCAGGGCTAAGCTTCTTATTGATAAATACGTGTCCCATGGCTGAAAAGCCTGCCGTATTAAAGCCATTGAACCTGATAATCCGGCTTCCCTTGTTACTTTGCCGGAGGATTAGGAACAACAGGTTAATAAGATCACTCATCAGCTTAAAAGTAAAAATCACTGAGCCTGCAAGATAAATAATGAAAGCTATATTAAGTGGATTAAATGCCGGCAAAAAGGAACCTGACTTTTCCGAACCCCGGGAAGAAGCAATAACCAGGACATCCGTGAGATATTTTCCGAAGAATTGAACATCAAAAAGCTTTATATTCTGAAGGGTAAAGTTTGGCAATATCATTGCAAAAGCCAATGAGATGAGGATAAATGCCCGGTTGCGTGAATAAGAGGTGTCGCGGCTTAACAGGATTGAATATATAAGGTAGAAGGCTGACAGATAGAGGGCAGCTTTGAACATGTAAATAAGGAGCGCATTCATTTTTTAATTTTTTGCTTTTTTACTTCATTGTCCATTATTTTCATAATCTCTTCCATCTCATGTAAAGAGATCCCTTTTTCCTTTGCAAAGAAACTCACCATTTTCTCGAAAGAGTTTGAGAAATAGTCATTTACAAAAGTGCTGAGGTGTGACTTGGAGTACTCGCTTTTTGTGACAACCGGGTAGTATTCATGTGTCCGTCCATAGGCTATATGAGTTACAAAACCTTTTTCCTGAAGGATGCGGACAATTGTACTGACTGTATTATAAGCTGGTTTGGGATCATCAAAATGTTCAAGTATATCTTTAACAAATCCTTTTTTGATTTTCCATAAAACCTGCATCACCTGTTCTTCCGCTCTTGTTAAATCTCGCATACATTACCTTTTTTCGGTTTATTATACCAAATGTACAACGAATAGTTTAGTTATACAACGAAAATGTTAATTATTTTTGATTTTCCTTTGTCTGCCTTTGAGAAACCTTTGAGCCCGGTATAACAATAAATATTTTAAGGCAATTTTCGCAGAGGGATGAGCTAAAATTGCCGCTTATTTTTAGCATGAATGTTTTCTGTTGAAATGAAAAAAGCTGTACTTTTATTTATTATTTTTAAACACTGATAAAAGTTCCGGATGAAAGTAAATATTAAGAAGATTGGCATTCTCAGGGAGAATCTCAGGATTTCATGGAGAGCGATCAGATCCAACAGGGTAAGGGCGATATTGACAATCTGTATCATTGCATTCGGCATTATGGCTCTTGTCGGGATTCTGACCGCAATAGATGCTATTAAATCGTCACTTACGAACCAGTTTACAATGATGGGAGCTAACTCTTTCACCATAACCTCATGGGGGATGAACATACATGTAGGAAACAACAGGACAAGGCAAAAGAATTTTTCCCGTATCTCATACCGGGAAGCTGAGGAGTTTAAAAACAGGTTTTCTGAACCTGCCTGGGTTTCAATATCATTTTATGCCTCTAATCTGGCTACTGTTAAGTTTGAATCAGAGGAGACAAATCCCAATGTAAGCCTTCAGGGGGTTGATGAGGATTTTCTTACAGTATCAGGGTATGAGATTGAATCAGGTCGTAACTTTACCAGCGATGATATTCAGGAGACCAGGCATCTTGTGCTTGTCGGGGCAGATATGTCGAGAGATCTTTTTCCGACAGGTGTTGATCCTATTGGTAAAGTGATCACGGTTGCAGGACTGAAGCTCAAGGTAGCCGGAGTTCTCAAGAGCAAAGGATCAAGTGCCATCAATGGAGACAATGTCTGTTTTATGCCTGTGACTACGGCCAGGCAATATTTCTCACGTCCGAATATGACCTTCAGTATTACTGTGATGCCGATTAAAGCAGTTAATCTTGATGTTATGACAGGTGAAGCTGAAGGCATCTTCAGAATAGTCAGAAATCTTAATCCAAGGGATGAATCTGATTTCAATATTTCAAAAAGCGACAATATTGTTAATCTTCTTCTGAAAAATATCAGGTATGTGACGCTTGCAGCCACTATTATTGGAATTGTGACCCTTTTCGGGGCAGCTGTCGGGCTTATGAATATTATGCTGGTATCTGTTACAGAACGCACAAGGGAAATTGGTGTCCGGAAAGCAATAGGGGCAAAGCCTCAAACAATTAAATATCAGTTCCTGTTTGAATCTATAATGATCGGTCAGATGGGAGGTATTTTTGGAATAATTCTGGGTATAATGATCGGCAATGCCGTCTCTTCAATGCTCAGGTCAAGCTTTGTGATTCCATGGATATGGGTGATGACAGGTATTATAGTCTGTTTTATTGTAGGCGTTGTATCCGGATATGCACCGGCGGTAAAGGCTGCAAATATTGATCCCATTGAAGCTTTAAGATATGAATAAATAGAGATTTTATGGAAAAACATGTTATTCAGGAGGAGCTGAAAAACTGTCCGGGCATAATCTATTATCCTACCACCAACAAGCTTGAGATGATTGGCCGGTCTATACCTGAAAATCCGGAACTTATATTCAGACGGCTTGATAACTGGATTACACAACATTTTGATAAAAATGGCAGTCTGGATATTAATTTCCAGCTGGAATATATAAACAGCGGTTCCTCAAAATACCTTTATGAGATATTGAAAAGGCTTACAGCTTTCAGCAAGTCGGGCAAGAGCATTAAAATGAAATGGCGTTATGAAGAAGATGATGAGTCCATGCTGGAACTCGGAGAGCATTATCGCGATACTGCCGGGATACCTCTCGATATGGAGATGATAGTATAAAAAAAATGTAGGGGCGTTGCATGCAACGCCCCTTGTGTTTTATCAATATTTAATATTATGCCTTTTACTTCACTGTGTTCATGTGAACAATGAGGTCGAGAAGTTTGCAGGAATAACCCCACTCATTATCGTACCAGGCTACTACTTTAACAAAGTTATCGTTAAGGGATATACCTGCTTCTGCATCAAAGATAGAGGTGCGTGAATCGCCGATGAAGTCGCTTGAAACAACTGCATCTTCTGTATATCCGAGAATTCCTTTGAGAGGACCGTCAGCAGCAGTTTTCATAGCTTTTTTGATAGCATCGTAGCTGGCTGGTTTCTCAAGACGGCAGGTAAGGTCCACCACTGAAACGTTGAGAGTTGGAACTCTGAAAGCCATTCCGGTGAGTTTTCCCTTCAGTTCGGGGATAACTTTTGTTACAGCCTTGGCTGCACCTGTTGAAGAAGGTATGATGTTGCCGGCAGCGGCACGGCCACCTCTCCAGTCCTTCTTGGATGGACCGTCGACAGTTTTCTGTGTTGCTGTAGTGGAATGAACGGTTGTCATGAGACCTTCCACAATGCCGAAATTGTCCTGAAGTACCTTTGTTATAGGAGCAAGACAGTTTGTCGTGCAGGAGGCATTAGATACAAACTGCATATCTGCCTTGTATTTATTCTGGTTAACACCCATTACAAACATCGGGGTATCATCTTTGGAAGGAGCTGACATTACGACACGTTTTGCACCGGCTGTGATATGGCCCATTGCGCTTTCCTTTGTAAGAAATAGACCTGTACATTCAAGTACATATTCAGCGCCAACCTCATTCCATTTCAGCGTTGCAGGATCTTTTTCCGAAGTAATGCGAATGGTTTGGCCGTTTACAACCAGATGGCCATCCTTAACATCAACCTTTCCATCAAATCTGCCGTGGACGGTATCGTAGCGAAGCATGTAAGCAATATAATCCGCTTCCAGAAGGTCGTTGATCCCAACGATTTCAATATCGTTCCTCTTTAATGCTGCCCTGAAGGCCAGTCGGCCGATTCTGCCAAAACCGTTGATGCCTACTTTAATTTTTGACATATTTCTATTGTTAATTAGTTAATAAATTTGACGCACAAAAATAATTATTTCCTTGAAAAAGTCAAATGATAAAAGCCATCATTCTTTCTTTTTCTTTTTGAAGATATTTGAGAACTTATTTGATTCAGGATCAAGGGGGTCAATAATCATTCCGAACCGGTAACTTACAAAAAGTGAAAAGAAAACTGCTTTATTAGTGTTGGTGGCCATTATAGGAATCTCTTTGAAAAAAGCATTGACCTGGGCTCCTACCTCTATGGCATGAATAACCTTATCCACCTTGCTGTACTCAAAATTAAAACCACCCTTGGCATAAAGTCCGGGCATCACTTTTAATTCATTGAATCCCTTGAAAAATGAAGCCCGGCCATAAATTTCCTGTGCCATTGTTATCGCAGAGCTGAATTTTTCCTCCTTAATAATATATTCGTTGACTGTAACCGGGTATAACACCCTGTAATAAACTGGTTTATATATAGCAAGGACAGGGCCGGCAGAATAAAAATACCTTATGGCTATGCCCCCAAGATCGGCCTTTTTGTAAAGTTCACGCTGATGACCAATTCCTGTTCTGAGGTAAAAGGCAGAGTTCAGTTTTCCAAATACAAAATTACCGCCGGTTGTATAAGGATTGGATATCTTATATTCCTTTTGATGTTTTAATGTTCCTCCTTCAATCTCCAGCAGCCGTTTATTCCGGTAATCTATTCTTTTGGCACCTCTGTAACCAAAGCCAATACCATCCGAATTAAGACTGATGCCAAAAGACCTTTCGTTACGGAAGAACACCTTTTGCTGTTGATCCAGCTCTCCCTGGGCGTAAACTGACGATACACCAATTAAAATCAAAACCGCTATTATAAGCAGCTTTTTCATTATTTTACTGACTTATAAAACAGGGTAAAAACAAATGAATACCGATAATCAGACATTCTTGCCTGTCTGCTCAGCGGGAGCTTTCGAATAAGCGGGGCATTCCTTTTTGTTACAGGAACTGATAACCAACACAGTTATAAAGGCAACAAGAAGTAATACAGCAAATTTTTTCATACCTGGTATTATATTTAATTAGTTACAAAAATATACTTTTCATTCTAAAAACAATCTTCATGCCAAAAATATTATGATGAACATCTTATAATCAGAAACAAGTAAGCGGTATTCAGTGTTCGGTGATTGGTATTTGTTGACACCGCATACTGAATACTGATCACTGAATACCTATTTCCGGCTATTTTGCAACAAATGTTCCTGCTGTTTAACATTTTTAACTTACAGTTGTTTAATTTTGATAAAAGAATTATGTGATATGAAAATAAAATATGTTCTAATATTATTAACAGTATATTTTATCAGTATGAATGAAGAGTCATTTTCTCAGGAAAAGTTGCAATATTATGATCTGACAAAGGGGGAGTCAAATGTCATTAATAATAAGGGCACGGAATCGCCATTTACAGGGAAATATGTAAAAACCAGGGAAAGCGGCACTTATGTGTGCAAAAAATGCGGAGCAGCTCTTTACAATTCTTCTGATAAATTTGAATCAGACTGCGGATGGCCAAGCTTTGATGATGAGATAAAAGGGGCGGTCACAAGGATTCCTGATGCTGACGGTATGAGAACTGAGATTGAATGTGCAAGTTGCGGAGCACATCTCGGTCATGTTTTTACGGGCGAAAGGTTCACTTCAAAAAACGTGAGACACTGTGTAAATTCAGTGTCAATTGATTTTATTCCTGCGAAACTCGAAACCGGGAGGTATGGGATGGCAATTTTCGCAGGCGGCTGTTTCTGGGGTGTTGAATATTACCTTCAGAAGGCTGCAGGTGTTATTTCAGTTACATCAGGTTATACAGGAGGAGTTGTTAAAAATCCGACCTACCGGGAAGTGTGCACTGGAAATACTGGCCATGCAGAGGCGGTAAAGATAGTTTATGATCCAGATAAAACGTCCTATGAAAAACTTCTCACTCTCTTCCTTGAAATCCATGATCCGACTCAGGTCGGAAGACAGGGACCTGATATTGGAGATCAGTACAGGTCAGAAATATTCTATATGAATGATGATCAGAAGAAGATAGCTGAGAAATGCCTTAATATGCTTAAATCAAAAGGTTATAACATTGCGACGGCATTGACCAAAGCTTCTGAATTCTATCCGGCTGAAGCATATCATCAGGATTATTATTTCAATAACGGTAAGGTCCCGTATTGCCATGGCTATACAAAGCGCTTCTGATTTTAAGAGTGGGTGAAAAAAAATTAATAATTTGGTAATAAACCATTGTCGCAGGTTCAGGCAAACAATTAACTTTAGCAAGTAAAATTGATTTTGCCGGGAGACATGAGTTTAATTATTAATCGCAATCGTAAACATTCATCGGGCAGGAGTAAATTCTGGCTGATTTTTGCAGGTTTTATTATAGCAATTATTTTGCTTAAATCGGGGAAAGCAGTTGTTTCCTACACATCCACGGACAAATACTGCATGTCATGCCATATACATCCGCTGGCTGATCAGTCATGGAAACTCTCAACTCATTATAATAATGCCTCAGGAAATATAATACATTGTACTGAGTGTCATCTTCCTCCCGAAGGCCATGGGTACCTTTTTGCTAAGGCCAGACATGGATTTAAAGATGTTTACGGTTATTTTTTTAAAGACAGTGCCGAGATAAACTGGCAGGAAAAGAAACTTCTTGAGAATGCCAAAGGATTCGTTTATGAGAATTCCTGCCTTAAATGCCACCAGAACCTTTTTCCTGTGAAGCTGTCTGTAAATGGTGGTAATGCTCATCTTTTCTATTCAACAAGCAAAGATCCGCTGAATTGTATTAACTGTCATATTTCGGTTGGACATTATGACCGGAATGCCATCCACGCTCACGACACAAGCTTTGGAGTTTCAATAACAACCAATAAGGCGATCTTCACTGAAGCAACAAAGGTTGAGGAATTTATAGACTACACTGAGGTAATACCAGGTACGAATGTTTCGTTTGAGATGGTTGCACTCCCGGGTGGTAGCTTTAAAATGGGAAGTGTTGAAAGTGAACCATTTCGCAAAGCTGATGAAGGACCTGTAAGGAAAGTTACTCTTTCAAAGTTCTGGATAGCCAAAACTGAGGTTACATGGGATGAATATCTGGCTTTTTTCAGGGCTACGGGATCACAGGGCCGGACAGAAGGTCAGGTTGTGACCAATAAGAAAACTGATGCCATAAGCGGAGCAACTCCTCCATGGGGCGCTCCTGACCAGGGCTGGGGAAAAGGGTCCAGACCCGCAATAACAATGTCGTGGCATGCCGCAAATGTATATTGTCAGTGGTTATCAAAGGTCACCGGTAAAAAATATCGTTTACCCACTGAAGCGGAATGGGAATATGCCTGCAGGGCAGGAACTGAAACTCCATATTTCTTCCCGGGTGATCCTAAAAAACTCACATCGGAAGGTTTGCTGAGAAGAATATTTGGATCGGATACCTCAAATATCGGATCATTGGCTGTGTATAAAGAAAACAGTTCATCAAGGACAAAGGAGCCTTCTTCTGTAAAGGCAAATCCTTTCAGATTGAAGAATATGGCTGGAAACGTGGCTGAATTCTGCCTTGATTTCTATTCTCCTGATACCTATAAAGCCGATACTTTAGCTGCAGTTAACCCTTCCGGGCCGGCTTCCGGTAAGGAACATGTAATTCGGGGAGGGTCATTTAAAAGCGATGCAAGAGACCTGAGGAGCGCAGCACGCGATTTTACAAAAACAAAAGCCTGGCTGATGACCGATCCGCAGCTGCCTAAGAGTATCTGGTGGTACTCAGACTGCATAGATGTGGGATTCAGGGTGGTGTGTGAAGCCGACAGTTCAATGGTACAGTAAGGAATTTATTTTAACTTAGGAAATATGCAGAGTATTGACAGACGCAAATTTATTGGTAATACAGTCCTGACTGGTATTGGACTGGCAGGAGCAGCTTCCATAATAACAGCTTGCAAGAGGAAACCGGCACCTGAAATTGCCGGACTGCCTCCCATTCTGAAGGGCGCACCGAAGGGTAAAAAACTAAGGGCAGGGCTTGTCGGAACCGGAGCGAGGGGTACAGGAGCCGCTGTGAACTTCATCAGTGCAGGGCCCGATCTTGAGATAATAGCCCTGGCAGATGTATTCCAGGACAAGGTTGATGCATGCCGTGAAAGATTCTCCTCATTCAATCTTCCCATACCTGCCGAAAATTGTTTTGTCGGTTTTGATGGCTATAAAAAACTAATGGCTATCCCCGACATTGATGTGGTAATCCTTGCAACTCCTCCGCAGTTCCGGCCTGAACATTTTCTGGAAGCTGTTCTGAATAATAAACATGTCTTCCTTGAAAAGCCTGTTGCAGTCGATCCTGTAGGTATACGCTCGGTAATTACAACCGCAAGAAAAGCTGCCGCAATAGGTCTGAATGTTGTCACCGGAACACAGAGACGGCACCAGGAAGATTATATCGAGACATACAAAAAGGTGGCAGAGGGCGCTATCGGCACAATTACCTCCGCAAAAGCATTCTGGAACCAGGATCATGTATGGTTCCGTGAACGTGAAAAGGGTTGGAACGATATGGAGTATATGATCAGGAACTGGAATAATTTCTGCTGGTTATGCGGGGATCATATTCTTGATACTCATGTGCATAATATAGATGTGATCAACTGGTTTCTCGGAAACCATCCTGAAAAGGCAATAGGCTACGGGGGACGTCACCGGAGGGTTACCGGCGATCAGTATGATTTTTTCAGTATCGATTTTGATTATGGGAATGGAGTTAGCTCTCACAGCATGTGCCGTCAGATCGACAGCTGCGCAAATGGAACAGGTGAGCTTATTATGGGCACAGAGGGATATACCAATTGTCAGAATACAATATGGGATCTGAAAGGAAATATTAAATGGCAGTTTGAATACCCTAAAGACGAAAATGGAAATCCGATGAACCAGATTAAAATTCCTCCATATGTGCAGGAACATATGCATCTGGTATATGCCATCCGGACAGGAAATTATGTGAATGAGGCAGAAGATACTGCAATATCAACCCTTACTGCAATTATGGGCAGGACTGCTGCTTATACAGGGCGGCTTATAACATGGGATGAGATTTTTAAATCGGATATGGACCTTGGTCCTGCGAAAATTGAATTTGGCCCCGTTGACATGATCTTTGAGACACCAATACCCGGAACACCAGTGGTTGTTTAAAAAAATCCATTGTACCCTTTGTGATACCCTTCGTGCCCTTCGTGTTTAATATTATAATCAAAATAAATCAAAATGAGAGACAGATCATCAAGAAGAGAATTTGTAAAACAGTCAGCTAAAATTGTCGCAGGCGCTATAATTCTACCTAACATTATTCCCGCCTCAGCTCTTGGAAAGGGAGGAAGTACTCCGCCAAGCGACCGTATTGTTATAGGTGCAATCGGTACCGGCTCACAGGGAATGAGTAACATGAGAGACTTTCTGGAACTGAAAAATGCAGTTCAGTTCGTTGCCGTCTGCGATGTTGATACACTTCATCTGGCAAAAGCAAAGCTGATTGCAGATGAAGCGAATAAGAATACCGACTGCAGGACTTACGGCGATTACCGTGAGTTCCTGGAGAAGGAAAAACTAGATGCTGTCTCAATTGCACTGCCAGACCACTGGCACGGAATAATCTATACAGCCGCTGTCAATAAAAAGCTTAATGTCTATGGTGAAAAACCTATCTGCCGTACAATCAAAGATGGTCAGACTATAGTTAATGCCGTTAAAAATAACAACATTATCTGGCAGACAGGATGCTGGCAGCGTTCCCAGTCTCACTTCCATCATGGTGCTGAGCTTGCAATAAATGGAAGAATCGGTAAGATAAATTATATTGAAGTAGGGTTACCTGACGGAGGAAGAGGCATAGGCACACCACCTGTTAAAGATGTTCCTCCGGAACTTAATTGGGAGATGTGGCTCGGCCCGGCACTTAAAGTGCCTTACAGGGGAGTTGCCCACTGGGACTGGCGATGGATACTCGACTATTCCGGAGGTCAGCTGACCGACTGGGCCGGACACCATATCGATATCGCCAACTGGGGTGCCGGATTGGAGCATACCGGCCCTGTTGAGATTTCCGGTTCCGGCGTTTATCCTTTTGAAGGCATTTACAATGCACCTGTTGAATATGATTTCCTCTGTAAATATGCGAATGGTATTGAAATGAGGGTTGCAAATGCAGCAAGGCAACCTCACGGTATGGGAGCAACCTGGTATGGTGATCTGGGATGGATCCATGTTGACAGGGGTAACAGATTATTCGCCTCTGACCCTGAGATACTTGAAGAGAAGATAGGTGATAATGAGATAAAATTATACAAGAGCGATAACCACTGGCAGAATTTTATTGACAGTGTCAGGTCTGGTAAACAGGCAATTGCTCCGGTAGATGTGGCATACAGAGCCATTTCTGTTGCTCTGCTTGGGGAGATTGCAATGACAACAGGGGAAACTATAAAATGGGATCCTGAAAAGGAAGAGATTATTGGAAATCCAAGGGCTTCCAGACTGCTTAGCCGTCCATACCGTCAGCCATGGGAATTGCCTGAAGTTTAATCAAGGAGAGAAAAGACCATAATCAATAAAAACAGTAACTGATGAAAAAACAATATTTACTTCTTATAATAATCTCAGGGTTGTTAACCTACTTATCCGCCTGTAAAAATGAGGCAGCTTATGAAACACTGATAATAACCGGGCAGAATAATCATGACTGGAAGACCAGTTCGCCTATCCTGAAGCAGATCCTTGATGAGACAGGATTATTTTCTTCCGAAATAATGATCACTCCTGAAAAAGATGGTGATATGAATACATTCACTCCGGATTTTTCAAAATACAAGCTTGTCGTACTTGATTATAACGGAGATTCATGGTCAGAAAAAACAAACTCTGCATTTCTTGATTTTGTAAAAAACGGAGGCGGTGTTGTTATTTATCATGCTGCCGATAATTCTTTTCCGGGATGGAAAGAGTATAATGAGATGACCGGTCTTGGAGGATGGGGCGACAGGAATGAAAATGACGGACCATATGTTTATTATAAAGATAATGAACTTGTGGTCGATTCATCAGCCGGACCAGGAGGCACTCATGGTAAACGCAGGGAATTTATTGTAAGAACCAGAGTGGCTGACCATCCTGTAATGAAAGGTTTACCTGCAATGTGGTTACATGGTACTGATGAACTATACAGCCTTTTGAGGGGACCCGGGACCAATATGCAGATACTGGCAACTGCATTTGCTGATTCCTCAGCAGGTGGCGGCACTATGAGAGATGAACCGATGCTGATGGCTATTACTTTTGAGAAGGGAAGAATATTCCATACCGCCATGGGCCATGCTGATGAAGGTGGCGGTCCGGCCATGCAATGTGCAGGGTTTATTGTTACACTGCAGAGAGGAGCCGAATGGGCTGCATCCGGAACTGTTACCCAACAGGTACCGTTTGATTTTCCAAACGGAGCCGGGGTAGTTCTCCGTCCCGATTTCAAGGAGATAACACTTCATGAAGCATTGGAAAAAATTGGAAGTTATGATATAGGGAAGAGTACAAAATACCTCACCTGTATCCAGAGTCATATCAGAAATTCTGCCGGGGATGCTGCAAAGTTGGGGGATATTGAGAAAAGGATTGTAAAAGTCCTTACTGGTAAGGAAGCCAGCCCTGAATCCAAAAAGCTCCTGCTTCGTGAACTCAGTTGGATTGGGAGTGATTATTCGGTTAAGACCATAACGGATCTTGTATCTGATCCGGAGCTGAAAGATGAAGCTGAATTTGCACTTGCGAGATTGCATTCAGTAAAATAATCCACTTTATGCTTTCGCTTGTTATACCCGTATACAATGAAGAGAAGCTTATCGGAGAGCTGGTAAGCAGGACATTTTCAGCCCTTGATTCTTTCATAACGGAGTATGAAGTCATCTTTGTTGATGATGGCAGTTCGGATGGAAGCCTGGAGAAGCTTCTTTCCTGGCAAAAAAAAGAGGGCAGATTAAAAATATTATCATTATCCAAAAATTTTGGTCATCAGGCGGCATTTACGGCTGGGTTAGAACACGCTAAAGGTGAGGTTGTTGCAATGATGGATGGCGACCTTCAGGACCCTCCTGAGTTGCTTTCCGGCATGTACAGTATGATAACTGAGGAAGGATACGACATTGTCAGCGGTAAAAAGACCGGAAGGAAAGGAAGGAAAGATCGCAACCTGTTCTCATTCCTTTTTCACATTCTATTCAGGCATATAGGGGAGATCAAGAACATGGAGAACTCCGGCAACTATTCAATGATGAAGCGTGAAGCTTTAGATGCTCTGCTGACGCTGAGAGAAAAAGTCAGGTATCTTCCCGGTTTGCGGACATATATAGGATTCAGGCAGGGATACATTGAATTTGTGAGAGATGACCGGTTTGAAGGTGAGCCTAAGATGAGTATCCGTAAGTTAATAATCCTGGCTGCCGACGCGATATTCTCTTTTTCAAGGTTTCCGATAAGATTCTGCCTTGTACTGGGAACAATAGGAACAGTTGTATTTATGGCAGCAGGTATTTATGTCCTGATTGCAAAAGCTTATGGATTTGCGGTAATTGGATGGCCATCAACTCTTCTCAGTATTTATTTTCTCGGATCCATCCAACTGGTATTCCTGGGAATCCTCGGCGAATATGTTTACAGAAGCTACAAGGAATCTCAGAACCGCCCCATCTATTTCGTAAAGAAGTTTTATGATGGCGGTAAGGAGCAAAAATGAAAGAGTCAGTATTAAAATATTTATTCTTCACATCCTCTGCAATAATTCTGTTTTTAATGCTGCTTGCCAGCAGAGATGCCGGTATTACCTGCGATGAGGTACTGCATTACAATCAATCGGTATCAGTTTATAACTATTTTGCCACAAAGGGTAAGGATACGGCGGTTCTGAACACTCCTGTAACCCATCTTAAGTATTATGGTCAGTCTTATGATAATTTTGTCACTATTTTGACAAAATGGCTTAAAATTGAAAATATTTATGGATTCAGGCACATAATGAGCACTATCGCAGGATGGCTGACAATAATGATAACATCGCTTTTTGCCGTCTGGCTTACCGGTTACAGAACCGGAATTCTGGTTTTGATACTCTTTGCTGCCTCACCGACATTTCTGGGGCATTCTCAGAATAATCTGAAGGATATACCATTCGCATTAGGCTATATTTCAAGCCTTTACTTCATGGCAAAATTTATGATATCAGGGGCAAGGATTTCCCGGAAAACTATGATCCTTTTAACTGTTAGTATCGCCTTTGCAATCAGTATCAGGGCCGGAGGATTATTATTGATCTGCTATCTGTTTTTCTTCTGGTTCATTCTTTGGTTGTACAAATACCTGGTCAGAAGTGATATTAATTTCAGGGAGTGCAGAAATAAATTTCTTTGGATAGCGACAATATCAGTCTTTTCCTGGTTCCTGAGTATACTTCTCTGGCCATATGCTCAGCAGAGTCCTTTAAGTAACGTTCTGGAGTCATACAGGGTGATGGCTCATTTCCCTGATACATTCAGGCAGTTATTCGAAGGAAAGGTTGAATGGTCTGATTACATGCCCTGGTATTATCTTCCGAAATCCATGTTAATCACTATCCCCATTGTGGTCATTTCAGGTTTTCTGTTATTTTTTATTTTTTCAAAGAAAGTTTTAAAAGAAGGTAAGACCATTATCTATTTTTTTATTGTCTTCGCCATTTTATTTCCTATTGTATTTGTGCTGTTTGAGAAATCTAATCTCTACAGCTCCTGGAGGCAGTTCCTTTTTGTTTATCCTCCAATTATACTTTTATCAGCAACCGGTTTAAATTTCATTTTTGAGTATCTGCCGAAAGTAAAGTACCTGAAATGGGGAAGCGTTCTATTGATAGCGATTTTGTCTGTTCACCCGGTGATGTTCATGGCATCTAACCTCAGGTATTCCTATATTTATTACAACCAGCTGGTTGGCGGCCTGCACGGAGCGTATGGAAATTATGAAACAGACTACTATTATGTAAGCCAGACAGAAGCTTCGAAATGGCTTCTCGATTATTTAAAAGGAAGGAAAGACACTGGTATTATTAAAATTAAAGCTACCTATTCTGTAAGCTGGCTGTTTCGCAATCATCCTGAGACAGAAACATCGTATTTCAGATATGAAGAGAGAAGTCAGTCGGATTGGGATTATGCGATTGTTGTTAACAGATATATACCGCCTTTCCAGTTAAAGAATGACATCTGGCCTCCTGAAAATGCCATTCACATAATATATGCCGACAAAGTGCCGGTTTGTGCTGTTCTCAAAAGAAATTCCAAAGACGATTTACTTGGGTATAAAGCATTACAGGAGGAGAGGACAGATGATGCCATAAAATACTTTGAGATGGCATTGCAGGCTGATAAAAGGGATGAGATGCTCTATTATAATTTTGCAGCTGCATTGTATAATAAAGGAAATTGCCAAAAGGCAGATTCGTTATTGCATGAGGGGTTGAAGATAAACCCTGATTTCGAACTTATCTTAATGTATCTTGGGAATATTGCCAGATCAGAGAACCGGCCGGAAGATGCAATTTCGTTCTATGAGAAAGTTATTAAGACCAACAGGAAATATTTTGAGGCATACGTGGGTTTGTCGGAATTACTGATTGACAAAGATCTGTTAAGGGCACGCGCTCTGCTCAGGACTTGTCTCACGATGAATCCTTATTTTAAACCGGCAATAGTTGCACTTGCTGATTCTTACAGGAAATCAGACCCTGAGATTGCAAAAAAATATGATGAACTGGCCGGCAGTATTAAACAATAGGCAGTACCTGGCTTTTTAAGCCATTAACCTGTCTCCGGTAGAGAGAAGGAGTAACGCCTTTCAGTTTTTTAAACTGATGATTGAAGTTGGAAATGTTTTCAAATCCGCAACTATTTGCAATTTGTGAGATGTTTAGTGAGCTGTCGTTCATTAGTTTGCAGGCATAACCAATCCTTGTGTTCAATAAACACTCCTTGAAGGTCATCCTGTTTGTTCTTTTAAATGCAATTGAAAATGCTGTATTTGACATATTAGTGATATCAAGCATATCTTGAATTGTAACCTCCCTGGAGAAGTTCAGGAAAATGTAATCTATTGCCTTCTGCATGGCTTCGTTGCCCTCCTCGTGATAGGGCTCCATAAATCCCGGTCCGGAGAGGGTTGTATATTCTTTAGTCCTGGAAAGTATTCTGAATATCGAAAGCAGAGAATGTAACCGATCGGGCCCGTCCAGATTATAGCTGTCAAGCATTACTGAGATAATCTTCTCTTTTGTTTTACCTGTAAATTTCAATCCCCTTGATGATTCCCTTAGAAGCTGCTTCAACTCCCGGTGCTCAGGAATTTCGAAGAACCGGGTTCCCAGAAAATCATACAGGAACTGATAGACTATTGCCTCTCCCTGAAAACCCGAGGGATGATCATTGTACTCACTGTCACAAAGCCATGCATGCGGCAGGTAAGAGCCAACAAGTACCAGATCATTGGGTTTGAACCTGTCAATGTTATCCCCGACCATGCGTTTACCCTTTCCTTTAATAATCAGTACAAGTTCATACTCAGGATGATGATGCCAGAAGGAGAAGGATTTGGTTTCGTGATGTAATATAATTGATTTATCAGGTTCTTTCAGTAATCGGTAGGTCTCTAATTTCACTTATTATTTTATTTATAATGTTAATATTCAAAGTTAATGCAAATTTTCCCTGAAAATCCATATAAATCGGTATGTTATCATTACAAATGCATTAAAAAGCATTATGGCGGTATTCCGTGAATCAAGTAATTTTGATTCATTAAATGGCGATATCAGTGTTAAAATGATACAGGGACTGTTGTAAAATTTAATTAATTATATTAAAAAGATTGTTTATGAAAAAAGAAGCTGCTGTTATGAATGCTGCCGGAATAGTGGATCTGGGATTCCCTATGTGGCCGGTCTTTGCTAAAGAGACCCTGGTGGATGTACTTGAACCTTTGAAAAGTGGTAAGGTTAACTACTGGACCGGGAAAAAAGGAATGGAATTTGAAACAAAATGGGCTAAATGGAATCAGGCGAAATTTGCTGTTTCATGCACTAATGGAACTGCTGCCCTGCATGTAGCAATATCGGGTCTTGGAATCGGTCCCGGAGATGAGGTTATTGTTCCGTCCTATTCATTCATTGCTTCCTCATTTGCCGTAGTACAGGCTGGAGCAATTCCATTGTTCTGCGATGTGACGGAAGACCATACAATTGATCCTGCGAAGATTGAGGCACTCATTACAAAAAGAACAAAAGGGATCGTAGTTGTACATCTCTATGGTGTTTTGTGCGATATGGGACCGATAATGAAAATTGCCCGCAAGCATAAGCTCAAAGTAATTGAAGATTGCGCGCAGTGTTTCGGTGGAGAGCATAATGGGATTAAAGCTGGTGTAATTGGTGATGTAGGCTGTTTCAGCTTTTGCCAGAGCAAGCATTTTACTACTGGAGGAGAAGGAGGGATGGTTGTAACAAATGATGAAGATCTGGCATGGGAATGCCGCTCGTTCAGGGACCATGGATACGATGTCAAAGAGAGAATGAATATGCTTGCTCTTGAAGAAAAACTTCCATATATCCATAACAGAGTTGGATTTAACTACAGGATGACTGAAATGCAGTCTATTATCGGGTTGAATGAATTAAAAAGATTAGACTCATGGAACCTGAAGCGCAGATTTAAATATGCAAAAATGTACGATAAGGCATTTAAGAACCTCAAGGGAGTTAAAAAGTTACCTGTTAATACTCCTGAAAGGAAGAATGCATACTGGTGGTATCCTGTAGTCCTGGATACCGATAAGCTTGATATTGACGCTTCAGGGTTTATCCACGAGCTTCACCTGCAGAATATTCCATGTTACGGTATTCAATGGCCTGAAGCCTATATGGAAAAAGCTTACAGGGAGCATAACGGCTTTGGTTCACATAAATTTCCTTTCAGATCAGAAGAGTATACAGACCAGAACAGTGTAAAGTATGATAAGACATTTTGTGAAGTTGCCAATTCACTGAGAAAGAGTACTGTCTCTCTGTTTCTGCATCCTTCATGGGATGAGATACATATTCAAAGGTGTATCGATGCTTTTACAGCTACGTGTAAAAAGCATTGTAAAGCTGATTGACCTGAATAAATGTGCATGTTGAACCCTTTTTTTCATCTGAAGCAGTTTTCTGAATAATCTTAACAGGAGCATTCAAATGAAAGTTGGTTTCTGTTTGTGATGAATTGATTTTTTATAGTTTTGCATGAGGTGATTCAGGTAATCAGGCAATCACTATTGTATAATTTTAATATATCAGAAAATGAAAAAATCAATTTTAGTGTTTTCAATGGCATCACTGATGCTTGCAGGAAGTTTAAAGACAGCGGTTTCACAGGATCAGCCAAAACCAAAAAAAGATACTGTAAATATAGATACTGATGCCAAACCAACATTTTACTATGCTGAAGAGGAGAAACAGGCATCGAAAAGCAACGGTGCTGCAATAGGAATTATTGCAGGGGCTGTGATAGTAGTCGGTGCTGCAGCATTTTTCCTTATGAAGAAGAAGAAATAAGCATACACCCATGAGAAAGCATGTTCTGTCATTGTTGTTCCTCCTCTTTATTAATCAGTTAATTAATGCCCAGTCGTTTAACCCCTCCTTGTTCTGTTTCGAGGATGCCTTCCTGCTTTCAAAGAATTACACATTCGAGGACCAGGTAAAGCTTCTGAAGAACCTTGGATATGATGGGATCGAACTGGAAGGTCTGGATAATTATGAGGAGAAGCTTAAGATCCTTGATAAGTACGATCTGAAGGTATTTATGGTCTATATTCAGATCGATCTGGAGAAACAGCAGCCTTATGATCCGAGGCTCCCCGATTTCATCAAACAGGTAAAGGACAGGGGAGTCACCCTCTGGTTGCACATACACAGTGAGAACTACGGCCCTTCTGATCCCATTGGTGATGAAATTTGTGTTCCGATAATTCAGAAACTTGCCGATTATGCTAATGATTATAATGTTAGAATTGCACTGTACCCGCATTCCAGGTTCTGGCTTGAGAAGGCAGGAGACAGTGTGAGATTGACACAGAAGATCAACAGGAAGAATGTTGGAGCAGTTTTCAATTTATGCCATTATCTGAAAACAGATGCAAGGGATCTTCTTGAAAAGAACCTTAAAGAGTCAATTCCGTATCTGGCAGCTGTATCAATAAACGGTGCTGATGATGGCAATACACATGATATGGAATGGACAAGGCTTATACAGCCACTTGGTGAGGGATCGTTTGATGTGTTGAAAATACTCAGGTTGTTGAAAAAAAATGACTACAAGGGACCGGTAGGGTTACAGTGTTATGACATTAAGGGGGATCCGGCTGTATTTCTTAAGACCTCAATAACTACCTGGGAAAGATATCTGAAAGAAATGCAATAATTAAGATAATATTCACATGACAATCACCCGAAGAAAATTCCTGAAGAATGCCAGCCTGGCCGCTGGCGGAGCAATTGTACTGCCTGTAATTATCCCCTCGTGTGCTAAAGGAGCAAACGACAGGATCACACTTGGTATGATAGGAACCGGAGATCATGGTATAAGCTGGAATCTTGCTGCTTATCTGAAGCTTGATGACTGCAGGGTGATCGCAGCCTGTGATGTCGATTCGACCCGGGTTAAAAAGGCTAAGGGACTCATTGACGAGCGCTATAAAAACAATGACTGCATAATCTACAGCGATTTCAGGGAACTCCTGGAAAACAGGGATATAGATGCTGTGCAGATATCAACACCCGATCACTGGCATGTGCCGATATCAGCCCTCGCTTTAATGAAGAATAAAGATGTTTGCTGCGAGAAGCCAACCCTGACCATAGAGCAAGGGCGCATTCTCAGCGACATGACAGCAGGATCAAAAAAACTTTTCCAGACAAGTCTTGAAGACAGGGCCGTTCCGCAGTACCACCGGATGGCCGAGCTCGTACGTAACGGACGTATTGGAAAACTGCAGAAAATAAGAGTCGGATTACCGGGATCTTCCTCACACCTGTACAGCTACAACCCTGATCCTGCAGAACAACCTGTACCTGATTATTTCAATTATGAAATGTGGCTTGGTCCCGCCCCTTATGCTCCATACACGGCCGGTCGCTGCCATTACAATTTCAGGTGGATCAATGATTATTCAGGTGGAAGCCTTTCAGACTGGGGAGCACATTTAATTGATACAGCCCAATTGCTTAACGGTACTGAGAAAAGTGGTCCGGTGGAAGTTTACGGTACAGGATCAGCACCTGAAACTGGTATCTATAATGCTTTTGATAAATACAATCTTACATATACTTATGCAAATGGAGTTGTAATGGATGTTCATTCAGATTTTGTGGAGATCTATTGCGAAGGAACTGACGGATGGCTTCTTGTAAAGGATTGGAGAGGAAAGCTCGAAGCCAGTTCAGATGAGATCTTAAATACGGTAATTGGTGAGAATGAGATACGTCTTTATACTGATGAGAGTGAACATGCCAACTTCCTGAAATGTATCAGGTCAAGAAAACCAACTTACCATCCTGCTGAGGATCTTCACAGGACCTCAACAATAACCCATATGGGTAACATTGCAATGAAGCTTCGGAAAAAGCTGGAATGGGATCCTTCAAAGGAGGAGTTTGTGAATGATTCTGAGGCCAACTCAATGAGATCCAGACCTGAACGCGATCCCTGGTCCATAAAACAGTTACTAGCTTAACTGAAATAGCTGATGAAAAGAATCAAAATCGCCACCGCCCAGTTTGAGAACAGGAGCGGAGACAAAGAGTACAATTTATCGAGAATTCAATTCCTGTCAGAAAAAGCGGCTGATGAGGGTTCAGATATTATTGCTTTCCACGAATGTTCACTAACAGGTTATACATTCGCTCTTCACCATTCAAAAAAAGAGATGCTCGACCTTGCTGAATTTATCCCTGAGGGTCCTGGCGTCAGGAGACTGACTCAGATAGCAGCTAAAAACAATATAGTAATACTCGCAGGACTGTTTGAGAAAGACACTGATAATAAGGTCTATAAAGCATATGTCTGCGTTGATAAAGATGGGTTGATCGCGAAGTACAGGAAACTTCATCCTTTTATAAATAAGCATATTTCTCCAGGTAATGCATATTGTGTATTCGAACTCCATGGATGGAAATGCGGAATACTGATCTGTTACGATAACAATATTATTGAAAATGTACGTGCCACAGCTCTTTTGGGAGCCGACATTATTTTCATGCCCCATGTTACAATGTGCACCCCATCCACTCGTCCGGGAGCTGGTTTTGTTGACCCGGAACTGTGGAAGAACAGGGAAGCTGATCCAACATCTCTCAGGCTGGAATTTGACGGTATGAAAGGGAGGGCCTGGCTGATGAAATGGCTCCCATCACGAGCCTATGATAATGGGATCTACGCTGTGTTCTCAAACCCTATAGGCATGGATGATGACCAGTTGAAAAATGGCTGTTCAATGATCCTCGATCCTTTTGGAGATATAATTGCGGAATGCAGAACCCTGGGCGATGATTATACAACTGCCGTTATCACCCCTGAGAAGCTTGCACTGGCAGGTGGAAGAAGATATATTAATGCCAGAAGACCTGATCTCTACAGGGATATTATAGGTCAGCCCCACACTCCTGAACAGAAGGTTGCCTGGCTAAACCCGGAAAAGTAATTTCTTTTTAACCACGGAGTGAAAGATATGAGATATGAGATATGAGATATGAGTGAAATTATCAGTCACCTCACTTCTCAAATCTCAAAACTCACCTCTCAAATCTCACCTCTCACCTCACCTCTCACCTCTCACCTCTCACCTCTCACCTCTCACCTCTCACCTCTATACCACATAAGGACTCCTCATTTCTCTGACAAACAGTTTATTAGCCTCCGGATCTCCAACTACCTCCCCTTTCACTGGATCCCAGGTAATTTTCCTGCCGGTACGGATTGTAATATCTCCCATATGGCTTATTGTGTCGGATATTATCGCCTCATCGAGGGGACAAAGCTCCTTCGATTTGCCTTTAATAATGTCGACGAATACTTGTCCCATCTTGTTGTTTTCGCTGTCTATCCAGCCATCATTGTTTTTCGGGAAATTATTCAGTTTCTGATTGATCTCAGGTATATCTGACTGCGCTGATGACCTGCTCAGGGATATCCAGCCCCTGGAACCATAAAAAGTGGTGCCGTTACTCTCCTTTATTGTCCGGTAGTCGAGCATTCCGCCCTGGGCAACATCATCACTTACAAAATGAAGTTCAGGTCCGCTTGCATATTTGCATTTTACATCCCATGACAGAATATTGTTGTACAATCCTCCCGGAGCCCAGAATTGGCCTGTCCCTTCGCAAGTGTATGAACCGGATACCTTATCTTTCAGTATCCACACAAGGATATCAAG
The DNA here is from genome assembly GCA_963782945.1 of uncultured Bacteroidales bacterium. GTDB lineage: Bacteria > Bacteroidota > Bacteroidia > Bacteroidales > VadinHA17 > LD21. The sequence goes on from CAWALO010000033.1 coordinate 68,073, forward strand.
CGGATGAGCTCCCCAGCCTCCAAGGAAGCCTATGCTGTAGTCATAATTGAACCATGAACTGTTATTGGTAACACGATCGGGACAGTAAGGCCTCAGCGGGGCTGGTCCTGTCCATCTGTCAAAATCGAAATCGGGAGGTACAGGAACCTCGTTACATACCGGGCTTTCAACAGGGTTTTTTCCGGGAGCCCATACTTCAACACGTTCAATTTCTCCAATTGCACCTTCTCTTATGAGGTTATATCCGAGTTTCATATGGTCGGATGTGCGTTGCTGTGTCCCGTAATGAAAACGTACATTGTTAGTAACCAGTTCCTTGGCGAGTATCTGGTATTCAGGGTAGCTTAAGCCAAGAGGTTTCGCAAGCATTATATGTTTTCCTGCGCGGGCAGCCATGATAGCTGCAGGTACATGCCAGTGGTCGGGTGTTGTTATATGCACAGCATCAATATCCTTACGAGCCAGGATCTCAGCAAAATCGAGATAGGGCAGACACTGAGGTGCTGTATCATTGTTATCCCTGTAAAACTTGTTAATAAGACCGGCTGCATTCTCACGACGGTCTTTATGGACATCACAAACTGCCAGATTAAGTGCGCCACGAACAGGTAAAAGGTAGTATATTAATTCCGCTGTTCCCCGGTCGCCTACTCCTATATGTGCGATTGAAACCCTGTCATTGGCACTTTTACCACCTGAGCATGACGGAAGTATAATAGGTGCCAGAGCTGCCCCGATTGCACCTTTTACAGAGTTTTGAACAAAATCCCTGCGGGAAATTGTCTGCTTAATCTTGTTTTTTTTGTCCATGATTGTGACCTGTTTGAATAAATAAATAGCCTGATTTTATTACCTTAAACGCCAATTAAAAGCCAGCCGCATATGCGTCGTATTTTTTTTGCAATTCTTCTTTATTTGTTTTCCCGGGAACTACCCACGTTCTGTATTTAAGATGCATAATATCTCCTTTCTTAAGAATGATTTTTCCGTCGTAAAGTACTGCAGGACTATAGTAAAAGAACGGAATATCAGGATTATTGATGACATACCAGCTGGTGTTGGGAGTAGAGAATTTCAGATTTTGGAATATACACATCCCTGCTGTCTCCCCGGTGAGGGTACTGAATCCCATATACACCCAGTTGTTCTTTTTGTAATTCTCACTTTCATCAGGTGCAATGATAACCGGTGAAGTATAATCCTGACTGAAGCGTGCTGATAAGCCTGCATATCCTCCCCAGGATCTGCCTCCGGGTTCTGACTGGACAGGAGTGCGGTCAAGGATTACTTCATCTGCAACAGGATTGAAAACATGTTTATTATCAATAAAGTAACTTCCATCAGCTTGTGGAGCTGAAACATGGATATCACGGATTTCTTCAAGGATTTCACTGCTATCTGCCGGATGATAGATAATTTGAAGATGTATATCGGCTGAAAAGTCAGGATTCTTAATTATTTCATGCTTAACTATTTCAGTGATTCCTGCTGACTTGTAACCTGTTTCTTCAGATTTGAAATCATCTAGGTATTCCCAGTAATTAATACCATCAATAAATTTCCATGAGAACCAGAAGCCGAGGTGCCAGGGATGATCGGGAGGGCTGGCTGAGGTAAGGACAGAATTATTAATGCATAATGGGTGGAAATAAGGCATTCCGAAACGATTGTTGAAGTTGAATTGCCATATCAGGTCCATATCATTCTTCAGAATCAGCGTTGTGTCGGATTGTACCCAGTTTAAATTTCTCTCATAAGAGGCTTCTCTGCTGAACATTTCTGCAGGCGGTTTTATTGTAACATCTCTCCCGGAGACCCATTGAGTAGCTCTCAGGATCAATGTCTGAAGACCGGAATTAAGTAGTGCCCTTTCATTATGTCCCAGGGTGGTAAAGAAACTTCGCCCGTTTCCTGTCTGGTTAACAAATACGGCATTCTCATTAATCTGGTGACCATCATTTTTATCAGTTGCTGAAACAGAAGCAAGGGGCTGCGAATCGGGCCAGATATCGGCTTTCTCCCAGATTTCATCAACTATAAGGAAATCTTTTAAACCATTGGTTACAGGGTGGTTAAAGTCAAATCCTGAGATCTTTGCTCTGGTTTGTTCACCATGTTTTGTCTCTTTTCCCCATCTTCCTATCCCGATCTGGTGATACTCCTCCCATCCGTAGAAAGATGAAGCACCGGCATGGATGAAAAGAGTTCCGCCACCTTTCCTTACATACTTCAGAAAATCCTTTTCCCACTCTTCAGTAAAGCGCAGGTTATTATCAGGCCATGTATTCCAGTTGCTCACAACAACGTCGAACTGTTTCAGATGATCATATTTCAGGGTGTCAGGCAGATCCGTTGTGGCGACAGAAAAAAGCCTGGCATCACTGTAGATCTTTGCAAGCAGGGGAGTGGTCTTCTGCCATTCGTGGTTGTTTTTTCCGCTCAGGATAAGAATTTTGATAGGATAGTCTCCTTTTGATTTGGAGCAACAACTAGCCAAAGCTATGAGCGTTGCTGTTATTAACGCGCCTGAAATATGCTTTTTAATCTTCGACACCTGTTCTGATATTTTAGTAATTTCTATAAAGACTTTGAATATAATATATTCTTGTCAATTATTTAACCACTGAGTATCACGGAGTTTTCACGGAGTTTCACAGAGAATAATGAACATCGTGTATTACTCCGTGCAACTCCGTGTAAATCAGTGGTTAATAAAGATAATCACACATATATAATTATCCTGCTTATAGATACCTTATATTAATTTAGATAGATGCTGAAAGCTTTTTACAGCTTGATCAATAGTTCCGCATTCCACTGAAAAAACAATATCCTTCCCTGTTGATTTGACTATATCAATAATTCGTTTCCAATCGACTACGCCATCTCCGCATGCGCATCCAACCGGTGTACCTGTGACTTTTCCGCGCTGAGCGTCACTCTGTGCCATACTTATATCTTTAGCATGTAAATGGACTAAGCGGGTTTTAACCCTTTCGAGCCATTCATACACATCAGAACCACCGGCAAGATAACTGTTTCCCGTGTCAAAGTTTATCCCAATAGCAGTCGATTTCACAAGATCATATATACTGTCGAGGCCATCGGGCGTTTTACTGTATTGCTGATGAGGTTCAAGGCCAATGACTACCCTGTGCCTTTCAGCAACCTTAGCTGCTTCGGTCAGTGTATATTTCATCAGGCAGTAGTCCATTTCTTTAGTTGTCCATTCAGGTTTTGGCCCTTCATCAGTATTAACAACTCCAACTCCCATCTCTGAGGCAAAGCGGATGGCCTGCTTTAAATATTCCACACTTATTTCAGGCTTGCATAACGGTGTATGAGAAGAAAAACCTGATATTCTTACATTGTTGGAATCACATATCTCCTTAATATAAAGGGGATCATTATACATGGATACAGAATGGAAGTACTCTGCTTCACTAAGCAGTTCCCTGCCAAGATGCACCATCGGCTCAATATATTCATAGCCAATCTCAGCCGCTTTTTTCACACCATTTGAAAACGACATATCGTGATGGCGCACGAATTCCATGTTGATGCCTAATTTGATCATACTATTTTGTATTGATATTTTTTAAACACGGAGTTACACTGAGTTTACACTGAGTCACACTGAGTAAAGGTATCTTATCTCTCCGCCCTGAGCCCTGCGCTCTGCGCCCTGCGCCCTGAGCCCAGCCTCCGCCAAGGCTTCGGCTGGCAAAGCCTGATCCCTCATGCCAGTATATTCCTGCAGAACTCCACACACTTCTTCACCTCCTCAACTGCATCCGAACCTTCCGGAACAGGATACTCCAGTTCAATATCAGCATAGATTGGCCATTTGTTCTTTTTAAGAAGCAGGAGGATATCTGCAATTGGTGTTTCGCCTTTACCCCATGCCATGTTGGTATTTGCTGGATTGCTCTTAGGTCCTGTCTTATCCTTCATATGAATGCTGACTATCCGATCGTGAAGTCGTTCAATTATGCCATTGGGATGCAAACCGGTTGCCCCGAAATAATGTCCGGCGTCAAAATTAAGCATATTGGCCGGGGAATATTCCAGGAATCTATCAAATGTCCATCCAGGTTCACCGGGCTGGAGATGTTGATGCAGAATGGCATACATCCCCATTTTCCGGGCTATCGGTCCAAGTTTTGCAGCGGCATTATCTCCAATCTCATTGGAAACTCCTTTTGCTCCGAGAGCCTTTGCAGCTTTAAAGGAATATTCAATCTCTTTATCTGTCCAGCTATCGGGTGAGAATTTAGCAATATGTATGCTTACACCTGCATCGCTATACATCTTACGCAGCTCTTCAAATTTCTTCATTGGTGCCGAGATTCTCCATACCCTCTGAGATTCCCTGGCTTCCTGAGCAGCTTTTTCAAAACTGGCTATCTCTGAATCAGACAGCATTACTCCCGGGGCAGGCTTTAAAGGTCCCTGTGGCAGCCCTGCATATTTTTCAGCCACATCTCCCATCAGTTCAATTGTGCTGATACCTGTCAGAAGGCAATATTGCAGAATATCTTCTGCGCTTCCGGGCATGCTCCGCCAGGAATATGTAATAGCACCAACATGTACACCACCGAACTGGGAATCTGGCTTGTTTCCTTTCTGCTTTCTGAAATTTCCTGTAATAAAACTCCCGGGAATTACAGATAAAGCCGCAACAGCGGCTGAAAGTTCCAGGAACTTCCTTCTGGAGACCTGTGTTTTTGAATTGGTAAGATCTTTCATAATATAAGGAATTTAAGAGTTTGAAAGTCAGAAGCCGAAAGCCGGAAGTCGGAAGTCTGGATTCCAACCAACCCCATATTAAACCCACCCCTAACCCCTCCCTGGAGGGGAACCATTTTTACCAGAGCCCCACGCCCTGCGCCCTGTGCCCTGTGCCCTGAGCCCTGCGCCCTGTGCCCTGTGCCCCGCGCCCTGAGCCCTGGGCCCTGCGCCTACACCTTCATCCAAACATTCCCTGCCTTATTCGAATCGACAACTGCATGGATAAATTTCATTCCTCTTACTCCATCGTGAACAGTAGGGAATTCACATGGGTCAAATTCCTGTCCCCTTATCGATTTTGCAGTGCCTTTATAGATATTGGCCAGAGCTTCATAAATACCCTCAGGGTGACCTGCCGGCATAGTATGTCCTGCCTCAGCATTCCTGCCATTGTAGCCATGAGCCGGCTTGTATGTTCTGGTTGGTTCTGTGTCACTTAACATATAAAGATAATTCGGGTTTTCCTGTCCCCACTTCAGGCTGGCTTTTGATCCGTAGACAGCCAATGTAATGCCGTTCTCTTCTCCGCCACACACCTGGCTTGCCCTAATGACACCCTTCAGATATTTGCTGAAGCGCAATAAAACAGTTCCATCAAGGTCAAGTTTGACATCCTCTTTAACCTGGTTAAGGTCGGAGAGCACTTCTTTCACTTCGAGACCAGTAGTGTATTCGATCAGGTTAAAGGCATGTACCCCGATATCACCCATGCAACTGCTGGCTCCGGCATGTTTGGGATCAAGCCTCCATATACCGGTTATCCTGCTCTCTGTACCATGAATGATTGAATTGATCCAACCCTGGTAATACTGTGCATCAATCCTCTGGATCGTGCCAAGAGCTCCGCTTGCGATAATGTCTCTCATCTGACGGACCATGGGATAGCCGGTATAAGTGTGAGTCAGTGCGAAAGTCAGCTTATGTTTTGCCACCAGTTCCTCAAGCTCCAGAGCTTCCTTTACAGTCATTGTCATAGGTTTTTCACAGACAAGGTGAAATCCGTTCACAAGAAGATTTTTAGCAAATTGATAATGAAGAGCATTCGGTGTAACGATGGCTACCACCTCTATCCGTTTGTCTGCAGCCATTTTCTTCTCAGCCTCAATCAGTGCGTCAACTGTTTCATAGCAACGGTCGGGACTGATTCCCTCTTGTGCAGCAAATTCCTTACTTCTTTTGTAATCAGCATCAAAAACACCGCCAACGAGTTCGAAATCGTTGCATATTCTTGATGCACGGCGGTGAGCATCACCGATGAATGCTCCGGTGCCTCCGCCTATCATTCCCATTCTGATCTTTTTCATAAGTTTAAATATTATCTTTTTTGTTTTGTCTTTACTTTTGTCTTTTATCTTATGTCAGACTTGTTTTCTTTTCCACAAATGGAGGATAGTGAAGAACACAATTAGTACACCAGGTACAAATGCAACATATCTTAGTGTATGGGCTCCGCCTGCAAGCTGGTCGCCGGTCGCGAGTGTTTGTGCATCAAAGATCGCCCCAAGGAGAGGCTGGGCCACAAAGCCTCCAAAGAATCCGATACCTCCCATAACAGCCAGGCCTAAGGCACCGCTCTGAGGGATATTTTCAGATACAAATCCCAGCATGGAAGGCCAGAAAAAGGCTACCCCCAGTGCAAAGATACCTGCAGAGGCAAAAACCATTGCTCCGCTGGTATAACCCATCAGAAGACATCCAATAAAAGCGAGAACAGATGAGGTGAGCAGAACAATGGTTGATTTAAGATTATGAATCAGTGTTCCGCCAAACTGACGGGCAAGTGCCATTATACCTGAAATCCAGACGAGCAGCAGGATTGGGTTATCTGAGACATTGGCGAGTAATGCAGCAATCCACTGGTTTGTTCCAAGCTCAGTTCCGGCAGTAAGGATCATACAAAATGCCATAAAAATGAACAGCGGACTAAATATGGCTTTCCACATGTCTTTATAGGAAACCCCTGAAACGACACGCTCTGTCTGCGGAAAAGATTTATTAAGAAACATATATCCGTAAGCAAAAGTCGGAAGAAGCATTATTCCCATTGCGTAGCGCCAGTCGGCCAAACCCAGTTTATTAAAGATGAATACAGCCAAACCTCCAATTACTATTCCTGTTGGAAACCATGCATGAAAACGGTTAAGCCTTCTGGTTTTTTCATCAGTATACATGCTTGTTATAAGCGGGTTACATGCAGCCTCAACACTCCCGTTAGCAATCCCAATTAATAAGGTAGAAATAAAAAGTGACCAGAATCCTGTAGCAATAATTGTCAGAATGATTCCTGCAACATGGCATACAAATGCAATGGATATAATTCTTCCAATGCCAATAATATCCACGAGAGGTCCTCCGAAAACCATTGCCAGAGTGAAGCCCCAGAAGGCCGTTCCTACTATCCATCCAACCTGGGTATGAGTCAGGTTGAATTCAGTGGCCCAGGCTTCAACGAAAGACCCCCTTGTGGCGAAGGCTAATGCTGTAACGACTAATGCAACACAGCTTGCATTGAATAATTGGGTTTTCTTGACAGTATCCATTTCGAGGTTTTTAGATTTGGTTTGTTTTTAGGATAATATTTACTGTAATTCGTTTATTTCTTTTCAAATGCTGCATCAAATGCAATATTGGATGACGGGAAGTCAACTTTTTTGACAAATTCGCAAGCCTCTTTTGCTCCGAATTCGCGGTCCATGCCTCCATCTTCCCATTCAACAGACAACGGGCCCTTATAATTGATGCGGTTAAGAGTCCTGATTATAGTTTCAAAATCAATGTTTCCATGCCCCAGACTCCTGAAATCCCAGAATCTGCCAAGTGTCCCGAATTCAGTATGCCCTCCGAAGACCCCTGCTTCGACAGGAACTTTCGACCAACCCACATCTTTCATGTGAACGTGGAAAATCCTGTCTCCAAATTCCAATAGGAACTGAATATAATTGACTCCCTGGTAACCCATATGCGATGGGTCAAAGTTGAATCCGAAGTTTGAGTGGTTATTGAGCGCCTTAAGTGTCCTGCGTGTGGAGGCAATGTCGAATGCTATTTCGGTGGGATGTACTTCCAGAGCAAAAAGAATACCAAGCTCATGAAATTTGTCAAGGACGGGTGTCATACGGGCTGCAAAGTCTGCATACCCTTCATCTATCATTGCCGGAGTTACAGGAGGAAAGGAATATATCAGGTGCCATATAGGACTGCCGGTAAATCCGCAAACAGTGGTAACCCCAAGTCTTTTGGCTGCTTCCGCAGTATGTACCATTTCGTTTGCAGCACGCTGGCGGACACCTTCCGGATCGCCATCTCCCCATACATATGCCGGGAGAATGCTTTTGTGGCGCTGGTCAATCCTGTCGGTAATGGCTTGCCCAACAAGATGATTGGAGATAGCAAAAACTTTTAACCCGTATTTTGCCAGGATATCTTTCTTTTTGCGGCAATATGCATCATCAGCTTTATTAACCTCGAAATGGTCACCCCAGCATGCAAGCTCCAAACCATCATAGCCAAATGATTTTGCTTTCTGACATACCGTTTCAAATGGCAAATCTGCCCATTGCCCTGTAAATAATGTTACTGGTCTGCTCATAGTTCTTTGTGTTTAGAATTGTTATGAATATTAATAAAGTCATTTATTGTCATTAATAGTCATTTATAGTCATTAATAGTCATTCAATATGTCATTAATAGTCATTCAATTGTCATTCAATTGTACAAAGCTCTTTTTACAATCTAATGACGCGCGAAGCGCAAATGACCATTAATGACGCGAAGCAAATGACAACTGCTTTCGTCTTCCGTCTTCCGTCTTTTGACTTTTAACTTAAATCCAAAACAAGTATAACAAACATTCCATTAAAAAACAATTATAATTTATACCAGCCAGGTTTAAATGGTAAAAAAAATTCCTGAATATGTTTACTTTGTCATATTAATTAATCCGCAATATTTAATTATGGATAAAATATCAGATATCCTTCTCAACAGAAGGACCATTCGTAAATATTCACAGGAGCCTGTTCCCAAGGACCTTCTGGATGAATTGCTCACAATGTCTTGCAGGGCCTCTACCACAGGGAATATGCAGGTTTACAGTATCATAATTACCAGGGATGCTGGAAAAAGGAGAGAGCTGGCACCTCTTCACTTCAATCAGAAAATGGTTACTGAAGCACAGGTTGTTCTAACATTCTGTGCCGATTTCAACAGGTTTAACAGGTGGTGTCTATTACGGAAGGCAGATCCGGGATATGATAATTTTTTATCTTTTATTACTGCTTCCATCGATGCCCTGATTGTCGCTCAGACTTTCTGCATTGCAGCAGAGGCAAAAGGACTCGGAATCTGTTACCTGGGTACCACAACTTATATGGCTCATAAAATAATAGATGTCCTGCAGTTACCTCAGGGTGTTATTCCTGTGACAACCATCACAGTGGGATGGCCCTCGGAGATACCGGAACAGGTCGAGAGATTGCCTCTGGAGGCTGTAATTCATTATGAGACTTATTGTGATTACAGCAACAGGCAGATAGAGATGATTTATAAAAATAAGGAAGAGCGCAGTGACTCCATTCAGTTTGTGAAGGAGAATAATAAAGATAACCTGGCTCAGGTATTCACAGATGTGAGATACAAAAAGGCAGATAACATCTATTTTTCAAAAATGTTTCTGCAGGTTCTGAAGGATCAGGGTTTTATGAATCAGTGAACGCCTGACGCCTGACGCCTCAAGCCTCACGCCTTCCTATAGTTATGATTCACTCCCGCCTGCTGGGTTGGGGTAATAACAAGGTCATTTATGCAGACATGAGCAGGAAGAGTGGCACAAAAGTATATTATATCAGCAATGTCCTTGCCTGTAAGAGGATCAATACCCTTATAAACGGAATCAGCTTTTCCCTTATCACCCTTGAAACGGACTATTGAGAATTCTGTTTCTGCCATTCCGGGAGCAATATGCGTCACTTTAATATTATTCTTCAGCAAGTCAATCCTCATCGATCTGGAGAGAGAATCCACTGCTGACTTTGATGCGCAGTAGACATTGCCATTCTCATAGCTTTCCTTCCCGGCTATTGAACCGATGTTGAAAATATGACCACTATTCCTGGCAACCATCAGTGGGCTTACTGCCCTGGTTACATACAGGAGACCTTTCACATTTGTGTCAATCATTCTTTCCCAGTCATCTATATTGCCGCTATCAATATGATCCATCCCCACAGCCAGGCCAGCATTATTAACAAGTATTTCAATGGCTTTCCATTCTTCAGGTAATTTGTTTATCATATTTGCAACCTCCTCCCGGTCCCTGACATCAAAATTCAATGAAAGTACACGTATCTTTCCCAGTGAGAGGAGTTCTTTTTCCAGGTCATCTAGTCTCTCTTTTCTTCTTCCGGTTATTATAATGTCAAAACCGTTTTTTGCAAATTGTTCAGCTGTAGCCCTTCCAAAACCCGATGTTGCACCGGTTATCATTATTATCCTGTTCATTTTGTTGTGAATTTTTAAGTTCCATGTAAAAGTAAAAATTATTATTGCTAAGCTGATGAAAAAGTGAGATAAAAATTTCCCTTCACTTCGCGCCATCTGGACCTGTTGAAAAAGCCATCCAAAAAGAAACTTTTTAGGCAAAGCCAGGTTGGTAAGTTCATCTAAACATTCGGGGGGGAGATCTGTTCTGAAATTCTTCTATCTTTGCGTTTAATTTTTTATGGAAAACAAGCCCGGTAGTATGAGTGAAGAAAGGAAAGCTATGGTTGAATCGATGTTTGATTCAATTGCCTGGAGGTATGATTTCCTGAATCATTTTTTATCATTCGGGATCGACAGGGTATGGAGGCGACGAGCTGTCCGGATTATTTCGAGGAATTATAAAAATCCTGAAATACTAGATGTTGCAACAGGTACCGGTGATCTTGCCATAACCGCCATGATGACTGATCCTCTGAAGATCACAGGGATTGATATATCTCAGAATATGCTTGAGATAGGCAGGGAGAAGATCCGCAAAAAAGGTCTTTCCGGTAAGATTCAGCTGATACAGGGTGATTCTGAGAATATACCTTTCGAGGATAATCTTTTTGATATCTCAATGGTAGCATTCGGGGTAAGGAATTTTGCTGATCCGCTGAAAGGATTGAAGGAGATGAGGCGTGTTATCAGAAATAATGGAATGATAGTCGTGCTTGAATTTTCAAAGCCTTCCCGATTCCCGTTCCGTACAGTTTATAATTTTTATTTCAGAAATATCCTTCCATTTGTTGGCAGGCTGTTTTCTAAAGATAAAGCTGCTTACAGTTATCTTCCGGATTCAGTTTTCAGATTCCCTGACAATGAGGCATTCCTTCAACTGTTGACTGAGGCAGGTTTTTCTGACACCAGGCAGGTAAAACTCACTGGAGGGGTTGCCAGTATTTACACCGGTTTAAAAAAATAATACAATAATCATTATCCAATCGAGTTTATTATCTTGTATCCCAAATAAAATTGTCCACTGAAAGATTGAAGAGCAGAATAATCTATATAGTATTTTCACTGGTTTTTTCGCTGATACAGCTAAACTTATCAGGGCAGAAACAGAAACCTAAGAATGAATCCTGGTACGATGAGAAACTTATTCATTTCGGGTTCACTCTCGGATTTAATGCTATGGATTTCCGTATAACTCCTTCTCAGACATATCTCGTTACAGATTCCCTGTATCCGGAGGTGAGCAAATTGAATCCTGGCATCAATATTCAGATTGTTACAGACCTAAGACTCGCCAAATACGCTGATTTAAGATTTCTCCCTGGCGTATCTTTCGGCCAAAGGACAGTCAGATACTACAAAAACCAGGTAATATATAATGAACAGCAGAGACTTGAATCGTCATTTCTGGAATTTCCGCTACTTCTTAAATTAAAGGGAGAAAGGTTGAATAATGTACGTCCGTATGTCATTGGAGGATTTAACTACAGGTATGACCTGGCAGCCAAAAAAGATTTTGATGATGAGAAACCGGTTTATATAAGGATTACAAAGCCGGACCTTTACTATGAGCTGGGAGCAGGTCTGGATTTTTATCTTCCGTACTTCAAGCTTTCGGTTGAATTGAAAATGTCGAATGGCATGAGTGATGTGCTTGTCAAAGATTATGCTCCGGGACACCAGCAATATGGAAATGCCATTGAAAAGATGAAATCGCAGATATGGGTTCTTTCATTTCATTTTGAATAGAAATGATTAAACAGGTCACCATAAACCTTAATCCTGCCGCAGCATCCGACGAGGCAGAAATAAGGAAAATATCAGCATCACTGGCCGGAATAGACAGAAGTGAGATCACTGCTTTGAGAATTTTAAAAAGATCAGTTGATGCCCGTAAAAAAAATATCCGGGTTAACCTTACTGTAGAGATTTTTAGCGGAGGTGAATCTGAAATTCCGCTTATCACTCCCTATTTACCTGTCAATGTTTCACAGAGCAGGGAAGTTATAATTGTCGGAGCCGGACCAGCAGGTCTGTTTGCAGCCCTGCGGTTAATAGAACTTGGTATAAGGCCGGTAATTATTGAACGGGGACGTGATGTATCATCAAGGAAAAAAGATATTGCCAGGATCAGCAGGGAGCATGTTGTTGACCCCGACAGCAATTACTGTTTTGGTGAAGGTGGAGCAGGGACCTATTCCGATGGTAAGCTCTATACCAGGTCAAAGAAGAGGGGCGATAACACCAGAATTCTTGAACTTCTGTGTCTGCACGGAGCTGATCCCAGAATTCTATATGAGGCTCATCCGCATCTTGGCACTGATAAGCTGCCACGTATTATTTCTGCGATCAGGCAATCTATACTCAATGCTGGTGGTCAGTTCATGCTTGAGAAGAAAGTTACTGATCTGATAATAGAAGGTGACGCCATTAAAGGAGTAGTGCTGTCAGATAATGAAAAGCTGTTGTCTCCTTACGTCATCCTGGCTACAGGTCATTCAGCAAGAGATATCTATGAAATATGCCGGAACCGTGGTATTGAACTGGTGATGAAGTCTTTTGCGATGGGAGTGAGAGTCGAACATCCGCAGGAACTGATTGACAGAATTCAATATCATGGAAGCAGTAGAGGGGAATACCTTCCTGCAGCTTCCTATAACATTACCAAACAGATCGACGGCAGGGGTGTTTATTCATTTTGTATGTGTCCGGGTGGTTTTATAGTGCCATCAGCAACATCACAGGAGGAGGTGGTTGTTAACGGGATGTCTCCTTCAGAAAGGAATTCACCCTATGCCAACTCCGGCATTGTTGTGGAGATCAGACCGGAAGACCTCATGAAATACAGCAGTTCGGGTGAGATGGCAGGTATTGAGTTTCAGAAGGAGCTGGAACGTGAAGCATGGAAGAACGGAGGGCATACCCAGATAGCTCCTGCACAACGGCTTAGCGATTTTGTTGCGGGAAAAGAATCCGGCTCTTTGCCTAAGGTATCGTATTTCCCTGGTGTAACATCGTCACCGCTTCATAGCTGGCTGCCGAAGTCAATAGGCAGACGTCTCAGGACTGGCTTCCAGCTATTCGGACAGGTAATGCATGGTTACCTTTCTGGTGATGCCGTTGTACTGGGAGTTGAGTCGAGGACCTCTTCCCCGGTAAGGATTCCCAGAGACAGTGAAAAGCTCCATCATGTCAGGATTTCCGGTCTGTACCCATGCGGTGAAGGATCCGGTTATGCGGGCGGAATTGTATCATCTGCTGTCGACGGTATGAATGCCGCTGATGCTATAGGGGCTGTAATCGGTAACCGCTGATCGGTTTTTTTGTCTTGCGGTCGTGTGGTCTGATGTCTTGCAGTCCTTATGGGAGCAAAATGACCTGCAAGACCTGCAAGACTTTAACTTAAAAAGAGATATTACATGATTCAAAAGAACTACATTTTCCTGATCAGCACCATTGCCGCACTGGGTGGATTACTTTTCGGTTTTGATACGGCAGTAATTTCCGGCACAACGCCTTTCATTAAACCTTATTTCAATCTTGATGATATCTGGCTGGGCTGGACAGTCAGCAGTCTGCTGGCCGGATGCATAATCGGTGTCATTTCAGCCGGCAAACCCAGTGATGTATTCGGCAGGAAGAAAACAATGATGGCCGCGGCAATACTTTTCGCATTATCGGCAGTTGGCTCAGCGCTTGCTCATCAACTGTCGTTTTTCATAGGGTACAGGATAATAGGTGGATTCGGAGTTGGCATAGCATCAATGCTGGTACCGATGTATATTTCCGAAGTCTCTCCCGCTGAAAGCAGGGGAAGGCTGGTATCATTTAATCAGCTTGCAATTGTGATAGGCATCCTTCTTGCCTTTATTTCAAATGCCTTGCTGGTAAATACCGGTGAGAACAACTGGCGATGGATGCTTGCGGTTATGAGCCTTCCTGCAGTCCTTTTCTTCATTTTCCTCTTTTTTGCACCTGAGAGCCCGCGCTGGCTTGTTCAGAAAGCCAATTCACGGGATGCCTTTAATATACTTGAAAGAATAAATGGTACTGAGGTTGCAAGGGGGGAACTGGCTGCCATTGAAAAGTCAATTAAGGAAGAGGAGGATTCCGGAACATTCCGCGAGGTTTTTTCGGGGCGAATGCGCCCGACTCTTATAATAGGGGTTTTTATTGCTGTTTTCAGCCAGATAACCGGAATAAACTCTATTATGTATTATGCTCCGGTTATCTTTCAGAGTATTGGTGCCGGTGCAAGCAGTGCAGTGATGCAAACTGTCATCATTGGAGGCGGAAATCTGATCTTTACTTTTGTGGCAATATCGCTTATTGACAGACTGGGGCGCAAACCCCTTCTTATTGGAGGAGTTATCGGAATGATAATTTCACTTTCTTCCATAGCTGTTGCTTTTTATTTTAAGAAGTTCGAAGGATACATAATATTGTTTCTTATCCTCACCTACATCGCGTCATTTTCAGCTTCCCTGGGTCCGGTGGGATGGGTTCTGATATCAGAAATATTTCCCAACAAGCTGAGAAGCAAGGCTATGTCAATATCCATTGTATCATTATGGCTTACCAATTTTCTGCTTATCCTGGTTTTTCCCTTAATCCTGAACAGGTTTGGAGGAGCTGTCGCCTTCCTGATATTTGATATTATGTGCGTGGTACTTTTACTCTTCACGATATTCCGCGTGCCGGAAACCAGGGGTAAAAGCCTGGAAGAGCTTGAGCGTATTCTTGTTAGAAGGCACAATAATTAATATGATATTGAAGCACAAACCTCAATGAAAAATCATTTTCCCTGAATTATGATTGTGTCATGGGGAGAAAAATAGAATTAGCTTTATTTTTTATCTAAGCTGTCAGTCTGCCTGAGAAATTCAGAGAAAACAACAGAGGCTGCCATGCCTACATTGAGCGAATCGATACCAGGCATTGCTCTGCTGGCTCCGGGTATCATTATCCTATGCGTGATAAAGGGAATCAGGTCATCTGAGATCCCTCTGGATTCATTGCCAAGCAGGATAATACCTTTTCCGGTAAGCTTATGCCGGTAAATGGATTCACCATCAAGAAGGGTACCAAAGACAGGCACTCTTGTTTCATTTGCCAGCCTGAATAAATCATTAAGATCCGAATAATAGATGTTCACGTGTAAAATTGCACCCATAGTTGCCTGTATCACTTTTGGATTATATAGATCCACACAGTCCCTGGAACAGACTATATTTCTGATACCAAACCAGGCAGCAGCTCTTATGATAGTGCCCAGGTTCCCGGGATCCTGCACATAATCCAGCGCAACGCAAAGCCTGTCAAGCAATTCATCAGGATTCATAATCTGTTCCGGA
The DNA here is from genome assembly GCA_963782945.1 of uncultured Bacteroidales bacterium. Classification (GTDB taxonomy): domain Bacteria; phylum Bacteroidota; class Bacteroidia; order Bacteroidales; family VadinHA17; genus LD21. Next base: position 83,696 of record CAWALO010000033.1, read on the forward strand.
ATATGAACAATGGCCAATGCGTTATGCGGCGTTTTTAAGGAACTGATCTGTTTAAGTTCCCCGAAAGTTGATTCCTCAATCTCATCAACACTTTCCTTCATGGATTGAGGAAGTGCACTTATAAACTCCTTTTTAGCTATCAGAGTCTTAACAGGAACTCTGGCAGAGAGAAACTCTTTTACAAGCTTATCACCCTCTATGACGAATAGTCCCTCGTTCTCCCTCACTTTCTTCTTCTGAAGTGAGAGGATGAATTTTGCCTTATTCCTACTGATCATCAGATTCCTGAATTATCATAGCTAAATCAGCTGCTATTCTTTAAATTACAAATGTATATTAAAGAATGATATCTTGCGACATGACATGATATGTCTCAGCATTAGATTATTATTGATATATTTGATTTCAGTTTTTAAAGAGGATATTGAAACCAGCCAGAATATATAACCTGCAATTAATCACAAGATTATATCTCTTGTTTATTGTTTTAATTGTGGCAGGTACTTCATGTAATCCAACTAAATATGTACCTGCTGAAGAAACACTTCTTAATGAAAACCATATAAAGGTCAATAGCGAGAGGATTCAGAAAAATTCTCTTGTACCCTACATAAAGCAGCAGCCGAATAAAAAGATATTTGGAGCACGTTTTCACCTTGGGTTGTATAATCTTTCGAACCTTAAAAAAGAGAATTGGTTTCATAAATGGCTGAGAGATATAGGTGAGGAACCTGTTATCTACGATCCGTATGCCTCTGTAAAGTCAAAAGATCAGATCAGATCATATGTTGAATCAAAGGGTTATTTTGACGCTAAAGTGTCTGATACAACAACTTCATCAAAGCAGAAGACTGATGTCTATTATAATATCGAGCTGCTGCCGCCATATACTATTCGTAATATTTATAATGAAATAGCCGACAGCAATATTAAGAAGCTTTATCTTTTTGATTCCATGAATTGTGTCATTGAAAGAGGAAAGCCATATGATGTTGATATATTGCAGGCAGAGAGATCACGGTTTGAGCGGTTTGTAAGAGACCATGGTTTCTATGGATTTTCAGGAGACCATATTTTTTTCAGAGTTGACAGTACTATAGGAAACAGGCAGGTGGATATTTACTACGGAATAAGGCAATTCATGACTGTGGATGAATCCAACAAGATAAACCTGGTCCAGCATCCTATTTACAAGGTGAAAAGCATATATATATATCCTGAGTATATTCCGAAGGATGCTCTTGAAGGAGGTGAGGCGTATCTGAAAGGTCAGGATACAACATTTTATAAGGGTTATTATTTTATCAGTTCGAAGAAGACTGAGAGAGTTAAATATGATCTGATTCTGCAGTCACTCTATCTTAAGCCGGGAGCAACGTATAATTTTTCGAATACTGAGCAGTCACAATCACATTTGCTCACCTTGAAAGTATACCGGCTGGTTAACATTAATTACAATGATTTACGGTATTTGCCCTCTCCGCAGAGTACTGTGCAGGATCTTATTTGTAACATTCAGCTTACGCCACTTAGTCAGCAGTCTTATAAGGTTGAACTTGAAGGAACAAACTCCGCCGGGAATATTGGCGGAGCTGTTAACCTGATATACCAGCATAAAAATGTCTTCCATGGTGCCCAGCTTTTTAATATGAAACTGAAAGGGGCCATCGAGGCCCTTGCACAGGAAAATACTGAGTTGAAAAAGTCACAGGAATACGGACTTGAGGCAAGCCTGCGATTCCCCGAATTTTTACTTCCTTTTTTCAAGAAGGAAGAATTCATTAAAAAATATAATCCCACTACTATCCTTCTGGCGGCGATAAACTATCAGAATCTCCCTTTCTATGAGAGGTTCATGTCAAATGCAACGTTTGGATATACCTGGAAGTCTAGTGCTTATAAAGAGCATCAGGTTTATCCTTTTCAGTTTAACGTTGTTAATCTGCTGAAAATTGATTCGGCATACCAGGCAAGAATAGATGCATCCTCATACCTGGCATATAGTTACCAGGATGTCATGATCCTTGGGGGAAGATACTCATATATATTTAATAATCAGAAGATAAACAAGTCTAATGATTACTGGTTTATGAGAGTAAATGCGGAAGCATCAGGTAACCTGCTGGCAATGCTTAAAAGAGTTTCAGGTGCTCCGCAGACCGAGGATGGTACCTATGAATTTCTGAGACAGCCTTTTGCACAATATATCAAGTCAGATATAGATGTGAGGTATAATTACAAATTCAATGATGTGGGATCGATTGTTTACCGCGGTTTTTTCGGCATCGGCATTCCATATGGCAATTCCAAGGCAATTCCATTTGAAAAACAGTATTTCAGCGGGGGATCCAACGGGATACGGGCCTGGCAGGTGCGCACTCTTGGCCCGGGTTCATTCACTCCGACAGATACTGTCTCTTTTGTTAATCAGACGGCCGATATAAAACTGGAAGCGAATGCTGAGTACCGGTTCAAGCTCTTCTGGATTCTTGAAGGTGCTGTATTCCTGGACGCGGGTAATATCTGGACATTCAAGGATGATCCTGCAAGGCCGGGAGCGCAGTTTAAACTGAATAAATTCTATAAGGAACTGGCAGTTGGGACAGGTGCCGGATTAAGATTTGACTTCTCTTTCGTATTGGGAAGGATTGATTTTGGAATGAAACTCCGTGATCCCTCGCTGACCAGTGGCTCAAAATGGATAATGATGAACAGGTCGTATAAATTCTGGGATGACTTTGCCCTTGTTATCGGAATAGGATATCCGTTCTGAAATCACTTAATATACTGTGAACCTACAGTCAGATTCAGTCGTATAATTTTCCGGTTCCCGCTGTTGTATTCCGGACAATTTTGTAAATTGCAGAGAGTCTTACTGCATTTTGTGAAAATGAAATTAAACAGTGAACCGCTAAAGGAGTGGTTTGGTTTTACGCGGAGAGAAAGAAGATCGGCATCTATTCTTCTGGCCATCATTATATTCATAATTGGGCTAAGATATCTTGTGCCGGAAAAAAACATTGACATTGAAAGTTTTGACATTTTTCATGCAGACACAGAATTCGCAGATGTGCTTTCAGAGAAGGATATTTCTTCCGGAAATATGCTATTTGCCCTTAATCAGGCTTCGGCGTCATATGATACGATTAAAAATCCGGAATTCGCTGTTAGAGAAACGCATTCACGGATAAAATACAGAAGTGGCGGAGGGAAATTCAGAAATCCTTCTGCATTGCAGCAAAAAGCACAATTAGATATCAATGGCTGTGATTCAGCGGCTCTGGTAGCATTACCTGGCATAGGTCCTGTTTTGTCAGCCAGGATAATAAAATACAGGAAGATGCTTGGCGGATTTGCCAGTGTAGAGCAGCTTAAGGAGGTTTACGGATTGCCGGAGGAGACATATGAGATGATAAAAGGAAGATTATATGCTGACAGTTCGGGCCTGAGAAAAATTAATATCAATTCAGCTGATTTCAGGGAGTTGAGTCATATTCATTATCTTGAAAAGTATGATATTTCGGCCATTCTGAAGTACAGGGAATTGACAGGCAGGATAAATGGTATTGAAGATCTGAGAGAGAACAAAATTCTTACCCCTGAAAAGGCTGAAAAGGTAAAACCTTACATGGATTTCAGGTAAAATCAGGTTTAACCACAGATTAACACGGAGTTATCACGGTGTATCACTGTTGTAATTATCAGGAGGAAAATTCTGTCTCAGATACTCCGTGAAACTCAGTGTAAAACTCTGTGAAACTCAGTGTTAAAAAAGTAAATTATCTTTTGGGAATGAGACTTAAATTTTGTAACTTTAGTAATTGTAAAAGTGCAAAAAGGAGCTTATTAATTTTTGGTTCATTATAAAAATATCTCATTATGATTAATTTTAATCCATAAAAGTTTTGAAAAGAATTTTTCTATTTCTAACTTTGCGCCTCGTTTAAAAACAGAATTCAGATTATGATTATTGTACCATTGAAAGAAGGCGAGAATATTGAACGGGCATTAAAGAAGTTCAAGAGAAAGTTTGAAAAGACAGGAGTCATTCGTGAACTTAGGTCACGTCAGGCTTTTATTAAGCCATCAGTACGCCGGAGGGAAGAGATCAAGAAGGCAATGTACGTTCAGAAATTGCAGGAAAACGAAGAGTAATTCGTTTGTCTTGCCAGTTATTTATTAACAAACAGATACGGGGGTTCCTTTATGAATCATAAGGAATCATTCTTACAATATCTGCAAATCGAGAAGCGGTATTCACCTCATACTGTCAGATCATATTTGAATGATCTTGATCAGTTTTTTTTATTCTTAGTATCACAGGGACAGCCTGATGATACAGTTTCCGTAACATCACATGATATCAGGGCATGGGTAGTCAGTATGCTGGACAATAATTACTCTGCAGTAAGTGTTCACAGGAAGATTTCCTGTTTAAGGGTTTTTTATCGCTATCTTAGGAAAGAGGGAATTGTTAAGAGCGATCCGCTTGAAAAAGTATCCTTGCCAAAAAGAAAAAAGAGCCTGCCGGTTTTTGTTGCAGAGGGAGCTCTTGATGACCTGCTGGACAAATACAGTTTTGGTGATGATTTTGCAGGGATAAGGAACCGGACGATAATTGAGATGTTATATCTGACCGGGATGAGGAGAGCAGAGCTTATTGGGCTCAGAAATACAGATATTGATTTGGCAGAAGGTACATTGAAGGTAACCGGAAAGAGGAACAAGCAGAGGATCATTCCTTTTGTCAAATATTTTGCAGGCAGGCTGAAGGAATATATTATAGCAAGGGATGCATTACCGATGCAGGAAAGAGAGGAATGGTTTTTTATTACAGACAAAGGGAACAAGTTATACGATAAATACGTTTATAATACTGTTAACAGGTATCTTGCGATGGTTACAACCATAGAAAAGAAAAGCCCTCATATTTTAAGGCACACCTTTGCCACCCATATGCTCAACAGGGGAGCTGACCTTAACTCCATAAAAGAGTTTTTGGGACATTCAAATCTCTCTGCAACACAGATTTACACTCATAATACATTTGAGAAACTAAAGAATATATACAAACAGGCTCATCCGAGAGCTTAAATATTAATCAAAAAAGAGGAGGAACTACTATGAACATTCAGATTCATTCAGTAAGGTTTGATGCTGACAAGAAGCTAATTGATTTTGTTCATCAGAAACTGGAGAAACTTGCCCAGTTTGGTGAGGATATTGTAAATGCCGAGGTTTACCTGCGGCTTGACAAGGATCAGGAGCGTGAGAACAAAATCAGCGAAATAAAGGTGGAGATATCAGGTAGTTCATTATTTGCAAAGAAGCAGAGTAAATCATTTGAAGAGTCGACCGATGAGGCAATAGATGCTCTTAAGAAGCAGATAACCAAGTACAAGCACAAGAAGAGAGGCATCTGAAAAATCTCTTGATAAAAATACGCAGATTTATTTTGAATTATAAAATTTAAATTCATACATTTGCAAACCGTTTTTTGAGGGTTATTTATGCTCTCGCGGGGCGTTCTTTAAATTGCCGATGTAGCTCAGTTGGCCAGAGCAGCTGATTTGTAATCCGCAGGTCGGGGGTTCGAATCCCTTCATCGGCTCTTGAAAGACTTGTAAAATGTGTCTTAAGAGTACAACTCTGTTTTATTGGGGAGATACCAAAGCGGCCAACTGGGGCAGACTGTAAATCTGCTGGCAAATGCCTTCGTAGGTTCGAATCCTGCTCTCCCCACATAAATCGGGTAAAGACCGGGAATAAAGACCGGAGAATTTTGAGTAGAGGCTCTTTTGGACGATATTAAGCGGGAGTAGCTCAGTTGGTAGAGCATTAGCCTTCCAAGCTAAGGGTCGCGGTTTCGAGTACCGTCTCCCGCTCACTTTTTGAGGCCAGAGTAGCTCAGGGGTAGAGCACTTCCTTGGTAAGGAAGGGGTCGGGGGTTCAATTCCCCCCTCCGGCTCAACAGGATAAATGATTATGATTGAATATAGATAAACTTAATTTAATACGCTTGGAGTTATGGCAAAAGAAAAATTTGACAGGTCGAAACCGCACGTAAATATTGGTACAATTGGTCACGTTGACCATGGTAAAACCACTTTGACGGCAGCGATCACTATGGTCCTTGCCAAAAAGGGTCTCTCTGAAATCAGGGATTTTGACTCAATTGATAATGCTCCCGAAGAAAAGGAGAGGGGTATTACCATTAACACTGCTCACGTTGAATATCAGACGGCTAAACGTCATTATGCACACGTAGACTGCCCGGGTCATGCTGACTATATCAAGAATATGGTTACCGGTGCCGCACAGATGGACGGTGCTATCCTGGTGGTTGCTGCTGATGATGGTCCGATGCCTCAGACACGTGAACATATTCTTCTTGCACACCAGGTTAACGTACCTCAGGTGCTGGTGTTCATGAATAAAGTTGACATGGTTGATGATGAAGAGCTTCTTGAACTTGTTGAAATGGAAGTTCGCGATCTTCTTAACTTCTATAAATTTGATGGAGACAATGCTCCGGTTATCCGTGGCTCTGCCCTTGGTGCAATGCATGGAGAAGCAAAATGGGAAGACAAAGTAATGGAATTGATGGATGCAGTCGATTCATTTATTCCAATTCCTCCTCGTGAGAATGAGAAACCATTTCTTATGCCTGTTGAAGACGTCTTTTCAATCACCGGGCGTGGTACAGTTGCAACTGGTCGTATTGAAACAGGTGTTGTCAACACAGGTGACGAGCTCGAACTAATCGGCCTTGGTGCGACAAAACGTAAGTCAATTTGTACAGGTGTTGAGATGTTCCGCAAAATTCTCGACAGGGGTGAGGCAGGTGATAACGTTGGTCTGCTTCTCCGCGGCGTAGATAAGAAAGAGATTAAAAGAGGAATGGTTCTTGCTAAGCCAGGATCAATCACACCTCATACAAAAATCAAAGCTGAGGTTTATGTTCTGAAGAAAGAAGAAGGAGGACGTCATACTCCATTCCATAATAAATACCGTCCTCAGTTCTACGTAAGGACACTTGATATTACTGGTGAGATCACTCTTCCTGAAGGAACAGAGATGGTTATGCCTGGTGATAATGTTACAATTACTGTTGACCTTATCTATCCGGTTGCTATCAATGTCGGTCTTCGTTTTGCTATCCGTGAAGGCGGCAGAACAGTAGGCGCCGGTCAGGTGACGGAGATTCTGGAATAATATATTGGGGATATTTTGTGGCGTCACGATGCATCGTGACGCCAACAATAAACGGGTGTAGCTCAGTTGGTAGAGCACTGGTCTCCAAAACCAGGTGTCGGGAGTTCGAGTCTCTCCTCCCGTGCTAAAATTACTAGTAATATGAATATAAAAGGATATTTTCAGGAATCGTTCACAGAACTCATGCACAAGGTTACCTGGCCTACATGGAGTGAGCTTCAGAACAGCGCCGTTCTGGTTATGGTGGCTTCTCTGATCTTTGCTCTTTTAGTAGCAGGTATGGATTTTATCTTCAGCAGGGCAATGCAATTTATTTACAGTTTGTTATACTAACAGGAGAAGGTTGCAATGAGTGAGAATATAAAAAAGTGGTATGTCTTAAGAGCTATCGGCGGAAAGGAAAAGAAAGTAAAGGAGTATATCGATAGCGAAGTGGCACGCCTTAAACTTGAGGAGTATGTCTCACAGGTTCTTATCCCTACCGAAAAGGTATACCAGATAAGAGCAGGCAAAAAAATCAGCAAGGAGAGAACATTCTTTCCAGGCTATGTACTTGTTGAAGCAGTACTGGTAGGTGAAATTCCGCATCTTCTCAGAAATGTGCCGAATGTTATTGGTTTTCTGGGTTCTCAGGACGGGGAACCGGTACCTCTCAGAAAAGCTGAGATAAACCGGATACTCGGAAAGGTTGATGAGCTCAATGCAAGCGACGAGGAGCTTAATGTCCCATTCTTTGTCGGCGAATCGGTGAAAGTTATAGATGGACCTTTCAATAGCTTTACAGGAATAATAGAAGAGGTGAATGATGAAAAGAAAAAACTCAAGGTGATGGTTAAGATTTTCGGAAGAAAAACACCTCTTGAGCTTAGTTTTATGCAGGTAGAAAAAGAGAATTAACAGAAGATATTGATAGTTGTAATATTCATAATGCTTCCTGAATAACTGTCAAGCTCTCGCAATAAATACGCAAATTTAAAATTATGGCAAAAGAAGTTGCTGGAATGATCAAGTTACAGATTCGTGGCGGAGGAGCTAATCCATCTCCACCAGTCGGACCCGCACTGGGCTCGAAGGGTGTGAATATAATGGATTTCTGTAAGCAATTTAATGCGAGGACTCAGGACAAGGCTGGAAAAGTAATACCGGTAGTTATAACGGTTTATGCAGATAAATCGTTTGAATTTGTTACAAAAACACCACCGGTTGCCGTACAGCTTCTTGAGGTTGCTAAAGCAAAGAAAGGTTCTCAGGAACCTAACAGAGACAAAGTAGCATCAATTTCCTGGGACCAGGTCAAAACAATTGCCGCAGATAAAATGGAGGACTTGAACTGTTTTACAGTTGAGGCCGCTATGCGAATGGTAGCTGGAACAGCCAGAAGTATGGGAATATCTGTTAAAGGAGAATTCCCGGTAAAATAATTAATTAGGAGAAAAAATGACTAAACTTACCAAAAACCAAAAGTTTGCTCTTGAAAAACTCGACAAGGACAGGCTTTATACATTGAAAGAGGCTTCCTCTTTGGTTAAGGAAATGACTAAAACCAAATTTGATGCTTCTGTCGATTTAGATGTAAGGTTAGGAATAGATCCAAGAAAATCCAATCAGATGGTTCGCGGCGTAGTTTCACTTCCTCATGGAACAGGCAGAGAGACACGTGTACTCGTGCTCTGCACCCCCGATAAGGAGGCTGAAGCAAAAGAAGCCGGAGCTGATTTCGTTGGTCTTGACGACTTTGTCGAAAAGATCAAAGGCGGTTGGACAGATATGGATGTTATTATAACCATGCCATCTGTTATGGGAAAGGTCGGTCAGTTAGGTCGCATACTAGGTCCCCGCGGACTTATGCCAAACCCGAAGAGTGGTACTGTTACCATGGAAATTGGTAAGGCTGTTAAAGAAGTGAAGCAGGGTAAGATTGATTTCAAGGTTGATAAAACAGGGATCATTCATGCCTCAATCGGAAAAGTCTCATTTGAGCCTCAAAAGATCGTTGAAAATGCAAGAGAGTTTATCTCTATTGTAAACAAACTTAAACCGGCTGCTGCCAAAGGAACCTACATCCGTAGCGTATTCCTTTCAAGCACTATGAGTCCGGGAGTAAAGATCGATCCAAAAGGTCTTGATGATTAATTTATTAAGTAAATACTTGAATTAAAATGAGACGGGAAGAAAAAAATGCTATCATAGACAGCCTTGCTGAAAAACTAAAAGAGTACAGCCACTTTTATCTGACTGATACTGCTCAGCTTAATGCAGCTGATACAAGTGACCTCAGGAGAAAGTGTTTTGAAAACGATATTAAACTCATTGTTGTAAAGAATACACTTCTTAAAAGAGCACTTGAGCAGTCTAATGGAAACTTTGAAGAACTTTATCCGGTTCTTAAAGGTACTTCGTCCATCATGTTTGCACAATCAGGGAATGTTCCTGCTAAACTTATCAAGGAATTCCGTAGAAAACATGATAAACCTGTTTTAAAAGGCGCATACGTTCAGGAATCGATTTATGTTGGAGATAACATGCTTGATGCACTTATTTCCATCAAAACCAAAAACGAACTGATCGGTGATGTTATAATGCTTCTGCAGTCACCTGCAAAACGTGTTATTGGTGCCCTGCAATCGGGTGGAACTAAAATTCATGGTGTTCTTGAAACACTATCAAAAAGAGAAGAATAATTAAAGTATAATCATTTAAAAATCAATAAAAAAATGGCAGATCTTAAGAAATTTGCAGACGAACTGGTTAACCTATCTGTAAAAGAAGTAAACGAACTGGCTAAAATACTCAAAGACGAGTATGGCATCGAACCTGCAGCTGCAGCTGTAGCTGTCGCCGGACCAGTTGCCAGTAGCGAAGCTGCTGCTGTTGAAGAAAAATCAACATTCGACGTTATCCTCAAAGCAGCAGGAGGACAGAAATTACAGATTGTTAAACTCGTGAAAGATATCACCGGCCTCGGACTGAAAGAAGCAAAGGCAGTAGTTGATGCTGCTCCTTCTCCAATTAAGGAAGGTGTTTCCAAAGATGAAGCAGAAGCAATAAAAAGTCAATTAGTAGAAGCAGGAGCTGAAGTTGAACTTAAATAAGTTATACCTGATTGCTGGGTTATAGGTTTAGTCCCGATTTCACGGGACTAAGCCTTTTTGTTCTTTAAATTATAAGTTCACTTAATCTTTTAATAAATGTCCTCAAAAAATACCGAAAGAATAAGTTTCGCTTCCAGGAAAGATCAGCTGGAATACCCTGATTTTCTGGATATTCAGTTGAAATCCTTCGGTGAGTTTTTTCAGCTTGGAACAACTCCCGAAAACAGGAAAAAGGAGGGGCTTTTTAAGGTCTTTACTGAGAATTTCCCTATAACTGATACAAGAAACAATTTCGTTCTTGAATTTCTTGATTATTATATTGACCCTCCACGCTATACAATCGAGGAGTGTATCGAACGCGGACTCACTTTCAGCGTTCCTCTCAAAGCAAAACTGAAACTATACTGTACCGATCCGGAACATGAGGATTTTGATACGGTGATCCAGGATGTTTATCTTGGAACAGTTCCGTATATGACGGAACGTGCAACATTTGTTATAAATGGTGCAGAAAGGGTTGTTGTATCCCAGCTGCACAGATCCCCAGGAGTATTCTTTGGCCAGAGCATACATGCAAACGGTACTAAACTTTATTCAGCGAGAATTATACCTTTCAAAGGCTCATGGATAGAATTTGCTACAGACATAAACAATGTGATGTATGCCTATATCGACAGAAAGAAAAAACTGCCGGTAACAACTCTCCTCAGAGCTATCGGATTCGAAAGCGATAAGGAGATCCTCGAGATCTTTAACCTTGCAGAAGAACATAAAGTATCCAAAACAAATATCAAAAAACTCGTCGGACGCAAACTGGCAGCCAGGGTGCTGAGGACGTGGGTTGAAGACTTTGTTGATGAAGATACCGGCGAGGTTGTTTCCATTGAACGAAATGAAGTAATCCTCGACAGGGAGACAATCATTGAATCAGAACATGTCGACCTTATAGTTGATTCCGGTGCAAAAGCAATCCTTCTGCATAAGGACGATACAACCCTGTCAGATTATGCAATAATATATAACACTCTTCAGAAAGACCCGTGTAACTCTGAGAAAGAGGCGGTTATCTACATCTATCGTCAGCTGCGAAATGCAGAACCACCTGATGAAGCTACTGCCCGCGACGTTATTGACAAGCTGTTTTTCTCCGATAAGAGATATGACCTTGGCGAAGTCGGCCGCTACAGGATAAACAAAAAGCTGGGTCTCGAGACTGACATGACAGTTAAGATCCTTACAAGAGAAGATATAATAAAAATCATCGGCTATCTGATCGAGCTTATAAACTCAAAAACCGATATTGACGATATCGACCATCTCAGCAACAGGAGGGTCCGTACAGTTGGTGAACAATTATACTCTCAGTTCGGAGTAGGTCTGGCCCGCATGGCGCGGACCATTCGCGAAAGAATGAATGTCAGGGATAATGAGGTGTTTACACCCGTCGACCTTATAAATTCAAAGACACTCTCCTCGGTAATCAACTCATTCTTCGGAACAAACCAGTTGTCTCAGTTCATGGATCAGACTAACCCGCTTGCTGAAATGACTCACAAGCGACGTTTGTCAGCTCTCGGACCTGGTGGTCTTTCCCGTGAACGAGCAGGTTTTGAAGTAAGGGACGTTCACTATACTCATTACGGACGTCTCTGCCCGATTGAAACACCTGAAGGCCCAAATATCGGTCTTATCTCCTCACTTTGTGTCTATGCAAAAATAAATTCATTGGGATTTATTGAAACTGCTTACCGTAAGGTTAAAGATTCACAGGTCGATTTCGGTGAAGATGGCATTGTATGGCTGAGTGCTGAAGAGGAAGAAGAAAAAATGATCGCTCAGGCAAATGCTCCTTTACTCAAAGACGGACATTTTGAAAATCTGCGGGCCAAATGCCGTTACGAAGCTGATTATCCTTTTGAGGAAGTTACCAAGGTTGACCTGATGGACGTTGCTCCAAACCAGATTGCCTCAATAGCTGCCTCACTTATCCCCTTCCTTGAGCACGATGATGCCAACAGGGCACTTATGGGTTCAAACATGATGCGACAGGCTGTTCCGCTTATCAATCCGGAAGCGCCTATTGTCGGTACCGGTCTTGAGGCGCAGGTAATCAGAGACAGCCGCATACTTTATATGGCTGAAGGCGATGGCGTTGTTGAATTTGTAGATTCAAACGAGATAGTTATCAGGTACACCCGTACTGATGAAGAGAAATTCGTAAGCTTTGATGATGACATCAGAAGGTATACTCTTTCGAAATACAGAAAAACAAACCAGAATACATGTATCAATATTCTTCCTGTTGTAAGAAAGGGAGAAAAAGTTGTTAAAGGACAGGTACTTACTGAGGGATATGGCACCAAAGGCGGTGAACTCGCCCTCGGCAGGAATCTGAAAGTGGCTTTCATGCCCTGGAAAGGCTATAACTTTGAGGATGCAATCGTGATTTCCGAGAAAGTTGTGCAGGAAGACTATTTTACTTCGGTTCATATTGATGAATACCAGCTTGAAGTTCGTGACACAAAGCGCGGACTCGAAGAGCTTACATCCGACATACCAAACGTCAGCGAGGAAGCTACCAAAAATCTCGATGAGAATGGCCTTATAAGGATCGGTGCACACATCCGGCCCGGAGATATTCTTATCGGTAAGATAACACCCAAGGGAGAATCAGATCCTTCACCTGAAGAAAAACTTCTGCGTGCAATATTCGGTGATAAGGCAGGTGATGTTAAAGACGCCTCTCTTAAAGCCGGTCCGTCACTCGAAGGTGTAGTGATTGATAAGAAGCTGTTTACCAGGGCTATTAAAGACAGAAAAGCCAAGGCAGTTGAGAAACCTATGCTCGACAAGATTGAAGTTGAATTCAGCAGGAGCGTGGATGACCTTAAAGCAAGACTTGTTGATAAACTCTTTATTCTTGTCAACGGAAAAACTTCACAGGGTGTTAAAGATTACCTGAATGTTGATGTGATTCCAAAAGGCAGCAAATTTACTCTTAAGCAACTCCAGGAGGTGGATTTTCTGAATGTCAATCCAAACAAATGGACAACTGATAAGAAGAAAAATGACAGCATAAAGCTGCTGCTTCACAATTATATTATTAAGTATAAGGAGATTGATGGGATCTATAAGCGCAGAAAGTACAATATAACTATCGGTGATGAATTGCCAGCTGGCATTGTTCGTCTCGCGAAAGTGTACATTGCGAAGAAGCGAAAGGTAAAGGTAGGGGATAAGATGGCTGGCCGTCATGGAAACAAAGGCATTGTTGCCAGGATAGTCCGTGCTGAAGATATGCCATTCCTTGAAGACGGAACACCTGTTGACATTGTACTGAATCCGCTTGGTGTGCCTTCAAGGATGAACCTTGGCCAGATCTATGAAACTGTTCTCGGATGGGCAGGACAGAAACTCGGGATGCAGTTCTCAACACCCATTTTCGATGGTGCAACAATAGCCCAGATAAACGAATATACTGAAATGGCGAAACTTCCCCGATATGGAAAGACCTATCTTTATGATGGCGGCACCGGCGAAAGATTCGATCAGCCTGCAACTGTCGGTATAATTTATATGCTTAAACTGGGCCACATGGTCGATGATAAGATGCATGCCCGTTCTATAGGACCTTATTCACTCATTACGCAGCAACCTCTTGGTGGTAAAGCACAGTTCGGAGGGCAGCGTTTTGGCGAAATGGAAGTATGGGCACTTGAAGCCTTCGGTGCAGCACATATCCTGCAGGAAATACTCACTATAAAATCTGATGATGTTGTTGGCCGTGCCAAAGCATATGAAGCTATTGTGAAAGGAGAACCAATGCCTCTGCCAGGCATTCCGGAATCACTTAATGTTCTCCTGCACGAACTGAGAGGTCTCGGACTTAGCGTGATACTTGACTAAAGTATATACAGCGCCGGGTTTTGAATTTTTAGTTTTAGAATAAAAAAAATATTCGACATATGTCATTCAGAAGAGATAATAAAACAAAAACCAGTTACTCAAAAATCTCAATAGGTCTCGCTTCACCTGAAGAGATCCTTGACCGCTCAAGCGGTGAGGTATTGAAGCCTGAGACTATTAATTACCGTACCTACAAACCTGAACGTGACGGTCTTTTTTGCGAAAGGATTTTCGGTCCGGTTAAGGATTATGAGTGTCATTGCGGAAAGTATAAGAGGATCCGCTATAAAGGTATAGTTTGCGACCGTTGCGGTGTTGAGGTAACAGAAAAAAAGGTGCGTCGCGAAAGAATGGGACATATCTCATTGGTCGTCCCGGTTGCGCATATATGGTATTTCCGTTCCTTACCAAATAAAATAGGATATCTTCTTGGGCTTCCTACAAAAAAGCTCGATTCCATTATCTATTATGAGAGATATGTAGTAATTAACCCTGGCATCAAAGCAGTTGATGGTGTTAAATATCTCGATTTTCTTACGGAGGAGGAATATCTTGAAATAACCGAATCACTGCCAAAGGATAACCAGTACCTTGAGGATAACCATCCTGATAAATTTGTCGCCGATATGGGGGCCGAGGCTCTCTTTAAACTTCTAGGACGTATCGACCTTGATGAAATGTCATACGCACTTCGTCACAGAGCCAACACTGAAACTTCACAACAGCGTAAAAATGAGGCACTGAAACGCCTGCAGGTAGTAGAAGCTTTCAGGGATTCAAAACAGGTTAATAAGCCTGAATGGATGATTATAAAAGTAGTGCCTGTTATACCTCCTGAACTGAGACCGCTGGTTCCACTGGATGGCGGACGCTTTGCGACCAGCGACCTTAACGATCTTTACAGAAGGGTTATTATCAGGAACAACCGTTTAAAAAGACTTATTGAGATCAAAGCTCCGGAAGTGATTCTGCGTAATGAAAAACGTATGCTTCAGGAAGCTGTTGACTCACTATTCGATAATTCACGTAAGGCAAATGCTGTTAAAACAGACGCCAACAGACCACTCAAATCCCTTAGCGACAGTCTTAAAGGAAAACAGGGAAGGTTCCGTCAGAATCTGCTTGGTAAAAGGGTTGACTATTCAGCTCGTTCTGTTATTGTTGTTGGTCCGGAACTTGGTCTCCACGAGTGCGGTTTGCCAAAAGATATGGCTGCCGAGCTGTATAAACCTTTTATTATCAGGAAACTGATTGAGCGTGGTATTGTAAAAACCGTAAAATCAGCTAAAAAGATAGTTGACAGGAAAGACCCTGTTGTATGGGATATTCTTGAAAACGTACTTAAAGGACACCCGGTTCTGCTGAACCGTGCTCCCACACTTCACAGGCTTGGTATACAGGCATTCCAGCCAAAACTGATAGAAGGAAAGGCAATTCAGCTTCATCCGCTGGTTTGTACAGCTTTTAACGCTGACTTCGACGGTGACCAGATGGCTGTCCATCTTCCGTTGGGCAACGGGGCAATTCTTGAGGCCCAGATGCTTATGCTGGCTTCACATAATATTCTTAACCCTGCCAACGGAGCTCCGATAACCGTTCCTTCCCAGGACATGGTTCTTGGTCTTTATTATATTACAAAGGGTAGAAAAAGCACCGAGACTGAAAAGGTGAGGGGTGAAGGGCTTATATTCTACTCACCGGAAGAGGTAAATATCGCATTTAATGAAGGGAAAATAGACCTTCACGCCTATATTAAGGTTAAAGCCAACGACAGGAAAGATGGCGAATTTATTAACCACCTTATTGAAACCACTGTCGGAAGAGTAATATTCAACCAGTATGTACCTTTTGAGGTAGGTTATATCAATGAGATTCTAACCAAGAAATCTCTCAGAGATATTATCGGACGTGTTCTGAAGCTTGCAGGAACGGCAAAAACAGCTGATTTCCTCGATGCAATAAAGAATCTTGGATTCTATTCCGCTTTCAAGGGAGGCCTCTCATTCAACCTTGATGATGTTATTATTCCTGAGGAAAAGACAAAATTTGTTGCTGAAGGCTATGAGCAGGTTGAAGAGGTGCTGAATAACTACAGCATGGGATTCATAACAAATAACGAACGCTATAACCAGATTATCGATATCTGGACACACGTCAATGCAAGGCTTACGCAGTCACTGATGAAACAGCTTTCGAATGACAAACAGGGTTTCAATTCTGTTTACATGATGCTTGATTCAGGCGCCAGGGGATCCAAAGAGCAGATCCGCCAGCTTTCAGGAATGAGGGGCCTTATGGCTAAGCCTCAGAAATCAGGATCGACAGGTTCTGAGATCATCGAGAACCCAATCCTTTCGAACTTTAAAGAAGGATTATCCGTTCTTGAATACTTCATTTCAACACATGGTGCCCGTAAAGGTCTCGCTGATACAGCTCTTAAAACAGCTGACGCCGGTTATCTGACCCGAAGGCTTGTTGACGTTTCTCAGGATGTAATAATAAATGAAGAAGATTGCGGTACTCTCAGAGGATTGATTGCAACGGCAATC
This sequence comes from uncultured Bacteroidales bacterium, assembly GCA_963782945.1. Classification (GTDB taxonomy): domain Bacteria; phylum Bacteroidota; class Bacteroidia; order Bacteroidales; family VadinHA17; genus LD21. The sequence continues at coordinate 100,458 of CAWALO010000033.1, forward strand.
AAGAAGAATGAAGAAGTTGTTGAGTCATTATACGAAAGAGTACTTGGCCGTACCGCAGTTCATAATGTATATCACCCGCTTACCGGAGAATTGATAGTTGAATCGGGTCAGGAGCTTACAGAAGATCTGGCAAGAAAAGTTGAAGACTCTCCGATTGAACAGGTTGAGATACGCTCGGTTCTCACATGCGAATCCAAAAAGGGAGTTTGTGCAAAATGTTATGGCCGTAACCTTGCCAACGGAAGAATGGTACAGAAAGGTGAAGCTGTCGGTGTTATAGCTGCTCAGAGTATCGGTGAGCCTGGTACTCAGCTTACTCTCCGTACCTTCCACGTCGGGGGTACTGCTTCCAATATCACAACTGAATCGAGGCTTGTTGCACGCTATGGTGGAATTGCCGAAATTGAAGAGATCAGAACCGTTCCCAGGAAAGATCCTGAAAAAGGAGATATTGAGATTGTTATCGGACGGCTGGCTGAACTAAGGATTGTGGATAAGAAGACGGGCATCGCCCTTACGACTCATACTATACCTTACGGTTCGAAACTTTATGTTAAACCAGGACAGGAAATTGAAAAGGGCAAGCTTATATGTGAATGGGATCCGTTCAATGCTGTCATAATTTCAGAACTTGGAGGTAAGATAGGTTATGATTACCTTATTGAAGGTATAACATTCCGTGAAGAATCAGATGAACAGACCGGATTTAAGGAAAAAGTCATTATAGAGAGCAGGGATAAGACCAAAAACCCGGCAATCAAGATCCTGTCACCAAAGGGTGAAGAATTAAGAGTTTATAACCTTCCTGTGGGTTCCCATCTCGTTGTTGATACTGACAAGAATGTTGAAGCAGGTGAAGTACTTGCCAAGATTCCTCGTGCAGTTGGAAAATCAGGCGATATCACCGGTGGACTTCCCCGTGTTACTGAGCTTTTTGAAGCACGTAACCCTTCAAACCCTGCAATTGTTTCAGAGATAGATGGTGAGGTAACATTCGGGAAAATAAAAAGAGGTAACAGGGAGATTTCCATAAAATCCAAGACTGAGGAGACTAAAAAATATCTGGTACCACTTTCAAAACAGATACTTGTACAGGAAAATGATTATGTTAAGGCAGGTATTCCACTGTCTGACGGAGCAATCACCCCGTCAGATATCCTTGCTATCAAGGGGCCTACAAAAGTACAGGAATATATAGTGAATGAGATACAGGAAGTGTATCGTCTTCAGGGTGTTAAGATCAATGATAAACATTTTGAAATCATTGTTCGTCAGATGATGAGAAAAGTTGAGATCGTCGATCCGGGTGATACTAAATTCCTTGAACGTCAGATTGTTGACAAACTTGAGTTCATGGATGAAAATGACTGGATATACGGCAAGAAAGTTATAATAGACAGCGGTGATTCACAAACTCTTCGTCCTGGTATGATCGTAACAGCCCGTAAGCTTAGGGACGATAATTCAGTTCTGAAGCGCCGCGACTTGAAAATTGTTGACGCCAGAGATGCTATCCCGGCAACTTCCAGTCAGGTTCTGCAGGGTATAACAAGAGCTTCGCTTCAAACAAAGAGCTTCTTCTCGGCAGCTTCCTTCCAGGAGACTACCAAGGTGCTTAATGAAGCTGCTATTCTTGGCAAAATCGACAGGCTTGAAGGTCTTAAGGAAAATGTTATTGTGGGTCACCTTATACCTGCAGGAACAGGTCAGCGTCAGTATAACAGTATTATTGTGGGTTCGCTCGAAGAGTATGAAAATCTGGTTGGCGTTCATCATGAATCTGAAATTGAGGCAGGTAAATAAATTTACTTAATATGACAGATCCCAAGAATCAGGGACAGATCAGTATTGAACTGAATGAGGAAGTTGCGCAGGGAACATATTCTAACCTTGCTGTAATAACTCATTCAGCCTCTGAATTTGTCATCGACTTTATCAGGATTATGCCTGGAATACCCAAGGCACAGGTCAAATCCAGAATTATTCTCACTCCTGAACATGCAAAAAGGCTTGTTGCTGCTCTGCAGGATAATATTGCCAAGTATGAGAGTGTTCATGGGCAGATTAAGGATGTTAAAGGTTCAGGACCAGTTTTGCCATTAACTTTTGGCGGCCCGACTGCTCAGGCTTAAAAAAATAGATTATCTTGCACAAAATTTAACTTGTGTCAAAATAAATATCTGATATGAAAAGGAACATGTTAAGAAAACTTCTTGTTATCCTTATTATTGCTGCTCCCCTGGCTTCCTTCCCCGGTTGCAAGAAGCAGGCAAAATGCGGCTGTGGCAAGGATGTTTTGTTTACTCTTACAAACGAGCGGGCAAATGTTTATTGGGATACAGGTTCATCTATCTCTTTCAGAACTTTAAATGATCCCTATTCAACATACAATTTCTGCAATCCGGGTGAGATGTTTCCTAAATTGTCAGATTATAAGTCAGGAGATGAACTCCTGGTTTCGGGACATGCTTACTGGAATTGTACTTATATACAACAGGCAGGTAATTCATCATACGGGAGCTATTATAAGACTTACGATGTAGAAGTTACAGACGTATATATGAATCTGTATGGCAAATAATGAACTTATTCTTATTGTTAATATAAATTCCGGATTTCTTCTGTAAATCCGGAATTTTTTTATTGGTTGCTGTTTATGAATCCTGCGATTTTGTATATTTCTTAAAAAATGTCCGATGTTTCAACACAACATATCTTTTGCAGGAGCGGGAAAAGTGGCAACCGCTTTATGTGGAAAGATTTATGAAACCGGGATTAAGATTGATCTGATAGTTACGCTGACTGAAGAAAGAGGACGGCTTCTTGCTGAATCGTGCGAGGCATCATGGTCATCTGTCCCTGAATTTCCGCCATCAACAGAAATAATTATTGTAGCTGTTCCGGATCACAGGCTGAAGAGTGTTCTTGAAAATCTGAGATGCCCTGCCGATACATTAGTTGTCCATACAGCTGGCAGTTTCGGATTGGAGGTCTTTCCGGAACATATAATAAAAAAGGGAGTCTTTTATCCCCTTCAGACTTTTTCCATGGAACGAAAAGTTGATTTCACAACTCTTCCTCTGTTGCTGGAATCATCGGACAAACAGTCAGCTGCCATCCTGAAAGAGCTGGCAGCAGCAATAGGAGGGAAGACATATTATGTCAGTACTGAACAGAGGATTATGATTCATCTTGCAGCGGTTTTTATTTGTAACTTTACAAACCATATGCTGACAGGTGGTAAACAGATAGCTGAGAAAGCGGGAGTTCCATTTGAAATATTTTTTCCTTTGCTCCGGGAAACTATGTCAAAAGCAATGGATATAGGACCGGAAAAATCGCAGACCGGGCCTGCTGTGAGAAACGATCAGAATACTATTGAGAGGCATATGGATTTACTTTCGTTCTCGCCTGAATTGAAAAAGATCTACAGAGAAATAACAATGTCGATAGTTAATTATCATAACAAGTTGTGACGCATGGCTAATTTTAAAGAAGACCTTGGAAATGTAAAGGCTTTTATTTTTGATATTGACGGAGTGTTGTCGGCCCAGACAATTGCACTCAATGCTTTCGGCATTCCAAACAGAACTGTAAATCTTCGTGACGGTTATGCCATTCAGCTTGCAGTGAGAAAAGGCTATAATATCTGTGTCATTTCAGGAAGCAGCTCAAAGGAGTATCGCAAGAGACTCAAATTGCTGGGAGTAAAGGATATTTATCTCAATAGCCGGTCAAAACTGGAACATTTTAATTCATTCCTGAAGAGATATAACCTCAAAAAAGGCGATGTTTTATTCATGGGGGATGATATACCTGACTATGAAGTAATGAAAGAAGCTGGTCTTCCCGTATGTCCGTCAGATGCTGACAGCGAAATCAGACAGGTGGCCTCCTATGTATCAGATAAGAAAGGAGGAGAGGGTTGTGTAAGGGATGTGATCGAACAGGTGCTGAGGCTGCACAATAAGTGGATGGATTCTGATGCTTTTACCTGGTAGAATATGAAAGCTTTTTTGAATCTTATACGCTGGCAAAATCTTCTGATAGTTATTTTAACTATGGGACTTATGAGATATGCAGTTCTGGAGCCTGTTATTGCCAGAATAGGAGTAATCCTTCTTAATGGGACAGGAGAAGAGGTGCCGATGGTTGTACAGTTCCCTCTGACTGATTTTGTCCTGCTTGTGCTGGCTACTCTCTGCCTTACGGCCGGAGGGTATGTTATCAATGATTATTTTGATGTAAAGACAGACCTTATTAATAAAGGCAAGGTAATTGTCGGAACCAGGATCCCAAGACGGCAGGCTATGATGTGGCATAATATTTTTAATATTGCCGGAGTCTCAATAGGATTCTATATTTCATGGAAAGCAGGATATATCTGGCTTGGAACAATGTTTCTGGTTGTCTCCGGATTGCTCTATTTTTATTCTGCAAGCTACAAGAGACAGTTTCTTATCGGTAATGTAGTTGTTGCCACCCTGGTCGCTATGGTTCCAATGCTGGTTGTGATATATGAATGGCCGGCCTTATACAGATACTACACACTAAATGCGACCACGCTGCCGGAGTTTAACTTTATTTTTTACTGGATAGGAGGTTTTGCAGTTTTTGCCTTTCTTACCACTCTTGCCCGTGAAATAATAAAAGATATTGAAGATTTTGAAGGAGATCTTGCCTTCGGCAGAAATACAGTCCCTGTTGTAATCGGGATTCTTCCTGCCAAGATAGTTTCAATAAGCCTTGTGATAATTACTATTGTACTGCTTTATCTCACATGGTATTTATTTCTTAATGATATTATAACACTTATTTATCTCTCTGTTGCGATAGTATTGCCTCTTGCCTGGGTTATATTCAAAGTGGTTATCAGCAATAACAGGAAGCAGCTTCACAATGCCAGCAGTATAATGAAGGCAGTAATGCTGACCGGCATCCTTTATTCCCTTGTGGTTAAAGCAATACTTACCTGGAACCTTTTTTGAATATGATACTTGATAACCTGGATAATTACAGAATTATTCTTGCCTCTCGTTCCCCGAGAAGGCAGCAGATGCTTCAGGAACTTGGCCTAACGTTTGATATTGTCATTAAGGAATATCCTGAAACATTTCCTGAAGAACTTGATGGTAAATCGATTGCAGAATTTATATCTCTCCAGAAAGCAGTTTCATTCCGGGACACCCTGGCTGATAAAGAAATTGTCATTACTGCTGATACGATAGTCTGGTGCAATAACAAGGTGCTTGGTAAACCACAGGATTATTCCGAGGCGGAATATATGCTCCGGGAGATCTCCGGAAACACTCATGAGGTGATAACAGGTGTTACACTTCTTTCCTGTGTAAAGGAAAAAACCTTCTCTGTTTCTTCAAAAGTGACATTTGATGATCTTTCAACTGAAGAGATCAGTTTCTATATCAATAAATATAAACCATTTGACAAAGCCGGGGCATATGGAATTCAGGAGTGGATAGGGTTAGTTGCCTGCTCACGCATAGAGGGATCTTATTTTAATGTGGTCGGTTTGCCAGTAAGGACCCTGTACAGGGAGCTGCAGAACTTTGTCTCAGGAGATTCCCCCTTTGAAGGGGGCAAGGGGGATGTTTAAACTATGTAATAAAAAAATGAAAAAAATATGCAAGCATGAAAATTAAATTACTGATTACGTGGCTATTACTGACGATAATTTCGACTCCTTTCATTAGAGCTGATGAGGGAATGTGGATTCCTCTCCTTATCGAAAAATACAATATAAAACTCATGCAGGAGAAGGGTTTTAAACTTTCAGCCGAAGATATTTACAGTGTTAATAAGGCCTGTATGAAGGATGCCATAGTGCAATTTGGAGGCGGATGCACGGGTGAAATTATATCCCCTGACGGGCTAATGATCACAAATCACCATTGCGGGTATAGTCAGATACAGAAGCATTCCTCTCTTCAGAATGATTACCTCACCAATGGATTCTGGGCAATGTCGCGGGATGAGGAATTGCCAAATCCCGGACTTACAGTGACCATTCTGAAACGGATGGAGGACGTCACAGAGAGGGTTTTGCAGGGAGTAACGGATGCAATGGACAATACTGAACGCGATAGTATTATAACCTCCAATATAAAGGAAGTAACACAATCCACTTCCGGTATACCCGGATATTCCTCAGTTGTCAGACCATTTTATATGGGCAGGCAATATTTTCTCTTTGTGAATGAGACCTTCAGGGATATTCGTCTGGTTGGAGCTCCTCCATCTTCGATTGGTAAGTTTGGTGGCGAAACAGATAACTGGGTATGGCCTCGTCATACAGGAGATTTTTCTGTTTTCAGGATTTATGCCGGTAAGGAGAATAAACCTGCAGATTATTCGTTGGAGAATGTTCCATACAAGGCTTTGTACCATTTCCCGATTTCACTGAAGGGTGTAAAAGAGGGTGATTTTACCATGGTATTTGGTTATCCGGGTGCTACAGCACAATATGTTCCGTCTTATCATATAGATCTGATCAAAAACTATTTTAATCCTAAAATGATTGAGATACGGACAAAGAAGATTGAGATAATGGAAACTGCAATGAACACTGATCCACTGGTCAGGATTCAGTACTCCACTAAAAAATCAGGTCTTGCCAATTCATGGAAGAAATGGATAGGAGAGAGCCAGGGGCTTGAAAAGATGGCAACTATAGAAAAGAAGAGGGAGTATGAACAAAGGCTTACCAGATGGATAAATGAAGATAAAGACCGCATTGAAAAATATGGCAGTAATCTGGATGAGTATAAAGTGCTGTATAAACAGTTAAGCCAATATTACCTTGTCAATAGTTATACTAATGAAGTTTTTTTCAACAATGGAACCGAAGCAATAAGTTTTTCAAGAAACATTAAGCCATTAGCCGACCTTTACAGGACAGATCATACTGAGGAACAAGCAGGGGTAATAAAGATCAACCTGCTTGAATCAGGCAGGAACTTTTTTAAGAATTACAATAAAGCTGCTGATAAAAAGCTCTTTATAGCGCTTATGACACTCTATGGTGAAAACATTGATCCTGGCTGGCAGGCACCTGAATATATAAAGCTCAGGAATTCCTGCAAAGGTGACTTTGGATCTGTTGCTGATAAGATCTTTTCCAAAACTATTTTTACTGATGAGGCCAGATTCAATGAGTTTGTTACGAACTTTAAATCCTCCCGTATTGCCAGTCTGAATAAAGATCCTTTCTATATCATAGCCTTAAGTGTCAGTGATTTTCTTGCAGTGAATGTCAGGCCGGAACTTAGTCGTATAAATAACTCTATTCAGCAGCTCAACAGAAAATATATGACGGCACAGATGGACTTTGAAAAAGAGAGGCTCTTTTACCCGGATGCTAATTCCACACTTCGTGTAGCTTACGGGACGGTTAAAGGCTACAAGTCAAAAGATGCAGTATACTATAATTATTATACAACGCTGAAAGGAATAATTGAAAAGGATAATCCCGGGATTTATGATTATGATGTCCCCGAACGGCTTAGGGAACTCTACAAGTCAAAAGATTACGGACATTATACTCAGAATGGAGAGGTTCCGGTATGTTTCATTGCAGATAACCATACAACCGGCGGAAACTCAGGCAGTCCGGTCATTAATTCTGAAGGTCAGCTTATTGGAGTAAATTTTGACAGAGCCTGGGAAGGGGTGGCAAGCGATATTGCCTTTAATCCTGAACAGAGCAGGAATATAAGCCTGGATATACGATACGCCCTGTTCATCATTGACAAATTCGCGGGTGCGGGGTATCTGCTGAAAGAGATGACCATCATCAGGTAACCTCCTCAATCCCCCAAACCCCGGATACACTGAGAAGAACTCAGAACCGGATTGTATACTTGACCTTTGCTCTTGCCTCATATGCCTCTGGCTGAAACCTTTCTGCAGGGTCGATTATAGGTGAATTAAAGGTAAGGAACAGCTCTTTGCCCGGTTTTAGGATCCACTGGAATCTGGATTGCAATCCTATTGTCTCGGTCTGGTTCTCATATTGGGCAAAATTATACCAGGTCAGGTTCGGACTGAACATAAAGTTAAGATTAATCCGATAGATCTGAGCCACAAAGCTGCCATCCGGAAGATCGACCCATTTTCTGTCCGACTCCGCCCCGATATACAGAGGCACAAAAATTTTATACCCTGCCTGGATAAGCCAATCTGTCCTCTTCCCTGAATAAAAACCTCCGGCTCCGATTTTTGTTGATAACCAGAAAAGCCTTCGTTTGGCAGAAGTGACCTGTACATTGTGCCTCCAGAAATTATAATCATCCGCTACTATTGTATAATCTCCGAAAATCCGGAAGTCCTCTTCAAGAGATTCAAACATGTATTGAGAAGAAAAAGAGACCTTATCGCCGCTCAGAAATATGACCTCAGAATAGTTAAGGTCAATCTGTGAGGTCTCGAGGCCACCATTATGCAGATCGCTTATGAAAATATATTTCAGTCCCGTCTTTACCTGCATAACCGGAGAATTCTTTGGTCTGGGGCCCAGACCAATTCCTCCGTAGAAATCACGTATGTTCTTTCTGGGAACAAATCCCAGTCCTGCTGTATAATTTTCACCAATCTCGAGATACCCAATCCTGAAATTGAGGAAATCATTGGGGTAGTTTATTTCAGTCCCGAATGACACATCTCTGCCTTTCAGACTATCGGTGAATGATTTGAGCCCGTATATGTTGTATGTAATATTCTTGTTCCCGGCTACCTCTGAACTTGCCAGTCTGAGATCAATTCCGGCAAGTGAGTTGTTGCCTGCTGACAGAGCATTCCCATTGGTTCCGATTATTCCAAGAGAAGATTGTTTACCAAGATCCCTTGATATCCTGGCCACTGTGTATCCCGGATTGTCCCATTGATTATCATCCTTTACATGAAGCATGCCGAGATTCCATCCATCAGTTTTTCCGGTAAACTTCCCTCCATATTTTATCTGGACGGGGTTGCCATCGGCATCCAGTCCGATCCTTCTTGAAAAGAATGGTATATTGGTGGTATTCTGTGAATTTTCACTGTCTCCGTTTATGCCGAAGGTGAAATAATTCGATCCATCCAGAAAGAAATCCCTTTTCTCAGGAAAGAAAAGGTTGAAGCGTGTAAGATTAATCTGTCTTTCATCTACCTCTGTCTGAGCAAAATCAGTATTTATGGTAATCGCTGCCTTAAGGGCAGGTGTGATATTGTAGAAAATATCTCCTCCACCCTCCAGAACAGGCTTTCTTTCGGAATCCTGCTTTTTACTGAATCCTCCTGTAATGTAAGGTATGATATCAAGCCCGATACCCTGTGTTATATCTGAGATTCCTGTAATCAGACCTGCATCAGAAATCTGGAATCTGTTGGCATTGAGCGATGTTAATGGCCAGGTAGAAATCTCTGATTTTCTCTTGATATACCTGATAATTTTCAATCCCCAGGTATCGTTATTCTTTTTGAATCCCATGGTTTTAAAAGGGATGATAAGCTCCCCTTCCCATCCAACTTCCGTTATTTTTGCCCTTCCATCCCACAAGCCGTCCCACGATTTGTTGAACTCTTTCCCGTTCTCGTTCACAAGGGCATCCCCTATACTTCCCCTTGGACCAATCTGGAACCAGTAACCACTCCGGCCATCCATGTACGTGTCAAAGATCAATTGTATCCTGTCATCTTCACCCAGGTCACCATCACGGCTTAACTCCTTCGAGGTTATTCTTTCCGGATCATCATAGCACCTTATTCCGACATACATATTATGATGATCATACAGGAAATAGAACTCTGTTTTTTCTGAAACAGCTTCACCTGAATTGGGTTCTCTCTGAAAGAGCTCATTTATCACAGATGCATCCTGCCATTCACCTTCATCCAGGATACCGTCAATCTTCGGTGGCTTCTCTGTGAAAACGGCTTTTATTTCGGGTTGGGCAAGAAGTTCGGAAACTGAGACCAGGATTACCAGTAAGACAATAAGAAAGCTGCGGATCATTTAATAAAATATGAGTCGCCAAAATAAGAAATTTTCAATTCAAAATTGGTCACATTGTTAAAATTGTCATTAGAACCCTATTACATCAGGATTCACTTCCGGAGCCTCGCATAGAGTACCAGTACCAAAAATGATTAACTTTATCAGTTAATTATTCTTTGTTGTGAAAATAATTGCCGACGATAAAATACCTTTTCTTAAAGGGGTCCTTGAACCTTATGCAGAAGTTGTCTATGTGCCCGGTAAGGAAATTAAAAAAGATGTTCTTATCGATGCAGATGCATTATTGGTACGTACCAGGACAAAATGTAATGAGCAGCTCCTGAGAGGGACTGGTGTCAGGTTCATCGGCACTGCTACAATTGGTTTCGATCATATTGATACTCAGTACTGTAAGAATAACAATATACAGTGGACTAATTCCCCCGGATGCAATTCGTCATCAGTACAGCAATATATAGCATCAGCCTTGCTGACAGCAGCTTCCGGATTCAGGTTTAGCCTGAGAGAAAAAACGCTCGGAATAATTGGTGTTGGAAATGTTGGTTCGAAAGTTGCAAAGCTGGGAAAGATACTTGGGATGAATGTTCTGCTGAATGATCCTCCCAGGGCAAGGCAGGAGGGAGACATGGAGTTTGTCAGCATAGAGAGAATTTTGCGGGAGGCCGATATTATTACTGTACATGTACCCTTAACAATGACAGGAGAAGATAAGACTTTCCATCTCTTTGATGACAAAAATTTTAATAAGATGAAGAAGGGCTCCTGGTTTTTCAATTCATCGCGGGGTGAGGTGGCAGATACTACTGCCCTTATTAAAGTGTTAGGCTCATCAATACTGGCAGGGGCAGTCATTGATGTCTGGGAGAACGAACCAGATATAGATACGGACCTTTTATCAAAAGTATTTGCAGCCACCCCTCATATCGCTGGCTATTCCACGGATGGCAAGGCAAACGGCACAGCCATTGTTGTTAACTATCTGAGCAGCTTTTTCAGTCTGCCTATTGAAAACTGGTATCCTGGCAATGTTCCTGAGCCTCTATTTTCTGAAATAGTAATTGATGGGTCAGGTAAGACTGATGAAGACATTATAAGGGAAGCTGTCATTCATACATACAACATAAAGACCGACGATGAAAAATTTCGTAAGTCACCAGCTGATTTTGAAAAACAAAGAGGTGAGTATCCTCTGAGGAGAGAATTTCCGTCATTTTCGGTCAAACTGTCAAATTCTTCCGGGGATGTCGCGTCAGTGCTTGAAAGGATTGGATTCAGGATTGAGGTGTAATTAAAGAATTTTATTGATTTTCTTCGTTTACCCCGGCCCCAGGGGGAGCGAAGAAAATCAATAAAATCATTAGTAACATTACGACATTTTTATAATTATAATTTGATTTAGAGCAATGAAAAAATTATTCAATCGCAGGGAGTTTGCAAGCACTGCAGCATTAGCAGGAGTTGCATCTTTTGGTATTCAGGGAATTACTGGAATAGCAGGAAGCAAGCCAAAATACAGTGACAGGAAAGATAATCTTAAGATAAGTCTTAATGCTTTTTCATTTGATAAACCACTGAGGGCAGGAACGATGTCGCTTGATGACCTGCTTGATTTCTGCGCAAAAACCGGTTTTGAAGGAGTTGATCTTACAGGTTATTACTTCCCCGGATATCCGGCTGTTCCTTCTGATGAATATATTTTCCATATTAAGAGAAAGGCCTTTCTCCTTGGAATTGACCTTGGATGTACAGGCGTCAGAAATGATTTTACATGGGCAGATCCGATCAAAAGGGAGGAGGAGAAGAAACTTGTAAAGGAGTGGATACAGGTCGCCAGGAAACTTGGAGCACCAGGAGTTCGTATTTTTGCGGGAGTTCTCTCGAAAGAAGAGTATTCATGGGATCAGAGGGTGAAGTGGATTGTTGAAGATATAAGGGAATGTGCGGATTATGGTAAGGCGAATGGTGTTATGATTGCATTGCAGAATCACAACGATTTTATCAGGAGTGCTGCTGAAGTCGAGAGAGTCATGAAAATGATCGATCACAGCTGGGCAGGCCTGATGCTTGATATCGGAAGTTATCATTCTCCTGATCCCTACTCAGAGATTGCTGCTACAGCCAGATTTGCCATCACCTGGCAGATGAAGGAAAAGGTATTCATTAACGAGACGCAGGTGGATACTGATTATGAAAAGATTATAGAGATCGTAAGGAAATGTGGCTACAGGGGCTACCTGCCGCTGGAGACCCTTGGGGAAGGTGATCCCGTCACCAAAGTAGAGGCTCTGTACACAAAAGTATATTCTGTATTAAACTCGTAGGGACGTTGCATGCAACGTCCCTACGACCATTATATTTAGCACGCGTAGAGCCGTTGCATGCAACGGCTCTACAACCATCTTTAATGAACAGGTTGCAGAATACTTACCGGTATAACTGCCTTTCCGTTTCTCTTCGCTGCTTCATACTCCTTTACCTGGAAGACAAATGCCTGAAGCCTGGTATCAAGAGCAACCGAATCCTGACCGTCATAAGCGATATTGATGAAAGGGATATTGTTGTGATCTTTCCTGAAACTATCGCTTACTGAAGCTATGAGAGTCCCGGGCATACAGGTGAACGGAAGTATTGCCGCAATTCCTGAGACTCCTCTTTTGGAGAGACCAACAGATGTACCCATAGCAATGGGAGGATCTCCGTCATAAAACTCATTTACGTATTTATTGGACAGGTTAAGCATATCGTGAAGGGATACATCTTTTTCATGATCAGTAAATTTCTTGATCCCTCTCAGTAGCGAGGCGGCTATTATCTCCTGGCCAATACCCTGGATTTTTGCCTTGAAAACGCCTTTTTTGTCATTCTTCCATTTACTGTCACGGGAGAACCTGTATGTGGAGTAATAGATCCATTCAGAAAACGGAGCTACAACAACTTCAACACCAAGATCTTCAAGCCTGTTTGACATATTGCCGTTACAGGCCTCATTATCGCGCATGAATATCTCACCTACAATTGACACCACAGGTCTTCTCTGACTTTTGTCAACCTTGATTGCCTTAAATTCTCCGGCAATTTCAGTAAGTACTTTATGAAGCCCTTTGGCTCCTTTTTCGATACAATGTTCAAGCCTTTTCAGCGAATCGGCATATAACTTATCTGCATCACCCTTGTTAATCTCGTATGGCCTGGTTTCACGATGGATTTTCCGAAGGTAATCGGCAACAATAAATCCTTTCCATGCATTTATCCTGAATTTCTGACCATGTTCGCCTGCCACGTCTTCGTAAGATGTATCGTTTGAAGGGGTAATCAATTCGGCTTCCTGATAACCAAGCCTGTCAAATAGTATCCTGTGAAACTGGTTATACTGACCAAATCTGCAGGGGCCATTATGATCGGGCATAAAGAAACTGACTTTTGCAGGGTCAGTACCGGGCTCCTGGAGTTTTTTTACGAAACTTCCTGTTGTGCAGATCATTGGAAAGCACTCTTTGGAAGATGTGTATTTCCTTCCAATGGCCATATCTTCAGAAGTCTGTTTTGGCAAAACCTGTGATGGGATACCACAGCTACGGGCAGCAGCAGAAATCATGTATGCTCCGTCATTCATATAGGGGAAATACATTACCCTGTCCTTTGGAGGAGATGCCGGGCTGGGTCTAGGTCTGAATATCTCAGGATCTTTTTTTGCATTTTGTTCAGAACCTTTCAGACTATCGAGAAAAGCTTCAATACGGGTAACCATACCGGCATCGGCTGAATGTTCATCAACCTCAAGGTGCAGGAAGGGTTTGCCCTTTAACTCTTCAGTAATATAATGCCAGATAAAAGAGTCAGGCCCGCAACGGAAGTTACTCAGATAGACAGCATAAAGATTTTCGGAATTTGCCACAAGTTGTGCCGCTGCAATCATCTTCTGTCCATTTGGCCAATACATATTCCTGTAATTTTTAAGAATACTGTAAGGCGTCAGGTCGAGCATATCGACAGGGATCGGCATAACATTCTGGGTAATAAGCTTATCGACAAGGGCAAGATTGAGATGTGGATCTGCACTGTTATATGGTCTGCCCAGTAAAACTACCGGACGGCAATTTTCCGGGATAGAAGCAAATACCTCTTTTCCGTAATCGACGAGCTTTTTCTCGAATGCAGTCTGATATTCATCAGCTTTGTAAACTGCTTTCTTAATGCTAACCTTGCTGATGCCGAACTTTTCACTGAAATAAGCGGTCATCTCTTTCATGAGTGCCCGTTCGAAAAATCTGAAATGGAGGGTGGGGATCAGTAGTTTAGACTCATCAACCTTTCCTTTAAGGGCAGCCTTGACCATAAAAGGATAAGTCTGTATCCAGGGGCAGTTACAGTTAAAAGTATCATTTCCTTCCTTTTGTTTACCGTTAATGATAAAGGGAACGAAAATATAGTCTACATCTTTTTCAATAAGATCAATCACGTGTCCGTGCATCAGTTCCACAGGAAGGCAAGTCTCTGTGGTCATTGCTTCAATAGACTGATTTACAAGCGCCTTATCTGATTCGCGGGATACTATTATTGAAAATCCAAGTTCTTCGAAGAAAGTACGCCAGAATGGAAACTGCTGATAGTAAACCATTAGTGCTCTCGGGATACCTATAGTCTTTGTTGTTGATTTCTGATTCCCTGTTACAGGCTCAATATATCCTTCCCGAAGCATTTCCAGACGTTTCTCGAAAAGATTAGGAATATTGTTGGCTGTCTTTTTCCTTCCGTCTGTTTCGTATTTTTCACAACGGCCGCCATAGTACAATGATTTCTTGACACCATCAATCTTCACTCTTCTAATCTCACAATGATTTGTGCAACTATTACATACAAACCTGCTGATCTGATAACCCACATTCCTTACACCAAAACCCTTGAAAGTGGTTTTTTGGCCTTCAGCCATTGATCTTTGAGCAAGGATTGCAACGCCTATAGCTCCGGTCACATCAAAATGAGGAGGAATAATAATCTTTTTTCCGGTTACATGTTCAAAAGCAGCAACAACAGCCTTATTATTGGTTACTCCACCCTGAAAGAAGATCTTATTTCCCACTTTGCGGTCAACAACAACTTTCTGGAGGTAATTATAAACTATTGAGTATGCCAGACCACCGATTAGGTTCTCATCCCTGGCACCTTTCTGCATAAATGAATTGACGTCAGACTCCATAAAAACCGTGCACCTGTCACCAAGTTTCACAGGAGAGTCTGAGTTCAACGCCATTGAACCGAACTCATTTACTATATTGATGTTAAGTTTCTCGGCCTGTTCTTCAAGGAAAGAACCGGTTCCGGCGGCACATACCTTATTCATTTCAAAATCCACAACCACACCGTTTTCAATACTGATATATTTGGAATCCTGTCCTCCGATTTCAAATATTGTATCTACAGTCGGATCATAATCTATTGCAGCGGTAGCCTGGGCTGTAATCTCATTCTGAATTGTATCTGCACCGATAAAATCGCCCGTGAGATAACGTCCGGATCCTGTTGTACCGGCACCAATTACCTCTACATATTCTCCAATTTCATCGTAAATCTCGGTCATTCCTCTCTGAATGGCTTCCAGTGGCTGACCTCCGGTTGGAATATACCTCCTTGCTACAACCCTGTGCTGTTCATCTATGAGAACTACATTTGTGCTAAGTGAACCTATATCAAGACCAAGATAGACTCTTGTTTTTGTTTCGCCTTTAGCAATCGGATGCACATGTTTTTTATATTCAGCACAAGATTCTTTGAGCTTTGGCAGACTGATAAAAGTGGTTGAATCAGAAGAGAGGTATTCATCAAGTTTTTTCAGACCGGCAAAGTGATTCATCTCAAGCTTATTGGAATGAGCGTACATTACAGCTCCGATGGCACCCATAGAACCGTGATATTGTGGTATGATCAGCTCATTTTCCTTAAGGTCAAGAATCTCGTTGAATGCTCTGATAATTCCTACATTAGCTGCCACACCTCCGGAAAAAACTATTGGTTTTTTCATCTCCTTGCTTCTTGCAAGATTACTCCGGAAATTCCTTGCCAGCGCGAAGCATAATCCGGCAACAATATCATGAAGCGGCGTCGCGATCTGCTGGTGGTGTATCATATCGCTTTTGGCAAAAACACTGCATCTGCCTGCAATCCTTGGTGGGTCAACCGATTTCAATGCCATTTGCCCGAATTCGTTCTCGATCGGAACCCCAATACGTTTTGCCTGCTGATCCAGGAATGATCCGGTACCCGCAGCACATATGCTGTTCATTTCAAAATCCACAAGGCGTGATTTCCCGTCCTTTGGATCTTTTTCAAGAAAGATCAGTTTTGAATCTTCCCCACCTATCTCAATAACTGTTTGAGCATCAGGGTAAAGCTTGCAGGTGGAAGTTGCCTGGGCGATAATCTCATTGACAAAAACTCCTCCAATGAGATCAGTTGCCAGTTTCCCTCCGGTACCGGTTACCGCAATACCTGAAATGGTTTCAGCAGGATGATTTTCAAGTATGGAAGCCAGTCTGCTCCTGAGCACATTAAATGGTTTTCCGTGTATATATTCATAGTAGTTTTCCAGGACATTATGACTCTCATCCATCACTACCGTGTTGAGCGATACGGATCCGATATCAAACCCAATCAACCGCCTCTTTTCTAAAGGAAAATTCGATGTAATCTCTTGATTCATAGGTAAAATCAATTAATTAGAATGAAAATTACTGGTACAGTTTTAAGACTATCGACCACAAATATACCATAAATTTAATAGAATCAATCTAAATAAGACGACTTATGCCAAATAGCATAATGACTAAATCCATTCTTCCTCCAGGACTTCCCCGTTAATCCCAACAATCAATTGCTTTACAGGGACTTTTCTGGTGGCACTTGCAAGAGCTGACTTCACCATTTGCAGCAATCCTCCGCAGCATGGGACTTCCATCATCATGACTGTTATAGTATTTACTTTAGAAATATCAATCATGGCCGACAGTTTTTCAACATATGTGTCTGTGCCATGATCCAGTTTCGGGCAGGCTATTGCAAGCGATTTACCCCTGAGGTGATTGCTGTGAAATCCACCCATTGAGAATGCAACGCAATCAGCAGCAAGCAATAGATCAGCGCCTCTGAAATAGGGCGCATTCGGATTTACCAGGTGCATCTGAACAGGCCACTGTCTCAGCTCCGAAGGCTGGTCTGATACTGTTGTGTTTTTTCCCTGCTCTTCAGGCTTTTCAATAACCATCGTTCTTGAACCCGGGCATCCCCCTTCATGATGATGATTATTGGCATGCTGTTGAGCAACATGTAACCCGGCTGCAGCAGCAGCAACATTTCCATGATTATGAACGTCCTTTATAACAGAATCCGCATCAAAACTGAGATCCATTTTATTTGTTCTCAGAAAAAGAACCGCTTCCTGCAGAAATCCTGTTTCCCCATGATCTTTAAGATGTTTCATATGAGCAAGGATAGTGTTTTTTCCCTTGTCTTTCATCTTTGACATTACAAGGGCTTCGCTGTAGGGTTCAGCCTCCCTTGACTCTATTGTTATGGCTCCCTCAGGGCAATGGCCTATGCAGGCGCCTAATCCGTCGCACATAAGTTCGCTTACTAATCTTATCTTGCCATCAATAACCTGTAGTGCTCCTTCATGACAATTTGGGACACATTGTCCGCAACCGTTGCACAATTCTTCATCAATTTTTATAATATCTCTTTTCATATCTGTAGGTTTAAATCATTAATGATACAAAACTGATAAATTAGCATAACAAAAAATGTAACATATGTTACAATGTACTATTTTTGATTAAAAAATGGATTATAATCAACTATCCCGATCTCCTTTATTCAAAGGAGTGTCAGATTCAGAGATCGAAGAGATTTTATCTGCGGTGCCCTTCAGGATAAGGAAATTCAGGATTGGAAACCTTATTTCACAGAGCGGAGAACCAGTTAACTCCCTTATGATTGTGACCAGCGGGACAGTGAAGGGTGAGATGGTTGATGATGCGGGAAGAGTGATCAAAATAGAAGATATTCCTGCCCCCGGAGCGCTCGCAACAGCATTCATCTTCGGCAAGGCAAACAGGTTTCCAGTGAATGTAATAGCCATTTCGGAAGGTGAGATCTTGTCAATAGAAAAACCTGACTTTCTTAAACTCCTGATGGGGAATGATATTATCCTGGTTAATTTCCTGAATATGATATCCAACCGTTCACAATTTCTGTCGGAAAAGATCAAATTCCTTAATTTCAAGACTATAAAAGGCAAACTTGCCCAGTTTATTCTTCAGAAGGCGGAGGACGGTAAATCGTCCATTATTCTGGAAATGACTCAAAATGACCTTGCTGATTTTTTTGGAGTTGCAAGGCCATCGGTATCAAGGGCCATCGGTGAACTGGAACAGGAAGGATTTATAGAAGCTGCCGGAAAGAATATCAGGATCCTGAATAAAAAGGGATTGTCGGGTCTCACAGCAGACTGAAAATACCTCTCTATTTTATATGTGAAGATTTATCCAGCGGCAGGGTAATTATGAAGCATGTACCTTCACCTTCCCTGCTGTCTACTGAAATAGTTCCGTTATTGATCTTCACAAGGTCGTGACAGAGTTTTAAACCGAGTCCTGTTCCTTTTTCTTTCTCTGTTCCTGAGGTACTTTCTATTTCGGTGGAGGTGAAAATATATTTTTTCTTTATTTCTGGAATACCAATACCGTTATCGCAGATCTTAACAATGATTCCATCCCCGTCAATTGTCTTATCCTTTAGTAGAATACTAATCCTGCCACCTCGCTGGGTGTATTTTACAGCATTAGAGAGCAGGTTTCTTATAATGATGTCGAGAAGGTCCTTGTCAAAGTATGCTAGGGAGGAGCCTACCTGGGTAAAATTGACTGAGATCTCCTTATTGTCTGCGGTTTCTTTAAAGATGCTGAGGTTTGTAAGTATAATGTCGGCAAGATCTCTTTTTTCAGGGGAAAACTTGATTTTATCTTCCTGGCCTCTTCCCCAAACAAGCATATTCTCCAGAAGACTGATCACCAGCTGAGCATACTGTATACTCGAATTGGCGAAATCGTCATATTTCTCCTTATATTCTTTTTCCTTAAGAAGATTAAGCATGTAGAGAATATTTACCACAGGACTTCTGAGGTCATGTGCAATAAGTGAAAAGATCCTGTTTTTAAGATGGATTGTATCTGACAACTGTTTATTCTGCAAAGCGATTCTGCTGTTCTGCTTTTCAATTTCTTCATTTCGGGTTTTCAGTTCCTGGGTTCTTTCATTAACCAGGATCTCAAGATTCCTGTTCATGTATTCAAGCTCAACCTGAAGCTTTTCTTTTTCATTAAAGGCTTTTATCCATTTAAAGAGCAGGAGGGCAGCCTGGATAAAAACGAAAACTACGATAAGATAAGTTAAAATATATCCGATTGAATTATCCGATTTTCCGCTGGCAACCTTTATGTCATGAATACCTCCGATCAATAGCAGACAAAAAGCCGCGAAATACATGATTTCAATACTGTTTCGTTTCAGTAATCCAATGAAGCTTCTGATTATCATGTATATGATCAGGAGGAACACCGATGGATAATAAGCAAATGTGATATAGGTGAAGATATGTACAGGAAGGAATATTGTTGCAACGAATGCCAGGGAGTACAATATGGTATTAAACCATGTTATTAATCTGATAATGGCTGAAGGATAAATGTTTATAATAAACCACGACCATCCTATTATGATAGTATAGAGACCCAGATATTCAAATCTGATTATCCAGATCCAGTCCAGATTAATTAAGTTCAGTATAAGGAAATGTGATGTAAAGAGAGGTCTTAACGCAAGTCCAAATGTTGCAAGACAAAGAAAGATCATCATTTTATCCTTTGAAGAGAGGATGAAAAAGAAGAGAAAGAAGGCTGAGAAACCTAAGAGTATTGTAATAACTGACCATTCCGCTGCCCAGTGCCCTGCCATCTGCCTTTGCACGTCAGAGAATGTTCCCATCTTGACAGGAAGCCAGAATCCACCACGTCTGTGATCAAAGTTCGAAACGTTTATTATTATTTCAAGAGTATCTGAATCCGGAATAACCCGGAAAAAATTTCTTTTATAGTCAGGTGTAGTCTCTTCTTTTGATTTTCCCGGGATCCCGCATCCTCCCAAATATTTACCGTTCAGAAAGATATCATATGAGGAATCGAAAACAGGCATATCGAAAGCCAGAGGACTCTTCAGACCTGAAGGTAACAGAACCGTAAGCCGGTAAGTGGCATATCCGAACTTTTCAGTTTTAACTGACTTTTGAGGGTAATCAGTCCAGTATGATGGAATATTGCCGTAATAGCAGGGTATTATAGAATCTGGACTGAAATCATTTGGGTGCAGCATTTTTCCCCAGTAAAACTCCCAATCTCCATTTAGTTTTACAATAAACTTTTCAGGATTGCTTATTTCCCTGAGATCGAGAACTCCATTCACAGCTTTTGGAACAGCCGCTGTTGAATTCAGGTTTATGGTAAGTGAAAAGAGTATTACCTGGAATATTAAGATACCTGATCTCATTAATCAAAATGAAAAGTTAATCAGTAAAGATATAATAATTATTATATTTCGGACTTTCAGCTAATTCAGATCCTCTTCGGTATTAATTCAGTCATAATGAATGCTTTTAAAAAAGAAAGACATCTGGGAGATGTCTTTCCTCGATTTACCTAAACCCGATCGTAGAAAACGCCGAATGGCGATAGTTGAGAATCTTAAACTGTCATTTTATTCTTCCTTTTAAGGATTCTAAAATGAATCGATAAAAAATGAACTTCAATATAAAAATGAAACTCAAAATTGTAATCCATTCAACATATAGACGTTTTACGGAATAAATTGTTGCACCTGATAGTGTTAATTTTGTGTTAAAATTTTATATCACTTCAACAAAAATGCAGGGGCACAGAATTTTGTGCCCCTGCATATAATAATGTGCCCCTGCATATAATATAATGTGCCCCTACTTTTTAGGTTTGTCTTTTGTTTCATTGAATACCGATGTTGCCGTTGCGACAATACCGGCTATATCTGAAAGGCTGGCAGGAACTATCATTGTGTTATTCGTTTTGGCCAGGTTACCGAAAGCATTCAGGTACTGTTCGGCAATTCTAAGGTTAACTGCATTCAGCCCATTATCATCAGAGATAGCTTTTGCAATAGCTCGCAATCCATTTGCTGTGGCGTTTGCAACCTGCTCAATTTCAGAAGCCCGGCCGGCAGCTTCATTGATACGCTTCTGCATTTCACCCTCTGAATTTTTAATCAGGGCTTGTTTGTCTCCCTCTGCAACATTTATTTTTGCCTGCTTGGCCCCTTCAGATTCAGCAATGATTGCTCTTTTTTCCCTTTCCGCCCTCATCTGTTTTTCCATAGCATCTTTAATGCTCTGAGGAGGAATAATATTCTTAACCTCGTATCTAGTTACCTTTACTCCCCATGGTTCACTTGCCTTATCGACTGCTTCCACAATGGAGACATTAATAGTTTCACGTTCTTCAAAAGTCCTGTCCAGTTCGAGCTTACCGATAATACTTCTCATTGTAGTCTGGGCAATCTGAATCGAAGCAAATCTGTAATTGTCAATGCCATAAGAGGCTTTTTGGGGATCAAGGACCTGCAGATAAAGAATTCCATCAACCTCAACTGAAATATTGTCACGAGTTATACAAACCTGGGAAGGAACGTCAATTGCCTGTTCTTTAAGGGTGTGCCTGTATCTGACTTTATCAACAAAAGGTATCAGGATCTGGAAGCCGGCAGTAAATGTTGCCCTGTATTTTCCAAGTCTTTCGACGATAATCGCTGTTCTCTGAGGAACAATCTTGATCATGGATGCAACCAGAATAAATCCCAGAAAGATTACACCCACCAGAATGAAAGTAGTACTCTCCATTTCAGTTATTTTTTAGGTTCAACAATTAATTTGAAATTATCTTTTTGAAGTATCATTACCCTTTGTCCGGTTTTTATTTCTGCGGATGATTCTGCTTTCCACTGTGTCCCCTTGAACTCCACTTTCCCTGTCGCCTGACCGCCGAAGTCTGAAATGGCAAATGCTTCTTTTCCTGTGAACTCATCCTCCACATCTCCTGACAAGTCACTCTTACTGTAAAAGAATTTCTTCTGTATAATCTTTCTCAATCCAAGAAGTGAAAGAACAGACGTTACTGCAAAAATTATGATCTGCAGATTGATGCCCGGATCTCCGATCAGACAGACAAGTGCTGTGACCCAGGCTCCCAATCCAAAGAAAAAAATAAAAAATCCCGGCATAACCAGTTCCAGAAGAAACAGGCCCAGCCCAATGATGAACCACAAAAGTTCAGGTCTCGATAAAATTCCTTCCATAATAGTGAAAAATTTTAATTGGTAGCAAGAATATTGCTTGTCAGAGGTAAAGATATAATAAATTCAATAAGAATCTAAGGAAGAATGAATTTTATCATAACAATATGATATTGAAATACAATAGGCGAAAAGATAGAGTTATTTCAAAGGTAGGCTGTTGTTAATGTCCTTCATCCATTCAGCAACCTTCTTGGAAAAAAAATTGAGATTTTCGCAAGTGAAATCACCTTCCATTTTAATTATTGCTCCCTTATACATTCCTGTACTCTCTGAATACTGGTAGCAGATGTATTCTGCTGAACCGGCATCATCAGCAGCATTTTTCAGAGCCGAAACCTTGCTTGAAGCAATATTTTGAATATGATTTGAATATTTCTGCAGCTCTGATTTTGGGATCCTGATGCCGGAGTTTGTACACATTAACAGGTTTTCAGCAACCTGGTCTTCACTGATCCTCAGTTCTCTGTCAGGAAAATTCCAGGTTTCCGGATTGTTATAGGTGAGTACATTGCCCTCACTATCAATTAAAAAACCATAATGCTGATAATTCCAGGCATAGTTTACATATTCAAACTCAAAAAGGATAGCCTGTCTGTTACTTATTACAATATTCTTTTTGCATCCTGCTATCATAACAGTGAGCAGGAAAATGAGAAATATATTCCAACCTGGTAATTTCATGTCTGACCAATTCGTATTCGAATGCTCAAAAATCGGACCATAGTTTATATGAATCCTCAAAAAATAGATCAATTGCTGTTATCTGAACAGGTTTAAGTAATGAGGGTGTATAATAATTTCCTCATATCAATTTTTTTTTGTAAATTATACCTTGTTAAATTAAGGGAAATTAACATGATAATGTGAATTTTAATCAATATGTATTGTTGAATAAATAATTCATTTATAAGATATTATGCATACCAGATTTCATCTTTGAGTTTTAAATGAATGAAAGGAGAGGTATCAGATGGAAAAGTTTTTTGATTATTTTGATGGTCGGTACAGGGAATCGATACTAAATAAACCTGCTGCCGACGATGGTCCTGTAATTACACTTTCAAGACTGACAGGATGTGATGCCAGACAGGTGGCAGCCCTTCTTGTAGATGACCTGAATAATAAATGCGGAACATCAAAATGGAAATGGGTCGATAAGGATATAATTTATTCAATTGCAAAAGAGCTGAATACAGATACTCAGCGTGTTGAGAATTTCTACAAAGGGATTGAATTGTCCAATATATCAGAGATGATAATGGCATTCTCAGGTGGTTTTGTAAGCGATCTCAGAGTGAAAAAAGCCATCAGGGATGTTGTGTTGTCCATGTGCAAGACAGGATATATAGTTCTTGTCGGAAGGGGTGGGGTATCAATTGCACATGCTATCACTGACGCACTTCACATAAGGCTTATAGCCCCATTTTACTGGAGGGTAGAGAATGTCATGAAAAAGAAGGAGGTGGATATTGAAGCTGCAGAAGAGTATGTTGTTGACACGGATGAGAAGAGATTTAATCTTATACAGACCTTTCTTGATAAGAAGCCTCTGAATATTGATTATCTGTTCGATGCAACAATAAACCGCAGCTCTTTTACTGTTCAGGAGATATCTGAGCTTATCATCTCCATGTATGATAAAAAAGTAACCAGGCAGATCAGCGAAAGAAAGAAGGCAAAAAAGGTCTTTTAAGCAGCCTGCACCAGTTTAACGGATCTTAGAGAGTCGTTAATCAACATTACATTTGCTCACCCTTTTAATATGTTCACTTAGTCTTCTGTCGAGGCTTTTCCTGTAGGCTTCCCAGTCGGTGATGGGATATTTTGCAACGCCACTGTCAATTGCTGCCTTTGCAACGGCAGGTGCTATGCATGATATTAGTCTTGGATCCAGTGGTTTTGGAATTATATACTCTCTGCCGAAAACAAGTTTATCAACATCATAAGCTTTCAAAACACAATCCGGAACAGGTTTCTTAGCCAGTTCAGAAAGTGCCTTTGAAGCAGCCATCTTCATCTCTTCATTTATAATTGAGGCTCTTACATCAAGGGCACCGCGGAATATGAATGGAAATCCCAGTACATTGTTTATCTGGTTCGGATAATCGGATCTGCCGGTGGCAAAGATCAGGTCATTTCTAGTGGATAAAGCGTCTTCATAGGAGATTTCAGGGTCAGGGTTAGCCATAGCAAATACAATCGGATTATCAGCCATGGAGGCCAGCATCTCTTTTGTCATCATGTTTGCAGCAGACAGACCCAGAAAGAGGTCAGCGCCTTTTACTGCCTGATCGAGGGTGTCAATATCCCTTTCTGTAATAAACTCCTGCTTATATTTATTCAGATCTTTTCTTTTATTGTTAAGTACACCTTTTGAATCTACCATCACAATATTTTCCCTTTTGATACCCAGCGAAATATAAAGTCTTGAACATGATATTGCTGCAGCCCCTGCCCCGCAAACCACCATTTTTATTTTTTCAATACTTTTTCCCGTAATATCAAGTGCATTTAAAAGTCCGGCGCCTGAGATTATAGCTGTACCATGCTGGTCATCATGGAAAACCGGAATGTCAAGCAATGCTTTTAGCCGGGTTTCAACCTCAAAGCATTCGGGTGCCTTTATATCCTCCAGATTGATCCCGCCGAAAGTGGGGGAAATGGCTGCACAAATCTGAATTAATTTTTCAGTATCTTTTTCATCTACCTCAATATCGAATACATCAATATCAGCAAATATCTTGAACAGAAGTCCTTTGCCTTCCATTACCGGTTTGCCTGCCAAAGCGCCTATATCACCCAGTCCGAGCACTGCGGTGCCATTCGATATTACAGCAACGAGATTCCCCTTTGCAGTATAATTATAAGCAGTCTCAGGTGCCTTTTCTATCTCAAGACAGGGATAAGCAACTCCGGGAGTATAGGCAAGGCTGAGGTCAAACTGATTATCATATGGTTTAGTAGGTATGACTTCTATTTTCCCATGACGGCCTCTACTATGGTAGATAAGCGCATCCTCTTTTGTAACTTTATGCATATCCGGATAATTAATATAATTATCATTCAAAGTTACAGCTGTTCATGCATGATTTTCATGAAAAAAATCATATTATTCATTTAAAAATGAGAAGGTTTTACTGAAAAGGAAGCGGGGGAATACCATAAAGTCAGATAATATTTTGCAGTGACAACTAAATTAGATATTTTCAACGTCTCTATTAATGACCTTTAACCGTATTTCAATTTTTGATTTACTTATGAAAAAGAACATAGCGATTGGAGCCGATATAGGAGGAAGTCACATTACATGTGCGGCAATTGATCTTGACTCAGGGAAGATTCTAAGGGATACCATTTCCGAACGGGCTGTTAACAACCAGGCTCCGGCAGATGATATTATTGGCGTATGGGCCGATGCACTTGCAGAATCTCTGAAAAAAGTTCCTTCTGAAAATGTAAAGGGAATAGGCTTTGCAATGCCCGGACCATTTGATTATGTGAAGGGTATTTGCTACATCAGGGGAGTGGCTAAATATGAAAATCTGTATGGGATCAATGTCAGTGAAGCTATCGCCAAAGGGCTGCAGGTACCTGATGACTTCCTCATACGATTCATGAATGATGCATCCTCTTTTGCGGTAGGCGAAGCCTGGGCTGGCAGTGCAACAAAGGAAAAAAGGTCACTCTCAATCACTCTCGGTACCGGTTTTGGTTCAGCATTTATAAGTGAACGGATTCCTATCGTTGACGGACCTCTGGTGCCAAAAATTGGCTGCGTTTATCATCTTCCCTACAGAGACGGTATCGCTGATGATTATTTTTCAACCCGTGGTTTGCTGGGCCGGTATGAGAAAATCACCGGGAAAGAACTTAAAGGGGTGAAGGAACTTGCGGCATTATCATCCTCAGAAAAGATAGTAATGGATCTGTTTACCGATTTTGGAGATAACCTGGCCCTTTTCCTTGCTCCATGGCTAATCGGATTTGAAGCCGAAATACTTGTCATCGGAGGAAATATTTCTCATGCTTATAACCTGTTCGGCGATGTGTTTGAAAGCAGACTGAAAGGAGAGAACTGTTCGTCAAGGGTGGCTTTGTCAAAACTTAAGGAGGATGCTGCACTTATGGGTAGCGCCTACCTGCTTGATGATGGCTTCTGGAAATCGGTGCAGCATGCTTTACCTTTAATGTAGGCTCAGGGCTCAGTGCTCAGGGCTCAGGACCCAGCACCTGGCGGCCAGCACCCATACATATAATTCATTAATAACTCTCAAACTAACCGACTATGAACGCCCAAAAAGTAAATATTTCCAAAATTCTCCCGGTCCTCATGGCTTTTTTTGTCATGAGTTTTGTTGACCTGGTTGGCATTGGTGTTGACCGCGTGAGTAAAGATATGAATCTAAGTTCCACACTTGCTCAGCTGATTCCGTCAGCAGCTTTCTTATGGTTCCTGCTGCTCTCTGTGCCTGTAGGGGTCATGCAGTCTCGACTGGGTAAACGTTTTATGCTCAATATCGGCATGGGTGTTACGGCTATGGGGCTTCTGGTTCCCTATTTCTTCTACACTTTTGAAATGGTGCTGATCGGTTTTGCATTACTTGGGATTGGAAATACTATTGTGCAGGTATCTGCAAACCCTCTCCTTGTAGATGTGGTTCCCGGCAACAGGACATCAAGTTTTCTGAGTTTTTCACAGTTTGTGAAGGCTATTGGTTCCATGATAGGAGCTCCCCTTGCTGCAATTCTTGCCGCAAGATTCGGAGACTGGAAGCTGTTATTCCTTGTTTTTGGCATTGTTTCAATATTATCTGCCTTGTGGCTTGGATCGGTCAAAATTGACGAAGTAAAGCAGGCAGCAGTGAAAGCAACATTCGGTTCTTCTTTCAGACTCCTGGGTACAGGATTTGTTCTTATGATGGTTCTGTCTATTTTTGTGGTTGTAGGAATTGATGTCGGCTTCAACTCAAATTCAGGTCAGTTCCTTAGCAAGCAGTTCGGCATCGATCAGACAGCTGCAGAATCAGGCAGAAGTATCTACTTTTTCGGTCGTATGCTCGGTACTTTTGCAGGTGCCTTGCTGCTTACCCGGATCACATCCAGGAAATTCTTTGTTTGGACATCTGTTCTTGGTATCTTATGCCTTCTCGCAATTCTGCTCATCCCTTCAGCTGCAGTAGCGTGGGTACTGGTTTTCCTGATCGGACTCGCAGTAGCAAATATTTTCCCGCTGGTTTTCTCCATTACTGTAGACAAGTACCCAACCCGGAGCAACGAAATCTCAGGGCTTATGATGATGGCAGTTTCCGGTGGTGCAGTAATACCATTACTCATAGGATGGGTTAGTGACATCAGCAATGTCGCAATAGGGATGTCTGTTCTTATTGTCTGTATGGTCTATCTATTCTCGGTATCGCTCTATTGTCTGAAAAAGTAATATTCCTCAGATTAATTGTAAGGAATCTGCTTTTTCCCTTTATCCAATACTGAATAGTGTAATTATCTAACAGGGTAATTACATTTCTTATTGGTTTTCATCAGGATTTCTGATGATTCTGTACTGAAATTTCACCTATTTGTACAGCGAATTCAATGATTCATACAATAACTCGTATTGTTTGTAAAAACCAATGATCAGGAAAACATAATGATGCAAAGATACACTTATATTTATCCTGGTTTTATTGTCATATTCTGTATCTGACAAACGCCAGAAAGTCCTTAAATTATTAAATAAATATCAGAGAGCAAATGGCAGTTTAAAAAATACCTTTCTTCTGTTCCGGAGTTCCCCATTCCCCATTTTCCCTAATATTCCGGAACATTATATCCCCCTTCACATTTATGGTCTTTCAACCTGGAAGCAAACATAAAGTAAGGGGGTTCTCTTTTTTCAGGCATCAGGCATCAGGCAACAGGGATCAGGCATCAGGTATCAGGCGTCAGGCGTCAGGAGATCATTTGTTCTTCCTGCAGCCTGCAGCCTGTATCTTCTCAAGCAAAATTATTTATTATATCCCGGGTACCCCTGCTTTTTCAGTTTTTTGAAAATAGATCTTCTTCTATTTGTATTTTGACCGTAAAACTTGCAAATTGCACTCCTTAGAGTAAGGCTTCCTGAGAATTCCAATGGGGCTTGACTAAATCCTTAATCACAATTATTATCAGTAAAATAATATATTATGAAAAAAAACAATCTTGACAGGCGTGATTTCTTAAGGAAAACAGGTGCTGCCGCTCTTGCTTTTACTATTATACCAAGGCACGCATTCGGAGGAACGGGTTATACTGCGCCAAGTGATCAGCTTACAAAAGGTATTATTGGCGTAGGAGGAATGGGACGCGGACATATCGGATATGAAGGAAGATTGCTGGCAGTTTGCGATGTAGATAAAACTCATCTTGCAATGGCAATTTCAGAGGCAGGAGGGAATATTACCGGTTATCATGATTTCCGCGAACTGATAGCCCGGACAGATATTGATATTGTACATATTGCCACGCCTCCGCACTGGCATGGGATTATCGCAAAAACAGCCGCTGAAGCAGGAAAAGATATCTGGTGTGAGAAGCCGATGACAAGAACAATAGGTGAAGGTATCAGGGTTGTAGAGGCTGTACAGAAACACGGCCGCATGTTCAGGTTAAACACATGGTTCAGGTTTAAAGACCAGTTTTATGGCTTGGGCACAACAGTAAAGCCCCTGAAAAAACTTGTTGAAAGTGGCGTTCTTGGCTGGCCCCTGAAAGTTACAGTTAGCGGTATTACAGGCTATGACTGGAAATTCTACTGGAGCGGCCTGCATAATCTTCAGCCAATGACTGTGCCATCTGAACTGGATTATGATTTTTGGCTTGGACCAGCTCCGTATAAACCATACAATCCTGAAAGAGTCCATGCGAAATTCCGTGGTTACTGGGATTATGACGGAGGAGGATTGGGTGATATGGGTCAGCATTATCTCGACCCTGTCCAGTATCTTCTCGGAAAGGATGAAACAGGTCCTGTTTCCGTGGAAGTAGATGCTCCCCAGCAACACTTCGATGCAGTGGGCTCGTGGCGCAGGATAACATATACTTATGCTGATGGCTGCCAGATTATTCTTGATGGGGAGAACCGGGATAAAAATGCTGCATACATTGAAGGCCCTCACGGGAAAGTCTATAAGGGATTCAGATCCGACATTCCGGATTTGGAGAAACTAATAAATTCGCTTCCTGATCCTGAACCTCAGATAGGTACATTCAGCGAATCTGTAAGGTCCAGGAAAAAGTTTGCCCTGAATGAATCCAATGGCCACAGGTCATGCTCAATCGTAAACCTTGGGATAATTGCACTGCGTCTGGGCAGGAATCTGAAATATGATCCCCTTAAACAGCAGTTTATAGATGACGAGGGCGCCAACAGGCTTATCAATCCGCCAATGCGTGGACCCTGGAAAATCTGATAAATGTTATATAGTTGAAGTGTTGAAAAGTTGAATAAGAAAAGATGAAAATCCAGAAAATATTTATAACGATTATTACTCTCCTGCAAATTTCCATTTTATCATATGCGCAGGACACGAGAACCACTGAAACAAAAGTTGAAGACCTGCTGGCCAGGATTCCTGCAAATGGGTTTCAGTATTCTGACAAACTGATGGGGGATATGCTGCTACTCGGCGAAGCAGGCATTAGGCTTATATGTGACCAAATTATTCCTGCAGGTACCGGTGATGATACCAGATCAAGATATGCTGTAGAGAGTTTGTCACGTCTCCTTTCCGGGAGAGGGAAGGATAGCGAGAGAGTTATGTGGGAGAAAATCTGTATCAGCTATGCCATCGGCAGTAAGGATCCGGGCGTCAAAGATTTCTTTATGAAACAGCTTCAGCAGATAGGAGGAGATCCGTCTGTTGAGGCAGTTAAAGTTTACCTTGGAAATAAGGAACTCTGCGATCCGGCACTTGGTGTCATTACTGCAGTGGGCGGACCTTCAGCAGCGAAAGCTCTTGCCGAATCTCTGAAAAGCAAAGATCTGCCATGTGCTTCGTCTGTCATGAATACTCTTGCTGCAATGAATTCGGATATCGCAGTTAATGAGTATATTAGCTGGAGTCAAAACCCGGATGTAAATATCAGGGCATCAGCCTATAATGCACTTGCAAGGAGCGGAAGCCCGCTTGCATATCCTGTGCTTTCCAATGCTGCTAAAGTTGTCTCTTACAGATGGGAACAAACAGAAGCCACATCTTCACTCCTGAATTATGCTTCTGCAGTAGGAAAGAAAGGTGATCTCAAAACAATGGAAAAGATATGCAGGCTTGTTATATCAAAATGCAATGACGACCTTACAATACAGTACAAAACCTCGGCTCTCAACACCATTGTCAGGTTCCAGGGTTTAGAAGCAATGGGGTCTGTTTTCCAGGCAGCTGCAAGTCCCAATGACAAATACAGAAGTGCTGCTATTATGATGACGCTTGATATTCCAGGCAAGGAGGTTGTCTCGAAATGGCTGACATTTTTTCCAAAAGCTTCTCCGGCCGCAAAACCTGAAATTATAACGATGCTTGGCTTGCGCGGAGACCAGGCAGCATTGCCTCTTGTGTCAAAATCACTTACCGATCAGAATTTCAATGTAAGGAAGGAGGCTGCTGAGGCTGTGGTCAAACTCGGGGGCGACGAAACCGTCAATTCTCTTATCAATTATATGGTATTATTCAGCAGCACCCCTGACCAGGAAGCAGCGAAATCTGCACTGATGACTGCGGCAGGAAGCAATATGATGCCGCTTCTGATTCCTGTACTGAAGGAAGGAGATCCTGCTGCCAGAAAGAGTGTTATTGAACTTTTAGCATGGAGCAAAGAAAATAAGTATTTTCCTGAGGTATTTCCTTTCACCTCATCAACTGATGAACCTGTAAAAACAGCTGCTTTTAAAGCTCTTGCAAACCTTGCAGGGCCTGACGATCAGGATAAACTCATTGAACTTCTTGCTGTTACAGAAAACCAGGAATATATTGCCGGCATTCAGGCTGCCCTTGCTGCTGCAGCCGGGAAAATTGCTGATCCTGAAAGGCGCTCAGCAAAGTTACTTCAGGCAATCTCAGGCAAGGTAAAAAAAGAGAAAATCATTCCTGTCCTTTCACAGACCGGTGGACGCGATGCTCTTGCAATGGTCTTAAAGGAATTTGATAATGGAAGTTCAGATACCCGTGATGTCTGTTTCAAGGCTCTTATGAACTGGGTTGATTATTCTGCATCATCGGCTCTTTACGAGATATGTGCTTCAGGCAACAAAACTTTTGAAGCTCCTGCTTTTGACGGGTATATGCGACAAATAAGTTCCTCGGATTTGCCTGATGAACAGAAGCTGTTGCTATACAGGAAGATAATGCCTTATGCAAAAGACACTGACCGGAAAATCAAAATTCTTGAGGAAGCAGGTGGTCTTAAAACCTACCAGTCGCTCTTTTTTGTATCAAAATTTCTCGATGATCCTGCTTTGTCAGCTGCTGCAGTCATGGCTGTAATATCTGTCGCCCTTCCTTCAGGAGGTACTGGTATGTCGGGTGATCTCGTTAAGGAGATTCTCATTAAGACCTCGGGCATGCTGAAAGGTCCTGAGAGTGACTATTACAGGGAGATGATAAACAAATACATAACTACAATGCCTGCAGATGAGGGATTTAAGCCAATGTTTAATGGCAAGGATCTTACAGGCTGGCACGGACTTGTTGAAAATCCGGTTGTACGAGCCACCATGAAAGCGGATGAACTTGCTAAAAAGCAGGCTGAGGCAGACAAAAAAGCATTACTGAACTGGAGCGTTAAGGATGGATGCATCTGGTTCACTGGCAGCGGCGATAACCTTTGTTCCGTTAAGGAATATGGTGATTTCGAGATGCTTGCCGACTGGAGAATCACAAAGGACGGTGACAGCGGTATTTACCTCAGAGGATCACCACAAGTGCAGATATGGGATACATCACGAGTCGATTCAGGAGCACAGGTCGGCTCAGGAGGATTATACAACAACCAGAAAAATTCTTCTGTACCACTGAAAGTAGCGGATAATCCGGTAGGCGACTGGAACTCTTTCAGAATACTGATGACAGGTGAAAAAGTTTCTGTGTGGCTTAACGGACAACTGGTTGTCGATAATGTTACCCTTGAAAACTACTGGGACAGGAATATTCCGATTTTCCCCAAGGGATCAATTGAATTACAGGCTCATGGTACCGATCTTGCATTCAGGGATATTTATGTACGGGAGATTAATGAAAGCGAATCTGTTCTTACACCTGAAGAAAGTGCTCTTGGTTTCGTCGCTCTGTTCAATGGTATTGACCTTAATAACTGGGTTGGTAACAAGACGTCATATGTAGTAGAAAATAAGGCTATTACCGTTAAGCCTGGTGATGGATCCGGAGGTAATCTGTATACTGAGAAAGAGTATGCTGACTTTATTTTCCGCTTTGAATTTATGCTGACCCCAGGTGCAAACAATGGCATCGGCATAAGAGCCCCGCTTACAGGTGACGCTGCTTATGCGGGCATGGAGATTCAGGTACTTGATGATACTGCACCTGTATATGCCGATATTAAACCTTACCAGCATCATGGATCTGTTTATGGTGTGATCCCCTCTAAACAAGGCTTTCTGAAGCCGCTGGGAGAGTGGAATCATGAAGAGATTTCAGCGATTGGGACCCATATTAAGGTTACCCTGAACGGGACTGTCATTGTCGATGGAGATATAGCAGGTCCGAGAGACAATGGCGCTATGGATCATAACGATCACCCCGGGCTTAAAAACACCACCGGGCATATAGGTTTCCTTGGACATGGATCGGAGCTTAAATTCCGCAATCTCAGAATAAAAGATCTTTCAAAGTAGTACTCAGTGAATCTAACCTGTCATGAAAAACCTTTCTATCCTCTTCTGCCTGCTTTTTATAGTTGCAGCATGTAAAAAAATTTCTCCTCCGGAGCCATATGGCCCTCTTCCATCTGAGAGGCAGCTTGCCTGGCACGAAATGGAATACTATATGTTTGTCCATTTTACCGTTAATACTTTCACTGATAAAGAGTGGGGTTACGGTGACGAAAAGGAGACAATATTTAATCCTTCGCAGACTGATTGCAGGCAATGGGCTAAAGTTGCAAAAGAAGCCGGAATGAAAGGCATTATATTAACGGCAAAGCATCACGATGGCTTTTGTCTGTGGCCTTCCCAGTTCACGGAACACTCAGTTAAGAACTCACCATGGCGTGATGGCAAAGGAGACGTTGTAAGGGAACTTCGTCAGGCCTGTGATGAATTTGGTCTTAAGCTCGGAGTGTATCTCTCCCCGTGGGACAGGAACAGTGCCGTTTATGGTACCCCTGAATACCTCACTTACTACCGGAACCAGCTGCATGAGCTGCTGACAAACTATGGCGATATATTTGAGGTATGGTTTGACGGTGCCAATGGCGGTGACGGATATTATGGCGGTGCCAGTGAGATCAGAAAGATTGATAATAAAACCTATTATGACTGGCCCAATACCCATAAAATAGTCAGGGAGCTTCAGCCTTCAGCTGTGATGTTCAGTGATGCAGGACCAGATATCCGCTGGGTTGGAAATGAGAGCGGGATGGGAAGTCTTACCAACTGGTGCCTGCTTAAGAAAGATGAGATGTACCCGGGAGGAGATTTTGCAAAAATCCTTGGTGAAGGTCATGAAGATGGAAATTACTGGGTTCCTGCTGAGGTTGACGTATCAATTCGTCCGGGCTGGTTTTACCATCAGTCGCAGGATTCACTTGTCAGGTCGCCGGAAAACCTTATGGAGCTTTATTATTCATCAGTGGGCAGGAACAGCAATCTCCTTCTGAACGTACCGCCTGACAGAAGAGGTCTCCTGCATGAAAATGATGTAAATTCCCTGATTGCTTTCAGAGAGTTGCGTGAGAAGGAGTTTGCAAATGATCTGGCAAGGGGTATCTCAGCGCAATCAACGCAGTACAGGGGAAAGAATTTTATCGCATCTTTCGTCAATGATGGCAATCCTGAAACTTACTGGGCCACATCTGATAATGTTAAATCGGCAAGCGTTACAATAAATCTTGGGGAGAGGACTGAAGTTAACCGGGTGTTGATCCAGGAATATATCAGGTTGGGGCAGAGGGTATCAAAGTATTCGGTTTATGCTATGGTTGATGACAAATGGGAGAAGGTGGCTGATGGGACTACTATCGGGTATAAAGTCATCCGTAAGTTTCCGGTTGTCTTAACGACAGATATCAGGATTTCGATTGATGATGCGAAAGCCTGTCCTGCAATTTCAAATATTGAGCTTTTCAGGGCGCCGGGTAATTAACAATATGATTCTCTTTATATGAAAAAAAACAACGGGATCCTGGTTTTTCTGATTTATTGCATCTTAAATAATTATTCATACGCTCAGAAATCTCAGGCTGATCTGGGCAAACCTTATATTGTTTCCACATATGAATGTGCCGGGATTTATTGGAAAACCTCTGAATCAGATCAATGCACTGTGAAGTACAGGGAGATGGAAAGCAATGGCTGGCATGACGCTCTGGCACTGGTTTATGACACCAGGGACGGAGAATACAGAGGATCAATTGTCAATCTTAAACCTGACACAGAATATGAAGCTGAGCTCGAAAGCGGTTCAATAAAAAGCCGGATACAGTTCAGGACAAGGAATGATAATTTCCATATTGGCAAAACAACTTTCATTGACCCTGGCGAATCAGATAAAGCAATTGTTATAACCGAGCCGGGAACCCCTGACAATTACCATCTTGTCACAGTTTCCCCTGGAAACAAATCAGTCCTGAATCTTGAAAACGCTTCGGATTATGGGATAGAAATCAATGCGGACTATGTAATTATCCGGGGAATTGAAATCAGGAATGCCGCTATTCATGGAATAATTATAAGGCAGAACAAACATGATATTGTTATTGAACAATGCCATATCACTTTTTGGGGAAGAATAGGCGGCCCTGCTACATATGGTAACCTTGAGGGAGGATATGACAGTGGAGTATTTGCAGAGGAGGGGACATCAAATCTGACAATTCAGCGAAATCTGATAGAGGATCCGAGAGGTGCATCAAATGACTGGGAGTCAGGACATCCTGACGGTCCCCAGGGGATCTCGGTATTCGAAAGCAAAGGAGGTAATGTCATCAGATACAATGATATTATTTCTTCTGAGGATCATGGCTTCAATGATGGCATCGGGGGAGGGGAGAACTATTCCCTGACCGGAAATATGAACAGGGATTCAGATATTTATGGTAATATCATAAGGAATATATGGGACGACGCAATTGAAAGTGAAGGAGGTAACATGAATGTAAGGATCTGGGGGAATTATTTCCATTATTTCTTCAATGGAATTGCAACAGCCTCTACCTCCACCGGGCCTCTGTATATCTTCAGGAATGTCGCAGGTGAAAGTCGTACAGGTCATCGTAATACCTCTGGCGGAGCTTTTATAAAGACCGGCGAATCGGAAAAGTTCGGTGGCGGCAGGAGGTATGTATTTCACAATACTATTCTCCAGCCCGGAGGCCCATTTGATGTTTTTACCTCTCATCCGAATCCGAACTGTGTAACCCGAAACAATATATTTGATGTCAGCGGCAGACTGGCCACAGACAGGGAAAAGAAACCAGCCAGCGACTATGATTATGATTATTTCTCAGGTGGAACCAGAGGACTCAGCGCTCAGGAAACTCATGCAATAAGAATTAATGAGACACCTTCCGGGACAAGGCTTTTTATGCCTTCCTACAGTCTTGAATTCTACCTGAAGTCGTCAATAAATACTATCAGGTGGGGAGCATTTAAATATGAACTCGGTGATACTGTAGTAGATATAACGGACCCGGTTGTATGGATCAAAAATCCGCTTATTGATGCAGGTGTGATTCTGCCTGGTTTCAATGATGGATTTAGGGGAAAGGCGCCTGATCTGGGAGCATTTGAGACAGCTCTGCCGCCTCTGCAGTTCGGAAGGCGGGCATACCTGGAGTATAATGACGACCTGGCTCCGTGGGAATTATTCTGAGAGTTTAGTGACGGTCATAAGCAATTGATTATTTCTTTGGAACTCCAACTGTCTGGGCTATAAGAATCCGCTGGTTTGTCCTGAGACCAAATTCTGCAGCAAGATTGTTGTCAGGGACCGATCCTCTAACAACACATCCAAGGTCTGCCGATGCACAATAGAGGTAAATATTCTGTGCAATAAATGCCGCATCCGCATATGACATAAAAAGGTCAGAGTCTTTTATTATATCACCCTCTTTTTTCCCGGTTTTACCCATATCCGCAACATAAACAATATTCAGGGCAGCATCTGCTACAAAACTCTGGCCGCCTGTTTCTTTCCTTAGGTCTTTATTGTTGATAAACTTCAGTGAATGAGACTCTGCTGTATATAAATAACAGCCTCCCGGCATAGTAACATACACGTCAATCTCCTGCCAGTTCATTGCGGATGGAGCCGTTCTTTTTCCATTATCCGGTCTGTTTATGCCAAATCCGGCCCACAGCATGTCTGAGAGCTGTTGAAGTGTAAGGCTGTCATTTGT
The DNA here is from genome assembly GCA_963782945.1 of uncultured Bacteroidales bacterium. Taxonomy (GTDB): domain Bacteria; phylum Bacteroidota; class Bacteroidia; order Bacteroidales; family VadinHA17; genus LD21. The sequence goes on from CAWALO010000033.1 coordinate 137,500, forward strand.
ATAATGACCTTGTTGTCTGACGTTCATTCAAAGCCTGCATCAGTGGTTTGCCTCCTGTTTTGTCAGGAGCAGGCAAGACGATATCCTGAGCTATTAATGGTATAAGTATCCCATTTAATAGAAGGATGACAAAAATATTAACTGTATACTTTTTCATGGAAGCTGTGATTTTTATAGAATTTTTGATTTTAAAACAAATTTATTTAAAAAATCCGGTTGATTTGTTTCGGTAGGAAAATTTATTAAATTAAAGAGAATACCCACCCCTTACCCCTCCCAGGAGGGGAATCTGAGGAAGCATCCTTGAACCTTGAACCTTTTATCTTGTGACTTGTATCTTTTATCTTAATATAATTATCTTAGCAACTCAAACCTTTTTTATGGCCATGAACTACACCTTTTATACCTGAATTTTCCCAATGAACGCACTAATTGCATCGATCCTGGTTGTAATTAGCATTATTGCTATAATTATTCTTACATCCAGGCTGAAACTTAAAGCCTTTATCGCTCTCTTCCTGGTGTCACTTTTCCTTGCGTTTACAACTCTTCCGGCGAATACGGTTATAAGTACTATAAAGGAGGGATTCGGAACCACCATGGCTTCCATAGGATTCCTGATCATTCTTGGAGCAATTATTGGTATAACTCTTGATAAAACGGGAGGAACATTGAGTATTGCCAGATATATTCTTTCAAAAACAAGTGAAAACCGAAGCGTTCAGGCATTGGGTATTACCGGATTCATAACAGGATTGCCTATTTTCTGTGATTCAGGGTTCATTATTTTAAGCGGACTGGGGAAATCATTCAGTTTTAAGTCCGGAGTTGCAATGCCTTTCATGGCTACAGTACTTGCCTGCTCCCTGTACTCCGTTCATTGTCTTATACCAACACACCCCGGAGCATTGGCCGCGTCTGGTGTACTACAAGTCAATTTAGGCTATCTTATACTTATTGGAATAATTTTTGCTGTTCCGGGAACGATCTCAGCATATTTATGGAGCAGGTGGATGACAAAAGGTAAAAATTATCCTCCGGCCGGGAATATTAAGGTTGACGATCAGGTACGAAGCGAAAGTTTGCCCCCTGTTTTTTTTTCATTCCTGCCTATTGCAGTTCCTTTGCTATTAATAACTTTAAGATCATTGTCAGGCCTTTTTGACAAGGGTGAACCTGGTATTTTTTCAAAAATATTTTATTTTCCGGGAGAACCCATAATTGCACTTTCAATTGGTGCTGTTCTTGCACTTTTATTAATAAAGAACCGGACAATTGCCACAATGAATTCAGTGTTCTCGGAAGCTATCGAGAAAGCCGGACCAATCTTAATAGTAACAGCTGCAGGCGGAATGTTTGGAATGGTGATCAAAGCAACAGGAACTGGTGAAGTTGTGGGAAGAATGCTGGCAGGAACAAGCATGGGACTTGTTGTACCGTTTCTGATTGCAGTTGTCATGAAAACTGCCCAGGGTTCTTCAACAGTTGCAATGATTACAACTGCCTCCTTCGTTTCCCCTATGCTGTCAATGCTTGGTCTGGATTCCGAATGGGGCAGATTGTTTGCCATGATTGCAATGGGAGCCGGATCGATGATAGTATCACATGCCAATGATTCCTATTTCTGGGTAGTTTCCAATTTTTCAGATATTGAGCCGGATACTACCCTGCGTGTATATTCATCCTCAACATTGGTCATGGGCCTGGTTGTTTTTGGATGTGTCTGGATTACATCACTCTTTGTTATATAATATTATCCCCTGGATTTTCATATAAGCTAACTGGTTAAGAATCCAACAAATGAATAACAGGAGTGCAGCAGAAGTGATATTCCTTGCCGGTGTTAACCGGGTTCTCCCCGACAGGCTGATAAATAATGCAATGTCACTGCACGATAATTACTTGTCTATAAATGAATTTAGCCTCAATCTTGATCTGGTAAGAAACATCTATGTGATTGGCGCAGGAAAAGCAAGTGCGCTGATGGGAGCGGAGGTTGAGAAAATTCTTGGGGAGAGAATAACAGCGGGACATATAGCTGTCAAATATGGTCATTCATGTGCACTGACAAAGATTAAAGTTACTGAGGCTGGCCATCCGGTTCCTGATTCAAACGGGTTCAGAGCTACCAGATCTATCCTTGAAATAGCTGCAATGGCTGATAGTACCGATCTGGTAATATGTCTTTTATCAGGTGGTGGATCAGCCCTTCTTGCTGATTTTCCGCAAGGATCAACGCCGGAAGAGATGATGATTGTCAATAATCTTCTTGTGAACTGCGGAGCCTCTATTAAAGAGATCAATGCAGTACGGAAACATCTTTCTGTTGTGAAGGGTGGCCAGCTTGCGAGAGAGGTCTATCCAGCCACGATGGTCAGTCTTATTCTGTCTGATGTTACAGGTGACCCTCTTGATGTCATTGCATCCGGGCCAACAGTTCCGGATCCAACAACTTTTAAGCAGGCCAGGGAAATAATAACAAAGTACGATCTGTCAGCTTCCATGCCTGAAAGGATAATCAGCTTTATTAATAAAGGAGCTGAAGGAGGCAGACCCGAAACACCTAAACCGGCAGATCCGGTATTTGACAAAACTTTTAATTTTTTGATAGGAAATAACAAAATCGCCCTTGAAGCCGCCGGAAAGAAATCCATTGAACTGGGAATAAATGCTTCAATTATTAATGACAGGGTTGAAGGTGATATTGAATCAGTTTCTGAATATATTGTTGGAACAGCATTGAGATACCAGAGTGACATAAATGTACCAAAGCCTGTCTGTCTTTTATTTGGAGGGGAGCCGACACTTCAGGTGACAGGTAGTGGCAAGGGGGGAAGAAATCAGCATCTTGCATTAGTTTGTTCGGCACTTCTGAGGAGTCATAAAGGGATTACGATGCTTTCAGCCGGCACAGACGGAAATGATGGGCCGACATCCGCAGCGGGAGCTGTGGTTAATTGCGAGACTTATGATGATGCTGTTTCCCAGGGAATTATACCTCCAGAATATCTCAGAAATTTTGATTCATTCAGTTTTTTCAGAAGAGCGGGAGGACATATAATTACAGGTCCTACAATGACCAATGTTATGGATATTGTTGTCGTAATTATAGAGTCTTAAAAATTTTTATAACAGCAATATAACCAATATAATATCTGTAAACCACGGAGTGACACAGAGGAACACGGAGTAAGACACGGAGTTAAACTATACAAATCATATCTCCCGAAAATATAAAATTTTACAATCAGTAATTTCATCAAAATGAATCAGCCAGATTTTCAACATCAATTAAAAGCATCATTGGTTGTATTATGTTTCCTTGTCTTTTCTTTCAATTCAGGTGTAGGAGCGGAGCCCGTTAAAAGGCCAAATATTATTATGTTTCTTGTTGATGACATGGGCTGGCAGGATACATCGGTTCCTTTCTGGACGCAAGAGACACCCTTTAACAAAAGGTATCATACCCCGGCAATGGAGAGACTGGCGAGTGAAGGCATGATGTTTACACAGGCTTATGCCTCTTGTGTTTGTTCACCAACACGTGTCAGCCTGATGTCGGGAATGAACGCTGCCAGTCATCGGGTCACTAACTGGACGCTGGAGAGAAACAAACCTGTTGACGGCAAAAGTGATATTCTTTCGTATCCTGACTGGAATGTAAACGGAGTCCAGCCTGTCGATACGATCCCTCATTCTGTCTATGCAACTATGCTTCCGCAATTGCTTAAAGAAAATGGTTATTTCACCATACATTGCGGGAAAGCTCATTATGGTGCAATTGGTACACCATCAGCTGATCCGCTGAACTGCGGATTTGACGTTAATATCGCCGGTCATGCTGCCGGAGGGCCGGGAAGCTATCTTGGAACTGAAAATTTTGGTAACAGTGAAAAAGGAGCTTATACTCTGCCATGGGGCGTTCCCGGACTTGAAAAATATCACGGCGATTCAATATTTCTTACAGAGGCATTAACAAGGGAGGCTATTCGTACTCTCGACCAGGTTAAGCCGACAGGCAAGCCTTTTTACCTTTACATGTCACATTATGCTGTACATATCCCACTTTATGCAGATCAAAGGTATTATGAGAAATATCTCGACATGGGCACTGAACGAGGCAGAAGCAAGGTATTCTTCGATGATCGAAGGAATGGATAAAAGTCTTGGTGACATTATGGATTGGCTCGACAGGAATGGTCTGGCAGAGAATACTGTAATCCTGTTCATGTCGGATAATGGAGGTTTTAGCCTGCGCCCGAGGGCAGGTGAATTACATACCCATAATAAACCTTTGAAGAGTGGTAAGGGATCTGCCTATGAAGGAGGAATCAGGGAACCAATGATAGTCAGATGGCCAGGGAAAGTTCAGCCTGGAATCAAATGCAATGATTATCTGATTATTGAGGATTTTTTCCCGACAATTCTTGAGATGGCAGGGATAAAGAAATATTCCACTGTTCAGCATGTAGATGGGAAAAGCTTTATTCCAATGCTTCTTCAGACAGGCAACAGCTCAAAAGGAAGGGCTCTTTACTGGCACTTTCCAAACAACTGGGGACCAACCGGACCAGGTATCGGAGCCACCAGTACAATACGCAGCGGCAAATGGAAGCTCATCTATTTTTATGAAGACAGTCATTTTGAATTATATGATATTGACAGCGATATAGGCGAGCTTCATAATCTTTCAGGTCAGCAATATGCCATGGTTAGGGAAATGGCTGTGAAGCTTGGTAAGTATCTGCGGGGAGTCAAAGCACAGAGACCATCATATAAATCGACAGGGAAGCCTGTACCATGGCCGGATGAAGCACTGTAAATTCAGATAGGTCCCTTATGGTGCAAATGATTTCGTCGGCCTTAATTATTTCCCTCAACTGATCCTCTGAATGAATACCAGGCAACATACAGATAGGCAACCAGCGGAACTGTCATAGCAATTGCCATACTTCCTGTTTTTTCTGCGATATATCCCATCAGAGGTGTGCATAGTGCACCTCCGATAATTGCCATTACCAGGACAGAGCCTCCAATTTTGGTATTCTCACCCAGATCTTTAATACTGATTGCAAATATTGTCGGATACATCAGAGACATAAAGAAGCTTGTAAGGAAAATTGCCCACATTCCAATCCATCCGGGTATTAAAATGCTTAATCCTACAAGGATGATATTTATACTGCTGTACAATCCCATAAGACGGTTGGGTTGAATGAACCGCATGAACCAGGTGGCAGAGAACCTTCCGATGCCAAAAGCAATAAGGGTTCCTGTCAGAAAATAGCCTGCTACTTTTTCAGGTTGCCCCGTATAATCCTGTACGTATGAAATGAAATAACTCCACGTTCCCACCTGTGCCCCGACATAGAAAAACTGCGCAAGCACTCCTTTCCAGAAATTTGGAAAATGAAGCAGATCTTTGAAACTTCCTTTTGACTCACTCTCCGATTTTAATTCAGTATCAAATTTTGGAAATTTAATTTTCATCATAATTATCGCCCAGGTCAGGGCAAACATGGCCAGTCCTAAATATGGTTTAATTACCCTCATTGTTTCATGCTGGAGAAAAGACCCATATTCTCCTGAAAGTTTCATGGCAGCGATTTGTGTCTTGTCTGGTTCTATGCCTGAAAAAATGAATATTGTGCCAATAAGAACACCAGTAACAGAACCTATAGGATTGAATGCCTGTGAAAAATTAAGCCGTTGTTCAGAAGATTCAGGATTTCCCATCAGTGCAATAAAAGGATTGGCACCTGTTTCAAGGAAAGCCAGTCCGGAAGCGATTACAAAAAGCGCGAAAAGGAAGAAACCGTATTTACCGTTAATTGCAGCCGGCCAGAAAAGAAAACATCCGAGTGAGTAAAGCATTAAACCACAGATGATCCCTGTTTTGTAACTGTACCGGCGCATAAGTATTCCTGCAGGCACTGCAAGAACAAAATACCCCATATAGAAAGCTGACTGAATCAAACCTGCCTGGAAGCGGGAGATCTCCATGGATTTCATGAATTGTTTGATCAGTACCCCGTTAAGATTATTGGGAATACCCCACATGAAAAAGAGGATTGTAACCATAATGAATGGTAAAAGATATCCCGGAAGGAGAAATCCACCCTTGCCTGTTTTTGCTGTTGTCATTTTTTTATCCTGTCTTTTCCTTTAATGTACTTTCCCACCTGTTTCAGTGTTGCGACATCAATTTCTCTTATGCGGCCTGCATAGTCGGGCCCAACATCAAGCGAAAATATATTGCCGAATTTAACAGCACCAAGATAATCCTCATATATTTTTTCAGCAGGCAGGCAGAGTGTATCATGTACCGGAAGTGAATAAAACCACATTGCGCCTCCCTCATGGGCCGGGAGTATTGGGTAAGTGAATTCAGCAGCAATATAGCCTTTGTAATCGCCACCGTTTTTATTGAAGCCTGCCCCTGAAATATCATCCAGAGCTGAAGGATGTCCGAGTTCTCCAAGACGAATGCGGCCGGCAGGGGTGCCATGATTATATCCGGGCAGACAATTTGGCTGGAACATTGCAACCCATTTATCGGTCTCTTCATGACTCAATCCCCCGTCTCCCTGCGCATGGTCAAACCAGATATATTCAATTGGACCATAATTGGTAAGAAGTTCTTTGAGCTGTGCTTTTTTTACATCCGGATTAATCCCTCCGCTTTTGGAAAAACTGGCACCGGGGAAAGTCCAGTCTCCTTCAGAAAAATAGAGAGCAAGTTTTATTCCATACCTGTCGCATGATTTTCTGAGCTTCGCCAGTACATCAATGCCAAGGGGACTGTTTGTTACCTTTTTTTGAGAAGTCTGAGTGTCCCATAAGCAGAAACCGTCATGATGTTTCGTGAGAAAAAGGATGTAATGCATCCCGGCTTTCTTTGCCACCTTGCACCACTGATCGGTATCGCACCCTGTTGCCTTGAAATATCCTGCATCCTTGTCTTCGGTGGGGGTCCATTCCTGTCCCGAAAAAGTACTGAAGCTCCAGCAGATAAACATTCCAAACTTCATATTGCTGATCTGTATGGCACGAACCTGATCGTCAACCTTTTTTAAATAATCCTTATCCTTATCTCCTGAAAATCCTGTCATGACTATCAGGCTTATTAAGACCAGGATTAATGTTGTCAGTTTTTTCATAATATTCATTGTTGAAATAGAATTCTGGTCTAAAGAAATTGTTTTTGTAGCAGAATCAATTGTCTAAGCCCTTTAACTAGTAAATACAATCTTTAGCAGCATCGGCCATTATTTTTATATTTTCTACAGGGGTTTCGAAGAAATGATCCGAGCAGGCACATATGTACCCGCCATCATATCCCACTTTCTCGAAAAGGGTATGAACCATGCTTGTTATTTTATCTCCGGGTCCGTCTGTCAGAACATTGTACTGATCCATTCCGCCTATAAGTGATATCCTGTTTCCAACTTTTTCTTTTACCTCCCATGGTTCCTGGTTACCCCCGATACTCTTTGGTGCCAGTGTTTCAGAACAATCAGCTCCGTTTGCGATAATAAATTCTTCAATTCCATAGGTTCCGCCGCAGGTGTGATATGTGATTTTGAATCCCGCCGAATGAAGGGCATCATGCAGTTTTCTGTCGTATGGCAGGCAGAATTCTTTGTGAAGGTCAGGTGATACCAGAGTTGAGGAGGAGGAGCCACCTCCAGTTTCAACAAGATCAAATTTTGCACCCCTCATGGAATTAACAAAATCGAGTTTCTTCTCAAGCAGGATCTCCAAAAGCCTGTGGACCCATACCGGATCTGTCATGGATTTTATTATTAGTTCATTGATATCGGTTAAACAGGCAGCATGCTGCCAGCAGCCGGCCTGATCACCCCAGACGAAACCACGGACAATACCATTGTCTCCAACCTCATCGTAGACTTTTTCAAGCGGTTTTTTATCAAGCATTGGTACCGGCATGTATTTTCGGATCAGCTCAAGGTCCTCATCCCTTTTGATAAGATACTCAGTTATCCACGTGGTTTTTCTGTTCCCTGCAGTTTTGTAGGAAAGATTGCCACCGGGAGTCACAATCCTGTGGTGATTGATCCTGTTTTCAGGATCATTGCTGATTACTGTCACTTCATCTTTCCAATCAGGGGTTGAGAATTTCGCAAAATCAGCATCTACAAGCCAGAATTGTCCCATATCTGCAAAATATTGTATGGCTGCATCCATTCCTACTTTCTTAAAAGCTTCCAGAGGAGTGATCCCATCCATATAAGTGTCTAAGTGATAACCCTGCCATTGGTGTACTGTGACCGGCAACCGGTCAGCTTTCTCACCATTAATGGCACACATCATTCTTTCTTTTGAATTCACAGTCTCAAGGATTAATAGTTAACTTTTTTTAGAACGGTCCAACCTGCGTGTGCATGCGGTTGCGGCATGCGGCACGCGGTATGCGGTTTGAAGTTAAAGTCATTTCTTATTATTTCAATTTATTTCACTTTATTTCACTTCAGTACACAATATCAATTATATCATCTTTCCTAAGATCCACTCTGACTATTGTTCCTGACATTGACTCAGGTTTGTAATCTTTTCCGTTTTTCAAAAACTTTGCATCTGAAGCATCAGGTATTTTGATATTGTAGGAATTATTGACAGAGGCATTCAATGAAGCTTTCCTGATTTTCATATCCACCCATTCAGCGCTTACAGTTGCGCCTCCCCTGACGCACAGCCCTTTGTAATAGCCTGTCTTCCATTCTGCCGGCAATGCCGGAAGGAATTCTATGTAATCCTCCTGGCTTTGAATAAGCATCTCTGCAATACCTGAGGCTGCTGCTTCATTTCCGTCCAGAACGAATATATCGTAGTTGGCTCCTGCAATCCCTGCTACTGAGATGGTCAGCAGGTTTTCCCTTGTTAAATCGCTAAGAAGGATATTTATGCTGTTCAAGGCTTTTTCCGGTTCTTTCAATCGGGCAAAGAAGTTAATCATATTGGCCCTGCTCCATTCAACGTCTTCCCATCCCGGGGCATCAAGCCTGTATTGTATAGTTTTAGCTGCTGCCACTGCAAGTTCAGGTGTTCGTTCGAGGGAAATCTGCGAAAAAGGATACAAGGATGTCAAATGTGTCGTATGACGATGATTTGGAATTGCTTTTTCATAGTCATAAAACCATTCCTGGACCTCACCTGTTTTCCCGATTTTAAGAGGGGGAAGTTTTGCCAGAGCTGCCTTTAATGATTTCCTGAATTCCGCATCACCACCCAGTATCTCTGAGGCTGATATGCATGAAGAAAACAATTCATAAACAAAAACCCTGTCAGATGTTGGCATCATTGAAAGGGATAACACATCTCCCTTATACCTGAATGAATTTTCAGGAGAGGTGCACGGACCTGTCATAAGATAATCGCTTACCGGGTCCGTTACCATATAATCAAGAAAAAACTCTGCATTTTTCCTGAGAAGCGGATAAGCTTTGTTTACAAGAAAGCCTTTGTCCAGGGTATAGTTATAATGCTCCCAGAGGTGCAGGGCTATCCAGGTTCCGGCAGCAGGAAACAATCCCCATCCCGGCCATTCCCCCGGTGCGGTATATCCCCAGACATTCGTTACTGTATGGGCCACCCAACCCGGGCTCCCATAAACCTTTGCCGCAGTCTTTTCACCTGCTTTTGCCAGGTATTCTATATAATTGAAAAGGGGAGTATTGCATTCCGTCAGGTTTGTCACATTGGTGGCCCAGTAGTTTTGCTGGGTATTAATGTCAAGATGGTAGTCGCAGGTCCATGGCATATTTGCAGCAAGGTTATCATTCCATAAGCCCTGAAGGTTGGCAGGGAGGGGTGAGTTTTCCCTCGAGCATGAAATGATAAGATACCTGTTGAATTGTAAAAAAAGTGAGCAAAAATCAGGATCGCTTTTGCCGTTGTTATAATTCCTGAATCTCACATCCGTAGGCAGATCTTCACCTTCATTGTCTCCAAGCGATATCTCAAAGCGGTTAAAGAGACTGGAGTAATCACTTATATGTGAATTTTTCAGTTCACTATACTTCTTTGAACTGGCGTTCGAGACAATTCCTTTACATATTTCCTTAAATTCCGGACTATTGAAGCTGGTTCTAATGTCGATAAATAAAATTACTTCTTCTGCATCACTGATCATTAATTCACCTGCAACTGGATGGACTGATCCTCCGATGACTGAGGCATGTACTATTCCCATAAAATCAACACCACCTTTGCTGAAATCGGGAAATCCCCTCACCTTTAAAGCAGATGTTGCTTTCCCAGTAAATTCCAAACGGTTATTTTGTGAGTTTATTTCGGATTTGCTGAGCAGATCAAGTGAAACGGTGCAGTTGATCTCATTATTTTTATCTGCCGTAAGTCTGATAATCAATACACCATCAGGGTTGGAACAAAAATATTCTCTTTTGTAAGAGGTACCGTTTGACTTGAAAGTAACAGTTGTGATTGCATTTTCAAGGTTTAATTCTCTTCGGTATTCTGAAATGCTTTTTTCATCGAGATTGAATTTCAGATTCAGGTCGCCGACAGGCAGATGTGTTCCAAAAGTATTTGGTTTTCCTGACAGGTATTTTTGAGCTGAATCATTGCCTTCCTTAATTTTTCCATCAAAAAATAATTTCCTTATTTCAGCAAGTTTTTCTTTCCCGCAGGGCAGTTCCTGATCCGGATCAGGCTGACCCGCCCACATCGTTATCTCGTTCAATGCTATACGGTCATTGTTTATTCCTCCGAAAATCATTGCACCCAGACGTCCATTTCCAACAGGAGTCGCTTGCATCCATTCTTTCGCAGGTTGTTTGTACCAGAGTTTCAACACAGGTTTCCCGGTATCAGCATTTGCTAATGAAGATATTGTGAGTAGAAATAAAACAGTTATAATGCTAAATTTCATAAAAAGTGTATCAGTCAAATCATAGAAAGCAACAGATAAAATTAGAATTTTATTTCAAATCCTGACTGTAAATAAATCCAGGATCAGTTTTTATTAATATATTCATGGCTCTAATGTTTAGAAATCAATATTATGAAAAAAATGAAATTGAACTTATTTGTTATGCTGCTCAGTTTAGCGATAGTGGCTGGCAGCTGTGGTAATAAAAAGAGTGGTGAACCCGGTAATGTTAAAGAAACATCTTCTGTTGAACCAGCAATGGATTCCAAAATGATGATAATTGCAAAATTGTCTGTGAAGCCCGAAAAGGCTAAAGATTTTACAGAAGCAGCAAAGGAGATAATTGAAAATTCGAATAAGGAAAGCGGTTGCAGTTTTTATCAGCTTTTTCAGGACCCTTATGACAATTCCAGGTTTGTTTTTGTTGAGGAATATAAAAATCAGGCTGCTGTAGATGCCCATTTTGCGGCTGATTATTTTATAGCATTCGGTCCTAAAATCGGTGATTTTATTCTTGGCCCGCCTGAAATAAAGATAATTACAGTTGGTAAAGAGGTTATAAAGTAGTTACCAGCATATAGTCATTTTTAATGATATCCGGATCAATGCTCAGCGATTATCCTTACCGGCCCGATTAACCCTGATTTCAGGCTGCCCTGGTATCTTGTAGGAATTGCCGTGTAATTGTTTGCCAGTGTATTATAAATCAGCACTTCGATCTGGTTTTCACCTGCTATTGCATACTCAGATATGTTGAATGTCCACGGTGGAGATACCTTTATACCGGCGCTCCTGCCATTAATGAACAGTTCTGCTGAAGATACCAGGTCACCAAGATCAATCTCAATTTTGTTTTTAACATCAGATGAATCCAGTGTTATTGATTTCCTGTACCAGGCTCCGCCTGAATATGATTTTAATCCATCATTTTCCGACCAGTCGCCGGGACTTATTTCACCATTCCCGCAGTTCTCTGTTATATATTTTGGAATCGAAGCTCCCCCAAAATACCCTGGTTTATAGACTATCTTAAGAAAAATCTGTGAAATGCCTTTTTTCCAGGTTTTTACATTCACCTTATATTCAGTCAATCCATCAGGATCGGTTTTACCACCTATTACTTCTGTTTTTACACCATCGATCCATAAATCTACTTTTCCGAATGCTGAAAATACAAGTGATTTCAAACCAGGGGCTGATGCAAAACCAAAAAGTCCGCTTTTTATTCTGTCCGGCGGATAAACAAAAGGCAACACACCGTAATCTTTGTACCAACTCATTGCGACGGGTTGTCTTTGAGGTCTGGGTTTGCCTGGTTCCCGGCAAATAAGGTACGTTTCACAGGCTTTGTCATAAACCATCAAAACAGTATTCGGGCCTTTTTTCAATTGTATCTGGTTGTTGTTTGCATTTGTTTTTGAGTTGTTAATATATAGAAGAGCCGGCTTGACATCGCCCGTCAGAAGCTCAAAGTTGCCTTCATCAGGGGCTATGACGGAAGTCAGAAGAATATATAAATTTCCTCCGGATTCAGGAACTCTTTTCAATGACATTTTATCGTCTTCCATAGCTCCGAGGCGGATAAAGTTATCGGACATTTCTCCTTTCAGACCATGGTAACCCTGGTGGCCGTAATCTCCTTCCACCCCCAGCTGCCATGAAAAGGAATAATTCTTCCAGGGATATTTTTTGCCGGAAATCACAACTTCTTCACCTGCTTTCACAGGATGCATATTCAGCATTTCGTCATCAGATGGCAACTGAGTCAATGGTCCCAGTTCAAGAAATTTTTCTCCAAATCCGCATGTAACTCTTTTCCACGATTCATCAAAAGTTATCTTTTCACCCGAATAATCTTTATCTTCAGATAAGTATAGTTGTCTTACTTCCGGACCTATCAGCACATTGCCTGCCGGAAGTTCAAAATCACCCCACCTGTTGTCAAGTGAAGGTCTGAGTTCAAATTCCCAGTTGCCGTCAAGAACATACTCTTTTACAGTTTTCTTATGAGAGATCTTATTTCCTGTTCCGGTGTTTTCAGTATCAAAGACAATAATCTGTATCTCTTTGGACGTCAGTGGTAATGTAATTTCTGTTCCATCTTTAGTCTGAACTGCATAGTCTGACAGTGATGAAACATTGCCATTCCAGGGATCCCATAGTTCTGCAGCACCCTTTGATCTGAAAAAACACCTGCTTCCTTCAGGCAGATTGTAAAGAGCATAAACATCTCTGTTCCCGATTATGCGGTGCATAATATAAGGTCTCTCTTTTATGTCGGTAAGGATTTTAAAACCTGCTTCATAGATTCCTTCTATAGCTGAGAGTACCTCGTTTGCATTATTGCAATTAATCATATTCCTGCCAGAAGAAAAGATATTGTTGACGAGCATTGTGGCTTCAGGATCATTCATACCTGTTTTGTCATTAGCTTCCGGTAAATTTCCGATATTTATAACTATCCCGCCGGCATTCCTGAATTCTTCAATTTTTTTCAGGGAACTATAGCGAATAGCCTTCATTGAAGGAACGATCAGTACCTTGTATCTCTCATCAGATACATTAAGTTCTCTATTTCTGACCTCTGACCTGGCCAGCGATTCGAAATCGATAAAATCGAAATCAATTCCTTTATCGTACAATCGTTCTCCTGTCTCAAAAGCAAGGTTCACCGATTCATCTCCATCCATGTCTGCTACAACAGGTTCGGTAGGATAGATTATTGCAACATCGCAACTATGATAGCCTTGTGATAAAAGGTAGGAGAGACGCTCAATATATCCCATGAGCGGATCGATCTGTTTCCAGTATGGCATTCTGAAATGGTTATCAGGTGGTGCCCATTCCCACCAGCCTCCCATTGTTGAATAGTAAAGACCATGAAATGAGAGGAGATTATATCCGGCAACAAAGTTTGCTGAAATAGCCTCAGTCACATCAGCCGATGAAGTGCCCCATCCGCTGCTGTGAAAACCCTCCAGCCATACACGCGGCCGCTTATAGAGATGAGCTATTGATGAGGCAACTTTTGCCTTAATGATATCCTTTGAAAGTACTGGCTGATCTGACCCAGGCCCCTGGTTCCATTTCTGTGTCCTGAAATAATCGCCAAACTCCGTAGCGTCTCTGCCTCTGCCGCCATGATCACAGCCAAATATCATTCCTCTCTCTTCATGCCACATGTAAACAGGTTTAAAAAAATTCTCTTCACTCAGACTTACTATTACATCATTGTAATCAAGTCTTATTTTTGGAGCAACAGGGTCGACATTATAGAATAGTGCATCCAGCCAGGGGACAATATCATACCCTTTGCGTTTTTTGAATTCTTCTGAAAATCTGCTGTTCCAGAGATTTCCGCTCAGCCTGAAATTCAACTCATCTGAAAAGAAGAAATTGAGCCTTCCGGATCCCTTATCAGGTAATGCCTGCTCAAATTTATCGAAGAAGTACCTATTGTATGCCTGCCCGCTCTGAGGATGCATAGGATCATAAGATGGAATGACTTTTTCAGGAAAAACGCTTATAACTTTCCATGTAGAATTTCCAGAGTTCCATACGAGCTTTCCCCCTTTTACCATTGGAAGCAGATCTTTCCTGGTTTCAGAAATCATTGAGCTGTCAGCTCTGATTTTATACGCAATGAGCAGCAGCAGGTTTTCCGGCATTTTCCTGGTAACCTTGCCATCAACGAAATAAACTGAGCATTTGAGCAATGAACCATTCAGTCCGGGAATTTCTTTTATAGCTTCATCCATTGAATATCCCTGTCCTACACCTATTGTATAATCACTCAGGCTGACTGTCATATCACGCTTTCCGGCTTCGGCAGAAAACCATTTGAAAAGATCCCACCATGCTTCGGAAAATAACGGAGGCTTGCTTGGATTGGATAAGTCCGTATGTCAGTCCTCCAGAATCCCTGTGAGAGTAATTTATCTGGAGACTTGAAATGTTTTTATTTGCAAGCTGGTCAAGCTGCCACAGAATCCGTTCTTTAGTGAGAGTGTCACCCTGCCACCAGTAGAATGGAACCTCACCATAGCCTTTTGGAGGATTAATGAATCCTGGCAGCACATCAAATCCTTCGTTTTCAGATAATCTGCCTTCCCTGATGATAGTTTGTGCAGCTGATTGTAAAGAAATAAATAACAGGAATATTACGATATATTTCATGGCTTTTTGATAGGCTTTGCAAATCAAAGATAGTCACTTGCTGCGAATTCTGATATACTGTTTAAAGGCAGGATTAACAGGCTGGATTAGCGGGAGGTTTTTGTTATATTTGCTATTCGCAGTTACTGAAATTAAACATATTGAATTTATGAAAGCTCTTGTTCTCGAAGAATATAACAAACTGGTCTATAAAGATGTACCTGATCCCCAGCCAAAAGATAATGAAGTTCTTGTAAAAGTCATAGCCTGCGGGATCTGCGGGTCAGATGTTCACGGGCTGGACGGAAGCACCGGGAGAAGAGTCCCTCCTATGATTATGGGACACGAAGCTTCCGGAATTATCATAAGAACAGGTGAAAATGTAAAAAACTGGAGATCAGGCGACAGAGTGACCTTTGACTCTACTGTGTATCCGCTTGATGATTGGTTTACCCTTCGGGGAATGTATAATTTAAGCGATAACAGGGAAGTATTGGGGGTATCGCCGGGTACCTATAAAAGAGACGGAGCTTTTGCTGAATATGTTATCATTCCTCAGCATATACTTTACAGAATTCCTGAAAGTGTTACATTTGAACAGGCAGCTATGGCAGAAGCGGTTGCTGTGGCACTTCATTCAATAAATATTTCGGAAATCAAACCGGGAGATAAGTGCGCCGTGGTTGGGGCAGGAATGATAGGTATCTTTATACTGAAGCTTCTCAGGATGTCAGGTGTATCCAAAATTATAGCCATTGATATAAGTTCCGGACGACTGGAACAGGCAAAAAGGGCGGGTGCCGATTTTACTTTTCTCTCAACTGAAGAAAACCTGTATGATAAGATAATTGAGCTGACTAACAACAGGGGAGCAGACATCACTTTTGAAGCGGTTGGAAAAAGCGAAACTGTGAATCTGGCCATTGATATTCTCCGCAAAGGTGGAAGAACTGTCCTGGTAGGAAACATCTCTCCAAAAATCGAATTTCCTCTTCAGAAAGTAGTAACCCGTGAACTGAAAGTACTTGGCAGTTGTGCAATCAGGGGTGAGTATGAGGTTGTGCTTGACCTTCTTCAATCCGGAAAGATAAATGTTGATGATCAGATTTCAGTTGTAGCTCCGCTGGCAGATGGTGCAGTCTGGTTTGATAAACTTTACAGAAGGGAGTCTGAGCTGAATAAAGTTATTTTAAAACCCTGGTAGCATGCTGATGTCCGGGAAAGTATATAATATATCAATTGCCGGTTGCGGAAAAGTTGCACATCTGCATGCCAGAGCTATTCAGAGTATTTCCAATGCCCGTCTTGCTGCAGTCTGGAGCAGAACCCGGCAATCGGCTGAAGATTTTGCGATGAAGTACGGAACAAAAGCCTGTTCTGATATTTCCACAATGGTTAAGGAGAACAATATTGATCTTGTAATAGTCTGCACTCCCCATCCTTTTCATAAACAACCAGCCGTTGAAGCAGCAAGTGCAGGTGCCAGCGTTCTTGTTGAAAAGCCTCTTGCTGCAGATCTGAGTGACTGCGATGAAATTATTGAAGCATGCAGGAAAAACAATGTCAGGCTGGGTGTGATAAGTCAGAGAAGATGGTATGAACCTGTAAAAAGGGTTAAGGATGCCATTGAAAACGGGAAAATTGGCAAACCGGTTCTTGCAACAATCAACATGCTGGGATGGAGGGATAAGGCTTATTACGATTCTGATCAGTGGAGAGGAACATGGAAAGATGAGGGAGGCGGAGTTTTGGTTAATCAGGCGCCGCACCAGCTCGATCTCCTTCTGTGGTACATGGGCGAAATTGACGAAGTCTACGGGCTCTGGAGAAATCTGAATCACCCATATATTGAGGTGGAAGATACTGCTGCTGCGATAATAAAATTCAGGAGCGGAGCCATAGGGAATATACTTGTAAGCAACTCTCAAAAACCAGGCCTGTACGGAAAAGTCCATGTGCATGGCGAAAATGGAGCATCAGCAGGTGTTCAGACAGATGGAGGTGCTATGTTCATTGCAGGGATGACAGGCGTTTCAGAACCTCCTGTAAATGATCTATGGACAATCCCGGGGGAAGAAGACAAACTGAAAGAATGGGTAATGAAGGATACGGAAATTTTTAACAATTGTGATCCCACAGTGAAATATATGCAATACCAGATAGAAGATTATCTGGATGCTCTTGAAAACAGCAGGGAACCATCAGTAACAGGCGAAGACGGGCGCATGGTAGTTGAGCTGTTTACGGCAATTTATACTTCAACACGTGATAATTTCCCGGTTAAATTTCCTGTAAAAACAGCCCCCTGGCCTCCACGTCAAGGCGGGGCAGGCTCTTCTTTCCACCCGGCAACGGGCATTAAGTAATTCCAACTAACAATAACGACAATGTCAGCACCCTACATTATTCTGATTGTAAGCCTTGGAGTTACATTATTGCTGTTAATGGTTCTGAAGTTCAAACTCAGTGCATTTATTTCCCTTTTGATAACCTCCATTTTTGTCGGAATAATGGCTAAAATGCCACTCTCACAGATTTCCACCAGCATACAGCAGGGAATGGGAGGGACCCTCGGATTTGTTGCAACTGTTGTTGGGTTGGGAGCTATTCTCGGGCAGCTTCTTGAAAGTTCGGGAGGTGCCAAAGCTCTGGCTCATTATCTTTTAAAGAAATTCGGAAAAAGCAAAGCCTCCTGGGCTCTTATGTTGACAGGATTTATTGTTGGCATTCCGATTTTTCTGGATGTAGGGTTCATTATACTGATTCCGATTGTATATGCCCTTACGAGAGATACTAAAAAGTCGATCCTGTACTATGCTATCCCGTTACTGGCCGGACTGGCTGTTACTCATGCAATGGTTCCACCTACGCCTGGACCAATGGCCATTTCAGAAATTCTGGGTGTTGATATGGGCTGGGTTGTGTTGTTTGGACTTATTGTTGGGCTTCCCACAGTAATTGTTGCAGGTCCCTTTTTTGGAAGCTACATTTCAAAAAAGATTCACATTCCGGCTCCGGAAGAACTGCCAGAGTTTGATGCTCAGGCAATGGACCCATCGCATGAGCTTCCATCGTTTTGGGTTATTGCATTGATTATTTCAACACCACTTCTTCTGATAGTTATGAGTACATTTATCGCTTTAGGAATAGAGCGTGCGGCATTTGAGAAAAACCATCTGACCGATATTCTGACTTTCATAGGCCATCCATTTACAGCCCTGATAATTGCAACCCTGATGGCCATATTGCTTTGCCTGAAAAGAAATATGTCGCGGCAGTCAATACTCGACCTTAGCACAAAAGCACTTGGGCCGGCAGGCATTATAATTCTTGTTACAGGTGCTGGTGGAGTACTTAAACAGATACTGGTTGACAGCGGGATCGGTGTTACGTTAGCCAAATCCATCTCCGAATCCTCAATTCCTATTATTATTCTTGCATGGACCCTGGCTGCTCTTGTTAGGATTACACAGGGGTCAGCAACTGTGGCCATGATAACTGCTGCAGGAATTATGGCACCTATCCTTCCAGTCTTTAACCTGAATCAGCCTGAGAGTGCACTTATTGTGATTGCCATTGCCTCGGGAGCTACCATTCTGTCGCATGTAAATGACAGCGGTTTCTGGATTGTAAGTAAATATCTGGGGATGAATGAAAAACAGACTCTTCAGTCCTGGACCATAATGGAAACTATTATTGCTGTGTCAGGACTTATTCTGACGCTGTTTATCAGTCTCTTTATTTAGTATCATTGTTGTCCGGTAAAACATCAGAATATGTTTTTATTATATTTGTTATTCCCCAATTAATGAAATTACAAGTACCGGACAACAAGTTAATCAGAATGCTTATCAGGACATTATAAGAAAAATATGCCATTAATAATAGTCATCTGCGGAATCTGCCTTTTCCTTCTGCTAATCCTTGTGCTTAAGCTTAATCCATTTCTGGCATTTATGATTGTTTCACTTTCTGTTGCCATCGCAGTTGGAATGCCTGTAGACAAAGCAGTTGCTTCAGTACAAAAGGGAATAGGAAGCACGATGGGAGTAATTGTGCCTGTACTGGGTTTTGGAGCAATGCTGGGCAAGCTTGTATCCGATAGTGGAGCAGCCCAGCGGATAACATCCCGGCTTGTTGGTAATTTAGGGACCAGAAACATTCAGACATCCTTAATGCTGGCCGGATTTATTGTCGGGATTGCCCTCTTTTATGAAGTCGGTTTTTTCATAATGATTCCGCTCGTTTTTACCATTGCAGCTACTACCGGTCTCCCACTACTTTATGTCGGACTGCCAATGCTTGCATCACTTTCTGTCACCCACGGGTTTCTTCCTCCTCATCCGGCACCGACTGCCTTAACTGTTATGTTCAATGCCGATCTGGGCAAGACCTTGCTTTATGGACTGACTATTGCTGTGCCTTCCATTCTTGTCTCAGGACCTTTTCTGGCAAGATTTCTGAGCAGGGTGGATGCAAAACCACTCAGTGAGTTTGTGAATCAGAAACCGTTGACTGACGCTGAAATGCCGGGATTCCTGACCAGCCTGATCTCTGCTCTGTTACCTGTTATACTGATCACCTCTGCAACAATTTCCGGGTTCATTCTGCCTGACGATAATATTGCCGGAAAAATTCTCGGATCCATTGGCAATCCGGTCATAGCCATGCTTTTATCTGTTCTGTCTGCTATATATTTTCTGGGTTTGGCGAGGGGGAAAAAAATGGCAGAAATAATGAAATCCCTGTCTCATTCCATTGTCAGTATAGCGATGATCATGCTTCTTATCTCAGGTGCCGGTTCGCTGAAACAGGTTCTCGTCGATGGGGGAGTAAGCGATTATATAGGCGGATTACTGAGCCAGTCTGCCCTTTCACCTTTATTTTTGGGGTGGCTTATCGCTGCTGTCCTCCGCATATGCATAGGCTCAGCAACTGTGTCAGGTCTTACTGCCGCAGGAATTGTATTGCCGCTGGTTACCGGAACAGATGTAAGACCTGAGCTGATGGTACTGGCGGTTGGTTCGGGAAGTCTTATCTGCAGCCATGTAAATGATACGGGATTCTGGCTGTTTAAAGAGTACTTCAACCTCAGCATAAAGGATACCCTGAAAACGTGGACAGTGATGGAAACGTCAATTGGGGTAACAGGATTGGCAGGTGTAATGATTCTTAGTCTTTTCATAAAATAATTTAAACCACGATGAAAATAAAATTTATTGGTGCTGCACGTGAGGTCACAGGGAGTAAGCATCTTATAACGACTGACAGCGGAAAGAGATTACTTCTTGATTGCGGAATGTTTCAGGGTAAAGGACTCGAAACTGACAGTCTGAACCGTGATCTCATGTTTGATCCCTCCACTATTGATCACATAATCCTCACTCATGCCCATATTGACCATTCCGGACTAATACCTTATATGTATAAACTGGGATTCAGGGGATCGGTTATATGTACAAATGCAACTCGGGATCTCTGCGCAATAATGCTTGCCGATTCAGCTTTCATCCAGGAGCACGATACAATTGTTTTCAATAAGCGAAGGGCAAAAAAGGGACTTCCCCTTGTAACACCACTGTATACTCAGCAGGATGCCACTGCCAGTATGGGTCTTTTTATAGGCGTACCTAATAATATGAAATTCAGGATCGATGACAATCTCAAGGTTACATTCACAAATACCGGTCACATGCTGGGCAGCGGCGTTGCCAATATCCAGATATCCGAGAACGGCCAGATGAAGAGGATCGCCTATACCGGGGATATCGGCAGGCCTGTCGATCCAATCCTTGCTTCACCCCAACCTTTTCCGCAAGCTGATATACTAATTACCGAATCAACGTATGGTGACAGATTACATATGGATGTCAGGTCAGCTGAAGAGGAGTTGCTGAACATTGTTGTAAATACCTGTGTCAACAAAGGAGGCAAACTTATTATTCCGGCATTCAGCGTTGGCCGGACTCAGGAAATTGTTTATGCCCTGAATAGCTTTTTCAATCTGCGGAGGCTTCCTAAAATTGACATCTATGTCGACAGTCCCCTTGCTGTTAACGCTACAACTGTTTTCAGAATGCATCCTGAATGTTTCAACAAGAGCTTTGCTTCAGTGCTGGAAACCGACCCTGATCCGTTTGGTTTTGATAACCTGTTTTATATAACAAGGCAGGAAGACTCCAAGAAACTGAATGAACATAAAAACCCATGTGTTATAATTTCTGCATCAGGTATGATGGAGGCCGGCCGTGTAAAGCATCACCTTGCAAACAATATCAGTGATCCGAAAAATACTGTCCTGGTGGTAGGTTATTGCGCACCGACAACTCTTGGTGCAAGAATTGTAAGAGGTGATAAAGAAGTCTCTATCCATGGGAATATCTATGAGGTAAAAGCCGAAGTGAAGAAAATAGAATCCTACAGCGGACATGGAGATTACAAGGAGATGATTGAGTTTATTGATTGTCAGGACAAAAGCGCTTTGCAAAAGACTTTTATAGTGCATGGTGAGTATGAAACTCAGAAGAAATATGTTGACACACTTACCGGTGTTGGATTCAGGAATTTAGAAATACCTGCACGGGGTCAGGAGTATGAGATATGAGATATGAGATATGAGATATGAGATATGAGATATGAGATATGAGATATGAGATATGAGAGGTTTATTATAGATCATTAAGGATAGAAGGTTTTTTAAACAAATGGATTATCTTACTATTTTTGTACTTCATTTCTTTAATAGGAATTAATCTTTTTCAACATTAAATATGGGAAGAGCATTTGAATACAGGCGGGCATCTAAAGAGAAGAGATGGGATAAGATGTCAAAATTGTTTCCTAAACTGGCAAAAAATATCACCATAGCAGCCAAAGAGGGTGGGGTTGACCCTGATCTTAATGCCAAACTAAGGACTGCGATAATGAATGCAAAGGCGCAGAATATGCCGAAAGACAATATTGAGGCAGCGATAAAGCGTGCATCAGGAAAAGATTCCGAAAATTTCGCCGAGATATGTTATGAGGGGAAAGGCCCTCATGGGGTCCTTGTTTTTGTGGAATGTGCCACCGACAATAATACCCGGTCGGTTGCAAACATAAAATCATATTTCAGTAAATCAGGTGGATCCTTAGTCCCTACAGGTTCTCTCGAATTTATGTTCTCACGAAAAGCAGTGTTTGAATTTGACCTTCCGGAAGACAAGGATCCTGAAGAGATAGAACTGGAACTCATCGAATCTGGATTGGAAGAGATAGAGAATATTGATGGCAGGATATATGTTTATGGAGATTATACAAATTTTGGCTCATTATCCATAGCATTGGAAAACCTGGGAATTGAGGTAAATAAGGCTACGCTGAAGAGACTTCCCCTGAACCAGGTCGAGTTCAATGAAGAACAGTTAACAGATATTGAAAAGCTTATCGACAGAATCGAGGATGATGATGACGTCCAGGCGGTTTATACAAATATTGCGTGATTGAATGGGGCTGTCTTGGAAGTTTACTCTTTAAAGATTACCCTTACATCCCCACTTGGGTGGCTTGGGGGTACAAACTATTTATGAGATAGCCTCTTAATGGATATATTCCCTTAGATCTTTCCTGACTTTTTTCCAGTCGGGGAATAATTCTGACAGCAGATTATAATACTCTTTCCCATGGTTGTGGTGTTTAAGGTGGCACAACTCATGAATTATCACATATTCGATATAAATATCAGGCAGTTTTATCAGCTCGGTGCTAAGTGTTATCATTCCCTTCCTTGAGCAGCTGCCCCACCTGCTCTTCATTGTTCGGATGATCAGTCCGATTGGTTTAAACATTTGATTTTCATGGATTTTTAGAGCTTTGTTCAACATCTCAGGATAGATTACCGAAGCTTCTGTTTTGTAACCTGTATATAACAGTCTCCTTATTGCCTGTTGATCATCGACTTTATCCATTCCGATTTCAATTGTATTTTCGTTAAACCTTACAACTGGTTTTTTTGATAGAAAAATATGCAATACACAATCTTTTCCACGGAAAAGCTGTTTTTCTCCGGTAATCAATGAACTGTTAAGCTTTCTCTTCTCTTTCCTCTGGTAGCTATCTCTGTGTTTAATTATCCATTGGGACTTTTCCTGGATAATACGATTAATGGTTTTAAGAGGGGTATGGTAGGGAACTCTTACAATAACTGATGCATCGGGTAGTATACTGATCCCCAGTGTTCTTCGTCTTGAATAAACTATCCTGAATTCTATATTCTGAAACTGGCAGGTTTTCTGTTCTTTATACATTAACTACTTAAATCACAATTAATTTACTCCTGAAAATGAACTAAAGGTGTAATTTCTTGATTCAAGATAATTCAACACCGAATCAAGTTTAAGATAAAACTTATCTTTTCTTCTGGGGTCGGTTCCCGGATGAATAAGCATAATATAACCGTTCATTCCACTGCTTTGTTCATATGATAAAAAGTTCTTCATGAGGGAGTCACTTGTGTAATAAGGTTTTCCCTTGTCGGGGAATGTCCAGTCCTGGTTTGTTATGGTTCCCGACGAGTTATTAACCAGTTTTAGCCCTTCCTGTTTTGTCCAGATAGCAATGCTGTCATTGTACCATTCGTACGGAGGCAGATAGATAAGCGCCTTGTATTTTGGAATCCCCAGCTTTTCAAGTTCTTTATAGTTGTTTTTAAGGTCAGAAAGAAATTCATCCTTTGTGACAAGCAGGGAATCTCTGTTTTCCCAGGAGCAGTATAAGAGATGTTTATCTGAATGAGCCCCGATGTAATGTCCGTCTGCTTTCAGCCTTTCAATTATTTTTTTATTGGAAGGAGTTCTGCAAAAGTCACCCGTAAAGAAAAATGAGGCTTTAATTTTATGGTCATTTAATGTTTTGGAAATAAAATCAAAACCATCTTTGAATTCGTGAGCAGTAAAACAGAGGTAGATATTTTTTGCCGAAGAATCCATCCTTACAATTGCGCCTTTAGCCATTGTTATATTTGGATTGCTGCTGATATTCTTAGACCTGTTCTGCAGTGCGGAAAGATAGTATACAAGGCAGGCAGTACCGTCCATTGTACATTCATTGCTGGTATAATCGGTTATATCATCGTGATAATTTGCAATGGCTGGCTGGACATTGGCATAAACATCCTTATTTATCATGGTTATGTATTTGCTATGTGACCGGAAGATAGTGGAATAGACTGGTCCGTCTACCAGGCCGCCATTAACCTGTCCTCCCTTTATAACGTATGATGAGTGGGTAAACTTGGGGAAATCGCCATTTTCGGGTAACCCAACGATCATGCTGGTTCCCCACGGGTTGCATCCGAAAAGCCAGTCTCTGTTGGCAGCCTCCATTTCAGCAAATGTATTGTCGGCTGTGATCTCCGAATAAAGGTGTGCCTGAGTAAGTATTGCTGCAACCAGGTTATTGGAACACCAGATAAAAGGTACTCCAATGAGGAATGGATTCTTTTCTGCTTTCAGCATTGTCAGTTCAAGGCCTTTTTTCATATATCCTGCGAATTCACCCTTATTTTCAGCTATCTGATATCTGGCAACACCCGGATGCCCCATATTCATAAAAGGGTACCACTGGTAATGGCGTGCTGTATCCTTCCCCATCCATGGAGTCGTAAGTTCCTGACGTCCGAATTCCATTGCGTAATCCAGGTATTTAGAGTCACCTGTCAGGTTATATAATTCTATTGCAGCAAGTTCCATATCATCAACCCAGTTATCTTCCTCATAGAAGTATGGAGCTGTTCCTGGCGCGGTCTGACAGGCTCCCGGATATTTCAGTCCGTAATTAAATGCTGCCACTGCTTTTGTTAAAAGTTGTCCTGAGAACTCCGGGTTAATGCTTTCATACACCTCAGCACCAAGGGCAAATGCGGAAGAAAACTTGCCTGCAGTAGAGGCGATGCCTGTTGCCCTGTTAAGATGTCCAAACAACCCTTGTGGCTTTCCTGTGCATAAATAGACAGGCCTCTCAAATCCTTTTCCATAGTCTGCCGAATCATTGTCAGGAAACCTGAAACCCACATGGTCCCTGTCATCAGCAATCTGGTTGTACATTCTTTCAGGCTCAGGGTTCATTTTCAGAAGCCAGTCCAATCCCCATCTTATTTCGTTCAGAACATCAGGCAATCCATCTGATCCGGGAAGACCATTTGCGAGGTACTCATCACCAAATGACCGTGGATTCTCTTTCCATGCAAATAACATCTGGTATGTGGCATTGGCAGAGGTCGCGACATACTGAAGATAGTCAGCTGCATCATGCCAACCGCCTGTTGCATCAATATGCACTGAATCGTCATTTTTCCCGTATATCTCATAGCCATCAGCCATATGACAGGAATCTTTAAGGTAGGGGTTGAAACCGCATCTCTGCTGCCTCATATAGTTGAGAAGAAAATCGGCAGTTTTATCATAAACATCATCGCCGATGCGGAAGTCAGGTGATACTGTTTTACCCGCGGTTATCCTGTATGTACCAGGTTTGGCATACTTGGTGAATGGAAGACGATAGCATGAGGTAAACGGCTCCATTTGATCACTCTTAAAAGGATTTTCAAAAGTCATTATTGTTTTTCCTGAACCGGCATCTACAAGAGAGAATGATTTGAGCTTAATCTTTTTCTTGCTTATGAATACCGCCACCTTGATATCATTTGTCCTGTAGCCGAGCTGGTTAATCCTGATCCATTCATCTGTTTCGCTGTTGCAGGATATGGGAAGGATTAAAGCAAAGGCAAAAGATAATAGCAGAAGATTCTTCATTGTTATCAGGTTAAGTGTTATAATGCAAAATAATAATTTTCTTGTCAATATTATTCCTTAATCAGTTTAATGACTGTGATCTCAGGAGGCATCCATATCCTGAAAGGAATGGCAAGTACCCCAAGTCCAAGGTTCACATACTGAACCTGATCTTCTTCAATGAAAAGTCCTCCCCAATGCGGATAAAAATATTTTGCAGGACTCCATTTGAACTTATTTGTATAAATGCCCATCTGCATTCCATGAGTGTGCCCCGAGAGCGTAATGTCAATATCTGTCTTCGAAACAACCTCCTTTTCCCATTGATTGGGATCATGGCTTAACAGGATCTTAAGATCTGCACTGTCGAGTCCTGATAGTGCTTTCCTGAGGTCGCCATGTACCATATCTGGATGTCTTCCTTTGGTGATTATTCCTATTAATCCTATTTTTGCCCCTTTAATTCTGACAACAGAATTGGTGTCATTCAGGAGGGTGTAACCGGAGGATCTTATCATATTATTAATAAGCAAAACATTATCACTTCTGTCTGCCTCCGTGAAAAAAGGATGATAGGTTCCGAAATCGTGGTTTCCCATAACTGCAAAATTACCATAGAGGCTGTGTGCCTTTGAAAGTATTGTATCATTTGAATCAAATTCTCTCCACCCAAAGGTTACAAAATCACCGGTATTAAGAATAAGGTCTGGTTTTAACATATTTACCTTATCCATTATTTCCCTGAGTAAATTACCATGGTTGTAAAAAGATGCAAGATGCATATCCGAAAGCTGAATAATCCTGATTCCCTCCAGGTTTTTGTTCAGATCTTTAATTTTTATATCGACATGTTCAACCCTGAAATTGAATCTGCCATAAAAAGTCCCTAATGAAATAACTGAAAAAAACATTACTGCAATAGTCAGCCCTGCATTGGTCAGCCAATTTATATGTCCGCCTCTTCTTATTCTTATAGCCTTCCCGGTAAAGTGGAAAAGGATTAAAAATATCCTTGGTACCGCAACGGCACATATTGCCCCTGCCAGGCTCAAGAGGAGGGAGATGTGATCCGGGTTATCAAAAAAGCCTTTATAGACAGTAGTTTCAATAAGCAGCATCCAGAGCCAGATGCTCAGAATGAAATGTATAAGTACAGATAGAATAAAAAGTCCTTTTGATCTGCTCCTAAGCTTATCTCTCAAAGCGATCACTGTCAGTACTTCAATGATTATAAGTAATACGAAGAATAGCATATTGAAAAATTTAGTCTGTAAAATTACTCAATTATTAGTTATTGTTATTATCATTAATTTCGCGTAGTATAGCAACAATTGCCTATGACTGAAGTTAAGTTCCATGACCCCTTGTTTGAACCTGAAATGGCTCTTACCTATTCTGTAATATCCGCAAGATTCAGAGGCCAATGGATTTTTGTACGGCATCAGGATCGTTCAACATGGGAAATCGCAGGCGGGCACATTGAGCCTGGTGAGACTTCAAATGATGCAGCCAGAAGGGAATTGATGGAAGAGACGGGTGCTTTAAGGTTCAATCTGAATTGTGTTGCTACATATTCAGTAACAAAAGATGGTATTACTGGTTTTGGCAGACTTTATCTTGCTGATGTTTATGAACTTGGGCAAGTACCTGATCTTTCAGAAATTGCTGAAGTTATATTCCTCGACCACCTTGCGGAAAAGCTTACTTATCCTGATATACAACCATTTCTATTCGCTAAGGTTGTTGAATATCTTGCCACTAGAAATAATATCCAAGAGTAAAATACGGGGTTAGCTTAGTATTGAGATTGGAAGTACTCAGAATAAGCTCAACGGGCCCGACAACACTGTCATATGCGACTGAAATACCTCCTCCAAGCATTAGATTACCACCTTTATCTGCTGCATTTTTATCGTTATAAACCCCGATATTGGAAATAAATGTAGTATAGATCTTTTCCCACATTCTGACCCGCAGGTCGAGGCATGCATAAGCTGCATTGTCGGCACTTATTTCCATCCGTTTCAATCCGGCAAAAGGGAGATAATTGGCAAAATAATTCGTTTTCTGGAATCCGCCGATGTAGGATTTATAAAAAACCGGGGCGATAGATGACAAACTGAACTGTGAGTTGAATGAAGGCAGAAGAGCGACCCTGTCGGATAGCTGTTTTGCAAATTCAAGATTCAATCCAAGCGTTGCATATGGTGAATGATCATACAGGTTCCAGCCGTTATCAGTCACAAGTTTAATGATCCCGTTCATTTTCCATCCGCTGTTAGGAAATACCGGATTGTCAAACTGGTCGAGTGTTCCTTTTAAAAAGTAGTTAATAAAAAAATCATCCTTGATATTGGAACTGTCCACAGAACCAATGACAGAGCCAAAATGAAAATACTCGGCTGAGCTGCCAAGCGAGATTCTCATGATATCAGATACGACCACCTGTGTTCCAACCAGAATACTGGTCTGCTGAATATTCAGCTCTGAAACCTTTTCACCATCCTGATATCCCCTTATTTCATCTGTAATAAATGATGCGGCGGAAATGAATCCGGGTTTTGTACCCCTGTCGAGAGAATATCTTGCTGAAAAGAGAGGAGATGTCGACATTTTGGCATCGAGTGACAAATTGGATCCGCTTACCCTGTCGCTGTAGAATGTCATGTTTATAAGGGCTGCGGCATTAAGATCGGTATTGTAATTTACTCCTACATTCAGGCGGTTTGTAGAACTTTCCCTTACCATTATTGTTACCACCTTCTTATCACTCCCTGATATTTTGTAATCAATATTCTGGTAATTTCCTGTTGCATAAATTCTCGCAACGCCTTCTCTGATCTGATAGAGTGTTGTCCTTTTGTCCTTGCCAATGCCTATCTTTCCAAGTATTGATTCTATATTGGATTTTTCGGTACCCTCAACATCAATTCTCTCAACATATACAGGAGTGTGGATATCCGGCAACTGATGCGGGGTCTTACTTACCGGCTTTAATCCGAGCGAGTCGCGCAACCTTATCAGTTCAGGAAGCACTTTTTGTGCAGCGTCCTCGCCCCGTTTCATCAGTACTTTAGCAGCTTCGGTATTAAAACTTGAAGCGGAATAGCCTGAGATATCAGGTTTTATGAGTATATCTGCATCTTCACTGTTCATTCTGCTTCTTTGGAAACCCATCATTGTTGTCAGCTGTGAAATCATATCCGGAATTGACTGAATTTTTCCCTTGTCCCTCAATTCATCGCTGATATCAATTCCGATAATGATGTCAGCCCCCATTTCACGGCAGCGATCCACGGGAAAGTTATTGATTATACCTCCGTCTACCAGCATACGCTTGTCGATCTCGCATGCAGAAAAAACTGCCGGAACAGACATACTTGCCCTCATAGCCATTGGAAGAAAGCCTTTTTCAAGAACAACCTCCTCGCCGGTGGCAATGTCTGCTGCTATGCATTTAAAAGGGATTGGCAGATGGGAAAAGTCTTCAATATCGTGATAGCCGTACGACAGGTAAGTAAAAAGGTCCATTGCCTTCTGTCCGTTCAGAACGCCCTCAGGCATAGAAATTTTCTTGGCTTTCATTGGAAGTGACAAGAGGTATCTTGATTGTTCCTCCTTGGTGATTACCGGCAAGAATGCTCTTCTTGATTCGTTGCTGAGCAGAGCCTCCCAGTTCTGATTACCAATGATCTTTTCCAGTGTTGCTGCATCATAACCCATCGCATACAGTCCGCCGACAATACTTCCTATACTTGTCCCGGTGATAAAATCTACCGGTATTCCAGCTTCTTCAATAACCTTAAGTGCACCCACATGGGCAAACCCTTTGGCGCCTCCACCTGAAAGTACCAATCCGATTTTGGGATGACTGATTGTGTCCTGAGCATTAACAAAAAGTGAAAATGCCGGGAATAATACTGCGATTAATAAAATCCTCACATTTTTCTGATTACAGAATTGATGCAGCTAAATATATTCGAATGTGACTTTCTTGAGCCATTTTTCTTCGAGCAGCCGGGCAATTCTTTTTACTACTGTTCTTCTTATTTCCAGGTCGACTGGCAGGTTAGGATCCTGATGAGCTATATTGATCCTGGTTCCGATAACGAAATGTATCTCATCACTTTCCATTATAAGTCTTACAATTTTATCTGCAGGTCCTTTTCCCAGCCTTACACTGTTATTGTATGTTTTCAGCAATTCGTTGACCTTCTGCAGAGTAAGTATCCCTTCAGTGACCAGATCGATGCCTTCAAGGAAGCTTTCCGGCGGAAGTTCAGGATCTTCGAAGATAAGTTCATCAACGATAGTCCTGTTAAGTTCCCTGGCAACAATATCTGCTGTTGTCCCTCCGCAGAGTATTACCTTTCCCTTGTATGCAAGTACTTTTGAAGAAAGGTCCTTATCTTTGTCCTTTTCATATGGAGGGCCTGTGCAGATCAGCAGCTTACGGGGTTCCCTGAAATATATTATTGCGCAGCTGATATCATCTCTTGCTTTGTAGCTGTCGTTTTTATGAGCCATTGTCACAATCTTTCCGGCGAGCATTGTCGCAGAGATTGAAGCCTCACTGCTAACCAGCGAAGCGGCGTATGAGGCTATATTATCCCTTTCCCATCCGAAGGGGAAGGCTTCACTGCCCATCCCGCTTTGCGATACACCATCGGAACAGAAGATAATACGGTCTTCTTTTTCGGGAATGAAGGTACATGTTTTGAGAACCTTTCCTGAGTTTTTACCCTTTTCAAGTACCACCTTTTTCCATAACGGGTCGAAGATCTGGTTTCCCCTTAAAACAACAGTCGATGGATTATCATACTCAAGTATGTTTACCCGCCCGCTGCTCTCAATATCTACAATTGTGAAAGTGGAATAGCTGATCTTTCTCTCGCTGCATACAGGAAGGGTATTCATAATTATCTCAGCAATGCGGTCGACCTCTTTATGTTCACGGGTAAAGTTAATCGCCATTGTTGCGGTCAGTGTAGCCAGTATGTTGGCTTTTACACCATGCCCCATACCGTCCGACAAAACAGCAATAACCCTGTTTTCTTCCTTAATGGAACGATAGAGGAATACATCTCCGCATATTCGCTCGCCATCATGGTTTCTCTGCTGGCTGTTGACCTCAATGAAAAAATTCCTGTTCAACTTCTATTTTTTCAGATTGTTTTTCAGACTGACTTTTTTCGATTTGTATGACTCTATTATTGAGTTGAGCATTTGTTCTGTTTCAGATGCTCCTTCACCGAGAAGAAATCCTATCTGCTGTACCATTTCAAGATTCTTATCAATAACCTCACTTACCCTGCTGATCACCTCTTCACCCTGTACCTCTGGAGAATAGAGGTCACGGATTATTGCACCGCACATCTTGTTTTTCTTTATCGGGAAGATGGATATATTAAGCATCTTATCCTCAAAATGTACATCCTTGCTCACTACCGGCTCATCTTCCTTGATAACGAAGGTGAACATGTTATAGACATTGAACGGAATAAGAGTTTTTAGATCTGCGCCTGCCAGTCCGGGGATAACATCAGAAATTGCCCTGGCATCTTCCCCTATTATGTTGATAAAGCTTTGATTGGAATGAAGGATCTTCAGGTAGTTATCAACAATCACAACACCGGTAGGAAGCTTTTCGAGCATGTTATTCATCATGTCGGATGTATTCTGGGCAATCTCTTTTTCCCTTCGCGCAAGTTCCTCTGACTCTTTAAGGGCTTTTTTTGTTTCTGCCAGCTTCCTGTTTGTCTGCCTTAGTGTTTCAATATACTCCTGTTTATTCCTGAGGTTGAATGTATGGCACATCTCCGGAATTGCAAGACCCTTTGCAACAGTTGATGCAAATTCGCGGCACGAGAGGTAACCGCATGCCCCGCAGTTTACCTCCTCATCCGGATTGTCTTTTCCAACAATCTTAAGCACTTCATGTATTGCTTCAGCCGGAGGTTCAGGAATCCGCTGGTCATTAGGCGAAAAGGTCCTGGTAAAATCAAGTTTCGACCATCTGGCCATATCCTTATTCCATTGTTCCTTGTCCAGTTTCCCTACTCTTTTTTCTGCATATTTTCTTACAAGGGCTCTTCTCCTGAATCTTTCGTTGTGATGTTCCATAGCAGGGCCAAGCAGACAGCCATGGCAGAAGAAAAGGTTAAAGTGATGCTTTATTGTGTCAATATATTTATCGAAATCGTTAACAGCCTCCATTATATCCTCCTTGCCGGAGGCGGTAATGACACTGCTTGAGACCATATCACGCTTTATTCCCCCGGCCTGAATGATCCCTGCGGGAAGCGGATAAAGTGCTCCCCAGTTACCGTGCGGAGGATCAAAATCCGACATCTTTACCAGCCTTTCCTGGATCTTCATTTCATCAAAAAGCTGCCTTAATTCAATAAAAGTCAAAACTCCGTCAACAAGCTTTCCTGAGTTATATATCAGAGCTTCATCTTTCGCATCCAGGCAGGGACCAATCTGGACTGTTGCAGCATCCGGTCCGTATAGCTCTTTTACAACCATTGCAGTAGCAATCATGGGTGAGATAAGGGGAGCCAGATTAGGTACAAGTTCAGGGTGGAATTTTTCTATCATTTTAACTATCGACGGACAGTTGGCTGTAATAAAATACTTTCCTTCCGCCCTTGAAAATAGTTTTGCATAAGCGGCAGCTACAAGGTCAACACCAAACGATACCTCATGAACATAATCAAATCCAAGGGAACGGATCATTGCAACAAATTTCCTGTAATCAGTTATATCGTCAAACTCTGAGGCTATGCTGGGTTCAATAAGTGCGACTGTCTTCCTTTCAGATGAAAGCAACTGCCTGACCTCTTCCCTCGAATCACGGAATCCTATTGCTTTAGGTGTGCAGGAAACAAAACATAAGCCGCATCCGATACACCTGTCAGGAAGAATAAAAGGATGCGCCTTGTGAGGTTTTACCTCAATCGCATTTACAGGGCATACACGCACGCAGGAATATGAATTCCTGCATTTGTCGTCATTGATATAAAGAACCGGTTTCCTGTCAGTCATATGATCACTCATGTTTAAATTATTCCGGCAAACTCTTTTTCAAGGATACCCTCAATTTTTGCTATGGTTACATCCTCTACAATCATTCCATTTATGTTCAGGTTCGGTCCGTTGCTGCAACGGCCCATGCACCTTGCCCCTTTGAAAATAACCTTATCGTCCAGATGGTTCTTCTTGAGGTACTCTTTGATGAACATTACAACATCCTTGTTCCCCCTGGAAAAACAGGAACTGCCAAGACAAATATGCATTTCAATTCTCTGAGCCATTCTTACTGTTCATAAATAAACACAAGGATCAAAAGTAGTAATTTTTTGTAACCCATCCGATATTCTCTCCAATCTAATAATCGTATAATAAGCCCTCTTAGTAGCTCCCAGTTTGATATTTACGGCCATCATTGACAGCTATTATAACACCAGGTATTTTTGCAATTATCACACTATCAGCAATCTGGCAATCCAGGAAAATATACTGCATCAACATTATTTATTGTTAATTAAATAACAATGTTTATTTATTAACAATAAAATAATCTATATTTGTAATAAATATGTTTGCTTTAATTACGTTTTATGAGTGATGATCTTGATATAATTCTGAAAAAGTATAAAAGCGGGAAAAGGGAAGAGCTTATCCCGCTGCTTCAGGAGATACAGGAGTACCTTGGCTATCTGTCTGAAGAGGCAATTGTGAAGGTAGGCAGTTTCCTTGGCCTGAGCACCACGAAGATATATGGCCTTGCCACATTTTATGACAGGTTCCGGTTTATTCCGGCTGGAAAGATCCAGATAAGGATATGTAATGGTACTTCCTGTTTCCTGAACGGTTCAAAATCAATAGTTGATAAAATCAGGGATGAGACAGGTATCCTTCCGGGGCAAATTACACGAGACGGAAATTTCAGCTATGAAATTGTCTCGTGTATGGGTGGTTGTCATAGCGGGCCGGTCATCAACGTGAATGGGGAATACCATACGCATATTAAAGCTGACCAATTGCCGGAGCTTATAAGGAAACTGAAGTACGTTATTGAAAACGACTAATAACTCTCAAAGACCGAGATGCAAGAATTAAAAACTTTCCTGATTGAGAAGGTTCTGTTATCCGGATCAGATACGCTGCAGCCGGAGACTGAAAAGGTTTTAAAACAGGTGAGGCGTGAAAAACCCGATACTCCTGTTATTTATATATCTTCCGGTACCAGCAGTGTCATTTCCGGATCTGAAAGCACCCATTCTGCAATAGAGGCGTATCTAAGTGAAAACTCACTGACCTCTTCCCTGATACGCGTCGGATGTAATGGTCCGGCTAATTTTGAACCGCTTGTGTGTATTCATCTGCCAGGCAAGAATAAGCTCTTTTTCAGAAACATTACAGAGGAAAAGGTTGAACCGCTTCTGAACGGAGTTTTTCATAACGATATAAATGAAGATGATCTTGCTGGTCAGACAGGATCAAGAGGATTTGAATACTGGCCGGGGATACCTTTTATGGAAGAGCTGCCGTTTTTTTCAAGGCAGAAAAGGGTTATTCTGTCCAATTGCGGATGTTATGACCCCGAAAGTATTGAAGAATATATTGCCAGAGGAGGATATCGTGCCTATGCCAAGTCAATACGTAATTATACTTTTGAGGAGGTATGTGATATTATTGAGAGGAGCGGACTGAGAGGAAGAAGCGGTGGTGGTTATCTTACAGGACTGAAGTGGAAGCATGCCCTGAACACAACATCCAGTGCCAGGTATCTTATCTGCAATGCAAAGGAGAGTGATCCGGGAGCGTTTACGGACCGTACAATTCTTGAGAGTGATCCGCATCGCCTTATTGAAGGAATAGCAATTGCATCATATGCTATCGGCTCCTCAAATGCTATTGTTTTCATAAGGTCTGGCAGTGATCATGCCAGGAAAAAACTGCAGAAGGCAATTGATATGGCAAGGGAGTTTGGAATTATCGGAAACAATATTTTCTCGAGCGGTTACAGCCTTGATATAGTAATCAGGAAGGAACCTGGTGCATTTGTCTGCGGAGAAGAGACAGCCCTTATAAACACACTTGAAGGGAAAAGGGGCATGCCCCGGCTTAAACCTCCATATCCGACTACCTCAGGGTTATTCGGTAAGCCGACTGTGATCAACAATGTTGAGACCCTGATGAATGTTCCGCTGATTATGCAGAACGGTCCGGAATGGTTCCGTACTCTCGGAACTGAGAACAGTCCGGGAACAAAAGTATTTGCGGTAGCTGGAAAGGGCCGCATGTCGGGCGTTGTTGAAGTTGAGATGGGGACAACGATCAGAAAAATCCTTGATGAAATTGCTGACGGCATAAAAGAGGGAAAGGAGTTCAAGGCTATTCAGCTCGGGGGAGCTTCCGGATCTTTCATCACCAGAGAGAATCTTGATATACCCATTGATTATGAAAGCCTTAAGGAAAAAGGTATCGGAATGGGAGCCGGGGGATTTGTGATAATTGATGAAAACACATGCATGGTGGACCTTGTAAGGTATTATATGGAATTCATCCGTAATGAAAGCTGCGGAAAGTGCATACCATGCCGTGAAGGAACAGGCCGCATGCTCGAGATACTTGAGAGTGTTATAAGAAAACCCTTGAATGAGGAGTCAGGAACAACCCTTGAACGCTTCAAGGGTGTAATGCAGCTTGAGACAATATCCTCTGTTATGAAGGATACATCGCTTTGCGGGCTCGGGCAGACAGCTGCGAATCCATTTATCAGTGCTCTGCGGGATTTCAGGGATGAATTTGAAGAACATATTTTTGACAGGAAGTGCCGGGCAAACATTTGCAGAGGATTGAGATCATTCTCCATAGATGTTGAAAAATGTACCGGATGCACTGCATGTGCAGCCAAATGTCCTGTAAATGCGATATACGGAACAAGGCTTCAGCCATTCTTTATTGTTGAGGATAAATGCATTGGCTGCGGAATATGTTTTGATATTTGTAAGTTCAGTGCCATAAACGTTAAATAAGCAATATGCTCTTTACGATACAGGTAAACAATAAAAAGATAAAGGCGGAGAAAGGTGAGACAATCCTTGCGGCTTTGAACCGCAATGGTATAATCATTCCTACCCTGTGCAGGATGAAGGAGTTTACTCCGACCGGTGCCTGCCGGATGTGCGTTGTTGAAGTCGAAGGTCGTGAACGGCTGGTAACAGCCTGTTCTCAGCCTGTAGAGGAGTGGATGAAAATCAGGACTCATTCCCCGAGGGTCATCCAGGCCAGGAAAACTATCGTCGAGCTTCTGTTGTCAAATCATCCTGATGATTGTCTCTATTGTGACAGAAATCTCAATTGTGAACTCCAGCGTCTTTCTGAAGAGCTCAACATAAGGGAGCGCCGGATCAGGGGAAGAAAGATAAAGCCCCGTCTCGACCAGTCAAGCCCGGCTATTGTGAGGGAACTTTCAAAATGCATCCTTTGCGGAAGGTGTGTAAGGGTCTGTGAAGAGGTTATTACCGCTACAACTCTTGATTTTATAAACAAGGGAAGAGCAACACATGTCGGACCTGCAATGGACAGGGATTTTAATTTTTCAAGCTGCATCCATTGCGGACAATGCGTAATTGTCTGCCCGACAGGCGCACTGCATGAGAAACACAATATTACCGAGGTTCAGGAATACCTTAATAAACCGGATATAATCAAGGTTATCCAATATTCTCCATTAGTGACAGCAGGTATTGCTGAAGAGTTGGGAATGAGGTATACAAGGGATTTTGACCGAATTCTTAATTCGGTGCTCAGAAGAATTGGTTTTGATAAAGTGTTTACTACCGGAACGGGCTCAGATCTCTGTATAACTGAAATCGCAGGGCAGCTCTCCGCAAGGCTTGAACAAAAGTCAGACACTCCGCTCTATATTTCCGCGTGTCCCGCATGGGTCAAATATGCCGAACAATTCATTCCTTCACTTATTCCGCAGCTCTCAACTGTGAAGTCTCCCCAGCAGATCACAGGAGCTCTTGTCAAAACTCTTATTGCAGATCAGTCAGGAGTAAAACCGGAACAGATATTTTCAGTTTCTGCCACACCCTGCATGGCAATGAAATTTGAAGCCAGGCGGGATGGAATGATGCGTAAGGGGATAAGCGATGTTGATTCTGTGTTAACTGTCAGGGAACTGGCCAGGCTTATCCGACTGTATGGAATAGATATCACAAATGTCGGAGGAGAACCGGCTGATGAACCGCTTTCTGGCAGGAGTTCATCCGCAGCACTGGCAGAGGTCTCAGGAGGTATAGCTGAAGGAGTCTTAAGACTGTTCTATTACTCGAGGCTGAAACGAGAGGCTGATAAACTGTCTTTTAAAAAGATGCGATCAACAGGTGCATTCCGGGAGGCATCTGTTGAGATTGGTGACCTTGTGATAAAAGTTGCAATAGTTGACGGACTGACCGGGCTTGAGAAATTAAAAGGGGCTCTGGCCTCCGGGAAAAAATATGATCTTGTTGAAGTAATGACTTGCCCCGGAGGTTGTGTACATGGTGCAGGGTTGTCTTTCAATGCATCAAAGGATGAAATCAAGAGCCGTGCAAAGCTTGTATACCAGATTGATGATACAGAGGCAATCAATCTTCCATGCAAATCCCCGGTGCTGCTTAATTTATACGATAATCTTATCAAGGCAAACCCTGAGATAGCTGACAAGAATATTTTCTATACCCACTTTGAGAAAAGAAATGTACTATTATAATAGGATACTATGCTTGTTTATACAATAAAGGAACTTTGCCGCACATGTTATACATGCGTGCGGGAATGTCCTGCCAGGGCGATTCGTATTGTGGGAGGGCAGGCTGAGGTTATTGATGACAGATGTATAGCATGCGGCAACTGTACAATGGTGTGCAGCCAGGGTGCAAAGGTATTCCTGAATACAACCGACAGGGTTGCAAAGCTTCTTCAGAATGAGCCGAAAGTGGCAGCCATTGTAGCCCCAAGCTTTCCGGCAGAATTCCCGGAACTTCCTGATCACACCGTACTGGCCGGAATGATAAAAGCCCTCGGATTTAAATATGTTGCTGAAGTATCGTTTGGAGCTGACCTTGTAGCTGACAGGTACAAGAAACTTGTTTCGGAAAATAAAAATTTCTATATCACATCCGATTGCCCCTCAATTGTGAATTACGTGAAGTTCTATCATCCGGGACTTGTTGATAACCTTGCGCCGATCGTCTCTCCAATGGTGGCCATGAGCCGGGTTGTAAAGGAAAAGTATGGAAATGATACACGAATTGTGTTTATCGGTCCATGCATTGCAAAAAAAGCAGAAAGCTCAGAAATAGATGAGGCGATAACATACACTGAATTAAGGGAAATGCTGACCGAAAAGGGCATTACCTCTGAAAATGTCATAAAAGCTGATTTTGACCCGCCTGTAGGTGGCAGAGGAGCCATCTTTCCTGTAGCAAGAGGGTTGCTGCAGACAGCCAGAATAAGCGATAACGCTATTACAGGTGATATTATAGCTGCTGAAGGCCGGATAGATTTCCAGGGAGCACTGAAGGAATTTGAAGCAGGCCTGATAAGGAATCAGCATATGGAATTGCTATGCTGCGAAGGTTGCATTATGGGTCCGGGGTTGTCAAAATACGGCAAGCAGTATAACAGGCGCTCACTGGTAAGTTCTTATGCCATGAGTAAAAGGGAATATATCGATTCTGAAGTATGGCATAAGGCGTTTGATGAATTTGAAGATCTTGATCTGAGTGTCCATTTCAAGCCCGACGATCACCGCATTGAAGAGATGGATGAAAAAGAGGTGAATGAGGTGCTCGTGAAGATGGGGAAGAAAACCAAGAAAGACCAGCTCGACTGCGGCGCCTGCGGATACGAGAGCTGTATTGAACATGCCATCGCAATTAAAAAGGGTCTCGCTGAAGTAGAAATGTGCCTGCCCTACACTATTGAAAAACTGCATAAGTCTGTTAAAGATCTGGCGCTGACTAATGAAAAGCTCTCCTCCATGAAACAGGCTCTGAAGCAGTCGGAAAAACTTGCTCACATGGGTCAGCTTTCAGCCGGTATTGCCCATGAGCTGAATAATCCTCTGGGAGTGGTGATAATGTACAGCAATATCCTTCTGGAAGAATCGAAACCCGGAGAGCCTTTCAGTGAAGACCTTAAACTTATAGTTGAACAGGCTGCAAGGTGCAAGAAAATTGTTGGCGGACTGCTTAATTTTGCGCGCAAGAACCAGGTTAACCACCAGCTTGTAAGCATCAACGAGCTTGTAAATCACAGTCTCGAGAGCCTTATTATTCCCGACAAGATAAAAATAAACATCACTGATCACTGTACAAACCATGAAGCTATGCTTGACACCGAGCAGATGATGCAGGTTCTTACAAACCTAATCAAGAATGCATTCGATGCCATTCCTGATGAAGGTGTGATAGATATTGGGCTGGAAGATACTCTCGGCGATGTAATTATAACAATAAGAGATTCAGGCACAGGGATTAAAGAAGAAGACAGGGCAAAAATCTTCGAGCCTTTCTTTACCACCAAGGGAATTGGTCATGGTACCGGCTTAGGTCTGGCGACTGCTTATGGGATTGTCAAAATGCATAAAGGTCAGATCACTGCCGAATCCAATAATGATCCGGCCAAGGGGCCGACAGGAACAAGCTTTAAGATTGTTTTGCCAAGGAGGAAAGGGTAGGCAGTATGTAGTAAGTTGTAAGTTGTAAGTAGCAAGCAGTTGGCAGTTGGCAGGAAAATACGAAATGCATGAATAAAAAATGGTGAAGGTGCTGGCCTAATGAATTCCCCCTTTGAAGGGGGTTAGGGGGATGTTTTTTGGAGTTCAGGGTTCAAGGTTTATGGTTCAAGGTTCAAGGTAAAGATGAAGTCAAATATCTTTTTCAACAGCCCCAAGGGGGTGAGTTCGTGGGGAAAATCTATGTTAATAAAATAACATTAGTTATATTTATCATATCAACTGTTTGATTTAAAGAATTTTTAGAAATTTGCATAATGATGAAGAAGAGTGACGTAACAATACTGGTGGCGGATGATGATCCTGATTATCTTTTTCAGACAGTATTCAGCCTTGAGAAGGCAGGATACAAGACCATGGCGGTGGAAAGTCAGGCTGAGGCAGAGTCGGTGATAGCAAAATACAAGCCAAGCCTGGCAATTTTTGATCTTATGATGGAGAATGATGACAGCGGATTTATTCTTTGTTACAAAATGAAAAGAAAGTATCCCGATGTACCGGTTATTCTTGCAACAGCTGTATCTCACGAAACAGGTATATCTTTCAGCATTGATTCGGAACAGGAAAAGGAGTGGATCAGGGCGGACAGATATCTTGAAAAAGGGATAAGGCCTGAACAGCTTGACCAGGAAGTAATGAAACTCTTAAAACTTTAAAATGGCT
Organism: uncultured Bacteroidales bacterium; assembly: GCA_963782945.1. Classification (GTDB taxonomy): domain Bacteria; phylum Bacteroidota; class Bacteroidia; order Bacteroidales; family VadinHA17; genus LD21. Next base: position 177,800 of record CAWALO010000033.1, read on the forward strand.
GTTTTAAAAGTACTTGTGATTGATGATGAGCCTGGTATACGTTCAGGAGTTTCCCGGATCCTGAACAATTTCCATGTCACTTATCCATTTATGGATGAGGATTATACGTTTGAGGTCACAGAGGCAGGAACAGGAGAGGAAGGTATCGCAATACTTGAACACGACATGCATGACATTCTTTTACTTGACAACAAACTCCCTGGTATACAGGGTGTTGATGTGCTTGAGTATATCAGGAAAAGAAACTACGATATAGTAGTGGCTATGATAACATCGTACGCTTCACTCGATATTGCCATCAGAGCAACCCGTGATGGTGCGATTGACTTTATACCGAAACCTTTTACTCCCCAGGAACTTAAATCGAGTATTGAAAATATTACCAAGCAGCAGTATCTCAAAAGGATAACTCATAAGATGAAACAGGAAGGGAAAAAGATAAGATATCAGTTCCTGTCTGTTCTCTCTCATGAACTCAAAGCACCTCTGAACGCACTGGAAGGTTACCTCCGGATGATGCAGGAAAAGCAGGCAGGCGACAGGATCGAGGATTATGCTACACCAATAGAGAGGTCGCTTCAAAGGATCCAGGGCATGCGCAGCCTTATCATGGACCTTCTCGATTTCACCAAAATACGTCTTGAAAGGAAAGAGGAAAAAATCCAGGAAGTTAATATGGCAGAAGTTGCCGCTGATTCTATAATTACTGTTCAGCCTTATGCCATCCAGATGGACGTGACAATAAATCTGGATGTCAGATCAGATGTTTCAATAATGGCCGACCCCGATGATATTGAGATAGTCTTCAATAACCTCATATCTAATGCCGTGAAGTATAACAAGGTTGGAGGAAAAGCAGAGATTACGATCGATTCGTCTGATATTGAGGCTATTCTTATCTTTTCTGACTCCGGTATAGGCATCACTATGAATGACACCGAAAACCTATTTACTGAATTTGTAAGGATCAAGAATGAGAAGACAAGGAATATATCGGGTAGCGGGCTCGGTTTATCAATAGTCAAGAAAGTTGTGGAGCTTTATCACGGGACGATTAATGTAGAGAGTACTCCGGATGTAGGGACAGTTTTTACAATCAGATTACCAAAAAAACAACCAGCAATAACCTGAAGATATGGTGAAAATGAGCCCGGCGTGTCGGGAATGGTGAAATCATACTGAAAACATTAACTATTTAATAATGAAACTACCCGGAAAAACAGTCGAAAGGCTAAGCGAATACAGAAGGACACTTCTGGAATGCCTTAATGAAAAAAGAAATTTCATTTTTTCACATGATCTTGCTGCCCGTCTTCATATTACTGCTGTTCAGGTCAGACGCGACCTGATGCTCATTGGCTATTCGAGTGTTCTGAGAAAAGGTTATGACGTGAAAGAGCTTGTTGATACCATTGGAAAGATTATTGATTCTGAACAGAGTGTCAATGTTGCTGTCATAGGTATCGGAAACCTTGGCAGGGCAGTAGCAGGATATTTTAAGGGAAAAAGGTCGAAACTTAACCTGGTCGCTTCTTTTGACACTGATCCTCAGAAAGTCAATAAAGTGATCTCAGGTGTTAAGTGCTATCCTTACAGTGAGAGTGAAAGAATAATAAGGGAACTGGATATCCGCATTGCAATTCTTACTGTTCCTCCTGATTTTGCCGTGGAGATAGCTGAAGAATCTGTTCGTTTTGGTATAAAGGGAATCCTAAATTTTACAACAATCCCCCTGAATGTACCCTCGGGAGTCTATCTTGAAGAGTACGATATGATAACTTCCATCGAAAAGGTGGCCTATTTTGTTAAAGAGAATAAGATTTAGGGATCATCCCGTAAAATGAAGATATTCAGGAGCTTCAAAGAAGCAGGAGAAATAAGGAATCCTGTTATAACCACCGGCTCATTCGATGGGGTTCATATAGGTCACAAAGCCATACTTAACCGCCTGAACATCCTCGCTGAGAAATACAACGGGGAGTCGGTGCTGATCACCTTTGATCCGCATCCAAGAAAAGTTCTGTATCCTGAAACAGCGGGTAGAGATCTTAAACTCATTAACTCGCAGGAAGAAAAGCTCATCCTTCTTGAAAAGGCAGGTTTGGACAATATTATTATAATAGAATTCACAAAGGAATTTTCAAGAATCACCAGTGAGGAGTTTGTACGGGATATACTTCACGGGGTATTGAATGCCAGAGTGGTAGTAGCCGGCTTCAACCATCATTTTGGATTCAACCAGGAAGGCGACTACAGGCAGCTGTGGGGATGGCAGGAGAAATATAATTTTGAAGCGGAAGAGATACCAGAACAGGAGGTTCACCATGAAACTGTAAGCTCAACAAAAATCCGAATGGCTATAAGCGAGGGATATATCCAGAGAGCAAATGCCTACCTCGATCATTACTATATGATAATGGGAATAGCAGGAAAATGTAAAAGTGACGAATATGAGACGCTGTCTGATTTCGTAAGAATCTCAATGACTGAAGAATGTAAGCTTCTTCCTGCATCAGGCATTTATGCAATCTCAGTGGGAGCAGGGTCCTCCTATTCAAAAGGAATGGCTATAATCACACGGGGAGAAGAGAATGTCTCAGATGTTTTAATAAGTATTTTTGATAATCTGAGACTAAAGCCTGACCAGAAAATATCAAGCTTTTTCCATAAGAAAATCCATGGTGCTGTCAATCTTGCTGACAGTAAATCGAAGAACAAGATCTCTCTGGCAAAAGAAGAGATCCTTGAGCTGATTTACTGAGGAAGATCATTTGGGACAGTCTTTAATTCATTACCTTTGCACATTCGTCAATTTGCCTCACCCCAACCCCTCTCCCAGGGGAGAGGGGCTAAGCGCCATATTATCAACGAAATACCCCCTCCTCCCCCGGGAGAAGGGGGCAGGGGGATGAGGCGGATAGAACCAGGGCAGAGGGACGAGCAGGATAGTATGATTTATCATAAAATAACTTGGAACTTAAATAGTAACTAATCATAATTTAATTCATGAGATTTTCTCCTGAAAAACTTAGTATCCCTGATCAGAGAATGAAGCCTTTCATTGATACTGAAGAGATATGGAATCTGATTAACAATACTAAGCCTGATAAGAAGAGAATAAGGGACGTAATAGCAAAATCACTTGAAAAGCAAAGGCTTACAATGGAAGAGACAGCAGTCCTGGTTAATTCAGTCGGAACAGGCCTTGCTGATGAAATAAAGGATGGGGCACGTGAGTTGAAACAGCGGGTTTATGGAAACCGGATCGTTCTTTTTGCACCTCTTTATGTAGGGAACAGATGTACAAATAATTGCAAATATTGCGGTTTCAGGTCATCAAATGCAGATGCAATAAGGAAGACTCTTGATGATAACGAAATAATAAGGGAAGTAGAAGCACTTGAAGATAACGGACAAAAGAGATTAATCCTTGTTTATGGTGAACATCCCGACTATTCTCCCGAGTATATTGCTCATACAGTAAAGCTTGTTTATGGTGTAAAGAAGGGCCATGGTGAGATCAGGAGGGTCAATATCAATGCTGCTCCCCTCGATATAGAGGGTTTCAGGAAAGTTGGAGAATCAGGTATTGGTACATACCAGATCTTTCAGGAGACATATCATCCGGAAGCATACAAATGGTATCATCTTGGTGGTAAAAAGAAAGATTATGAATGGCGTCTTACCGGTCTTGACAGGGCGCAGGAAGCAGGTATCGATGATGTTGGAATCGGTGCATTGTTCGGTCTTTATGACTGGCGGTTTGAGGTACTTGGACTGGTTCGTCATACAAACCATCTTGAGGCATGTTACAATGTCGGTCCGCATACTATATCCTTCCCTCGCATAAAAGATGCTTTAAGCCTTAACCTTGACAAGAAATATGAGACCAGTGATGACGATTTTAAGAAACTGGTTGCAATTTTAAGACTGGCTGTTCCATATACCGGATTGATCCTTACTGCCCGTGAGTCACCTGATGTCCGCCGGGAAGTTCTCCAATATGGTGTTTCACAGATTGATGGAGGAACAAAACTGGAGCTGGGTTCCTATTCGGATTCAAAAAACGAGGTGCAGAACCTTAACCGGGAACAGTTCAAAATAAATGACGCCAGATCACTCGCAGAAGTTATTGATGAGCTTCTTACAAATGACTATCTTCCTTCATTCTGCACATCATGCTACAGAATGGGACGAACCGGCGAACATTTTATGGAGTTTTCAGTGCCCGGATTCATCAAGCGGTTTTGTACTCCAAATGCAATCCTCACACTTTCAGAGTATATCTGTGATTATGCACAGGGAGAAACTGTTGACAAGGGCTGGAAAGTAATTGAAAAAAATATTGAAAAGATGGAATCATCAATAGCTGCAGGTACCAGGGAGAAAATTGAGAGAATAAAAGCAGGGGAGAGGGATCTCTATTTTTAAGGATGAATGGGAGAGAGGGAGAAGGGGAGAAAGGGAGAAGACAGAGAGATCTCAAGCAGTGTCACTCCGTGAAAAACTCTGTGTAACTCAGTGTTAAAAAAAAGATCTGACATTAAATACTGAACAAAAAAGATTCAATGATAAAAGGTCCGGAGTTTTAGGTTCCCCTCCTGGGAGGGGCTAGGGGTGGGTTTTTATTACAAATTTATACTAAATACAGAACGCTGAATAAATATAAGTTTCATGATAAAAGTTCTCGGAATAAAAATAATCGACAGGATCAAGGAAGCCGGCCTTACACAGGGTATTTTATCGCGGCATGCAAATGTAATTACGACCCGTCTTGGATTCCATGAAGTGACTGATGAGGTCTGCAGCCGGGAGGCCTATATTGTACTTCATCTGAATGGAGATCCTGCTGATTCTGAAACACTCAGGAGTGAACTTGAGGATCTTGGTGGAGTTGAGATACGTGAAATGACATTTAGTAACGGGAAAGAAGTTCTCAATACTGAATCAGACATCACATCCGTTGAGATACTTGGCCTTCTTGTTGAAAGAAACCAGGATGTAATCAGGTATGTTCAGAAAATACTTACGGCATATGGCTGTAATATCCGCACACGCTTGGGCGTCAATGAATTATTCTTTGGTGAGCCTGCCGGACTGATAATCCTTGAATTAAAGGGAGATACCAGGCAGAGGCTTCTGCTCGAGAAAGACCTTAAGGCACTTGACCAGGTTCATGTCAGGACCATGGTTTTCTAATTAATATAAGATAATGGGTGCTGGTTGCTGGGTGCTGGGTCATTTCACCAAGCACCAAGCACCCAGCACCAAGCACCAAGCAGCCGGCTACAGGCTATCCCCGAAATCCGCCCTGAACTTAGCCATTAGCTTCTCAGGCCATGGGCTTGTAGCATCGAGTCTACCGGTGAAAAACCTGAGTACCGGAGGTTCTTCAACAAATCTGAGGCCACCAACAAGATCCTTGTTTTGAAATAACCAGTTCAGCCTGTCAATGAGATATTCAACCTGAGACAGGGTAAATACCCGACGGGGGAATGCAAGTCTCATTAGCTCAAGTTCAGCATAAATATCATTGCCATTTTCATCACGTATGCTGCTAAGTGTTCCGCGTTCCATTCCGCGCACTCCGGAGATTAAATAAAAAGCAGCTACCAGTGCACCTGCAGGGTATTCACTCTGAGGAATATGTGGCAGAAATTTCTGTGCCTCGACATGGCAGCCAAGTGCTCCGCCCGGCATTATTACAGGTAATCCGAGTTTGTCGAGTTCCATTACGGCATAGTTGATGAATGCGGGGGACTGTCCCACAACATTTTCCTCAAGGGTTTCGTACAAACCAACTGTCATCGCCTCAATTTCACGGATTGAAATACCTCCATAGGTAAGAAATCCTTCATAAAGAGGCACAAGGTCTTTCATCTTATTATAAAGATCTTTGTTATTTGTGCAGATTGCACCTCCCCGTGATGAGCTTACCTTACGTCCGGAAAAATAGACAATATCCGACATGTTGGACATCTCGATAAGGATGGCTCCTATTGTAGAATCCAAATATTCTTTCTCCCTTTTCTTTATGAAATATGCATTTTCTCCAATGAGGCTTGCATCCATAACGATCATAATTTTATACTTGTCAGCTACTTTCCTGACTTCCTTAAGGTTTGCCATGGAGAATGGCTGACCTCCGATGAGGTTGGTAGAGGCTTCCATTCGTATGAAAGGAACATTTTCAGCACCATTTTTAATTATCAGTTCTTCCAGCCTTGCAATATCTATATTTCCCTTGAAAGGATTAGTACTCTTAATGACCATTGCCTCAGGAGTATAGAGTTCCACAACTTCTCCCCCGTTCAGCTGTATATGAGCCAATGTTGTAGTAAAGTGGTAGTTCATCGGGACAATTGACCCTTTTTTAACAAAAACCTGTGAGAGGATATTCTCAGCTGCCCGTCCCTGGTGGACAGGTAACAGCAGATTCTTTCCGAAGACATCAGCCACGCTCTTCTGAAATTTTACAAAGCTCTGCGAACCGGCGTATGCATCATCAGCAACGAACATCTTTGATAGCTGTTCATCGCTCATTGCATTGGTTCCACTGTCTGTCAGCATATCCAGGAAGATATCCTTTGTTCCTAAAAGGAAAGTGTTGAATCCTGCCTCTCTTATCGCTTCAAGACGTCGTTCTATAGGCACAAGTTTGAGCGATTGTACTATACGCACCTTGTGCATCTCCAGAGGTATCTCTTTTCCATTAAAAAATTTTACGGTTCCTGCTTTTTTAGATTTTTCCATGATTCCTGTCAGTTGGTTTAAAATGTATAAAAAAAGCTTACCATCTTTCTGGGAAGCCTCATATTTTGAACTTTATTTTGTCAGTATCAAATTATTCAGGACTTACTTTTCATCCTGCATAATAAAAGTAATAGTAAATACTAATATTTAATTTTAATATACCCATTGATTAACGTCTGCCGTCAAACCTAAGTTTTTTTTATTAATTTTCAAAAACAGACAGAGAAAAATTTAAAAATATTTTTTTCATTCTTTGCTTAAACGGGATCTTCTGTCACTGTAATGCTTTGAATCGCCCCACTCACCATAAATAACTTCGGTATCTGCGAGGCTGACTCTTGCTTCAAGGCAGCTCTGGCAATCTTCCGGAGAATCGTCGGTACATGGCTTGTTGTCATATAGCTTATAGCTGTCGCGGTATTTTCCGGGAGTAATATTTGGCATCAGGATATTTGCACCTATTTTAACAGCTTTTTCCCGGCCAAGGGGATCAATAGCCTGAAGTGCCGTTGCCGCGACGATATTGATATCTTTCATCATAATCCTTATTATTGCTATCATTTTCAGAGTGAGATCAAATCTCTCCTTCAATGGCTTAAGGTTTACCGCATGTCTTATCAGAGGAGTATCGGCATGTTCTATATATGGTCCCATACCACACATATCGACATCAAATTCTTTCATAAACAGAAGGTCACCTGCCAGATCATCAATGGTCTGATAAGGCAGACCGATCATAACACCAGTACCAGTCTGGTAACCAATCTGCCTGCAGGCTTTTAAGACATTCTATCCTGCGGCTGAAGCTGTGTCTTGAATCTGCAGGATGGATCCTGTTGTACAGATCCGGATTTGTTGATTCGACGCGGAGAAGATACCGGTGAGCACCTGCTTCAAACCATCTCCTGTATACCTCGGGTTCCTGTTCCCCTACAGACAGAGTAACTCCAAGCTCCCCGTTTGACATCTCCCTGATCTTTTTAAGAAGGGTTGCGATCCTGCCTGATACATAGCTGCTTTCAAGCTCTCCCGATTGCAAAGCTATTGAGCCATATCTGTTTGAATAGGCAAATTTGGCAGCCTGAAGAATTTCATCATCATCCAGGCTATATCTCTCCAGGTTTTTGTTGCCTTTCCTTATGCCGCAATAGAGGCAATCCTTCCCACAAATATTTGAAAACTCGATTAATCCTCTGAACCATACTTTTTTACCAATATATTTTTCCTTTATTTCTGTCGATGTTTTAAACAGAAATGTCCGTTCCTCACCTGTGGTCTTAAGCAGAGTAACGATGTCATCTTTTGAAAAGGAGTCCTGAAGCAGAATATCTTTTATAGTATTATTCATAGTGATTTAATCCGGTTCACAAAGATAATAAAATGCTGATTACCCTACCTTGCAACCGGTGCGGCTCTATCCTGCCACACCAGTGACTCCCCCCAATGCACAGACCATTACATATACTTCCCTCGATAAGATAAGTACAATCTCAGGGAATAAGTATAAAAAGGCTTTTACTTATGGGATAGGTAATGAAAAAGCAGAGGTTACTCCAGCCCGGAGGGCTGTTCCTCCATTAGCCACGGTCCCACCCGTGGTAATAGTCAATCCAGTTATTCAACCCCGGAGGGGTTGACCTCATACTATTTTAGTAACCGAAATGGATAAGACAATGGTAGGTTTTCATGGTCTATATTAAATCATCAGATAATCTTCCTTGTAAGAGACCAGATTATCATTAAGTAATTGAATTAACTCATCCCTGAAAGTTATTTTTTTATGATGTTGCTCCTGATTAAGGACATAGTTGATGAGAGTCTGTTTCATGGATATGTGATAAGTAAAGGCGCCATAGCCAACCTGCCATCCATTAAAGTGATGGAATAGTTCTTTTTTTGTTCGCATCATTTCATGACTGGCTTTCTTAATTTCTCTAACCAGATCCGCAAGTTTAATCGTTGGAGAAATATGTGTGATAATGTGCACATGATTTTTATATCCGCCTACCTGGTAGGGATGACAGTTTCGTTTATTAAGCATACCAACTATGTATCCGAATAATAATCCCTTATTCCTATGATCAAGGAACATAGTATAGTCTTTACTGCCAAAGACTATCTGGTAAAGAATTTGTGTGTAAGTTGACATAATTATTCCGTTTAGGTTAGCACTAAACAAATTTATGAAATACAATTTTTAAAAGCAACAGGAAGTCAACCCCTCCGGGGTTGTGGATTGGGGGATCGTCATTGAGCCCCGGGGTGGGACCCGGGCTATCGGAAGCAGACACCTCCGGTGTCAGTCAGATAAGTACCAATCAGCTATTTTTGAAACGAAATACTTCAATCAGAGAGGATATCTTACGTCAATCTCAGCAGGTGGAGCTCCTCGCTGGAGGGTAACAGGGAGGAATGCATTTCAGCAGATCACAACTGGAACTGTCGGTAGCAGTCTGAATACCGCAATTGGATATGATAATTATGGTTATATTACTTCACAGTCTACCGGCACAATTCAGGATTATTCTTATAACTTTAATCCGGCAATCGTGAACCTGACCTATAGACAGAATAATAAAATCTCAAATCTGCGGGAAGATTTCACATATGGTAACCTGATAGGCTTGATAATGTAATGATGGGTTCTACAGTCTCTCTATTCTAGATTCATTTGGGATTTTTGAACATGACTACCAACAATGGGATGTTTTCGAATTAGAAGCAAAAATGAGTATGCAATTGTTCTACTATTTGATATTTTATAAATTGTATAAACTTGGTTCATGGACTAGACCAAAAGAAGAAGCTTCGCTCGTTGCAGGTTTTCTTATTGGTTTTCTAATAATCCAATGGTCAATATATGTTCTTGCAGCCGTAGGTATAAAAAATTATATTCCAAAATATTTTTTTTGGGCTGGATTTTTATTAAGTGTTGCAGCAAATATCTTTTTTGTTTTTAAAAATAGGAAATACGAAAAAGTTATTGAAGAAATGGAAACAAAGAGAGTTCCTATTCCCTTTCATTTAGTGGTTTATTTACTATATGCTTGGACCTTTGTTGGAATATTATTCCTTTAATGATTTAGTGATTTTTTAAATGAAGATAAAGAAGCAATCTACTGCTGAGGATTATGCTTGAACAGAAAAGCATCGAGGAACTCTTTGACCAGGACATTATACGCAGGGGAGTAAAAGAGGTCATTCATAAATTCTTCAGGACAGAAAACTTCTACTCTGATTACTGCAAAAGCCGGAAGCCTTGACCACATTTGGTGAGTCAGATTAGTCTTAAAATACATGCCTGAGCAGCAGGTCTTTAACTCCGGCATTTATTGGTCAGGTTAATCCGGCTAGAAGTGAACAAGGTCACTGGCTTTTCAACTAAATGAGTATAAAACAAATTATATTTTTCATGTAGCAAAAAAATAAATAGGTTTGATTTAGGATGTATCTGTCAGATGATCCTAACAGAAGTCATGTTTCAGACTCTCTATTTTTATTATCTTGCCATTCAATCGAAATTATATCATATTATTATGTTGTTGAATATCATAAGTTTACCCAATGATAAATGAAAAGCTTATAAACCCTGGCAGCATAGTTGTAGTAGGAGGATCTGATGATCTTTTAAAACCCGGAGGAAAAGTCCTGAAAAATCTTATCGATGGGAAATTTCAGGGAGAACTTTTTGTAGTCAATCCAAAACAGGATCTTATCCAGGGTGTAAAATCATATAAGGATATTCAGGATATTCCTCCTGCTGACCTTGCAATACTGGCCATTCAGGCTAAGTTATGCCTGCCGGCTGTAGAAATTCTTTTAAGAGATAAACAGACCCGGGCATTTATAATCATTTCGGCAGGTTTCAGTGAATCGGGGGAGGAGGGTAAAATACTCGAAAATAAAATTTCTGGTATGATAACTCAGGCAGGTGGTTGTCTGATTGGCCCTAATTGCATTGGAGTCATTACCCGTACATACAACGGGGTATTTACTTCACCTGTTCCCCGACTCGATAAGAGTGGTTGTGACTTTGTCTCGGGATCAGGGGCCACGGCGGTCTTTATCTTTGAATCCGCAATGCCCAAAGGGCTTAAATTCTCAAGCGTCTATTCAGTCGGTAACAGTGCACAGACAGGAGTTGAAGAAGTTCTTGAATATTGGGATAATACCTATGATCCGTCTGTAAGCTCACCGATTAAGCTGGTATATGTCGAGAGCATTCGTCATCCCGACAAATTGCTGCATCATGCTTCATCGCTTATCAGAAAGGGATGCCGCATAGCTGCAATAAAAGCGGGAACCACTGAAGCAGGAAGCAGGGCTGCTTCTTCTCACACCGGGGCCATGGCATCATCAGACCTGGCTGTGGAGGCGCTTTTCCGGAAAGCAGGAATAGTAAGATGTTCAGGCCGCGAAGAACTGGCAACTGTAGCTTCTGTCTTCTTTCATAAACAGCTTAAAGGGAAAAATATAGCGATCATAACCCATGCAGGGGGACCTGCAGTAATGCTTACTGATGCGCTCTCCGCCGGAGGGATGAATATTCCCAGGATTACAGGAGTTCATCATGACAGGCTGCTGTCAATGATGAATCCGGGAGCATCGGCTGATAACCCGATTGACCTTATTGCAACTGCCACCAATGATCAGCTGGATAAGGTAATTGAATATGTTGATAAAGATCTTCCCCTGATTGACGGCATGAGTGTAATATTCGGCGATAATGGACTGAATGACATCGGAGAGATTTATAACCTCCTCCATAAAAAAATAAAGGAGTGCAATAAGCCCCTTTATCCAATACTTCCATCAATAACCAGTTCCTATAAGGAGCTTGAGAATTTTCTTAACAAGGGTCATATTAATTTTCCTGATGAAGTTGTACTTGGCAGGGCGCTCACAAAAATCTTCAATACCCCTTCTCCTGCCGAGGAGAAAATATTTCTTGAAAATGTTGATGTGGCGCGTGTAAGGCAGATTATCGAAAATGCACCAAATGGCTATCTGGAACCAACTCTTATTCAACAGCTTCTGAATACAGTCCAGATCCCCGTTGTCAGGGAAAAAGTTGTGACGTCAAAGCAGGATCTCATCTCCGCAGCAAATAAAACAGGCTATCCCCTGGCATTAAAGGTTGTCGGACCAGTTCATAAATCTGATGTCGGTGGTGTGACATTAAATATCAAATCGGAAAAGCATCTTGAAGCAGAGTTTGACAGAATGATGAGGATAAAAGGAGTAACCGCTGTTCTTGTGCAGCAGATGCTCTCAGGTACCGAGCTCTTTATAGGTGCAAAATATGAACCAAGATTCGGTCACGTTATCCTCTGCGGCCTCGGAGGCATATTTGTGGAAATACTGGGAGACGTTTCATCAGGGCTTGCCCCGCTTACTTTCCGTGAAGCTGAATCAATGATAAGGAGTATCAAAAGCTACCGCATTATCACCGGAACGCGCGGAAGACCAGGAATTAACGAAGCTAAGTTTGCAGAGATAATTGTCAGACTGTCAAGCTTGCTACGGTATGCAACTGAAATCAAGGAGATGGATCTCAATCCTTTGATCGGAAGCCCGGAAAACATTACAGTTGTTGATGCCAGGATAAGAATTGAAAAATGATCTGAACCAGTTCTGTTTAATGCGAAATTTTAATATTTATATTCGTAGTTAAAATACTTGTCATTCTGAGCGAAGCGAAGAATCTCATACTTTTAACCAGACAGTAATATATATAAAACATAAAGTCATGATTATCCATCAGTTATCAGTTTTTCTTGAAAATAAGTCAGGCCGGATCACAGAAGCTCTCGAGGCACTTGGGGAGGAGAATATAAGGATAACAGCCTTAAGTGTTGCCGATACTGCTGAATTTGGTATTTTGCGGCTTATTGTATCCGATCCGGAAAAGGCAAGGGAGCTCCTCAAAAAAAACAATTTTACTGTCAACCTGACCGAGGTAATCTCCGTTATGGCTCCGAATGAAGCCAGGTATTATGCAAAAGTATTGAAGATATTGTCTGATCTTGATATTAGTGTTGAATATACGTACGCATTTTCTGTAGGCGATAAATCGATAATAATTTTGCGATGCAGCAATACAGATGAAGCCATAAAAGCTCTTAAAAGTCATGAAATGGAATTGCTTAAAGCGAGTGATCTTTATAAGATATAAGATAATTACAAAGCAGAGAATGAATCTTGGTAATAATAATTTAACGGATTAATAGTGTTGAGATGGAAATTTGGAATCGTCATTTTGAATGCATGGACCGCGATGAACTTAAACACGTTCAGAGTGAAAGGCTGAGGGAAACAGTTGACAGAGCTTACTTTAACGTTCCTTATTACAGGTCTTTGATGCAGGAAGCAGGAATAGGACCGGAGAGCATCCAGTCAATCGACGATCTTCATAAATTACCATTCACCACCAAACTGGATCTCAGGGATAATTATCCGTTCGGATTATTTGCTGTCCCTATGAGTGAAATAGTCCGGGTTCATGCATCATCAGGAACAACAGGAAAACCTACAGTGGTAGGTTACACCAGAAGTGATATAGCGATTTGGTCTGAGGTAATGGCACGAACCCTTACCTGTGCCGGTGCAAATCGTCATGATTTTATTCAGATAGCGTATGGATACGGACTCTTTACAGGAGGCCTTGGACTTCATTATGGCGGTGAAAAGATAGGAGCTTCGGTTATACCGATTTCAGGGGGCAATACCGCACGACAGATCCAGCTTATGCATGATTTCGGCAGTACTGTTCTTGCTTGCACACCTTCTTATGCATTATTTCTTTCTGAAGCTATTCTCGAAAGCGGGATCAGAAGAGAAGATTTCAAGTTGAGAGTGGGTGTCTTCGGTGCTGAACCCTGGACCGAAAACATGCGACGCGAGATTGAAGAAAAACTCAGGATAAAAGCAATTGATATTTATGGACTGAGTGAAGTTATCGGACCCGGTGTCGCAAGCGAATGCATGGAACAGGAGGGCCTTCACATCAGCGAAGATCATTTCTATCCCGAGATCATCGATCCCTTAACCTTACAGGTTCTGACTCCCGGAAGCATGGGAGAACTGGTTTTTACAACACTTACCAAGGAGGGATTGCCTCTGATACGCTATCGGACAAGGGATCTTACACGGCTGAACTACGAAAAATGCAAATGCGGAAGGACAATGGTAAGGATGGAAAAATGTCTGGGACGCAGTGATGATATGCTGATTATCAGGGGAGTTAACCTCTTTCCGTCACAGGTTGAGAGTGTTTTGCTTGAGATGAATGAGATTAAACCTCATTATCTTCTTATCGTTGACAGGATCAATAATCTTGATACTCTTGAACTGAAGGTTGAGGTTGATGAGGCATTTTTTCAGGATAAGATAAGCCAGCTGGAAGCTCTTCGCCAGAAGCTTCAGTCGAACCTTGAAAATGCACTGGGCCTTGGCATAAAGGTAACTCTTGTCGAACCTAAAATGATAGAAAGAAGTGAAGGCAAAGCAAAACGAGTGATTGATAAAAGGAAATTCTGATTGATTTATTACTTTTACATTTTTTTTCAAACATATTGGATACAGATAATTTAAATGAGAAACACTCCGGTTGATCTTAACCTTATAAAAAGAAAGGTTGCGGAAAGCGGACTAACAAATCTGGGAATTGCTACTATCAGGGAGATTCTGAAGCTTGTCAGTCAGATTGAAGAAGAAAGCGGAATTAAATATGTCAGGATGGAGATGGGTGTGCCGGGACTTCCTTCATCGCAAATAGGCATTGAAGCTGAAATTGATTCCCTAAGGAAAGGCGTCACCTCTTGTTATCCGAATATAGAGGGCCTCCCTCTGCTTAAAGATGAAGCTTCCAGATTCATAAAGCTTTTCCTTGATCTGGATATTGATCCCCAGGGATGCATTCCCACTGTAGGTTCCATGATGGGCTCAATGGTGAGCTTCATGGTGGCTAACCGGAATGACAGGACAAAGGAAGGCACTCTGTTTCTTGATCCCGGGTTCCCTGTACAGAAGCAACAGGTTAAAATGCTTGGACATGATTATTATTCATTCGATATATTTGAGCACAGGGGAGCGAAGCTGAAGAACAAACTGGAATCATTTCTGAAGCCAGGGAAGATCTCTTCCATTTTATATTCAAATCCGAATAATCCGACATGGATGTGTCTTAATGAGGAAGAACTTTGCATCATCGGTGAACTTTCAAGAAAATATGATGTTATCGTAATTGAAGATCTGGCTTATTTTGGTATGGACTTCCGTAAAGACTATTCAGTTCCAGGGGTGCCACCGTTTCAGCCTTCAATTGGGAAATATACAGAAGATTATATCATTCTTATATCAAGTTCGAAAATATTTAGTTATGCTGGGCAAAGAATTGGAATGATGGCAATATCTGATCACTTATATGACAGAAACTATCCCGACCTCTTAAGATATTATTCCACGGGTAAGTTTGGCCACTCAATAGTCTTTGGTGCTTTATATGGAATTTCTGCAGGGGTTGCCCATTCTGCACAGTACGGGCTTGCGGCGTTGCTGAACGCGGTCAATGGCGGTAGCTATAAATTCATTGAAGATGTGAAGGAATATGGCGTAAGGGCAGGAGTGATGAAAACTCTGTTTAAAGCCAATGGATTTAATATTACCTATGATATGGATCTTGATATGCCATTGGCAGATGGTTTTTATTTCACAATTTCATATCCGGGAATGACCAGTACTGAGCTGCTTGAGGCGCTTCTTTGCTATGGGATAAGTGCAATATCTCTTGAGATAACGGGCAGTAAAAGGAATGATGGTTTAAGGGCATGTGTATCACATGTGGCGAGGGAACAATTTGGTGATCTTGAGACTCGTCTTAAAATGTTCAATGAGGATCATCCTCTCAAAATGAATTAATATAAGAATTTATGGCAAAGATAAGAGGTAGCATTGTTGTGAATGCTGAAAGATGCAAGGGATGTGAAGTATGCATGGTTTCCTGTCCGACAGGCACCATAGCAATGGCTAAGGAGGTGAATGGGAAGGGTTACAATTATGCTTATCCGGCACATCCTGATCTTTGCATTGGCTGCGCCAGCTGTGCAATGGTTTGTCCAGATGGTGTTATTACAGTATATAAAACAAAAATATAGGCATCCAATGGAGAGGGAATTAAGATTGATGAAGGGCAACGAGGCAGTTGCTGAAGCTGCAATCCGTGCAGGCGCCGATGGTTATTTTGGATACCCCATTACACCACAAAGCGAGATCCTCGAATACCTTATGGAAGCAAATCCGGCTGAAACAACGGGAATGGTGGTTCTTCAGGCTGAGAGTGAGGTTGCCGCCATAAACATGGTTTACGGGGGTGCAGGATGTGGTAAAAGGGTGATGACCTCATCATCTTCTCCCGGGATAAGTCTTAAGCAGGAGGGGATATCATATATTGCCGGAGCTGAGCTACCGTGTCTGATCGTTAATGTTGTAAGGGGCGGCCCCGGCCTTGGAACTATCCAGCCAGCACAGTCGGATTATTTTCAGGCTGTAAAGGGCGGTGGACATGGTGATTATAAAATGATAGTGCTGGCACCAGCCTCTGTTCAGGAAATGGCCGATTTTGTTGACCTTGGCTTTGAACTTGCATTTAAGTACAGGACTCCGGTGATGATGCTTACCGATGGAGCAATAGGCCAGATGATGGAAAAAGTTTATCTGAATAAGCAGAAACAAAGGATCACTGCTTTCCCTGAATGGGCCACAACAGGAAAAACATCATCGAGGCCAAGAAATATCATTACCTCGCTTGATCTTGATTCCAATGGACAGGAGATTTTCATCCATAAACTTCAGGAGAAGTATAATGAGATAAAAAGGAAAGAGGTAAGGTTTGAGGAATTTCTTGTAGAAGATGCTGATTACCTTCTCGTTGCTTACGGAACGAGCGCAAGGGTTTGCCAGAAAGCTGTTCAGACAGGCAGGGAGCAGGGTATAAAAGTCGGTCTGCTGAGGCCAATTACACTGTTCCCATTCCCTTCCATCCGGATAAATGAACTTGCCCAAAGGGTCAGGGGAATTCTGTCTGTAGAAATGAGCGCCGGGCAGATGGTGGAAGATGTAATGCTTTCTGTAAACGGTAAAGTTCCGGTTAAGCATTTTGGGAGAAATGGAGGTATTATAACAACACCTGAAGAGGTTGTGGAAAATCTGAAATCAATATTTATCGGAGGCTAGGTTATGATTGAAATTACAGGAATAAGGGAGATAGTTAAGCCTGAAAATCTCGCATACAGGAAATCGGTTTTACTGACAGATAATATTATGTCATATTGCCCGGGCTGCGGACATGGGACAGTTCACAGGATACTTGCGGAGGTAATTGATGAGGAGGGTGTGGCATCTCAGACGATTGGAGTATCACCCGTGGGATGTTCTGTTCTGATGTATAATTATCTGGATATTGATATACAACAGGCAGCTCACGGACGTGCGCCGGCTGTTGCAACCGCTATAAAGAGGCTTTTGCCCGACAATTTTGTTTTTACCTACCAGGGGGACGGTGATCTGGCTGCCATCGGAACAGCCGAGACTATCCATGCCTGCAACAGGGGAGAAAACATACTTATGATCTTCATTAACAACGGAATTTATGGAATGACAGGAGGCCAGATGGCTCCTACCACACTGGAAGGAATGAAATCTTCCACATCACCATTGGGCAGGGTGGTAAAAACAATGGGTAATCCACTTAAGATGACCGATATTGTAGCAACACTTCCCGGAACTTATTATGTTACCAGGCAGAGTGTGCACACACCGGCAAATGTTCGTAAAACAAAAAAGGCAATAAGAAAAGCGGTTCAATATCAGAAGCTTGACAGGGGTACATGTTTTATAGAAATTGTATCAAATTGTCCCTCAGGCTGGAAGATGACTCCTGTGCAGTCCAATAAATGGATGGAGGAGACAATGTTTCCCTATTACCCGCTGGGAGATCTGAAAACCCCGGAAGAATAGTCTTTTTAATAATGAAATCATCAGAAAAATGACCGAAGAAATAATTATAGCCGGCTTTGGAGGACAGGGTGTTCTGTCGATGGGAAAAATTCTGGCATACTCAGCTGTGATGCAGGATATGGAAGTAAGCTGGATGCCATCATACGGGCCTGAGATGCGAGGCGGGACTGCCAATGTTACTGTGATAATAAGCAATGAAAGGATAAGCTCACCAATAGTAAGGGATTTTGATACAGCAATTATTCTCAATCAGCAATCGCTCGATAAATTTGAGGGAGCTATCAAGCCAGGAGGAGTTCTGATATACGACATCAATGGTATCACACGGCATCCGGAAAGAAAAGATATAACAATCTACCGTGTTAATGCAACCGAAGAGGCGGCAAAAATGAACAATGTGAAGATTTTTAATATGATCGTCATGGGAGGTTTTATTAAAGTAAAGCCAATCATTAAACTTGAAAATGTTATTAAAGGCCTTAAGAAATCTCTTCCGGAACGAAATCACAGCCTTATCCCTCTTAACGAAAAAGCGCTCATCCGGGGTGAACAGATAATTGAAGAGGTAGGGAAGGGGAATTAAGGGTCAGGGTACTTATTTCTCGTAGAAATGCATCTCTTTGATATATTTCCAGACTGGCGGAGGAAGAAAGTATGACATATCTTTGCCGTGTTTGATTCCATTCCTGATGAATGTGCCGGAAATATCCATCTGCGGAGCATCTGCGCGATGAACCTGTGCAATTGAAAGGATCCTGTCAAGAATTTGCGAAGAGGGTTTTACAGTATCCGGTCTTGGATAATAGTATATCGGATATTTATTTATCAGTTCTTCTGCATTTTTCCATTTATGAAGTGTGTAAAGGTTATCCTCACCCATTACCAGACAAAATTCATTTTTGGGATATTTTTCCTGCAGGAAGGTAAGCGTATCGATAGTATATGAAGGTACGGTAAGTTTAAATTCAATATCTGATGCCTTCAGCCTGTCGCTGTCACCAATGGCCAGCTGTGTCATGTAAAGACGCTGGTGGTCGGCAAGAAGAGTCTCTTTCTTTTTTAGTGGATTTTGAGGACTGACAACAAACCATACCTCTCTTAATCCTGTAAATTCAGTCATATACCCTGCAATTGCTATATGCCCTAAATGAATGGGGTTGAAAGATCCGAAATACAGGCCAATTTTAGCCATCTGAGTTTTAAATTTTAACTTTCAAGAAAAGATGTAACAATTTTCAGAACTTCTTCCTTTGCCTTATCCAGATGATGATTAATAATGACGTTATCGAACTGGTTTGCAAGTTCCATCTCTTCTTCTGATTTATTAACTCTCATCCTGATCTTTTCCGGATTATCTGTGGCTCTCTTAATCAGCCGGTTTTCCAGCTCTTCAACTGATGGTGGCATTATGAATATTGCAATTGATCTTGTGCCAAATATTTTCTTCAGTTTAATTCCCCCTCTCGCATCAACATCAAAAATCACATGATTCCCGTTTGACCAGATCCTGTTCAGTTCAGATTTCAGCGTACCATAAAGAAGATCCTCATAAACTTCCTCCCATTCGACAAATTCATTTTTCACTATCCTTTCCCTGAATTCTGTCACTGAAAGAAAAAAATAGTCAACGCCATCTTTTTCATCTCCCCTTGGAGGCCTTGTAGTAGCAGAAACAGAAAAGCCCAGGTTCAATCCGCTCTCAAGCAATTGTTTGACTATAGTTGTTTTTCCTGCACCGGATGGTGCCGATATTATCACAAGTTTTTCCATCATTTAATTACATCTTTAATCCTTTCTCCATGCGCCCTGAGCCCATTGCCCTGAGCTCTGAGCTCTGCGCCCTTTGCCCTGCGTCCTTTGCCCTGCGCCTTAAAGTATATTCATCGTCTGCTCCTTGATCTTCTCAAGGTCATCCTTCATCATTACAACAAGTTTCTGAATTGAGGCATCATTGGCTTTTGACCCTATTGTATTGATCTCCCGTCCGATCTCCTGTGTTATGAAGTTTAAAATCTTACCATTTGGCGACGGAGTGTTGATAGTCTCAAGAAAATAGTCACAATGGGTTTTCAGTCTCACTTTTTCCTCATTTATGTCAAATTTCTCCAGATAGAATATAAGTTCCTGTTCGAATCTGTTCTTATCGATATTCTCCCTTCCCACATTTTCCTCGAGAAGTGATAAAAGCTTTTCCCTTACCTTTATAATTCTACCCTGTTCAAAAGTTCCGACAGTCTGAAGCATTGACAAAATATTCCCAATACATTTTTTCAGATCTGCTGCTATTGAATTCCCTTCCTCGATTCTGTACTGATCAAGCATATTGATTGATTCAGTGATCTTGCTTTTTGCCAGTTGCCATTCTTCCTCCGGGATTTCAAGTTTATCCGTTTTGAGAGTGTCAGGGAGTTTCATTATGGCTGTAAATATCTGATCATCAAGATTTATCTTCAATTCTGATGCGATATCTTCAAATTGCCTGTAGTAGCTTTTCACGGCTGATTTGTTTATTGCAGTAGTAACTTCTTCATCATGCATATCAAAGTAGATGGTGAGGTCAATTTTCCCCCTGTCAAGTTTCTGACTGATAAGATTTCGTATCTCCGGCTCCTTTTCCTTATATAGCCATGGTAGCTTGATATTCAGATCGAGCTGTTTGGAGTTGAGTGATTTTATTTCTATTGCTATTTTTTTATTTGATGTCTCAGCTATTGCCTTACCATATCCGGTCATGGATTTAATCATCTGCCTATTGTTAGTTTCGGGTTTAAGAAATTGTGGGCTGAAAGTTACAAATTCTCATCATATTTAACAACACTCTTCTTCTTCCAACGTCCTGATTTGTAATATATGAAAGATAATATAAGCCCTATGAACCATCCGGCCGGAATAGACCACCAGATTCCTGCAGCGCCTATCTTTCCTGACAAGATCCAGGCAAAGGGAATTCTAATCAGCCAGAGGGAGAGAAGAGAGATAAACATCGGGATAAGGGCATCGCCTGCTCCCCTCATTAAGCCGGTATAGATAAACATAAATGTAAACATTATATAGAATGAGCTTACAATAGTGAGATACTGATCACCAAGTCTGATAACCTCAGGGTCGCTGGTGAAAAGGCTCATAAGAATATGCCCTGTAAAAACTATAAAAAGTGATGTTACTATCGTTACTATTCCGGACATTTTTATTGTAGCAATAAGTCCTGATTTGATTCTTTCCGGTTTATTGGCCCCGATATTCTGTCCGACAAATGTTGAGAGGGCCTGAGAGAATGACATGGCAGGGATTATAGCTAGTGCATCGAGTCGGCTTGCCACTGAAAAGCCTGCTATTACATCGGTTCCGAATTTATTGACAATACCAAGTAATGCAAGTGCTCCAAGAGCAATAAGAGTCTGTTGTATGCCTGTCGGAAGGCCTATCCCTATGCTCTGCCTGAATGTTTCCCGGTCAAAATGAAGTCCTCCTAATGCTATACGGATCAGTTTATGTGTTTTGTTCAGCCAGATAATTGCAAGTGCGAAAGCTACTCCGTTTGCAATAAGTGTAGCATATGCCGCTCCTGCAACGCCCCATTTAAAAATTGCTACAAATAGAATGACCAGGATAATATTTACAAGAGTGGCAATGATAAGAAAATACAATGGTGTTTTTGAGTCGCCCAAACCACGGAGTACTGCACTCGTTCCGTTGAAACCAAAGAAGATAACATTTCCTGAGAGATAGATACGCAGATATGTCAGTGCCTGCGGCATGATCTCTTCGGGCAGTCCGAGCAATCTCAGAAGTGGTTCGCTGATTATAAGACCGATTACTGTTGTAAGGATTCCGGCAATTGCAGTGTAAATGTACATTGTATCGATGGCCCTCTTGACTTTTACGAAGTCTTTTGCCCCAAAGTACTGTGAAATAACAACAGTGGTACCCATTACAAGGCCGATTATAAGCGATACCATTATAAAGATCACAGGGAATGATGCTCCTACTGCGGCCAGCGCTTCTTTTCCAATAAATTTCCCTACAACGATGCTGTCAACAACGCTGAATAGCTGCTGAAATAAGTTTCCGAGAAGCATAGGTGCGGCAAACTGAAAAATAAGCTTACCTTCCTTACCAATTGTCAGATCATGCATCCTGTTTTTTTTGCGATACTAAGAACGTTAATTAATGGAGATTATCAAAGCTGGTTTTTAAATCCATTCCTGGTTTAACCGGAAAGAATTCATTGTTTTTGATATTTCTATATAACAATCATGATATTTGTCGTTATATGATAAGGGACATGGATATTGAAAATTATATTTGCATAAATAAAGCTCTTTTATAATATATTCAACCAGATATTGTTATCTATGAAAAGTGTTATCATGACAGGAAGAAAACTTCTTCAGTTTTTTGCAGTTATTTTATTAAGTCCGTGGATATCTGTTTTTTCGCAGAATATCCCAGATGTAAGTACATTCTCCAATCCGGTACTTGATTCACTGAGGAGCAAGGGCATTCTTTTCGGTGACTTTCAGAAAAAGCCGGAAATAGAACTTTCAGTAACCCAGGCTGTGAAATTTTTACAGCAGAGATATCAGTCTCAGAACTGGAATAATATCTCTGACCCTTTAAGACAGGCTATCGGTCAGTTGATATCCAATGCTTCAAATCCCCCTGTTGATTCAACAATCTCCGTCCTGAAGAGGTTCCCGTATGATTCAATCAATATTCCATGGGATAAATTCTACATATGGGAGCCTATGAGGGTAAAGATTCCGGTCAATATTCTTAAGGAAATACCTGTTCAGCAGGAAGCAGTTGCCGTGCAGGATATTATTCCTGAAGGAGCGGATAGTGATTCACTAAAGGTTAAAAATGATAAGGCTCCACCTGCGGAATACACTTATGAATCTGTCACTGTTCTTAAGGATACTACCCTGATGGTTGTCATTGACACTTTGCATGAAGTCACAGAATCTCATTCCCGGTTTCCTTTCCGTTACTTAAGTTTTCCGTATCAGTCTGATTCCATAAAGGTTGCGGTAGATGCATTGATAAAGTACCTTGTGGATAGAGATTCGGCCGTAGTCTATTTTACGGGGATTGATAACCGCATTACGCCGGTTTGGTTAAACTCTAAAGCTGATAAGTATGTAAGATACTGGCTCAAAAATGATTTGAATGACTCAGTTACTGTCTGGATCGGAAATCCATCAAGAGATACATTCGGCCTTTATCTGGAAAAGGAGGTGATATTCAGGAGGCCGCCAAAGCAGGGTAATTATTCGGATGCCCGGATAAATGTAAAGGAAGTTGATAAATCAACATTGCTTGAAGTTCAGAAAGTTTACATCAAGCCACATTACTGGAAAGACAGACTGGAGGCAAATTTTATCCTGAATCAGTCGGCTCTTTCCAACTGGGTAAAAGGAGGGGAAAACAGTCTCTCGACATCGATGGATATTACTGAATATGCCAATTATGAGAATAAGAGTATTAATCTGAATTCATATAATTTTGTCAGGTTAAAACTCGGATTTCTTACTTCAGGTAAATCTTTAAGGAAAAACCTTGACCTCTTTGAGACCAACTCAAAATTAAATCACAAGGCATTCGGAAAATTTGATTTCAGCGGTATATTATTGTTTAAGACGCAGTTGGCTAAAGGATATGATTACAATACAGACGAGCCCACCCTTGTTTCCAAATTCCTTAACCCAGCTACCCTTACTCTCGGCTTTGGTCTTGATTACAAACCAAACAAGGCCACTTCCATTAACTTCTCCCCCTTTTCATACAAAGGTACCTATGTAACAGACACCATATCAATTGACCAGACCCGGTATGGTATTCCGGCCAATAAAAAAGCTATGCATGAACCTGGTATAAGTCTTTTGGTGGCCCACGAGTACAAACCCATAAAAACAATATCGATCATCAACAGGCTGCAATTATTTACCAATTATGTAAATAATCCTCAGAATATTGATGTCGACTGGGAAATGATAGCTGTAATGAATCTTAACTGGTTCACCGATATACGGTTCAACACACATCTCATTTATGATGATGACACAAAAAGCCAGGTATTTGATGGTGAGGAACCGGTATTAAATCCTGACGGTACTCCCAAAAAAACTGCGCGGGCACAGTTTAAAGAGATGCTGGGGTTATCTGTTGTTTTCAGATTCTGATCGAGGAAACTCTTATTAAAGGTCTTTCTGGTAAATTCGGAACTTTTTGACTACCTGACATCCGACTCTTTCATATTCGGCTCTCATCTTCATGTTATCCTCGAGAACCAGGTGGCTGTCGAGAGTATCCATATTATGTTTAATCCCCGACTGAAGTATTTTTACACCCATCAGAACTTCAAGTCCTCTTCCTCTGTATTCCTTCTTCACACCACCAAGCATCATAAGCAGTTTTTTTGATTTTTTCGAATCACTGAGGATTTTAAATATCCCAAAGGGAAACAGTTTACCTTTTGCATCTCTTATCCCTTTGCTGAAATCAGGCATGCCGATAGCAAATCCTGCAAGCACGCCGTTTATCACAATGAGCTTAATGAATTTCGGATCAAGAATTGGCAGATAACGGGCAGCAAAATCTTTCTTTTCCTTATCATTAAGCGGCACAAATCCATAGATCTCCTCAAAAGTCTGATTCATTAGTTCAAGCACTTCAATAATATACGGCTTAAGTTCCCTTTTTGAATTGAATTCAACGATTTTATACTCCTCCATCTTATCAACACGGCTCAGTATTTTATCATAGATCTCCGGGAATTTCTCAGGGATCTTGCCGAGGTAGTTTACCAGATCAACCTTTTTTTCAAAACCTTCTGCTTCTAAAAGTAAAGGCATATATGCAGAATTGTTTGCACTGGTCATAAACTGAGGGTACTCAAATCCTTCAATCTGGAAACCCTGAGGATCTTTATCTGAAAAGCCCAGGGGACCAACTATTTTTATCATTCCATGCTCCCTCAGCCAATCTTCAACTCTTTTTAATAGTGCATGAAATACCTCTTTGTCATTATAGCATTCCATGAAACAGAAGCGGCCATGCTGTTCATCATGAATGGAATTATACCGTTTGTTTATTATTCCCATTATCCTCCCTACAGGTTTATTATCACGGTACGCCAGCAGGAGCAGTGCATCAGCATACTGGTATGATTTATTTTTTTTCTTATCGTATAATTCCCATTCATCCATATAGATAGGCGGAAGCCAATTGGGTTCTTCCCTGTGTACTTTCTCCGGAAGATATATAAATTCACGACGATCTTTCTTTGTAATGACCTCTTTAATAATCAGTTCACCCATATTTGTTATATTAAGATTTCTATAGTAAAAAACTCCGTGAAAATAATTCCGGCATGAAATATATATAAATTATTTGTATCTGAGAAACAGATCCAGAATAACGAATATTGCAAAAAGAACACTGGCTACGCCATTCGTAGTTCCAAAGGCAATTGTTATTCTGCTGAGATCATTGTGCTTAACGATGAGATGCTGATATAACAGAAACATTGAAAACAGTGAAGCTCCAATCCAGTAAAGCCAGCCGCCATCTCCTTTGAAACCGGCAAGGAGAACAAGCAAAAATGTGATTAAATGAACAAAAACAGAAATCGCAATTGCATTTTTTATACCAGCAGCAGAGGGAACCGAGTACAGATTATTTGACCTGTCAAATTCATCATCCTGAAGGGCATAGATTATGTCAAAGCCACTTACCCATGTAAGCACAATAAATGAATAGACAAGAGGTACAAAGCTGAAATTCCCTGTTAATGAAATATATGCACCAATAGGAGCGAGGCTGAGGCCAAGGCCCAGAATAAAATGACACAGGAAAGTAAATCTTTTTGTGAGGCTGTATCCAAGGATAACGATCAGGGCAAAGGGAGAAAGATAGAGGGTAAGAGGGTTGATGAATGATGTTGAAACAATGAATAAAACTGCATTGACAATAACAAAGATTGCAGCAGCCCTGCTGCCAATAATCCCTGAAGGGATCTCTCTGTTTCTGGTTCTTGGATTGAGAGCATCAAATCTTTTATCAGCCAGCCTGTTAAATCCCATTGCTGCGTTGCGCGCAAAAATCATGCACAGGACAATAAGCAGCAGCAGCTTAAGACTAAAGGTATATTCAGGTTCTGATATGGCGAGTGAATAGCCAATAAGTGCAAAAGGCATTGCAAAGACTGTATGGCTGAATTTTACGAGCGAGAAGTAGTTATTAACTGAATTGATAATGTTTTTCATTAAGCAAATCCCTTAATTACCTGATGTGGGCATTAAGTTCCTTTTCGAAGGCCCTTATAAGATTATTCATTACCTTGTCGATATTCTTGTCTGTCAGGGTCTTCATTTCGTCTCTCAGAATAAAGCTTACTGCATATGATTTTTTGTTGTTTCCAAGACTATCGCTTTCATAAACGTCGAAAAGATTAATGTCCCGGAGAATATTTCTTTCGGTCTGCAGCGCAATATCCCTGATCTGAGAAAACTTTACTCCCCTGTCAAGAAGTAATGCAAGATCACGCTTAACAGATGGATATTTAGGCAATTCGCGGAAAGAAATTGCATGATTCTTAATAATTTTCATTACAAGGTCCCATTCGATATGACCATAATAGACATCCTGATTTATGTCAAACTGGGACAGGCATTTTTTTGAGATGCGCCCTGTCTCAGCAAGGATCTCATTGTTAAAAAGATACGTCAGTGATTCTGTGAAATATTTTTTATCACTTTCCCTGCTTGCCAGATCACCTGTATTTATGCCAAGTCGTGAGAGAACCATCTCCAAAGCTGATTTTATATTGAAGAAGTCTGTAGGATTGGTTTTGCAGTTCCAGCTCAGTCTGTTGTTATTGCCTGTTATGAAAAGATCGAGCGATTCCTTTTCAGTATAATCGTCTGCAGCAGGATATCTTTTGTCTGATTTTTTGTAGAAATAGCAATGTCCGAATTCGTAAAATCTGAGGTCGAGATGCTGCCTGTTCAGATTCCAGATCACCGAGCTAAGTCCTCCGAAAAGAAGAGATTGTCTCATCGCATCCAGATCTGAGCTCAGTGGGTTAGCAAGCAAAACAAGCTGTTCCCTGTCAAAATCACTATTCTGTTCGTACCAGGCAGATGGATTTAGAGAATTGCACATTATTTCAGAAAAGCCATTTGCGGACAGGAGATCAGCTGTGATGTTAACGACCTTTTCCCTGTTAGGCTTTTCAGGATAGGAGAGTGTTGAATTGACATGATTGGTGACTTCCACGTTGTTGTATCCATATATCCGGAGTACCTCCTCAATAACATCAGCCTCCTTCTTTACATCAACACGGTATGAGGGAATGTCAAGTGTCAGAGTTTCTCCCTTTTCTGTTATTATTACTATGTCAAGGAGCTTAAGTATTTTTTTTACAGTATCAGGGTTGATCTTTTTTCCAATGAGCCTGTTAATGTTGGAATAGGTAACTTCAATAACTGCATGCTTAACCTGGCCAGGGTATACATCGATTATATCTGATGAAATATTCCCTCCTGCCGACTCTTTTATCATCATAATAGCCCTTTTCAGTGCCCAGGTAGTCATATTTGGATCTGCACCTCTTTCGAAGCGGAAGGAAGCATCGGTCTTTAATCCATGTCTTTTAGATGTTTTACGTATTGCAACAGGGTTAAAATAGGCGCTTTCAAGGAAGATGTTTTTTGTTGAAGCAGTAACCCCTGATTCTATTCCTCCAAACACTCCTGCAATGCACATTCCCCCTTCCGGACTACATATCATGAGGTCTTTTGAGGAGAGGCTTCTTTCATTATTGTCAAGGGTTATGAACTTGCTTTTATCAGGCAGATTTCTGATAATTACCTTTTTGTTTGTAATCTTATCTGCATCAAAGGCGTGAAGTGGTTGTCCGATTTCATGCTGGACAAAATTTGTGATATCAACGACATTATTTATTGGATTAAGACCAACTGCCTTTAGTCTGTTCTTAAGCCATTCGGGTGATTCTCCGACTGTTATGCCGCTTATTGTTATTCCCGAATACCTTGGACAATCTGTTGTATTTTCAATAATTACTTCATACGGATTGTCATTATTATCTGGTTTAAATCCTGATAAGGATGGCAGAACTGCATTTGCGGCGAAATTTTCATTGAGATTCAGGTAGGCTGCCAGATCTCTTGCCACACCGTAATGTGAGCCGCTGTCTATCCTGTTCGGGGTCAGTCCTATTTCAAAAACAACATCCCTGACAACATTAAAATAGTTTTTTGCAGGTGTTCCGGGTTTTGCGTTACTGTCAAGCACCATGATGCCTTCATGGGAATTCCCCAGTCCGAGTTCATCTTCTGCACAGATCATACCCTCCGATAATTCACCCCTTATTTTTGATTTTTTTATCTCCAGGCTTTCATCTCCCTTGTATACCATTGTGCCTATTGTGGCTACAGGAACCTTCTGACCTGCTGCAACATTCGGCGCTCCGCACACTATCTGAACAGGTTGGTCTGCTCCGATATCAACGGTTGTAACAGAAAGTTTATCAGCATCCGGGTGTTTTTTACAGGTTAGAACTTCGCCTATTACAACACCTTCAAGACCTCCCTTTACTGAAACCCACTCGTCCATAGCTTCTATCTCTAGTCCGATACCCGTCAATATCTCCGCCACCCGGGAAGGCTCCAGGTCGATCTTTAAGTAATCCTTAATCCAGTTATATGAGATCTTCATTTTATTTGGTCTAAAAATATTGCATAATGGATGCAAAAGTAAGGATTTTTGAATTATGACTATGGTATGACTTTGATAAATCAGCACCAAATTTGTCTATATTTGTAGCTCAAACAGGCATAATATGGTAATTGAAAAAGATGACAGGCTGATTTTACTCACAAATGATGATGGTTTGTATGCTGCCGGATTGAAAACACTTCTCGGGGTAATGGAAGAATTTGGTAAGGTGTTTCTCATATCTACAACAGAGAGTATGTCAGGTATGTCACAGGCGCTTACTGTTAAGACTCCATTGCGGGTAAAATTGCTTGAGGAGAATGAAAAGCACCGTATCTATGCTTGTAACGGAACACCTACTGATAGTGTTAAGCTTGCTATCAATCAGTTGCTGGAAAGAACTCCGGACTGGGTTGTCTCAGGCATAAACCATGGGGCCAATGCCTCGGTAAGCATACTCTATTCGGGAACCATGGCTGCGGCAATTGAAGGTTGCCTATATGGTATCAGCTCTGTAGGCTTCTCCCTTAATAACTTTTCACCTTCTGCGGATTTTTCAATATGCAGAAAGTACATAAGGCAGGTGATGAGGAAAGTTGCAAAAGAGCCGCTACCTCCCGGAGTATGCCTGAATGTTAATATCCCGGTTGCCAACAGTAAAGAGATAAAGGGAATTAGAATATGCCGTCAGGCAAAAGGAAACTGGAAGGAGGAATTCGAGAAGAGGAAAGACCCAATGGGAAAGACTTATTACTGGCTGACGGGTGTATTTCTGAATCATGAACCGGATGCCTCAGATACTGATGAATGGGCAATTGCAAACAATTTTGTGTCGGTTGTTCCCGTTAGTGTCGATATGACAGCGCACTGGTATCTGGATGAACTTAAACTCAGGTTTAAGAAATGACAATTCCGGAGAAATATGACAGGCTGATAACAGGTCTGATAAGCGGATTAATTTTACCATTTGTTATTGGATTATTAGTATTCCTTTTCTCATCCGGTGATATCTCACTTGGTTCATACCTCTCCAGACTGAAAGATTCCAATATTATTACACATTCAATTACCTTGTGTGTCTTCCCTAATATTTTTGTTTTTCTGATATTTAACAGATTCGATATGCTGAGGGCTGCAAGGGGAATGCTGGCCATAACTATTATCTGGGCAATCATTGTTTTTGCTGTAAAATTCCTGACATGAAGTATTTTATTATTGCAGGAGAACAATCGGGAGACCTTCATGGCTCAAACCTTGTCAGGGGTATTCATTCCGCTGATAAAAATGCAGAAATTTTTTGCTGGGGAGGTGATCTGATGGAAGAGGCCGGGGCAAAATTATTGAACCATTACAGGAAACTGGCCTTTATGGGATTTGTGGCGGTTGTAAAGAACCTTGGGGCTATAAGTAAGAATTTGGATCTATGTAAAAAACAGATTCTTGAATTCAATCCTGATGTTGTGATTTTTATTGATTACCCCGGATTTAACCTCAGGATTGCAGAATTTGCAAAAACATCTGGTTTCAGGACCTTCTATTATATCTCGCCAAAGCTTTGGGCATGGAATGAAGGAAGAGTGAAGAAGATAAGAGAATACATCGACAGGATGTTTATTATTTTCCCTTTTGAGGAGGAGTTCTACAAAAAACATGGTATTGCTGTAGAGTATTACGGGAATCCGCTTGTGGATGAGACTGAAAAACGAAATGCTTCATTCCCGGAGAAAGGTGAGATCTTCAGATCGATCGGAATAAAGGAGCAGCCTGTAATAGCATTGCTTGCCGGAAGCCGCAGACATGAAATTGAATACGTACTGCCGCAAATGTTAAAAATGGTCAGCCATTTTCCCGCTTGCCGGTTTATTCTTGCAGGTGTAAAAAATATTCCTGATGAATTCTACAGAAAGATCATCGGAGACAGTGCTGTGATGCTGGTAAAGAATAAAACTTATGAGATTTTGCATATATCAGAGGCTGCCCTTGTTACTTCGGGGACTGCCACCCTCGAGGCTGCTCTTCTTGGTACACCCCAGGTTGTCTGCTATAAGGGTGATTTCTTCTCAATGGTTATTGCCTGGATGGTAGTAAAAGTAAAATATATTTCACTGGTGAATCTCATTATGGGGATGGAAGTTATTAAAGAACTGGTCCAGTATGACCTGAATGAGAAGAACTTGAAAACAGAGCTTAAAGCAATTCTGCGGGGAGGGAACAAAAGGGATAAAATCATTTCCGATTATGAGGCGCTGAAGATAAAGCTCGGGACTGCCGGGGCATCGGGAAGGATAGCTCAGGAAATGGTTGAGGAACTGAAAAGAAGTAATGAGGGGAATGAAATATTGGTATAAAGAATTTAAACACGGAGTGTCACTGAGTTTGACACGGAGTGACACTGTTTGGAATCTTTCATAAACTCCGTGAAACACCGTTTAAAACTCTGTGTAACTCAGTGGTTAAAAAACAACAGGCCTTAATTATTGTTAAAAATACTTGTTCCATTAATGTACAAAAAGCTGATCCTTATTCTTTTTTTTGATGTTCTTTTCGTTCTGTTTATGCAAGGGCAGGTAAGGATCAGGCTGTTTTCATCACAGACTCCCGAATCAGCCCTGTTCTCAGTCACCAGCGGCAGGTATGAATTAATAACGTATAACGGGGAGAGCCTCACTGTGAAAAAAAATGAAACTGTTTTGATAACCAGGTTCAATGGAAAGCTGGCGGTAAAAGCAGGCGATAAGAAGGGGTTCACTTGTGATTCGCTTCTTCTTTTAGGGAAAACAGGAAATGATTTCTTTTCACTGAGGATAAATGATGGTATTCCTGTCAGACAGTTTTATTCGGGAGACCTTCTGTGTTACCCTGATCTGGGTACTATTGTCATGATAAACAAATGTAATGTAGAAAGCTATATAGCCGGTGTCGTAAAAGCAGAAGGTGGAAGCGGCAGGTATAAGGAGTATATCAAGACCCAGGCCATACTCGCACGGACATATATGTACCGGTATTTCGACAAGCATCTATCTGACAGGTACAATGTTTGTGACAATACACATTGCCAGGCCTTTAAGGGATTGTCAGCAGACTCAGTTATCAACAGGTCAGCTGTTGAAACGAAGGGGTTGGTTATACTTGATCGCGACAGCATTCTTATCATATCCCCTTTTCATTCAAATTGCGGAGGTGAGACTTCAGGTCCTGAAAATGTATGGCTGACAAGTCTGCCATATCTCAAAAGTGTTGTGGATCCATATTGTATTACTTCAAATAGTGCCACCTGGGAAAAACGGCTTAGCCTAAAAGAGTGGATCGGATTATTGAGGAACTCAGGGTATGAAGGCAAAACAGATAATCCTGCAGGTTTTACTTTTATACAGAAAACCCGGGAGTATTATTACCGTACAGGATCATTCAGTGTTCCGTTAAGTACAATAAGGGCAGAATTGAATCTGAGGTCAACTTTTTTTTCAGTTTATGCTGAAGGTGATTCTGTTATCCTTAAAGGAAGAGGCTATGGTCATGGTGTCGGACTATGCCAGGAGGGAGCAATGGAGATGGCAAAAGAGGGAAAAAACTGCCGGCAGATATTAGATTTTTATTATTCTGATGTTATATTAGCCGATATTAAAAATGCACTAATTTTGGACAGTGATACAACTGCAAAAACACCGTAAGATTTTGGGATTTTTGCCACCGCCTGCTTCAAAAAGGGCTACGTACAGCGATGGATTTCAACCCCCCTTCAGGGGGGCAGGGGGGCATAAAGTCTCAGGGCTGTGGAGTATAAAGTTTAGTAAAAATACATATCTGTTAATAATTAGAAGTGTTAAGATATAACATATGTTAGCAATATTCAAAAAGGAGATAAGCGGATTTTTCAGCAGTCTTACCGGGTATGTGGTAATTCTTGTTTTCCTGCTTATCAACAGCCTGTTCATGTGGGTTTTTCCAGGAGAGTGGAATATTTTTGACACCGGATATGCCGGGCTTGACACCCTGTTTTTACTGTCACCCTGGGTTTTTCTCTTCCTTGTGCCTGCCGTAACAATGAAGATGATAGCTGAGGAAAAAAGACTAGGTACAATTGAACTGATATACTCCAGACCCATTACGGAAAGAGGTATTGTCTGGGGTAAATTCCTGGCTTCCATAATACTTGTTCTGCTGGCCCTTATTCCCGGCCTGATATATTATATTTCTGTTTATATGCTTGGAGAGTCGCCGGGCAATCTTGACAGGGGGGGAACACTGGGCGCCTTCATCGGTCTCTTTTTCCTGGCATCAGTTTATGCTTCTGCAGGTATTTTTGCCTCTTCTGTTACTGAGAACCAGGTTGTAGCATTTATCCTGGCTGTTCTTATCTGTTTCTTTCTTTTTATGGGTTTTGACTCGTTTGCCTATCTGCCCGGATTTAAAAAAATGGATGAATTAGTTTTAAATCTTGGAATCAACGAGCATTATAAATCTGTCAGCAGGGGAGTGATTGACATTAAAGATGCCGTATATTTTATATCGGTCGCCCTGATCTTTAATGAGGCAACCAGACTTGTTCTGTTATCGCGTAAATGGAGAAAAATAAAGTAATCCATGACAGACAAATCTTCCTCAAATATCAGATTAAGGAGCTGGCTTCAATTCATAAGTGCAGTGGCCGGAATAATTCTGCTGGCAACAGTCAGCTCATTTGTAAGGCTCAGGCTTGATCTGACTGAAGACAAAAGATTCACTCTTTCTGACCCTTCACGAAGGGTATTGTCAGGTATAAAAAATGATGTTTTTGTGCAGGTTTGTCTTGACGGCGAAATGCCAATTCCCTTGAAAAAGCTGAAAAGATCCGTAAGGGAGATGCTCGATGAATTCAGAATAGCATCCGGGAAGAAGATAGATTATGAATTCATAAATCCGTCAGAAGGGAGGGATGCCAAACAAAGGCAGGCAAGCTATCAGTCTCTCATAAATAAAGGATTAAACCCAATCAATATCCAGGCAGGTGATGCCGAGGGCGGATCGACACAAAAGATTATTTTCCCGGGAATGCTGATAAACTGCAATGGAGTTGAAGTTCCTGTCAATTTTTTAAAGAACAATCCCTCTCTGTCATATGAACAAAATATCCTGCATTCCGTTGAAGGACTCGAATATGAATTGATTCAGAATATTGCCACTCTGAGCTCAGATACAGTTTATAAAATTGCTTTCATAGAAGGTCATGATGAGATACCTGAAATTGAAACAGCAGATCTTACTTTAAACCTGGCAAAGTTCTTTACGATTGACAGGGGAATCATAGGTGGCAAACCAGGAATACTCGACGATTACGCAGCAGTAATAATTGCCGGTCCGGAAAAGGAGTTTAATGAATCAGACAAGCTTGTCCTTGATCAGTATATCATGAACGGAGGCAAGGTTATCTGGCTTTTCGACGAGGTGGCAGTAAACGCTGACAGTCTGATATTCGGTGAAACAGTTGGACTTTACCGGCCATTGAACATTGAGGATCAGATTTTCATGTACGGTGCAAGAGTCAATCCTGCCATAGTGCAGGATCTGGAATGTATGATTATAAGGCTGAAGATAGGTACCGGCAGCACAAACCAGCAGATTGTCCCTGCACCATGGGTATATTATCCCTTGCTGATTCCATCTGCCAATCATCCGGTTACACGAAATCTGAACAGGGTAAAAGGAGAATTCACGAATTATATTGATACTGTAGGCCTCGATACAGCTATTAAGAAGACGGTTCTTCTCTCAACCTCAAAGAATAGCCGGACACTTTCGCCGCCTCTTATTGTAAGTTTAAAAGAGGCCGAATTAACCCCTGATGAGAAAGACTTCAATAAATCAGGCCTTCCGGTTGCAGTCCTTCTTGAGGGAGTGTTTCCTTCAGTTTTCAGGAACAGGACAGTCAGCAACCTGACCGATGATAAGAATTTTAAAATAAGAAGCAAAAGCAGGAAAACAAGGCTTATCGTAATAGCCGATGCAGATATTATCAGGAATGAAGTAAGACGAACAGGGGTTGAAGAGACACCGCTGCCATTGGGCCAGGATAAATATACAGGTCAGATGTTTGGGAACAGAGACTTCCTTATCAATTGCCTTAATTATCTGGTAGATGATCATGGTATAATGGGACTCAGATCGAGAGAGCTGAAAATGAGGCTCCTGAACAAAATGAAAGTGAAGTCAGAAAAGACAGAGTGGCAGATGATTAATGTTCTTGGCCCTGCTGTGTTGGTAATCCTGGCCGGATTTATATTTAACTACTTCAAAAAAAGAAATTATACAAAAGTCTGATAATGTACAAATTAATCATAAGGGGAGTGCTGATAGCAATAGCAGCCGTGATTGTTGTGCTGACATTATTCCGAAACAGGCTTCCTTTTGGGGAAGGTAACAGTTCATTTGCAACAGAACCAGGGCAGGAGATTACCAGGATCGAATTCTCGGAGGAAGGGAAAAAGTTGTCGTTGCAGAAAAATAGCGAAAGCTGGGTTATCAATGAAAAAGCTGAGGCCAGGAAAAGCGGGATGCAATTTATTCTGAGGATCCTGCGTGAGGTAAAGATTAAATCACCCGTGTCTTCAGAGTTGTTTAAATCGGAGATCACTGATAAGGGAATAATACCTGTAAAAATTAAGGTATACGAAGGCAGAAAACTCATAAAGAGTTACCTGGTTTATAAAACATCGTCAAACAGTTATGGAAATATAATGAAAATGGGAGAAAGGGCAAAGCCTTTCATAGTTTATGTGCCAGGATATGATGGAGATATAGGTTCTGCATTTACGCCCAGTGAATTGTTCTGGCAACCATACACGGTTTTCAACTTACTCCCTTCGGAAATTGAATCAGTAAAGCTGGAAAATATTGCAGATACGTCGGCCTCATTCTCTATAACCTCCAGGGATCATCATCTTGTTCTTTCGGATTTGAAAAGGGAACTGACCGGATTTGATTCTACACTTGTATTACGGTATCTCTCATATTTTGCCTGGATCCCATTTGAAAAATGGGCACTCGATATGGGAGATAAAGCCAAAGAAATGGTTGAAGCTCAGCAACCTCTGTACAGGATTACAGTAACCACGCCTGCAGGAAGAACGACAATTCTTACCTTATGGGAAAAAATGATGGAAGAACAGGGAGACAAGAAAAAAGACAGTGACAAATTACTTGGCAGGACACAATCCGGTGATTATTTTTTTGTCATGAGGTATTTCGATATTGACCCGCTGCTGAAGAAGAGGTCTTATTTCTTTCCGGAATAATTTTTTTCTGTTAATAGTTTTTTTTTGTAATATTGGTAAATGAGAATTCCATCCATAATGTGATTCAATTGATTCATTTTGACTCAAATAGTAAAATATATAATTCTAACAATAAATTTAAAACGGCACCGATATGAAATTTGTAGTATCCAGTTCGGAACTTCTAGGTCACCTGCAAGCCATAAGCAGGGTAATCAGTTCAAAGAATACACTTCCCATACTTGATAATTTTCTTTTTAATCTTTCCGGCAACGATCTTGAAATAACTGCATCAGATCTTGAATCGACCCTTATAACACGGATGAAACTTGAAAATACTGACGGAGACGGAACAATTGCCCTGCCTGCAAGGATATTACTGGATACACTCAAGGAGTTTTCGGTTCAGCCGCTCACATTTGATATCAATATGTCAACAATGGCAGTGGTTATCAGCTCCGAGAATGGTAAATTTAATGTTGTCGGGCAGAATGGTATTGATTTCCCTGCATTGCCGGCTATTAAAAAGGAGAAGAAATTTTCATTCGTTCTGAATGCGGATGTTATGCTTGCCGGAATTACCAGGACTCTCTTTGCCACTGCCGATGATGAATTGCGTCCTGTAATGGGTGGTATCTTTATCGAAGCATCCACCGACAGGATTACTTTTGTAGCATCGGATGCCCATAAACTTGTGCGTTATCAGCGTACCGACGCGCAGGCTGATGATATCTCTTCATTCATCCTGCCTAAGAAACCGGCTTCTCTTCTGAAGAATATCCTGCCGCGGGAGGAAGGAGCAGTCACAGTGGAGTTTGATGACAAAAATGCATTCTTTAATCTGAGCAATTATAAAGTTGTTTGCCGTCTTGTGGAGGGAAATTATCCCAATTATAATTCAGTAATTCCTAAGAATAATCCGCGTAAGATCACTATCGACAGGGTGGAGTTTTATAATACTCTGAAGAGAGTTTCCGTATTTTCAAATCAGGCGAGCAATCTTGTGAAACTTCAGATGAAAGGCAACCAGGTAATGGTATCAGCACAGGATATAGATTTTTCAATATCTGCATATGAGAGGATCAAATGTCAGTATGAAGGGGAAGAAATTGAGATTGGGTTCAAATCGGTTTTCCTTTTGGAGATATTAGCAAACATCGCGTCTCAGGATGTTATGATTGAACTCGCTGACCCTACAAGAGCTGGGTTGTTTCTTCCCGCAGTTACCGAGAATGAATCGGAAGATCTGCTTATGCTCCTTATGCCAATGATGATAAATGCCTGACCCTTGGATCTGAATATTAAACGTCCAATAGCTTTTCTGGATCTTGAAACAACAGGTATCAACGTTGCCGTTGACCGTATTGTCGAAATTTCAGTTCTGAAGATAACTCCCAATGGAAAAGAGGAGTGGTTGAGCACAAGGGTAAATCCTGAGATGCCTATCCCTCCCAAATCAACAGCTATACACGGGATTACTGATGAAGATGTTGCAAACTCGCCCTCATTCAGGGAAATAGCTAAAAATCTGGCCTCTTTCCTTGAGGGATGCGACCTTGCCGGATACAATGCTGTTAAATTTGATATCCCGGTAATGGCCGAGGAATTCCTCAGGGTTAATATCGATTTTAATTTCAGGAAGCGCAGGTACGTGGATGTCCAGGTTATCTTCCATAAAAAAGAACAACGAACACTTGCTGCGGCTTACCAGTTCTACTGCAAAAAAGACCTTGTAGGAGCCCATGGCTCAAAGGCTGATACTGCAGCCACTTACGAGGTTCTTAAAGTCACAGCTGGATAGGTATAAGGATCTGGAAAATGATGTTGAGAAGCTCGCAGATTACAGTTCATACAACAGCATTGTTGATTTCGCCGGCAGGATAATACTTGATGAAAAAGGAATTGAAGTATTCAACTTCGGAAAACATAAGGGAAAAGCTGTGGAACTGGTTTTTAAGGAGGAGCCTTCCTACTACTCCTGGATGATGAATGGTGATTTTCCTCTCTACACAAAAAAAGTTCTGACAGAAATCAAATTAAGATCTTTCGGAAAAATCCAGGGTTAAAATGAAGATCATCTGTATCGGACTTAACTACCGCCAGCATGCTCTGGAAATGGGATGGAAACTCCCGACAGAACCTGTGGTCTTCCTTAAGCCCGATTCATCTCTCCTTAAGAACAATAAGCCCTTCTTTCTTCCCGGTTTCTCAGAGAATATTCATTATGAAGTGGAGGTTGTTGTTAAGATCAGCAAACTCGGGAAAAGCATTGCCTCAAAGTTTGCACCCCGCTATTTCGATGAGGTTACCCTGGGTATTGACATTACTGCCCGTGATATTCAGAGCCGGCAGTCAGCTGCAGGATACCCATGGGAATTATCAAAATGTTTTGACGGGGCAGCTCCGGTCGGCACATTTATTCCGGTAAAGACATTCAGCGATATGGGAGATATCGATTTCAGGCTTGAGATAAATGAAAAAGTCGTCCAGAAGAGTAACACCTCAGATATGATATTCAGTATCAATGAGATAATTGAATATGTATCAAGGTTCTTTACCCTTAAGACAGGCGACCTGATATTCACAGGCACACCATCCGGAGTCGGACAGCTTAAAAAAAACGATAATCTTGTTGCCTACCTTGAAGACAAACCACTGCTGGATTTTCGGATAAAATAATATTTTAATTCCTTAGTAGGGTCATGCCATGGCATGACCCTACAATGTCATCATAATATACGTGTAGGGACACGCCATGGCGTGTCCCTACATAGAAAACAAATATTCCTCAATTAAACCAGTACGATATTTTCAGAACCAGTCCGCGGTTCTTAATTTCATGATCCTGAGGGAATGAGTTTTCGGTATAAACGATAAACAGGTCAGATACAGGTGCAAATCGCCACTGGAAGCGGAGATTGAGATTAATGTTGTCGATCTGGTCATTGTACTGGAGGAGACTTGTGAAAAATATCTTATCGGTAAAAGTGAAATCCAGTCTTGGTCCGACAAGCAGGAATCTTGCACTGCTGTAGGGATCGGGCAGTTCAATATTATTGTAAGATGAAACGATACCAATGCTTCCATAGGGTTGAACACGGTAGTTTAATTCCCCGTTCACTGTCCATCCTGTGCCGTTGTAATATCCTCCATAACGTCCGGCGAGGAGTAAGTTGAATGGCCTCCTTATATCTGAAGTAAAGGATGCGCCCACATCTTTCCAGTCAAACACCTCTCCTGCAGGTAATGGAACACCTCCTGAGTTGGTAGGATCAAAAGGCGCCTGCAGTAAAACATAAGTGGATTTTACATTTATCTGGGCAACGCTTTTATTCATCCATTCAGCCTGGTAAAAAACAGTGGCATCCCTGTCAGTTATCTTAAAGGCAGGATCTGTAAGAAGATCCAGTTTTATACCCGGTCCGTGATTTGCAATCTTGCTGGCGGCCGGGAAAAATTTGTACTGAAGTATCGGATTAATTTCGTAATAGCCTTTTCTTCTGATATATCCCACTTCAGCTACATAGTCGGCGCCTACCCATGACTGGTTTATTGTTGCAGTCAGATACTGTGTTGAATACATTATATTCGCTGCAGCTGCCGCAGCATCTCCATTGGCACCGGGATAAAATGCCTGATGATAAAATGTTTTACCTGTCCATCTGTTATCGGCGCTTGCAAGGTTAAATTCCAACCCTGCCACGCGGTTAAAATCGAGACCAGTGAATGTGGTGTCACTATTTGCATTCGTTACCTGTTTATTTACAAGAAAGGCAGAGATACTCGACCTTCTGAAAACTTTGCGCTGAAGGGCAGCCACGGTAAAGTTACTTGCAGGTATTTCATCTTCTTCCCTGGTCTGCATATCCATCAATCCGATCCTCCAGTTATTTCCGATCTTTCCGCTAAGCCGTGCCCCTGCCACAACAGGAGAGTTAAGTCCGATACGCCTCGAGAAAAAGGGTCTGAGATTTTCAGTTCCAAGGTTAGCGAATAGGTCGCTGTTCTCAAGGTAAAACTGCCTCTTCTCAGGGAAGAAAAGTTCAAACCTGTCAAGGTTGGTCACCTGCCTGTCAACCTCAACCTGTGAATAATCAGGATTAACAGTAAGGTCAAGATTCATTGATGTTGACAGGATTACTTTTGCATCCACACCGGCATTGACTCTGGGTTGGATATCTGTCCCGGCCTCCTTGTCCTGTGTTGCCTTGCCGGATACATAGGGTATTAGTGAAATCCTGGGTCCGCTTGATGAAGGCAGCGGCTTATCCCATAGAAGTGAACCTGTATATGCAAGGTTGGCTGTGGCGAACTGCCTTGGCATCGGAGCCCAGCTTGATTTTTCATTTGTTTTAAGGTCCAGCCTGCTGAAATTAATGCCCCACTCCGGTTCTCCTCCGTGATATCTTATACTGCGAAAAGGAATTGCAAACTCCGCTACCCAGCGGTCTTTATAATTTCTAACAGCTGATTTCCATTTGATATCCCAGTCCAGATTCACTAATCCTCCATTTGCCTGAACGCCATCCCATTGTGCCCCTGCGGCTGAAACACCGAATGAAAATCCATTTGTCTGATCATTGTAGGTATCAATGAAAACAAGAAAATTATCGTTTTTGCCAAAGTTGAAATCGCGCCTCAGTGATTCAACAGGGCGCTTGCCGGGAGTGGAATCATAGCAGGTGATTGCCATATAAAGGGTCGATTCAGTATATGTCAGCCTCACTTCGGTCTGTGAAATTGCAAAACCGGTATCGGTTGGCTGAACTCGCTGGAAATGAGTTGCTGTCTCTGTCGCAGACCAGATTGGTTCATCAAGAACTCCATCTATATTTATGATTGCATCTGTCCTCGAAATCCCAATGCGGTATTTTTCCCGGTTTATTCCTTTTGATTCACCAAAAAGTAATGCAGTATATAACAGAGGGATTATTGAAAGCAGGAAAAAACGGGCTCTGAGCATTTGAAGTAAAAAATTTTGGCGCAATATAGGAAAAATAGTATAAGGTGGAAATTGTCAAATGTTAAAGAACCTTAAGATCATGAAATACATTTAAACAGATAAAATATATTCCTAATTCGTTACATTTGAGCTGTTGTTTTAATTCTATGTTGAAAAATCCTTTGTGAACCTTTGTGAAATCCTTTGCGACCTTCGTGTTAAAAAAAATAAACACGAAGGACACGAAGGGTCTCACAAAGGACACAAAGGCTAAATCGTCTTTGTTAATGGCAAAAAAAGAAAAACCTGATTCTATTGTTGGCGGAATTCATTATGCCACCGGTCAGCCAGTCAAAATAGAAATTAAGGATGGACGAATCGTCTCTGTTATTGAAACAGCCAGGACCGGATTAGATTTCACGGATCTGATCATTGCTCCCGGATTGACAGATAATCAGATAAACGGGTATGCAAGTATCGATTTCTCAGGAAATGATCTTTCTGCGGATGGTGTGATAGAGGCAGGAAAGGCTATAAACAGAGATGGCGTTACAACTTTTCTGCCGACATTGATTACCGGCAGCCATGAAAACCTTATTAAAAATTTCGGAATTCTTCATGAAGCATTAAACAAAGATGAGAGGCTGTCAGGATCTGTTCCCGGATTTCATCTCGAAGGGCCTTATATCTCACCCGATGAAGGATACCGGGGCTGTCATCCTGTGCAGCATATAAGGAAGCCTTCCTGGGATGAATTCACCCTGTATCAGAAAGCTGCAGGAGGGAAGATTATCCAGGTCACTGTCGCTCCCGAGCTGGAGGGATGTACTGAGTTTATAAGGTTATGTAAACTTAACGGTATTACTGTTGCCATGGGTCATACAAATTCATCTGCAGAGGATATCCGCAAGGCTGTGGAAGCAGGAGTAAGTATATCGACCCATCTCGGAAACGGCTGTGCCAATCTCATTCACCGTCATAATAATCCTATCTGGCCTCAGCTGGCAAATGAAAATCTTACTTCAA
This sequence comes from uncultured Bacteroidales bacterium, assembly GCA_963782945.1. Lineage (GTDB taxonomy): Bacteria > Bacteroidota > Bacteroidia > Bacteroidales > VadinHA17 > LD21. The sequence goes on from CAWALO010000033.1 coordinate 219,527, forward strand.
CAATAATAGCTGACGGGTTTCATCTGATTCCCGAAGAACTTAAAGTGTTCTATAAAGTAAAAGGTCCGGATAAGCTAATTCTCACCTCGGATGTAATTTACCTGGCCGGAATGGCTCCGGGGAAATATACTTTTCTGGAAAGTGAGGTTATACTTACAGAGGAAGGCATGCTGAAAAATATAGCCATGAACTGCCTTGCAGGAGCCTCTTTTCCCTTAAAAACCGGTGTGGGTAACATGATGAAATATACCGGCTGTTCCATGAAAGATGCAATTAATATGGCATCGGGTAATGTTGCGAGGGTTTATGGACTGACTGACAGGGGAAGTCTGTCAGCTGGAAAAAGAGCTGATCTGATCATGTTTGAAATGGATGGAGATCATCTTAAGATCAGAAAAACCTATCTCAATGGGGAACTTGTATTTCAGGGATAAGCATTAATTGGATAAATTACTATATTTATCCGTTGACAATTAATGTTTTTTTAAGTTAAGTACTATATTCTTCCAATAATAACCAAATGTCTCACGCCTCACCCCTGATGCCTGACGCCTCAAACCTCCATCCCACATGAGCCCCATAGATTATATAGTACTGTTCGGTTATTTCATCTCAATCACAGCTTTTGGCTTATGGATGGCTCATAGGACAAAGACCAGTGATGCATTTTTCAGGGGCGAGCGGAAGTTCAAATGGTATATTATGATCGGCCAGGCATTTGGTGTCGGCACCCACGCTGAGATGCCTGTGGCTCAGACAGGAGCAACCTTCAGCCAGGGTTTTGCTACAATCTGGTACCAGTGGAAAAATATGCTGATCACTCCTTTCTACTGGCTTATTGCACCTTTTTACAGGCGTAGTGAAAGGACAACTATCGGTGAGATAATTGAAGACAGGTATGGCAGCAAAATGGGACTTACATATTCAATATTTGCCGTTTGCTACTTCGTATTCAATATGGGTGTGATGATGCAGGGTGCAGCGAAAGTGATATCAGTGGCTTCAGGGAATTTAATATCTCCGGATATGGTTGTTCTTACCATGACAGTGGCATTTATCATTTATAGTTATGCAGGTGGACTTATAGCTGCCGCATACACAGATTTCATCCAGTCATTTCTTATTATTACTCTCTCTATTTTATTAATACCACTTGGATTAAAGCAGATTGGCGGGTTTTCCGGAATGAGGGCTGTTCTTCCTGACCATTTCTTTGACCTCTTTAACTCTGCCAGTGGCATTGATGCATTCACAATAGCCATGCTGGCTGTCAACGGAATTGTAGGAATAACCGCTCAGCCTCATATGATCTCAATGTGCGCAACAGGTGATACTGAGAGAGCCGGACGTATAGGTCAGACATTCGGATCGATGGTTAAACGGCTGGTTACTATTGGATGGGCCCTAACAGGATTAGTTGTGGCAGCGCTTGTGATTAAGAAAGGAGTATCACTTCCGGATCCGGAGATGGCTTTCGGATATGCCTGCAGCGTCCTTCTTGTTCCGGGACTGGTTGGGTTAATGCTGTCAGCAATTGTTGCAGCAAATATGGCAGCTTGTTCAAATTTCATGGTCAATACCGGTGCCCTTTTTACCCAGAATTTTTATAAGAAATATATCAATCCGGCGGCTGAGGATAGGCGGTTGATGAAGATGGGTCAGGTATCAGGACTCGGTTTGTCAGTGCTGGCAGTTTTTTTTGCTATGAGCATCAAGAATGTATTGCATGCCTTTCTCTTTACTGAAACGCTGGCGGCATTTATGGGTATAATCTTTCTGGGAGGTATTATCTGGAAAAGAGCAAACAGATATGGTGCAGCATCAGCATTGGCCATATCATTATTAACCTATTTTCTGACAAATTTTATTTCCACCGGTGAGTTAATGCTTGTCTATAAATGGACACCTGCTCCTTTCGGTCTGGCTATGCTTTCAGGTTTCTTTGTGTTCTGGCTTGTAAGCGTACTGACTAAACCTGAAGACAAAGAGAAAAATGATGCTTTCTTTGATAATATGAGAAGAAAATCGGATGCTAAACATACCGATGGTGACGGGAAAAAGCCACTTGCTTCAGAAACAGGAGACGACCTTCTTCTTCTGGACCTTCCCGGATGGCTCCATAAAAAAAGATGGACCAATTTCTTCAGCCGTTATCGTGAAGATATTGGAGGATTCCTTTTAAGCTGGGTTGTGGTAGGTGCATTGATACTGCTAGCCTGGGGAATACTTCAGATCTAGTATGTTCCACGCTTAGCATTTTACAGGATTTCGCTAAACATTCAGGGCAAACCTTTACATGAACCTTATTTGTATATATCCTTAAGATCCTTTTCGAATAAAGTATACGGATCATTATAGAATTTCATAAAATCAGGCACACTCACCTGTCCCGGGAAAGGTGCATAAAAATGAGTAGGGCTGCTTGCATCGTTTCTCCATACAAGAACATAGCAGAGCTGCATTTTATGCATCAGCATAGTTTTTAGCAGTGTTTCTGTCCACCAGCCAGGATTGGGTATTGATTCAAGTCCTGTTTCTGTAAAAGCAGCCAGTTTACCCGTCTTCATGGCATAATCAGAAACTATTTTCAGCTTATTGGCTGCTCCTGTGATATCATATTTATCACGTCCCATTTCTGAATAATTATCCACTCCTACCATATCAACCCATTCATCACCAGGATAGCGTTCCAGGTATTCCTCTGTGGTATTGAACTTGATATCAGGAGAAAATGCATAAATAAAATTATGCACCCCTGCACTGTCTCTCAGGTAGGACACCGTAAACTGCCATAACGACTTGAACTCTTCAGTTGTACAGTGTGGTTTACCCCACCAGAACCAGCCGCCGTCAAATTCATGGAAAGGACGGAAGATAATTGGTACCTGTTTGCCATCTGATCCTTTAACGCTCTTCGCCCATTCTCCAAGGTCTTTTAATATTTCCACATAAATGGCGTGTGCCGATCCGCCTGGAATAATAAATCTTACAGCTGGTGCCGATATTGAATCATTCCAGTAAAAGCCTCCTTCAGAGACAGGATTTGAGAAATGCCATGAAGCAGTAATCACTCCACCCCGGTCATATGTGGCTGCAATATTTTTCCGTAAATCGTCTTTATACTTGCTGGTCTGCTCTGCCGGTCCGCCTGTAAACCCCATGAAATCCACCCCGATTACAGCAGGATGCGATCCGGTAACAGATTTTACATCGGAGCGGTCAGTATCACCGGCCCATCCATGGCCATATTCAGTTGCGTGCTGATGGCCGAACAGGGTGTGTTCCCGGGCCAGTTCTCCAAGGTTTTTGTAAAGATTTCTGGTTTCATCCGTGGCATTGGGATCAACCATTTTACGACTGTTGTCACCGGCACTCTTGCTGCAGGATACTGCTGTAATTACCAGTAGAAGGATTAGTAGAAATTTCATGATCTCAGATTTGGTTAGATAGGTATTTCTTCAGATAAAGATATAAATAATTATCAGAATTGATATCTGGATGTTCGGCGAAGGATGGAGACTTAACCGAACAATTCTCAATTGACTTACCTTAGATTTTAATCTTAAGAAACATTAACTTTTTTCATTTGGTATTGAATGATACTATTAATAACTTTGACCGTTACTTAAAACTTATCGCAATGGGAAATCTTGGAGCTACAGAGATCATTTTAATTTTACTTGTTGTTGTTTTACTTTTCGGCGGAAGAAAGATACCTGAACTGATGAAAGGTATTGGACAGGGGATGAAGGAATTTAAGAAGGCCTCCAGAGTGGAAGATGATAAGGAGAAGATGAGCGCTGAGCCAAAAGAGGAAGAGAAAAAATAAAAGGTTGCCCTTGTATTAAAGCAAGCATTTTATTTGTAATGTATTGTATATCAGTCTGAAACAATATATTTTGGTTTTCTTCTGTTCTTTGTTCCCTGCTCATAGCTATATGCTATCTGAATAAGGAGCGGTTCACTCCATGCCCTGCCAAAGAAGGTTACCCCAACCGGAAGGTTATCTATGAAGCCCAATGGAACCGAAATTGCCGGGTATCCGGATATTGCTGCCAGTGATGAGCTGCCTCCTACAAAATGATCCCCTAGTATTAAATCTGTTTTCCATGCCGGAGAACCTGTCGGAGCCATTATAGCATCAAGTTTATTTGTACCCATTACCTTGTCAATTCCATCTTCTCTTGTTGCTTTTAGCATAAGGGCAAGGGCTTTTTTATATTCAGGCGATTCCAGATCACCTTTTTTATCTGCCATTTCAAGGATTTTCTGATCAAAATAGAGAAGTTCAATGCTGTCAGATTTATTGAATTCAATAAGCTCGCCTATATTTCTAACATGTGAATCACTCTTCAGTCCTGCAAGATATTTGTTAAGACCATCTTTGAATTCATAAACCATAACATCATATGAAGCAGACTCATAATCTTCACCTTTAGGGAAGTCAATATCTATCACCTCTGCTCCATTTGCTTTTAGCCATTTAACTGCCTTCTCCATCAGAGTATCAACTTTATCAGAGAAGCCCATCGCCTTTCTCTGGAGACCTATGCGTTTACCTTTTACTCCATCTGCAATAAGATATTCTGAATAGTCGGTAAGGTATTTGCCCGCGGAAGCCACTGTTTTACTGTCAGTTGAATCGATACCGGTCATGGTTCCCAGGGCAATAGCAATATCCTGAACTGTTCTTCCCATCGGGCCTGGAGTATCCTGTGAGAAAGAAATAGGTATGATCCCCGAGCGGCTTATGAGTCCTACTGTTGGCTTTATTCCTGCAATGCCATTGTTGTTTGAAGGGCAAACTATTGAGCCATTGGTTTCGGTGCCAATGGCTAGCATACATAGATTGGCTGAGACAGCTACTCCTGATCCGGAGCTTGAGCCGCAGGGATTACGGTCGAGTACATACGGATTTTTTGTCTGTCCTCCGGCTCCGCTCCATCCGCTGGATGACATCGAAGAACGGAAATTCGCCCATTCACTCAGATTCGATTTTGCAATTATTACGGCTCCAGCCTCTCTGAGCTTTTTTGCAACAAAGCTGTCATCTTTTGGATAAGAATTTCTCAGAGCTCTTGATCCGGCACTATTCGGCATCTTGTCATTAGTGCTGATGTTGTCCTTCAGGATCACGGGAACCCCATGAAGAGGCCCCCTTGACTTGCCGGCAGAAAGTTCCTTGTCCAGTTCACCGGCAATAGTTAGTGCATCTGGATTTACCTGTATTACAGAATTAAGCTTGGGCCCGTTTTTATCCAGATCATTAATGCGGTTAAGATAGATTGTCACGATTTGGGTAACAGTATATTTTCCATCCTTATATCCCTGCCGGAGCTGCGGAATAGTAAGTTCTTCAATCCAGCTGTTGTCAGCTGTTACCACAATATCCCTGCCGGAAGGAGATGTGCATGTTATCAGAAATATCACTGCCGATGCGCACAGTAGGGAAAATCTGTAAAAGCGGGTTTTCATTGTCATAACTCTGTAACTTATTAAGCTCTTCAACATTTCAACATTTCAACTCTTCAACATTTCAACACTTCAACATATCAACATTTCACCTCTGCCATCAGTTGGTTTTACGGACTAGTAATTCGGAAGCAAAATTTATCTGTTCAGGATTTCCCAGTAAATATGCAATATCGTCACCCTTGAACACAGTTTCCGGTACAGGATGTTCAATAATATCCGAACCTCTTCTGATTGCCAGGAGGGTTACTCCGGTCATTTTTCTCAGGTCAATATCAATTATCGATTTTCCATCTGCACGAGCGCCACGTTCAACCTTTACTGCCTGTATGCTGATATTCGGAAATTCATCGAGAACAGAAGGCTGATTAACAATGTCTTTTTCACTGAATACACCCAGATTCGTATTCCTGATATGTGTAAGTATACGGTTAACCTCTTTTTGAGGGATCAGCCTTTTTATGAGGATACTGTTTAAGAGATCAATGGCTAACTCCAGTTTTTCAGGAATCACCTGGTCTGCGCCGGCTTTATATAGCATCTCCACATTCCTTATAAGAGTACCTCTTGCCAGAATATAGGCGTTTTTATTTATCCTCCTTACTTTATCGATAATAGCTATTGAGGGTATGACACTGCCCACTGAAATAACGACAATATCAGCTGTATCCACATGGGCTTTTCTCAGAATTGGTTCATTGACAGCATCACCATAAACAACCATATCTCCGCAATTTATTTTTTCGCGGGCTCTTGAAGGGTCAAATATTATGGAGATATGCCTGAGATTATTCTGTTTTGCCATCGCCGATAGTTTTATAGCAGCTGCATCCTTACCTATGATTACAAGATGGTTCTTGAAATCGGGTATTTCAATCTCCTTCAATGGAAACAATCCGTTAATCATAACCCCGGGAAGTGGTAGCTTAAGCAGTAATTTTAACATCGGTGATGACAGGTAAAATATGAATGGGGTAAAAGCCATTGTAATGACTGCAACTGCAAGGAAGAGATGATAATAGAAAGCTGACAATATAGAGTTATCAAATCCGATTTTAGCCAGGACAAATGAAAATTCACCTACCTGGCTGAGCGCAAGGCCGATCAATATAGTACCCTGCAATGTATGCCCCAGAATAAATCCTGTACCTCCTGCAATTATTGTTTTTACCACGAGTATCAGCACAACACTTATAATAACCAGTATATAGTTCTCGATAACGAATGAGATATCAAGCAGCATACCGATGGAGACAAAGAAAAAGCTGGCGAATATATCCTTTACTGGCTGAAAATTTCCGAAAGCATTGTAGCTGTATTCCGATTCAGAGATCATCAACCCTGCTAAAAATGCACCGAAAGCAAGTGACATCCCTAATTTTGAGGTAAACAGGGCGATTGCAAAACAGATCAGGAATATACTCATCATGAAGAGCTCCTGACTCTTTGTAAGTGCAATAAGGTGCAATAGTTTAGGCAACAGCCATTTGTTACCGGCATAGACAAGTCCGATTATGAAAATTACCTTGAGTGTAAGCGCAATTAATTCCTTTTGTATGTCCAATGTATTCTCAGCCAGAAGATTGACTAACAGGAGGAGAGGAGCGAGCAGAAGGTCCTGGAAAATAAGAATACCCAAAACAGTGCGCCCGTAGTTTGAAGTAAGTTCGGACCGTTCCTGGAGAATTTTCAAAACCAGTGCTGAGCTGCTCAGAGCAGCCAGGAAACCTATAAATAGTCCTCCCTGCCAGTTCATTCCAAAAAAATGTGATGCTACGAAAAACACTCCTGCAGTTACGGTTACCTGTATAAAGCCTCCAAGGAAGACAATTCTTCTGATCTTCAGGAGATGTTGCAAAGAGAACTCCATTCCAATGGTGAAGAGCAGCAATACAACCCCTATTTCAGCTAAAAGCTCTATCTGATGTCCTTCGGAAACCAGTGAAAGCAGATGTGGTCCGGCGATGACACCTGTAAGCAAATATCCAACAACTGTGGGGATCCTGAACCTTGTGAAAATAAGATTCACCAGGGTGGAGAGAGCAAAGATTATTACAATATCCTTTAATATTGATAACTCCATCTTAACTTTAATGGATTTCTGCAAGTAACATCCTAAAGATAATTTTTATAGTCCGGATTCAAGTATGCCTTAAGAGGATTTTTATATGATTTATTTTTAGCTCCCTGAAAAATTTTAATCTGCAGATATTTTTGAATATATTTGTTCAATAACATCAGAATATATTCAGAATTTATAATTCAGTTATTCTCAGAAAGTATTAAAAGTCAATAGGGAAAAATGAAAAACATCTACCTGGAGATTCTTGATCTGCAGTCATCCGTTTCCCCGCTGGCATTGGCCACAATTGTCAGAACGCAGGGTTCCACTCCCCAGAAGCCCGGATGTTCCGCATTATTTGATGGAATGGGGCTTGTTACCGGCACCGTGGGAGGAGGCATTGTAGAAGGGAAAGTGCAAAAACTGGCAGCAGAGTCAATTGTATCAGGGAATTCAGGAATTCATCATTTCAATCTGGGGAATGACATATCAAACACGGAGGAGGCTATCTGCGGTGGACAGATAGATATTCTTATTGACCTGAATATCAGTAATTTCATGCCGGTATTTGAACAGATGAACCAGTCTCTCAAAAACCAGATTCCGGGGGTTTTGATTACTGAGATCACAGGATTAAAAGAGGCAAAAGCACTTATAGATCGTTTCTGGATCAGTGAAATTGCCGAACCATCTTTACCGGCAGATTTCATAGCAAGTATTGAACCTGAATTCAAAAAGCTGATCTCTGAAAAGAATCCCTCAGGTTTCCGCGAAATATCGATGGGTTTGGCAGATGAAGAACCATCCACCCTGTTTTTACTACAGCCTTTTTTTCCTCCTGATCAACTGATAATAGCAGGAGCCGGACATATCGGCAGGGCACTGGCACATTTCGGAATGCTTCTGGATTTCGAGGTTACAGTAATTGATGACCGTCAGGAATTTGCAAATAAAGACAATATCCCTGATGCAGACCATATTATTGTGAGGAATATAGGCGATGCCATCAATGAACTGAAAAAAGCCGGTAACACCTATGTAGTTATCGTCACAAGAGGGCATAAGGATGATGCGTCCGCCCTCAGACCATGCATTGGAAAGGGGTTGGCATATATAGGAATGATAGGCAGTAAAAAAAAGGTTTCTGCTATGAGGATAAACTTCATAGAAAACGAATGGGCTACATATGCACAGTGGGATCAGATCCATGCACCGGTTGGGCTTCCTGTCAAGGCACAGACAGTTGAAGAAATTGCTGTAAGTATCGCAGCGGAACTCATTCTGATAAGAAATAGCAAAAGGTAAGACGACTCACGATGTACGGCACACGGCATAAATTAATTTTCAGATGGGTGAGATCCGGAGTATAATACTGGCAGCAGGCGAATCAAAGCGCATGGGATTTCCTAAAATGCTTCTGAAGTTTAATGGGAAAACAATGATTGAAAAAGTTCTTGAAAATGTTGCAGAATCGGATTCAGATAGTATATTAGTGGTTCTTGGCGCCAGCATGGAAGTTTTGATAGACCTGGTCAGGAAATATGATGTAAAGTATTGCTATAATAGTAATTACATGGACGGAATGCTTTCCTCTGTACAATGCGGGTTTAAAAATCTGCCTTCAGATACTGCGGCGACTATGGTTTTTCAGGGCGATCAGCCATTTATTACTCCGTCGGTTATCAATATGGTAATCGATGCATACAAAACATCCGGAAAGGGAATTGTTATTCCTGTTTATAAAGGGAAAAGAGGCCATCCTCTGCTGCTTGACAAAAAATATTCAGACCGGATCTACAGTCTTGATCCTTCAGAAGGATTACGTTCTATTATATACCTCAATTCATCCGATGTTCTGGAGGTTGAGACAGGCGAACCTGGTATTTTGAGAGATTTTGATACATATGACGATTATAAAGAGGAAATTAATCAAACATTATAGCTATGCAAGAAACAATCAGTTTTGAGTTAAACGGGAAAAAAACAGAGGCCCTGATTGATCCCACCGAAACACTCCTGTGGGTGTTGCGCAATCATTTCGGGCTCACGGGAACCAAATATGGCTGTGGCATGGGATTTTGCGGATCATGTACGGTCCTCATTGACAATGAGGCAGTAAGATCATGCACCATCCCTGTTGGTGACGTAAAAGGTAAAAATGTTGTTACCATAGAAGGCCTGGCAAATAACGGAGAGCTGCATCCTGTTCAGAAGGCATTTATCGAACATGACGCCTTGCAGTGCGGTTATTGTACCCCCGGCATGATAATGAATGCTGCAGGTCTCCTGCTGAAAAATCCTTCCCCCAATACAGATCAGATAAAGGAGGGAATGGAAAATAATTTCTGCCGTTGCGGTGCTCATGTTCGTATTGTTGCGGCTGTAGAGACTGCTGCTAAAGAAATGAAAGGAGGGAAATAATCATGAAAAAAGATGAAACTGTGAATATAGCCTCAGCAACTGGCAAAAAGCGTCGCGGAATGCCGAGGCGTGATTTTTTCAAACTAATAGGAAGTGGAATTATTGTCTGTTTCATGCCAAGGTGTGCCAGCGACGGAACTCCGCTGGCAGCTCCGCTGGAAAGAGATCTCACAAAGGATTACAATGCTTTCCTGCTTATAGGTGAGGATGGAACTGTAAACTGCTTTACCGGAAAAATTGAGATGGGTCAGGGAATTATCACATCACTGGTTCAGATGATGGCTGATGAACTGAATGTTCCGATTGAAAAAATTAAGCTTGTGATGGGAGATACCGACCTTTGTCCCTGGGATGGCGGTACCTGGGGTTCAACTACTACCAGGGAATTCGGACCATCCATGAGGGCTGCTTTAGCAGAAGGGAAAGGGGTGCTTCTTGAACTGGCATCGGAAAAGCTTAAGGTGCCGGTAAGTCAGCTTACCGTGAATGATGGTGTAATAACAGATACTGCTAATCCTGCCAATTCGGTCACTTATGCCGAGCTTGCTAAAGGGAAGAAAATTGAGCGATTCCTCAAAGAAAAACCTTCTCCTGAAGACTATACGAAATATACGTTTGTTGGTAAATCCTACCAGCGAATGGATGCAAAAGTGAAAGTTACCGGGGAAGCGAAATTTACAGGCGACTTGAAAGTGCCAGGGATGGTTTTTGCCCGTATCCTCAGACCTCCGTCGCATGGCGCAAAACTTACAACTGTTGATACATCCGGAGCTGAAAAGGTTGAAGGCGCAAAAGTGGTCAGGGATGGAGACCTTATAGCTGTACTGCACGAAAACCGTGACAAAGCTGATGAAGCGCTCATTAAGATAAAAGCGGATTATACTTATAATGAATTGCCTGTCAATGATAAGACTGTCTTCGAGTATATGCTGAAATCGGATTCATATGCAAATGTTGAGACGTCAAGTGGTGATCTTGAGGCAGGAAAAAAACTTTGCGATAAGACATTCGAAACAGTTGTTCATGATCCATATCTGGCTCATTCACCTATGGAAACTCATGCAGCTCTTGCACAATTTGAAGGAGGTAAAATGACTGTCTGGGCATCAACTCAAACGCCTTATCCTCTTCAGGACGAACTGGCAGGAGTATTGGCACTTCCTCTTGAGAAAGTCAGGGTAATTGTGCCCTTTGTCGGCGGAGGTTTTGGTGGCAAGAGCACAAACTATCAGGCTGTCGAAGCTGCAAAGCTGGCAAAGCTGAGTGGGAAACCTGTGATGGTTATGTGTACACGTGATGAAGAGTTTTTCAAGGATAATTTTCATCCGGCCGGGGTAATTACAATTAAATCTGGTATTGACAAGGAGGGACTGATAAAATACTGGGAATACGATACATATTACTGCGGCACAAGGGGCACTGAGATTCTTTATGATGTCCCCAATCTTAAGTTTACAGATCACGACCGTAAGGAAAACGGGCCGCTTATACATCCCTTTGATACAGGGCCGTGGCGTGCTCCCAACAACAACACAAATACTTTCGCCAGAGAGATGCAGGTAGATCTCATGGCAGCAGCAGCAGGGATTGATCCTCTGGAATTTCGTCTTAAGAATCTTAAGGATGAGAAGATGATAGAGGTACTGAAAAAAGTTGCTGATATGTTCGGATATAAGCCGGGTAAAGGTAAAGGTGGAAGAGGGGTTGGTATGGCAATAGGTACTGATGTTGATTCGTTGGTGGCTCAGATGGCTGAAGTTGAGGTTGATAAAAAGAGTGGTAAGGTTAAGGTTTTGCGTATGGCCTGTGCACAGGATATGGGGCAATGCGTTAATCCTCAGGGAGCAACACTTCAGATGGAGGGATGTATGACTATGGGACTCGGATACACCCTTACGGAAGAGATTATCTATGAGGGAGGGAATATAATAACAAGAGGATTTGATTCCTATGATATTCCAAAGTTCTCATGGCTGCCAAAAATAGATACCTTTATAATTCAAAGGCTAAATGAACCTCCGCATGGTGGGGGAGAACCAGCAATTATTACTGTCGGGGCAGTTGTTGGAAACGCCATTTTTAATGCAACGGGAGCACGGCTCACCAGAATGCCATTTACACCGGAAAGAGTCCTTGAGGCATTGAAAAAAGTATAGGCGTCAGGCATCAGGCATCAGGCGTCAGGCGTCAGGCCACAGGGGAGATTGATTTATAAAAATTCCCCTGATACCTGTCGCCCGCCCCCTGACGCCATTTTTTTAATAGAGATATTTTTTAAGGAGTTCAATTCCTTTCTTTATCTCTTCGCGGCCTGAAGATTCAATGCCATACCATCCGCGGTATCCTGAGTCTCTGGCCAGTTTTATCATTTTTGCGGTAATCTCCTCTGTTGGCTGATTCCGGTAAGACATTCCTCCGGCATAAGGAAGCATTTTCTGCAGATAGTCATAATTATCGAAATTATCAGACGGCCGGCGCCAGTCGGGATAACTTCCGAAATAGAGGTTGTCAACCTCCTTCAGAAGCGATACCATCCAGTCAGCATCATTGGAGACTCCGCCGTGATTTTCGATCAGTACACTGATCTTTGCAGGAACCGCATATTCCATCATCATCTGATATGTCTCCGTTGCCCATTTAAGCGCTTCACCCTTTGAAACATTCTCCGGTCCCCGGCAGTTGGTCCTGATTGCATGACATCCAAGGTAATGTGCAGCATCGATCCACTTGCGGTGATTAATCTCAAACTGACGCCGTTCTTCCCTGGTTGAAGAACATCCATCGCCCTCATCGTCTACCATTATCAGAACCATTGTAACACCATTGTCTGCAGCGTTTTTCTTTAACTGTTTAAGATACCCTTCTGTGGTTACTTCAAAAAGAGTATTTACAAATTCAATACCATTCAGTCCAAAATCATTCCTTGCTATTTTAGCAAAATCAAGGGTTTTCCATTTGCCCGACTTCACTTCATCAACAAGAGCCCATTGGGCGAGTGAGATATCATCTTTGATCATACGGGCCGTGGGCCCTGTGAGGGATGACCCGATTACTGAGGGAGCAACAATGCCTGCTGCTCCCACTACAACCGATTTTTCGAGAAAATTTCTTCTTGTAATATTCTTCATTACTATGAATTAATTATTCATTGGTATTTCGTAGTTTTCAATTAAAGCTGAGATTAAAGCTCCCAGCCTTTGCGATATTCTCTCACAAGATATTTATTGGCATCAGGGATGTTTGTAATTTTCATTTCCTGGCTGTTGTACTGGACTTTTTTTCCAGCTCTCAATGCCACCGCGCCAAGCAGAATTGTCTCGGTAACCGGTCCTGCATAAATAAAACTTCCCGGTGACTGGGTTTTATTCCGGAAGGCGTTTATCCAGGTATCATTCCTGTCTTCCCGTTCCGATTCAGAGGTTGGCTTTTCAGGCAGAATCTTTTTATTGCCAACATATAAAACCGGTTTTTCACCTCTGAAATCACCAATGATCTTCCCTTTATCGCCGACGAACATAAGTCCTTCAGGTGCCAGCTCCTTATCTTCAGAGCGTAATTCGTCAGGGTTCATCGGTTTCATGCCTCCGTCATACCAGAAAAGATCAAAAGGACTCAGTTCTTTCTGAGCCGGGAACTTAAAGCGGACGATGCATGATAAAGGAAAAGCTACATCATTATGTACACTGGTTGAAACATGATTGATTATTGTACGTGTTGTGGTGGCGTATGACTCTGCACTTAATGCAGGAGTATTGATACCAAGAGTCAGGAACAGCGGAAACAGGCTGTAATGTCCCATATCTGCAATGCTGCCTGCACCAAAGTCGTACCAGCCGCGGAAGACATTATGGGTGTAATTGGGATGATAAGGACGGCCAGGTACTGGCCCGAGCCATAAATCCCAGTTGAAATCTTTCGGTACAGGTGGAGTATCTGTCGGATTTGATTGCCATTGCGGCCAGACGGGTCTGTTAGACCAGTTGTGTATTTCCTTTAGTGTGCCAATCTGTCCCTCTGCGATCCACTTTTTAATTACATCATATTCGGGCCTTTTACTCCATGCCAGAAGATGTGTGCTCAGACCGGTTTTCCTTGCAGTATCTATGGTAAGCTTTGCCTCATACATCCTGTTGGCAATTGGCTTATGCGTAACCACATGCTTACCTTTTTTCATTGATGCGACAGCAACAGTCGCATGAAGATGATCAGGGGTCATAATTTTAATAGCTGCTATGTCGCTTTCTTTTTCAAGTAATTCGCGGAAATCTTCATATGACTTGCAACCTTTAAATGTTCCTGATGGCATTGTTTTTCCGTAATATTTCTGAACAAACTCCTGTCCGATGTCCCTTCCGCCTGGAATTCCGCTGATTCCTTCTCCCCATGATTTATCGCCCAGAGCATCCCTGATATCATCACGTATTCCATTTAAAGACCAGTCGACATAATCTGTTGTGAATTTATTGGGATCACAGACAGCCACGATCTGGAGCGCCGGATTTTTTATAAGTTCAGTCATCTCTCTCATCCCCTGGGTGCCGCAGCCAATATAACCAAGTGTGAGTTTATCGCTTGGGGCAACATAGCCTGGTCCGCCAAGCACATGTCTGGGAATGACTGTAAATGCCACGGAAGCAGCGGCTGCTGAACCGAGGAATTCACGACGGTTAATCTTGTTTGATTTTGTCATCTTACTGAAATAGGTTTATATTAATAAATTCTGTTATTTGAGGATAAATGGATAATTCAACATTGAGAATAGTGTATTATTCAAATGTACAAAAAAATAAGTTCATTAACTGAACGTGAATTGTTAACATATACGGCAGTTTAATTATTTTATATTTGCAGGTACAATATTGAATCGGAAAACCGGCTATAATGTAAAGATCTGTTTCAAACCTGAAAATACCAATAAGGAAGTTGTCAGCACTGGAATAATGCTCAGTCGAAAAAGTACTCAGGGAATCCTGGATTCAAAAAGGGAATAGAACTTGAATCAATTCCGGATACTTTCGTAATAAGTGGGTAATAGGACTTTAGAAAACTTATAAATATATTTGTTAAATACATCATTCAATAAAAAGCACTTCCTTAAATTACTTTCAAAAATGAAAAACCCTGAAAATAAATTCAAAACCAGCCGTCGTGATGCTATGAAGCTTATTGCAGCCGGCGGATCCGCCGGACTTCTTGGTATGCTTGGCAGCCCGCTCGCTATGGCCGAAAAATATGAAGCTCCAGCCTATGCAAAAGGAATGGCTCCTGTTAAGATTAAAAGTGTGAAAGCTATTGCTACAGCACCAGAGGGTATAAACCTTATTGTTGTAAAAGTTGAGACCACTGAGCCCGGATTATATGGACTGGGTTGTGCAACTTTCACTCAGAGGGCTGAAGTAGTAGTTACGGCAATTGATAAATATCTGAACGATTTCTGTGTTGGCAGGGATGTTGACAATATTGAAGATATGTGGCAGAACGTATATGTAAGTTCTTACTGGCGCAATGGAGGGGTTTTGAACAATGCAATAAGCGGGCTTGATCAGGCATTGTGGGATATCAAGGGAAAAAGAGCAGCTATGCCGGTTTACCAGTTGCTTGGTGGCAAATCGAGATTTGCCGTTCAATGTTATACTCATGCAAGCGGGAGAACCAATGAAGAGGTGATTGCTGATGTCC
This sequence comes from uncultured Bacteroidales bacterium, assembly GCA_963782945.1. Lineage (GTDB taxonomy): Bacteria > Bacteroidota > Bacteroidia > Bacteroidales > VadinHA17 > LD21. Next base: position 235,161 of record CAWALO010000033.1, read on the forward strand.
AGAAATATATGGCGATGGGATATCAGCATATCAGGATCCAGCTTGGAGGATATGGCAGTGTTGGGGCACTGGGAAAGAATCCTGCCTTCCGGGATGCAGGGTTTGGAATGGAGACAGATGACTTCATGGACCAGCGGGCATATCTGAATGGAGTTCCGAAAATGTTTGCGGCTGTGCGCAAAGCCTGTGGAGACAAAGTTGAGCTGCTTCACGATATCCATGAGCGTGTCGAGCCTCTGGATGCCATAAATCTTATCAAGAGGCTGGAGGAGTATAATCCTTTTTTCATTGAGGACCCTTTCTCTCCTGAGAATATGGAATGGTTTAAACAGCTCCGGATTTCAACTTCAGTCCCTATTGCCATGGGAGAATTGTTCAATAACATAAATGAGTTCAAAGTCCCGATGGTTAACCAGTGGTTCGATTTTATAAGGGTTCATGTTTCCCAGATAGGAGGTATAACTCCGGCAATGAAGATAGCACGTCTGGGGGAGTGGTTCAATATCAGAACTGCATGGCACGGCCCGGGGGATGTCTCGCCTGTCGGACATGCTGCCAACTGTCACATGGACCTGGCCGTTTGGAACTTCGGAATACAGGAAGCGGTCCGGTTCTCTGAAAAACTTCAGACTATCTTTTCAGGGTGTCCTACTATGAATAAAGATTTCATGTCAATTAATGAGGTTCCGGGACTTGGTGTAGATATAAACGAGAAGGAGGCTGCAAAATATCCGATTGGTACAAAATCAAGATGGCAGGTAAGGAAGAATGATGGTACTGTCATAAGACCTTAAGAAAAATATCTGAATGAAAAACAACAGAAGGGAATTCATCAGGAAGAGCACCGCTATGGCTGCTCTGTCAGTTGCAGGATTAAGTCCTGGAGCATCAGAATTGTTGGGCAATTCTCATAATCAGGGCATAGCAGGTGTCAGTGGATCGCCATCAAAGGAATATATCCAGGATGCCGGAATCAAAATGTGTTTTGCCTATTTTGGCGGTATGGAAGCAGAGCAGCGTAAAGTTCAGTTTGGCAAGCAGCTGAATGTCCTCGGTGCTGTTGGAGGTATCGATACAAGAATGGTTTCTCTGCCAAATGCACAACCATGGGATTTTGAAGCAGTGTCTGCGGTTAAAAATGCATGGGATAAGACCGGACTGAAGCTCGAAGTCATTGAGGGCCCTCCGGCTTTATCTGAAAAGACCAAGCTGGGTATGAAAGAGAGGGATGAAGAGATATCCAACTTCATCACCTTCATGAAAAATCTCTCCAGGGTTGGAATTGATACAGTATGTTACAACTGGATGCCGGTAATAAGCTGGGCCCGCACAACCAACGATCGTCCGGGGCGTGGCGGGGCACTGATGACTGCATTCGACTACGAAGATATTAAGGATCAGTCACCGACAAAGTATGGTGAAGTTTCAAAAGAGAGCCTCTGGAAAAACCTGGAATATTTTCTGAAAGCTGTTGTCCCTGAGGCAGAGAAGTATGGTATCAGGCTGGCGATGCATCCGGACGATCCGCAGGTTGACAGCATAAGAGGTATTTCAAGGATCATGACTACGGCTGATGCTTTCAGGAGAATGGCTGCGATATACCCGAGTCCATATAACGGAATTACAATGTGCCAGGGCAATTTTTCGCTTATGGGAGAGGATATTCCGGCCCTCGTCAGGGATTTTGGAAGCAGGAATCTTATCCATTTTGTCCATTTCAGAAACGTAAGGGGTGGAAAGACAAACTTTGTTGAGACCTTTCATGATGAAGGCCAGATAGATATGTATGCTGCCATGAAAGCATATATCGGCATTGGTTTCAGAGGCCCTTTACGGCCCGATCATGTTCCAACGATGGCCGGTGACAGTAATGAACGGCCAGGTTACAGCGCTCTGGGAAGCCTTTATGCAGCAGGCTATATAAGGGGACTTATTGAGGCCGTTGCCAAAAACGGTTAAAAAACTCTTCTGGTTAGTTAATATGCAAGATAACCAGTAAGGCATCGTACCATTTAATTCAATACTATATTAATGAAAAAAATAATTTATTTATTATCAGGACTAACAATTGCAGCTATGCCATTAATGAAATTTCCACAAACAGAGATCTCCAACGGATTAATTCAGGCAAAGATCTATCTCCCTGATGCCAAAGAAGGATATTACCAGGGAACCAGGTTTGACTGGTCGGGCAATATGCCAAGCCTTAAATTTGCAGGACACGAATATTTCGGACAGTGGTTCACCACCTACAGTCCGGAGATCCACGATGTTATAATGGGACCTGTGGAGGAGTTTACGGCACTCGATTACCCGGAAACAAAATCCGGAGAAAGTTTTGTCAAGATAGGAGTAGGCGTTCTTACTAAACCGGATAACGAGCCATATGCATTTGCAAGGTTATACCCTGTTGTGAACAGGGGCAAATGGGATGTTAAACAGGAGCCTGATCAGGTATTGTTTTCACATGTGCTCAATGACAAGGCTTACTCATATCGGTACGAAAAATGTGTTCAGCTTGTAAAGGGAAAACCTGAGTTGCTCCTTAGTCATACATTAAAAAATACAGGTAACAAGGCAATTGAAACAAGTGTTTATGATCATAATTTTTTCGTAATTGATAACCAGCCGGTTGGACCTGGTTATTCAATAACATTCCCGTTTGATATCAAAGGAACAGGACAGGGAATAGGAGAACTCGCTGAAATAAAGGGGAAACAGATCCTGTTCCTTAGAAATGTGAACAACGGCGAGAATGTCTTCTGCAGTCCGCTTGAGGGGTTCAATGCTACTCCAGGTGATTACGACATCAGAATTGAAAACAAGATTGCAGGTGCAGGAGTGCGGATTACATGCGACCAGCCAATTCAAAAGCTTAACTTCTGGTGTTGTTATACAACATTGTGCCCCGAGCCTTATATCAGGATTAAGGTTGATCCGGGTAGAGAATTCAGCTGGAAGATAAGATATGAGTTCTATACGTTGAAATAGGTTTGGGGTCATGCCATGGCATGACCCTACATATTATAATTCTTCAATTAGAAGGTTACGCCATTTAACTCTGATTCCACCTCCCGAATGTATTTGAAGGGCTATTGATCCGTTGCCCTGACCGATCTTTGCGTCAGAGAAATCTACCATGGACTGACCATTGAGCCAGGTCTGAACCCTGTCGCCAACAACACGGATCCTCAATGTATTCCACTCACCGGGTTTAAGGATATTCTCTTTATCATCATCAATCTGTTTAAGCCATTCCCTGCCGTAAGATTCATATATTCCGCCAGTATCATGCCCTTTGGGAGCCACTTCACACTGCCATCCTGATATTTTTGTACCTTCAATTGTAGAACGGAAGAATACACCGCTGTTTCCGTCAGCCTCCTGAAGAAACTCCAGAGTCAGGTCAAAGTTTTTGTAGAATTTTTCAGTCGCCAGATACCCATACTCCTTATCCGGACCACTTTCGCAAACCAGTAGCCCATTTTCAACAAACCACTTTTCGGTTCCATATATCTTCCAGCCAGTCAGGTCTTTTCCGTTAAAGAGTGACTGTTTTTTTGAAGGAGTTGTAAAACCTGAGAGTAGAATCAGAACAAGAATTGAAAGAAAGATTTTTTTCATAATATAAAGGATTTATTAAATATTTGTAATTTAGTTTGATTGACTTAATGTATCACATACTGCCTGAGGTAATTCCGGCTTTGGATGAGTGCTGTTTTTCTGTTCTCAACAGACCCTTCAAAAGATTTATCCTCCACTTCGATACAGGCTGAACCATTATAGCCAACCTCATACAATGCAGAAAAGAATTTCCCCCATTCTATATCACCCAGACCCGGAATTTTCGGTGTATGCAGGTTGAGTGGCGTTGTCAGGATTCCTACATCATTTATTCTATCCTTCAATACCCTGGCATCTTTCAGGTGTACATGAAAGATGCGATCCCTGAACTCAAAAACTGGTTTCACATAATCCATCATCTGCCATATCAGGTGAGACGGATCATAATTCAGTCCGAAATTCTTTGAAGGAATTGCTTCAAACATCCTTCTCCAGATTGCCGGAGAATGAGCCAGATTATTACCCGAAGGCCATTCATCCCTGGTAAAGAACATGGGGCAGTTCTCAATGGCTATTTTAATTTTCCTCTGCTCAGCATATTGCACTATGGGAGGCCATAACTCCATGAATGTTTGGAAATTGTCATCATCATGCCTCGCAGGGTCGGCACCAATAAAAGTATTAATGATACCCAGATCCAGTCTCACGGCAGCATCAATAACTTTCTTTATATGATCGATATAGAATTCAGATTTAACCTTATCCGGATGGAGCGGATTGGGATAATATCCAAGCCCTGAAACAGTTATTTTTTTCTGAGCAAGTTTGTTTTTAATCCTGTTGAGTTCATCATCATCCAGTGACGCAACATCAATATGCGTTACACCTGCATACTTTCGATCAGCTTTACCTGATGGCCAGCACATCAGCTCCACACAGGCAAAACCGTTTTCAGCAGCAAAATCGATGACTTCATCGAATGTCAGATCTCCTAATATTGCGCTTACAAAACCAAGTTGAATCATAATGTTACAGTTTTATAATTTCCAGGTATAATTATCAGGATGCAATTTAGCGAAAATGCAGTACTTTTTTACTATTGGAATAATTTTAGATAAAAAGCCGGAAGCCCGAAGCCGGAAGCCGGAAGCCTGCTGCCTGCTGCCTGCTGCCTGAAGCCTGAAGCCTACTTCACCTCCGTCCTGACACCTGTTGTAATTGCCACATTCTTCCTCCATTCATATTTAGAATCTTTCGCGAACCTGAGAAGAACGTCGTAAGTGCCAGGAGAACAGCAATTTGCCACGGTAATATTTTCGTAACTTATTGTTTCAAGATTTTTAATAGGTTCAGGTTTGCCTGTCTGTTTCAAGGCCGTTCCTGCAGGGTATAGATGCATTGCTTTAACATCCGGGCTGGAACCGGTGTAGACAATTCCGCCGGCATTCAGATTGACAGCTACCTTATAGCTCATGTCTGGTTTCAGCTGGAAGTTTTCAAGCCATACTTTGTGGGTTTGGGATGATATTGCAATAGATATCAGTACGTCATAGGTACCTGGTTTAATTTTGCCTTTTGTTTTGCCATCACTTTTGTCGGGTGTGACAGGTTTGTCACGCTTTCCCTGTTCATAGAAGGTTGGGATACCGAAGTAGACATCCTGTATTGTATGGGATTTGCATCTGTTTACTTCAGATTCATACTGGCTAAGTCCATTAAGTGATGCCTGTTTTTCTTCAAGGTTGATCTGGTAATCATAAAGAGTAACAGACACAGTTGTTTTAGTTTTAGGCTTTATTAAGATATTGCCGGCAATAAAGCTCAGTAATCCGGGGCTTCCTGACAGCTTGAAATTAAGCATTAGATCGTAGGTGCCCGGAGCAGCTCCCTGCATCTTAACCTCTTTACCCGAACTCAGCAGTTTAAATTCCGAACTTGCAATAAGATCACCAAGAGCCCTGATGTTAACCGTTAAAGGAGATGTTTTATCACCTTCATTCATTGCAGCATAGCTTTGCTGAATCCAGACCTGGTTCCAGCAACGTTCAGTTTTTACGTTAATGCCATTTTTAAGCTTGTAGACATAGTTTGATACAGGCTGAGCCTGAATGGCGAATAACAGCACGAGATGAAGAACCAAGATTGAAATTATGTTTTTCATGGCTGTAAAAATTATTTAGAATTTGTAACTCCTAAACAAAGTTAAACCAATAAACAACTCGAGTCAATTTTATTTGTTACCGTTATTCTGTGCATGGGATATTTCCTGAGGAAGTTGAGCGGAGTTTGATTTTTTTACCACGGTGTTGCACTGAGGATTAACGGAGTTTCACGGAGTCTTTTTAAAGCTGTATTCTTCCTCTACACTCTATACTCTACGCTGTATGCTCTATGCTTCCTATCTATATTCTACCCGATTTTTGAAGAGATAAAATAGGTTACCACGGAGACAGAAGCCGCCAGCACCATACCCCAGATCAGATCCACTATTGTGACCAATACAGGCCAGTTTTTTAAAGTTGCGAGATTAGTCAGATCGTAAGTGGCATATGTGACGAGTCCGAAAAAAGCACCATAAAGCAGGGCGTGTACCCAGGAATGCTTTTCAATAGCCGGACTGATTACAAATACGACCAGTGCCGCTATAAAGAGAAGATAGAAAATAATGGCAGCCGGCCAGACGATATCGGGTCTCATCAGAAATCCTATCTGTTCGCTGTAAAATTTCTTTGCTACCAGAACAAGCCAAATCATATCGATTATAAAAAAAGCCGGCAATGCAATCAGAAAAAGTCTAATAAACATGACGTTTGTGTATTAAGTTAATTATTCATTAATGTTTATGAAAGCCGAATTTACAAAATAATTTTCCTCAATGCCATAAATGAACAGACAGCTTCCTTTGGAAATCTTATCTATTACCTCACCGGATATTTCAACGGGCAGTGCAGGGCATCCCCAGCTTCGACCCAGCCTGCCATGTTTTTCAATAAAATCCTCGCTTACATAATCTGCTCCGTGGATAACAATTTCTCTCGATCTTGCATTGTCATTAAAACTCTTTTCCAGGCCGTCAAGCCTTAGAGAGTAGCCATTCTTTCCAGAATAGGTCTCGGCTGTAAGATAAAACCCCAGGGAACTCTTGAGAGATTCAGGCTTATTGGAGAAACTGCTGGCAAAATTATCCCCGGAGTTTTTTCCATGTGCTACCAGGCAGTGGTATAAAAGTTTCCGTTTATCAATGTCAACAACAAAACAACGTTTCTCTGTAGATGGTTTCGAAAAATCTATAATAGTAAGGAGATTCTTTTTCCTTATTTTATCTGTCTGCCGGTATCCGATGAGAGCAAAGTTAAAAACCTGGACAGGGAGGATCTTGTCAAGTTTGCAGTCATGCCACAACTGGTTTATATCATCGTCCATTAATGCTACTTTTGTATTACCTGAACTATTGACGGATAGAGACAGGAGAAGTATTATCGCAGATGATATTTTCCCAGGTATCAGTATGTTTTTCAGGATCTCCGGCTTCAATGATTTTATACTGGTTAAAGTGAGGTTTTTATGAGAATCCGAGAGTATCCAGAAAATTACTCCGCTAATCAGTGCTGCAAAAAAACACCAGACGGATGTGAGATATTGCCTGAAGAATATAGCTGTCACCAGGCATGATAATGTCATTAATATACCTAAAAGCCAGGTTTTCTTAATTCCCGATATAAAAAGAGGGGTAATAGTTACAATAAGGTAAACGGCAAATGCAGGGTTGGAAAGTGAATGTGGGAACCCATTTTTATAAAGTATATGATGACCGGAGATCTCAGGATTCACACTGAAAGTCAGTAAGCAATATGAATAATAAATTGACAATGACAGTCCAATTCCAGACAGTATACGTAAAAATCTTTTTTTTCTGACATTCTCTTCCATCAGCATTATTGATACAGGAATCATTAAAGGCCAGATTACCTGTGCCATTAAAAGAAACAGGTAGGTACTTATTTTCTGGAGATTAATATAATCATGACCAGGAAGTGTTATCCAGACAAAACCCTCTGCAATCTGTTGAATACCGAAAAAAAGCGGAATACTGGCAAAAACTAATTGTGATGGATTATGAACTTTTCTCAGCGTAGCGACACCAATTGCTGAAATAATTATACCTCCTGCGAAACTGGCTTCGGGTGAAAAACACATATTCCTCCTTTCCTGTTATTAGTTAAAAAAGTTCATTGAAATGACTTGGAAAAACTATCCGGAATTATCTTTTAATATTACAACATAATAACGGATATTAGCCGTTTAAGTCAATAAAAATCAATATTTTATTTCACTGATGTCCGGTATATTCAAACAGGCTGCTTTCGTTCAGGTTTTGTTTTCCACGCGAGGTAACTTTCGGATTCACGTCAAGCTTAAGAAGAGTTTTCATATTTCCAATATCAAAAGCAGTAAGGTAAACCAGCTTTGTTATCCTGAAGAATTTTTCATAATTTATAAGTTCAGGAGTATCTCGTGGTGTGTGATAATCTGGTGTAAAGCCTGAGAAAAACCAGACTGAAGGTATTCCGAAACGGATAAACGGATAATGGTCACTCCTGAAATAGACCTGCTCAGGATTGCTAAGATTGGAGTACCTGTAATCAAATCCGAAGTTGATTCCGGATTTCCTGTTCAGTTTGTTTATTGATGCATCCAACTCTGAACTGAGGAGATCAGGACATACCAGGTAGAGACTGTCGGTATTATTCCTTCCAAGCATATCCATGTTAAGGCAGGCGCTTATCTTTTCGACAGGCACAGGACAGTTATTAATGAAATAGTGCGATCCGTTCATCATTTTCTCTTCTCCTGTGAACCAGGCAATTATAACGGATCTCTTTGGACGTTCTGTGAGCAGAGCCTGTGCGATCTCCATGAGTGCTACAGTTGCCGTTCCATTATCGTCCGCTCCCGGCAGAACTTCCCCTTCGCGCAATCCCAGTCCGTCGGGGTGACCGCATATAATCACATATTCATTTCGCAGGAGCAGATCAGAACCTTCAACTACTGCAACAACATTTCGCGAGGTTCTGTTTATGTACTCCACTGCAACATCCATCTGGACCCTTACACCACTTACTTCCTTTACTGCGACCTGTTGTCCCTGTTCTATTTTCATAAACATTCCTGTGATATCATTCTCTGTCATGCCAAGTATATCGGCGGCAACCCTGTGCGAGATCTCGGCTTGTTCAAACGGCAGTGATGGCCTGCTGGTTTCATCCGGGATTTTCCGGGAGTTTGCTTCAGCATTTGTTCTTTGCGAATCATAAATTATGCCCAGCATGCCTGAGGGGATATCATCAAAAATATTGAATCCCGAATCTAATTTTGCCTCTCTTTCCGGACTTACAACAGAAAGTACTGCCGACGCTCCCCTGCCATGCAGCGCAGATACTACGGAATTCAACCTGTAATAGTGATAGGGTCCCGGAGCAGTTTTATAGCCAGGCCGTAGAGCGTCAAGAATTATAACTATTTTTCCCCTCAGGTCCAGGTCTTTCAAATCATCCCAACCATGATCAGGATCAGAAATACCCAGTCCGGCAAAAACAACATCACCGGAATAAGATCCGTTGACGGAAAAGTTCCCTCCGAAAGTCTGTCCGAAATAATAAATCCGTTCCCCTTTTCCTCCGGATACTCTTATCCGTGTACCTGGCTGAAAGACTTTTGTAACAGTGACCGGGACTGACTGGTAGAAGGAACCATCCCGCATAATTGGCTTAAGACCGGCATTCCGCGACCAGTTGGCAACATACAGAGTTGCTATGTCAAGCTCAGGGGATGGCGTTTCCCTGCCCCTGAATTCTTTTGCCCCAAGGAAACCCAGATGATACCTCAGTTCCTTTTCTGTAATCGTCTTTAGTCCTTTTGACTGCGCAAACAGTAGTCCGAAATCAGAAAGAAGTATTAACAAGAATAGAAATCGTAAAATGATCCGGGATTTTTTCATGACTTTATGTTATCTATGTGCCCTTCGTGTTTTATTTTTCTGAGATTCTGACCGCCCTTTTCATATCATCCCTGCTACCACTGCAATAATCTTTGCAGCAGGTACGAGCATAATCTGTGCTATAACTGTTCCAATTACTCTGGCAAACACCATATAGACAATATATCTCCTGAAGCGGCTTTCACTTGTCTTTCCCAGAACTACATCATCTGTCATGACCGAGAGGAAAGGATCAATGAAAACGAACATTAATATTGTTGAAAATCCATTTATTATTGCGGAGAGACTGCTTGCAGTAGTGCGGAATTCGGGATTGAAGTAACCTGCATAGAGTGAGGATAAAACTCCTATAGTTATAATCGCAACGGCTACTACGTTCATTATAAACACTTTCCATGGGAAATCATTTTTAAGATCAACAGAGGTAATGTTTTTTGCACTGGGGATGACTATATTTTCCCTGATCGAGCTTATTCCTGATTTACTCAGACTGTAGAAAAGAACCTTTGGAACTGACTTATAAATACTGAATTTATCTACTGCAATTGATAATACTCTCTGAAAGGTAGGGATCAGTAGTCCGCCAAATACTGTCGCAATTGTACAGGATAGAATGATTAGCCTGAAATCCAGGAGATTGGAACCTGCACCTGAATTGATGTTTTTTTCAATCGTACTTGCCAGTAGTGGAGCCTGGAATCCATTGGCAGTGCGGGAAACCAATACCAGGATATTAAAAAGGGCAAATGAGACTGCAATTCTTCCGGTCCTTATTCCTACGATCCGCACAGAATAGGAGAGTGTGGTTATAAGGTTGATCAGGAATGTGAGTGCCAGTACAAGTGCAATTTGACTAGTCATAAAGTATAAGGTTAATTTTTCACTGTCTGGTCATGAAAATTGTATTATGTGGTTGCCGGACAGAACATCAAAATTAACATATAAGTTATACTGAAATTGAAAGGACATCGATTTTTTTAAAGCAAATCTATCAACTCTATTTTGTTGCTATTTTCTGATATGCTTTTTTTTCGCCATTTTGATACTTTTTGATATTTTATGATCATTTGTATTTTACAGCTTTATATTTAAACACGAAGGTGCACAAAGGTTTTCACAAAGGACTCAAAGGGCTTATATCAAATCAGGTCTTTAATTGTATCTCTATGCTCTTCGCTCTCCGCTCTCCGCTCCCCGCTTTATGCTTTATGCTCTACGCTATTCGAACTCTTCAGCTATCTTTGTTGTTAATATTTAAAATGGGTTAAGAATGGCCAATAAAATACTAATCGTTTTTGCACATCCAAGATTTGAAAGCTCCGCAAATAATTCGCTTCTTGTTCAGCAGATACCTATTATTCCTGAGATTACATTTCATGATCTGTATGAGAAGTATCCTGATTTCAATGTTGATGTCGAAAATGAGAAAAGATTGCTTGCGGACCACCAGGTAATTATCTGGCACCACCCTTTCTACTGGTATAGCGCTCCGGCGCTTTTAAAGCAATGGATCGACCTTGTTCTTGAATTCGGGTGGGCGTATGGTCCCGGAGGAGAAGCTCTGAAAGGCAAAATATTGTTTCATTGCATCACTTTGGGGGGACACCGGTCGGCTTACAGTAAGGAAGGGTACAACAGGTTTACCCTGATGGAACTTCTCTCTCCATTTTACCAGACAGCATTTCTTTGTAAAATGACATGGCTGCCTCCTTTTGCAGTCCATGGGACCCACAGAATATCAAATGAGGAAATGAATCTTGCTGCCCGCCAATACGGTGTTTTGCTTGAGATGATGGTCAGAGGAGATTTTTCAGTAAATGAAATCAGTAAGTATACGTATATGAATGACTGGGTTACAAGTATAACAGCTAAAATTTCTGCACAATGAATTTCCTTACACAGGCACTTATTTATCTGGCGGCTGCAGTAATCTGTGTGCCAGTGGCAAAAAGGCTGGGGATGGGATCTGTCCTCGGGTACCTCCTGGCGGGGATGCTTATAGGCCCCTTCGTTCTCGGATTTATTGGAAAGGAGGGTCAGGATATAATGCATTTTGCCGAGTTTGGGGTGGTAATGATGCTTTTCCTTATCGGACTGGAGTTGGAACCATCTCAATTCTGGAAAATGAGAAAAACGATTTTAGGTATGGGTTCGATCCAGCTTGTTTTTACTTCATTACTGATATTTGCACTCATGATGGTTCTGGGACTTGCATGGCAGGTATCTCTGGCTGTTGCCCTTGCCTTTGCAATGTCCTCCACAGCCATTGTATTACAGACGATTAAGGAGAAAGGTCTTTCCGGAACTGCTTCCGGACAGGCCTCATTTTCGGTACTTCTTTTTCAGGATATAATGGTTATACCGATCCTGGCAATTCTTCCCCTTATTGCAGTCAGGGGGCTTACTGAAAGCCGGCATATCGATTCATCGCTCATTGGTAATTTGCCGGGGTGGATGCAGGGAATTGCGTTTTTTGGCGCCATAGCCTTAATATTTTTCGGCGGAAGATACCTTTTTGTGCCCCTTCTGCGGATTGTTGCCAGAACAGGGCTTAGAGAGCTCTTTACCGCCTCATCACTGCTTCTTGTAGTTTCTGTCGCTCTTCTGATGCAGGCAATTGGCCTCAGTCCTGCCCTCGGCACATTTATGGCTGGAGTTGTACTTGCAAGCAGTGAATACCGCCATGAACTTGAAAGCGATCTTGATCCTTTTAAGGGACTACTTCTCGGACTTTTTTTTATAGGAGTAGGGGCATCTATAAACTTTGAGCTTATAGGTTCAAAACCCTTTTTGATCTCCGGCCTTGTTGCCGGAGTCATGGTAATAAAGTTTGCAATTCTTCTGGCAACAGGCAAGATATTCAAAGTGTCTTCCGATCAGAACCTCCTTTTTGCTTTTGCTCTTTCCCAGGTTGGCGAGTTTGCATTTGTTCTGCTTTCATTTTCAAATCAGCTGAATATTATTGACCGTGAATGGATGGATATTATGATGGCTGTAACAGCGATTACAATGACAATAACTCCTCTGCTTCTCCTTCTTAATGAAAGAATTATTGATCCAAAATTCGGAGTAATGGAAAAATCAGATATGGATAAAAATGCTGATTCTGAGATTGAAGAACATCAGCCGGTTATAATTGCAGGATTCGGTCATTTCGGAAGTACAATCGGAAGGTTCCTTAGGGCTAATGGTGTCGAGGCAATAATCCTGGATCACGATTCCGACCGTGTTTCACTTCTCAGAAAGATGGGTTTCAGGGTGTATTATGGCGATGCCACAAGGCTGGATCTTCTTCAGGCCGCCGGTGCCGGGAAAGCTAAAATTCTGATTGCAGCCATTGATTCTCCTGAAATAAACCAGGAACTCATTGCCACTGCAAGGAAAAATTTCCCTCACCTTCATATAATGGCCAGGGCAAAAAGCAGGATGGACGCCTACGAACTAATCGATATGGGATTGAGCGATATTTACAGGGAGAGCCTTCATACTTCTGTAAAACTTGCAGTTGATGTTCTGGGAAAGCTTGGACACAGAAGTTATACCGCAACCCGTCAGGGACAAAAGTTCCTGCAATATGATGAAGCTGCCCTGAAAGAGATGGCTGAGCATCGCCATGATATGAAACAGTATGTCCTTAAAGCCAGGGAAACTTTTAAGCTCCAGGAAGAGTTGCTCGCAAAAGACATTGCCATTGAAACAGGTGAAAATGATCACTCATGGGATTCAGAAAACATAAGGGAAACGCTCCGGAGAATTCAGTAAATAGCAGCAAATAGCAGCAATGCTGGTTTTTACTGAACCTGTCCTGATTAATATGTTATATACAATCTTCTTGACTTTTGTAACTGGATTGAGTATCTTTGTAGTTTGATTATCAAAGTATTGCCTTAAAAGCACTTATCAATTTTTAAACACATTTTATGGAAACTGAAAATACTATAAATAAGAATAAAAGACCTGAATGGATGGAGATTATCTCACGGTACAATATACCAGATCCGGTCAAAAGCTGGTGGCAGATAATTAATTCAGTCGGCCCCTATATAATCCTCTGGATTCTAATGGTAAAAACCATAGGAATATCTTACTGGCTTACATTGCTATTGTCTGTATTTGCGGCCGGTTTTATGATCAGGACGTTTATTATCTTTCATGATTGCGGACATGGCTCATTTTTTAAATCAAAAAGATTAAACACGGTTGTGGGAATCATAACAGGGCTTATGGTATACACTCCTTATCACAGATGGCACAAGGAGCACAAGATACATCACCAGACAGTTGGCAATCTGGATAAGCGCGGTATTGGAGATGTTACAACACTTACCGTAGAGGAATATTCTAAAATGACTAAGTGGCAGAAATTTGGTTACAGGTTTTACCGGAATCCTTTTTTCCTTTTCGGCATTGCTCCGATCTTGCTGTTCACTATTCTACTGCGATTCACCAAAAAGGATATGTCAGCAAAGGAAAAACTTTATATTCATTTATCGAACCTTGCACTTGCTGCTGCAATTACATTGCTTATACTGGTAATCGGCTGGAAGACATTTCTATTGATCCAGCTGCCAATACTTTATATTGCCACAGTACATGGCGTATGGTTGTTTTATGTTCAGCACCAGTACAGGCATGTGAAATGGACTGAAACTGAAGGATGGGATTACATGACTATCGCCTTAAACGGAAGCTCTCTGTTCAAACTGCCGGCACTGCTCAACTGGTTTACCGGCAATATTGGCTATCATCATATTCATCACCTTAGCCCGCTCATCCCGAACTATAATCTTAAACGGTGCCATAATGAGAACTCGATCTTCCAGCAGGTCAAACCGCTCACTTTCTTCACTGCATTCGAGTCGCTCTTTTTAAGGCTATGGGATGAAAAGAGACAGATGCTCATCAAGTTCAGTGAGATGCAACGGGTGAATACTATTTAACAGTTCTGTCCAGCGGTCGCCCAAGATCTTCGTACAAGCTCTTCCTTCCTGCTTTATCATTTGTCAGGATATCGTTTGCATATTTCGCTACCTGTTCAGCAACGGCTCTTGGAACAACTACCACGCCGTCGCCATCGGCAACTACAACATCTCCCGGACAAACAAGAACTCCGCCGATACAGACCGGACGATTCACTGATTCAATTTCATTTCTGCCCGGACGAATACCACGTCCCTTTTGTCTGAGGTAGATTGGAACTCTCTCGAGGCCTATCTCATCTGTATCTCGTGCACCTGCATCTGTAATAACGCCTACAGCCCCGAGCTTTACATAATTAAGAATATTATTCGAGCCAATCGATCCTATATCCATATCTTCCACGTCGTCGATCACAACAACTGAACCTTTTCTGATAAGCTGTGTATAGGCCTCATGAGAATAGGTGCTGTAGAAATTACCCTCCCATTTCGGGAATTCAACACCTGGAGCGGGAAGTGCAGGTTTCTGGGTTGGAACAAACCTGACAGTCACCGCGATGCCCCTGATGATATGGGCAAAATCCTTCAGATCAACCCAGTCGGGATGTATTGCCTGGTTAACCAGGCCAGTACCTGGCAGTCCTACCATATCAAGTCCATCTGAAACGTCGGCTACCCTCAGATTTTGATATAGAGCGAGGATCTTTGCATCATCCTCTGCTGCATAGGTTTTTGTCTCTATAAAGTTCATTCCCTTTGCAAGGGCAGCTTTATCATACTCCTGGGCATCAGCGATCCTGTAAATCCCAGCTATCAGAAAAAAAGAAAATAAAATAAGTTTTTTCATAGTTTTTGCATTTCAAATGAGGTTGAACAATCGTAAGTGGACGAAAATTACTTAAAAGTAGTAAAAGTATTTGAGAAACTTTTTTTTAATTGAGCAATTGCAGAAATGAGGGATGGTGCTGGGTTCTTGGTGCTGGGTTCTGGGTGAGTAAAGTTAGTGAATTCCCCCTTTGAAGGGGGCAAGGGGGATGTTTTTCTGGATCAATGTTCAATGTTACTAACCAAAGTTCCCCTCCTTGGAGGGGTTAGGGGTGGTTTAAAAGTTTCAAGGTGCCCGGTGCAGAGTGTTAATATTCCCAACTTGAAGCCAGTCATCTGGAGATGTAAATCTTGGTATATCAATTCTGATAGGTTCTATCACTTCAATCACTTCAATGCCTATTAAGACAAGATATTTTTTGCCAGCCATTCTCTCAAACTGCTCATCCGGAAGCTGCAGTTTATCCTGGTTTCTTATTATTGTTTCAAAAGATGCCTCCACGGATAATCTTTCCGAATTGTAAACAGATGAGACAATACCCCTTGCTTTAACCTCTCCATCGCCAATGCAACTCATAAAGTATAAAATATCACCCTCCTTTGTGCTACTGTAAGGAAGATCTCTTTCATCCGATCCTCTGATGATCATAGACTTATTGCCATTAATAAGGTTCTCAAGTTCCTTTGCTCCGGCATCCAGACAGACAACATGATCCATGGTTTGAGGTTTTAGGTTTATACTGATTAAAGACGACTTCATTATGCAAATGTTACATGTTTCTTTAAGAATAATTGTTAATTTAGGGTTAATGTATTGTTAATGTGAGAATTGTACCCAGTACCTTGTTTTCAAGTAAGGATGCCCTCTTTGTTTAATATTTATATTATCTTTTGAATTCAAATACTACCGCCATGGACCGAAGGGATTTCATTAAGACAACATCTGCAGCTGCAACATTTACTCTTGCGCCGGAAGTGCTTAATCTGCAGGAGAGTAGCTTACGGGAAAAGAAAGTGACACCAGATGAAATTCCCTGGTACAGAAGGGTTACACGCTGGGGCCAGACAAACATAACAGAAAAAGACCCGGCCAATTATGATATTGAATGGTGGCGAAACCACTGGAAGGAGACTGCAACCCAGGGGGTCATAATAAATGCAGGAGGAATTGTGGCTTATTATCCGAGCAATGTGCCTCTGCATCGGCAGGCTCAATACCTTGGAGGCCACGATCTGTTTGGAGATTTGTGCCATGCTGCCCATAGTGACGGACTGGCAGTCTTTGCCAGAATGGATTCCAATCGTGCACATGAAGAATTCTACACGGCTCACCCTGAATGGTTTGCCAAAGATGAAAAAGGCAATCCCTATAAAGCAGGTGATCTCTTTATAACCTGTATTAACAGTCCATATTATAATGAACATATTCCTTCCATCCTCACCGAAATCACAAAATTGTATAAACCGGAAGGTTTTACAGACAACAGCTGGAGCGGACTTGGTCGTGATACTATATGTTATTGTGAGAATTGTAAAACAGATTTTTTCAAAAAAACAGGTCATGAAATACCACGGACAGTGAACTGGGGTGATCAGGCATACCGGGAGTGGATCCGCTGGAATTATAATCGCAGGCTTGAGGTCTGGGACCTTAACAATAAAACGACAAAAAAAGCCGGAGGTCCTTCATGCATATGGTCAGGAATGAACAGCGGCTCACTCGCCTGGCAATCGGAGAGTTTTCGTGATTATAGACAGATCTGCGAACAAGCGGAAATAATAATGCTCGACAGCCAGGCAAGAAGCGATACAGGAGGCTTTCAACAGAATGCAGATACGGGAAAACGAATTCATGGAGTTCTTGGATGGGATAAGCTTGTTCCTGAAAGCATGGCAATGTACCAGGCGGGCAGGCCAACATTCAGGATGGCAGCCAAGCCTGTCGCAGAAGCCAGGATGTGGATTATCGAAGGTATGGCCGGCGGGATACAGCCCTGGTGGCACTATGTGGGTGCATCTCATGAGGATCGCCGGATCTACCATACACCCGGACCGCTCTTCCGGTGGCATAAAGTCAACGAGGAATTTCTTGTGAACAGGAGGCCGGTGGCAACAGTTGGCGTTTTATGGTCGCAAGTTAACATGGACTTCTTTGGCAGGGACGAAGCTGAAACGATGGTAGAGCTGCCTTGGAGAGGGATTGTTCAGTCGCTGATCCGTGCCAGGATTCCCTACATTCCGGTTCATGCCGACAATATTGACCGGGAGGCAGCCGGTCTTTCATTGCTTATTTTGCCTGATCTTGGAGTGATGACTGATGCTCAGGTGGCAGAAGTGAGGAGATTTGTAAAAAGAGGAGGAGGTCTCCTGGCTACCGGTGAAAGCAGCCTTTATAACGAATGGGGAGACAGGAGGCCGGATTATTCACTAAGTGATCTGTTTGGAGCCCATACCATTGAAAAGTCTCTTTCAGATCCTGAAGATGCCAAAAGAAAAAACGTATCTGATACATACCATACATATCTGCGGCTGACTCCAGAGCTTCGCAAAAATGCAGATGGACCTGCTGGTACAAACGAACCTGTTGCCACAGGTGAACGGCATACTGTTTTCAAAGGCTTTGATGAAACTGATATAATCTCCTTCGGAGGACGTCTTGAGAAGGTAAGAATGGATGAAGGAGCAGAAGTCCTGATGACTTTTATCCCGGAGTTCCCGGTTTATCCGCCGGAGACAGCCTGGATGAGGGAGCCAAAGACAAATATACCTGGCCTTATCCTTAATAAAGTTCCGGGATGCGGCAATATAGCCTTTATGCCTGCCGATATTGACAGGCAGTTTGGGCGATATAACCTTCCTGATCATGGCAACATCCTGGCAAACCTCATACGGTGGGCGGCGAAAGATAATATTCCTCTTTCTGTTGAGTGCGCCGGACTGATTGACTGTAATATTTACCAGAAGAACGATTCACTTATTTTGCACATTGTAAATCTTACAAGCGCAGGTACATGGCGCCAGCCGGTTGACGAATACATCCCGGTAGGTCCGGTCAAAGTAAGGGTCCGCCTTCCGGATGGTGTGAATGCCGGAAATCTTCGCCCACTGGTATCTTCCCAAAAAATTGGTTTCACCATTAAGAATGGATGGACTGAATTCGTAATAAATTCAATTACTGACCATGAGGTAATAGTAATTTCATAAACATTCGTAAGTGCACTATTTATCAAAATGAACCTATATCATGACAACCAGCAGACGCAAATTTATTTCTACCTCAATTGCAGGCGGCATAGCAGCTTCGATACCTTTCTCTGCATGTACATACTCAGCACCGGCAGGTAGCTCTGCCAATTCCGGGACTGACTATTCAGGACTTGATGCGATACTTAAAAAGCGGGTCTTTAAAAGTGAGCTCTTTTCATCGCCGGTAATAATTGAAACGCTTGAGTTACTCAGGTATAATAACAGTTTCTTATGCCGCGTCAGATCGCGTGACGGTGCGGAAGGATTATCTGTTGGTCATAGCGGACAGCTGAGGTCTCTGTACCCTGTTTTTACAAATCTTTTGCAACCATTTTTTATTGGCAAGGATGCCCGCGACCTTGATCTGCTTGTGGAGAAAGTATATATCTACAACCTCAATTTCAGGCTTTCGGGGATGGCCCTGGGTGTTCCTCTTGCGACAATAGAATTTGCCATCCTTGATATGATGGGACGGATATCTCAAAAAACTATAGGACAGATGATTGGTGAAATACATCATCCTGAAGTAGCTGTTTACCAGGCTACCGAATACCGTGAGAAACCGGTAGGGGAGTCAATGGAACTTATAAAGCGGGACGTTACGGAATACGATGCCAAAGCGCTGAAGATAAAGGTGGGCGGATTAATGTTCATGACAGATGACATGAATGCTGTCGGGCCTGAGGGCAGGACTGAGACAATGATACCACTTGTAAGAAAAACATTCGGTGATGACATGGTTTTGTATGCTGATTCAAACGGATTTTATTCGGTGGAAGAGGCAATACGCGTAGGTAAAATTCTTGAGGAGTATCATTTTGAGTTTTTTGAGGAGCCTGTTCCTTTTGACTGGTATGAGGAGACAAGGAAGGTTGCCGATAATCTGGCAATAGCGGTTGCCGGAGGAGAGCAGGAATACAGTCTGCATGGGTTCCGGTGGCTTATTGCCAATGACAGTCTTCAGATAGTTCAGCCAGATACCTTTTATTTCGGAGGGATGATACGGTCAATGAGAGTGGCACTTATGGCTGAGGCAGCTGGTAAAAAATGTACTCCGCATATGTCAGGAGGAGATCTGGGATTCCTTTATATGATGCACTTTGTATCAGCTCTGCCTAATGCACTTAATTATCATGAGTTCAAAGGTTTTACAACTGATACTGTTTTTGAGTGTAAAACATCACCCCTTAAGAGTGTTGAAGGAAAGGTAAAGGTTCCTACTGGTCCGGGGTTGGGGGTGGAGATTGATCCTGCGTTTGTAGCTAAGCACAGGGTGGTGTAGGGGATGGTTCCGGATTCTGGGTTCTGGGTACTTGGTACAGGGTACAGGGTGCGAGGTGCAGCAATAAAATAGTTGACTACTTTAGATTATGCAAATAAAATTGTATAAACATATTTACTATTTTTAAAGTTCGAACGGAATAAAAGATTTGATTAGTAAATGGTAATCGCGATCTCTAAATGGTTTAACAAGAGTTACCCTCAGAACTACATAATTAAGCATCCCTTAATCGGTTCAATAGTCTTTCTCGGATTCTGCATTTTCTTTGTTTTAGTTTATAAACCACTGCAAGTGCATGAATCCCGTTTTTTCAGCTATGATTTAACGGTGGCGATCTATTGTTCTATTGTTGCGATACCTTTATTCTTATTGGTCAGGATTCTGAAAAGCATTAAGTACTTTTCAAATTCTGACGAATGGACAGTACTCAAGGAAGTTTTATCTGTTATTCTATCGCTTCTGGGTATGGGAATTACAGTATATTTTTCGGGATTCTTACTGGAACCCCCTTTTCAAAGATGGAACCTGCCAACTTTTTTTGATTCTTTATTATCCGCATTTCTCATATTTGCAGTTCCCCTAAGTTTCTTTACCCTGATTAATTACCGCTACCTACTGGTCTCCGATATCATAAAAAAATTTAATACTGAAACTTTTGTATCCTCCCCGGGAGAATCTGAAGAACTGATCCGGATTGAGTCACAGTTAAAAAAAGAAGAGCTGGCCTTTTACCCGGGCCAGCTTATCTATGCAGAATCGGATGGGAATTATATTGTTTTTTATTTGAACCTTGAAAACCAGGTTAAGAAAAAGATAATCCGCAATTCCATAAGTAATATCGAACAACAATTTTCTGCAATTCCATTTCTTTTCAGGACACACAGGGCATATATTGTAAACATAAAAAAGGTAAGCTCTCAAAAGGGAAACACATTAGGTTATCGTTTAAAACTGGCGGGTACCGATATTGAAGTTCCTGTTTCGAGACAAAAGACCCGCGACTTCGATCAAATCCTGAAACGGTATCATTGATCCGTTCATCACAGAAATTTACCATTTATCCCAACTTTCTACTGGTTGCTCAGGACAAAGATTCATTTCATAACAAATCCTTGCTATAATTCCCAATAAGTTGTAAAACAATTTGATAGTTCTTCAATTTGCTGAACAACTTTAAAAATTATAGCAATGAAAATGTCAATTAAACTATTATGTAAAAGAATTGCATGCATAAAATTTATGCTGTTAGCTATCACTATTGTAAGCTTCAAAGGAGTTTATGCCCAGGAAAAACAAACCATTACCGGAAAACTTATTGAGGGAAATAGCAATCAGCCTGTTCCTTTTGCCACTGTTGCATTAATTAAGGCATCAGATTCGAAAATAATCGGAGGCACTATGAGTGATGAAAGCGGTCTGTTCATTATAACGTCTGTTAGTTCAGGTGATTACATACTTCAGGTTTCCAATATTGGCTATAAACCGGCAAGCAGGAGCATTGAGGTAATAAATAAAGGGGTGACAGATGCCGGGATTATAGTATTGCAGGATACATCCATCATGCTTGAAGAATTAGTAATATTTGGTGAAAGGATAAAGGCAAAATCTGAAAGTGACAAAACCACTTTCTTTATTACAAAAAAAATGCTGGACGTTTCTAATACAGGTACCGATGTGTTGAAACTTATTCCCGGCATACAGATTGACCTTATGCAAAACATTTCACTTGAAGGAAGCCCTCATATCCTCATTTTTGTTGACGGGAAAGAGCGCGATAAAAGCTACGTCAGCCAGCTAAGTCCAGATCAGATTGACCAGATTGAAATAATCACTGCACCCACTTCAAATTATGATGGAGATATGACGGGGGCAATTAACATAATCCTGAAGAAAAATCGTGACTCAGGAATAAGCGGCCATATTCTTGCTGAGATACCTGTTTCATCTTCTCAGATCTATATTTTCCCCGCTTACAGTTTGAACTGGGGTTTTAAGAAACTTAATCTTTACACCTCCTATAACGGCGAGCTTACCTACCTGGATCTTCATGAAAGTACAAGCCGGAAGGTATGCAATGAATCCGGTGAGAATGAGATCACCTTCAGTCAGGATCTGAGACAGAAGGACTGGTCGCACAGGTTTCATTACGGGTTTGACTATTTTTTAAGTGATAAGGACCAGTTTAATTTTTATGCTTATTATAATCCGTATTCACGCGAACTTGATGGAAATGCCTATTCTCAGATATCAGGTACCCTTAACAATAACTTTAAATCGGTAAAAGAAGATACTGATATAAATACCGCAACCTTCTATTCTTTGTATTACAAACACACCTTTAATAAAAGAGAAAGCGAAATAACTGCTGATGTAAGCAATTATTTCCTGACGGCAGAAAACCGGACAGACTATTTTTACAGTGGATCAGAAGATGTCATGATCTATCAAACAAATACCGTAAAACCAACACAAAATTCGGGCAGCTTAAGAATAGACTTCAAAACACTTTTTTGGAAAAAGCTCAATTTCAGCACAGGGGCAAAGGTAAAATTGCAGAAGTCACTTGACCGATACAATGAATTTGAATATAATGAGAACATTTATGCGATCTACAGTAATATTACCTATAAACAGGAGAAGATTGATATGAGTATTGGTTTGCGTGCAGAGAAATCAGTTACCGAGCTGCAAAATGCCATCATTATTCCTTTTCTCTCTTTTTTACCTAATACCACTTTGCGGTATAAACTCACCACCAGACAAAATATTCAGCTATCATATAATCGTGCAATAAAACGCCCCAATATGTACCAGTTAAATCCGTATACATCCCTGAGCGATCCTTACACAATAAGCAAAGGCAATCCTTTTCTTAAACCGGAACTGTGTGCCAGTATTTCTCTCGAACATTCCATGCAGTTTAATGGTAATTATTTTGCTTCGCGTCTTTTCTTCAACAGAACGACTGATGACATTACCAACCTTCTGTTTCTTAATAACAACAATGCTTTTGAAAATCAGGTGCATAACCTTGGGATTATTGATCAATTCGGTCTGCAGTTTTCCGGAACCTTGAAAACAGGTATAATAACTCTCAATCCGTATATAAAGATTTTCGAAATTCAGACTTCAGGCAACGATCTTGCAAAAAAATATTCTATCGATGACAAAAACAGGCTGGGTTTAGAATCCGGACTATCTGCAATAGCTTCATTTAAACATGACATTGCATGTTCCCTGACTCTTCAATATAATAGTGTAACATATGATATCCAGGGCAGTTCATTCTCTGATGTACTTTATTTCCTGTCGATAGAGAAAACCTTCAAGGAAAAGATTAAAGTGGGAATTGTAAGTGCAATGCCATTTACCAGATCGTTTACCTATAATGGTTCAGAAATAGATGGCCCGGATTTCCATAGTGCTTACAAAGGGGACGTAAAAATGTCGGCTATTCCTTTCTGGTTTAAACTTGGCTTTCAGTTCAATTCCGGCAAAAACAGGAATAAGATAAGTCGTGAAAAAGAGGAGATTCAAAACCTGCCTGAAAAAGGATTTTGATTGTACGGGTTAAGTTGAAAAAATTATATGATATTTAATTAAGGAATTATGAATATTAGAAGAAGAACGTGCATTTCAGTTTTCAGGAATCAATGCCTTTCAATCTACGCAATGACTGTTCTGTTTTTTATGACGTCAATTATGAGCCAGACTTTTGCACAGGATATAATTCCGGCTGATTCAGCAACCACAGGGCCTGTGAGTAAAGATAGGACCCGTACATTATTTGGCGGGACAATCACAAACAGTGGGTATGGGGGTATAATCCTGAAATTTTCCAGTTTCAACGATCAGTTTGCTTTTATGACAGGAGGCCGCGGTGCATGTGCGATCAACAACAGGTACACCATCGGTGGCGGCGGTTATGGAATAGCCAGTTCAATCGATCTGCCCGGATCAAGTGAAGACACCATTAGAATCTTTAAGATGGGCTATGGAGGACTGGAATTGGGCTATATATTTTTTCACGGGAAAATGTTAAATTTCGGAAGTACACTTCTGATTGCCGCCGGGGCTGCATTCTGGCAAAATAAGCCGGAAAGTGCCGGAGAGAAGTTATTCAATGACGACTTCAATTTCTTTCCTGTTCTGGAGCCATCATTGTATGGTGAAGTAGCTATTAACCGGTTCCTGTGGCTGCATGCGGGCATATGCTACAGGTATGTTCATCATGCTAATTTGGATTACATGACGGATAAAGACATGAGGGGCTTTTCCTGTTACATAGGTCTGCTCTTCGGTAAATCGGAATAAACATGATCACATGAACAACGGAAATAAAATGAAGCTATCTTCAAAAATATCAATTATACAAAAAGGGGGGCGCATTATGGTATTTATACTATCTGTCATTTTTGTCTGTATATTTTTATTTACGGGAGTGCTTATTTTATGGAGTCCGGGAAAAACAAAACCTTTCCTGGATGAAGGAGGGACGTACCTGGAAGGAAGCATTTCGGAAAAGATTTTTATTAAGATCGGAGGTGTGAGACAGGGAATGTTTATCAAAAGCAAAGATTCAACTAATCCTGTTCTGCTTTACCTCCATGGGGGTATGCCAGATTATTTCCTGACACAAAAATACCCTACTGGTCTTGAAGCTTATTTTACTGTAGTCTGGTGGGAACAGCGTGGCTCAGGACTCTCTTACAGTGCCGGCATTCCGCCGGAAACAATGACACTGGAGCAAATGATATCCGATACAAAGGAAATTACTAATTGGCTCCGCCAGCGTTTTGGAAAGGAAAAGATATATCTCATGGGTCATTCCGGGGGAACATTCATAGGCATACAAGTTGCCGCACAAGCTCCGGAGTTGTACCACGCTTACATTGGTGTGGCTCAGATTTCCAATCAGTTTATATCTGAGAAACTGGCATATGAGTATATGCTTAACAGGTTCAGGGAGGATGGAAATACAAAAATGGTGCAGAAGCTCGAAGCTGCACCAGTAACATTGACGGAGGGCCTGCCTGATGCTTACCGCAGATTACGTGACCCGGCAATGCACAGTCTTGGTATTGGCACAACACATGATATGAACTCTGTGATTACTGGTATTTTTTTACCTTCGCTGACATGTCGTGAGTACACTCTGATTGAAAAGGTAAATATGTGGCGCGGTAAATCCAGATCCGGGATCAGCATATTATGGGCTGATATTATGGCAACAGATCTTTCTGCTCAGACGCCGGAATTAAAGATCCCGGTCTATTTCTTTGAAGGTGTTTACGATTACACCTGCTCATATACTCTGGCAAAATCATATTTTGATAAACTTGAGGCTCCATTAAAAGGATTCTACACTTTTGACCACTCTGCACATAGCCCAATATTTGAAGAACCTGAAAAAGTGTTGCATATTTTACATGAAGATGTCCTGGCAGGAAAGAACAACCTTTACCCTCTGCGCCCCGCGCCCCATTCGTTCCATATAAACTGATATGGAGTTTTTGGAGATAGACTGAAAGTAAATAAATACAGAACTCTTTAAAGGAAATATTTTTTTTTAATTGGTCAAATATGTTTAACTTTTGTTCACATAAACATCTCAAATAGTGATATAACCATTCAGACTTGTAAATAAACCTGATTAAGAACAATCAAAAATTCAAAATCATGAAAGTATTAATCATTTATGCTCATCCAAATCCCATCTCCTTTACTCATGCGGTCCTTGATAATTTTGTAAAAGGCCTCAGGGAGGCAGGACATCAGTACGAAATTGTCGATTTGTACAAGATAAAGTTCAACCCTGTATTGCAGGACAAGGATTATGCTTTTTTTGTGGATAAAGATTTGCCTGATTGGCTTTTCAGACAGATGGACATGAGGAAGATGATAATAGAGCTTGCAGGAGGACCAGTAAGAAGGTTGGTTGCGAAATTGTACATTAAAAACAAGAGTGATGATGATCTGCGTGAGCTTATTAGTTCTCAAAAGCCAAGGGATGTACTTGCACAGCAAAAGAAAGTGGCAGAAGCGGATGTGCTCGTATTCATAACACAGGTGATCTGGATGCACTTTCCGGCGATAATCAAGGGGTGGATGGAACGTGTTTTTTCATACGGATTTGCATACAAATTAAATGAAAACGGATGGCATGGTGATCCGGATGGCAGAATTCCCTTATTGAAAATTAAAAAGGCTATTATAATGCATCCAACTTTTTTC
Organism: uncultured Bacteroidales bacterium; assembly: GCA_963782945.1. Classification (GTDB taxonomy): domain Bacteria; phylum Bacteroidota; class Bacteroidia; order Bacteroidales; family VadinHA17; genus LD21. The sequence goes on from CAWALO010000033.1 coordinate 261,229, forward strand.
AATGAAAAAGTTTACAGGGAAAAGGAATTCAAAGAGTCCATGGAAAAGATTATTGATAACTGGAGCCTGAAATACCCCGGAATTCAAACTGTCGACCATATATACTTCCATTCCATACTGGCAGTGGATAATGACACGCGTAAAAAGTATCTGGAAATCGCCTATTTAAAAGGTAAAAACTTATAAGATTATGAATCCTCTTCATTTTACAGACATTAACTTTTATGCAGTATTTGTTGCATGGATAATACATTAATCCCAAAGAAGTAATCAGCCATGAGAATGACAGAAACGACATCACAGATTAGCCCTGAAAAAACTGCACCAGTCATCCAGGTTCTTAGTAGAAAGACTAAAATGATGTACCGCCGCAACGGCTTTTCCAACTTGCTGAAGATGGGCCATTGTGCTCCTGCCGTCATGAAGACTCTAAAGGACCTGGGGAATACAGATGAAGAATGGCTGGTCGGCATGACCACCGGACTGCCAGGTGGAATAGGCAATACCGGATTTGAATGTGGCGGGATTACTTCCCCGCTGATTCAATTGGGGCTGGAGCATGGTCTCCGCACAAAGAATGACGGACTACCCACAGTCATCTATGCAGGTAATGATTATTTCCGGCGATTCCGGGAGTGCAACAACTCACTCTTATGCAAGGAGATACTGGGCAGCCGACGAGTCCCGCTGCCATGCATAAAAGTCGTCCGTCATGCCCCGGAGCTTTACAGGCAAACCGTGTTCACAGACAATACCGAGGCTATCTCTGGTGAGGCCAGGGAAGCCTATCTGCTTTTGTATTCTCACATGTCCGCAAATTGTTTTCACTGTGCCCATTCCGTCCTGAACCATTTGGGTGAAACTATACCGGTAACACCGGTACTGATTGATGCAACCAGCGGTTTTATTGGGGGGACGGCTTTCAAGGGCATGACCTGCAGTGCCTTTACAGCCGGACTGATGGCCGTAGGATTAAAATTCGGTGAGCTTGAGGATAGTTACTTTCGGGTCATACGTATGTTAGCTATTATGATTGCCGGGGGTAATGCCTTGGCAGACCACATAAACAAAACCAACCGGCTGATGAATATAGGCCATAGGATGTCGAAGTGGTTCAGGAATGAGTTCGGAAGCACTTTATGCCGGGATATCACACAATGCGAGTTTTCTTCTTTGGAGAATGTACAACGGTATATCGGGAAGGGGTCTGTAAACAACTGTAAGATTATTGCGGAAAAAGTGGCCAGACAATCCGAAAGGATCATAACAGAGAAAGGGGTTGGTTTCTGATCTGACAATCATCCTCACCTGCTTCTTTTTGAAAGAGGGAAGCAGTTTTTTCATTGCCTTTACCTGATCAATGGGACAAAGACAGTTGTAATTAAATATGATATTCGCTGATTTCTCAGATTTAATAATGATCCACTCATACGGAAAACAAAACGGTTATCTGGTTTGTTTAATATTTTTACCGGGGTTGCAACCGCGAACCTGGTTATCAATTCACGTATGAAAATGCAGAAATTCTGGAGCATATAAAAAAGAAGTTGCGAACTTAGCTGCAGGCAAATAGAATTGAAAAGCGGTCAGAACGAATTATAATATAAAAATGCACCCTGTCTTTCAAGATAACATCAGGCAATTTGGAAAACCTTATTCCGACCTGCTTTTTTTACTTGAGTGTCTAGCAGAATTGCTCGAAGCTAATAATGAGAAGGCACTTATACATTATATGCCATGGATAAATGAAAAGGTATCTGTACCTTCACCTGAGCTTGAGCAGAAAGTTATTCACTTGTATTCTCTAAGCTTTCAATTGCTTAATTTATGTGAAGTGAATTGGGCTGTTCAAAGCAGGAGAAAAAAACAGCAACAGTTTGGCCCGCAAAGTGTAAACGGGAGTTGGGCCTATACTTTTTCAGAATTAAAGAAATCGGGCGTTCCACAGGAAAAGATACTGGAAACTCTGGCTCAGGTTGAAATTGAACCTGTTTTAACTGCACATCCAACTGAAGCCAAACGAACAGTTGTTCTCAAATATTACAGAGAGTTATACCTGTTGTTGGTTATGCTCGAGAATCCAATTTACACGGCAATTGAACGTCAGAGAATCCGTTCAGAAATTAAAGAGACTTTGACCAGGCTCTGGTTCATTGATGATATTTATCTCGAAAAACCAAAAGTGGAAACTGAGCTTGATAATGTACTGCATTACCTCACCAACGTTTTCCCTGACGTTTTTGACCTTCATGACAGGCAATTGCAACAAGCATGGACTGAAGCTGGTTTTCATTCTCAGGGTATTCAGAACTACAAAAATATGCCTAAAATAAGTTTGGGTACCTGGGTAGGCGGCGATCGTGACGGTCATCCTCTGGTAACTTCTGAAATTACAAAATATACTTTAAACAGATTACGTGTGGCAGCTTTACAGCAATTGCGTCACCGGTTACTTTTATTGGCAGATAGTCTGAGCATTTATACAAATGAAGATTTTACGCCTCAGGATTTTCGGGATTACAAAACCAGGCTTTCTTTACAAATACCTGGTATATCTGAGAGTGAATGGTATGTATCGGCAAAACGCGAGCCGTTCAGGCAATATGTATTGCTGCTGCTTGAGAAGCTGCCTGTTAAACATGAAAGTCAATCAGCTGATGGAGTTTTGTCAGACTCTGCCTATGCCTATGCAAATTCATTACAGTTACTGGACGATCTGAACATACTGCTGCAGGCTTTGTCTGATTGGGGTGCTCCGGCACTTGCTTCTAACGAAGTGGTGAAAGCCTTGCGTTTCGTTTATAATTTCGGGTTTCACCTGGCTCATCTGGATATTCGTCAAAACAGTGCCTTTTATCAGAAAGCCTTGTCAGGTTTGTTGGAAGATATTGATTGCAAGGGCATTTCTAACAACAATGACAGTTCAATTGATAAAAAGTTTTTGCTTCGTGAACTTAAGAATTACAGGCCTTTTACTCATACATATACAGGAAATATACCTGAAACCAGGGATGTGTTGGATTGTCTGGCAGTGCTTTCAGAGCATATAAACAAATATGGAGCTCTTTCTTTAGGGCCACTGATTGTAAGTATGACCAGTAAAGTTGATGATTTATATACACTATATTTATTAGCCCGCGAAGCCGGTTTATTTGAAAGAACACCGGAGGGGCCGGCTTGTAAAATAGCTGTTGTCCCTCTCTTTGAAACCATAGATGATCTGCAAGGTGCTCCTGCTATTATGGATGAGTTCTTATTGCATCCGGTAACTCAAAGTACATTGAAGCTTCAGATGAAGATGAAAGGTTATACTCGTCCGGTTGCGGAAATTATGATTGGGTATAGTGACAGCAATAAAGATGGAGGTATCCTTTCAAGCCAGTGGAACCTGTATGAAGCACAGTTTAGACTATCAGAGATTGGCCGCAGGCATGGCGTTGAGATACGATTTTTTCATGGAAAAGGAGGAAGCATCAGCCGTGGAGCAGGTCCTGTTCACTGGTTCCTGCGCAGTTTACCTCCCGGTTCATTATGCGGTAAAATCAGATTGACAGAGCAGGGAGAGACCATTGAACGGAAATACGCCAACAAGGTAAATGCTGCTTACAATATAGAATTGCTTACCTCCGGAACTTTAATAAATACTTTTGTGCAAACGGATAAACATAGCAGCCAATTATTTGAATTAATGGGCTATATGGCAAAAGAAAGTTATAATGCCTATACAGCTCTCACCAATCATCCCAGTTTCATTATTTTTTTTGAAAAAGCAACGCCCATTGATGTCATTGAAACCAGCAAAATTGGTTCACGCCCTTCGAGACGAACCAATCAGCGAACCATGTCGGATTTACGGGCTATCCCGTGGGTTTTTAGCTGGACTCAGAGCCGAATAAACATTACAAGCTGGTATGGAGTAGGGAGTACACTTAAATTGCTTAAAGAAAAAGAGCCGGAGAAATATGAAATTCTTAAGCAGCTGGTGCCTGTGAATCCACTCGTACGATATATACTGACTAATGTTGATTCTGGTCTGGCTGCTACTGATCCTGCTATCATTGAACTTTACGCGTCGCTGGTGGACGATGGACAAGCTAAGAACGATATTTTGCCACTCATCCTTTCAGAGTATCATTTATCGCTTAGCTTGTTGGCCGAACTGCTTCAGAAACCTTTTGAACAACGCAGGAGCAACCATTATTATTCAACCCGTCTTCGTGCTATTGCCCTGGAACTTATGCATCATATTCAGGTAAATGCCCTGAGAAAGTGGAGAAATGAAAAGGAAATGGTCTCACCTGAAATTGCCGATCAGCAAAATATAGTTTTGTTAAAAACCATTAATGCCGTAGCAAATGCATTGGGTTCTACCGGTTAACTAAAAGGAGCATGATGAATTTTTAATTTGTAGTTCAAATCTCCATGTCCCCGAGATAACCTAAATTGCTGAAAACAGCAATCATGAAAATAAGAACATGCCCTCACTGTAATTACAAATATCCATTACTGGACTATATCAAAAGTTTCCTGTTTAAATTTATCTGGTCTGAATGGAATTGCAAAAATTGCAATAAATTAATCAGGTTCAATCTCAAAAGGCGAATCATTGTCGCATCCTGCTTCGGATTATTGTTTATTGCCTTTTCTGTAATAAAGGAAAGCATCATTATGAATTTCTTTTGGTGGTCTCTTCTGATTCTGGTTTTGCTGATAAGTACAATATTCATCTTTACTTTTGATACATTTGATAAGGTCAACCAATAGGAGATAATTCATAAATTATAAGTTCAGGAAGACCCGGTCAACAGCAACACAAAGTTTCAGCTTTTAAAATTATTTAACCCATGAAAAATGCAATAATTCTGTCAATACTGATTTTTGGATCCAATCTTTATGGACAAACAGATTCTATTGAAAAGGCCAGCATTTATAATAAGATGGCATCCAAAGAGATAGAACAGGAGGAATTTGTGAGAACCTGGCAGAACTGGAACCAGAAAATGAAAGAAATAAAGCAATATCCCAATTTACCTCTTGATCAGAGCGGAAAAGTTCATTATTCATTTGTCAATAGGTTCCCGGATTTTAATAAAGAAAAACTCTTTCACCGAACCCTTGAATGGCTGTCGATAAATTATGGATTAATTCCTTCCTACATATACTCTGATGCCGAAGATGGAAAAATAATTTTCAGAAACAGTTTAGATCTTAAAACAGGCAGCACCTGTAATTATACATCCGTAATCTCAATTAAAAATGAGAAAATTTTGACTGAATATATCAGCATTGCCTATCAGACATTCACTCCTGGTCATTATTCCGGTGATACATGGATACCAGACCAAACTGTAAATTCAGATATTAGCGAGGTCTATCCTATAGTCCTGAAAAAGCTCTCAGCATGGAATGCGAATTTAAATTTGCTGAAGATCACCAATGAACTATTTAATACTGAGATAAAAAACCTGTACGATTATATCGAAAGCTATGATTCCTTATATATGTTTTAAGCTGATCTGATCAGATACAGTTTTGACATAGTATTGATAGTTGGCAGTTAGCAAAAAGCAGTTGGCAAAAAAATGGTCTTATCGAACAGACATGAGAGCAGGGATAAAAATCACAGAAAAGATCAGTAACTTAGGGCACAGTATTCTGTTACTAATATACCAGCTATGAACATTTCACCTTTAGTTAATCCTGAATCTGCACCTGCCGGTATCGGCAAAAAAATTAGTATTCTGTTATTGGCATTTCTTCTCCTGACTTTATCCATAAGGGTCTTTGGTCAGCCAAGGGAGGAGGTATACAGTTATCTGAGGAGCCTCGGAAACGGATCCTGGATGTTTGGGCAACTGGCAACCTGGGTGCATAATGAGAATCCGGATATGGACAATTCAGCAAACTGGCTGAAGAAGATCTATGATCATACCGGTAAGATGCCGCGGTACGGTTGCATAACCTATGATTTTGATGATGATCCGTTCACCGATGCGGAATGGAATGAGGGTGTGAAAAAAATGTGGGAGAGGGGATTGATCCCGGGAGTATATAATTTCTTCGCAAATCCGTGTGGTGGCTCATGGAGGGATAAAGTTACCATTGATCCGATATTTGCCACAGAAGATAACCCTGTAAAATCCAATTTCTATAAACAGATGGAGAGGATGGCATTGAATATGCAATGGCTGAAGGACAGGGGAATTACTGTTGTATATACGCCATTTGTGGAACTTGACGATAAGAATAAATGGCATGCCAGGGAGGGAAGTAAAAATGCGGTAAGACTCTACCGCCTGGTTCACGATTATTTTACTGCGAAAGGTCTTGACAATATCATTTGGGCTTATCATACAACCCAGAGAGCCGGTGCCCTTATAGATTATTATCCGGGGGATGAATATGTTGATGTAATTGGAAAATCGGCCTACGGTACCGGTTTGATTTTCACAGAGTACGACTGGGCTGTGGAAAAGAAGCAAACCCGGGGAAAGGTTATCTGGTGGGCGGAACTGGGTATCCGCGGACAGTCTGATCCTCCTGTAGATTGTTTCAATGTTCTCAGGAAGCTTGAAACCAGTTTTCCGGAACTGGCAGGGTTCGTTTTCTGGAGTGATGATCCGTTTTATAATGTGGCAGGAAACCTCAACGGACCTGCTTTTATGGCTGATCCAAAAATTGTAACCCTGAAATAGTCATCTGGTATTGATACTGAAAGCAGGCATTAGTTGAACTCTCTGCATGAGTATGGCTGATCAGTTTACCCTGTTGTAAATTTTCTTTTGTCTTCCCTGCAAAGGCTTTTGACAAGCCGGCGTCCTGACATGATAGCGGTTGGAAGACCACCTCCCGGTTCAACCCATTGTCCGCACATATAGAAATTCTTCAGGCCGGGAATTGTCTGTGACATTGGTTTCATGATAACGCCAGCATTCTCAGGTGTTATGAGCCACCCTTCAAAAGAACCTTTCCAGTTTCCGGTATACCGTTCAAAGGTGAGTGGCGTTGCCACATCAATTGCTTCCACCTGTGAAGATATTCCCGGAAAACGTTCATTAAGCAGCTCAATAACTTGCTGGCCGATCTCCTCTTTCTTCTGAAGATAGACTTTCCTGTCCTGCGCCAGGCTATTCCAGTATTCATGATCTGATTCCAGCATAATTGTGATTGCTGTACAGCCTTCAGGAGCCATTGACGGATCATGGTTATACAGATGCACGGAAAGCTTATCCCTAACTTTATCACCTATCTCAACAGGCTCTTTCAGATGGTATGTCAGTCCTGATACTGAAATTGGAATCTCCCCGAAAGTACGTTTAACTCCAAGTGAAACAAAGATCAGGGATGGAAATTTCCGCCATTTTTCATAAGGTTCACGTGTTTTCCCGTCGCCGAATTTACCATCCAGCATGCTGAAAAGTGTTGTATAGCCATCTGCAGCGGAAATTACCCTTCCTGCCCTGTGTTCAGTTCCGTCTTCAAGCCTTATCCCGGTAGCTTTGTTGTTTTCTGTAAGGATTTTTGCGACCCGGCTCCTGTAGTTTAATTTGCCTCCCAGCTCTTTGAATCTGGATTCAAGAGCTTCTGACATTGGCATGGATCCACCGATAGGATAACCTGCGTTTTTGTTATGAAGATAGGCGAATGTGAATAGCATAAATAACATTGAGAACTCGGGAATCCACATCTCCCTGAAAGCTTCGCTGAGCAAAGGGTCTTTAAATTCTTTTGCGAAACTTTCACATGTAATATTCATCCACTCCTTCATTCTTTTTCCGTTAATTATGAAGTTGAATACTGTTTTAGACCGTTTCCTTAATTTTTTTAATGCAGTATCATGTTTTGAAGGCATGTCAAACGGGAGACACATCCTTATGCCGGCGATGAATTTCCTTATCGGTTTTTCATCCTGGGGTGAAAATTCAAGCAGGTGTTTTTCGAGACGGTCAATGTCAGTATACATAACAAGGGTGCGTCCTGATGCATCCTCAAGCCGGAGATATTGATCCAGATCAATTATTTTTTGGTTTTGGGCCACTCCTGTTTCTTCCCACATGTCGTGCATCCCGCTTTGAGCAGAGGATCCTACGAGCCAGTGAATGCAGCAATCGAAGGTGTACCCTTTTCTTTCCCACGAAGTGCATAGCCCTCCAGGCAGATTATGCATCTCGAATATTGTTGCATCATAGCCATTTAACCTGGCATAGATCCCGGCTGCGAGTCCTGCGAAACCGGCTCCGATAATAATAATGGAATTGTCGTAGTTTTTTTCACTCATTTTCCCTGAAATTTAAAGTGTATTCAAATTTAGGAAAAAGAATTAAAAACTATGGGGGAAATTGTTAAGAGTTTAGTGTAGAGCTTAGAGCTTAGAGCTTAGAGCTAGAGCGTAGAGCGTAGAACATTTATTGTTTATTGTTATCTCATACAGTTTACTGAATACTGAATACTGAATACTGAATACTGAATACAGAATTCTCCTTACTACTTACTACCCAATCCTACTGCCTTTTGCCTCCAAAAACCCACCCCTAGCCCCTCCAGGGAGGGGAACCAGAATCCCTGCCTACTTCCTACTACTTACTTCCTACTTCCTACTGTCTTGATGTATTTTTTCATCGGGTCCCAGTAGAACTCCTTCCAGCCACTTTTAAGCATGGCAGCATTCTGTTCGGGAACATTTGTCTGAAGGAATTTGAGTTTTGTTTTAGAGCCAGCGGCTTCAATATTGAAGGTGCATATGCTGAAATGATCTTCGGGCCAGCCATCTTCTGCAAAATGCCATGCCTGGACTATTTTTCTGCCCTCAATCAGCTCAATTGTATATCCATGGCTATATCCGTCAAAAACAGTGAACTGTCCGCTGACCCTTGGATCTATGGATACTTTTGAATTGGTGAAAGCTGCATGCTCTTTCTGGTCAAGCAGCATGTGATAAATTTTTTCAGGAGTGGCATCAAAGGTGACGGTCTGACTGATAGATTTTGTTTTCATCTTAGTTCTCCTTTCAGTTTGTTTAAGGCCGCTATAGAATTCAGAGCGGGTTATCTACTGACTATGTTAAACAACAAACAGTGTCAATTGGTTCGTTGGAGGAACCTTTCCATGTATTTAACCACTGAGTTTCACAGAGTTTTTACGGAGTAACACTGTAAAACCAGGTCTATTCGAAAGAAGTTGAAATGAATCAACCTTCAGGTCATTGGAATTTTAATAAATTGTGCAAATTACTCCGTGATTTACTCAGTGATACTCAGTGTAACTCAGTGGTTATTAGTTTTTACAGCTTTATGTTTGATTTACGTCGCAGTCTTTTGATTTTTCTTTTGTAAATAATCAGATACATCACCGGTATCAATAAAAGGGTAATGAATGTTGCAAAGCTTAAACCGAATATTATTGTCCATGAAAGCGGTCCGAAGAACATAACATTATCTCCTCCGAAATGCAGGTGGGGATTAAGTTCTGTCAGCAAGGTTTTAAAGTTGATATTCATACCTATTGCCAATGGTATAAGTCCGAGAATAGTGGCTGTTGCCGTAAGTACCACCGGTGTTATGCGGGTCTTTCCGGCTTCGATAATCGCCTTTCTTGTTTTCCATCCCTGCTCTTTCAGTACATCGGTAAATTCAACAAGCAGGATTCCATTCCTTACAACTATTCCGGCAAGTGCCACAATACCCATACCTGTCATTATTATTGAGATCGTCATTCCGAATATCATATATCCCAGGAGCACCCCTATAAGGCTGAACAGAACCTCCGATATAATTATAATGGCTTTGGACATTGAATTGAACTGTGTAACAAGTATGAACAATATCAGGAATAGTGCAAGCATCATCGCTTTCATCAGGAATATCCCTGACTCGATCTGATCCTCCTGCTCACCGGTCTGGCGTATATCAATATCAGACGATTTGGTGAATTTCGGAATCGCCTTGCGCAGTTCAGCATTAATAATGTTGGCATTATAACCGTCAAGTACATTTGATGAGATGGTTATTACACGTTTTAGGTTGAGCCTGTTAATCTGCCCGTAACTGTTCACGTAATCAATATGGGCCACCACTGAAAGCGGGATCTGGCGCAGAGTGCCGGAGTTCATATCCCTGTAGGTAATTGTAAGGTTGATAAGCTGCTCGATATCCTTGCGTTGATTTTCTTCAAAACGGAGCATTATGGGATACTGATCCTCGCCTTCCCTGAATTTAGAGACCTCTTTTCCAAGCTGACCGGTGCGGATCGCATCTCCCACTATGGCTGCACTGATGCCTTCATAATTGGCACGTTCGCGATCAAGGTTTATTATCAGTTCCGGCTTTGTCGTGGCAAAATCCGATTTTAGCTCCTCAATGCCACCTATCTGCAGTGAATCCACAAACCGTTTGAACCTGTCAGCGGTGGAAGCCAGTTGTATCAGATCTTCTCCGGCAATCTCAATATTTATAGCTTTGCCGGTCGGCGGTCCCATTTTGATTTTATCAACAACTATCTCAGCTCCTGCAATATCTTTAAGAACCTCACGCATATCATTCATATAGGTGCTGGTACTCTGTCCATTCCTGTTTTTGTACTCCACAAAATTCACTGCTACTTTCGCAAGGTTTGATGATTTGCTGGAGTTATCAAAATTATTGTCAGAGGCAAGAAAAGCTACATTGGTAACAACGGATTCGACTATAGGGTTATTTTCCCCGAGAACGCTCATAATCCTGTGTTCAACGATATGTGCCAGGGAGTCGGTCACATTGATCTCAGTACCCACAGGCATTTTAATAAAGGTGTTTATCGTGTTAGGCTCATTATCCGGAAAGAAAACCACCTTTGGTTTGACAATATTGTTAAGGATCATTGTAAAGACAAAAAGACCTATCATGCTCCAGAGGATAATTACCGGACGTTTCCCTTTAAGAACCCATACCAGGCTGTTTTCATACTTTCTCATCATTGCAGGTATGGCTTTGACCTGGAATTTCCGAAGTAATTTATGACCGAACAGATTGTGCAGTAGAAATGATATGGCAATAAACAATACGAAATTTGCGATCCCTGGTAATCTGAACAGATAAAACGGTAACCCTGCAGCAACAATCAGGGCTGTTATTCTGTATATTTTTGGCAAAGGCAGGGGAGGGGCTTCATCATCGTGCTTCATGAAATCCACAGCAAATACCGGATTGAATATATAGGCCACGATCAGTGAAGCAAAAAGAGTAATTATCAGAGTTATCGGTATGAATACCATGAATTTACCTACCACTCCAGGCCAGAATGCCAGAGGGAAGAATGGAGCAAGTGTTGTCAGTGTACCGGAAAGAATCGGTACAAATACCTCTCCTGCGCCGAATTTTGCAGAAGAGCGTATATCCATTTTAGTTTTCTGATGGATCCTGTGAGTATTCTCTATAACCACTATTGCATCATCAACAACAATCCCCAATGCAAATATAAATGCAAACATTACAAGCATATTCATTGTAAAACCTATCCAGGGCATAACTATAAATGCGATTGCCATGGAGAGAGGAACAGAGAAACCAACAAAAATTGCATTTACGAGTCCCATGAAGAACATCAGGACGATTGTCACGAGTAAAAATCCAATGATTATGGTATTATTCAGTTCCTCCACGGTATTCCTTGTGTAGCGTGACTGATCGCCGGTAACTTCCACTATCAGATTTGACGGCAGTTTATTCTTCTGCATGTCGGCAATTATGGCTTTGATCTTGTCGGATGCATCAAGCAGGTTCTGGCCGCTTTTCTTGATAACATTAAGAGTAATTACATTTTTCCCGTTATAGCGCGCGAAATTTTCAGGCTGATGATAGCTATCCTTTACAGTGGCAATATCCATGAGTTTAATAAGTGCCCCGCTTGAAGTGCCGATAATAACGTTCTTTACCTCATTGATATTCTTCACCTCTCCTACAACCCTGATTGAGCGGCTCATACCCTGAAGATCTATATTGCCGCCTGATACTGTCATGTTATTCAGGCTCACTGCCTGTTCAACATCCCTGAAAGTCAGGCTTGCAGCCTTCATTTTATACATATCGATGTCGATCTGGATCTCACGGTTGAGCGCGCCACCGATTTCAACACGGGTAATCTCCTTCAGCGTTTCTATCCGGTCCTGCATATCATCGGCATAGCTCTTTAACCGATCGAGCGGGATATCACCTGAGAGGTTTATATATTGGATCGGAATCTCCGAGAGATCAATTTCCATTACTGACGGAGCTATAAAAGAGGGATCGGTTGGCAGATCTTTCTTTGTTTTATCAACTGCGTCTGTAACTTTCTGCTTTGCATCCTTTATCTCGATTCCTGTATTGAATTCCACAATAATTGCGGAGAAATCCTGCACTGAACGTGAAGTGATCTTTTTGACTCCACTGATGGATTTAATATTTTTCTCCAGAGGTCTGGTAACAAGATTCTCTATATCTGAGGGTGATGTTCCGGGATAAATCGTATTCACAACCACCATAGGAATGACAATCTCAGGGATCTGTTCCTTAGGTATCGTATTGTAGTTTATCATGCCAAACACGGCTATTATAAAAACAAGTACATAGACACTGATTTTATTGTCTATAGCCCAGCTGGTGGCGAAAAATTCTTTATATTTCTTTTCCATTAAATTGCTTTTTACGGTCTGATCAGACCGGTACCAGAATAATATTTAAAATCTGACATATTCACCATCAACCAGTTCCTGGAAGCCTGCCGAGATAACTTTATCGCCGTCTTTCAGACCATTAACTATTTCGGCAATTCCATTGTAACTGTTGCCGATTACCACAGGTTGTTTGAATGCTGCATGATACTGATCCTTTGATCTCGTAACGTAGACATAGCTGCCTGAATTATCATTCTGAATTACATTCATTGGCACCAGGACGGAATTATCCGAGTGGTAATCGTTAATCTGCAGGATTGCAATCATATTAGCTTTAAGATCTGGTGAAGGGCTTGTTACACTGGCTTCAATCATGAATGTCCTGTTAACCGGATTAATATATTTGCTGACAAAAGAAACAACAGCATCAATCTGCTTATTCACATCCGGAAAGAGGACATTTAATTTATCGCCTTTCTGTACTCTTGCGGAATATGCTTCCGAAACTTCAGCGGTAACCTTGAGATTTTTAAATTCGACCACCCTATAGGCTGCCAGGCGGGGATCAGGTGAAACAACACCACCAACCTTTATATTACACTCCTCAATTGTGCCATTGATCGGTGATTTTATTTTAAACTTTTCAATTTGCTGCCTCGATGATGCTATTTGCATCTCCAGTGATTCCTTTGTGGTTTTTGATTGCAGATATTGCATCTCGCTTCCGATTTTCTGATCCCAGAGGCGCTTTTGCTTTTCGTACATGTCAACAGCAAACTTATATTGCGTCTCAAGGCCCTCCAGCTGACTGCGATATTGCTGATCATCAATCTGGGCTAACACCTGACCCTTGACAACGCGATTGCCAACATCAGCATATTTGGCAGAAACAGTTCCCGGAGCTTCTGCGAAAACACCTACATTCTGATCACCATCAAGTTTTCCCTGTACTCTTATGAAATGATCGAAGGCACTCAGTTTTACATCAGTAAGTCCGACAAATTTGAATTCCTTCGAATTCAGTTGCCCGTTTTGTCCTGAACTGAGCTCATTCTCTAGAGTTTTAATTTTTTCATCAATAGCAGACTGTTGTTGCTTTAATTTATTTAGTTGCTCTTTCTTATCCGTTCCGCAGGAAGAGATAATGAACAATACTGTAATAAATGCCAGAGTTAAATTTATGCTTTTCATTTCTTATTTGTCTTATTTTGAATATGATGTAACCTGTGTTAGTGATTAATAAGTACTTAATATGCGATCGAGCTTTGCTTTTGCATTAAGTAAATTGAGTACCGAAGTGTAGTAGTTCGATTCCGCCGTCAGGAACTGGCTTTGATTTTGTGAAAGTTCAAAACTTGAGGAAACTCCCTCATTGAACTTTATTATCGATTTCTCATAAATTTTTTTGCTCAGGACAATTGTCTCACTATTGGTAGTAAAATTTCTATAGGCAGTCTGATATGTGCTCAGGGCAGTCTCAAATTCGAGAATAAGGCCTTGTTCGGCATTGTACCTGTTAAGTGTTGTTTTATCGAGATTAAATTTGGCCTGACTGATCCTTGAAGTTCGTTGTCCGCTTGTGAAAATTGGAAAATTTAAGCTGAGACCAACAAGGTCCTTGACTGCAAAGTTGAATGCCGGCTGATTTGTCTGCTCGTGACGGCGGTAGAATCCTGATACTGTCGGCAGCCACGTTGATTTTTCGCGCTTTACCAATAAGGATGATACAAATACCTGATCATTAAGTATCTGGTAATCTATGCTTTTAGATACATTATATACCGGTGAGTTAAGATACTGCAGGTTCCCCTCCCTTATGAATCCGGGAATGCTGTCAGTTAACACAACAGGCTGACTGTAATCCATTCCCAGCTGATATTTCAGTAGTTTCTCGGAGATCAGTTTCTGAGACTCAATTGCTGTAATCAGCCTGGTAAGATTTGACCTGCTTATTTTAATCTGATCAACATCAGTATCCTCATTGAAACCCAGCTCATTCATTTTGACCTGCTCATTATATGTACGGTCAATCGGAGTCAGACTTTCCTTCAGCACTTTGACACTTTCTCCAAGGACCTGTATGAGGTAATAGGTACCGGCAACGGATTCTTTAGTAATGTCCTCTGTTTTTATAAGAGCCTTTTCAGAAGCCTGTTTGATGATTTTGACAGCATGCAGACCAACAATATACTCACCGCTGAAAATGAGCTGTGATAATGTAAAATCAAAAGTCGTATTGTCCTTTACTCCCAGTGGCACAGGAGGAGCTTCCGTATAGGCGTTTGTAACATCATCCTTGGTCAGAAAGCCTTGATCAGGTAATGCATTTACATCAAGATATGGGCCAAAGCTTAGCTCAGGAATTACAAACTGATGCTGGTAATTACTGGCAAGGTTAAACTGGGGAAGACCCATTGCAACGGTTTCCTTTACCTTTTTGGTTGCAATATCAGTATCTATCTTTGCTGCCTGTACCGCACGGTTATTCTGGAGCGCATATTCCTGGGCTTCTGTGATTGAAAGGCGGAGAGCACCTTTGTTTTCCTGACTGTATCCATTATTGATCAGTCCCAGGATAACAATGGTTAAGAAATATTTTCGCATCAAATTCATTATGTATTTTATTTAGTATTTATTGTTCCTGATTTTTCCAGTTCTTTAATCTTTTTTTCCATTACAATTATTCCTTTGTCAGTAGCAATTCCCCTGATATGGTACATCAGCAGTTCCATAAATAATTTCAATGAAGTGAATTCCTCCACAGTAAAAAGATCGTTTAAATGGATGCTTTCTACCCTTGAAAGGTAGAGCTTGGCAATTATTTCTTCATCCAGCTCCTTCCGATACAATCCTTCATCTTTGCCTTTTTTAAGATTTAAGAGAATGTATTTGAAGATCCTCTCCCTTCTTATTTTTACTGTTTTATAGTAATGGTGGGGATAGTACTTTTTAAGGTCGTGTTCCGTTGCAGGATTCTGATCCTTCATAAATCTGTTCATGAATATAGAAATCTCAAACAAATCTTCGATAGCGTTGAAACCTGTTTTGAAGCATTTGCAAATCTCCTCCTGCCTCAGTTCAATCTCATTATCGATGAATTTTCCAACAAGATCATCTTTGTCAGTAACACACTGGTAAAGAGTTTTTTTAGATATTCCAAGCTCCGCCGCCACTTCATCCATTGTTATACTCTTAATGCCATACTTCGTATATAGTTCACGTACTTTAAGCAGTATATTTTTCAGCTCTTCATTCATGGCACAAATATATTTACAATAAACTCAGGAAACAAATATTAGATTAATAGTTTCCGGAGTTTATGAAAAAAACACAACCTGTTTTGAAAATCAAAATAAAAAAGTGTAAATTGTAGTTGGAATAGGGATAAGTCTGCTTATTTCATTTATACTGCAAGTATGCGGGAGAGATTGCTGGCCATAGGGGATATTCATGGATGCATGGATCCTTTCCGTGAGCTTGTTGAAAAGAAAATCAGGATCCGGAAGAGTGACCGGATTGTTCTTCTGGGAGATTACATTGACAGGGGATATCAAAGCCGGGAAGTTGTCGATTATATAATTGATCTTCAGAATCAGGGATTTGATATTATTCCACTCATGGGCAATCATGAATCAATGTTGATCGATTCTCTCGGGAGTGAACAATCTATGTACAACTGGTCGATGAACGGTGGATCTGAAACATTATTCAGTTTTGGGATTAAATCATCAATTGAGCTGGAGTTTAAGTATTTGCAATTTTTTGAAAATTTACTGTTTTATTATATCAGGGATCAATTCATCTTTGTGCATGCAGGTTTCAATAATGAGATAGATGATCCATTTCAGGATAAGTCGCAGATGATCTGGTCAAGAAGGGAATCTTATTCGAATCCTGTCTTCAATGGGAAAATTATTGTACATGGTCATACACCTGTTCCGTATACACTCTGCAGGGAATTGGTACTGTCTGATCGTAATGTAATAAATATCGACACAGGTTGTGTTTATGATAAATTGGGCGGGTATGGACACCTGACTGCAATAGAGTTATTTACAAGGGAGCTCTTTTCTGTTTAGTATTCATTTAATTTGCATTAACTTTATGCCGGTTCGGAATAACTTGTTCTGAACCGCCATTTTTTAATGAAAAAGTTACTGTTAATTTTTATTGGTTATCTGCTGCTCAGCAGCTGTGTGACATCGAGACTTCACTACTTTGGTGAGACGCCAAAGAACCCGGGTAAATATCCTTCTTTTAACCGGAAAGATTCAGTTAAGGGTTTTCTGGACAAGTACAGGAAAGGGTATGATGTGACATTTTATGACCTGAATCTTACCCTTGATCCGGGCCATAAAAAACTTGCAGGTGAAGTAAATATAAAGTTCAGAGCTTTAGAGAATCTTTCAATCATCCGGTTCGACCTCTTTAAGAATCTTAAAATTCACAGTGTAAGCCTGTCGGGGAAGACACTCTCATTCAAACGAAATGAGAGGGCTGTATATGCAGCCCTTTCTGAGCCACTTGACGTCGGGAAGGATTATTCTATGACGGTTTCATACGGTGGCAGGCCGTTAAAAGCCAGGAAACCTCCATGGAGAGGGGGAATGGTATGGGAAAAAGATAAAAACGGGAATCCATGGATAGGTGTGACCTGCGAGAGTGAAGGAGGAAGCATCTGGTTCCCGTGCAAAGATCACCTTTCAGATGAACCCGACAGTGTCAGATTGCATATGACGGTACCTGAGGGTTTGCAGGTTGTCTCAAACGGAATTCTGGAAAATCATGTTTCTCTTCCCGGAAAAGAGACCTATACATGGAGTACTCATTATCCGATAAATATTTACAATATCACATTCTATGCAGGAAAGTATGATCATATTGCTGATACTCTATCCACCACCCGGGGTTTACTGAATCTTGATTATTATGTTCTGCCTGAAAATTATGAAAAGGCAAAGAAGCATTTTACCCAGGTGAAGAATGTGATAAATATTTATTCGGAGGCTTTTGGTCCCTATCCATGGATCAAAGAGGGATTTAAGCTTGTTGAGAGCCCCTTTGAGGGTATGGAGCACCAGACAGCTATAGCCTATGGAAGCGGGTACCAAGACCTGCCTTGGCTGGGAGGCGATTATATTATTGTACATGAATCTGCACATGAGTGGTGGGGGAATGCGGTGTCAGTAAGTGATTTCAGCGACATCTGGCTTCAGGAAGGTTTTGCCACCTATTCAGAACTGGTATTTGCTGAAAGGATGAAGGGATACGATACTTCCCTGATGTATGCAAATTACTGGCTTGCCTCTACGATAAACAACAAACTACCTGTGGTTGGTCCAGCCGATGTAAGTTACTGGGATTATGAAGACGGTGATGTTTATGGAAAGGGAGCTCTGATACTTCATACAATAAGGAATGTGATAAATGACAGTACTCTGTTTTTTAATATCCTCCAGACCTTTTACAGGGAACATGAAGCCGGATCGCATGTTACTACTGATGATTTCAAAGAGGTTGTTGCACGATTAACCGGGAAAGATTGGGATAAGTTTTTTGAGGCTTACCTCTACAACCGGAAGGTACCTGTTCTGAAATGGTATTATGGTTCTTATGATTTTGACATTGAGACTGGGAGCGGTAACAGGTCTGCTGTTCCATTTGTTGCTGCAAAATGGATTAATGTTCCTGAAGGCTTCAGTATGCCGGTAACTCTGAACTGTAAAGATTCCAGAATGTCTGAAACTATTAATGTTTCAACGGATGCAAAATATTATTATCTCAAAAAAATCAGTTCTTGTGATCAGTTGAGCTGCAATTTAAGACGATCTTATTTTACTGCGGAATCGGGGCCTGAAATCTTATCTGAGGCCAGGCCGGAGACGACCCATCCGGTCAGCAATGATGTGATTGCCACCACCTCAGGCCAAAATCCCTGAAAATTGTATCACTTGTTCCTGTCTATTTAGCGTCAATATTAAAGTAGGCATAGCCGGCTGCCACAGCCAGTCCAAGCCAGGTAGTTCCAATATCACTTAATGTTTTGCAGATATCAGGGAATATTATTACACCAACCACAAGTGCTCCAAGTCCGGTAAAGGTCCAGATGACCAGGTAGCACCAGACAATAAAACTGACTATCAGAGGCTGACCATTTCCCATTTGACGGAATACTGCAGGATCAGATCCCGGAGTGGTGATAGTCATCCTTGAAACCACCAGTGCTGAAACTAGTCCGCTGACGGTTGTCAGGACATATATAAGCCCGGAATGTAAATCAATTGTTTCACAGGAGCTAACCTTTGAACATTTAATCACTTTAATAATTATATGAACAATTATTCCGGTATAGAGAGCCAGAAGAATATAAGCGATCATACCTCCAATAATATACTTGTATTTCATCATAATATAATTTTGGTTATTAATGAATGCTGTCTGCCTGTCGTGCTATTCATCACAAAATCGTAATGAACATGACAATTTTTGTTACCAGAATACTGAAGTATTACACCGTCGGCAGTGGTTAATAAATATATACCAATTATCTGTAGAATGGAATGATACTGAAGCCTTCGAACATTTCATTTACAAGATCATTATCTCTGAATTTCAGTCTGTATCCTCCAATGTCGGGATATTTATTTCTGTTTTCGGTCCTGTTAAAATAGTCTGCCAGCCATTCATAGAATGCGGCTGCATCAAGGTAGTTTCTGAAAACCAGGTTGTACTCTTTATCGCCCGGAGATGATATTTTAATAAAATTTTTCGTGTCAGAATCCCTGTCAGTTCCGATCCCGTAGAAATCTGGTACATAATCGCCTGGTGAAAACAACGCAATTGTTTTTGAGACAGAGCCGTTGTAATATTTGACCTTGTCATCCCATTCAGGAAATGTTTTCTGTCCGCTTATAACATTCCTGAAAACATAATCCATCTTCAGTTCTGCGAACAAAGTATCCTTCACATTTTCCATTCTGGGCACTACAGCATATGAATGCTGAATTTTTAATTTGTCGGGTTTATTAAACCTTCCGGAACTGTCTTTCAGACCGCTGAAATCTGTAATCATTTCAGGGAATTTTTCAAACTCCAGGGAGAGGTCCGCAGTTATGTTTCCTGTCAGATCGATCTCCCGTGTCCCTTCTTCTTCCATCTCAATCTCATTATTATTGATTCTTCCGTTGAGTTTCAGATATCGGTATTTTATTTCCTGATCCTCCTTCCGGCTTGCAGATGTTTTTCCTCCGGCTGAAACTTCTCTCCCTGTCTTTTTATTATCTGATAAGAGCAATCCGGAAGCATCCAGTTCAAGGCTTCTGCTGAAACTCACATCAGCTATGTCGATCGATCCGTATTCTGTTGTAAACATGTTCCATCCGGTAAACCTGACTCCGTATTCATCCGGAATGCAGAGTGTTATTTTCAGATATTCTATTCTGTCGGCAGGTGAGAGCTCAGCGACGGAGATGTTATCTTTTTTCCCATAATCCCGCTGTTTACTTACCGAAAAAACCAGGCGCAGATCTTTGCTTATATAATCATATGGCAAAGGAGGGGCTTCTGCTTCCATATATTTAAAGCTCATTGCCTTCAGGAATTGTTCATTATCAGGATATCTTGTATTAAGTATCTTGATGAACTGTGACTGTGCATCGGCACTTAAGTCCCAGAGTGTTTTATTTCCATCCTCCTGTTTTGCTGCTGACAGCCTGAATCCAAAAAGATCAATACTTGCAAGTGTGTTGTCTGCAGCAGATGTCTGAATTGAGCTGTAGCGTTTCAGTGTTGTGCAGGAAAATATCATACTGATCACGGGGATAAAAAATAACAAAAAGAGTTTTGATTTCATTTGGTATTAATTTATTGGGCTGATCATTTTCTTATTTGGAAAACCTATTCTATGTAATCAGTCGCTGTAGACTGTAGCTTCAAAAACAGAACCTGGCATTTCGATACATTTGATCTTTATTAATTTCACAATCCTGTTTTTGACAAAGAAGAAGTCAGGGAGATATGAATAATACTGATAATCCTCATAGATATCCTTAACATTTTTGTCGATACACTTTTCGGTACCCAGATTTTTGATAGTGAGATAATACATAACCTGCTGTTTTATTTATTTAAAAATATTTTCACTCCTGAGGGCTTCCCTGCATTCCAATTGTGGTACCTGGCTGAAATGGTTGAATTTAAGTGAGTTTTTAACCCTCGTATAAAGGTCAGTCCGTGAGATATTTCCGCCACTTTCCCTGACATGCTTGCAGAAATAATAGCTGAAAGCCCCGTTGTAATTTCCGTCGATGAGTGCATCCGCCGATGTCTGATTATCCTTGCAGCCTGCCCATAAAATATGGTTCAGGGTTATCTCCTTATCAGTGCTGAAAGATTTTGCAGGTTTAAGTATTTCTTCATCCCCAAGGTAGCGACACTCAATATCAGCAGGCGGCCTCAAATAGCGATAATGAGAGAAGTTGACATTTGACTGGCCAGAGATCAGATAAGGCATTATATCCCTTGTACCTGTTCCGGAGTGGCAACTGTCAAGCAGGATCTCCATCCTGACACCCTTTTTCAGTTGGTGCAGTATATCGCTGAACATATCATCGCTAATGAATCCGTCATCCCAGTTCATATCGCAGGGGCAGATAAGTTCATCCATGTGGTCAGCAAGTTCATCTCCTTCCCTGTCGCGGATCTGTGATCCGTGCCCCGAGAAATGGAAAATAAGGTAATCGCCGTTTACAGCATTCCTGACCATCTTCTCAAGCCGCAACAGAATATTCTCTTTGGTAGCCCTGCTGTCGGTCAGAACCCTGATATCGGTGTTCTCAAAGCCGAAAAAGGTTTTAAGAATACTTCTTACATTGGTTACATCATTAATGCAACCCTGAAGATCATTTACACCATAATAGTCATTGATGCCTACAAGTAATGCCTCTCTTTTCATAAGCTGTGGATTTTAGTTAATAATACATTATAAAGTCCCGTTTCAATACTTATCAGATATCTGAGTTAAAATGTTCAGGTATGATTCTCCGTATTTAAACAATTCTCAATAATGCAACCTGTCAGGCAAATCAATCCTCTTAAAAGACAGGTCAGATTACTTTCACTCGTACTTCCCTCTGTGATTTACGAAGGATTCATTCATTCCGTTTATCAGAATATTGTAATTGCAATATCAAATTTACGAGTTAACCGGATATGAGTCAAGGAAATTGAAGATTTTTTGTTGATTAAATCAAATCAGATAAGCCTCTGCAAATGATTTTGAGGAAAGTCTGATTAAAGATTTAGGTTACCTGGAAGGATATTTAAACCTTACTGCCAGGATCCGTGCATGTTCTGTACATTCCGGGTTCCCGCTGTAAAAGCCGATAAGTGTCTTTGGAGAAAAGAAATATGCATCCCCTTTAACTGAAGGATGGCGTAATTCCTTACCGTCGGGTGTTTCTCCCGCAACAATGTCGCCTGTGCCTCTCAAAACAAAGTATATTTCTTCCTCATCGTCATGTCTGTGAGGGATATTAGTCCCTTTCGCAGCAAAGTCCATAACAAACAAGCTGGTCACCTGGCAGGCTGCGGCAAGCCTGTCCCTGGTACTTTCCGTTGTTCCCATCAGCAACTGAAAAGTAGTTGTCGGACCATGCGAGCCAAGCACCTGGAATGGTACTTCATCAGCACTGGCAATCATCATCTTTGAGGAAGGTTTTACAGGATTTCCAGGCATTATTCTGAAGCTCATGACAATAACAGATAGATTTCTCTCTCTGGGATTTGAGAGGCTGAACTTCATGCCAGCCGGTAGATAGATAAAATCATTCTGGCTCACAGGTATTTTGTCTTTCGTACTATTCAGAATGCCTGTGCCATCCAGGACACAGATAACAAGTTCTTCATCCGGATACTTTACATATTTGCTTTCCCCCAAAGGATCAATATTAAGATTACCATAACGGGTCACTCCCTTTATAATTCCCGAGCTGTCGGAGCCTGCGCCAAACATAGGGAAATAATGTGCTGATGAGGTGGATAATTCCATCGATGCTTCATTGAGTGAGGCCAATGAACGTCTGAGGTATTGTGATTCTGCATTTATCGTTCCTGCAAGCAGAATGATTGAGCAAAAGGCTAATCTCAATATTTTCATTCCTGGATATTTTTTAATTTGAGCCGGTCTGATTTGCATAAACTCCTTCATCATTGATATGCCACCACGGTCCTCCTGTCTGATGATAATCTCCAATGAGTCCTTTTTCCCTGGCCTCCAGCATCGTCATCGGCATATCAAATTCGGGTGTCGGCTTAAACAGTCCGGGGTTATATGAAAGGTATTTAGGTTCTCTGAGATATTTCTCAGCAACTTCGTCATTGAATTCAATTCCCAGGCCCGGAGTATCAGGCACTTTTATAGACCCATTCTGAATTATCGGTTTTGAGATGCCGTCCACAAGGTCATTAACCCATGGCATCTCAATTGTGTGGCTTTCGAGTGAGATAAATTCCCTTAGTGTGGCAGCAGTGTGTACATTTGCCATTACCCCGACAGGAGAGGATGCACAGTGCATCATGGTTTTAATCCCGAACTGGTATGCATATTCAGCGATCTTCCTTGTTTCAATCATACCCCCGGAGGTAAGGAGGTCGGGATGAATTATATCCACTGCATTTTGTTCAATCCATGGTTTAAAATTCTCAAGGCTGAAAATATCTTCACCGTTTAGAGTAGGGGTTTTAGATCCTGCAGTTATCTGTTTGTTAAGATTGACAGAATTGAATTTTGTGAAATGAATAACATCTTCTATGTATGCAATGTTGTATTTGGGATCTGCCAGGAAATTTCCAAGTTCTATCCCGCTGTCCACTGTCATATTTCCAAAATGGTCAGCTCCGAGTTTTACTTCGTAACCAATTATTTGACGGGCTGTCTGCACATGTTCTCCCCATATTTCAAGTCCTTTACGGGATGGAACATTGTTAATGAAGGTTCCATCGATATTCTCAATTAGTGCTGGCGTCAGATCTATTTTATAATTTTTTAGTCCGAGATCAAACCTTCTCTTCATCATCAATTTCAGATCTTCTTCTTTCAGCACAGTCGGACAGTCGGCATATATATCGACTTTATCCCTCACCTTTTCTCCGAGCAGTTTCCAGCATGGTACCCCGAGAGCTTTTCCTGCAATGTCCATGAGGGCCATATCCACAGCACAGTAACCGCCTGCAAATCTGCCGGGGCCGGTAAGATGTCTTATACTCAGCAGAATTGTTTCAATGTCGAGAGGATCCTTTCCAACAAGGTATGGTTTGAGCATCAAAGCCTGACCAATCCATCCGGCATCTCTCACCTCACCAAGTCCGATAATGCCCTGATTGGTATAAATCTTTATTATCGGGAAATCATAAATGGAGGCAAGCGTTGCTCCCCTGATATCTGTAATTTTCAGACCGGAAGGTCTGGAAAGAGCGTTTTTAGGATTTGAAAATGATGAATGATTAATCATTCCCGAATAGCCCATTGCTAAACCGCCCATCAATGTTTTTTTAAAAAATGACTTCCTGTCCATATCTGTTGGTTTTATTCAAATTTAATATAAATGCAGTTATTACTTTAACAAGGAGCATTAATTTTTTTCTCTTTATTACTTCATTTGGGATTTTAAGCATGGTTTTGCAGTCCTTGATCTCTGCCGGCAGTCTTGATGCGAATTTCTGTTGAATAATTTTTTATTACCTTTGAACCTGTTTCATGATAATTGTCTCGATACCAGTCAATGAAGATTACTTTAAGAAACTATTTATTCGCAGCATATATATTTGGAACTCTATCATTTAGTCTGAATTCATTTTCCCAGGTCTCTGAAAAAACGGTAATTAAAGGCCGGGTGACTGATGCACTGACCGGATATCCAATCCCCTTTGCATCTGTTTTCCTTAAGGGTACAACAATTGGAACTCTTACTGATAATAATGGGATTTACCGCATTGAGTCAACTCTGACTGCCGACACGATATCCTGTTCATTTATTGGATACACCAGAGAGTCAAGGGGAATAAGAATCGGTATCGAGCAGACTATAGATCTGCAAATGGCTCTTACTTCAATTAATCTTGATGAGGTGATAATAAAAGCCAAAAAGAAAGACTACTCAAATAAAAATAATCCTGCTGTCGAACTGATTGAAAAGGTCGTTGAGAAGAAAGACGGAAAACAGGCCTGAGGCATTTAATTACCTGGAATACAAAACATATGAAAAAGTCCAGTTTGCATTCAGCAACGTAACTGAGAATTTCAAGAACAGCAAGGCTTTTTCAGATTTCAATTTTATGTTCGATAACATTGATACTACTAAGCGTATTGGTAACGATATACTTCCAATGTTTATCAAAGAGTCTCTTTCTGCCCATTACTTCAAAAAGGAACCGGAAGCCTCGAAGGAGATACTGCTCGCAGAGAAGTCAATTAATCTGGATGAATATCTGAACAACAAGGGAGCCTCTGCCTATCTTAACTATCTGTATCAGAACATAAATATTTACGATAACGAGATTTTATTCCTTACAAATAAATTCCTTAGCCCGATAGCCAATACCGCACCTCTCTTTTACAGGTATTATATTATTGATACCTTGCCTGTTGCCGACATCAAATGCATCAGGTTGTTTTTTGAGCCGAGGAACAAATCGGATTTTCTCTTTCATGGCAATTTGTATATAACCATGGATACAAGTTATGCCGTCAAAAAAATTGATATTGGAATAAATAAAGCTATCAATATTGACTGGGTGCAGGATATCAGTATTACCCAGGATTTTGAGAAAACAGGGGATAGAGCCTGGTTGCTCTCCAGGGAAGAGATTTCAATTGATTTCGGGGTAGTTAAAAATTCAATGGGTTTGTACGGTCAGAGAACAATTTCATATAAGGACTATAAAATCAACGAACCGATAAGCGATGAGATCTTCAGGGGGCCGGCAAAGGTTGAAAAAATCAACCCGGCATCCGAAGAGAAAGGTTTTTGGGAAGAAAACAGATATGTGCCTCTTTCAAAATCAGAGAGTCAGATCTATAGCACTATTGACAGCCTGAAACAGATACCCGATTTCAGAAGGAAGATGGATATTTTAATGCTTCTGTCCGTCGGATTCCTGGATCTTGGTAAAATAGAGATCGGACCAGTAAGCAGTTTTTACAGTTATAACAGCGTAGAAGGTTCAAGATTCAGGTTTGGAGGGCGGACAACAACAGATTTCAGCAAGAAAATAACTCTGGACGGCTTTTTGGCATATGGTTCAAAAGATCATATGTATAAATATAATGCAGGCATAACATACTCACTTACAGACAAGACGATCTACCAGTTCCCTGTTAAATACATCCGGTTGAATTACTTGAAAGATGTTAGAATCCCGGGTCAGGAATTTCAGTTTGCACAGGCGGATAACATTTTATTTTCATTCAAAAGAGGTGTCGATGACAAGCGCTTTCTGAACAACACTGTTAAGATAGAATACCTGAATGAATTTGAGAATCACTTTTCATATTTGGCCGGTTATAGTTATACACAGCAATCGGCTGTGGGAAATCTTAATTTCATAAAAAGTGAGAATGGAACCGGAACAAATGAGATAAGCTATATAAATGTCTCTGAGCTATATCTTAATCTAAGGTATGCTCCCAATGAATCAATCTATCAGGGAAGGCATGCAAGGGTAACATTTCCGAACAAGTTTCCCATCATTCAGCTTAAGATTGCAGGAGGTTCACAGGCCATTAATAATGATTATGACTATCTCAGGCTACAGTTCAACATAAGCAGACGTTATTATGTTTCAATCTTTGGCTATACTGATGTCTCATTTGAGGCTGGCAAGATCTTTGGCCAGGTTCCTTATCCTCTGTTATTTGAACACAGGGCAAACCAGACATATTCATATCAGAAGAATGCTTATAACCTGATGAATTTCCTTGAATTCGTCAGTGACAGATATGTGTCACTCAATATCGATCATAGTTTTAATGGGTTTATTTTCAATAAAATACCTTTAATAAAGAAACTTAAATTGCGGGAACTGATAACATGCAAAGTTCTTTATGGCAAGCTATATAATAGCAATAATCCTGATTATGAGAGCGAATTGTTTTTATTCCCTACTGATGGTGCCGGGATACCCCTGACATATACACTCGAAAATAAGCCTTATATAGAGGGCAGTCTGGGTGTTTCAAATGTTTTCCGGATCTTAAGGGTGGATTTTATCAAGCGTTTTACATATCTGGATAATCCCAATGTTGCAGATTTCGGGATAAGGGTTCAGCTCAGGCTGGATATATAAATACAAAAATCCCGCAGGCATTATCCTGCGGGATTTTATCTGATAAGAAGTATAACCTTCTGCTCCCCAAATATATATTGCAGATTTATGTGGGCATTTTTACCTGCTGACCTCAACTACTGCATACTTTGAAATTTTCCAGAACTGATTTGGATTTGTAATCTCAATGTAGGCTATTTTATCTTTGTCTTCATGTATCATCTCGTATGAACCCGTAGGGTGCTCAGTTAAAAGCTTTGCACTTTTTGAATTTACCGGGATGGTTTTGGTCACAGTAATGTCGATCTGAGAGAATGAACTATCAGGGAAGTTCTCCTGCAGGGATTTGTTTTTCCCAAGCCCAAGAAATCCTCCCTCTTTGGATACGAGGCCTTTAGCTTTCAGAGCTTTGAATGTGCCGGCAGTGACATATGCCTTATTTATTTCAGCTGTCTGAACACTTATAGTCTCGTCTTTCTGTTCAATTGCAACCTGCATGTCAGTTACTCTGCCGTTAAGCTGTTCGATCTTGAAATTTTTCTCAGTAAGCGCAGTTTTCAGATCAGATATTTCAATTTCGCTCTGCTTCATGGCAGCTTCAAGGTCGGCGATCATGTTCTGCAGGCCTTTTATTGTTCCGCCCGATTTTTTAAGCTGTTCATTAAGTGATGCTAACTTCTTTTTATTCTGATCGAGCAGGTTGTTAATGTAATTGATATCCTGCATGATCTGCTTCTTCCTGTCCTTTGAAAACTCCATGTCTGAAGCGCTCATGGTAATGATCTTTTCTTTCTCCTTTATTGATTGAAGATTTTTTTCAATCTCGTCAAATGTAAGTACCCAGTCATTTATTGTCGAATCGCGCTGAGTGAGAAGTTCGGTGAAAGAATACTTTTGATCTTCCATCATGGCAACCTGTCTTTGCTGCTCGCGTTTAAACATCGAGTAGAAGATAATTCCGGCTGCAATAAGAATAACCAAAGCGATCAGAGCTGTTATCTGTGCTCCTCTGGCAACGCCTTCACTACGGGCTATTTTTTCTACCCGTTTTTTGTAAACTTCATTATTCAAGCCACTTCCATTCTCATACGAGCCGGTAGCGGGTTTTTCATCTGTTTTCATTTTTATTCCTCCGTTTTTAATTTACTCTGTAAAATACATCTGTTTAACCCATTTATTTTTAGACCTTCCAAATATATAGAAGCCTGAAAATAATTCTTACAAATTTTAGATATTCAAAAGTAATGCCGCAAAATATTGAATTATAAATTGCTTATAATGAGTTAGATGTAAAATGGAACCTTGCAGAAAATCATTCAATATGAGAAATTTTTTCTCAAATTGAGAAGGGTGTGTGGTTGGAACCTATTGATTCCAACCTTTTTCGTCCTTAAGAATTCGGTAGATTGTTGAGACTCCGATATCCAGTTTTCCTGCTGCAATCTTGATATCCATATTATGCTTCTTGAGAGTTGCTTTAATGATCTTCAATTCATATTCCCTCATGGTCAATTGGTCTTCAGATGTGTATGATGAATGTTCCCCTGAATCCAGGATGATATCCACCGGTTCGATCTCGCCTTCATCCGACAGAGTAACGGCGAGTTCAATAACTGACTTCAATTCCCTTATATTTCCGGGGAATAAGTAGGAGAGGAGCTTCATCTGAGCCTTTTCAGATAATTTTTTGGGACGGATATTGTTTTCAGAACAGAAATTCTCGATAAAATGATGAGCAAGTATCAGGATATCATTTCCCCTTTCACGCAGAGGAGGGAGTTCTATTGGCAGTCCAAGCAGCCTGTAGTAAAGGTCTTCCCTGAATTTTCCCTTTTTAACCTCTTCTTTAAGGTTCTTATTTGTTGCAACTATGATCCGGCAATCGGTCTTAACAGGGGCATTGCTTCCAATTCTCACGATTTCTTTCTCCTGCAGTACTCTTAATAACTTAACCTGCAGATTGAGTTCCATTTCACCTATTTCATCGAGGAAGAGCGAACCTCCGTTGGCCTCTTCAAACTTTCCAATACGTCTTATTGAAGCACCTGTAAAAGATCCTTTCTCATGCCCGAATAATTCGCTTTCAATAAGTTCGGATGGGATAGCGGCAACATTCACAGCCACAAATGATTTGTCCTTACGTGCTGAATTGTAATGAATAGCCTTGGCAACAAGCTCTTTGCCTGTTCCTGTTTCACCTGAAATGACCACCGTAATATTTGTTCCAAGGGCTTTCTCAATCCTTTCATATATAACTTTAATGGCAGTACTTTCTCCTATTATGCTTTTATTGAAATCATACTTCTTTTGGATCTCACGGCGAAGAGTTGATATCTCTCTTTTCATCCCGATGCCATCCCTGATGTTTTTGACTGTATTGAGAAGCCGTTCTTTAATATCGTCGGATTTGGTTATATAATCAACTGCTCCCATCTTAAGCAGGGTAACGACCATATTGATATCGGATTGTTCTGAGATAAGTATTACCTGAGCTTCATTGTTTTCCTGCCTGATTTTATTAAGAAGTTCAAGTCCTGTCATATCAGGCAGCCTGTAATCAAGAGTAATAATATCAGGTGACTCGTGAAGTGAATTAAGGAAATCATTTCCATTGAAGAAGCTCTTTATTTCATAATCAGGATTTAAAGAGAGCGTGTAGACAAGAAGCTTGTTATACCATTCGCTGTCCTCTACCACGAATATTTTGAAGGGCTTATCAGACATACAATGTGATTACCGGTTAATAAACAGTTTCAGCGAACTGCAAATTTAACAATAAAACAGCCGGATTCAATAAAATTTCAATTGATTTTAGCAATCTGCTCATTAATAAGATCCCTTATCACTTCGAATTCACTGAATGTCTCATTTGCAAGAAAAACGATTGTTCCTGTTTCCACATTATTCTTCACGCTTTCTTCAATTTTCCTGAGAAAGTTAGTGAGGTCAGATGCACCTATATGACGCGAGGGTGGCAGCATTTTGTGTGCAAGTTCAGCTACGGTATGCCACTGGTCTGAAGAAACTGCCTCTCTCATTTCCCCTAATCCTTTGGTGGTGGTCTCCAGAAAGGTTACAAGCATCTGTTTTGTGAATTGCTCATCACCTCCTGCAATATGAATCAGATTCTGAAGATCTATCCTCTTATTATTCTCTTGCGGAGATTTTATTTCACTTGCCGGAATAGTAGTTTTTACGGGTAAAGACTCCCTTATAACAGCAAGAATTGTAGTCATCAGCATCTCTTCAGTGAAAGGTTTTTCAAGAAATGCATTCATACCGGCCTGTTCATATTTATCCCAGTCATCATTTAATGATGCTGCAGAAATACAAATCACAGGCAGATCTTTTGAGCTTATTTTTAACTCCTCCCTTATAATCTGAGTTGCACTCATTCCATCTAATCCAGGCATCCTGGAATCCATGAAAAGTAAATCGTAACGATTATTTCTTAAGATTTCGATAGCCTCCATTCCATTTTGGGCTTCACTGTATTTAACATTCCATCTGTGGAGTATTGTTTTGAAAAGCAAGCGATTGTATTCTTCATCATCTACAATCAGGATTTTGAGATCTCTTATCTCAACAGGTATATAAAGCAGTGAAACCACTTCACCTTTAATCAATTTTACATCACCAATACGATATGGGAGGTGACAGGTAATATGGGTTCCGACATTTTTTCTGCTCTTGCACTCAATTGTTCCCTTATGCAGTTCTACCAGCTTTTTTACGATTGACAATCCCAATCCTGTGCCTCCATATTTGCGGGTTGTGCTCATTTCGGCCTGCGTAAAATCTTCAAAGATTGAATCTATTTTGCTATCCTCTATTCCGATTCCTGTATCAACCACCTCAAGTACAAGCTCAATATCACCCGATTTTTTTTTAGGGACTTTTACAGAATAATGTACCTTTCCATTTGGGGTGAACTTAACAGCATTACTTATCAGATTTATAATAATTTGTTTAAGCCGGTAAGGATCTCCCAGCAGGGCATAAGGCGCATCAGGACTTATTGAATAGCTAAGACTGGTATTATTTCTGGAAGCCTGTTTTTCGAACAGGACAAACGTATCTTCAAGGACATTCTTAATGCTGAAATGCACTTTTTCAAGGACAAGTTTGTCATTCTGCAATTTTGAAAAATCAAGGATATCATTAATTATATCTGACAGGTGATCAGATGATGATTTGATAATCTTCAGTGTCTTCGATGTGTGTTCATCGAGTTTCTCATGTAAAAGCTGTTCCGTGAAACCTGATATGGCCGTTACCGGCGTTCGTATCTCATGGCTCATATTTGCCATGAACAATTCTTTTGTTCTTGCAAGCTTTTCCGATTCGTCCTTCGATTTCTCGAGTGCAACCTGATAAGCATGAGTCTTTCTGGTGTACCTTACAATTGTCGTCATCACTACTATTGCAAGAAGAATGCCTGATAATGCGAACAAGGCTATCCACCTGTATGTCTCTTCAGCAAGGAGATCGGCTTCATATGCTCGCATATTGATGCGTTCAGTGACCTCATATTCCATTTTGGACATGAGATCATAAAATTTTTCCTTGAGCTTGCTGCCTGTGATGGCTAACTGGGCCTCTCTGGCCAATTTTTTTTCCTTTGTAATCCTGTCCTGTTGCTCTATCCTGTTCAGATTACTGATAAGTTCAAATTCATTTATCGGACTCTTATATTTCCTGTTGACATTTTTATTGAAGATCCCTTTTTCAGGTTTAAGTGCATTTGCAGAGGCGATATTCAGGGAGTCAGAGAGGTGCTTCAGATCCTGAGACATGTTATCACTGTTGCTGAGGTTCAGAAGTTCAGCCCAAATTAAAATATTTTGCCTGATGAGCCTTGCTATCGTATCGGTTTGAACCAGGAGCAAAGGGTCGTTGGCGCAATCCTCCCGTAGCTTTAAGATTTTTTCGTTAATATGCCAGATGACTTTGAAATATGGTCTGAGATCCAAAGAATCATTGGTAATTGTATAAAGACGAATGCTGTTTTCCGCCTTTTCCAGTTCCATTGAGATTTCCCTGATTGTTACCACGCGCAGGTCCGGCGTTACATCCACATGAATAGATGAAACAATTGAAGAGATGTTCCTGTATGACAAATATCCGGTAGCAGACAGTATAATGACTGCCAATAACATAAGTAATCCGATCTTGATCTGAACGGGCCTTCTGCGCATTGGCTTTCTGAGAGGATTAATCATTTCCAAAGTTATAAAAATTTATTGTCAATAATGCTTTTACAAGAGCTGACAGAATTCTGGCTTATTGTAAAATTCCACCCGGGTGCATTTTAATCCAATGGAGAAAGTATAATACCATAATGATGGTATGCAAATTACAGTTTTTAATACTGACTGGTTTGTTATATTCTGAATTCCATATATTTTTACTCCCCGATTTCATCAACTGAATACAGATAATGGCAAAAAAAGCAATAATTCTTCTCTTTTTGACAATTATCACTTATCCACTGATCGCCACCGGGGGTGATACCTTGACAATCCAGGATACCATTCGTTCTCTAACAATAGACGAAGTAGTAATTACAGCCAACCGGAAAAGTTCACTGAGCACGGATACACCTGAGGCTATCAGGTCTATTGATCATGAACAGGCTGAGAAATACCAGATGCGATCAGCCCCTGAAGCGCTGCAGCTTACTCCCGGAGTTTTTGTTCAGAAGACCAATCATGGAGGCGGCTCTCCAATTATACGAGGTCTGACCGGCAACCAGACTCTTCTGCTCATTGATGGAATAAGGCTCAGCAATGCAACATACCGGTATGGTCCTAATCAGTATTTAAATACGGTTGATATTTTAGGTGTGGAGAAGATTGAGGTATTAAGAGGCAGCGGTTCGGTTCAGTATGGCTCTGATGCCCTTGGAGGTACAGTCCAGGTCTTTACCAGGGATGTTGCTACTTCGGATAAACAATTATGGAATGGTACATTACTGACAAGGATTGCTTCGCACAACATGGAGCAAAGTCTTCATGGAGATTTATCCTACAGTACGGGGAAAGCAGCCTTCAGGGCTGGAGTGACAGGACGCAATTTCGGTGACATTGTCGGCGGCGATACGACGGGAAAACAATCTCCAACCGGTTACCAGGAACTTGATTTCGATATCAGGGGAAAGGTTATGCTTTCTCAATCCGGTGAATTGTCTATGGTGTTTCAGAATGTGCACCAGTATGAAGTACCAGTGTACCACAAAGCAGAGCTGGAAAATTATTCCGTATTTATGATGGATCCGCAGCTTCGGCAGCTTGGATACCTGAGGCTTAACAAACAGCTGGATGCGGGAATTCTGAAATCAGTAAAATTCACGGCTTCTTTCCAGAACACGGAAGAAGGCAGGAGAAGCATGAAAAACGGATCTGATATTTTACGCTATGAAAATGATAAGGTGCGATCTCTTTCCTTCCAGGCTGAAGCATTTACTGAAGACAGGCAGATCTGGTCGGCCAGCAGCGGATTTGAAATATACAATGATATGGTTCACAGCAGCCGCACCGATTCAAACATTCAGAGCGGTACAGAAACTGAGGGACGTGGCTTATATCCTGATGGTTCAACAATGACCAGTATTGCTGCATACAGTCTTAATACTTTTAATCTTCCAGGATGGATTTTCAGTGCCGGGGCACGATTTAATACATTTGTAATAAATGTTGAGGATGAGACAACCGGAACTGCAGAACTGACCCCAACAGCCCTGGTAGGCAACCTGTCTGTTCTCAGAAAATTAACCCTCCGGTCTAATCTTTTTATCTCCGCCAACACAGGTTTCAGAGCACCAAATATTGATGATCTGGGTACACTTGGAATAGTAGATTTCAGATATGAGGTACCCAATTATGATCTTCGGCCGGAAAATTCCTTTCAATACCAGGCAGGTTATAAATACCAGGGACGCAGGCTTGCCGGTGAGGTTTATTTTTACCGGAATGAGCTTTACAACCTCATCGTACGGACAGCTGTACCCGGGGATACTATTGAAGGTTATCCCGTATACATTAAGGAGAACGTTGAACGTGCATATATCCAGGGTGTTGAGACAAATATCGGACTGGAGTTGAACAACTCCTGGCAGGTAAATGGCAGTCTGACTTATACCTATGGCCAGAATATCACAAAAGATGAACCCATGCGGCGTATTCCTCCGCTTTTTTGCCGGATGGCATTGGAATACAGTTATAAAATGTGGTGGGGCAGTCTTGTCTGGCTGGCTGCTTCCAAACAGGACCGGCTTGCATCAGGAGATAAATCTGATAACAGGATACCCGAAGGAGGCACGCCCGGGTGGAATATATTCAATATCAATGCAGGTTATATAATGAAGCATATCAATGTCGATTTCAGCATTGAAAACATCTTTAATATAGATTACCGCTATCATGGTTCGGGTGTAAATGGTTATGGACGTTTTGGAATGCTGACTCTGACATTGAAGGTATAAATCCTTAAACGCAAAGGACACTGAGGTTATCACGAGGGATATAAAAGGTTGGCAGGCATTATTCAATTATCAGTTGAAATTGTTTTATTAATTACATTTATGGCAAATTTTTAATTGGATAATGCAGTCAATAGAGACCACTATCATTATTTCACAGATTTTCATTCTTGCTATTGTTGTACTGATAGGTGTCATTGCAGCAAAACTGAAAGTCCTTACAATCGATTCAAAGGATATGTTGTCGAAAGTAATTTTCAACATCTCCCTTCCTCTGATGCTATTCACAAATTTTCTAAAACTGGATGCCACACCAAGGCTGCTTGCCAATAGCTTCACTGTACTTTATGTATCAGGTGCAGTCATATTTTTTATGCTTCTGGCTGGTTGGACCGTGACAAAGATTTTTAATATAAAAGGGAGAGAAGCAGCAGTATTCAAAGCACACTCAATGTTCGGGAATACAATATTCCTTGGGTTTCCGCTTATTACAGCCCTTTATGGTGTGGAAGGCCTTCTCTACGCCAGCATGTACCAGTTAGTTTCAACTATCATTATGTGGACGGCAGGAGTTGTAATCCTGAGCCGGGGAGACGGAAGATCATGGAAAAAAAGCATCTCCAGGGTACTCAATCCGAATACAATTGCTACTCTGCTGGGATTGCTGTTCTTTATTTCTTCAATTAAGCTTCCGGCATTGATTGTGAAACCACTTTCGGAACTTGGTTCTGCAAATACATGGTTGTCGATGCTGTATATAGGAGCCATGCTGTTCCTGGCAGATGTTGGCGGATTACTTGGCAGGAAAAGCCTGTATATTATAAGTATTAACAGGCTTATAATAGTCCCGGCAATCCTGATATCTGCCTTTGCTGCTATTACATCAATGTTTGGCCTTTCTCACGATAAGATGGTTGCATCGGTAATTATTCTGGAAGCTTCAATGCCATGCATGGCGAGTGTTGTGATTATGGCAAAGGAACTTGGGGCCGATGACCATCTGGCGGTTGGGAATGTTTTCGTTTCAACGATCATAAGTATATTGACGCTGCCAATAGTACTGATGGCGATAAACTGGTTGCTGTAAAAAAGAGACCCGGGTAATCCCCGGGTCTCTCATAAGAAATCTCTCAAACCTACTTTAAAGTAAGAATAAAATCTTGAACTGTCTTGTTCCCTGAATAGACTTTTATTCCATTCACTGTTGCAGTATCATAATTCTCCCCGGTAGCAAACATTGAATATGTTTCTGAAGGAATTCCTATGAATGCATAATATCCCAGCGTATCGGTAAAGGCTACTGCAAAAACACTATCCATTTGAATCCAGACTTTGGCAGCGGCAACTTTCACCATTGAGGTGTCTCTTACAAATCCTTCAATCCTGCCTGCTGTAGAGCTGTTTGTAGCTCTTATGCATGGTTTGAAGATAAATCCGTTGTGTGCCATTTTACCTCTCATCACAAAGGATTTTGACAGATCAAAATCCAGGAGCAACTCGGCTGAAATACCACCCTCAACATGTATCCCTGGCTCTATAAAAACTTTAATCCCCGTTTGTTCCCCGCTTGGGACTTTCATTCTGAACGGTTCAGTAATTCCTTTTATTTTAAGATTTGCGTCATCAACATAAAGTCTTACAAGGTCGTAGTCTCCCTGTGGCACCTCAAGATTTACCAGTTCTTCAGTGATCCCGTTCCTCAGCTGAAAAAGATCAATTGTTACGGGATTCTCAGATAATACCAGGAATGGATCTCCGTCATCCGATCCGGCCTTCCTGATTTCAATTTTTGTTATAGTAACTGTAGCAGACTCAACGGTGCTGATGTTGAACGGATCATCTGTGATCTTGACTGTAAGCCTTCCGGGTCCGCCGTTTGTTGATGCTATTTCTGATTTATTGCAGCCTGATATAATCGTTGCTGCGGCAAAGAGTGCAAAAATAAACTTCTTCATAGTTTTCAATTTTCGTGTGATTCTGTATAAAAATGAGATGAATTCTGGTCAAATATAGAACCGTGAAGATGAATTTCTCATGAAATTTCAGGGAATACAAAAGTAAAAATGCTTCCTTTTTGAATTTCCGAGCTGACTTTTATCTCAATTCCGTGAAAATCAGCTATTGATTTTGAAATTGCAAGTCCTATCCCGGTACTATTGCTGTTTATGTCCAGTTGTGTTTTGAAGCGTGAAAAGAGTGAATTTATTTGTACATCTGTCATCCCTGTTCCTGTGTCAGATATTGTAACATCAAAATTTCTGCTCATATAATAGCCAGAGATGGTTATCTCTCCTCCTGACGGAGTATTTTTTACAGCATTGTTCACGACATTGTAGAACATTGAAAAAAGCAGTGATCTGTTAGCTCCCTCAAACTTAAAATCTTCTTTAATCTCCTGTTTAAGCATTATCCCTCCATCTTCTGCTATTGGATCTAGTTCATTCAAGATCTCATTAAGCACC
The DNA here is from genome assembly GCA_963782945.1 of uncultured Bacteroidales bacterium. Taxonomy (GTDB): domain Bacteria; phylum Bacteroidota; class Bacteroidia; order Bacteroidales; family VadinHA17; genus LD21. The sequence goes on from CAWALO010000033.1 coordinate 298,121, forward strand.
TCTCTTATAGACACGGATTCTTCCTTAAGATACTGGCGGCTTTCAATACGTGCGATCAGCAAAAGTGAATTAACAAGGCTCTGCAGCCGATGGAGGATTTTAAGAGATTCTTCAATCTTATTGGCAACCTCCTCGTCAATATCTTTTTGCATAAGAAGATTTTCAAGTTTGCTCCTGAGCACTGAGATCGGTGTAAGCAGCTCATGAGATATATTAACGGTTATCTCTTTTTCTTTCTGAAAAAGGTTGCCTATATGATCCATCATCTCCCTGATAGCATTGTCGAGATGCTGGAAATCGGAGGTAGTTGTTTCCAGTCTTGTTTTATCAAAGATAGACGGGTTGGAGATTCCTTTCAATTTATTTGTGATTGTATCAAGTGGTCTTAAGAGAACTCTTGTGTATTGAAGGTCGGTAAGGAATGTTATCAGGATGATGGAGACCATGAAAACCAGCATTACTGTTGTTATATTCTTCCTGGTATGAAGAATACTCCCCAGGCTTTTTCCGACCTCAAGAAGGTACATATTTCCATCAACAAGAAAGGAGTAATTCAGGACACGGTATTCAATTTCCTCTCCTTCTATTATTCTTGGTGTAACATCAATATAGTTTACATCTTCCTTAAGGTCAGCTCTTTCCAGGCTTATAAATTCCTCTTTCAGGATATTGTAACTGCCAAAGACGTCTCCTGAATCAGATGCAATAAATGGTTCTATTCCTATTTGTGATATGAGAGTTATTACTTTTTCCCTTCTTTCAATCAGATCTGCATCGACCTGATACAGATTAATTCTTTCAATGAGCCAGGGCATAAAAAGAATAAAAGCAATTGTAAAAGCCACTTTGGAAAGCAGGTTGAATAATGCAAGTTTTATCTTTAGTTTTCTCATGCTCCTGTTTTATTGTTCCTGGCTTATCCTGTAGCCAATGCCTCTTACCGTTTCAAGCCATGGAGTCAAAGCATGTTCATTAAGTTTTTTGCGGAGATTCTTTATATGAACGTCGATGAAATTGCTGTCATACTGATCATCAAGAATATTTCCCCAGATATGTTCATATAACTGGTTGCGGGTCAGTACTCTATTTCTGTTTATCAGAAGATAATGAAGCAGGTCGTATTCCTTCCTGGTTATAATTACCTCGTGGCCATGGCACAGGACTTTCCTTGATTGCAGCTCCAGGGTAAATTCTCCTATATTCAGATTATTGTTTGAGAAATTGAATTTTCTCCTGGCAACAGCCTGAATCCTTGACAAAAGTTCAACCAGTGCGAATGGTTTGGCAAGGTAATCATCAGCTCCGAGATCAAGCCCCCTGACTTTATCTTCCACTGCTCCCCTGGCAGTTATTATGATAAAGGCAGCCTGATTTCCGTTATTTTTAGCCTCTGTAATAATATCCAGGCCATTATAATCAGGCAAACCGAGATCGAGAAGTACAAAATCATAGAGATTTACAGCAATCTTTTCAGATGCATCCCTGCCGTTAAAAGCCATTTCACAAAGGAAACCTTCCCTTGTTAGAAAATCAGCAATCTCGGCTGCAAGACTTCTTTCATCTTCGACTATGAGGAGATTCATTCCATAAAGTTCTAAAATATTTTGACAAGAGCATTCAGGTAAAAGGTAAATCCTTTTAAATCAGGATAGTATGGATCTGAATACATCGGCAATAAATAACTTGCCTCGGCCTCCAGGCTGAATCTGCCATAACTGAAAGTGACAGGAATTGAAAACTGGAAATCCATTAGTCCGAATTTCTCAGGTGACAGTATCAGCGGAATTAGCCGGTTTATTTCTGGCATGACTAAACGGAGGGGCATTACCATATTTATTACTTCCGGAAGCTTTTTCTATGCTTATCAGGTTACCAAAAAGTATATCAATATCCGGGTTAAAATAGATGAGTGCCTTTCCCTTGAAAAATTCAGGTGTTTCGAAATATCTGGAATTGCTTACCTGCAGATAAAATCCATTTTCCTCAGAGATAATGCCAGAAAATGAGATCCTCGTGTAGAGCAGTTTCCAATCAAATCCGGTTGTGAGGTTTAAATAGGCAAAGTCAGAAAAGAGGGAATCCTGCAGCGGCTCCGCCGTTTTATACCCGGCCATATCTGATGATATATCGAACCATGAATTAAAGGTATGGCTGTAATTAACAGCAAGATTGTAAAATGCAATGTACGGGGTCGTCTCGTTAAGATGTGATGCGGAAGCAGATACAAAAAGAGAGTTTCTGTATCCATAGGTGGCAGAAGCTGAGTAGTATGGTTTATTATTTGATATTGAGGTACCGAGGTAAATCATATTGCTGCCAGCGCCTATCCCGGTGTATAAGGAATGGATATCAGGCGATGACTTTTCTTTTCCTGAAAAGTTATCTGCCGGCCTGGATAGGGTATCAGCCTGACAAAATACACCTGAGGGCAATGCTAAAAATATTGCGAGTAAAATAACGATCCGATTCTTTTTACCGTAGTTATTCATTCAGGCCGATTCAGTTGTTAGAGTTTTATCCGCGGCCATGTCTCATTGCTCCGCCTGGTCTGCCCACACCCTTTGGAATTCGTGAACCTGATGGTCTTACTATATCGGGAGGTCTGGCTCCGCGTGATCTGCTCATGTCAGGTCGCGCTGATTTTACCTGTTTGACAGATCCCTTTTTGTTTTCGGAATTCTTATCCTGCCTGACATTGTCAGTTGTCGCACTTGTGATACTTCTGTCAGTTTCAGGAGCGGGCTTCTTAAGGTTCTCCTCCCCGGGTTTCTCCTTTGCAGGTGCAACCTGTGCCATACAGGTTACTGCAGAAAGAGAAAGTATTGCAATGAGAAATATTTTAAGCCTTATTTTCATGGTTTCCCTGTAAATCTTTTATGTAAAGAATCGATTATGAGTAGTTTAATATTTTATGAATCAGCCCTTAACCAATGATATACTTTAACTTAAAGCAAAGTTAGGGAATAATTATGAAGAAAAGATGAAGAAAGCATTGATACTAAAACAGGTTATTGCCTCAGTTTTACCATTTGTATAATGACCTCTGCTATCTGTTGAGTTATCCTTTTATGGTGATTTATTATAGTCTAATTTCGTTATGAATATTGAAACAAGGGCTTCAGAAAAGAAGGCATGAAAAGAGATAATAAAAATAGTATTGAAATGAATTTTGTAAAATTTAATCTTTAAAAGTCATGAAAAAAATGTTGTTTTTAGCACTGCTGACAGTAGCTTTTGGTAGTGCAACTTTTGCAAGGGAATTGGTTGCTGAAGGAAAAACGAATTCAGCACTGGGAGACTACAGGATTGAAAAAGCCGATAATCCGGTCATAATAAATGGGGAAGAACTTAAGGCTTTTATAATCAGTTATCAGAACTCTCCGATGGAGGTTACAATTGTTATAAGGAAAGGTAAAGACTGTAAAAATTATATAGTACTTTCCGATAAGCTTTCGGTACAGTATGTATGCAACGAAAACTATTTCGGTGTAGAAATGCTTGATAAATCATTGAAGGTTGAAGGGTTTAATCCTTCAGAAGCAGCTCTTAACAGGAGTGAGTATTTCCATCAGAAGAAACTTGCACATGGGAAAAGAGGTGAACTCGAGAATACGCAGCTTATTGCAGCTTACTTCCCAATGCTTATTGCAAACATCTGATAATTTACAGGATTTTTTCAAATGGCCGCCCGGCCAGTTTCAGTTTAGATTTTAAGTTAACAAAGAAAAGACATCACCCGATGTCTTTTCTTTTTGTCCCTAAAAAACACATTATTAATTGATTATGACCATTTGTTGGATCATTCATACCGTTTGTAAATTGACCCTTTTCCGGTATTGCAAGAAGTGGTAATTTCGATATAGATTCATCGAAAAGCTTCTTCAGAATGAATAAGTTTCAGAGAACAGATAGAAAGAAATAGATTATTCAGATTAACAAATTAATTATTAAAAGTCATGAAAAAAATGTTTTTTACCGCATTACTGACAGTAGCTATTGGTAGTGCATCTTTTTCCAGGGAATTGGTTGCTGAAGGAAAAACCTATTCAGCACTCGGAGACTACAGGATTGAAATTGCCGATACTCCCGTGATCATAAACGGTGACGAGTTTAAGGCATTTGTGATCAGTTATCAGAATACGCCTCTTGAGGTGAAAGTTGCAGTAAGGAAGGAACGCGACTGCAAGAAGTACATAGTTTTATCCGACAAGCTTTGTGTTCAGTATGTCTGCAATTCCTATTATTTTGGAGTTGAGAGGCTTGATAAATCTTTTGAGAAAGATGGATTTACAACATCAGATCTTAACCTTGACAGGAATGAATATTTTCATCAGAAAGTGCTGACATCAGGAATGGGTTGTGAACTCGATAACACAAGGCTTATTGCATCATATTTTCCCATGCTGATTAAGGAAAACGGTAATTCCGTTGCATCGAAGTAAGGCTTTCTTTTTGGCCATCAGGCCAGCAAGTTTCAGGTTTTTGGTTAACAGAGGAGAGACGTAGCATGCTGCGTCTCTTCTGCATTTATGATATAGATATCAATGTTTTGGTAAAAAAGTACAGAAATCCCCTGCACCAGGTTTTAATTATCAGGGATTCCCTTCAAAATTCTATTTATATTTGATGACTTTTTTTAATTCTGCATCAACACAGACTAAATATTAAAAATTAATAATCAGGATATGAGCCTTACATTCAGAACCATTCCCAGACAAAGTGATATAGAACGGGTGAGGGAAATAGTGGAATCCACAAAGTTTTTCTATGACCATGAAGTAGAAATAGCTGCCGAACTGGTGGCCGAGAGATTTAATGGAGGGGAAGCGACCGGATATCACTTCGTATTTGCAGACCTGGATGGAATCACAGTCGGCTATTCCTGCTTTGGCCCGATAACTATGTCAAAAACTAGTTTTGACCTCTACTGGATAGCTACCCATAACGATTACCGTGGTAAAGGTATTGGAAAGAAAGTCCTCGTGGAGACCTGCAGGCAGGCAAAGGCAATGGGTTGCGCAATAATCATTGCTGAAACGTCTGGACTTCCGCACTATGAGCCTACACGGGCCTTCTACAAAAGCAATGAATTTGAACTGGAAGCCAGTCTGAAGGATTTTTATACAATGGGAGACGATAAGCTATTCTATACAAAGAGAATCGGTTGACAGCGGGTTCTGGATCACAGGTCCTGGGTTCTTGGTTTCTGGTTCTCACATCTCACATCTCAAATCTCACATCTCAGCATCTCAAATGACCAAATTACAATTATTACTTCCAATATGCCTGATATTTATTGTTCTTATATCACATCAGGAAATTTCAGCTCAGGTTCAGGTTTTTACGAGGCAGGACACTCTTCGCGGATCTGTAACACCGGAAAGAGGATGGTGGGATCTTACTTATTACAATCTCGATATTACTGTGAATCCGGCAGACAGTACAATAGCCGGTACCAACTCCGTCTATTACAGGGTTCTTCAACCGTCAGATCTTATTCAGATAGATCTTCAGGAGCCTATGGATCTGATCTCTGCAGTTCAGGATGGAAGAAGCCTGACATTTAAAAGGGAAGGAAACGTATTTTGGATTCAACTGTCAGGAGAACAGGAGCAGGGGAAGGTTTATTCCCTTATGCTCTCCTATGGAGGAAAGCCTCAGATTTCAAAAAGACCACCCTGGAGCGGAGGTATTACCTGGTCAAAAGACAGCAATCAGATTCCATTTATAGCATCAGCCTGCCAGGGCGATGGCGCAAGTCTGTGGTGGCCATGTAAGGATCACATGTATGATGAGCCTGACAGCATGCTCATAAGTGTAAATGTTCCGGATAATCTTATGGATGTATCGAACGGAAGGCTCCGAAGCGTTGTAAGGCATGAAAATAAAACGGCAACCTATAGCTGGTTTGTGGCAAACCCGATAAATAATTATGGTGTGAATATAAATATTGGAGACTATGTTCATTTCTCTGAGATCTTTAATGGAGAAAATGGAGCCTTAGACTGTGATTATTATGTTCTTAGAGAAAACCTTGAAAAGGCAGAGAGACAGTTCAAACAGGCTCCCATGATGCTCGCGGCATTTGAACACTGGTTTGGTCCTTATCCCTTCTACGAAGATGGATATAAGCTGGTTGAGGCTCCCTATCTGGGAATGGAGCACCAGAGTTCTGTAACCTATGGCAATGGATATGAAAATGGTTACAGGGGAACTGATTTGAGCGGCTCGGGGTGGGGATTGAAATTCGATTTTATAATTATCCATGAATCTGGTCATGAATGGTTTGCAAACAGTATAACATATGAAGATATTGCTGATATGTGGGTGCATGAGAGCTTTACAAACTACTCGGAGAATCTATATGTAGAGTATTATTATGGAAAGAAGGCAGGAGAAGAGTATCTGCTTGGATCAAGAAAAAACATCCGTAATGACAGGCCCATAACTGGAACATATAATGTCAACAGGGAAGGATCTGGTGACATGTACTACAAGGGTGGAAATATGCTGCATACTCTGCGCCGGATAATCAATGATGATGAAAAATGGAGGTCAATTCTGCGCGGAATTAACCGTGATTTTTATCACCAGGTTGTTAAAGGCGCTCAGATTGAGAATTACCTTTCCGAGAAAACCGGCATGAATCTTAAACCATTCTTTGATCAGTATCTAAGGGATGCAAGGATCCCGGTATTTGAATATTATATCAAAGGTAATGACCTGTCATACAGGTGGACCAACTGTGTTCGCGGGTTTGACATGCCTCTTAAAATAGATGTTTCCGGCAATACAATGATCCTGAATCCAATGGAAACCTTTAAGACAATCCGTCTGAATTCAAAAAATGGAGTTGTAAAAGCCGATCCGGGATGGTATGTGGCAACAATGAACATGACCGGAAACTGAGCCGCATACCGCGCGCTGTGAGCCGGTAAGGCTAAATTCCGCTTAGATCTGCATTTTCGAACATCATGGAAGGAGTCCTGAACGCTTCGCCTTCAAGTACATCATTCCCGAGTTCGGCAAGGCTGAACCAGAACTGATTCATGTTCCCTGTGATATTCATCTCATTGACAGGGTATGCAATTTTACCGTTTTCGATATAGAAACCTTCAATTCCATATGAAAAATCACCCGTTGAGCCATTGCAGTTTCCTCCGTTGAATCCGGTAATCAATACTCCTTTATCAAGACTCTGCAACATATCATTCAGGTTTCTCTCACCTGGAGTAAAGATAAGGTTGGTAGAATCACCTGAAGTAGGTTTCATTTTCAGTTTTTTGCCATAGTAGGTATCGATATAGAAATTACGCAATATGCCTCCTTCAATGATGGCTCTTTTGACAGTGGCCAGTCCTTCACCATCAAACAGAGCTGATCCGAATCCTGAAGGGATAAACGGGTCGTCATAAATGGTCAGTTTTGGAGATGCAACTGCTTTATTCTCTTTCCCTATAAGAAATGACTGTTTCTGATAGATGCTTGAACCAAGCATGGCTGAATAAAATGGATAAAGGACAGATGAGACTGTACGGTTTTCAATTATCACCGGGTATTTTCCTGACTTTATTTTCTTTGGCCCTAGTTTCTGTAAAGCTCTGTCAAGAGCCTTATTGCCGATCCCGGTCTTTATCAGCTTATCATAGAATATGGCATTCTCATACCAGTAATCCGATGGACGGCCTGTTTCTCCTTTCACAGAAACTTCGGTAAACAGAGAAACGTTGCTGCTTCCTGTGTCTCCCTTGAACCCGTTACTGGTTACCAGAACCCTGTTACTAATCCTGTCAGAGTAGCTTGAGGTGACGGAGATAATCCTTTCATCTTTCTTAAATGCTTCATCAAGTACCTTTGTGGCAAGATCAATTTTTGCCTTTGCATCCACGCTATCAAGTTTATAATCAAGAACCATCAGATCGTTTGCCCCTCCCTTGTAGTATAATTCCGGTTCAGGAAGGGAACGGAATTCGTCTTCGGCAAGAAAGCGTGTGGCAGCTATGGCCTCCTCAATAAAGCGGAGTAATTCCTCCTTTTTCAATCTGCTTGTACTGTGGGCGGAGTATTTCTTATCGACATATAGCTCAACAGTAAGACTATTCCTCACTGATTCAGTGAGTTTGTCGATTTTCTGATCACGGATCTCTATATTGCTTCTCCTGCTGTCGTCTATAGATACAGATACCTGTTCTGCCCCGTTTTTCAGGGAATGATCAACTACAAGGTTGGCAAGTGCATATTTTTCATTTGTGTTCATACAATACTTTTTTCAGATTATTTTAGCTGTTAATACCGCCGACAGTAAGCTTTTTGACTTTAACTGAAGGCATACCCATAGTTACCGGAACTCCCTGTCCGTCTTTTCCGCAGGTACCTGCAGCATCAGACATCTTTTTGTCATCGCCAACCATCACAATATCAGCCAGGGCCTGCGGTCCGTTACCAATAATATTTATATCCTTGATTGGCCTGGTTAATTTCCCGTTTTCAATAAGATAGCCAAATTTCACAAAAAAAGTAAAGTCGCCCGGGCCTATATTTACCTGTCCGTTACTGAAATTATCCACGTATATGCCATTCTTTACACTGGCAATGATCTCCTCTTTCTTGTGGGGTCCATTTTCCATATAGGTGGATCTCATCCTGGGTATCGGAATGTTTCTGAAATCCTGCCTTCTGCCGTTTCCCGTCGGCTTTACCTTGTAATGGTTTGCGCTTATCCTGTCGTGAAGGTAGCTGGTCAGTATCCCATTATTCACAAGAATGGTTTTTTCAGTCGGATTGCCTTCATCATCGACATTAAGGGCACCGCGGTTGCCTGCCAGAGTGCCGTCGTCTACTATGGTTACGAAACTTTCCGAAACTTTTTGTCCCATTTTATCTGAGAAGATAGACGTCTTCTTACGGTTGAAATCCGCCTCGAATGAATGTCCCATGGCTTCGTGAAGCAAGATTCCCGATTCACCTGCACCAAGAACGACTTCCATTTCTCCTGCCTTTGGTTTTGTGGCATCAAATAACAATGCAGTCCGTTTTACAACTTCATCTGATAGTTCATCAACAAGATCATTTGTAAGGAATTCGAACCCTGTTCTGAAGCCACGAGTCACATAGAAATTTTCAATTCTTCCCTTATCCTCCATTATACAGACACCTACAAGTACAGCCATCGGACGATAATCCCATGCAAGTTTTCCTTCCGAAGTATATAACATAACATAGGAAGAGGAATCAACAAGAAAGGCATTCACTTTCGTCACCCTTTTATCACCGGAAAATATCTTTCCGTTCATGCGCAGGAGAAAGGGTATTTTGCTGCTGATTGAAGTGGTCTCCCATGAATTTACAATAGGATAGTAGTTTGGCGGCGTATACTCGGTGATATTTACAGAACCGGAAGTGGCGGTGCTGCTTGCTATATTTGCTGCAGTCCGGGCTGCCTTGAGCATTGCTTCAGGAGTAACTGTTTCAGAATATGCAAATCCCGTCTGATCGCCTTTCAATACCCTGATGCCAACGCCAAAACCAACATTGGAATATGCACTGTTGACTTTTCCGTCTTCCAGTGTGGCCCGGTTATTCAGTGTATGTTCGAAGAAGAGGTCGGCATAATCAGCACCCTTCTCCATTGCAGCGGAGATAACCTTTTGCAGGATATCATGAGTTACTTCAAAATGATCAAGATAACCTGCTGCCGTGTCGGAGACCGGAGCGCTTTTGCATGATTGAAGTACAGATGGAATGATCATAGTGCCTGCAACTGTTATACCACTTATTCGGATAAATTCCCGTCTTTTAAGGTACATGTGGTTTGTATTAACGTTTATACTATCTGTTTCTCTAAATTTTCTTTAAAATTAGTGAAAAATTACTGATTGGGTTTACGGATTGCTTGTTTGAGTTTACAATTGACATTTTTTGTATATTTCCTGAGTATTTATTATGAATATTATTATGAAGAAGAAGCTGCTTGTTTTCATTTTCTGCTCAGTTTATGTTGTAATCCGGGCTCAGGAAAAACCTTTCCTGTCAGATATTTATAAATTTATTGAGAACACATCAGTTTTCGAACTGAACCAGGAAGATGGACATTTCCCGCTGGTGCCATATTCAACTGTTGATGAGGCTCTCAGGAACAATAAAGCCGGTTCATCTGCCTTTTACTCACTCAATGGTACATGGAAGTTTCATTATGCAAACACTCCTGAAGGAACACCGGCAAACTTTTTTGAGGAGAATTACAATGATAAAAAATGGGATACTATACATGTACCTTCCAACTGGGAGATGCAGGGATTCGGAGATCCTCTTTTCAGGAATGTACAGACGCCTTTTCCTCCTGATCCCCCACATGTCCCTAAAGAGTATAATCCAACCGGATCTTATCGCAGGGTGTTTAATCTGCCCGGTTCATTTAAAGATAAGGAAATCTTTCTTCGGATGGAAAAAACTGCATCCGCATCCTTTGTCTGGATTAACGGCAAACAGGCAGGTTATAACGAAGGCGCCCAGGAACCTGCCGAATATAATATTACACGATTTCTTAAACCGGGTAAAAATACAATTGCCGTAAACGTTTATAAATACAGTGATGGTTACTACCTTGAAGATCAGGATTACTGGCGACTGGCTGGAATATTTGATGACATATGGCTATTCGCAGCTCCCAAAACGCATATTTTTGACTGGCATGCAACTACTGATCTTGATAATACCTACACTAATGCCCGCCTTGATATCTCTGTTGATGTAAAAAATTACAACAGCCTGGCAGGGAATGATTTTTACATCCGGACAACTCTTTTTGATGCTGGCAGGAAAGCTGTAAAGGTTTTAGAATCTGATAAATTTCAGCTTCCCTCGAATTCCGCTCAGACGATCAGATTGTCGGATGAAATCATCAATCCTGCCAAATGGTCTGCAGAGTTTCCTAATCTGTATAACCTTGTTATTGAATTAATAAACTCAGAAGGCAAATCTGTTGAAGTCATCTCGGGTAAAATCGGTTTTAAGGAGACTGAAATACGCAATCAGGTGTTTTACCTTAACGGAGTTCCGGTCAAGCTGAATGGGATTAACAGCCATATGCAGCATCCGACTCTCGGACATACTATGAACGAGGAAACCATAAGAAAAGATATGGAGCTTTTTAAGCAGTTCAATATTAATTGTGTAAGGACTTCCCATTATCCTCCGGTTATCAGGTATCTGGAACTGGCAGATGAATATGGTATATACATTATTGACGAAACAGGAGATGAATCACATGCCACGGAATATGTATCTGAGAAAAAGGAGTGGGAAGCAATGTATCGGGAGAGAGCGCGTAAAATGGTTTTACGCGACAGGAACCACCCTTGCATCCTTTTCTGGAGCGCTGGTAATGAAAGCGGAGAGGGTGATAATATATGTGCAGTTATCGATGAGGGTAAGAAATACGACAAGACGCGTTACTGGATGTATGGAGGAAATGCTTTTTCCCACAAATGTGAAGATATCATCGGACCGCGTTATCCCCAGGTATTTAGCCTGTTGACAAATGTCTTCATGGTGCCTGACAGTATCGATCCGAGACCATCGTTCCTGGATGAATATCTGGCCGTAACAGGAAACGGGGGAGGCGGCCTTGATGAATACTGGGATGCCTTCTACAACCATCCCAGAAGCATGGGTGGGGCAATCTGGGATTTTGTAAGCACCGGCATAACAGAAAAGGTGAAATCACTGACTGATGCATCAGGAAACAATGTACAGGTGAATGTAATGGGTCGCGCAAAACTGGTACAGTCACGGGATGGACTTGGGATTGATCTGAATGGTCACGACCAATGGGTTGAGGTTTACAGGGATGAAGGTCTTGAAATAGCCGGCGATCAGCTTACTCTTACACTCAGGGTTTATCCAAGGGTTCTGAACAGTTCAGCAGGGGCTCTGATAACCAAAGGAAACTTCCAGTTTGGAATTCATCAGATAAGGAAGGATTCTCTTGAATTTTATCTGACAACATCATCCAGGCATAAGGTTCAGATTGCCCTTCCCGGGAATTGGGAGAACAACTGGCACGAGGTAATTGCGGAGTACGACGGATCCGGGATATCATTATCAATAGATGGAATTGAAAGCACCCTTACTGCTGTAACGGGAAATATTTTAAATACACCTTTTCCGGTTAACATAGGCAGAAATGTCGAAATTCATGGTCAGGAAACATCAGTATACATTTGCGATGCTATCATTGACCAGGTCGGGATATTCAGTAAGGCTGTTTCTTCAGATATGCTAAGAAATCCCGCGGATGGACTTAAGAAACAGGCTGCATTGTGGCTCGATTTTGAGAAGATGACTGAAAGCGGAGAATTCTTCAGTTATGGAATAGGTGCGAGGACATACGGATCTATCTGGCCTGACCGGCGTCCACAACCCGAAATGTGGCAGATAAAGAAATCAGCCCAGCCAGTGAATGTAAGCCTTATTTCAGCTGAAAGCGGTGAAGTGGAAATAACAAACAGATACCTTTTCACAAACCTTGACAGGCTTCAGACTGTCTGGAAACTTCAGTGCGATGGGGAGGTCATAGATAATGGTCAGATGGAAATTAATCTTGGGCCACAATCAAAAAAAATATTAGCCATCCCTTTCAGGAAGCCTCTGTTGAAACCCGGAGCCGTATACAGGTTACTTGTCAGCTTCCTGCAAAAGGAGAAGAGCGCCTGGGCTGAGCCGGGATTTGAAATTGCATGGGATCAGCTTGACTTGCCATGGCAGATGCCCCCTGAGCAAAAACAGGAAGATCTGTCAGGTAAATTGAGAATGAAAGAGGGAAATGACATTTTATCAATATCAGGCAATGGTTTCGAATATACCTTTGACAAAAGTAATGGTTCCCTGAGTTCTATAAAGGTAGATGGGACAGAGCTTCTGAAGAATGGTCCTGAACTGAATTTATGGCGCGCTCCTCTCGCCAACGAAACAGATGAGTGGGGTTATGGAACATCAAATACAAAGCACAAAACTGCAGGCTATGGTCATATGGCTGCCTCGGAATGGTATTCTGCCGGACTTGCCAAATTGACCAGGCTGAATGACATCTTCAGGGTGGAAAAAGTTGATGAAAATAATATTGTGATCGAAATCAGGAATGTAATTCTGCTGGCAAATTCAGCAGGAGCATTCATCAACCGGTACAGATACCAGATTAACGGAAGCGGTGAGATAACAATTGATCATAATATGATGCCTGATGGAGATTTGCCTGCATGGCTGCCCAGGGTAGGGGTATCCTGGATATTGTCAGAAAGCCTTAGTAATGTTCAGTGGTATGGGAGGGGCCCTCAGGAAAACTACCCTGACAGAAAATCAGGTTATAAGACCGGCGTATACAATGCGACTGTTAATGAGATGTACGAACCATATCTGATTCCCCAGGATTACGGACTGAGAAGTGACAACAGGTGGGTCAGGATGACAGATGCTGCAGGAAAAGGACTGGAGTTCAGCGGAGATAAGCTATTTAATTTCAGTGCGCATCCATATTCGGCTGAAAATCTTACCAGGGCATTGTATCCCTTCCAGTTGCATCCGTTTGATGGGATAACTTTTAATTTCGATTATGTCACAAGCGGAGTGGGTTGTACAGCGCTTTCTGTTTTTCCAGCCTACCAGGTAATGCCGCAGATGTATGATTTCAGGACGACGGTGAGGTTGGTGAATCCATGATCTACTTCACCTCCACATTGGCCCAGAGGTTACTTGCTGATAATCCCACAGCTTTGCTGAGATTTTCAATTGCTGATTTTGAATCACCCAATCCCTTATAACCAAGGCCTTTAAGCAAATAAGCATTCGATAGCCTTACATTTTCCGCTTCCTGCTCGCCGAATTTGGCAAAGAAATCTATGTCAGAATCCCTGCTCATCTTTTTATCACCCGCTGAGATGAGGGAGTTGAAAAGCTCTGAAGCTTTCTGCTTTTCTCCAAGCTTCTGCAGGCTTAATCCCTGATAATATGAATTGTAGCTTATATCCTGCAGGACCTGATCCTTCGATTTGCTAAAGTACGATTTAGCCTCAGCCTTCTTGCCAAGCGCCTCATATGTAAGGCCGATATAGTAATTTATCTGTGGATTCCTTAAATCGCCTGTACCGCCTTCAAAATCGCCTCTTTCCGGAGTGTCAATCACTGAAAAGAACTGTTCCTGCGCCTGCTGATATTTCTTTTCGGAGAGATATTTCTTACCGAGCAAAAGGTGAGCGTCGACAGTAATATCTCTTACCCTGGAGCTTCCTTCACGAAAATGGAAGCTGCTGTTTTTCAGATAATCGACGGCTTTTTCTGATTGTCCGGAAAGATTGAGGACCATAATTTCCCTTACGAATGAATCATCGCGGAGCTTTGCAACATCATGACTTCCTTCAAAAAGCTTTGATCTTGTTTCAACCGGGGTATTATTCATTTCATAGAGAGGATCGAGCTCGGCATAATAGATAGGATCATCCTTCTTAATTGAGACAGCTTTCTCATAAGCATTTATGGCATTTTTCAGGTCGCTGGCATAATGATAATAACCGAATCCGATATTTCTCCAGGCAATGGCCATAGATGGATCAATTTTTACAGCAGCTTCCCAGTATCCGATCGCTTTTGCCGGTTGCTTGTCATAAAGCAGGTTTCCCAAATAGTACAAAGGTTTGGCATCACCTGGTCTGTAAATTGAAGCAAGCTCAAAAACTTTGACCGATTCCAATCTGAATGGGAAGCCATAATCAACAGCCATTCCGGATGCTTCCCTGAAGAATTTTTCAGCTTCAATTTTATTACCCTTTTTATCCTGTATGTATCCAAGATAATACTTTACCTCCTGATTATTACCCTGGTATCTTGTAAGTACATCTTCAGCCTCAGGGAGTAACCCGTCATTCATATATCCAACTGCAAGCTCCAGGTAATTCTGATCAAAACCCCGCATCTTCCTTTTCAGATCAGCCAGCAGCTCATCGCTTTGCTTCAGGTTGCCTGAATTCTTTGCCAGGAGATAATTCTCATTACAGGCTCTGAAATCGAGAGGGTCCATACCTGTAATTACTGCAAGCGTCTTACCTGCTCCGTCAGTATCTCCCAGGTTTCTCTGTATTGAGGCTTTCAGATTTATTGCACTGTTATTAACAGCATTGGTTGTCAGGGATTCGTTTATCTGTTCCAGCGCTTTTGGAAGATCACCCATTAAACATGATATCCTTGCGAGTTCGATATAGGCATTGGAATGAAATGCATAATCCCATGTAGCCCGGTATAGAGTATCAATGGCCTCATCATACAGTTCAAGCGCTTTGAGTGTCAACCCTTGCAAGTACAGAGCTTCACAGGAAGAGGGTCTTGTGTAATCCTTTGTAAGCCTTTTTATTGCCCTGCCGAAATAGCTTCTGGCGATCTCATATTCACCATTTCTCAGATGAATATTTCCTACCGCAATATTAGTCCTGATATCATAAGGATCACGTTTAAGCGACTCATCAAAATAATCCATTGCATTAAGTGTAGGATTATAGAACTGGAGGATCCGGCTGCCGGTCAGGTAAAGTTCTTCAATAGTCTGTAGATCTTTTGGCAGGTCAGGTTTCTTAACAGTTTCCGGAAGCTCTTTTACAGGTATCTGTTCTACAGGCTGGTATGAAACCAGAACTTCATTGGTTTCAGCATTTATCATTTCAGTATAGAGGTCGGTGATTTTATATTGCCCCTCAATTTTTACAGATCCGGTAAAGGCAGTTTCAGGAGATATTGTCATGCTCTTTTCAAAAACTACCTTATCACCTTTTTTCAGGGTAATTTTTGCCTTGTTTACCTTTTGTGTTGAATAATAACCCAGGAAAACATTGTTATCTTCTCTTTTTTCAAGGTTTACTGCCCCGTTCAGGTTTGCATATTTGAATCCCTGTATATCCTTCACGGGGTACCAGTACTGCCTGAATGTTTTTACTTCATATGGCTTTATCCAGCTGTAATCAGGCTGATTGTCGGAGAACGCACCTACCATTATCTCGGCATATGGACCAGCCTTTTCAGTAAGCACTGCCTCGGTCGCCTGCCCTCTGGCTGCTGAGCCCCATTCCCATAATTTAGCTCCCTTGACAATATTATGATCTCCGATTTCAACTGTTCCGGTTTGTTTGCCATGGTCATAAGCTCCCATGAAATCTTCTTTCAGATCATAGGCAAAGTAGGAATTAGCTTCTGGCGAATTTTTCCACCAGCTGAGGTCAACACCTCTTGTGAAATCCTGTCCGTTATAAACCTCTGTAGAATAAGGCCAGTGAGTGAAGCTGTTTTTGGCATGAAAAGTTGCGACTTGTACACTTGGAGGGAAAATGACCTGGTACTCTTTATTTGTATGAACGGCTACATTGGCCCAGTATAAAAAAGTATTTGTAAAGGGTGTCGGATTATGAATTTTTACCTCTGCTGAGAAGTATGATTTCCCCGGGTAGGATGTGATACCGATTGTCCATCTCATTCTGTGACGGGGTTCTGTTTCGCCTATCCAGATCGTCTTGCTGCCGTCTTTGTTTTCAGTAAGTTCATAATCAACCGGCTGCAGAGTTGATGCCCTGTGATGATGAATAACACACCATTCTATCCCGCCTGAAACCCATGCTCCCAGCATTCCTATATTGGATGGTTTAAATACATCGTTCTTATAAACGAAGTTATATCCGTTGGTTTTATCCGTGCTGTAATAGATTTTTCCACCGATCTCAGGTGTGACGCATAGTTTTATATATTCATTTTCAAGTATTAGTGCTTTCCAGGCATGGTCCTCCTTCTGATTGGAAATGGCGTCGTTCATTCCGTATGGATAAATATATTTTGATGCACCCTGGTATGACTCACCTTTAAAAAACATTGGATTTTTATCAGGTGGATTAACTTTATAGGTGGGTATAACCCATTCCTGTTCAGAAATCTTAACCTGGGCGGAGAGGGTTTCGCTTAAAAGGAGGAGAATACTGGTTATAAATAACAGGCTTACAGAAAGTTTTTTACTTTTCATCTTTTAAAAATTTATTTTATAAATATAGAAAAAGATATGATTAATATTTATAGAAGATTTGAGCAATGTCCTGTTTTGAACTTTTTACTTCCTGAGACTACGCTGGGAAAATTCAGAATATTACAAAAAACCGGATTTCAAATATTAAACCACGGATTTACACGGAGTTTCACGGAGTAAAACACGGAGTAACTCTTTTTCCGCCGTGATAACCCATTTAAAATTTGTGGTTAGCATATATTCAGACCGATTGTAATTTTAACTCTCTACACCTTTCTTAAAAATCCATAAACACTTATGATCAGGAGGATTACAATGCCAATGCCAGCAGTCAAAACAATGGATCTGTAATCATAATGGCGCTTCAAAATGATCCCGGCGAAAGCCCAGATCACTGAAAGTGCGATAAAGGGATTTTTAAGACTCAGTAGTGAAAAACCTGCTATCAATACTCCTGCAGAGATCATTACAACTGTCCATGTTTCTTCTGACAGACCGAATCCCTGCCAGTTGTAGTGTACGAGAAGAGTTATAACGTTGGCAATTGTGGCAATGCAGATCCATCCCAGATAGATCCCGAATGCTGCTTTAATAAGGCCAAAAGGCAGATCCTTTATCTGCAAATTGATGTAAATAAGCGAGGCAAGAATTCCAATCATTACGATAAGTGAAAGAGGAAGTTTCCCGTAATGCCAGAAGACTATCCACAATGCATTAAGCATGCAGGAGATACCGAAAGCCCATCCGATATTCAGTGAGACTGCATTGTTCGAAACCTTGAATTGTATTATGCAATATACCAGCAGCAGTAAATAAATTACTCCCCATATGGAGAATGTTATTCCGGCAGGAACAAAAAGGTTTGGGTAAGAATCGGATAGCTCCCCGGTTGTTTTGTTATTAAGCGGGAGTGCATTTGCCAGGTAGTTCATAACTACCATTACGGCAAAAAAGACCAGGTTAAGAAATCTTATCATAATAGCATATCATTAGTGTACAATTCTTTTTCCCCAGTCAGGAAAGAGCATAAATAATCAGTTTGTCCGGTGCATAAATCAGTAAGCCCGATAGGAGGGGCCTGCTTCAACAAAATATACCGGAATATCTTTAATGAATCCCTTTAACCATTCCGAACAATAATCCATTCCAGCCTCTTCAGAAGCAACATGTCCGAGGAAGATTACAGCTTTTTTCCTGCCCTGGCTAACGGCATCCCTTGCATATTCGTAGGTTTCCCACTGAGGGGATTCTCCTGCAAGAAGAACGTCAACGTTGTCTTTTTCAAGAAGTTCGATATGATACATGCTTCCAGGGGCACCAGGAGCAAGCCGGACATTTGCCAGTTTCATTTCAGGATCACCAATAACATAAAATGTATATTTCGGAAAGGTCTGTTTCAGATTCCTGATAAGTTCTTTAAGAGTGGTTTCCGGTAGCCGGAATTGATCAAGGGTACCATTTACAGTATAATTTTTCCATCCAAGCTTTGATACCATTCCAAGTCCGATTCCATCAGGCTTCATGCTGTGTATATAATCATGAAAGCGCCAGATCACCAGATTATGATCCCTGATGTAACGCTGCTTTTCAAGAAAAACCTGATCATTCTGTAACTGTTTGGTCTCATCGAGATGATTATAATAGAGAGGTTCGTGAACTATGATCAGGTTACAGTTCTTACTGACAGCCTGTTTCAGTACATCCATGGTGGCGAACATAGTAGTAACAATACCCTTGACGGGAGTATCCTGTGAACCCTCTTTAATTACATCAACAGTATTGGGGATTATTGGACTTCCGGTATTCTTTATTATAGCCTCTATAACTTTTGATGCCGGAATATCTGTTCCTCCGGCAGACTTCTGTCCTGCCAGGGAAAATGAAATCAGAGTTATGAACATTGCTGAAAAGATGGATGGTAAAAGTTTCATGACAGTATTTATTGATTTTCTTAATCAGCCATAAATGTAACGGAAAATCATCAAAGATTAATATATTTAACAATTGATCTGCATATTCAAATGGTGAATTATGATTTATGACTTTATAGTAATCGGATCAGGATTTGGCGGAAGTGTTGCGAGCCTGCGTCTGGCTGAGAAGGGTTATAGTGTTCTTCTCCTTGAACAGGGGAAACGCTATGAACCGGGGGATTTTCCAAAATCAAACTGGAATCTTCCCAGATATCTGTGGATCCCTTTTCTGAGATTCTTCGGCTTTCAGAAACTCTCGTTCTATTCGACAGCCAGTATTATGAGCGGCACCGGAGTGGGAGGCGGAAGCCTGGTATATGCCAATACGTTGTATATTCCACCCGATGAATTCTTTAATAATAATGCCTGGAAAGATTTTGGTGACTGGAAAAAGAGGCTCGAACCATTCTATGATAAGGCATCCTTTATGCTTGGAAGGGTCAGATATCCAAAAATAAATATTGAAGACAGGATACTCGAGGATGTTTCCGTTGAGATGAATGCCAGGGAGACATTTGAAACAGTTCACGTCGGCGTTAACCTTGAAGAGAAGGGAAAGGAGAGCGATCCTTATTTCAATGGCATGGGCCCATTGCGCAGTGGATGTGCCGAATGTGCCGGATGTATGGTAGGCTGCAGGGAGAATGCAAAAAATACTCTCGACAGAAATTATCTCTGGTTTGCAGAAAAGCTTGGAGTAAAAATTCTCCCCGTAACAAAAGCGACAAGGATTGAATTCAAGAATAATTTATATCATATTGAAACAAAAAGTATTACATCTGTTCTAAAGCTTAGGAGAAGGACATTCACTGCAAAAGGTCTGGTTGTTGCTGCGGGAGCTCTTGGAACACTGGAACTTCTATTGAAACAGAAACATAAGTTTGGAACCCTGACTCATTTATCCGACAGGCTTGGTCATGAGCTCAGGACCAATGCTGAGACACTCTGTGCTGTTTCGGGTGCAGATGAAAAGCTGAATAATGGCCTGGCAATAACTTCCGTCTTCAGTCCTGATCCTTTTACCCATGTTGAAATAGTAAAATATCCTGATAAGTCAAATGCCCTGAAATGGTTTTTTGGACTCGCTGTCGGCGGTGAAGGCTCATCATTTAATAGGACTGCCAAGCTTTTCATAAAATCTTTTACACATCCATTGTTATTCCTGAAGACAGTTTTTAATTTCAGCTGGTCAACTAAGCTGGTGATTTTCCTTGTTATGCAGACTACAGACAATGCAATGAAGATGGTTTGGAAAAGAGGGATCACAGGCGGAAGGATGAAAATAGACAACAGGGGACAGAAAAAGGTTCCGGCATACATTCCGGTAGGACAGGAGGTGATGGAACGTTATGCGCGGAAGGTTGCCGGTGTCCCGCAGAATATTCTGCTTGAGGTGTTTTTCGACCGGCCGACAACTGCACATATCCTTGGCGGATGTCCAATGTCAGAAGACAGGGAGACCGGAGTTGTTGACCATGAACTTAAGGTACATGGATTCCCGGATTTTTACATAACGGACGGATCTGTTATACAAGGTAATATAGGAGTAAATCCAAGTCTTACAATTGCAGCAATGGCTGAATATTGCATGAGCAGGATTCCATCAAAAAATGGAAAGCAATTGACTCATATATCTCAAGAGCTAATTTTACTGGAGAAACAATGGAAAAAGAAGAGATCAGTTCAATAATTGATTTGCAGAGAAAATTCTTTGCCACACGCAAGACACATGATATAAAGTTCAGGCTTGAGGTATTAAAGAAACTCCGCTCAGTTATAATAGATCATGAACAGGATATTATTGAGGCAATCTGGAAAGATTTTCACAAACCGGAATTTGAGGTTATAGCTACAGAATCGAGGTTTGTTATTAAAGAGCTGAACTATGCTATCAGAAATCTGCGGAGATGGACCAGGTCAAGCAGGGTCAGAACACCTATCGTCCATTTTATGTCTCACAGTTACGTAACACCTCAGCCGTACGGACAGGTGCTTGTATTGTCGCCATGGAACTTTCCGTTCCAGCTGGCTTTTATGCCGCTTATAGGTGCCCTGGCTGCGGGAAATTGCGTTGTCCTGAAAGTTTCAAAACAGGCTGCAAATATTGTTACTGTTATGGAGAATATTATCAGCCATTTTCCTCCTGAGCTTGTTGTTATGGTAAACGGGGATCATATAGTCAGCGAATACCTTCTGGAACAGAAATTTGACTATATCTTTTTTACCGGAAGCTGCAAGGTGGGAAAATATGTTATGAAGAAAGCAGCTGAAAACCTGATCCCCGTGTCCCTTGAACTTGGCGGTAAAAATCCATGTGTGATAGCCGCAGATGCCAGGCTTGATTTTGCAGCAAAACGTATTGCCTGGGGAAAATTTCTGAATGCAGGTCAAACCTGTATCTGTCCGGACTACCTGTTAATAGATAAAAAAGTAAAAAACAGATTTCTTGATCTTATTTCAAAAGAGATCAGGTCGTTTTACGGTGAAAATCCCGAATCCAGCCACGACTTTGCCAGGTTGATAAGTCCTGACAGAGCTCAGAGACTGGTTGATCTTATGAAGGATGGAAATGTAGTCACAGGTGGATTGTCAAATGTCGGAAATAGCTATGTATCGCCGACAATAATAAAAGATGTAAGACCAGAAGATCTCTTAATGCAGGAGGAGATATTCGGACCTGTGCTTCCGGTCATTGATTTTGATGAAATTGAAGAGGTATATGGGATAATCGAAAAATATCCGAAACCACTGGCAACTTATATTTTTTCGCGAAGCAAAAAACTGATACGGGAATTTCTAGCCAGGACACAGGCCGGTACAGCCAGTGTCAATGATACCGTAATGCAGATTGCCTCTCCGTATCTTCCCTATGGTGGAGTTGGAAGCAGTGGTATTGGCCGGTATCATGGTAAAAGATCTTTTGATACTTTCTCAAACCACAGATCGGTTCTGGTTAAGTCAAATCTTTTTGATCTCCCTTTGAGATACCCTCCTTACTCTGCTTTAAAGACCAAAATTGTGAGCCTGTTTCTTAGATAAAGGATTTATGTAGAATATATTTCTTTCATTATCTGAGAGTTTATTAAATGTATTGTTTGTTATTGGCTGACTTTTTATTAATCACTGAATATGCATCTTCATCTCTCTTTTCATACAATTCTCATACTTGCTTATACCATTCCTAATATATACCTGTTCCTGCGGATAATGTATCTTTTTATCCCTAAGGAATCCAGACTGAGGTACGTGATAATCTATTTTGCACTTGCAATGATCTATCCTGCAAGCAATTTATTATCAGAAAGAGTTGCAGATACTCTCAGGCTTTCAATTATAGCTGATTATCTTCTCCCTTTTTGCCTCTATCTGTTTCTTTTTACCCTTGTTTTTGATATACTCCTTCTGGTAAACTGGCTTGTTTAAAATCATACCTGCAGAGAAATTGAAGAAGTCCCGGTTTAGAAAGAACTCTTTTTTGTCAATTTTAATTCTCTCGTTTTCTGTTCTGATAGGAGGTATAATTAATTTCAATACTATCCGTACTTCAGCCTATCATATTGAAATTCCGAAAAAATCTTCAGCAATCAAACATCTTAAAATTGCGTTTGCTGCTGATTTTCACCTTCAGGAAAGAACAGGAATTCATTTTGTCGAAAGGTTTGCGGAAAAGATCAGAGAAATTGAACCAGATCTGCTAATTTTTGGAGGTGATATTGTTGAAGGGGATAGCGATGATGGAAATATACAGGAATATGAGTCAATTTTAAGAGGTATGCAAGCCAGCTACGGAGTATATGCAGTGCTTGGTAATCATGAATACTATGCAGGTCAGGATAAAGGGAGCTTTTTCGATAAAGCTGGCATGAAAGTATTGTGTGATACAATTCTTATCGTTGACAGTTCATTCACTCTGGCAGGCAGATATGACAGCCATTTCAGCGGAAGAAAAACGGTTTATGATCTTTTATACTCCTCACCGGACTCTCTGCCATTGATCCTCGTGGATCACAGACCCACGGAAATTACCCAGGTAAGTTCAACAAAGGCAGATATTCAGCTATCCGGTCATACACATAACGGACAACTCTTTCCGATAAACCTTATAACCCGAAGTGTCTATGAGTTGAGCTGGGGACATATGAAAAAGGGGAATACACATTTTTTTGTCACCAGCGGAATACGACTTTGGGGACCACCAGTCAGGACAACCGGCAAGTCAGAGATTATGGTTATAGATATAAATTTTTTATAAAAGTTCAATTCATGGATCAGAAAAAGGCTGTTGTCGGCTTCATCGGTGCGGGAGGTATTGCCCGCTCACATGCTTATTCACTCAATTCACTGCGTTATTTCTACAATGATGCTCCTGAAGTTGTTCCTTATGCCGTCTGCTCAGCAACAGCAGTAAGCCGCACCTCATTCGCTGATCGTTTTGGTTTTGCCAGGTCATGCGATTTGGATGAATTCCTTTCTGACGGGGAAATAGATTCTGTATATATTCTAGGACCAAACAAGGTACATTATGAACACCTTCAGGCTGTATGTGAGATGACGGGAATCCGGAGGATCTATCTCGAAAAGCCTGTATGCTCAAGTCTGGAGGAAGAGAAAGCTATTGCAGAATTAATACTGAGGTATCCGGGAATAAAGATGCAGGTAGGTTTTCAATATCTGTTTTCAGCCTCTGTAAGGGAAGCTCTTACCTTCTGGAAGTCAGGAATGCTGGGTAATCCGCTCCATTTTGAGGTTAAATACTACCATAGCGATTATCTTAAGCAGGATTACCGCGATAAGAGGGCATCGCGTCTTACTCCGGCACCTGACGGCGGAGCTATGGCTGATCTTGGGTCACATGCTATAAGTCTGCTGATCGCATTTATAGGTGATGATCTTCATATTACTAGTGCCATCCAGGCAGGTTCTTTTAATGGGGTACCTGATAGTTCAGACCTTTTCAGCCTTATATCATTGTATCACAGGCCTTCGCGTTCAGCAGGCACGCTGGCGGCAAGCCGTATCAGTTCAGGAACGGGAGATAGTCTCTCAATTGAGCTGTACGCGGAAAAGGGTGCCTTAAGGTACTCGTCGGATTATGCAGATTACTTTGAATATTACACTGATGAGACAGGTCTTTGGCACAGAAAAATGGTAGGCAGCAATTTCAAACCTGTCACCAGTTTTCCGTCAGGCCATGTACCGGGCGGATGGCTCAGGGCCATGATTCATGCCCATTATGTTTTTCTCAAGGAAGCCAATACAGAAATATTTGTCCCAGGCATAGAACACGGGCTGGCAGTTCAGAGAATTGTGACCCAGACAGCAGAACATCTGAAGAGATTCAGGTTGGAGAGAGAATTCCGAAGCTAATTTACTGTCATCGGCACAAAACGCTTCTTCTTATTGGCGATATCATATCCAATCAGGAAGACCATCTTAGAGACCCTTTCCATTTTGTCGAAATCTATTTTTTCCACATCGTCCCTTGTTGAGTGCAGGTCAGGATAATCTCCGGAATTGAAGAATATTGCCGGCACACCGTGCGACATGAAGGAGGCATAGTCACTGCTTCCTATCAGTGGTTCTTTTCCCATATTGATAGTTTTAATCCCGGCCTGTTTCGATTTGGAATTGATCAGGTCAAGAATATCATTTCCCTTCTGATCGGTGTAAAGAAGAATTTCTCCCTGCTCAGATACATTGACATCGAACCCCATAAATTTACCTGTGTCAGATGGCATCTTCGATCTTCCTACCATATCGAGGTTGATATTGATAAGGGTTTTTTCCAATGGTACCACTGGATCTGATACATAATACTCAGATCCGAGCAATCCCTTTTCCTCCCCGTTGACCCAGGCAAACACAATTGTCCTCAGAGGATTTTTCTTAAGATTCAGAAAGGCCTGTGCCACCTCAAGAAGCGCCATTGATCCGGAGGCGTTGTCGTCAGCCCCGTTAAACGCTTCTCCCTCTGGATTGACCCCAACATGATCAAAGTGTGCCGTGTAAATAATGCATTCATTTTTCAGAACCGGATCGGATCCCTCAACAATCCCGATTACGTTATTGACAGTGATATCACTCTTGTCAATATATGTCCTGAAAGTAACAGTAATATCATTCAGGTCAATTGAGGCAGGCTTTTTCTCCGCAACAATCTTTTCCTGCAATGTTCTGAGATCGTACCCGCTTTTTTTCAGCATAACATCTGCAGTATTTCTTGTAACAAAAGCAATCTGGACTGGTGAGGAGCCTTCATTCAACCTAAGTGAAATCATTTTTGAGCCAACCCGGGAAGCGCCCATATCTGCAAGTCCTGAAGCATAAGCATCCGGATATTTGCTCCTCGGATCATATACAAGCAGGATGGCTCTGGCTCCCTTACTGAATGCAAGCATAATCTTTTGCTTCTCAACATCCATATTAAAGACAGAATTGATTTCATCCATACCAGAATTCTGCGGACTTCCTGTCATGAGAAGTACGATCCTGTCAGCTATTTCAATCCCCTTATAATCATCATACCCGGTTGTTGAATCTGTAAAGCCATATCCTGCAAAAACAGGTTTTGAAGTCACATCTGCAGTAACAGACGGAGCCATCAGGTAAATAATTGAGTCAGTTGAAAAGATCCCTTCTCCGTTTATATCATTGATTTTAATATAAGTCTCTTTGTCCTTTATTTCTGCGGATTCCAGCGGAACGCTTTGCAGGTAATCACCAGTTTCGGGAATAGGTTTCAGGCCCAGCCGCATAATATTTGTTCTCAGATAAAGAGCTGCGATCTCATTTTCAGGAGTACCTGTATTGCGTCCTTTCATTTCATCCGATGCAAAAAAAGTCATATAAGCTTTCAGGTCGGTTTTGTTTATTGCTTCCAGACCCTCTTTCTGTGCCTGAGCTGTTAATGAAATAAGAAGGAATGCAAGTGCCGGGAAATATACTGTTCTCATTATTGCAGATTTTTTGATGTCAGATCTTTTTTAATCCTGAAAGATATAGACTTCCTGACAGATTAGCAAATAGAATGGATCTTCCCCGCCTGTCTTATGTTTGAACAAATCAACTGATCAACCGTTATGAATCTGTAGTATTGGATTTATTTCTGCACACAGGCCAACAAATGCTGATCTTTGGAAAACAGAAAATTTATGAAGAATATTTCAAAAAACAGAGCGGACCTGAACCGCAATAATCTGGATAAGTCATCTTCTCCTTATCTCCTGCAGCATATTTCGAATCCGGTATGGTGGCAGGAGTGGAGTGAAGATCTCATAAAGCATGCGTTAACAGTCAACAAGCCACTGCTTGTTTCCGTTGGTTATGCAACTTGTCACTGGTGTCATGTAATGGCATCTGAGGCGTTTTCTGATATTACTACTGCCAGTTATCTGAATGATAACTTTATCTGCATCAAGGTTGACAGGGAACAACGACCCGATATTGATCAGTTCATGATGGATTTCATAAACAGGCAGAATGGAAGGGGAGGGTGGCCACTTAATGTTTTTCTGACACCATCTCTTAATCCTGTCTATGCACTTACTTATGCTCCTGCATTTTCAAGGAATACAATGCATTCATTTATTTCAATTGCAGAAAAAGTTTTCACATTTATAAAGGAGCATGGAAATGATATACCTCCATTTTCAGCTGAAGAGAACATTCCCCCGGTTGCAGATGAAAAGACAGTTATTGACACATTATCAGGCTACTATGACAATATAAATGGCGGATTCGGCAGCGGACAGAAGTTTCCGAGTCACTCTACATTACTGTATCTTCTGTATAACCTTGCTGTGGAGGATAGTCCTTCGATAAGATCTATATGTACCAAAACTCTTGATGCAATGCGCCTTCGCGGGCTGCACGACCATCTGCAGGGTGGGATATTCAGATACTGTGTTGACAGTGAATGGACAATTCCTCATTTTGAAAAGATGCTTTATGATCAGGCAATGGCATTATGGACCTACTCCCTGGCTTATCGGGTAATTGGAAAAGAAGTGTACAGGATAATGGCTATAAATATTTTAAGGTGTCTTGATGAGAGCTTCGAATCTGATGGTTTTTACATATCTGCACATGATGCTGATACTGAGCATGAGGAGGGCGCCACTTATCTCTGGAGCCTTAACCAGATTGAACATGTGCTTGAACCTGAAGATTTTACACTATTTTCAGAGTCTTATTACATTACAAAGGAAGGTAATTTTGATGGCAGGAATCATCTTATAAGGTTTAATGACATTCCATTGAAAGCTATAGAAGATAAACTGATGGCAGTCCGCAAAAAAAGGAAGCAGCCTTCGAGGGATGACAAGATATTGAGTGGAACTAACGCTCTTCTTGCTATTGGAATGATACAGGCAGGACGGCTGATTGATGAACCTCAACTGGAGGAAAAGGCTGCAAAGCTTATAAAAAGGATACTTGATCTGTTCTGGGACGGTAAAACTCTTGGCCACTCGTGCTGGCATGAGATCCTTCAGAGGCAGGGCTTCCTGACTGACGCTGCTTCATTGCTGACAGCTATAAGCATGCTTTTTGAAAATGATAAATCCTGGGGCGAGACAATGAAAGTGATGGCTGCTTACACTGAATCATTCAGCAGAGGAGGCAGATGGATTGAGTCAGATGCAGCTGATTTTCATCCGGTATATGCAACGTGGTTTGATCATCCTGCTCCTGCCGGTATAAGCATGGCAGAATTCGGACTATCCAGAGTGGCTCTTCTTAATGGCAATGAACTTCATTTTAAAAATTATTTGCAGCCATTTCAATCCGATTTCTATAATATCACAGCGATGGTCAGCAATGGGTTATTCCATGTAGTTACCTCTCCTGAACATGTTGACTGGAAACAACTTGCGGCAAATTCTATACAAATCAGAGGATCGATCATTCAGGATTGTTTTATGGGAACCTGCACTATTCCCTCGTTCTGAACTTTCTTTCCTGCCGGGCGTTATATAAAATGAGCTACTTTTGTAATTCACTATTGGATTTAGAGGATTCCAGATGAAAAAGTCAGCATTAATAACAGGGTCATCCAACGGTATAGGTTATGAGCTGGCAAGAATTCATGCAGAAAACGGACATGATCTTGTACTGGTAGCCAGGAATAAATGCAAGCTGGATATATTAAAGGGCACTCTTCAGAAGCAGAATGGTATAAACGTCTATACTATTGAAAAGGATCTCTCACTGGCCGGTGCTGCCGGCGAGGTATATGATGAAGTACAGGCGCAGGATCTTACGCTGGATTATTTGATAAATAATGCAGGCTTTGGAGACATTGGCCTTTTTGCCGATAGTGACTGGGAAAAGCAGGAAAGGATGATTAATCTTAATATTACCACCTTAACTCATCTGACCAGACTTTTTCTACCTGGTATGATAGAACGCGGATATGGAAAAATTCTGAATGTGGCTTCAACAGCCTCTTTTCAGCCCGGTCCGACAATGTCTGTCTATTTCGCTACCAAAGCTTTTGTTCTAAGCTTTTCGGAAGCAGTCAATTATGAGGTCCGCAAAAAGGGAGTTACTGTTACGGCATTATGTCCGGGCTCCACTGAAAGCGGGTTTCATGCAACTGCCCTGGGTGAAGGTATGCATGTAAAAGAAAGAAATCTACCATCAGCGAGAGAAGTTGCTGAATATGGATATAAGGCCATGATGAGAGGAAAAGCTGTTGCTATTCCGGGGTTTAAAAATTCCATTTTGGCCAGCTCTGTGCGGTTTATTCCAAGATCACTTGTTGTGAAAGCCGCCGGAATAGTCCAGGGAAACAAATATTAAAATAATAGAGTCATGCAAACGATTTTAGGAGCAAATGGAACTATAGGGACTCTCCTTGCTAAAGAATTGACAAAGTATACTGATAGAATAAGGCTGGTCAGCCGTAATCCGAAAAAGGTGAATCCAACGGATGAACTCTTTCCTGCAGATCTCTCAAAGCCTGGGGAAGCAGACCGTGCGGTAGCAGGTTCTGAGGTGGTTTACCTTGTCGTGGGTCTTGATTACAAGCTGAAGATATGGGAGGAACAATGGCCAAAATTGATGAGGGCAACCATTGATGCTTGTATTAAAAATAATTCACGGCTTGTCTTTTTCGACAACGTCTACATGTATGATTTAGCGGAGATAGGTAATATGACAGAAACATCTTTGGTAAATCCTCCGAGCAGGAAGGGAGCTGTACGGATGCAGATCTCCGGGATGATTCTGGCTGAGGTGAAAGCAGGTAAGCTCATGGCACTTATTGCCCGTTCGGCTGATTTTTACGGGCCTGACAATGAGAAGAGTTTTGTAACTGAAATGGTTTACAAGAATCTTAAAAAAGGGAAAAGTGCCAACTGGTTTATTGATGCAGATAAGAAGCACTCCTTCACCTATACCCCTGATGCAGCCAGGGCTACTGCATTGCTTGGCAATACACCGGATGCTTTTAACCAGGTCTGGCATCTTCCTACCGATATTAACACTCTTACCGGACGTGAATTCATCGATCTCTTTGCTAAGGAGATGAATTCTTCAAACGAGGTTTCAGTAATGCCTTTGTGGCTCTTGAGGATTCTCGGAATCTTTATCCCGATCCTTCGTGAAATGCCGGAAATGATGTATCAGTACGACAGACACTATTTCTTTAATTCATCCAAATTTGATAAAAGGTTTAATTTCAAAACAACGACATATCAGGAGGGGGTGAGGCAGACTGTGGGCAGTAGGCAGTAGGCAGTAGGCAGTAGGCAGTAGGTAGTAGGTAGTAGGTAGTAGGTGCAATTAGAATTCGGTATTCGGTATTCGATATTCGGCAGTATTAATAACCCTCCCAGCACCCAGTACCCAGTACCCAGCACCTTTTACCCTCCGAAGCTTTAGCGAAGGAGGGCAGCACCTAGCACCTAGCACCTAGCACCCAACCTCCGCTAAAGCTTCGGTTGGCAAAGCCAGCACCAAAAACTTCGGGCTTCCATTTTAATAATCAACAAATTACAAGTGTATAGTTAATTATTCAATCAAAATAACTACTTTTGTGTTTTAATTTTCGGAATAATCCCAGCCATTTCCGGCAGTTTTTATTTCACTTATTTTTTTACTAATAAATTTTTTATGCATTTTGAATCTTTGAACATTATTGAACCTATCCTGCGATCATTGAAAGAGGAGGGTTACACAATACCAACACCAATTCAGACAGAGGCAATACCTGTTGTTCTTAATGGTACAGATCTTATAGGCTGTGCACAGACAGGGACGGGGAAAACAGCTGCTTTTGCCGTTCCTATTCTTCAGCTCCTTCATGGCAATAAGGTATTTGAAAAGAAGAGAAAGATCCGTAGCCTGGTTGTCACTCCTACCAGGGAGCTGGCAATTCAGATTGAAGAGAGTTTTAAGTCATATGGCAGGTACACCGGTTTAACTTACACGGTTGTTTTCGGAGGAGTGAATCAAAATCCACAAACGGCTTCTTTGCGTAATGGCGTAGATATCCTTATTGCAACGCCCGGCAGGTTGTTAGATCTTATGAATCAAGGGTTTATATCGTTGAAGGATGTTGAGATCTTTGTGCTGGATGAGGCCGACAGAATGCTGGATATGGGATTTATTCATGATGTACGAAGAATTATTTCCACACTGCCCCATAAAAGACAGTCTCTCTTTTTCTCTGCAACAATGCCGCCTGAAATTGTAAGGCTTGCAGGTTCCATAGTTAATAAACCGGTTAAAGTGGAAGTCACACCTTCAGCGTCAACAGTCGACATAGTTAATCAGTATGTCTATTTTATTGACAAGGGGAACAAGAATGCAATGCTCATTGAGCTGCTGAAAGATAAAATGATTAAAACAGCGCTGGTATTTACCCGTACAAAATTTGGGGCCGATAAAGTTGTAAAAGTTCTCCAGAGAAAAAATATAAGTGCCGAAGCGATCCACGGAAACAAGGCACAGAATGCAAGGCAGCGGGCGCTCTCAAACTTCAAGGCCCAGAAAACCCGCGTTCTGGTAGCCACTGACATTGCAGCACGGGGCATAGACGTTGATGATCTTGAGTATGTTATAAACTATGAGATCCCAAATATTTCAGAAACTTATGTTCACCGGATAGGAAGAACAGGAAGAGCAGGTGCAACCGGAACGGCAATTTCATTTTGCGACGCAGAGGAAAAAGCATATCTGAATGATATAGAGAAGTTGATTACCAAAAAGATTCAGGTAGTGGAAGATCATCCTTATCCGTTGACGGAGATTCTGCCCGATTATGCACCCCGGCAGCCGCGGATTAATACAATGAGCCGGAGAAGAAATCTTTTTCCTGACAGAAGAAACGTAAGACGGTAATTCCTGATATTAGATTTCTTATATTTTCCTGGTAAGATTACCGCCCTTGTGTGAAATGGCCTTAAACTCTCCTTCAGAGGGGCAGGGAGCCAAACTGGTAATTCAGCAACTTTTTATGAAATGGATTGTTTAATAATAATGATTGCAAAAAGATCTGTATTGCTATTTGATGGTGTCTGTAATTTGTGCGACAGCCTTGTTGGTTTTGTTATAAGGCACGACAGGTCCGGGAAGATATTGATTTCTTCTTTACAGTCGGATACCGGTAAATCATTGCTGGCACAATATGGTCTTCCCAAAGGTTATTTAAAATCGGTAGTCTACATAAAAGAAACAAAATATTATATCAGATCAGCTGCTGTTCTGAATATTCTTAAGGACCTTGGTGGTGTATGGAGTCTGTTATATGGATTTATAATTGTCCCGGTTTTCATCCGTGACTTCTTCTATAATGTTATTGCAGGAATCAGGTACAGGATCTTCGGCAAAAAAGTATCCTGCCTGATCCCAGCCTTCACCAAGAATTCGGATGGCAAAGCCTGATCCCAGCCTTCGCCACAGCTTCGGCTGGCAAAGCCTCATCTCTCATCTCTCATCTCTTCTTTATTGTCCCATATTTTCAATGGTTTCCCGATTTAACCATTTTTAGATTTTTAATTCAGACAAATGTTTGTAATTTGCAATGTCATGAATGAATTGTTTTCATTCTGAATTAAAGATTGTTTTAAAGCACACCCCGGTTTAATTTATTAATAATCAAAAATCATGAAAGTATTTTTATTCATTATTGCCGTAATTATTTCGACAACACTGAATTCTTCAGCTGATGGGTCAGATCGTAATGCTGATCAGGAACAGCGTATGAAGCAGCTTAAGAAAGAAGTATCAGCTGATCTTACAGGTAACCTTCTGCCATATTGGTCAAAAAATATGGTGGATAATGTTAATGGTGGATTCTACGGAAGAATAGATGGCAATGAGAAGGTTTATCCTGATGAGGATAAGGGAGGAATTCTGAATGCCAGAATACTCTGGACATACTCTTCAGCATACCGGATCTATAAGGATACAGCTTATCTCAGACTTGCAAACCGCGCCAAGGATTATATAATGGCTCATTTTATTGACAAACAGTATGGTGGAGCCTATCGCAGCGTCAATGCAAAGGGAGAGCCATCAGATACCAGGAAACAGACCTATACCCAGACATTCTTTATCTATGCGATGGCAGAATATTGCAGGGCTACAGGCGATAAAGAGGCATTAAAGACTGCTAAAGAGATTTTTGAGGCATTCGAGAAATATGTTCTTGATAAGGAGTCAAATGGTTACTTTGAGGTATTTACCCGCGACTGGCAGCGTTCCCGCGACAAGCTGATTGGAGAAACGACTATAACCGATGAGAAAACAATGAATACCCACCTTCATTTAATGGAGGCTTATACGAACCTGTACAGGGTATGGCCTGATAAGAGAATGGCAGAGCGTCTGAGAAATGTTGTTGAGATCTTTCTCGATCATATAATAGACAAACAGACAGCCCATCTTATATGTTTCATGGACAAAAGCTGGAATCGGACATCAATGATTGATTCTTACGGGCACGATATTGAGGCGTCATGGCTTCTTTGTGAATCGGCAAATCTGCTGGGTGACCCTGAACTTATTGCAAGGGTAAATAAAACAAGTTTAAGAATAGCTGATGCAGCGTCGGAGGGTCTTCAGCCTGACGGAAGCATGATGTATGAAAAGGATCTTGCAACCGGACATATGTCAACAGACCGAAGCTGGTGGGTATTGTCCGAAGCTATCGTTGGCTATCTTAATGCTTTTGAGCTGTCAGGTAACGAAAAATATCTTGACAGATCAATCAATGCCTGGAACTATACAAAGAAGCACCTTATTGACAATAAAAACGGCGGATGGTACAGCGGAGCTTCTGAATCAGGGGTTGCCGGTAAAGGAGACAAGGCTGGCTTCTGGATCTGCCCTTACCATAACGGACGGATGTGCATGGAGGTTATCGAAAGAGTGTCACATCATTAACCTTTAATTTGTGTTTAAATTATGCACTCATTACGTTTAAGATCAATATGTTCTGTTGCTTTCGCAGTCTTAATTGCTTCCTGCAGTACCAACTCTCCAATAGACAAGCATCCTGATAATCCACATTATTTCATTTATAAAGGAAAGCCATTGGTGTTGATAACCTCCGACCAGCATTACGGGGCTGTTATAAACCTTGATTTTGATTATATAGCATTTCTCGACAGGCTTCAGGAATATGGTATGAATCTAACCCGTATCTATCCGGGCGGTTACATCGAAATGAAGGATATGTACACTGAGGGCAATCCCCTGGGACCAGCCCCTGACCGTTTTATCCTTCCATGGAGGAAATCGGATGAAGAGGGTGCAAATCCAAATCTGGGCAGGTATAAATATGATCTTGACCAATGGGATACTGAATATTTCAGGCGACTTACAGACTTTGTATATCAGGCCTCTGTCCGCAATATTATTGTTGAGATCGCTTTCTTCAACGGTATGTATGATGACCGGTGGACGATGCAGCCATTATACAACACCAATAATATACAGGGAGTGGGCAAAGGCGACTTTCAGCTTTTCACCACTATGACTGATCCCGTTTTGGCTGGCTATCAGATCGGGTATGTTAAGAAGATTGCAACCGAACTTTTTAAATTCGACAATATCATTTACGATATATCTGATGAACCTGAAATGCAGCATAAGGAGTCGTATGACTGGAACAGCGCCCTGCTGGATGCCCTTATAAGTGCTGATCATAACAGGCATATTTATGGAGAGACGGCGAACAGCGCTTCCCCCGACTTTACCGGAGATAAACGGACATCATGGATCCCGACGGAATATATCTCACCCATGGAGAATACACTGGACAAAGACTACAGTGACAATAAACCTATTGTTGACGTTGAAACTGCATACTATTCTTACTGGTATGGTGCAAATCCGGTTGAAGAGAGCCGTGCAGAATCATGGTATGGCATGGTTGGAGGACTTGCAGGATTTATACAGCTGAACAGCGATTTTTCAACCTATAATCCTTCAGGGAAAGGAACAGGTACACAGGATACTATTTTGCCGCAGAAGAGGGTTTTAATGGATTTCATGAATAGTCTCGATTTTATTAAGATGGAAAAGTTCACCGGTTTCAGAGTTTCAGATTCGATGGTACTGGCCAGGGGTATAGCTGAACCCGGGAAACAATATGCGCTTTATCTTTTTCATGGTTCAAGAAAATGGGAAGATTGGCCCCAGGGCCCAACTGCCAGCAGATTCAATATTGAAATGAACTGGTTCAGGGATACAATAAATATCGAAGCGGAGCCTGGTACATATAAGGTTGAATGGATCAATCCCCCATCAGGAACTGTTATGAAATCAGCAGACATCGAGAGTAAGGATGGAAAACTTATTTTAGATACGCCCTTGTACCTGTCAGACATAGCTCTCAGGATCAAGAGTATCTAAAGGTGAAATAAATTATTCAGTATCTTCTTCCCTGATCTGAACTCTTCTTATTTTTCCGCTGATCGTTTTAGGCAATTCGGTTACAAATTCAACAATTCTTGGATATTTATACGGAGCCGTCACCTTTTTTACATGCTCCTGAAGCTCTTTGGCCAGCTCATCACCGGGAATATAATTTTTTGATGGAACCACTGTGGCCTTCACAATCTGTCCCCTGTCGGGATCGGGAACGGCTGTAATTGCACATTCAAGAACTGCCGGATGTTCCATCAGGGCGCTCTCCACTTCAAACGGGCCAATCCTGTACCCGGAGCTCTTTATGACATCATCGGCCCTCCCGACAAACCAGAAATAGCCGTCTTCATCATACCATGCCATATCACCTGTCCTGTAAATGCCATCTGACCACACTTTCCCGGTCAATTGCTCATCGCGGTAATATCCATTAAACATTCCCACAGGCTTATCCGAATTGGTGCGGATGACAATTTCCCCTTCATTTCCTACTTCACAGACATTGCCATCGTCATCAATAATTTCAATATCATATCCCGGTGAAGGTTTACCCATTGACCCGGGTTTTGGCTCCATCCACGGGTAAGTTGCAACGGCAACGGTACATTCTGTCTGCCCGTAACCTTCCATGAGTTTGATGCCGGTCTGGTCATAAAACTGTTTAAACACCTCAGGATTTAAAGGCTCTCCAGCCACTACACAATACTTAAGATGGCTGAGATCAAATTTTGAAAGGTCCTCTTTGATAAGGAATCTGTATATTGTTGGAGGCGCACAGAAGGTGGTGACTTTATATTTCTCTATGACCTCCATCAGATTTTTTGGAACAAACTTGTCGTAGTTATATGTCATAACTGCACTTCCTGATAGCCACTGTCCGTATATCTTACCCCAGGCTGATTTGGCCCATCCTGTATCCGCAACAGTAAAATGAAGGCCGTTATCCTCCACCTTCTGCCAGTATTTTGCTGTTAAGATATGTCCAAGAGGATAGATGAAATCGTGGTTCACCATCTTAGGCATACCTGTGGTTCCTGAAGTGAAGTACAGCAGCATGATATCACTGTTGACTGTGGCTTCATCCGATACTGGTCTGACAAATTTCTCAGAACTTTTCTCCATTCCGGCAGTGAAATTCAACCATCCATCACGATCCATCCCAACTACGACCTTATGCTTAAGTGTGGGAGATGCACTTTCAGATTCTTCAATATGTTTGATGACCAATGGATCGGCAATAGTTACGATCATCTTTATATCAGCGGCATTATTCCTGTAGATCATATCCTTTGTGGAGAGAAGATGTGTCGCAGGAATTGTTATTGCACCTATTTTATTCAGGGCAAGGGTGCAGAACCAGAATTCATAGTGTCTTTTA
Source organism: uncultured Bacteroidales bacterium (assembly GCA_963782945.1). Lineage (GTDB taxonomy): Bacteria > Bacteroidota > Bacteroidia > Bacteroidales > VadinHA17 > LD21. The sequence goes on from CAWALO010000033.1 coordinate 334,398, forward strand.
AGGATCAGCATCACCGGATCTCCCTTCCTGATACCGGCAGATTTAAAGAAACTGGCAGCCTTATCACTGTAATATTTCATCTGACCGAATGTAAACGTCGCCTCATTCCCGCTGTCGTCACACCAAACCATCGCCGTTTTATCAGGAGATTTTAAGGCAGTCTCATCGACGACATCGTAGGCAAAATTGAAGTTCTCAGGGATATTAATCTTAAAATCAGCTTTAAAATCCTCATAGGAATTAAACTCTGTCCGGTTGATATATTTTCCAAGCATCATTTTTCTTATAGCATTATTTTACAGTACTACGGCAAGGAATTTAACCTGTTCATTATTCATAGCTTTCATAGCATGCTTATGGCCCGAATCGAAATAGATTGAGTCGCCTTCGTTCAGAATGATCTCATGTCCGTCAATAATTGTCATCATGGTGCCTTTTATAACATAATTAAATTCCTGTCCGGGATGAGAGTTAAATTCAAGTAAAGTTTCTTCGGGATTAGGATCAACAGTTACCATGAAAGGTTCGGCCTTTTTATGTATAAAATTGAATGCCAGGCTCTCATACCTGTACTGTTTTCGCCTTTCAAGCCTTAATCCTTTGCCATTTCTTACCAGGCTGTAAATCCTAAGCTTTGGATTGTCTCCCCCCAGAAGCACTGACAGTTCAACATTGAACAACTCAGAAATATTGAAGATCATGCCTACCGGAATATCTGTGTCACCCTCTTCGTACAATATATATTTTTCCGGTGGAACCCCGAGCCTGTCTGCCATTGTATTGGCTGTGATTCCCGAGATCTCACGGATCTCTCTGATCCTTTCTGCTATCTGCTTTATTTGTTCATTCATAATACAGGATATTTTTATCTCAATATTACATAATTTAATTAAAATGGAACAGCTATTTGGGATTCATTGAATGAAAATGCAATATCTCTTATGCATCTCTTTATTATAACATTATATATCTGTATTTTTGAATCTTCATTTTAAATGTAATACTGTATGAATAGACTGTTATTATTGAAATTCAAGTCAATCACTGTCATTTTAGGTTCATTCTTTGTAATACTATCCTGTTCTGAAGCACCACCAAAGAAGGATATATCTGTCTTGAAATTTCCAGGTAAACCAGATCCAAGGGGATATGTTTGTTACCGGACCAGTTCGCCGGTTAATGCAGACGGTATTCTCGATGAGAAATCATGGGGGGATGTTCCCTGGACAGATTATTTTGTCGACATCGAAGGTTCTTCAAAACCTCTTCCGAGGTTTAAGACCCATGCAAAATTACTCTGGGACGACTCGAACCTTTATATTGCCGCCGAACTTGAGGAACCGCATGTTTGGGCAAAACTCAGGCAAAGGGATACTGTGGTATTTTTTGACAATGATTTCGAGGTATTTATTGATCCTGATGGTGATACCCAGGCGTATTATGAGCTGGAGGTAAATGCCCTCGCCACTGAATGGGATCTGTTATTGCTTAAACCTTACCGTGACGGTGGTCCACCAGTGACAGGATGGAATATAGCAGGCCTTCAGGTTGGCACTCACGTTGACGGGACAATCAATGATCCCGGTGATATTGACAAAGGCTGGAGAGTTGAGATTAAGCTCCCTTTGGCCTCATTGAAGGAATGTTCAGGCCAGGCAGGATTGCCAAAAGCCGGCGATAAGTGGAGGATTGATTTTTCCAGGGTCGAATGGCGTACGATAATTGAAAATGGCAACTATAAGAAGGAGATAAACCCAGCCACAGGGAAACCATTTCCTGAAGACAACTGGGTATGGTCGCCTCAGGGACGCATAGATATGCATATGCCTGAGATGTGGGGATTCCTGCAGTTTTCATCCATTGAGGCAGGTAATGGGTCAGAGGCTTTCATTCCCGATCCTGACCTTCACCTTAAATGGGCATTGAGGATGATATATTATGCAGAAGACAGATATTACCTTGAAAACAATACTTATTCATCGACGCTTGAGGATCTGGGGCTGAAAAGATCCGATTTCCCGGAAAACCTGCCAGCTCCGGTTATAGGATCGACCCGCTCGGGCTTTGAAGCTTATTTTCCTTCTTCTGATGCGGCTGCACTATGGACTATTTACCAGGATGGCAGAATAATAAAAAAGTGAATAATTGCATAAAATTTAGATCTTCCACTTACCTTCAGAATATAATGGCAAGGAAACATATAAATTTTTTTTTATTGATTTTGATGATCTTCTTCGGCTGCAAACGGGCAGAAGAAAAACCCCTGAATTTCACCCCAATAGATCTGGATCTGTTCAGCAAGAATCTGAAGGGATTTAACCTCTTGGGAAAATTTGATGCTAACTTCTCAAATTACGGATTTACGGAAGAAGAGTTTATCATTCTTCAGGATCTGGGTTTTAATTTTGTGAGGATTCCTCTTGATTACAGAACCTATACTGAAGCTGGTAACTGGGATGTATTTTTGGAAGATGAAATTGCTAAGATTGATAAACTTTTGGAGTGGGGTAAAAAATATGGGGTTCATGTCTGTCTTAACCTTCACCGGGCTCCGGGATACTGTGTAAACTCTTCCACCTTGCCGGCAAACCAGGACCTTGACCTCTGGACAGACATCTCTGCCCAGCAGGCATTTGTCAACCACTGGGCATATTTTGCCAGACGTTACAAAGATGTTCCTTACGAAGAATTGAGTTTTAACCTGGTGAATGAACCAGGCGACATGGATGAAGGTTCGTATGTTAATGTCATGAAAAAAGCTATAACAAAGATACAGAGCATAAATCCTGACAGGGTGATCTTTGTGGATGGCCTCAATTACAGCCGGAATATCATTACCTCCCTTCAGGATGAAAAAAATATTATCCAGGCTATTCATGTTTATGATCCGTTCACTCTTACACATTACAAGGCTGAGTGGGTTGATGGATCAGACAGCTGGCCTTTGCCTGTATGGCCGATGACGGATATCTCCCAGTACCTCTATGGCATCGGGAAAAGCGAATTCCATTCTTCACTGATTCTTGAAGGCACTTTTAAGAAGGATAGTGTGATAACAATAAACGTCCAGCAGGTTTCAATCCAGTCAACTCTCCGGATTGAACTGGATGACAACCAGATCTATAATAAGAGCTTTCAGTGCGGTGCAGACCTCGGTGACGACTGGACTCAAATTATTTCAACACAATGGGGATATCAGAATATCTCAGGAAAAGATTATTCAGTTACCCTGCCTTCAGACGGAACCAGGCTGAAAATTACAAACATGGAGGGTGACTGGATGACATTTAATAAAATAACTATCAGATCCGCTCCGGATAAAGTTGTCATAATTCCCGGTAACACATCATGGGGGGTGATGCAGGCCACTTATAAAATAACTGCAGAAGGTAAAATTACTGACATGGCCGGAGACCCTGTGATCGCACTCGGAAATCTTACAACAACTCTTGAAGCGGCAAAAGCTGAAAATATACCCGTTATGATCCAGGAATTCGGTGTCTATAATAAAACTCCGCATGATGTAACGAGGGCTTATCTGGACGATGTGGTTTCCGTGTTTAATAATAACCATATCGGATATGCAATGTGGAATCTTATAGGCACAATGGGCATTATCAACAGCGGACGTACCGATATGACATATGAGCCATACCGAGGTAAATTACTTGACATGGAACTCGCAGCTATTATGCAGAGTACGGGCAGGTGAAGGTTTGGTTTAAAAGATGTGATAAGACGAAGTTTTTCATCCCGGTTACAAATCATAAACTATATTTGGTAATTGTCAAAATCTAATTAACCAGTGCCTAATGGATAAACTTTTATCAATTAAAACGTTAGCAGACATCCATCCTGAATACCGTCAAACCCCGATCGGATTGCTGCTGGAATTTCATAATCTTAACAGGCCGATTGAGACTTTCGACAAAGCACAGCTTCTCGTCGGGATGTGTATGGATAACCGTAAACACCTGCGCATGCCGGATAACTTTGCTTTTATAATTCGCTCAGGAGGAGCAAATTTAAGATACAGCGAATTTAAAGTTTCATATGCGATTGCAGTGGGACAAGTAAGCCACATTGCACTGATTGGGCACAATAACTGTGGAATGGTCAATTTAATTTCACGCCAAAAAGAGTTTGTCGAAGGATTAGTGACAATAGCAGGATGGACAAAAGAGAGAGCAGAAGAGCATTTTATGCATTTTGCCCCCATGTTTGAAATTGGAAATGAGACTGACTTTATTTTAAGCGAGACAAAAAGGCTTCGGCTTCGCTATCCCGGGATTATGATTGCTCCGCTATTCTATCTGGTTGAAGACAATAAACTATACTTCATTGAAGAAAGCTAGACCAGAGTGAAATCCAAAGGAAAATAATTCAGATATAATGTCACATCAGGATACGTCGACCAAATCAATACTTTTTGCTTTACTGGCAAATCTTGGAATTGCAATTACAAAAACTGTGGCAGCCGTTGCTACAGGCTCAGGTGCAATGCTGGCTGAATCAATTCACTCATACGCCGATTGCGGGAACCAGGGACTCTTGTTTTTTGGTTTAAATGCTGCAAAGAAAAGGCCGGACAATGAACATCCGTTGGGATATGGGAAAGAGATCTTTTTCTGGTCGTTTATTGTTGCCCTGATCCTGTTCAGCATGGGTGGCTTGTTTTCGATCTATGAGGGCATCCATAAGGTCAGTTCCCATGAAGGGCTGAAAAATCCATTAATTGCAATTGTTGTTTTATCTGTTAGTATGATACTTGAAGCAGCATCGCTTTATGGATGCCTGACTCAAATCAAAAAAGTAAGGCAAAATGAGACTCTTTGGACTTGGTTTAAAAATAGTCGCCAGAGCGAATTAATCCTGGTTCTGGGTGAAGACGTGGGAGCGTTGCTGGGTCTCTCTTTTGCACTAATTTCAATTGTCCTCTCAATTTTAACCGGAAATCCTGTTTTCGATGCATTTGGCAGTATTGGAATCGGTATTCTGCTTATTACTATTTCATTTTTTCTTGCCATAAAAGTTAAAAGCCTGCTGATTGGACAAAGTGCTGATGCCAAAACCTGCGCAGAAATCCAGAATTTCCTTGAAGCCCGGCCGGAGATTGACCGGATACTTAATTTGATCACACTGCAACTGGGTCCTCAGATAATGGTCGCAGTAAAAGCAAAAATGACTGAAGTTGATTCTGTTAATGAATTGATTAATGATATAAATACCTGCGAATCAGCATTGAAGAAGGAGTATCCTGCTATTCAGTGGGTATTTTTTGAGCCTGATTTGAAGAATTAAATAGATTGCTGAGAAAGAGGGATTACCTTCGGTGATCCCTGGGGGGAGAACCTTGCAGACCAAATTTACTACCCATATTCGTTTCACTCATATGGTCTTTTATTTTACATCTGTCCTCACTCATTCAAGCCTGGTTCGGCCAGCTGTAAAATAAAAGTCCCCCGGCAAAGCCGGGGGAGTAATTTGGTCTGCGGAGAAAGAGGGATTCGAACCCCCGGATCCGTGGAAACAGATCAACGGTTTTCAAGACCGCCGCATTAGACCACTCTGCCATTTCTCCGCCGCAAAGATAATATTTTTTTAATTTTTAGGAATTTTTTTGCAAAAAATAGCTAAATATCTTAAATTCAATTAAATATAGTTTTTATCAACACTATATGAACATCAATACTGTGGAAATATGTTGAAAATGTCTGCTGATGAGCATTTGCGGCTTTTTGACATTCAGGTGCTATTCGTTGGAAAATAGTGGTGTTTTAACCTAAAAGTGGCACTATTTGCGGAAAAACGGAAAAATAAATTTGCACATGAATTAAAATAAAATAAATTTGTATTCAATTAGTAAGATTGGTCAAACTCTAAAATCTTTCATTATGACAAAAAAAGAATTAGTTAATGCAATTGCTGCTGATGCAGGTCTTTCTATCAAAGATGCCGGAAAAGCTCTAAACGCATTCGTTGGCGCTTTTGGAAAATCTATGAAAAAAGGTGAGAGGATACAGCTTCCAGGACTTGGTACTTTTAATGTAACCAAAAGAAGTGCAAGAGTGGTCCGTAATCCCCGTACCGGTGCAAAATTGAATGTTCCTGCTAAAAAAGTTGTTAAATTCAAAGCAGCTCCCGCACTTAGCAAAGGTCTTTAATTAAAATTGACTGAGATTGCAAAGGGGGAGATTTTTACTCCCCCTTTTTGTTATTAAAATCTTACACTTCAGAGTATCAAATTTTACTGATAAAGAGTCCTGAAGATCCAAAATATTCTTAACTTTCTTGCAATTGTTAAAGTATTGAATTTTTTTTACTATTTTTAACCGAAATTTCCTGCAAAACACAATAGCATGAATTGCATAATTGTTGATGATGATAAGCTGAGCTGCAAAATACTTGAGGGATACGTTAGTAAATCCAGCTCCCTTAATCTGATCGGATCATTCAGCGACTCAGTGGAAGCAAGGGATGTTGTTACCAAGAGAAAGGATATTGAACTGATCATTCTGGATATTCTGATGCCTGAAATGAATGGCTTTGATTTCATAGGCAGTCTTGACTTTCCTCCAAACATAATAATTGTTTCCTCGGCAGAAGAATTCGCCATAAGGGCATTCGATTTCAATGTAGTCGATTACCTGCTTAAACCGGTTTCATATGGACGATTCTGCAAAGCGATTGATAAGACAATCAGGTATTTTGTACGCAAGGAGGTAACCAATACCGGTGATGAAGAGATTTTTATCAAAAAAGGATCATCGCTTGTAAAATTGAAATTAAAAGATATTATCTACATAGAAGCTCTGGAGAATTATGTTACCCTGACTACCAAAGATGATAAATTTACAATTCACTTTACAATGAAAGCCATTGAAAACCAGTTGCCTTCAGGTGTCTTTATCAGGGTGCACAGGTCATTTATAATAAACAAGAGTATGATTCAGGCCATTAAAGAAAATGCTCTTGATCTGAATGTTGGAAATTCTTTGAAAAGTATTCCTGTCGGGAAATCTTTCAGAGACTCGCTCCTGAATGATATAAATGTTATGGCCAGGTAATTTCTGGAATCCCATATGCTTTCAAACAGACAACTTTTTCTCCATTTTCTTGGACAAACGTCTCCTTCACCATTGATGCTTGAAATTGAAAGTGCCGATGGTGTTTACCTTTATGGTCCCGATCGCAAACAATATTTCGATCTTATTTCCGGGGTTTCAGTAAGCAATGTGGGACATAACCATCCGAAAGTTGTTGAGGCTATTAAAAAACAGGTGGATTCATATACCCATCTGATGGTTTATGGTGAGCTTATTTTGACCCCGCAGGTACAGTATGCAAGACACCTTGCTGAAAATCTTCCTTCGGCACTGAATACCTGCTATTTTGTCAATTCGGGCAGTGAAGCAGTGGAGGGAGCTCTGAAGCTTGCAAAACGATTCACACGAAGAACCAGGATAATTTCATTTAGAAACGCTTACCATGGGAGTACACATGGTGCTCTCAGCATACAGGGAAGCGAATCCTATAGAAATGCTTTCAGACCCTTGCTGCCTGATATCTTTCAGATTGATTTTAATGACGAAAATTCCCTCAATCTCATTGATAATAAAACTGCCTGTGTAATTGTTGAGCCTATACAGGGCGAGGCAGGAGTAATTCTTCCCCAGGGTACTTTCCTTAATAAGATCAGAGCCCGGTGCAATGAAACAGGTGCCATGCTGATATTCGATGAGATACAGACTGGAATGGGCCGCACAGGATTTCTGTTTGCAACTATCAGATATAATGTGGTACCTGACATTCTTATCCTCGCAAAAGCACTGGGAGGAGGCATGCCTCTTGGTGCATTTATCTCCTCTGAAAAGATAATGTCAGTCCTGGCTTCAGATCCTCCGCTTGGTCATATTACGACATTTGGTGGTCATCCTGTCTGCTGTGCCGCCGGAAATGCAGCATTAGGTGTAATAATTGAAGAGAAGCTTGCTGAGAAATGTAACCTGAAATCTGCACTATTTAAAGAGAAGCTGAAACATCATCTGATCTCAGAAGTCAGAGGAGAGGGCCTGCTGCTGGCAGTACAGCTCACAAACCGGGCCTATGTTCCGTATATTGTCGCCAATGCCCACAAGTATGGCTTGATTATAGATTTTTTCCTTTTCTGCGACAGCGCCCTGAGGTTGGCCCCTCCTTTAATTATTACCAAAGACGAAATAAGTCTGGCCTGCAAATTGCTGCTGGATCTTCTCGATGATGCCTCCCAAAATGTCATTATGGAATTATGAAGCTAGTGGTCTGCTTCTTTCTTTTTATCACTCTTTCAACAGGATTGACCAAAAGTCAGATCTCAACGGATGAAATGTCGCTATCCCTTGAAAAACTATTTGGAAGGCTGCGTTCTGCTTCTGAAGATAGTGTCAGTCTGAGGATTAACGATTCAATTAAATGCTTCATTGACACTTATGTTGCTTCTGACCGGATCTTTACTCACAATTTTTCAAATCTAAAATTCCTGGGCCAGATAACATCTTCCGATTCTGTGATTAAAATTGTTACCTGGAACCTGGTCCTCAAAAATGAGCCAGGCTGGTATTTCTGTTATTTAATCAGAAAATCTCCGGAAGGCGGTGCAAATGAAGTATATTATTTGACTCACAGATATGATGAAAAACAGATTCTGGCCGATACTGTCTATTCACAGTCTGACTGGTATGGAGCACTTTATTATGATATCAGGCCATTCTTTGCAGATAACATAAAATACTGGATTTTACTTGGGATTAACTACAGTGATCCAATGCTGACAAGAAAGATAATTGAGGTTTTGAGCTTTACAAGCGAGAATAAAATAATATTCGGAAGAAAGTGGTTTGATTCCGGCAAATCTGTAAATTTCAGGCATATCCTGGAATATTCTGCCAATGCAATCATCTCCTTAAGATTCAGGTCAGATAACTCAATTGTTTTTGACCACCTCGTTCTGTTACCCCCATCAGGATTTGATGACCGGCTATATTATGGTCCGGACTATTCGTATGATGCCTACATATATAAGAACGGATTCTGGAGCCTTTCAATAAATATTGATGCCAGGAACAAACCAAAGTGACTATTTGTCAGTTTTGATCTTCCGGCACATCTTTTGACTGAGGTCGGCAGATAATTAATGTTTAACAAAAACTAATTTATATGCAAACCGGAAAGATTGGAGTAACGACTGAGAACATTTTCCCTATAATTAAGAAATTCCTTTATTCTGACCATGAGATTTTTCTGCGTGAGCTAATTTCAAATGCGGTTGACGCTACACAGAAGCTTAAAGCCATGGCTTCAGCAGGAGATTTTAAGGGAGTTATTGATGAATCACCAATCAGGGTATCTGTCGACAAAAAGAAGAAGACTATTACAGTATCTGATAATGGCATTGGCATGACAAAGGAGGAGGTAGATAAATATCTGAACCAGATTGCATTTTCAAGTGCCAATGATTTTCTTGATAAATATAAAGACCAGATTAATTCAATAATCGGACATTTCGGACTCGGCTTTTATTCTTCATTTATGGTATCCGATAAGGTGGAAGTTATTTCTAAATCTTATATTGAAGGTTCCCAGGCTGTTAAATGGAGCTGCGACGGCAGTCCAGAATTCTCTATTGATGATGTTGAAAAAGAGAAGCGTGGAACTGATGTGATATTATATATTGATAAAGAGTCAAAGGAATTTCTTGAAGAAAACAAGATTGAACAGCTTCTGAAAAAGTACTGCAAGTTCCTGCCTGTTGAAATAGCATTCGGAAAAGAGACTGAATGGAAGGATGGCAAGTATGTTGATACAGGTAAGGACAAAATTATCAACAATACCAAACCCGCCTGGACACTTAAACCGGCAGAGCTGAAAGATGAGGATTATCTTAAATTCTACAGGGAGCTTTATCCGGCAGGTGAAGAACCACTTTTCAACATTCACCTCAATGTTGACTATCCATTCAAGCTGACCGGGATCCTGTATTTTCCTAAAATTAAAAGCAACCTTGAAATCCAGAAAAATAAGATACAGCTTTATTGCAACCAGGTTTTTGTAACCGATTCTGTTGAAGGGATTGTACCTGAGTTTCTTACACTTTTGCATGGGGTACTCGATTCACCTGATATTCCGCTGAACGTTTCAAGAAGCTACCTGCAGAGCGATTCAAATGTTAAGAAGATTTCGGGTCACATAACAAAAAAAGTTGCTGACAGGCTGAATGAAATATTTAAAAATAACCGTGAAGAGTTTGAGAAAAAGTGGGATAATCTTAAACTTTTCATCGAATATGGAATGATCACTGAAGAGAAATTCTATGAGAAAGTTTCAAAATTTGCTCTCCTTAAGAATACAGACGATAAGTACTTTACCTTTGATGAGTATGAGAAGATAATAAAAGAGAACCAGACTGACAAAAATAAGAATCTCATATACCTCTATTCTACAAACAAGACTGATCAGTATACCTATATTGACAATGCAAAAAACAAAGGTTATGATGTATTGCTGCTTGATGGTCAGCTCGATGTTCATCTTATTAACCATCTTGAGTCAAAACTCAAGGATTCCAGATTTGTAAGAGTTGATTCAGATGTTGTTGACAAGCTTATCCAGAAAGAGGAGACCCGTGAGTCGAAGTTGTCGGCGGATCAACAAGAGGATCTTAAAAATGTCTTTAATGTAAGGGTAAAATCCAAAGAGGTATTTAATGTTGTGTTTGAGACCCTTGGTGAAAATGAATCTCCGGTGCTGATCACCCAGTCAGAATTTATGCGCAGAATGAAGGAGATGTCCCAGATGGGCGGAGGAATGAATTTCTATGGAGAACTGCCAGACAGTTTCAATCTGGTTGTAAATCCAAACCATCCGCTTGTCATAAAGATCTCAGATGACGTTCAGAGAGAAACCGGAGATAAGCTGAAGGAAAATAACAAGGAGAGGAAAAGGCTTAAAGAAGAGATCGCTTTCATGGAGCAGGAGCACAAGAAGAAAAAAGAGGCAGAAATAAGCCAGCTCGAGAAAGATGACCTCGAAAAACTCCGTAAGGATCTTTCGGATCTTGAGAATAGCAGAAAGAGCACACTCGAGGCATATGGTTCTTCAAACAGCAGCGTAAGGCAGCTTATCGACCTGGCCCTGCTTGGAAATAATATGTTGCGTGGTGAAGAGCTGAGCACCTTTGTCAAAAGAAGTATTGAGCTGCTTTAGAGATCATGGTCATTGGTACTTGGTTCTGGGTTCTGGGTTCTGCTGGATTCTTAATGTGCCCTGAGCCCTGAGCCCTGAGCCCTGAGCCCTGAGCACCCAGCAGCCATTCAGATCATTCTCCCAACTTCGGCCTTTATAAATTCAATGGCAACATGGGTCGGCTCCTTTTCGAGTTCCATGATCTTCTCGATCAGTTTTTTGCTTAATGCTATACCAGGCGCGTCAGAAGGCATTTTTTCTGCTTCACTGTTGATAATTTTTATCATGTTTGACCTGGCATTTCTGGCCACTTCCCATGCCTGCTGACTCATATATATCTGCTGTGAAAGATTATGCTCGAATTCATTCCTGATCGTAGTCAGAAGGGCTGATTGTAACTGTGCTGCCGTCATGTCTGATGTGCTCACCCTGAGCAACATTGATTCAAGAGAGATTCTTTCAAGGAACAGGACTATCCTTTCATAAGCCTGCAGCTTTATCGGGGTAACTGTCCTGCTGTTCTGCAGGATCAGTTCCTGTCTTCTCTTGTCCTGATCATTCCTTATCATATTTCTCATGAGAAAAAATGCAGTTAAAAATACAATAAGCGCCGGAATAGTTATTTTAAGGATATCTGCTAATGCTTCCATGATTGTTTGATTTTTTGTTAATACATGATTTTAGCTGTTTATCATATTACAGATCAGTGCACCGAAACCAGCTCAGTGTCTCCCAATCAATCTTCTTACTACCAGATTCCTGATAATTCGTCAGGTACTGCTTCTGTTAGATCCGGTATTGAGAAATAGGTGCATTTACCTTTCGGATCAGGAAACTCTGTGAATGTCAGTGTGAGATTTCCAGAATTCCCCATGGCAAAAGGGAGATTACCTGCTTTTAACCGGCATGCTATGCCTTCCGGACGTACCTCACTGTTCTGGATAGGAGCTGGCTCAATAGACTCCATGTCAATAACTATCCGGCCCAGATCCGAAGCATCTATTTTTGCCAGTGATTCGTTTTGTTCCGGGTCAAGGCAGAATAGTAACGGACCTCTCATTACAGCAGCCCGGCCTGCTTGTCTCTCTCTTCCCAACACAAGTCTCCATTCCATGGGCATTTCAAGTACTGCTTTATCTCCCGGGTTCCAGTTTCTTTCAATAATAGCGAATGAACCCGGCTTGCACACGATGCCAGAAGGTTCTCCATTGACAGATATATTGGCGTTCCTGCACCAGGAAGGGATCCTGAGATTCAATGGGAAAGACGCATTCTCAGTCGGAGTGATACTGATTGACACATGACCGGAGTTTGGATAATCTGTTTCCTGGCTTACAGTAACGGAAAGGCCACTTTCCAATTTGATATTTGCAGTGGAGGCTGTATACAGGTTGACAGTTATACCCTTTCCTGCCCGGTAATAAACCATCTCCGGAAGTTCTGATATGAACCTGCGGTAGTTGCATGGGCAACAATAGGTATCTCCGTTGTGATAATGGCGATCCCCTTCCATAGGTGTGAAATAACGGATATGGCTTCCATCAGGGGATTGTGCTCCAAACAAAGCATTGTAGATAGTCCTTTCCATAATGTCGCCAAAGCGGGAATCGTTACTAAGCCGGAGAAGGTTATCATAGACTCGCAACTGATAAGCAGTAGCACATGATTCACCCAGGCTATTTCGTCCATCCTGATCATCTGTCCATATCTCTTCCTGTCCTGCCCCCCCTGATATTGTCATCCCGTTCTCCGATGTCATGAAATGTAAAGCTTTTAGTGCCTGGTCAAGTAGTTTCTTATCAGCGTCTTTCCGGTAAAGTTCAAGTTTAGCAAGTGATAAAGCCATATAGCCATAAATATGTCCCTCAATCAGTTTACGCCGTCCAATAACAATGTCAGGTTCCAGATCTTTAATCTTAAGCTGATTAAGGCAGAAATTGATGTATTCCTTCCTGTTTGTAATACTGTGAAGTGTAAGCATCGTTCTGTGAAGGCCAGTTATGGCAACATGTGTTGCCACATCAGTTGTATTTTCCCAGCTAACAGGCATTGAAGGCCAATTCCTTATGAGGTAATCTGCAGCTTTTTCAGCTGCAGCCAAAGACTGTCCGTCTCCGAAAAGTCTGTAATTGGTGACCAGGCTGAAGATAATATATCCCATCTCATGAATGTCCCATAGTTTCCACATCCGGTTACCGGGAGTCATATTACCTATATAACCATCTGGTTCCTGTGCTTTAATTATCTCCTTTATGAGGTGATTCTTAAGTGAATCAACCCTTTTATCCCCCGTATATGCTGACATTCTTACAGTACCATCAATTAACTTTCCCAATCCAATATAACCGGCGTCATTCTTTTTCTGGAAACTTGCCAGAAAATCTTCATCTATATTGAGGTGAAGCAGGTTGTTTGATATAGTGATATCAATGCGTCTGCCTATCTCTCCGCCAATTTTAATACTGGACAGTTCAATGGGTGCCAGCATATCTTTCAAATTATCTTCAGGAGTTTTGTTGTGGGATTGGCAACTCAGCATACCCAGCAAAAAAAGAAAGGAAATTAAATGTCTCATTTATTTCAAATTTGTTAGTACTCTCTTCCGGTAATTATCTGAATAAAACGCCATCAGCTTGAGGCATACATTATGCGGCATGCGATACGCGGGGAAAGTACATTTTAGCATAATCAGTTATATATTTCGGTATTATCAAAAATACGACATTAAAACCAACGATACAGCTCATTTTCAAAAAATAAGTTTTACAAACAAATGGAAAAGTCATCCATTGAACTGATTTATATGAGTTTTGTTTCTCAATATAACTTCATACATTTGGTTAATTCTTTTTCCTTGTTTGTGATAAAAATATTATTGATTTTATGGAATATTTATCAGACAGAATTAAATCATTATCAGTCTCCCAGACAATCGCGATGTCTCAGAAGAGCCGTGAACTGCAGGCAAAAGGAATAGATATAATAAGTCTCAGCCTCGGGGAACCGGATTTTAATACTCCGGATTATATTAAAGAAGCTGCAAAGAAGGCAATTGATGATAACTACTCGAAGTATCCTCCTGTGCCGGGATACCAGGATCTCAGAGAGGAAATCTCGAAGAAATTCAAAAGAGAGAATGGCATTGTCTATCATCCTGATCAGATAATAGTTTCGGCAGGAGGTAAGCATTCACTGATTAATGTGATTTTATCAATAATCAATCCTGGAGATGAAGTTATCTTACTGGCTCCGTACTGGGTCAGTTATTATGATCAGGTGGTTCTGGCAGGAGGGAAACCGGTAATTATAGAAGCCAGGCAGGACAGCGATTTCAAAGTCAGTCCCGCCCAGATCGAAGAGGCAATCACGTCGCGGACAAGGTTGATAATTTTTAATTCTCCTTCCAATCCCACAGGCATGGTTTATAGCAGGAGTGAAATTGAGAAGATCGCCATTATTGTTGCCGGACATGAAGGAGTATTTGTTTTGTCTGATGAGATATATGAACATATTATATTTGAAGGAGAGCATGTAAGCATGGCCTCATTTGATTTTGTTTATGACCAGGTGATTACTATGAACGGCGTATCGAAAGGATATGCAATGACAGGGTGGCGGATTGGTTATATTGGTGCGCCTCTCTGGATAGCAAAAGCATGCAACAAGCTCCAGGGGCAGTTTACTTCAGGTGTTTGTTCAATAGCTCAGCGGGCTGCCCTGGCTGCGCTGCAGGGTGATGGTAAATCGCAAAAGATTATGAGAGATGCGTTTCTGCGCAGGCGAAACCTTATTTGCAGTCTTTTAGAAGAGGTTGAAGGAATGAAAGTGACTGTTCCCCAGGGAGCATTTTATGTTATGCCTGACATCACCTGGTATCTTGGCAAGTCGGATGGAGAAACTAAAATTGACAATTCAGAAGATCTCGCTCTCTATCTGCTCGACAAAGCACAGGTTGCAACCGTGGGAGGAGATTCCTTTGGTGCACCGGACTGTCTGAGAATATCTTATGCCACCTCTGATGCTCTTCTAATTGAGTCTGTTAGGAGGATAAGAATTGCGCTTAAACGCCTGACATAATTGTAGGGACGTTGCATGCAACGTCCCTACCCTGGCGATCGCAATTAATAATTATTCGCAAGAAGTTCGAAATAGGCTTCCGGGTGCAGGCATGCAGGGCAATTTTTAAGAGGTTTTGTTCCGAAATGAATGTAACCGCATTTTCTGCAGTACCAGAAAACTTTTTCCTCACGTTCAAATACTTTGTCCTTCATCACATTTTCAAGGAGTTTCCGGTACCTTTCCTCATGTCCTTTTTCAGCAGCAGATATAGCCTTGAAGGCTGCTGATATGTTTTTGAACCCTTCCTCTTCCGCCACTTGGGCAAAGGCTGGATAAAGGTCACTCCACTCTTCATGTTCTCCCTCTGCTGCAGCAAACAGATTAGCCTTGGTAGTATCGATCTTACCGGCAGGATAAGAAGCAGTTATTTCAACCATACCCCCCTCCAGAAACCTGAAAAATCTCTTGGCATGCTGCTGTTCCTGCAATGCTGTCTCAAGAAATATTCCCGAAATCTGTTCATAGCCTTCTTCCTTTGCCACTTTTGCTGCAAATTCATATCTGTTCTTTGCCTGTGATTCTCCTGCAAATGCCTTCAGGAGGTTCTGTTCTGTGCGTGTTCCTTTCAAACTCTTTTCCATAGTTTATTGGTTTAATGAATAATAGAAGATCAGGTCAGTATTATACGTGTATAAAATAGTATTGTCACAATATGAATAAAGTATATGAGAAACATCCTCGCTAAGCTAGTTAAATATAGCAAAAATATCTATCTTTCGTTTTGAATAGAATAAGGATGTTTTTTAAAATCTCATAAAACTACGATAAATGATGATCTTATTACTTTTTCTGGGAATCATATTTGTGATAACGCTGTTTGCGATATCGCTCTATAACAGGCTTGTAAGGTTAAGGAATAACAGGGAGCAGGCTTTTGCAGATGTTGATGTCCAGCTCAAACAGAGGCACGACCTCATACCGCAGCTTGTTGAATCTGTTAAAGGCTATATGGGGCATGAGAGAGGCGTGCTTACGGCTGTTACCGAAGCCCGTACTAATGCAATGAAGGCAACTACTATTGATGAGAAGATTGCTGCTGAGACAAAATTATCAACAGCCCTTGACGGACTGAAAGTATCAGTTGAAGCATATCCTGATCTTAAAGCCAGTCAGAATTTTATGGATCTTCAGAATGAAATATCTGATATTGAGAACAAGATTGCTGCAGCAAGAAGGTTCTTTAACTCCGCCACTAAAGAGCTTAATGTTGCAACCGAGATATTCCCGTCGAACCTAATTGCTGTTATGTTCAATTTTAAGCGTGAAACTATGTTCGAGCTGGGAGAACAGCGTTCTGCTGCTGAGCAGCCTCCTGAAATCAGGTTCTGAATTCATGAGCTATTTTGGATTGCAGTCACAGATATGGCGGAATAATACCAATTCCTTACTAATTCTGGCCATGTTTCCTGTGGTCTTCTTCGGATTGACCTGGCTGTTTTTCTTTTTCATGTCATTCAGCATGGATGACCAACTGGTCATTTCAAAAGTCAATAACAGCTTTTTCAGGACGGCACCATATATTCTTGCTGGTGTAATTATTTGGTTTACAATAGCATGGTTTTCTCACTCCTCCATGATTAACGCCGCAACAGGTTCAAAACCTCTTTCAAGGAATGAAAACAAAAGAGTTTATAACCTCGTGGAAAATCTATGCATATCAAAAGGTATGGCAATGCCCGGAATAAATATTATTGAGGATGATTCATTAAACGCCTTTGCCAGTGGAATAAATAAAAAGACTTTTTCAGTATCTCTCTCCAGAGGCATAATAAACAAACTTAATGATGAGGAGCTGGAAGCCGTTATAGCCCATGAGCTGACGCATATAAGGAACAGGGATGTCAGGCTGCTTATAATCTCAATAGTTTTTGTAGGAATATTTGCATTTGTCACTGAAATGATATTCAGGTCGATGCAGTTCGGGAGGATAGGTAAAGGAAAGAAGGAGGGAGGTGTAATAATAATTGCTTTGCTTCTTGCACTTGTAGGTTATCTTATTGCCTCGCTTTTCAGATTTGCTTTATCAAGAAAAAGAGAGTTCCTCGCTGATGCAGGCTCTGCAGAACTCACTCACAATCCGCTGGCTCTGGCCTCAGCCCTTAGGAAAATTTCAGAAGACTCCAGGATTGAGGCAGTTGAGAGAAGAGATGTCGCTCAGATGTTCATAGAAAACCCAAGAGAAAAAGAGAAAAAATCCTCTTTCTCCTTTTCTCTCTTATTTGCTACTCATCCACCGATAAGTAAACGGATAGAGATCCTGGAACAGTTTTGAATAAGCGAAATGAGAAATTAATTCTGATCCCGGCCAGATTACCCCTGATTTTTTTTCTTCCTGCCAAATTTGATAAGTCTGGATTCTTCCCCCTTCATCAGTCTGCCTAAATTTTTTCTGTGTGTAATTAAGAGGGCTATTGCCACAAAAACTGAGAATATCTTAAAAATTACCGAAGGGGTGTCGAACAACAGGAAAAGCAATGCAGGGAAAGCAATGCCTGCACTCATTGAAGAGACTGAAACAATACCGGTAATCAGAAGTACTGCGAGAAAAACTCCGAGGCAGCATATAGTAAGCAATGGTTGTATGGCAAGCAGGACACCAAAAACAGTGGCAACGCCTTTTCCTCCCCTGAAACCTGCAAAAACTGGAAAAATGTGTCCGATTATAGCTGCAACACCTGTCAGTATCTGCAGATTTGTGATCAGGGCACTGCCTGAAGGGGCGATATGTAACAATTGTGGCAACATAGCTGCAGTCCAGCCTTTTGCAAGATCGATTATCATAACAGGGATGCCGGTTTTCCAGCCGAGAACTCTTATTACGTTTGCTGCACCTGCATTTCCGCTGCCATGTTGCCTCACGTCAATATTGTGAACCAGTTTACCGATCCATACAGCTGACGGAATTGACCCAAGCAGGTATGCAACTATAGAAGCAAGAGCGATTTCAAACATATTCATACCAGAGAGAAGTTTTTGCATTTAAATATAACAATAAAAGTCAACCCTCATAAATTCATATTCTGGGTCCAAAGTCGGCAAGTCTTCCAGTTTCTTCATCCACTGAAAACTTATTGAAATTAATGATGAATTTCATTGCCAGGTCTGTAGCAGCGATATGCCACTTGTATGGAGAGTCCCAAACCTTTCCGGGATCAAGAAGATTTGAGTCCACTCCTTCAATTTTGGAAGGGACAGCAAGATTGAAGACAGGGATAGTATTGAATTCACCGCCATCCATTGCTCCATAGAGAATAGCGTTTATGATCCTGCGGGTAGTCTGGAGGTCAATTCTTGATCCTGAGTTATATTTACCACCCATCCAACCTGTATTGACCAGCCAGGCTTCTGTTTTATGGAGCTTCATTTTCCTTGCGAGTTCATTGGCATAAATGATAGGGTTGAGCATAAGGAAAGTTGCTCCGAAGCAAGTTGAAAAATGAGGAACCGGTTCAATAATTCCTCTTTCTGTACCGGCAATCTTGGCAGTGTAGCCGCTCAGGAAATAATACCTGGTCTGATCCTCTGTAAGACGGCTGACAGGGGGCAATACACCAAAAGCATCGGCTGACAGGAAAATTACTTTTTTTGCTGGCCCTGCTTTTGAAACTGGTTTTACAATATTGTTAATATGGTATATCGGGTATGATACCCTTGTGTTTTCTGTTTTTGTCTGATCATTGAAATCAATTGACCCGTCGGGGAGTATTACAAGGTTCTCGAGCAGGGCATCACGTCTTATTGCATTAAAGATATCAGGTTCATTCTTCTCACTCAGTCTGATGCATTTTGCATAACATCCTCCCTCAAAATTGAAAATCCCTTCATCATCCCATCCATGTTCGTCATCCCCAATAAGAGCCCTGTCAGGATCAGTAGATAGTGTTGTTTTTCCTGTCCCTGAGAGTCCGAAGAATATAGCTGTATCACCGTTTTTTCCTACATTGGCAGAACAATGCATGGAGGCAATGCCTTTTAAAGGCAGGTAATAGTTCATGAGGGAGAAGACTCCTTTTTTCATCTCTCCACCGTACCATGTACCACCAATGATAGCGACACGCTCTGAAAGATTGAAGAAAATGAAATTTTCAGAATTCAGTCCCTGTTGCTGCCAGTCGGGATTTGTAGCTTTTGATGCATTAAGTACAACAAAATCCGGTATGAAATTTTTAAGATCCTCAGGTTCAGGCCTGATAAACATATTTTTTACAAAGTGAGCCTGCCAGGCCACCTCAAGAACAAATCTGACACATAGCCTTGAATTCTCATTGGCTCCGCAATAACAATCAACAACATACAATTTTTTGCCCGAAAGCTGTCTTGAAGCTATATTGTGGCAATGGCTCCAGACATCATTTGTAATAGGTTTATTATCAGAGGCTTTTGTTAATATCCGATCTCCACCAGACTGTATCTCTTGTAATGTCATCCCTGACTATATATTTATCCTTAGGTGAGCGTCCTGTAAAAATTCCTGTATCAATTGCTACTGCTCCGCTTTTTGTTACTATTCCTTTTTCAGAATTCTCAAGTCCGGGTTTTGTCTCTTCTTCAAAGAGAAGATCGTATGAAGGATTATAAATAATTTCTTTTGCTTCCTTTATGCCATATTTTAATAGATCCTCAGGGGTAACCATGTTAATAAATATTTTTTATGGAAAAGAAGTTATATTGTAATTCCGGTACATTCAGGAATTATTCATAAATATAGGTCAATTTTTTCATATAAAACATAAAGCCCCCCTGCCCCAAGGTTAAGCCCCCCTCCCCCCCGGGGGCATGAAGGCTTCATTTCACAGAGGGGGGTGGTATAAAAAAGGAGGTTGTCCTTTTGAGACAACCTCCTTATATGTCAAATTATAACTGGTTTATTTTCCAAATTTGATTGAAGCCTGGGCGGCAGCCAGCCTGGCAATAGGAACCCTGAATGGAGAACAGCTTACATAGGTAAGTCCTGCCTTGAAGCAGAATTCAACAGAAGCAGGATCGCCACCCTGTTCGCCGCAGATCCCAACTTTAAGATCGGGTCTTGTAGCGCGTCCTTTCTCAACAGCCATTTTAATAAGTTGTCCAACACCATCCTGATCAATTGTCTGGAACGGGTCAGAAGAAAGAATCTTTTTGTCAAGATAATCGTGAAGGAATCCGCCTGTATCATCACGGCTGAAACCAAAGGTCATCTGAGTGAGGTCGTTGGTCCCAAATGAGAAGAACTCAGCAGTTTTAGCCATACGGTCGGCCAGCAGACATGCACGTGGAATTTCGATCATTGTTCCATATTTGCAGGAGATCTCTTTTACACCGAATTTTGTGCAAACTTCAGAATAAACTTTATCGTATACTTTTCTGGTAAAATCGATTTCTGCAACCTCGCATGTAACAGGAACCATTAATTCAGGGTATGGTTTCTTTCCCTCTTTGATAAGTTCCACAGATGACTCGAGCATAGCGCGAATCTGCATCTCGGTTACTTCAGGGAATGTAATGCCAAGGCGTACTCCACGGTGTCCCATCATCGGGTTTGACTCATGCAATGCTTCTCCTCGTTTTGCAACATCTTCTTTCTTAATTCCAAGGGCTTTGGCAAGTTCTTCCTGCTTTTCAGCGCCCTGTGGTACAAATTCATGAAGAGGAGGATCGAGAAGCCTGAATGTTACAGGTAAACCATCCATAGCAGCCATTGTGGCTTTCATATCTTTTTTAACAAATGAGAACAGCTCATCAAGTGCTTTCCGGCGTTCTGTTTCATTTGCGCTGAGGATCATCTTGCGGAGAAGGAAAAGTGGTTGTTCTGATCCTTTACCGTAGAACATATGCTCGGTACGGAAGAGGCCAATACCTTCAGCTCCGTAATTACGTGCAATAATTGCATCTTCAGGAGTTTCAGCGTTTGTACGGACACCCATTTTGCGATACTTGTCAACTATCGTCATGAACTCCTTGAAACGAGGATTTTCAGTTGCATCCATCAGGGTAATCGCACCTGTGTATACATTTCCTTTTGTTCCGTTAAGAGTAAGAACGTCACCTTCTTTGATAACTATATCACTACCACTTATTTTTGCAATTTTCTTTGCAGCATCAACATGAAGTCCGCCTGCACCTACTATACAGCATTTTCCCCAGCCGCGTGCAACAAGTGCAGCGTGTGATGTCATACCTCCTCTTGCAGTAAGGATACCTTCTGCAGCGCGCATTCCTTCAACATCCTCAGGGTTGGTCTCTTCACGGAGAAGAATGACTTTTTCCCCTTTTCTGAACCATGCAACTGCATCTTCTGCATTGAAAACAACCTTGCCTACAGCCGCACCGGGACCGGCAGGCAATCCCTTTACAGCTGGCGTAACCTTCTTCTCAGCATTAGGATCGCAGATTGGGTGGAGGAGCTCATCAAGCTGTGCAGGATCGACACGCATCACAACAGTCTTTTCATCAATAAGTTTCTCATGAAGCATATCCATCGCCATGTTCAGGGCAGCTGTACCGGTTCTCTTTCCGGCGCGGCACTGAAGCATGTAGAGAACACCTTCCTGGATAGTGAACTCGATATCGAGCATATCGTGGAAAGATTTCTCAAGGATATTACGGATATCCCAAAGTTCTTTATATGTTCCTGGCATAGCCTCCTGCATGCTGTGAAGGTGCTTGTTCTGATCATTCTTTGTATCGTCATTCAGAGGGCTCGGAGTACGGATACCTGCAACAACGTCTTCGCCCTGTGCATTTACCAGCCACTCACCATAGAAAAGGTTCTCGCCTGTAGCAGGGTTACGTGTGAATGCAACTCCAGTAGCAGATGTGTCACCCATATTTCCGAATACCATTGCCTGTACGTTTACTGCTGTTCCCCAGTCATCAGGAATTCCTTCAATACGGCGATATGATACGGCTTTTTTTCCGTTCCAGCTCTTAAATACCGCCTTAATACCACCTTCAAGCTGTGCTCTTGCATCATCAGGAAATGGAGTGCCAAGCACCTCTTTGATTTTTTTCTTGAATTCCTCAGCAAGATATTTCAATTCTTCAGCTGAGATCTCTGTATCTGATTTGTAGCCTTTGCCTTTTTTAAATTCATCAAGGATTTCATCGAGTACCTTGCGGATTCCTTTGCCATCATGAGCTTCAATTCCTTCAGCTTTTTCCATAACAACGTCGGCATACATCATAATAAGACGACGGTATGAATCCCATACAAAGCGCGGATTGTTGGTCTTTTTTAGGAAACCGGGGATTGTCGCTGAGGAGAGACCTATATTAAGAACAGTATCCATCATACCAGGCATCGAGCTGCGTGCACCTGAACGGCATGATACCAGAAGAGCATTCTCAGGATCGCCATATTTCATATTCATGGCTTCTTCTGTCTTCTTCATAGCTGCCCATACTTCAGGCATCAGATCAGGATGCAGAACACAATCGTTCTTGTAATACTCAACGCATGCTTCGGTAGTGATAGTAAAACCGGCTGGCACAGGAAGGCCTAAAAGGCACATCTCTGCAAGGTTAGCACCTTTGCCACCAAGAAGGTTTTTCATATCAGCTTTACCCTCAGCACTCTTTTTTCCAAAGGAGTAAACTCTTTTTAATGTTGACATAGTGTTATTAATTTGAGATAATTTAAGTTATTGGTTTTTCAAAATTAGCCGCAAAGGTAATGTATTTAATTTAATTTTTAAATACATTATGACATTATGATCTTGGATGAAACATAATCAGGGTATCCCTTAAAAAGCTCCTGTCAATATGGGTATATATTTCAGTAGTAAGAATAGATTCATGGCCAAGCATTTCCTGCACTGCCCTCAGATCAGCCCCGCCTTCAATCAGGTGGGTTGCAAAAGAGTGTCTGAAGGTATGCGGACTTATTGTTTTTTTTATTCCTGCTTTTGCGGCAAGATCCTTGATTATCGTAAAGATCATTGCTCTGGTTAGTCCCGATCCTCTCCGGTTCAGAAAAAGGATATTCTGATCGTTGATTACAGGAAGCTGGTTTCTGTCCAGCTTATAAATTTCGATCTCCTTAAGGGCTTTCCCGCTGACAGGAACAAGTCTTTGCTTATTCCCCTTTCCTGTAATAATAACAAAACCTTCACCGTAATGAATATCGGTGAGCCGCAGGTTGACAAGTTCCGATACCCGCAGTCCGCATCCGTAAAGTGTTTCAATAATGGCTTTATTCCTGTGACCTTCCGGTTTACTGAGATCTATCTGATCTATTATGCTGTCAATCTCGGAAACAGACAGAACCTCCGGCAGTTTTAGTCCTATTTTTGGAGACTCCATAAGGGTTGCAGGATTTTCATTGATTTCCCCTTCAATAAGAAGATATTTATAGAATGCCCTGATTCCGGATAATGTTCTTGATTGTGTTCTTGTGTTTTGATTATCAGTGCTGTACCATGCCAGGAAGGTCTTCATATCCTGGTAAGTCACTTCAGTGGGCCCTATATCTCTTCCGGTCTCCCTGAAATGCCTTTCCAGTTTTTCCACATCATTGAGGTAGGCTTCAACACTATTTCCTGACAAAGATTTTTCCAGTCTCAGATAGGTTTCGAAATTTCTGAATGACTGCTTCCAGCCTAAGCTCATCTCTCGTTTAAATATTATTAAAATTTTGCACCCGGGATCACTGTCTCCTTACAAAGTAACATAAAGAAATTCAACCTTCTTAATTTCATCGCCTTAAATATTTTTTACCTATTTTTACGTTTCAGAAAATGGCTGTGCGTTATTAAAATTAAGTACTTGTAATTAACTCATTCTGAAATGGAAATAGTGATAATAAATGGACCTAACCTGAATCTTCTCGGTCGCAGGGAACCCGAAAAGTATGGCCATTCATCTTTTGAGGATTACCTTTCATCTTTAAAATCACGATATCCCAATGTAATTATCAGTTATTTCCAGTCTAATATTGAAGGTGAAATCATTGATGAAATTCATAAATCAGGCTTCATCCAGGATGGAATAATCCTGAATGCCGGGGGATACACACATACCTCCGTGGCAATAACTGATGCAATTGCGGCAGTAACGGCTCCGGTTATTGAAGTTCACATCACTAACATCCTGGCCAGGGAGGAGTTCAGGCATACAAGTCTTATAGGAAGGAGTTGTAAAGGAAGTATATCAGGTTTTGGACTCGATAGTTACAGGTTAGCTGTGGAAGCTTTGATTGAGATTAAAAAATAAAATTGGAAAATAGTTTATGGATAAGAAAAGAACTAAAATAGTAGCTACTATTTCAGATAAAAAGTGTGACCCTGATTTCATAAGGGAGCTTTATGATGCAGGTATGGATGTGATCCGCATTAACTCTGCTCATTGTAATGTGGATTTTGTCCCGCTGGTTATCAGGAATGCCCGTGAAGTCTCTGATAAGATTGCAATACTGCTGGATACCAAGGGACCTGAAATACGGAGTACAATCTGCGATATTCCTATCCAGTTGCGAAAGGGAGAAACTATAGACATAATTGGAGACCCTGACAAAAAGAGTTCAAACAATGCAATTTATGTTACCTACCCGGCATTTAGTTCAGATGTTCCATTGGGATCCGTTATTCTTTTTGACGATGGTGAAATTTCTCTGAAGGTTCAGAGAAGGAGAGGAAATGCATTGGAATGCTTAATAGAGAATGATGGTACACTTGGCTCCAGAAAAAGTGTAAACATTCCGGGTATAAAGCTGAATCTGCCATCCATTACCGAGAAAGATAAAAAATTCCTTGAGATGGCAGCCAGTACCGAAGTTGACTTTATTGCACATTCATTTGTACGGTCAAAGCAGGATGTTCTTGATGTTAAAGCAGTTCTTAAGTCATTTGACAGCAATATCAAAATAATTGCAAAGATTGAGAATCAGGAAGGCGTTGATAATCTTGATGATATTCTTGATAATGTCTATGGAATTATGGTTGCCCGGGGAGATATGGGCATTGAGATTCCATATGAAAAGATACCCGGCATCCAGAAAATGATTACCACGAAATGCATACTCAGGCGCAAACCGGTTATAGTGGCGACCCAGATGCTTCATTCAATGATAGAAAATCCAAGGCCGACACGGGCGGAAGTCACCGACATTGCAAGCGCAATTTATTCACAGACCGATGCAATAATGCTAAGCGGCGAAACTGCAAATGGAAAATATCCGGTTGAAGCGGTGAAAACAATGACCAAAGTGGCTCTCGAAACCGAAAAGAATAAGGAGAAGTTTTTAAATACCCCATATGTTGATGTTACTGGTGAGATTTCTGCATACCTGGCCAAGGTTGCAGTTAAAACAGCCTTCAGGATAGGTGCAAGAGGGATAATTGCAGACACAATGGGAGGGAGAACCATAAGGGATATGGCCTCTTACAGGGGAATTAACCTGATATTGGCGCAGTGCTACTCCAAAAGTACGATGAGGGAGCTGGCTCTGTCTTATGGAGTATATGCGAGTTACCAGGAGAAAAAGAAATCGGTTGACGAGTTTATTCATATCGCACTTAAGAACCTTGTAAAATCTCACAATCTTCAGGGTGATGAATTAGTTGTCGTGCTTGCCGGTAACTTTTCTGACGGAGCCGGATTTTCTTTCATTGAAGTAGGATCGGTACAGTATCTTAAAGACAGGGTTAGTGTAAAAGATGAAGGAAAATTGGTCTGATTTTTGAAGGTTAATTGAGGGCATGAAATCAGTAATTAATGTTTAAAGCTCTGTTGATTTCAGTATGGTTTTTAATGCATCCGGTTCATGTTACCCTTACCAGTATCGACTTTGTTCCTGATACTGGTACTTATAATGTGTTTGTAAGGATGTATTTTGATGATTTTCTGACAGACAGCAAACTGAACGGGAATGTGGTGGATAGTGTTGATTTTTATGCCGGAACTTCTGCATCAAGAGAGGCAATGGAGATGTATCTGACCAAAAAGCTCATTATTAAAGTTAATGAAAAGCCTGTTTCAGGAAAATTGCGTGAAATGAAAGTTGCAGATAATGAGATTAGTATGAACCTTGAATTTAAAGGAGGGAAAAAGCCGGTTACAATTATCGTTAAGAATCTTATACTGACTGACTTATATGCCGATCAGTCAAATATGGTTATTGTGAAGGTCAATGAATTTGAAGAAGGCGTGAAGCTGACTTCTGACATTACGGAACAGACTTTTAATATTAAATGAATCAGATCGTGAAGGAACTTATCGGGAAAAAAATAATTCTGCTTTGCCTGGCATTATCAGCTTTTGTAAATTCTAATGCCACACATAACCGGGCTGGTGAAATTACTTATGTTCAGATTTCGGATCTCACATATGAGATTACTATTTCAACATTTACATACACACTTAGTTTTGCTGACAGACCTACTCTCAATGTTGAATGGGGTGATAATTCAACCTCAGTTGCACCAAGAATTGACATGCTGATTTTGCCGAATTTTTACAGGAGGAATATCTATAAAATTACCCATACATTTCCCGGACCGGGCATATACAAAATTGTGGTACAGGATCCAAACAGGAATCTGGGTGTAAAAAATATACCCAATTCAGTCAATGTCGTATTTTCAATTTCAACAATTCTGACAGTAAATCCTGCCCTGGGACGCGACGATACTCCTGTGCTTCTGAACCCACCTTATGACAAAGCAGCGTATGGTTATGTCTTTATTCATAATCCGGCAGCTTTCGACCCCGACGGAGACAGCCTTTCCTATAAACTGACAGTATGTACCCGTGAGGATGCCAAACCAATCTCGAATTACACTTTACCGCCTGCCACTAATTTTATCAGGGTTGATTCCATCAGCGGTGATCTGATCTGGGATACGCCGGCTGATACAGGTATATTCAATGTGGCCATGGAGATACAGGAATGGAGAGACGGGAAGAAAATAGGTGTGGTGGTCCGCGATATGCAGATCGAGGTTTTCAATACTAAGAATAAGCCACCTGTAAACGGCCCTCTCTCGAACTATTGTGCTGAAGTGGGAGATACCGTTGATTTTATATTTTCTGCAACTGATGAAAATAATGATTTTCTTACTTTGCAGGCAACTTCAGGCGTTTTTAACCTTGCTTCATGTCCTGCAACCTTCACCAAAGTTGACTCGGTAGCGGGATTTGCAGCATCACGATTCAGATGGATTCCATGTCATGAAGTGGTCAGGAATCAGCCATATAATGTGATTTTTAAGTCTGATGACAGTAATTCGGATGTACGGTTATCGGATATTGATAATATGAATATTAAGGTACTGGGTCCCTCTCCGGTCCTGCAGAATGCTGTTCCGGTAGGAAAGCAGATCACGTTGACCTGGGCAAATTACGGGACCTCAGTAATTGCCGGATTCAGCATATACAGGAGGGAAGGGCCAACAACATTCATTCCGGATTCATGCACGGCCGGAGTACCACCATCCACAGGTTTTGTAAAGGTTGGATATATAGCAGGCAGCTCCACAACCACTTATTCAGACTCTGACAACGGACAGGGACTTGAATTCGGCAAAGAATATACTTACAGGATTGTTGCTGTTTACCCGAATGGTACGGAAAGCAAGTCTTCAAATGAAATTACATCAACCCTGGTATCAGGTGTTCCGGTAATAAAAAATGTGAGCGTCACTTCTACAAATACTTCAAACGGAACCATTTATATTGAGTGGAAAAAGCCTGACAGACTCGATACCATCCCTGCAAACGGGCCATATGAGTACATTATCTACAGGGCTACCGGGACGGGAGGGACAAACTACACACAGATTAGATCAATTAAGACAGCGGATCTTAACGATACAACATTTACAGACGTGTCGATAAATACTCAAACCACAGGTTATATCTACAGGATAGAATTATGGAACGATGCACCCGGAAACAGGTTTCTGGTGGGAGAGCCAGCTTATTCATCCTCTGTTTACCTTTCAATTGTACCGGGCGACAGAAAAGCAAAATTCACAATAACCAGGAATGTTCCATGGATTAATAACAGGTACGATTTCTTCAGGCTTAATGAGGTTACCCTGGCCTATGACTCTATCGGAACAACTAATCAGCTTACATACAATGATACAGGATTGGAAAACGGGAAGGAGTATTGTTATTATGTAAAATCAGTGGGAGGCTACCTTGCAGATGATATGCCCAAGAACCTGATCAATCTTTCTGAAAGAATTTGTGTAACTCCCCTGGACAATGAACCTCCCTGTTCACCACTTATAAGCGTAAGGACACAGTGTGACAGCCTGTACAATACAGTTTCCTGGGCAATAACCGATGATGAATGCAATTCTGATATTGCAGGGTATAAGATATTCTATAAACTTACAACTGAAGAAAATCTTTCGCTTCTTATCGATATAGATGACAAAAACATATTCTCGTATAAACATTATCCGGGTGAAGTTATTGCCGGATGCTACGCCGTTTCTGCATACGACTCTATAGGCAACGAAAGTGCAAAATCTGTCATGGTATGTATTGATTCCTGCAACTTTTATGAGATTCCAAATGTATTTACTCCTAATGGTGATGATATTAATGATAAACTTGTTGCAAAAACTTCGGGGCTGGTTGAAAAGATAGATTTCAGACTTTTTAACAGGAACGGTATGGAGTTATTCAGGACTGAAGAACCAAGGATAGAATGGGATGGGACCTATAAAGGAAAAATTGTGTCCCCGGGCGTTTATTTCTACCAGTGCGATGTATTTGAGAGACGAATTTCAGGACTGGAACAGTTTCATCTTTCAGGTTTTGTTCATGTGATAACTGAAGTGAATTCAAAATTAAAGGAAGAAACTACCAAATGATTTTGTAGTACCTAACATGATGAAGAAGAGCTTAATATTGGTATTGATTTTAGTTATTTCCGGAGCAGTGTCCGGGCAGCAGTCCGTTGATTTAATTTTAAAGGCAAGAGCGCTTGATTCTGCCGGTAAATCAGATCAGGCAATTAAAGTCCTGACAGATGCAATTACACTATCCAATGATAGCAGGCTATTTGTAGAAAGAGCTGAAGTCAGTCTGTCCAGGAAAGCATATTCGGACGCTATCAGTGATCTGAATGCTGCAAACAAAATTACTCCGTTCTCAGGTGAATACGGTTTGTCTCGCATATACGCTCTTAAAGGAGATGCTGCAACATCTTTGTATCATCTTGAACTTAGCATGAAATCATCATACCGTAAATCAGAAAAATATATAATGCTTGATCCTGCATTCAGGGTAATCGAGAACAGGCCTGAATGGAGACAGTTCTGGAAGAAGGAATGGTACAGCTTCACTGAGAAGAGTATCTCGGAAATTGAATATTATGTTTCCTCAGGAATGATAGAAGAGTCAAAAGCAGTTCTTGCCGATCTTAAGAAAAACTATCAGAATAGTGATGATATTGTTTATGCCGAATCCCTGATCAATATTTCATCGGGGAAGTATGATGATGCAATAAAGACAGTCTCAGGTCTGATTGTCTCAAGTCCGGACAATGAGAAATATCTTCGATTACTTGCCAGAGCGCAAAGCCTGAAAGGCAATGCGGCAGGAGCCTCTGACTCCTATTCGAAGCTGCTGAGTTCAGGAGTTGCTGATGCAGAGTTACTGGTTCTCAGGGCCGAATGTTACAGGAAAACAGGAGAAAATGACAAGGCAATGAAGGATCTTGAAAAATATCTCGACTTATATCCTGAAAATAAAAATGCGCTTAGCCTTGCAGGGAAGACTGAAGCTGTTGCCGGAGATAATCTGAAGGCTCTTGATTATTTTACCAGGAACCTTAAGCTTCATCCTGATGATGCTGAGTGCTATGTCGACAGAGCCAACTCCTATTTTGTGTCAAGGTCATGGGAATGGGCTATAAAGGATTACAGCATGTCCCTGGATCTGAGTCCTTCCAACTCAGATGCATGGCTGAATAAAGGTATTGCACTGCTTAACACCAGGCGTGTGGATGACGCCTGTCATGATTTAAGGAGAGCATTAAGCCTTGGTAATAAGCGTGCAGCAGAGTATATCAGCAGCAACTGTATTAAGTAAAACCCTGAGTCTACCTTAGCCCTGAGCCCTGAGCCCTGAGCCCTGAGCCCTCCCTGAGCCCTGAGCCCTGAGCCCTGAGCCTATCGTATATGCTTACTGATTCTCTCGAAGAGATCATGCGGCTTAAATGGTTTAAGAACGTAATCGTTGATATTCAGGTCCTCTATTTTGTCGTGACTCTCTGACATTATAGCTGCGGTTAAAGCAACTATAGGGATATTTCTTATTTTTGGATCTTCAGATTTCCTGATGATTCTGGTAGCCTCAATTCCATCCATGACAGGCATATGCAGATCCATAAGCACCAGGTCAAAATCTTCATTTTCAAGCAATTCAAGAGCCAGGAGTCCATCCACTGCATGTTTGACAGTAATCCCCCAGCTGACGAGGAATTTATTGGCCACAAAGAAATTTATCTTATTATCTTCAGCTATAAGTATTTTCTTTCCTTCAAGACCTGTATAACTCTCCGGAATCTCCGCAGCCTTCTTCTGACCATCAGCATCAAGAATTCCCAGAGGCAATTTAAACCTGAAGCTTGATCCAACTCCCGGTTCACTTTCCAGAGATATGGTTCCTCCCTGCATTTCTATTAGTTTTTTACAGATTGATAAGCCCAGGCCAGTCCCTCCAAAGTGTCTGGTTGTATCTGGAGATGCCTGTGTGAAACTATCAAAGATCAGACTGTGTTTATCCTTTGAAATACCTATCCCCGAATCAGATACTGTGAATTCCATAATGCATTTATTTCCTGTTCTGCTTAGTTCCTTGACAATGACGGTTATGCTCCCGTTGGTTGTGAATTTAAGCGCATTTGACAGCAGATTTGACAGAATCTGATTCAGTCTTATTGGGTCACCTACTACCGCCTTTGGAAGATCACTCTCTTTCTTTATATCGAACTTCAGATTCTTGGCTTTTGACCTGAATGAATATGATCTCATAATTTCGTCAAGGAATTCGCTGAGATCAAACTGGGTCTGTTCGAAGACAATCTTGCCCGATTCCATTTTGTTGTAATCGAGAACATCATTTACCAGGGTAAGAAGGTGGTTGCCTGAAAACTTCAGAGTTTTGATAAAGTCCATCTGATCTTCCCTGGGATTTCCCTGGAGCAGTAAATTGGTGATTCCAATGACCTCATTCAGAGGGGTTCTGATCTCATGGCTCATCGTTGACATAAACAGCTGTTTCGATTGTGCTGCCTCTTCAGCCTTCTGGCGGGCCAGAATAAGATTATCAAGGATCATTCTGCGCTGAATGGCAATAGCTATCTGATTGGCTATGAAATCCAGAACATAAAGATCGTCACTGGAAAACTTATCCTCGTCTTTATAATCCTGGAGACACATTACTCCAATAATATTGCCTTCTACTTTCAGAGGGACTCCCATCCATACCTTACATTGTGTACCAATAAGTTCAACGTCTCCGGCTTCCTCAAGCATTTTAAGGTCGTTTTCCTTGAGCAGTACTGACTTATTCTGTCTGATCACCCAGCCCGTGATGGTTTTGGTGGTAGGAATTTCATAAAAATTGTCCTTCTCATCAGCAAAGAATGGGAGTGAAAGAGTATCTGAAGTTTTGTCGTAAAGAGCAATGAAAAAATTATTAGTATCCCATATTCTGCTTAACTCCAACACAATAGTAGGATATATCTCCTTTATGTCGAGCTGTTTCAGAGCTGCAGTTGATATATTATACAATATCTCCTGCAGCAGTTGATTTTTTCTTTCAGTGGTTATATCGCGGTAAATTGCAAGATGTGCAACAACCTCATTGTTAATGACTATTGCATTCGATGCAAGTGATACATGAATTTTCTTTCCTGCTTTGTCTTTCCTGCAGGTCTGCCGAACCTCCCTTTGCCTGTTGGCCGTAAGGAGATCAATGGTGACAGCCTCTTGCATAAGTTCATCAGGTACAATAAGTGCATTTATTCTTTTGTTTTTGACTTCTTCCATTTCAAACCCGAAGAGATTGGTGAACTCTCTGTTAACCATTGATATAATACCTGACTGGTCTGTTATCGCTATGGCTACAGGCGTTGAATTATAGAGATCTTCAAGAAAAGCTTTTTCCCTTTTGATCTGGTTTTCGTATTCTTTCTGCTTGCTTATATCTGACAAGACTCCCCTGAAGCCAATGACTTTTCCGTTGAGGAAGGTTGCAAAAGTATGAGTTGAAACAGGAACCTCAGTTCCATCTCTTTTTCTTGCAATATATTCATTGCTTGAGATGTGTCCCTGCAGTTTAAGTGCTTTCAGGTTTTCAGTCATTTTGAGATGACTGTCTGGAAAAATGTCTGCAATAGATACTCCCTGAGCCAGATCTTCTTTCCTGAAGCCGAAAAATTCAAGCCCCTGTTGATTGCTGTATGAGATCTTACCGTTAGTATCTATTTCAAAAACTATTTCCGGCAGCATATCTGCCAGTTTTTCAAACGCTGCTCCCTGTTTATGAAAATCTTCAAGATCTTTCTGACGATTGCCTGATTGCCACGTCACTGCAATATTTCCGGAGGTAAGAAAAAACCCCATGTAAAAGCCCTCTGAATCATCACCAGATTCAGATACTGAGAGTTTATGAGACTCCCCGGTAATGTAAATATGGTGAAGGAGCTCAATTAGCTTAACCCGGTCAGACAGAGGGGTATCATCTATACACTTCCCGATTACTTCATTCTGAAGGATGGATTCAATCTCTTCTGCTTTCCGGTTAAGTACATCTATATAAAACCTCTTATCCTGGCCTATCCTGAAAAGTGCCAGGTAAATGTTTACAATGTCAAGTATTTCATCAAGTACATTTACCTGGTTTGCACTTTTACCAAAGTCGTCTCTGGTGGTGATAACGTTCGACTGCAAAGAGTTGATTTCCGTCTCCAATAGCTTCGTCTTCTCCAGCAAATCAAAGTATCTCTCTCTGTAATCCATCACTCAGGTATTTGCAATTTGGTTCTAAAAATAGCAATTATTGAATAAAAACTCAATTATTACTTTCATAGTGCTTATCTTTTGACTCCCTAAGGTTCTTTTTTATTTTTTCAATATTGAATTTACAGAAATCTGCCAGTCCGCATTGGCTGCACAAGGGTAGCCTGGCCTTGCAGATATAACGTCCGTGCAACAGCAGCCAGTGATGTGCTTTATGAATCAGATGATTAGGTATATGCATAGATAACTGATCTTCCACGCTCCTGGGTGTCTTTGCATTCTTTACCAGGCCAATCCTGTTAGATACTCTGAAAACGTGAGTATCTACTGCCATAACCTGTTTTTGAAAGACGACTGAGGCAATGACATTTGCTGTTTTTCTTCCGACACCTGGTAATTTCTGCAGAATCAGCGGATCTGAGGGCATTATACTGCCAAAATCCCTGACGAGCATCCTGGACATGCCTGAAAGATGTTTTGCCTTGTTATTCGGATACGAACAGGATTTGATAAATTCAAATATTTCCTCAGGTTCAGCCTTAGCCATAGCCTCCGCATCAGGAAATTTCCTGAGCAGTGGTGGGGTTATCATATTGACTCTCTTGTCAGTGCACTGAGCTGAGAGGATAACTGCAACCATGAGTTCAAACGGACTGCTGAAGGTAAGTTCTGTTTCAGCGATATGATTATTTTTCAAAAAGTAGCTGATTGTCAGATCGGTTCGCTTCTTGATAGTCATATGAAATAAATATTGTAGTGGTTGTAAGGTAACACTTTTTATCTTTGCAAAATATCTATATTATATGGTAAGTTATCTTCAGGCAGACAATATTTCAAGACGGATAGGCGATAATCTTCTGTTTGAAAACATTAGTCTGAATATCAATAAGGATGAAAAGGCGGCTCTCATAGCTGTAAATGGTGCCGGCAAGTCATCTCTGCTTGATATACTTGCCGGAAAAGAGAATTCTGACAGCGGGTCATTAAGCATTAAAAGAGGTATCAGGATCGCTTATCTCCGTCAATCTCCGGAGCTGGATGAATCAAACAGAATTATTGATGAGCTGTTTTGCACTGACAGTG
The DNA here is from genome assembly GCA_963782945.1 of uncultured Bacteroidales bacterium. Taxonomy (GTDB): domain Bacteria; phylum Bacteroidota; class Bacteroidia; order Bacteroidales; family VadinHA17; genus LD21. The sequence continues at coordinate 368,780 of CAWALO010000033.1, forward strand.
AGCTTGTAAGGGTAATAAGAGATTATGAAAACTGTCTTCTTTCCGGTGACAATGAACAGCTTCCCGTTATGATACAGCTAATGGATGATCATAAGGCATGGGACTATGAGGTGTCAGTAAAACAGATTCTTTTCAGACTTAAGCTCACTGATCTGAACGCAGTTATAGGAACCCTTTCGGGTGGTCAGAAAAAAAGAGTTGCTCTGGCTAAAGTACTGGTTGAGGAGAGTGACCTTCTCCTTCTTGATGAACCAACCAACCATCTTGATCTGGATATGATCGAGTGGCTCGAAGAGTATCTGATGAAATCAAACAAAACTCTTTTCATGGTCACTCACGATCGTTATTTTCTGGACAGGGTTTGTAATGTGATACTTGAGCTTTCTGATAATGAATTGTACCGCTATGAAGGCAACTACGAATATTTTCTTGAGAAGAAGCAAAGCAGGGAATCTTCTGCCAGGGTGAATACCGAAAAAGCCCGGAATCTTTTGAAGACTGAGCTTGACTGGATGAGGAGGATGCCCAAGGCAAGACGGCATAAAGCTAAATCCAGAATTGAATCTTTCTATGACCTAAGGGAAAAGGCATCAAAAAGAACTGAAGATAAAAGCATAAGTATAAATGTGAATATCGCAAGAATGGGAAGTAAGATTCTTGAGATCAAAAAAATCAGTAAATCTTACGGAGATAAAGTCCTGCTGAAAGATTTTTCATATGTTTTCAACAGGTTTGAAAAAGCCGGACTGATAGGCCGGAATGGAACAGGGAAAACGACTCTTCTGAATATTATAACCGGGTTGACAGAATCTGATTCCGGAAGCATCGAAAGGGGCGAAACTATTGTATTTGGTCATTACCGTCAGCAGGGAATTGAATTTGACGACAATATGACTGTCATAGATGCAGTCAGAAATATTGCAGAAAGCGTTATGATAAGTGATGGCACTATGCTTTCAGTTACCCAGTTTATGAACTATTTTCTGTTTCCTCCTGAGAAGCAATATACCCTGATAAGAAAACTATCAGGAGGGGAGAAGAGGCGCCTTTACCTGCTGACTGTCCTTATGAAGAATCCTAACTTCCTGATTCTGGATGAACCAACGAATGATCTCGACATTCTTACTCTGAATGTTCTGGAGGAATACCTGGCAGGTTTCAGAGGTTGTGTTATTGTTGTATCACACGACAGGTATTTTATGGACAAAGTAGTTGACCATATTTTTGAGTATAAAGGTGAGGGAGTGATCAAGGATTTTCCTGGTAATTATACCCAGCTCAGAGATAAGCAGGATGAAGAAGATAAGCAGGTTTCTCCGGTGAGAGCTGTTAAAAGTCAGATTCCTGTCTCACCTCAGTTGAAGTCAGCAGGTAAAGAGAAAAAGGCGGGCCTGACATTTAAGGAAAAGCGCGAATTCGAATTGTTGACATCGGAGATCGGGGCGCTGGAGACAGAAAAGGCATTTATTGAAGCTGAAATAAGCAATGGTAACATGAATGCAAAGGATCTTTTCTCAATGTCAAAGAGGCACGGAGAAATTTTAACTCTGCTGGATGGCAAGGAGATGAGGTGGCTTGAGCTTAGCGAGAAATAATTAATATCTTAAATCCGGAATCTTGAAGCTGAATTATATTTCTATTTTTTAACTTTAGCGCACATTAGAATACAGATTTGGAAAACATAGTAATTAATACACCCGGATCAAGATCTGAGATCATTGTTGGTGCAGGCTGGGAATCGGCAGCAGACCTTCTCCCCGGAAGTGGAGTTGTTATCATTACTGATGATAATATCCGTCGGATATACGGTGACAGGTTTCCTGAAGCTCCGGTTTTCTCCGTTTTGCCAGGTGAAGAAAGCAAAAAACTTAAAGTTATTGAAGAACTTGCCGAAAAACTTCTTGCTGCAGGAATCGACAGGAATGGATTTGTACTGGCTGTTGGCGGAGGCGTTGTTTGCGACCTTGCTGGTTTCCTGGCCTCGGTTTATCTCAGGGGCATCAGGTGCGGGTACATCTCAAGCAGTTTATTGTCTCAGGTTGACGCAAGTACCGGAGGTAAGAACGGGGTCAACCTTGGCGGGACGAAAAATATTCTGGGTATTATCAGGCAGCCTGAATTTGTAATCTGCGATCCTGCCATGCTACTGACTCTTTCGGAGGAGGAATACCTGTCTGGCCTTGCAGAGATGATCAAGACAGCCGTGATAGGTGATAAAGAACTATTTGATCTGTTGGAAAACAACTACGGCGCAATAATGGCGAGAGAGTACGGAATGCTAACACTCCTCGTAGGTAAATCAGTTAAATTCAAGGCTGCAGTTGTTACTGAAGATGAAATGGAGACAGGATTACGTCGCATCCTGAATTTCGGTCATACTTTCGGTCATGCCATCGAGACGCAAACCAGGATTAAGCATGGATTTGCAGTAGCAGCAGGAATGGAGCTTGCTACGGATTTTTCCTTTGAAAGGGGATTAATAGACAAGGATGTTAAAGGAAGGATTCTTAAGATGCTGGGAATGTATGGTCTTCTGCATACATATGATATTCCTGCTGATCAGATTGAGCGCTTAGTGATGCATGATAAGAAAAAAGCTGGCAGCGGGATACATTTTGTTTTTACTTCCGGAATTGGAAAAGCAATTGCAGAGAAGATTTCAATTGCTGAGGTCATTGATTTTTATAAAAGATTCAAAGATAAAAAGTAATATGTTATGAATTCCTACGGAGTTATTTTCAGAGTTTCGATATTTGGTGAATCGCATGGTCCGGCAATTGGAATAAATATTGACGGGTGTCCTCCAGGCATAAACCTGCAGCCCGATGATTTTATGGCTGACCTCCGGAGACGGCAGAGCGGAAGCACCGGCACCACAAAGCGCAGAGAGCCTGATCAGCCCGAGATACTTACTGGTGTTTTTGAAGGATTGACAACAGGAGCTCCCATTACAATAATGACAAGAAACAGTGATAAGATATCATCCGACTATGATGAGTTTAAGGAAGTTCCCAGACCAGGGCATGCTGATTTTGTTTCAAGGCTTAAGTATTCTGGTTATTCGGATATGCGTGGCAGCGGACATTTTTCGGGAAGAATAACCTGGGGATTGGTGGCTGCCGGAGTTATTGCAAAAAAGATTGCTGCATCAGCTCATATATCAGCAGAACTTATCTCTGCTGGAGGGATGACAGATATTGAGAAGGCTGTTAATGATGCAATTGCTCTGGATGACTCAATAGGAGGCATAATTGAGTGCAGGGTTGCTGATCCTCCGATGGCTCTGGGGGAACCATTCTTTTATTCATTTGAATCTGCCCTGAGCCACATAATCTTTTCAATTCCTGCCATTAAGGGGATTGAGTTCGGCATTGGCTTTGCTGCCGCAAAGATGCGCGGGTCACAGCATAATGATCCGTTTATTGAAAGCAGTGGCAGGACGTCGACGAATAATGCAGGCGGTATAAACGGAGGGATAACAAATGGAAATGAGATTCTTTTCCGTGTTGTTGTCAAACCTACATCATCGACAGGAGCCTATCAGACCACATATAATTTTGCTGAAAGGAAAATGACAACCCTCAGGGTAAAGGGCAGGCACGATACCTGCATAGCATTAAGGATGCCGGTCATTGTGGAGGCTGCAACAGCAATTGCCATGGCAGATCTGATCCTTATTGACAGAGGGATTCATGGTGTAAGAAAACTTTGATTGTCTGCCTTGAAAAGAAGGAGACAGCAGATTATTAAATATCCCTATCTGTCAGCCCCTTTTGCCTGGCATTAATTATAAGTGCATTTTTTGAAGAATCTGTTATCCTGAATCTGTTATCGATCCTGTCGCCGAGTATACAAACGATCTTGCCCTCCGATTCAAGTATAAGAGCATTCTCCTTATCAAAAATTGAGTACTTTCGGTCTATAAAATAATCACTTAGCTTTTTCCTGTGGTTCATACCAAGGGGGTAGAAATAATCACCGGTATTCCATTTTCTGACTACCAGAGGGTAAGATAACTTATCAGGATCAATGCATGCAATAAACGGACCCTCAGGGATCTCAAATTTCCCTGATATTCTGACTGACCTGACATCTTCTATCTCAGGGATCCTTTCAAAATGACCAGGACTGAGGACGAGTCTGATTCCATCTTTTTCATGGCGGGTACTTTGAACCAGTAATTCCTTCCTGTTTTTAACTATCCTGTGGGTACTTGTAAAGAGCCTGCCACCTGTTTTACCTTTAATAATATGGATGAGGTCAGTCAATGCAACATCACTGATGCCATAGGGCCTGAAGAGTTCAAACAATATAACCTTCTTATGAATATATGGCTTCAATAAGCTGATATTAAATGCAATGTATTCGTCAGTAATTACCGATACCTTTTCCCTCAGGTCGTTAATATAATCAGTAACTATCTCATTAATGCCGGTAAATCTTTCAGCAGTCTCATTAAGTGTTGATTCAACGGAAGGATTAATCTCTTTAAGCAAAGGAATTATGAGGTGTCTTATTTTGTTCCTGAGGTATTTTGTATCGGCATTGGAAAGATCTTCCCGATAATTTATCATGTTCCGGTTACAATAGTATATTATCTCCTGGCGGGTTGCAAATAACATTGGCCTGATAATATTATTGACTTCAGGCTTCATTCCTGTTAATCCATGAACTCCGGTACCTCTTATGAGGTTGATCAGCAGAGTTTCAATATTGTCATTCAGGTTGTGTGCAACTGCTATCGAATCGTAGCCGTGTTCTTTCCTTATTTGTTCGAACCATCTGTATCTTAGTTCCCTTGCCGCCATTTGAACAGATAATCCATTTTCCCTGGCATAAGCTTTTGTTTCAAAACGAGTGGAAAACAATTCGATATCATGTTCTGCCGCATATTTTGATACCATCTCCTCATCCAGATCAGATTCATCGGCCCGCAATGAGAAATTGCAATGTGCAATACCAATCTTATTCCCGGTTTGAATAAAAAGATTAGTCATTACCATTGAGTCGATGCCGCCGCTTACTGCAAGAAGTATCCTGTCACCTTGTTTAATCAGGTTGTTATCAGCAACATACTTTTTGAACCGTTCCAGCATCTTCGGTACTATTGAAATACAAAAATAGAAAAAGGATGCATCAATAGTTCTCTCTCTGAATTTTACCCCATCCCGGTTGCTATTCGAGTAGCCACTTCGGCGGAGCAAGGCCTTGGTGGGTTTGGAGGTAAATAAATAACTTTTGATACATCCTTATCGATGATATCTGTAAGAGTTATCTTTTGGAAAGGTAATCAGCCACCCCTTCCTGAGTCTCTTTCATTGCCTTATCGCCTTTATGCCAGTCTGCCGGGCAGACCTCTCCGTTTTCTTCAAAGAACTGGAGGGCATCAACAATTCTTATCGTTTCCAGTATACTTCTTCCAAGAGGCATATCATTTATTGTCTGGTGTCTCACTATTCCATTCAGGTCGATAAGGAAAAGTCCCCTGTAGGATCTGGGGTCACCCTTAAATGAGACGTCACCTTCATCAGAGTACTCGTAGCTTCCTGCAAGAACATCATAATTTTCCGAAATAGTCTTTGAAAGGTCCGAGACCAGAGGGTACTTCACACCCTTTATTCCACCTTGATTCAGGTCTGTCTGAAGCCATTTCCAGTGAGAGTGCTTTGAATCAACCGAACATGCAACAACGGCGACATTTCTTTCCTCAAAATCCTTGATTTTGTCCTGAAAAGCAAGAAGCTCAGTCGGACATACAAAGGTAAAGTCAGCAGGATAAAAGAAGAATACAACATATTTTTTCCCGAGGAATCGCCCGAGTGAGAATTCTTCAACAATTTCACCGCCGTTAATAACCGCAGGTGCAGAAAAGGCAGGTGCTTTTTTTCCAACTAAAACAGCCATAATTTTTTGAATTAATATTATTATTATATCTGATATTACAAAATAACTGATATTTTGTTCATTACCTGAATGGAATTATTACAGGTTTACCCGCATTGAAGTTATTAGGTTTAAGAAGTTGTTCTCCGGATATTGTCAGGTTATTTATCACCGAGTACATTGGCGGATTGGGAAAGAATGCCAATCTTATCTGCAGAGTGTTGAACAACAGGTTATCATTCCTTACACGCAATCCAAATCCCAATGAAATAAGTGAGAAGCCGTTGCCAAGAACCTCATTCGAATTGGACAGGAAGCCAAGATCTGAAAATCCAAAAAATGCAAACCTGAATCCATGATAATTTGCTGGGCTGAAAAGGACGGACTCAAGGCTAACTGTGAACCTCTGTGTTCCTCGGATAGAGTCATTTTTAAAACCGGTGAAACCGTTATTTTCTATAAATCTCAGATACTCATCGGAGTACCTTCCAAATCCTCTGGAATAATCAATATTTATAAAATTGCGTGATCTGAACCTGCCAACTGGTAAAAGGTTTGTAAAATAATTCAACCTGGAATAAAAAATGCCCTGCTCCGATTCTTTACCGTTGAAGAAGCTTCCCAAGGCGAGTGAAGAGTAAATATAGCCGAACTTCGGAAATGATTTCCCTGCGGAGATGTCTGCTCCCAGGTAATTACGGTCCTTGAATTCGTTGATCTCCCTCCCTGCAGTAATCCTTGCCAGTCCTCCGAAGGGAATATCTTCAGTGCGGCCATAGCCATATATAAGATTTGCTTTATAGTATTTCTGAACCGATAATGCCGCAGATGCCATATAAATCTGATATCTCTGAAATCTATAATATGTGTCAGGCTGGATATCAGGTTTCCTGAATACATTGTTATTCAGATAGCGTGCTCCTATTATGAATCTTGATACCGACTCCTTATTGAAGAGGAATGATCTTGCAAGCCAGTAGTCTTGTAAATTGTATTTAAGTGGCGCCGGCTCAGGCATAGTATCAAGATCTGTTGTAGTGTACATCTGTCTTACCAATACTCCTCCTGCGTATCTGGTTGCAGCGCTTATGAAAGTCCGGTTCAGGTTAAACCCATATGTAGTGGATCCCAACCCGCTCATGTAATCGGTTTTAAGATTAATAAAAGATTTCCAGAGGTTATTTATTGTATAATCCACTCCTATCCCGGGCGATTCAGGCTTTTCTGAATTGAAGGGTATTTTGATGCCGAATTCATGTCCGGTCCCCAGTATATTCTTTTCGAAAACTGATAATTCGCCTTTTTTAAATCCACCATAATCATAGTTGCCGCCAAGAGAATAGACATCCTTTGTAAGGACAAGGATATCAGCTTCTTCCTCCGAAACAGGAACAATAATTATCCTGGCATCATCTATGAATGGAAGCTCTCTTAAAATTCTTTCATTATCACTCAGGGTGAGCGGAGATATTGTATCACCGGCTGAAAAGAGGATATTCTTTCTTATTATTTTTTCTCCGGTATTTACATGAGTTTTATTAAGGAGATTATTGGTTTTGCTTAAGTTGATAGTTGCAGGGTTATTAATGTTTGTTCCAAATACATTCAACCTGATAAATGCGATGTTCCTGATTGTTTTTCCCTTATAACTGATGTAAAGCTCATCACTCTTTGAAGTGATCTTTTTATTTTCAACCGGCTGTGGTGAGATGATAACCAGATCGTAGAGCTTTTTTGTAAATGGTTTCCTTGAAGCTTTAGCTTTGAGGGAGTCGTAATAGAGAAGATTTTTATCCTTTTTTGATTTTGTAGCCGGAATAATTGAAGATGGCAGTCTTATTAATGTATCATTTAAAAAAAAAGATATGCTGTCTCTGATCCGGATAAAGGTTCCCGGTTCAACTCTTATAATGGTGTCATTCTCCGGGTCACTCTGGGAACGGACCGGGTTACAAAAGAGCAGTAATGCCGTAATAATGAGCGGTACAAGGGATCCACTATAATATTTTAAAATATGCACATCAGGTTTTTTGAGTTTCACTGATAAGAACATCATCAGAATTAAACTGAAAACCAAGTCTTTTGCCGGTTATTACCCTTGAATGCTGGATCTTTGCTTCTGCCTGGCCTACTGTGGCAATTTTTACGGTATCATAAGGTGGTACCAACAGATCAAATTCCAGTGAATATTGAATTGCTGTTGAAATAATAAGCTGTAATGATTGTTTGGATATCACTTCACTGCCATAGTTTGTGAATAACATTCCCATCTGCCTCTTTCCTTCAACAAAATACTGTTTCTCATGATTTATGAAGATCCTTGCAATAAGATAGCCCAGATCATCCTGTCTTGAATATCTGAATGAGTCGGCAAGGAAATTATAAATATTGATTATCCCTGAGTAGGCATTGTACTTGTTTTTTTGTATGTATGCTGTTTTCCAGGCAGGATGTTCCCTGTCGAACTGGAAGATATTTGAATGCATGCTAAACAGCAGTATATCTGCTGCCACTTTAATCTGTGCATCAAAATTACTCCTGTCGGTATATTCAACTCTTACCCTGGAATCAGTTCCTGCAAGACTCCCGTTTAACTCTTTTGCCAGACCTTTGAGAACTTCTTTAACATCACAGAACGATTCAAAAGTATTATCAAAAACCTTTTGCTTAAGCTGCGATTTCTCTTTCAGAGTCGCGATAATTTCCAGTTTTTTGTCATTCTGATCAGTCATGATTCGGGCGATATTAGTATGAAAAGCAGTTGACTAAAATACTAATAATTAGGAATAAAAGAAAATCCATCTGACTCTAATAGGATACTGCAAACAGTACACGTCTTTTTGAAGGTTTGCCTGAATACACACATTTTCCCTCTTCATCGGGACTATCAAATGGAATACATCTGATGGTAGCTTTGGTTTCTTCTTTAATTTTTTCCTCAGTCTCAACGGTTCCATCCCAGTGAGCCATGATGAAGCCTCCCTGATTGTTAATTACATCAAGAAAATCTGACCATTTGTCAATATAGAAGGTATTCTCTTTTCTGAATTTCAATGCTTTGTTATAAATATTATCCTGAATATCCTCCAGCAGCTTCAGAATGTGTTTTTCAATATTCCCGAACGGAATAATCTCTTTTGTCAGATTATCTCTCCTGGCTACTTCGACAGTATTATTTTCAATATCCCTGGGCCCTATAGCAAGGCGAACAGGAACTCCTTTAAGTTCGTAGTCTGCAAATTTATATCCAGGTTTGTTATTATCCCGGTCATCATATTTTACAGATATTCCGAGAGCCTCCAGCCCCTTTTTTATTTTCAGTGCTGCACCGGAGATTGACGAGAGTTGTTCTTCATTTTTAAAAATGGGTATAATTACCACCTGGATCGGAGCAAGCTTTGGAGGCAGTATCAGACCGTTATTGTCAGCGTGTGCCATAATGATTGCACCCATAAGCCTGGTCGAAACACCCCAGGAGGTGGCCCAGACATAATCAAGTTTTCCTGTCTTATCAGTGAACTGAACATCAAATGCCCTGGCAAAATTCTGGCCAAGGAAATGGCTGGTGCCAGCCTGTAATGCTTTACCGTCCTGCATTAGCGCCTCAATTGCATAAGTGTCAAGAGCTCCGGCAAAGCGTTCATTTTCACTTTTGTAGCCTTTTATGACAGGGAGTGCCATTGAATTTTCTGCAAAGCTGGCATAAACATTAATCATCTTTTCTGTTTCTTCAACTGCCTCTTCACGTGTAGCATGTGCTGTATGACCTTCCTGCCACAGAAATTCAGTTGTTCGCAGGAAGAGCCGTGTACGCATCTCCCATCTTACAACATTTGCCCACTGATTTATCAGTATTGGAAGATCCCTGTATGATTGAATCCAGTTTTTATATGAATGCCAGATAATTGTTTCTGAGGTTGGCCTGATGATAAGTTCTTCCTCCAGTTTTGCTGAAGGATCAACAATTATTCCTTTCCCTGATTCATCGTTTTTAAGCCTGTAATGGGTTACAACTGCACACTCTTTTGCAAATCCTTCGACATGTGCCGCCTCCTTGCTGAAAAAGGATTTAGGGATGAATAAAGGGAAATATGCATTAACGTGGCCTGTCTCTTTAAATAACCTGTCGAGTTCAGCCTGTATCTTCTCCCATATTGCATACCCGTATGGTTTGATTATCATACAACCTCTGACAGCAGAGTTTTCAGCCAGATCTGCCTTGATAACCAGATCGTTATACCATTGTGAGTAATTTTCCTCCCTGTTTGTTAAAAACTTTGCCATTCGTTTGGTATAGTATTTGTTAATTTTATTTAAGAAATGAACGCGTAAAAATAAATAAAAACTTCAGTTATTGATAAAAAAAGAACAGGAGGTTCATCATGAAAGCAAAATTTTACATCGGGATTATTATGGTATTTATGTTGACAGGATTAACAGTAAATGCCCAAATGGACTACGCGGGAGATTTCAGAAATGATGATGCCATTGTAGTTGTAAATAACTATTATGACAATTATGATTACTATTATTCGTCGCGGATTAACCGGTTCCACAGGTCATACACCGATTTCAATTATTATGCTCCTGTATATACTGACGCATACTGGTATAATTACCAGCCTTTGTCGTGGGGAATAAGTATCTATGGTGGAGGTGGTTTCGGTATAGGTTATTCCACTGCCTACCCTGTTTATAATTATGGCTACTCATACAACCCGGGATGGTACAATCCATACTTTGGATCCTCATATTACTGGGGTTATGACCCTTTCTACTATAACAGCTGGTATCCATCACCAGTTGTTAATATCAGGATAGGATACGGCTGGCCAAACTATTATTACGGCTATAATGGTCATAACCATCATTACGGCCACCAATACTACGATTACGGCTCTGGCCATAATAGCCATAATAATTACTACAATAACAATTACTACAACAATAACTATTATTCAACACGCAACTCCTCTTCCGGCAGTTCTTACAGAAGAACTCCCTCAAGCAATACTTCTGAAACTCATAATTCCAATTCAGCAGGAACAGGCAACTCAAACCGAAGAACTACTTCCGGCAATATTTCAGATACCCATAATTCCAATTCTGCAGGAGCAGGAAACTCAACCAGAAATTCGGGTGGAAGTTCCGGCAATGATAATTACGGCACTAATAGTAATAACAGTAACAACAATAATAACGGTAACAACGGAAATACGGGCAACAGTTCTGGAAGGAGGAACCCGGGAGGTGGAAATACCAGTAATGGAAATTACGGAAACAGCGGTAACACTGGTGATAACGGCAATGCCTATAATAACGGTAATAAAGGAAACACTCCTGATGTAAGAAGCAGCAACACCAAACAACCTTCCAGCTCTGACAGCTGGGACAGGAGCAAAAGCAGAAGCAACATCAGCAGCAGCAATTCGAAGTCGGGAAGCCAGTATCGTGATCTAAATAATAACAGGAATAGTACCCCTTCACCTTCAAATCAGAATATGAGGAGCAGATATCCTGTTAATGACCAGGGCGTGAGAAATAATGTTCAGAGAAATCAGGGCTCCGGAAAACAATCCTTTTCATCAGGTTCCAATTCTAAATCTTATGGAAATACCGGCAGCTCCTCTGGAAATTCATCATCTCGCAGATCAGGTGGTTCAGTTTCCGGCGGCAGCAGCGGATCCAAAAACAGCGGATCAGATAATTCATCATCCAAATCATCCGGGTCACCTTATAAATCAGAAAGACGGAAATAATCCGGGAGCCTCTTCATGAGGCTCTTATTATTAATATTCAATAATAAATATAAAGTAATTCTTATTTTTGTTTCTTTGGTATAATATTTGTATTTATATAAGAAATTATTAAGAGAGAATCATTATGAAAGCATTATCCCACATAGCAGCATTGACAGCTCTGATCCTTAGTTCCTGTGCACCAGCTGTTTATACAGGAGCAGAGTATGACGATCTTTACTATTCGCCTTCTGACAAACCCCAGGTAAAGCAGAGTGCAGTTGTATATGATCAGGTTGCAGAAAAGGAATTGAAGGCTAACGCTTACTATGATAACGTCTATGCTGCAGATACTCTTGTAACAGACAAGTATTCTGTACCATCCGACTATGATGATCAGATCGTGATAAACAACAGCAATGCAGGAGGCAGCGGATACGATTACTATGATGACTCCTATTCAAACAGGGTAAATATGTTCTATGGCAACTACTTTAATCCCTACTGGCAGGATCCATACTATTTCAATGTTGGTTTCAATTATGGTTATCCTTATATTGGATTTGGTATGAACTTCGGTTATGGTTTTGGAATTGGTTTTGGTTACGGCTATCCTTATTATGGTTATGGTTACGGCGGGTATCCTTATTATGGCTATGGCTATCCTTATGATCCTTATTATGGCTATGGAGGATATTATGGCTGTTGTTATCCTTATTACGGAGGTGCTTATTATTCGGATGACTATTACCCATCATACGGAAGAAGAGAGAGGCCAAGCAGTCTGTCATCAAATTATAACGATAATTTAGGAACCGGCGGTTCCGGACGGAGAAACAGTGATGGCACTACAACTGGTTATTCTGCTGCAGGGAGAAGAACATCTTCGACCAACCAGTTAGCTACAACGGATGCCAGGAGAAGTACTTCTGGTATCACATCGGGTAGCGCAGTCAAATCAGGACAGGATGCAGTTAAAAGTGAGAGTGCGGCCACAAGGTCAGCATCCTCATCACAGAGAACCGTGGTAAACTCAAGACCCGATTACAAAAGTGCCAACAGAACTTATACTCCGAGTTATAATAATCCCAAGATGAGTACAAGGCCTTCGTATAACAATAGTCGTGTATCTGACGGCTCAGGCTCCGCTGCACGCCAGAATAATGGTTCTGTGAGTGAAGGCAGAAATTTTAACAGTACATCACCTGTCAGAAACTCTACCAGCCGGGTCGTTAATCAGGGTTCAGGCAGCAGTCAGAAATCCAGTTCTTTCAGCAACATGCAGAGAAGGTACAGTTCTCCGTCCAGCTCTTCAAAGCAATATTCTGTTCCATCAAAAGGAAGTTCAGGAAGCAGCAGGAGCAGTTATTCTTCTGGTGGATCTTCAGGCAGATCTTCATACAGTGGAGGGTCTTCTTCCGGTGGATCAAGAAGTTCATATTCTTCCGGATCTTCTTCTTCAGGTTCATCCGGTAGATCTTCATCCTCATCTCATTCTTCAGGAGGCAGAAGATAAGAAAATTGATATTGGTTTCCTTTGGATAGTTCATTCTTAAACCGGAGTGCAGGGATAGTCATTCAAAAAATTAAAAAATTATGAAACGGATTAGGTTAACAATATTAACAGCTTTCACTCTCTTTTCGGGACTTTTAGCCCAGAACGTTGATGATGCACTGAGGTATTCACAGGTTTTTTATGGGGGTACCGCAAGATTCATGTCAATGGGAGGTGCATTTACTGCCCTGGGCGGTGATCTCTCAAGCCTCAGCCAGAACCCTGCAGGTATTGGTGTGTTCAGGGCATCGGAAATGTCGGTGACTCCACAGTTAAACTATATTAATTCAGAGGCCGGGTTTCATGGAAACACCTCAGATTACCTCTATAATTTTAACCTTGGTCAGGCCGGATTCGTCAGCAATATAGTCACCAACAAAACTTCAACAGGCCTTGTAAAATTTAATTTCGGATACTCATTCAACAAAACAAATAATCTGTACCAGAGCACATTGATACAGGGAATCAATAACACAAGCTCAATGTCAGATTACTGGGCCGGTGTGGGTGAAGGGACAAAATATTATGATCTGTCAGGACCTGAAGGAATAGCATTTGATACATATATAATTGATACAATCACAGGATCAGGAGCTATGTCCTACGGTACTGTCTTTTCAAACTATGGAGACAATCCTCCTTCAAGATACGGACAATCTGTCCAGCGACTTATTTCAAATGAGGGTTTTGCAGGCGAACATGCTATATCTTTTGGCGGCAATTATTCAGACAGGGTTTATTTTGGAGCTACATTCGGCATAAGCCAGTTAAGATATATAAGCCAGTTCCAGCATACGGAATCGGCCAATGACCCGATGATATCTTTGTTCAAGAACTTTAATTATCTCGACTACTATGAAGACAGGGGAACAGGTTATTCATTCAAGCTTGGAGCAATTGTAAAACCGGTAGAGTCAATGAGAATAGGTGTTGCATTTCATTCACCTGTTTGGTATCATATTGATGAGTATTTCTTTGAGACAATCAGTTCCAACTTCACTGACGGGAGCCGCTATGAATCCTCCAACGACCCTATGAGGTTTGAATATGCACTTACAACCCCTTTCAGGATATTGGGGGGTATTGCATTCCAGATACAGAAATTTGCGCTCCTGAGCGCTGATTACGAGTTTGTTGACTATAGTATGGCAAAGTTCTCCCAAACCGGTGATGGTTATAATTATGCAGAAAAGAACACTGCAATAAATAACAGCCTTAAATCTGCAAGCAACTTCCGCGTTGGAGGCGAATTCAGGTTTAATAAGCTATACCTGAGGTCAGGGTATAGTTACTATGGCAAAGCTTTCGCCCAGGGTGAAGACAATGCAGATCAGGATTACAACTCAATATCAGGAGGTATAGGATTCAGGGAGAAAAACTTCTCAATTGATTTCGGATACACTCATATGAGTACTTCACAGATCTATTATTTGTATCCTCTTGATAATAGTTTTGAGCCTGCTATGGCAAATCTCAACACGAATCAGAATATGTTTTCCCTGACGTTTGGATACAAGTTAGCTTATTAACATAAGAATGGTGGTACCCACTAAAGATAATTTAAGGAATCAGGCCCCATATTAAACAGCAGGTCCAGAATACTCAGGCCTGATACGAAACCAGAACTATTATTAAAAACCTGAGTATACTCTTTTAATGTATAATCTGATTGCCCCTTAGGTGTGATTTTATATCTGAAATCATATTCAATTGTACCTAAAGTAATAAAAGTGCTGGTGTAGGTCATTGATGTTTTTATCCCGAGAATTTTCAAAATTGATTCAGTTAACCCGGTATTAAGATCAATCAGAAATTCGTGGTTTTTCAGAATTATTCTTTCAATCTCTTCAATATAGAATTCATAGAATGGAGATGCTCTGTATGAGGTACACATCGCCCTCAGATGAACCTGCTGCCATCGCTTTGAATAATCAATCCTGATATCTTTTAGAGCTGTTTTATGAACACTGCCGAGATAAACAGGAACAGTAAGTGTCTGTCTTCCATTGGCTGAAAGGAGATAACATCTGTTCCTGTAGGTCTGCTTCAGGTAATTCTCTTCTCTTTCAACCAATACCTCATCTGCATTGTGAATCAAAGAAAAGTATTCAACAGGAGGCAGGTATGCGGTAGAAATCAATATTCTGGCTGACATTGAAAAAAATCATTCCATTTTATTTATCATGCTGGCGGAGAAACCTGCACCGAATCCATTGTCAATATTCACCACGGTAACACCTGTGGAGCAGCTCGTGAGCATTGCCAGAAGAGCAGATATTCCTCCGAAGTTGGCTCCGTAACCGACACTTGTAGGAACTGCTATTACAGGCTTATCTACAAGTCCTCCCACAACACTGGCAAGTGCACCTTCCATCCCTGCAATCACAATTACGACCCTGCATTTCCTTATCTCAGGGAGCTTGTCGACAAGCCGGTGAATGCCTGCAACCCCCGCATCATATATTCTCAGTACTTTGTTTCCAAGTAGTTCGGCTGTAATTGCAGCTTCTTCAGCGACAGGCATATCTGAGGTGCCTGCTGTAATTACTGCAATCAGGCTTTCAGGAATTGGCGGTTTCTTCTTCTGTAGTGAAATAATCTTCGCTATTGGATAATGTACAACGTCGGGGAGGATGGCTTTGATTGCTTCATACATATCATTGTTTGACCTGGTCCCGATCACATTATTTTCTTTTATTGCCATCACTCTGAATATCTCTTTCACCTGGTCAACGGTTTTACCGGCACAGTATATTATTTCGGGATAACCAGTCCGCATTTCGCGGTGGTTGTCAATTCTTGCAAAACCCAGATCAGTATACGGAAAGTCCTTAAGGACTGCAAGAGCATCTTCAATACTTGTTTGTCCGTTTTTTACATCTATGAGTAGTTTTTCAACTTCTTTTACATTCATCTGCGTGTTTTTGTCAGTGTGATGATATCATTCTACAGTTACCAGGTTTTATTTTTTAACCGCTTCAGGATTTGAACTTCCTGTCCTGTAACCTTCAAGGTCCAAAGATACATATCTGAAGCCTATTTTTTTTAACTGTCTGATTATATATTCTTTTTCAGGGTTATGTATTAATTTTTCCATATATCCCGGCAGGCATTCTATTCTGGCGAGTTCACCATGAACTCTGACTCTTACTCCCGGATACCCCTTGTCAAAAAGTATCGATTCTGCCTTCTCGATCATCCTTAGCTCCACTTCCTTTATCTCAGTATTATAGGGAATTCTGGTAAGCAGGCAGGCCATGGCCGGTTTATCCCAGATCTCGAGGCCGTCATTTCTTGACAGAAGTCTGATTTCCTTCTTCGTCAATCCTGCTTCAAGAAGGGGGCTTCTTATCCCCATTTCATTCAATGCCTTCATCCCTGGTCTGAAGTCATCCAGATCGTCAGCATTGCTTCCATCTACAACGTATTTGTAGTTATGTTCCCTGGCAAATGTTACCAGTTCGGTAAAGAGTGATTTCTTGCAGAAATAGCATCTTTCAACCGGATTATGTCTTATTTCATCAGGGAATGAGATATCAAGGATTTTATGCCTGATTCCATGAATTTTCGAAAATTCAGTTGCTTCGGTGATTTCCTGTGAAGGTATATATGGTGTTCTGATTGTTACAGCAACAATTGAAGATTTTCTGACCTTGTGAGACCTGTGAAGAAGAAAGGAACTGTCAACTCCCCCTGAAAATGCAACAACAAATGAGTCAAGTTCTTTCAGGATATCATCCAGGATAGAGGATTTTATATTTGGCATAATTATTTGTCTTAGGAGATATTCACTTCCTAACGAGCCCGGCAATAATAATGTTGTATACCTCTTTGAGAGGGATCCTATTTTCAGAGGCTATACGCTTGCAATCATCGTATTCAGGCTTACAGGAGACTTCCTTTTCATTGTAAAATGAACGTTTAACAGTTACATCGCCAAAAACTGTTTTGATTTTTTCAAATTTTCTGGCCAGGGTATCTTTTCTGAAAGGGAATGTTCTTATTCCTAGTGAAGTGGATTCAGTGAAGATAATACCTTTCAATCCTTCAGCTTTATCTTCTTCACAGATTACATTCAATACAACAGCGGGTCTTCCTTTCTTCATTGTGATATTAGCAAGGTAGACATCAGATGCCCCGCCGGCAAAAAGTCTTTCAGAGATGTACTCAAAAAGCTCTGGATTCATATCGTCAATGTTACATTCAAGATGAATTGCTGTATGTTGTGATTCGGATACCGCTGATTTTTCTCCAATAAAAACTCTCAGAAGATTTGGCACCACAGGGTGTTCCTTATGACCAATGCCGTAGGCTGTTTTTTCAATTTTAATAGTTGATTCCTGTCCGAATTCTGTACCGAGAGCTGCAATAATTGCTGCTCCCGTCGGAGTAGTAGCTTCAAAATCAACACCTCCCTTTTTTACCGGTATGCCCTGTATTATTTCTGCTGTGGCAGGCGCAGGGACCGGCAACTTTCCATGGTCGCAATTTACAAACCCGCTTCCGAGCTCAACTGGAGAGACATGTACCCCGTCAACATTCAGGGCAATATAGCAAATTGCCGCGCCAACAATATCAATGATGGAATCAATTGCACCCACCTCATGAAAATGAACCTTCTCAATGGGAATTCTATGAACAGATGCTTCAGCTAAAGCAACTTTCATAAAAATTTTTTTGCTTAATTCCTTTGTCTTGTTGTCGAGTATCGAATTGTTAATTATATTCTCAATATCAGAGAGATGTCTGTGAACATGTTCATGTCTGGTTTGCTGTACAGTAACTTTAGTACCAAATATGCCATGCCTTTGGTCTTTCTGAACAATCAATTCCCATCCTTTCAGATTCAGTTTGTTCAACTCCCCGATAAGAAAATCCTTGTCAATACCAAGGTCAATCATAGCGCCAAGATTCATATCCCCGCTAATACCAGAAAAACAGTCATAATATAGAATTCTCATAAGCAGATTGTGATGAGATCAAATAAAAACAATTTTTATCATTCAAAGTTCAACTGTTTACATAAAACAGACCTGAAATTATTTTAAGCTGCTAATATACTACTTCCAATCTTTACTGAATGATAAAAAAAAATTGTATTTTTCGTGGGTTATGAATTTTTTGTTCGAAAAATTACCTGATTGAGGTTATGAAAAGAAGAGCATTTTTTAAAACATCAGCTGGCGTGGGTATTGCAGCAGGTGCTGCTCTTACGCTGGGTGGGTATCAAAAACTATGGGCCTCGTCATCTTCAGCCTCCGCTGCTGAGAAATATGATATGATTGCCTTGATGGGAGGTACCCCGGATGCAATGTTTGATCTTGGAATACAGGAGCTTGGAGGTATGGGGAATTTTGTTCAGAAAGGACAAAAGGTTCTTATAAAGCCAAATATAGGATGGGATGTGATTCCTGAACTTGCTGCCAATACAAATCCATTTCTTATCAAACGCATAGTTGAACACTGCTTCAAAGCAGGTGCCAGGGAAGTTTTTGTAGTTGACCATACAATGGATAACTGGGTGAACTGCTACAGGAACTCAGGTATTGAAAGGGCTGCAAAATCAGCAGGGGCCAAGGTGGTCCCGGGCAATTCTGAAAGCTATTACC
Organism: uncultured Bacteroidales bacterium; assembly: GCA_963782945.1. GTDB lineage: Bacteria > Bacteroidota > Bacteroidia > Bacteroidales > VadinHA17 > LD21. The sequence goes on from CAWALO010000033.1 coordinate 387,565, forward strand.
AGGAGATTGAAATTCCAGGCGGCATTAATCTGAAAAATGCCAAGGTTCATGAGCTACTGCTGGAAACAGATGTCTTCATAAATGTGCCTGTCCTGAAAGATCATAATTCGGTGAGAATGACATGCTGTTTAAAAAACGCAATGGGCCTGGTATGGAACAGGGGATACTGGCATGCAAATAATCTGAATCAGTGCATAGCCGATTATGCCTTGTATGAAAGGAAACCTTCCCTTAATATTGTTGATTGTTATAACGTAATGGTAAAACATGGCCCTCAGGGTGTATCGAAAGAGGATGTTGTTGCAATGAAGTCACAGATTATTACGTCAGATTGGGTGGCAGCAGATGCTGCCGGGGCAAAGATGCTGGGGGTACCTGTTGAAAAAATTGAATATATACCTATTGCAAATAAAATGGGTTTGGGGAATATGAATCTGGATTCCCTCAATATTAAGAGAATTAAAATGTAGCTTTTAATGACCTCACCTTTACTCAGAAGATTCCGGATAGTTGTTTCAGCAGTAATATTTATCTGGTTTTTTATGATCTTCACAGATCTCAGACATATAATACCCGCTGCCTATGTCAATAAATTAATGTTCCTTCAGATTATTCCATCATTTGTCAAGTTCTGTTATATTGAAACAATTGCTGCAGCTGGTTTTATTCTGATCCTGATTCTTACACTAATCTCGGGTCGTACATATTGCTCTTTCCTTTGTCCTCTGGGTATCGGGCAGGATATATTCAGCAAGATTGGCGGGAAAATCAAGAGAAAATTCAGACGCTATGGCTATAAGAAACCTTTTACAATATTGCGTTATTTACTTCTGATAATTACACTTGTTGTAACAATGGTGTGGGGTATTTATGCTATTACTCTTCTCGATCCATACAGTATATTCGGAAGGTTTATTACTTTTTTTGCAAAGCCGGCAATAATCCTCCTAAATAATCTCCTTGCAGGGCTGTTTGGTAAATTTGATCTTTACACTATCACCTATCTTCCGGTAACCGGATTCAGGCTTGTGGCTTATTCAATTCCTTCAGCTTTTTTTATATTGGTTGGTATCCTGTCTTTTACCAAAGGCCGGCTTTACTGCAATACGGTCTGCCCGGTTGGAACACTTCTTGGATTGTTGGCCAAAATATCTCTCTTCAGAATAAAATTTGATGAGTCAGCCTGTACTCGATGCGGCAGATGTGCACTTGGATGTAAATCATCATGCATAGACTTTCTTAAGCACCATGTTGATGTAACACGCTGTGTGGACTGTTTTAACTGTATAAATATCTGCCAGGATAAAGCTTTGTCGTACGGTGCAGTAAAATTAAAAGCCAGGGAACATGTGACTGATGAGAGCAAGCGTAATCTGGTAGCCGGCTCCCTGTTACTGCTGTTTGGATTGCCTCAGAATGTGTCAGGGCAGGAGAAAGCAGCTCCAAAGCCTAAAAAAGAATCTACGGTAAAAGAGAACAGAACATTCCCTGTTTGTTTGCCAGGTGCGGGATCAATTAACGATTTCAATAAATGGTGCACTGCCTGTTCGTTGTGTATAAATATCTGTCCGAATGGCGTACTGCAGCCATCATTAATAGAGTATGGGATATCAGGCTTGATGCAACCGGTAATGAACTATCACAAGAGCTTTTGTACATATAATTGCATTGCCTGTACTGAAATATGCCCCACCAATGCATTAAGACCTCTGGCCCTTGAAGCTAAAAAGCTTACACAGCTGGGCAAGGCGGTCTTTATTAAAGATAACTGTATTGTTAAAACTGAAAAGACAGCTTGTGGCGCATGCTCTGAAGCTTGCCCCACAAAAGCTGTATATATGATTCCCTATGAAGGCAACCTGATGATCCCTGAGGTGAACAATGATTTCTGCATTGGGTGCGGACATTGTGAATTTGCTTGCCCTACAACTCCATATAAAGCAATTTTTGTTGATGGCAACGATGTTCATAAGGCTGCCAAAAAGCCGGAAAACAAAGAGTCTGAGATTAAAACGCCGGTAGACTTTCCATTCTGATAAGTGACAATGTTATAAAACCAGTCATAACAAAAAATATAAAACATGATATTTGTCTGGACACAATCCTGTCAAAACCTTAAATTTGTTATCATAAAAATTTGATATAATGAAACCCACACATATTGATCATATTGGAATAGCTGTTATCAACCTTGATAGTGCCATTGATTTTTATGAAAGGGTGATGGGACTGAAGTGCTATAAAATTGAGGAAGTTGCTGACCAAAAGGTCAGAACTGCTTTTCTGATGGTTGGAGATACGAAAATTGAGCTGCTCGAATCTACCGATCCCGAAGGACCGATAGGTAAATTCATTGAGAAGAAGGGAGAGGGTATTCACCATATAGCTTTTGCCGTTGAGAAGATAGAGGATCATCTGGCACATGCTGCGGCAATGGGAGTAAAGCTTATTGATTCTACTCCAAGGAGAGGCGCGGAGGATATGGAAATAGCTTTTCTGCACCCTAAATCTGCAGCCGGAGTTCTGATAGAGTTTTGTGAAGACAAAAAGCAATGAATAAATCTTTAGCCATTACCGGGAACAGAGGACCAAAAGTAAGGTCTGATTGCGAAATTTCACTGGAACTGACATCAGGAGGTGGAATTATTATTGAACTTGTCTCAAAAGTGAAGGCTCTCTATGGTGAATCGATCGAAAGTCTCCTTACCTCAGTACTCCGGTTTTTTGGAATCCGGAATGCTGTGGTCAAAATGCATGATTCCGGGGCGCTGCCCTTTGTCATTTCTGCCAGGCTTGAAGCTGCCATTAAACAAGTAATTGAAACAGATCTTGAATATCTGCCTGAACTAATTCCTGAAAATTGTTATCCGACCGATCGTGACAGGTTTCGATTTGCCAGGTTATACTTGCCGGGTAATACTCCCGGACTTATGCTGAATGCAGGACTCCATTCTGCCGAAGGCCTTATTCTTGATCTTGAAGATTCGGTTGCACCAGAAAAAAAAGATGAAGCAAGGATCCTTGTAAGAAATGCTTTAAGGAATGTTGATTTCTTTGGTGCCGAAAGAATGGTCAGAATCAACCAGGGACAACGAGGCCTTGAAGACCTGGGATTTGTGATTCCGCACCAGGTTAATCTGATACTTATCCCTAAATGTGAGAGTGCTGATTCTGTAAGAAAAGTTGACGATGAGATCGATAAATTAAAAAAGCGATGCAGCCTGGATAATAATATTTTCCTGATGCCTGTCATTGAGAGCGCCCTTGGTGTCGAGAATTCTTTTGACATAGCAAGATCATCTGAAAATGTTGTAGCTATCGCATTGGGACTTGAGGATTATACGGCTGACCTTGGAGTTCCGAGGAGTGTTGAAGGGAAGGAATCTTTTTATGCACGGACAAGGCTTGTTGTAGCTGCAAGAGCCGCAGGCATTCAGGCTATTGATTCAGTGTTCTCGGATGTTGGAGATATGGATGGACTGAAGCAAAGTGTGAAGGTCTCCAGATCTCTTGGTTTTGAGGGGATGGGATGTATTCATCCGAGGCAGATTCAGGTGATAAGGCAGGGTTTTTCACCTGATGCAGATGAAATTGAGAAATCAGTAAAGATTGTGATTGCATTTGAGAGAGCAAGGCAAAAAGGGCTGGGAGTCGTAGCACTTGGAACTAAGATGATAGATGCTCCGGTTGTTGTAAGGGCACAGAAAACACTCGATCTGGCTGTTCGTCTTGGAAAGTTAAGTGCCGACTGGATTAGAGATACTACCGCCGGAGAGAATGATGAACCTTAAGAAATGATATGGCAGTCAAAACTGTAAAAAATGCAGTGGGAAGACAGGTACCCCTTGAAATCAACGGTAAGCCTGTAATTCCATATAAGGGGGTCGGAAAACACAGGCCTGAAGGCCGGAAATTTTCACCTCCAATTCCAGTATGTTCCGATTACCCGGATGACGGAAATAAGGTATTGGATTCATTGGGGGAAGCTTTGCGCAAATGTGGTCTCAGGAATGGAATGGTAATATCCACTCACCATCATCTTCGGGACGGAGATCTTATCAGTAACAGGGTGTTTGACCTCGCATCAGAGATGGGTATAAAGGATCTTGTCTGGTTTCCTTCTGCATCATTCCCATGCAATGATCCGGTTATCAGTTATCTTGAAGACGGGACTATCAACAGGATCGAGGGAAGTATGAATGGACCTCTGGGCCGATTTGTATCCGAGGGTAAAATGAAGGGTACTGCAGTGCTCCGGTCGCATGGCGGACGTGTTCAGGCAATTCAGGATGGTGATGTTAAAATTGATATAGCAGTTCTCGCAGCTCCCTCCGCCGACGCCTTTGGGAATGCAAGAGGTACAGGCGGAACATCGGCATGCGGAGTTCTTGGCTATGCAAAAGCCGATTATTTGTATGCCGAAAAGGTCATAGTCGTAACCGATAACCTCGTTGATCTCCCGTGCTTCCCTATGGAAATCGAAGGAAATTATGTTGACTATGTTGTTGTGGTTGACAAGATAGGAATACCTGAAAAAATTGTGTCGGGTACAACTCAGATAACAAAAAGTCCTGACAGACTCCTGATTGCTGAACTGACCGCCTCATTCCTTGAGAAGTCAGGAATTCTTAAGAATGGTGTTACAATACAGGCCGGGGCAGGAGGGACATCGCTTGCCATTGCAGTATTTCTGCACCAGATTATGAAAGACAAGGGATGGAAATCAAAATTTGGATTTGGGGGAAGCACAAAGTATATGGTGAAAATGATGGAAGAAGGTCAAATGGGCTATATTCTGGATGCACAGGTTTTTGACCTTGATTCGGTACGATCACTTGAAACCAACCCTAATCATGTACCATATCCGGTTTTCAATGCTTACAATTACCATTCAAAGGGAAACCTGACGAGCATGATGGATATAATGATTTTAGGGGCAACGGAGATAGACCTCAATTTCAATGGTAATGTAGTAACTCATTCAGACGGTTATCTGCTTCATGGCATAGGTGGCTGGCAAAATTGCCTTCATGCAAGGAATGTAATTATTCCGGTACCTTTATTCCGCGACAGGATACCCGTAATTGTTGATGAGGTCACAACTCTTTGCGGACCAGGAGAACTCATCGATGTGATAGTTACCGAGAGGGGCATTGCGATCAATCCGCGCCGGCAGGATCTGATTGACAGTGTAAAGGGAAGCGGGTTACCTCTTAAAACAATTGAAGAATTGAAAAACGAAGCTGAGAAAATTTGTGGTAAGCCGCAAAAACCTCAGTTTGAAGAAGATATAGTTGCTGCTATAAAGTGGGTTGACGGCACTGTAATTGATGTGGTAAGAAAAATTAAAAAATGATATGGAGAAGTATAAGTGTACAATCTGCGGATATATATATGACCCTGAACAGGGGGAACCCTCTGATGGCATTGAACCGGGTATCTCTTTCATCGACCTGCCTGATGATTATTTTTGTCCTGTATGCGGCGCTGGCAAGGAAGAGTTTCTTATATATGATTGATTCCTGAAAGATATTGTGATTCTATGAACTGACAGGCATGTTGCATACAACATTAACAAGCAGTTCCCAGAACATTTTTGTCGTTTTGATTTCTATCATCTCCTCAGGGGTATGAGCTCCTCTTATCGTGGGTCCAAATGAAATCATGTCAATATCTTTGATCTTTTCATAAATCAGTCCGCACTCCAATCCTGCATGTATAGCTCTTATCACCGGTTCTTTTGCAAATAGTTTGCGGTATGATTCGCGTGTTAACCTCAGAATTTCGGATCTTAGATCCGGTTTCCAGCCTGGGTACCCATCAGAGTGAACTACATCAGCTCCTGCAAGCATCAGACATGATTCTACCATTGCTGCAGCATCGTGCCTGGATGATTCAATGGAGCTCCGTTGGGTAGTAATGATCCTGATCGTATTATTCTCAGAGAATTTTGCAGATGCCAGGTTTGTTGATGTCTCAACCAGGTCATCCATCTCTTTTGACCATGCCAGTGCACCATGAGGACAGCAGGATAAGGTGCTCAGGAATCTTTTCTGGCTGTTTTTGTCCATATGGAAGGAGGGAAGATCAACCTCCCTCACAGATATCCTGATATCTTTCTCAATAGTACCGAATTCATTGGTAAGGGTGATATAGAAATTGTCGATCCATTTCAGAATTTCTGCCCTGATCGATCTGTCAATAATAATTGTCGAAAAAGATTCCCTTGGTATGGCATTTCTCAGATTACCTCCGTTGAAATTGCTTACAGATATTTCATACTGATCCGCCAGATTATATAATATCCGGTTCATAATTTTTACAGAGTTGCCGTAACCCTTGTGAATTTCATCGCCTGAATGGCCTCCATGCAGTCCGGTTAGAGAAATTTCGAGTGCCAGAGCCCCTTTTGCAGACGGAACAGGCTCATATGTCATTGTACCAATGGTATCCATTCCTCCGGCGCACCCAATATAAAGAATACCTTCATCCTCAGAGTCGAGATTCAAAAGAGTTCTTCCGGTAAAGAAATCAGGTTTAAGATTAATTGCCCCTGTCATACCTGATTCTTCATCCACTGTAAAAAGGCATTCAATCATGCCTGCTTTAATCTTCTTATCGGTAAGTATTGCCATCTGTGAGGCAATTCCTATCCCATCGTCAGCGCCAAGAGTTGTTCCCATAGCCATAACCCATTCGCCCTTTACCACCGGGATAATGGGATCTTTTGCCCAGTTATGAGGATAATCAGCATTTTTTTCGCCAACCATATCCATATGGCTCTGCAACACGATAGTTTTCCTGTTTTCCATACCCACAGAGGCAGGCCTTATTATCAGAATATTTCCAATATCATCTTCTTTCGATTCAAGTCCGTTTTTCCTGGCAAAATCAAGGAGATATTTCCTGATCTGCCCTTCGTTTTTTGATAGACGGGGAATGTTACAGATTTCTTCGAAATAGATCCAGATCGGTTCTGGCTTCAGCTGGCTTAAGATGCTCATATGCGAAATGGTAATCCCTAAAAAGTTCCAAATTTACAATTTATTTAATATCATTAGGATTCAATCAAATTAATAATTTTTATCATGGCATTTGAGAATTTAACTATTTTTACGTGAGACAACCAATTTAAACCTTAATCTGTATACATAAATATTTTATGGCAAAGCGAACAATAGTTTCACTGCCGGGTGACGGCATAGGTAAAGTGGTTCTGAATCAGGCAATCAGAGTGCTCGATGCCGCCGGATTTAAGGCCAGCTACATTCATGGTGATATTGGCTGGGAATTCTGGTGCAGGGAAGGAAATCCTCTGCCTAAAAGAACAATTGATCTTATTGAAAAGCATAAAATTGCTCTCTTTGGAGCAATAACCTCAAAGCCGAATGATGAAGCCAAAGCAGAACTGAATCCGGAATTACAGGGTAAGGGATTTATCTACTCAAGTCCGATCGTAGGATTGAGACAGCATTTTAATCTTGATATCTGTGTGAGGCCATGCAGATCATACAATGGCAATCCTCTTAACTTTATAAGGAGAGGAAAGGGCAATACTATTGAAGAGCCTAAAGTGGATGTTGTTATCTTTCGTCAGAATACTGAAGGCCTCTATTCCGGCGTAGAATGGACTAATCCTCCAGCTGTGGTACATCAGGCCCTGATGACCCATCCTAAATTCAGGGAAAACTATGGGAGCGTACCTGTTGATGAGCTTTCAATTTCTACAAGGATCTTTACCAGAAAGGCGACAGTCAGGATACTGATGGCAGCATTTGAGCATGCCAGAAAATTTGGATATAAATCAGTGACAGTCTGTGAGAAGCCGAATGTTATAAGAGAGACCTCCGGATTGATGTGGCGACTCGCAAAAGAGATACAGAAGGGCTCATTCCCTGAAATCTCACTTTATAATACTAATATTGATGCTCAGATGATGTGGCTGACTAAGAATCCTGAAGAGTACGGGGTTATTGTTGCTGGAAATATGTTCGGGGATATAGTATCGGATGCTTTTGCAGGTCTGATTGGAGGCCTTGGATTTGCGTGCAGTGCACAGTTCTCATCCGGCGGGATTGCAGTTTTTGAACCAACACATGGTTCGGCTCCAAAATATGCTGATTTTGAAGTTTCGATAGTCAACCCGATTGCAATGATCGAGTCTGCCTGTATGATGCTTGATTACATTGAAGAGAAAACTATATCATCGGGAATTCGTAATGCTGTTGCTACTGTAATAGCAGAGGGTAAAACAAGAACATACGATATGATGAAAATGGCGGGTAAACCTGATGTAATAAAGAATGGTGCAGCCTCAACCGTGGACATGACCAATGCAATCATTGACAAATTGTAATACCAAACCATCGATTTATGACTGAACGGGTTAAAATATTATGGCCTGAACTGGAGTGGATAAAGGATATCTCACTCAGGGAAAAGACAGCCAATACGTGGGAATTGGCACTGGAACGAAGTATCCTTAGCGCCGGGGATCTTGATATTATCCCTTTTACTCTTCTCTGCGGGCCAGATCTCAGGGTGAGTTTTATGGCTCATAAAAGATGTGTCGTGCATGTTGCCCGTGAAAGCGGAGAGAAGATGAATGCATTTTTTGGAGCTGATCTGCCGGTGAATATGGATGTACTTGTTTCAGGAGCGATCCTGGCTGATGTAGGTAAATTACTTGAATATGAACTTGATTCATCCGGAAAGGCTGTTCAGGGAAAATATGGTCAATATCTCAGGCATCCATTTTCCGGAGTGTCACTCGCAGAGGAGTGCGGAGTGCCTCCCGAAGTATGTCATATAATTGCGTCCCATGCACATGAAGGTGATCTGGTGAAGAGGACAACAGAAGCATATATTGTACATCATGCCGATTTTATGACGTTCCTTCCATTCAAAAGCAGGCTTGTTGTTTAGTCGAAATTCTTTTGCGGCTGGTCAGCAGAGGTGATATTGGAATTATAGTTGTCAGCCTAGTTTCATCTTTTCGACCTCCTCAATGTTCCAGTCGTTAGTAACTATCTTTGCATCAAGAGTATAAAGATAATCAATAAGGTTCTGGTATTTATCCATTATCTTGCCTCTTACTATTTTCATCGTAGAATTCATAAGGCCATTGTCTTCTGTGAAGCTTTCTTCAAGGATTCCTATAGCTACTGGTAGCCATCTCTGCGGAAACATACTTCCGTATTTTCCATTTGACCTGTATTCATTGACTTCACTTTCGATTAATGTAATAACTGCCCGTTTTCCTTCATCTGAATCAGCAGTAAGATCTTTTTCTTCAAGAAATAGTTTCAGCGCATGCTGGTTTGGTACGATAAGAGCTACCGTGTATGGCTTCTGATTATTGTAAAGCATGCACTGGTCAATGTATTTGGACTGTTCTGAAATAGCCTCCTCAATACCTTCGGGGCTGAATTTTTCACCATCATCGGCAATCAGCAGACTTTTAAAACGACCAAGGACATAGAGGAACCGATCTTTGTCCAGATAGCCCATATCACCAGTGTATAGCCAACCATCCTTAATAGCCTCTCTTGTTGCTGCCTCATTTTTCCAGTATCCGTGCATGACATTTTCCCCCCTGATAACTATTTCCCCTTTCTGGTTAACAGGCAATTCATTTCCATCGTCATCGCAGATCTTAAGGTCCAGGTTGTTTACCAGCACGCCTGATGAACCCAGCTTATGCCTGCTGGCCGAGTTTGATGAGATGACAGGTGATGCCTCACTTAATCCGTATCCCTGATACATTGGTATTCCGAGAGCATAAAAGAACCTCTGCAATTCAATATCAAGAAGGGCTCCGCCACCAATGAAGTAGTCCAATTCACCACCGTAAGCCTCACGTATTTTACGAAACAATATCTTATCATAGAATTTAAGAAGAGGTTTTTTAAACCTCTGCAGACCAATGCCCTTATTTAATCCTTCTTTGTTGTAGGAATATGAAATCTGCAGGGCATTGTTGAAAAGCAACTCAACTATTGTCCCTTTTTCCTTGATGCCTTTTTCAATATTTTTCCTGAAATTCTTTGCAATGGCAGGCACGCTCATAAGCAGATTAGGTTTGATCTCTTTCAGGCATGCAGGGAGATTCCTGAGAGTTTCCATAGGTGTCTTCCCTGTTTTTACAGAGGCAATACTTGCTCCTTTTCCCATAAAGGCAAAGATGCCGCATGTATGTCCGAAGGAGTGGTCCCATGGCAGTATCAGCAGTGTCTTATAGAATGAAGGTATATCGATGAGGCTATAGGCCTGATAAACATTTGTAACATAATTTCCATGAGTCAGGATAATGCCTTTTGGATCGGCTGTGGTGCCTGATGTATAGCATATATTTGCAAAATCGGAAGGGGTTATGCTTTTATACAGCTCTTCGAACTTTGCCATATTATCTGCTTCGTCAAGCCATTCCCTTCCTGTCTTTCTCACCTCATTAAAATGGATCTCATTTGCTGCATATTCCTCTTGTGTATCGAAATGAATTATTTTCTCAAGAGTTGGACAGTCAGAAATGATCTCCTTAAGTTTCAGCGCCTGTATTGATGAAACAAGAATCATTCTTGATCCTGAATGGTTGATCCTGAATTTAATCTCTGCAGGGTTGAGTTTGACTGAAAGTGGAACATTCACAGCACCGGTATATAGAATCCCCAGTTCTCCTATTACCCAGCTGTTTCGTCCCTCTGAAATAAGGCTTAATCTATCTCCTTTTTTTATCCCAAGCTTTAACAGTCCGGCAGCAAATTCATAAACCTGTTTTCTTGTTTCACCATATGTTGTGCCTTCATATTTTTCAGCTGGTTTTTCCCACAGATAAACATTGTCACTATACTTCTCAACGCTTTCATCAAAAAATCGGATCAGGGATTTCATTTACCAGTATTTAAATTATTAGTATTTGATATGCCGAATATACAAAATCCGCAGTATTTTGCTTCATTTGATGTTAAATTATCTGATTTGGTTTAATAATCAATATTTTGTATCTTTGATTAGCATCAAAGCCAATATCTGATTCTGAGTTTTTATTTTATTATTAAAGCATTTATTATGAGACATTTATCAATTGTGTTTTTAATATTTCTTCTTGGAGTTGCACCTTCCTGTAATTTTATTAAAAATAGAGGATTCTTTGGTAAAAAGGCCAAAACTCTTGCTACCCTGCTTGCACAGCAGGACAGTATCAGGGTTGCAGATTCCATCAGGAAGGTACAGGATCAGATTTTAGCCATTGAAAATGCAAAACTTGATTCAATAAGGCTTGAAGAAGAAGCAAAGCAGCTTGCTGCGCAAACACGCAAGTATAATATTATCGTAGGAAGCTTTATTACTCCTGAATATGCGAATGGTCATTCAGATACCTACAGGCTGGAAGGTTATGATACAAAGGTAATAAAGATGGAAGGCAGTAATTTCGAACTTGTTTCGGCTGAGTCACATCAGAGTTTGAGGGAGGCTATTTCAAGACTTCAGCAGTTCCAGGACACTGTTGAAATTGATGCATGGATCTATATCAAAAAGTGATTCAGTTTTTGCCTGTTTAATTACCCGGAAAGTTATCTTTTTTATTTTCTGAATATTGTCTCCTCACGGTCTGGTCCGACTGAGACCATAGTTACAGGAACGCCTGTCTGGCCTTCAATAAATTCTATGAACAATTTCAGTGCCTCGGGCAATTTATTGAATTCCTTTATACCTGATATATCAGCTTCCCAACCCTGGAGTTCAGAGTAGACGGGTTCTATGGGTGTATCAGCATTAAACGGAATTTCATCAGAGTTTTTTCCGTCCACATTATATGAAGTGCAGATTTTTATAGTTTTGAATCCTGACATTACATCGGCTTTTGTCATAAAAAGCTTTGTAACTCCATTTATCATTATGGAATATCTCAGGGCAGGAAGGTCGAGCCATCCGCAACGCCTCGCCCTGCCTGTTGTTGATCCGAATTCCCGGCCTATATTCCTTAGAGAATCACCTGTTTCGTCATTCAGTTCGGTTGGGAAGGGTCCGCTTCCAACCCTGGTGCAATAAGCTTTGAAAATTCCGAAAATATCACCTATAAGTTTTGGAGAGATCCCCAGTCCGGTGCATGCTCCGGCACTTATTGTATTGGAGGATGTGACATATGGGTAAGTCCCGAAATCAACGTCGAGCATTGTCCCCTGTGCCCCTTCGGCAAGAACTTTCTTTCCTTTTACTGCAAGTTTGTTTATAAGATATTCAGTATCAGAGATTTGGAATTTTTTCAACAACTCAATTCCTTCAAACCATCCCTTTTCATATTCCTCAATATCAAATCTGAAGTCATAGCTCTTCAGGATTATAAGATGGTTCCTGAGATGCGTTGTATAAAGTTCTCTGAAATTTTTATGAAGAATATCACCAACTCTTAACCCGTTCCGGCTGACTTTATCGGTATAGGCAGGTCCGATACCCTTCAGGGTCGAACCTATTTTTGTGTTTCCTTTCTGTAACTCATACGCAGCATCGAGTATTCTGTGACTGGGGAGTATCAGGTTTGCCCTGCTTGAGATTATTAGTCGTGTTGCAAGTTCATTGACAGGTGTGCCAAGTTCCTCAATCTCTTTTTTAAAGACACCTGGATCAATAACTACCCCATTTCCTATAATATTTAGTTTATCAGGATGAAAGATCCCTGAAGGTATAAGATGAAGTACGTGTTTAATATTATTAAACTCAAGTGAATGACCTGCATTTGGCCCTCCCTGAAACCGGGCTATTATATCATATCCGGGGCTCAGTACGTCAACTATTTTCCCTTTTCCCTCATCGCCCCATTGCAGGCCTAACAGTATGTCAATGTTCATGTTATACGCATTATCAGATATACAAAACGGACTACAAGATACAAAATATTTTCAGAAGTTGCCCATCTGATTTCTATTGTTAATAATTAAAAAAGGCCCTTATCCGGGCCTCCCTGAGAGTAATGAAATGGCATTTCATTATTTATCTTTTATTGATCCGTAAATATAAAGGGAGTGATATATAGGAGAAAAGTTATGGAGGTCGCTTGCCGTGTTGATAATTTCATGGATCCTGGGATCACAGAATTCAATAACTTTCCCTGATTCAATATCTATCAGGTGATCGTGCTGACCGCACTGGTATGCTCTTTCAAATTGAGCTATGTTTTTACCGAACTGGTGCTTGACAACAAGATTACAGTCGAGCAGTAATTCAATTGTATTATACAAAGTGGCTCTGCTGACCCTGTAGTTCTTATTCTTCATGAAGATATAGAGAGTTTCTATATCGAAATGGCCTGACCGTGAATATATCTCATCCAGTATAGCATACCTCTCTGGTGTTTTGCGGTGTCCCTTCTTTTCAAGATATTCAGTGAAGATTTTCTTTACTGTTAATTTGGTATCGTCACTAATCATATTTGGTCTAATTTAAAATAAAACAAAAGTACATATTTTAATGGATTCAGATTATTGAAGAGCCAAAAGTTACTATGAAAAATCTTCAACCCGTTTTACATTTTCAATACCCTTGATATTTGATATTTTAAGTATGAGGTTATTCAGGTCTTTAGTATGGTGTACGTAGAGATCAATTGTTCCTTCAAAAATCCCGTTCTGCACAGAAATATTAATCTTAGTCATATTTACCTTTAGTTCTGAAGAGATAATTGTAGTGATTTCATTAACGAGGCCTATTCTGTCTATGCCTGTCATGCCTATTCTTGCGAGGAATGAGACAAGTTTATGAATGGCCCATTTTACAGCGATTATACGGTTGCCTTCGTTTGACATAATCCTTATCGCCACAGGGCACTTTGGCTTATGAATAATGATGGCTCCTTCCGGGGAGTGGTACCCTGTAACCTCGTCTCCCGGTATAGGATTGCAGCATTTTGCAATTTCATACGATTGTTCTGAATTGTCAACATTCTCCGTGAGGAGGAACGGAGCACTTTTGTCAATCTTTTTTATTGGTTCGGCATCATCTTTCTTCTGCTTTTTTGAACCGATTAGTTTAAGCTCCCAATACTTAATGACATTAGGGGCAGGACCTTTCTTCAGAATCTTTTTAAGATCATTGAGGTGAATTCTTCCGGTACCTATACCATTGAAAAGGTCTTCCTTATTTAATGTATCAAAATGCTGGATCAGACTCTTCAGGACTTCTGAATTTGCAGAGAGTCCGATCTCTTTGAGTTTTGAGTCAAGGATCTCAATACCATGTTGTAAGATATCTTTGGATTCAGACCTTAATGCGTTTTTGATAGCGACTTTTGCCTTTGATGTCCTTACAAATGAGAGCCATTCCCTTTCAGGTTTTGCTATATCAGATGTTATGATTTCGACCTGATCGCCACTCATCAGAATGGCGTTGATTGGATTAAGTTTATAATTGATTTTAGCACCGATTGCCTTGTTGCCCACACCGGTATGAATTTCATAAGCAAAATCAAGTGCTGAAGCTCCTTTTGGCAGGCTTACCAGAGTGCCTTTTGGAGTAAACACCATTATCTCGCTGGAGAAAAGGTTCATCTTAAACTCATCAAGGAACTCTATCGGATCTTCAAGAGGGTTCTCAAGCATCTGCCTGATCTTCTTTATCCATTTATCAAGTTCACTTTCAGGTGATTCATCTCCCTTATATTTCCAGTGCGCAGCATAACCCCTTTCAGCAATCTCATCCATCCTTTTGCTTCTTATCTGTATCTCCACCCATTTTCCTTCAGGACCCATTACAGTTACATGCAATGCTTCGTAACCATTTGGTTTTGGCCGGCTTACCCAGTCGCGTAACCTGTCTGGCTTAGGCAGATAAGCATCAGTTATCATGGAGTAGATATTCCAGCATTGTGTCTTTTCAGGAATAATAAGCTGTGGTTCGAAAACGATCCTGACGGCAAGGACATCATAAATCTCTTCAAAAGGGACATTTTTAGCCTGCATTTTTTTCCAGATAGAGAAGATTGATTTTGGCCTTCCGCTTATATCAAATTTTATACCTGCTTCAGTCAGTCTGTCAATAATCGGGAGAGAGAACTTATTAATAAGTGAGATATATTTTCTCTCACTATGTTTAAGTTTCGCTGCTATCTCTTCGTAAATCTGAGGCTGCCTGAATTTAAAGCTCAGATCTTCCAGCTCACTTTTTATGGCATAAAGTCCCAGCCTGTTGGCAAGAGGAGCATAGAGGAAAATTGTCTCTCCCGCCACCTTCATCTTTTTATGCTCAGGCATGGAATCAAGGGTTCGCATATTATGCAGACGGTCAGCAATTTTAATAAGTATGACCCTCAGATCATCTGACAGGGTTAAAAGCATCTTCCTGAAGTTCTCCGCCTGCATTGAAGATGAGGATTCCTTATTGTAAGTGCCTGATATCTTTGTCAATCCATCAATCAGTGAGGCAATCTTGGGATCAAATTCCCTGGTAATGTCCTCAAGGGTATAATCAGTATCCTCAACAATATCGTGCAGCAGGGCTACGGCAATGGATTTTGCTCCGAGACCAATCTCCTGATTAACAATTTTTGCAACTGATATGGGATGAATAATATAGGGTTCACCAGATTTTCTTCTCATGTTCCAGTGACCCTCATTGGCTATTCTGAATGCTTTATCAATGAGTTCCCTGTCTCCTGGTTTCTTACACCTGACAAGATTGTTTACAAGAGTCTCATATTCAGCCTGAATATGGTTTTTGTCATCATCATCAAAAATATCCTTGTTACCCATAAAACCTTTGAAACACCTTTTTGTGCAGAATACAAAGATAACTCTTCCTGTTGAAAGTAATAGCCTCTATTAATATGAGATATCAGTATTTCTTCAGGGATTCTTCAGTATGGTCACTGTTCCTGTCCTGGTTATGCTTTTTCCCGAGGGCGTGATGACTTTTAAAAACCAAAGGCAGATTCCATCCGGCCGGGGATTTCCATTCCTTGATCCATCCCATGATTCATTCCCATCCCTTGTTTCGAAAAGAACAGAACCGTGTTGATCGCTGATAATCAGATGATAATCGACAGGGGTAAACGATAATACAGGCTTAAATAAATCGTTCACAAGATCGTTATTAGGAGTGAAGATATTTGGGACAGTAATTACCTCCACCGGTGTAGTGCAAACTGGCGATGAATTACTCATACCACTGATACCATATGGATTTGATACCTCAGAGGCACTTAAATACATGCATATATCACCTGAAGACACGTCATACATAATTGACTTATAATCGAGTGTATATAAAGAATCGCTTGCGCCAATGACAGCTTTTTCCTCGAAACCTTTGCCGGTGTCAATAAACAGCTTGTACCCTGATATCATTCCATTCCACTCCCGGTAAGGATTCCATGAGAGGTTTAGTTCATTACTTTTTCTTTCCAGAGAAAGTACAATGTTGGATGAGATATTTGAAACAGTCAAGGGATTATTGCAACTATTGATTGCTGAGAGCCTGTAGTGGTTGGCTTCATTTACAGTTGCCTGCATATCGGTATATAGTACAGAACCCTTATCGGACTGGAGCTGCGCTATTGATTCAAAGCTTCCTGTCATTCCTGTCTTTCTTTCCAGGAGGAAATGAGTAATCTCCGATTCCGGATCTATGGTAAACGAAATTGTAATCCTGGAATCAGGATTGACAGTGGCATAATCTGCATTTATCCATCCGGGAGGCCTCTGCATTCTGGTTAAAACACAGGTTTTATTGGAAGTTGAAAATGAGCCCTCTTCAAGATTAGCCCTGATGTATAAACAGTATTCTGCATCAGTTATAAAATCACCAATTGTAAAACTGGTAATTTCAGGTAGTGTTGAAGTTATTTCAGTATAGCTGCCCCCGTTAACTGAGAGCATGACTGAATAGCTAGTAACTGATTTAGGATATGATGGATAGCTATTCCATGATACATTGATTCTTTTTAGACAGGTGTCTGCATTTGCCTCGCAGAAGATGGTACTGAGCACGTTGGAGAGAGGACTTGTACATCCGGGGAGCCCGGGTACAGCGGACAATCTGTGTGCAGCAACTACGTATGAAATGCTTGAGTATTTAGGTGCTGTATTTGAGATGATATGACTGGTTGCAGCAGGATCCCATACAGTATCGATAGCATATCCATCATTGCCCTCGTATGAATAGAGTATGTAGGCAGCTATATCCGACGATTCACTCAATATCCATGTAAATGCTGTTCTGCCTGTCTCCGGTTGAACGGAAACAGATGTTAGCACCGGAGAGAGTGGTACGGTGCAGTTAATCTGAGAGTAAGCACTGTAATAGCAAAGACTGAATAAAAGAATGATAATATTGAGATGCTTGCTTTTCATTTAGGACCGACAGTAACCTGATATAGTTCATCGATATTATAATACGTACGGGCTAACTCAATTATTTCATCAGGTTTGATTTTAAGTATTTTTTCTGAAAGATTATGGAAATAATTAATATCAAGCCCGAATTCCCAGGCTGACCTGTAACTTTCAGCTATTGCAAATGGTCCGTCAAACATTCTAACCATTTCCCCTGAAATATAATTACGGACAACAGCCATCTCATCTTCGGTAAGTGGAATGTTTTGCAACACTTTTATTTCACTTATAATTTCATCAATTGTTTGCCTGCTGTTTTTAGGGCTGACCTCGGTTGATATAACCTTGTAACCTGAGAGATTGAGAGAGGAGACATTCGAAGATATCCCGTAGGTGAATCCCTTTTCTTCGCGGATGTTTTTCATCAGTCTTGATCCGAAATATCCCCCCAGAATAGCATTCAGTATCTTTAGGCCCGGATAATCAGAATTACGTTTATTTATTGTAGGGGAACCTATTCTTATTGCAGTCTGAACAGCATCGTTTTTTTCAATATGGACTAATTTCTGCTTATCGCTTCTTATTGCAATCTCAATATCTTTTTCCTGTTTTTTTGATGAGTTGATATCCCCGAAATACTTATTAAGAAGCTCTGATGTTTTAGGGTGTATCTTTCCCGATAAGATGATCGTCATATTATCAGTGGTATAATATGCAGAATGGAAATCTCTTATGATTTCAGGATCCATCATTTCAAAATCCTGTTCCCTGAGCTGACGTCCATAGGGATGGGATTTTCCGAAAATAGATTCAAAAAACTGATCAATAGCCAGATTACTGACTTTCTCTCTGTTTACCAGAAACCACCTGAGTCTTTTTTTCATAAGGGCATTCAGTTCTGCTTCAGGAAAGACTGGCCTGAAAAGAAGTTCCCTGGTGAGTTCAAGAACTTTATCAATATGCTTGTTCAGGAAAAAGAGGACTACACCGGCCAGATCCTTTTCAGGGGAAATATTAAGGAATGCCCCATAATAATCAAGCAATCTGTTTAACTCTTCCGAACTGTAATTTTGTGATCCTTCAGAAAGCATCATGTTGGTTGTGGAAGAGAGCAGGGGTATCTGTTCTTTTACCTGCCCTGCCCTGAAAACTATCTCCAGCCTCATTATATCTTCAGTACCGGCATCAATTGAATAAACAGGCACACCGTTATTAAGACTGAATGATTTCACTTCAGGAATAAGCACCCTTTCAACAGGAAAAACCGGAGGTTGTATTTTTTGCAGATTATTTATCATGAATCTTTTCTGGACGATTTGTAATATAAAGTACTGCAATTTGATGAGCGGAAAAATCTTTCAGCCGTTTCAGATATCATTTCAGCTGATACACCTCTGTAAGCTTCAACTTCCCTGTTAATCAGTTCAGGATTGCCAAGAAGTTCATAATTGGCCAGACTGACGGCTTTATTAAGTATACTGGTATTTGAAAAGACAGTTGAGGATTCAAATTTATTCCTTACTTTCTCAATCTCTTCCTCATTTTCATTTATTTCCTGTAATCCATTTATAACATCATTTACTGATTCATCTGCAATCCTGATATCGACGCCTTTCATTAATTTACCATGCATTGTTACAAGACCGGGATCAATGTCAGAAGTGATATATGCATTTATTTCACTGAATAATTTCTTCTCTCTGACAAGCTTTGTATGCAATCTTCCTGTTTCCCCGCCTGCCAGGAGATCCGTTATCAGATCAAGAGTGTAATAATCGGGGCTCTTCCTGGGTCCTATATGCCAAACCTTATATAATGCATTTGAAGGGACATCACTTTCTATACTCAGTGATCGTTCCTCCTCCTGCACCGGTTCAGCCGGGAGGCTTCTTGCCCTGATATTTCGTTTTGGTATCGGACCAAACCATTCTGATGAGAGCTTTAATGCCCTATCATAAGTGATTTTGCCGGTTAATGTGAGAATTGCATTGTTTGGTGCATAATGAGAGAAGAAAAACTCTTTGATATGTTCAAGATCAACACTTGAAACATGATTAATATCCCTCCCAATGGCAGGCCACCGGTAGGGATGAATTTTGTAAGCCAGCGGTCTCAGTTTTAGTATCGCATCACCGTAAGGTTGATTTAGATATCGCTGGTTAAATTCTTCAATTACCACACTCTTCTGGGTATCCAGATTTTTTTGTGAAAAATCCAATCCCAGCATTCTGTCAGATTCAAGCCAGAAGCCTGTTTCTACATTTTCTGACGGGACAGTCAGGTAATAATTTGTAATATCGTTATTTGTAAACGCATTATTCTCACCTCCAGCCATTTGCAACGGCTTATCATATTCCGGGATATTAACTGACCCACCGAACATAAGATGTTCAAACAGGTGAGCCAGGCCGGTCATGCCGGGATCCTCATCCTTAGATCCCACATCATAAAGAATATTCATTGCAACCAGAGGGGTGGAATTATCTTCATGAACGAGGACTCTTAATCCATTTTCAAGAGTGAATTTTTTGAAATTTATCATGCCTTAAAGATCGATTTTATTTCACCTGTGGCTTTATTTCCAATATAGTTTAGCAGGTGACAAACTTAACTAAAAAACAGCTAAGGATTGGTAATGTTTTTATATTTGCATAATTATGCTCAGAAATAGTATTCTACAAAAGATAATAAAAAGCCGGTTTGTTGATCAGGACCAGGTGAAGCTGGTTTATATGCTTAGTCTGATAGTCGGTTTGTTATCTGCACTTGCTGCAGCATTTCTGAAAAATGCCATACATTTTACAAACAAATTGCTTACTGGCGGGATTTCAGCTGAATCGGGCGGTTATCTTTATCTTATCTATCCTGTAATCGGGATGTTACTTACTGTTCTGTTTGTCAGGTATATTGTCAGAGATAATATCGGTCATGGCATAAGCCGGATACTCCATGCTATTTCAAAGAAAAAGAGCCAGTTAAAGGTGCATAATACCTGGACTTCTCTTATCTCAAGTACCCTTACAATAGGTTTTGGCGGTTCTGTTGGGGCTGAAGCCCCGATAGTGCTTACAGGATCATCCATAGGTTCTGCACTGGGACAATTCTTTAAGCTGAATTATAAGAATATTACTTTGCTGATTGGTTGCGGAGCTGCAGGAGCTGTCTCAGGAATCTTCAAGGCTCCTGTTGCAGGTATTGTCTTCACTCTTGAAATACTGATGCTTGACTTGACTATATCTTCAATTGTCCCTCTATTAATATCTTCAGTTACTGCAGCTACAGTGGCATACTTCCTTATGGGAGATAAGGTTTTATTTTCTTTCGATATAACCGGTTCTTTCAATATTTCAAATATTCCCTGGTATGTAATTCTTGGAATTATTTCTGGAATGCTCTCTCTTTATTTTTCGAAGATGACTCTTTTCCTTGAAAGCAGTTATGAGAAGATCAGGAGCAAATATCTGAGGTTGATTTTTGGCGGAATAGTTCTTGGTGGTTTGATTTATCTGTTTCCTCCTTTCTATGGTGAAGGATATGACACAATAATGGCTTTATTGCAGGGAAATTCCGACCTTATATTCAGTCACAGTATTTTTAGTTCACTCTCCGACAGCTTTTTTATGATGATCCTCTTCATGACCTGTCTGATAATGCTGAAGGTAGTTGCAAGCAGCACTACCAATGCTGCCGGTGGAGTGGGAGGAATATTTGCCCCGACATTATTCATCGGAGGTATAAATGGCTTTTTTGTTGCAAGTCTTCTCAAACGATTTATAAATATTGATCTCCCTGATAACAGGTTTGTTCTTGTAGGAATGGCGGGTATGATGGCAGGAGTAATGCATGCTCCTCTGACAGCCATTTTCCTTATTGCCGAGATTACAGGGGGGTACGGACTGCTGATTCCGCTTATAATTACATCAACAGCAGCCTATATTACAACGAGAAGCTTTGAGAAGCATTCCATCTATCATGTTCAGCTGGCTGAGCGTGGAGAGCTTATAACCCATGATAAGGACAAAGCAGCCTTAGCCAGAATGGACTGGCGGAAAGAGATTGAAAAAGATCTTCTGAAAGTAAAGTCAAATGACACTCTTGGTGATCTTGTAAAACTTATTGCCCGTTCAAAAAGAAATCTTTTTCCGGTCGTAGATGACTATAATATTCTGGATGGCGTGGTATCTTTAGATGATGTAAGAGAGATAATGTTTCAGCACGAATTGTATGAAACTACGAGTATGAGAGATGTGATGACCATTCCGCCATCATATATCGATATACGCGAAAGCATCGATACTGTGATGGAAACTTTCCGAAAAACTGGCGCATGGAACCTGCCTGTGCTGGATAATGGATATTATGTGGGTTTCATTTCAAAATCGAGGATTTATTCAACTTATCGTGATTTGCTTATTGAGTTTTCTCAGGAATAGAGCTGAATGTACTTAAATAAATTAAATAATATGAAAAGAGATACTTTGATTTTTGACCTTATTGAAAAGGAACGCCAGCGTCAGATAAATGGTATTGAATTGATTGCTTCCGAGAACTTCGTAAGCCCTCAGGTACTGGAAGCAATGGGTTCAGTAATGACAAACAAGTATGCTGAAGGATACCCTGGTTCCCGTTATTATGGTGGTTGTGAGATAGTTGATCAATCGGAGCAGATAGCCATAGACCGGTTGAAGCAGCTTTTTGATGCCGAATATGCAAATGTTCAGCCACATTCAGGAGCGCAGGCAAATATGGCAGTATTTATGACGGTACTTAAACCAGGCGATACATTTATGGGGTTGAATCTTGCACACGGAGGTCATTTGTCTCATGGGTCGCCGGTTAATTCATCAGGACTTTTTTATAAGCCGGTTGCTTACAGTGTCAAAGAAGAGACCGGGCTGGTTGATTATGACATGATGGAAGAGGCCGCCATGAAAGAGAAACCAAAGATGATTATTGGCGGTGCATCAGCTTATTCAAGGGAGTGGGACTATGAGAGGATGCGTAAGATTGCCGATAAGATTGGTGCCATTTTCATGGTTGATATGGCCCATCCGGCAGGTTTAATTGCAGCCGGACTGCTGAAGAATCCATTAAGATATGCTCATATTGTTACCTCTACTACCCATAAAACACTTCGCGGCCCCAGGGGGGGAATAATCCTTATGGGCAAAGATTTTGTCAATCCATGGGGTATCACCACTCCCAAAGGTGAAGAAAGAATGATGTCTTCCCTGTTAAATTCAGCAGTATTTCCGGGGATCCAGGGTGGTCCGCTGGAGCATGTAATCGCTTCGAAGGCAGTCTCATTCGCTGAAGCACTCGATCCTGCATTTCTGGAGTATCAAAAGCGTGTCAGGGAAAATGCCGCTGTGATGTCAAAGGCATTTATAGCCAAAGGATACAAGGTCATCTCTGGTGGAACTGACAACCATCTTATGCTGATCGATCTCAGAACCAAATTTCCTGATCTTACCGGGAAAAAGGTTGAAAATACACTGGTCCTTTCTCATATAACTGTGAACAAAAATATGGTACCATTTGACAGCCGTTCTCCTTTCCTAGCATCTGGTATAAGAGTCGGTACACCCGCAGTTACAACCAGGGGATTAAAAGCAGACGACATGGGAACAATTGTTGATCTGATAGATGAAGTTTTGTCAAATATTGAAGATGAGGCTGTCATTAAAAGAGTAGGAGTGAAGGTGATTGATATGATGAAGTCATACCCGTTGTTTTCAATGTGATCGGATTGTAAGGACACATGTAGGTACACATGTAGGGACACAAGATCTTGTGTCCCTGCAATTTTTATTCTTCAATTAGCGAAACCCCGGGATACCCCAGACCTGCAAGCTCAGGGTAGTATGGGTAAGTCTCCTCCCTGGTATGAAATCCCCTGATAAGTACTATATACCTGTTCCATTTTTCAACGATTTCAACACTTAATTTGAGTTTTGAAGTTATCTTTCGCTGAGCCTTGAGGGCATCCGATTTCTTGTCGAAAACACCAACCTGAATAGATATAGTCAACGCGGGCTGAACAGTAGGTTTAGCAATTTTGCTGGGGATCAGTGTAGTTATTATAGCAGGGTTAGGTCCAGGTTTTATAAAATCAGGAATCTCCAGAACTTTCCCGGCTCTTTCTATTGTAATTTCTGGTCTCGCAGTTACAACTGGTTCTTCTATTACGGGTGTTTCTGGTTCTGCCTCTGCCGGTGCGACCGGAGGAGACATCCATATGTCCTTGAATTTAAGTTTGCCTAAATTGGGTCCCAGTTTATTCAGTTCGTCCAGTACATCACGTTTTACTGCAGTCATTCCTGACAACCTTAGTTTATAGAAGCCATCCTCAAATACTAACCTGAGCCTGTCACCATACCTGGCTTTAAGTTGTTTCATAAGTTCCATTGCATTTGACTTATCACGGAAAGCGCCCAGTTGTACAGTAATTCCCTGACTGCCAATCAGCTCCGGATTGGTTAAGGTTTCAGTGATCTGTCTTACGGTATCCTGCCTTTCTATAAGAACCATCTGTTGTTTCCTGGCTTTAAGACTTATCACCCAAACCTCAGTTACTCCATTCTTTCTGAGTATTTCAAGGTTCTTATCAACATCAGCACGCTGAGTGAACTCAGAAACTCTGACTTTATATAAATTGTCTTCCACAATAATTTTGGCATTTCTCCCTACGATCTTTTCAATCTTTTTGCGGTAGGCCTCTGCGTTTGTCTTTACCTGAAATGCCCCAAGCTGAATAGCCCAGCTGTCTTCCGAGATTGTAACCAGTTCCTGGGTGACCTCGTGAATTATCATATAAGTTGTATCTTTCTTCACAGATTGTTTAACAGGGACTTTCTGACCTGAACCGGTTGTATCAGATGGTTTCATCCTGAGGGTAAAGTCAAGTCCATCCACAATATCTCCCTCGGTTCCCGGATCAATACTAAACTCTAAAAATTCAGGTTCTGAAGTCATCCCGAGTTTTTGTAACTGAGTTGTATCAATCCTGACAATATATTTTCCGGGTGCAAGACCGAAATAGCTGAAGTATCCATCATCTTCTGTAATAGATTTCCCGGCTTGTCTGAGCCCGGAGTTGTAAAAACCTACTATAATACGGCCCTGTCCGGTTTTAATTCCATCTTTTTCCTGCGATACATTACCTGTTGCTTCCCCAACAACTGAAATAGGTATCTCAATGCTCTTAAGGATCTCGGGATCAATAGCTACGCTAAGGGTCTGATAAGGCAGTCTCCATGAAACATTTTCGAAACTGTTCGGATCGAGTTCGATAAAACAAGTTGTATATGGCTCCAACCCAAGAATTCTGATTGTTGAATCCTTATCACTTTTTTCAATGCGGCCGCCATTAGTATGGAGGTTTAAGCCTGAAACTCTGGGTTCCCCGGAATCCCTGCGCCTGTTCGCGTTAAGATCAAGATAAGCAATAATTGAGATTCCTCCCTTTCCTACATTGGTACGGTTATCAGTTCCTAAATACTTTGTTTTTGAATCATTAATAATACTGCCTCTGGCATATTGGATAAATGATGTTCTCTTATCGGATTGCCTTACTGATACTCCTGTTTGAGCAAAAGAAAAATCATAACGGAATCCAAGCTCTGCAAGTTTCATGTTAGTGCTGAACAACTGCTCGTAGGATAAATTCAGGAAAGCATGCCTCATGATATGCTTTTCAAGTCCCGCTTTTACTGATATTATCTCTTTCTGGGTGTAACCGTATTGAGCCTGCGGGATAAAGATAAATCCAGCCGGTAATCTGAAAGACATTGACAGATTACTGTAAACATTTGTTTTATTCTGGTCGAGGAACAGTGCATATGTTGTCAGGTTCGTGCTTACTCCTGCAAGGGAGCCTGAAAACAGCCATTCACCCGTTGTAAATATAGAACCCGGAAGAACAATCTGGTACACTGAAAACCGCTGGTAGGTAGAGAACTTACCCAGCCGCAAAGGAATTGCCAATACTGCTTTTCGTTCTTCAAGGTAATTATATGATATAGCTTTCTGGTTTTTATCATACCAGGTATAGTAAAGGTCAAGCTGGATATTTGAAGGGAGCCTGTAGGTAAATGTGCCCTTGGCCCTTACACCATAAGTATATTCCCCCGAGAGCAACAGGTTATTGGTTATTCTGATCGAGGTATTCACGAATGGCATTGCCGGACCGGATAATACAGATGAGAGATATTCAACGCCTGCACCAACTGTGAGGCTCCTGGTAACGCCATAATTGACATTTGCACGTGAAAACCTGCTCCCTATCGAATCTTCAACGATGCCGGCACTGGCAGTGTACTCCAGAGTTTTAACCGGGAGAAAGTTGAAAGGGATACTTATATTCTGTTCACGTACCCTCTCTTCACCCCATGGGCTGAAGAATTTAAGCTTTACGACGGTATTTCCATATACCATTGGTACTTCGAATGTAAAAAACCCGGAAGGATCAGCTTTTACATAATCTACCAGGACATTATTAACATAGAGTTCAACGATCCAGCCAGGTTCCGTTCTGTCACTCAGAGTGTAGGAACCAAAGGAACGCCTGTAGGTTGTAGGTGTATTTGTGATTTGTACTCCTACTACAGGATTGTAAAGTGTAGAAATAGAATGAGTTGCAATTTTACCTGCCATTACCTGTCTCACGGCTCTGAAATCGTTATTTACGTACCTCCACAGATAGCTTTGTTGTTTTTCGCTAAATTGATCCTGGCTATTGTAATATAAATTTGCTGTCGCCTCACCTCCTGCGACCATTGCCCCGAGAGAGAGGCCGACCCTGGCGTCTGTCTTGCCGTTTATCTCTTCTTCTGCATTGACTGACCAATCGGCCATCCCGAATTTGAACATTGGATAGCTTCGCCCAATTGTAGTATCAGCTTTAACTTCTCCTTTCAACTGGCTCAGGTTTTTCCTAAGCTCCTCCTGCCGCATCTCCTTTATTAATGGCAATTCAAGCTTACTGTTTATTGTAACAGACAGACTTCTGAAATTGAAATTGCAGTCAAGTCCGAATACTTTTCCGAAATATGAAGATTTGAGGTAGAGGTTTGATTCCGTCCTGATCAGATCGCCAGGTACAAGACTAAATGTTTTGTCCTGATAGCGGATCATATTTTCCTTTCTGCTTATGATATATGATGCTTCCGGATTTATGAAGAAACCTGAAATTGATTCAAGATCCTGTTCCGGGACATTTCTGATTTTTAAGAAATCAAACAGATCTGTAACAGGCAGGAAAAGGTCGGTACCACTTATCACTGAGGTTATTTCACTTCCCCCTACATGCGGTACATCAAGAAAGACAGGTATTTCATCATACTCTTCCTGACCAAAAGTACTTACAGTGGTTGAAATGAAAATAAATAAAATAACTGTTTTTGAAAACCATGTCCGGTCAAAACGCATGCGCCATGATAACGATAAACAGGAGTATGCTTTTTTGCCAAACATCATTTTGTTTTTTCTGGACAGTTTTTTATCATGCAGTTTCTATTCCTGTATCAGTGTTACATCAAATGTACCGCTGTAGTTGCCAGGCGGATTGGATCCGGGATTTCCAACTGTAAGGGTCCCGCCAACATTCATTGTTGTAAATGCCGGAGGAACTGAAATTAATACAAATGGAGATGAAGGATCTGATGCACCTATGTGAAGAGTCATTGAACCACCGTTACTGCCTGGTAAAGAGACATCTGGTCCGTTCAGGATTGAGATTACTGTGCCTGCATTGCCTACCAGCCTGTAGGAGGCTGCAGTAAATGAATATCCAAGATTCAATAGTATAATATCTCCTGAGGACGATCGTGATCCTGCCGAATTTACGGTAACACTTCCGCCGACTGCACCCTGTGCAAATGCACCAAACCCCAAACTTTGCACAACTGTAACCTCAACCGGGCGAGGAGGCGGTTCTTGTGCTAATCCATCCTGAGGCAGTGCAAAAAGGAAGAGCAATGATAATGCAGACAATATTACCCTGAGATGGAAGCGGTATTGATTTATTGAAGATTTCATGGGTTTTGAATAAATATTTTTCTTGAACTTCTCTTCAGGCCTGTGGTATAGGTAATTATGTAAATACCCTCTAAAACTCCGGGCTTAAACTCAAGATAGCCAGTCTCATATACCTCTTTAATGAATAATACCTGCCCCGTAAGATTATAAACTGCAAGCCTGCCTCTGTCACCGGTCAGGGTGTTTATCTGAGCTTTCAATATTCCACTTGATGAATAGATGCTAAATAGATCAGTCGTATGAATATTATCATTAATACCTGTTGTTACATTGGAAAAATTCAGAAAAAACCTGTTAAGATATTCTCCTTTTTCAAGTGAGACAGTGAATTCCTTATCAGGCAGCAGATCCTGCTCAGTGCCTGCAACAATATCAGACAGATAGATCCTCCTGCCTGTCAGTGCCTCATCAACATCCAGGATCTTTATAATAATTGTCCCGTTCCCGGCCCTGTTCAGCTTAAGTCCCAGGGGTACCTTACATGAATCATCAGCTATCAGGGGTAAAGCATTTATTGAGAGTTTTATTCCTTCAGGAGTTACGACATACAGATTTGGAACTTTCAGGTCGGTGTTCATCAGTTTCAGCGCATCAAGCTGGCCATCGAACCCTTCGGCAGCTTTCTCATCAAAGTAAATTACTGAAGGATCAGCCGATGCCGGATCATCTGAAAATGCAGCGGTGAGCCTGATTAACGGTATTGAATTATCAACTCCCTTCTTTTTTGTGAAAGGTTGGGCAAGATCAGTTACTCTGACGCTGTTAGTCAGTCCTAAAGTACCCGTTACAGGAAAAGTGCCATCGGAAACATGTACAAAAAATCCCTGCATTGAAGGAATAATATTCATATTTACGCCACCCGTTGATACACCGCCAACATAACTGCTGTAAGTACCACCATATTGATCGGTGGTACTTGCCTTGAAAAAGTATATGGCATTGTCAATATTTGATTTGGTCCATCCTGCCACAGCAGCCCAGTCAATAGGAGAGGGGTAAGGATTTCCCACCAGGTTCATCCCCTGGGTAACTGTATTGTTGTGATTATAAAGAGTGACTGAAATATTTCCGTTATTGACAATACCAGTAATATCAACTGTCTTTGGAGCCGGGTTAGATCCGAAATTGGCAGCATAGCCCTCTGACGGATTGAGGAGGTTAATCGGGTTATTATAGTTTAACCATCCTGATGCTGTGCGGCTTTCATCGTACCTGTAAAATGAGAATGATCCAAGTACCATGTCATCTCCGAATTCACTTACAGTAGCTGACTGGAATGGCGAGCTGAAATATTTGTAACCATAGCCTGAAGGCAGATATCTCTGCATCGTGACATTGCCGGTTATATTGCCGTTTCCTGTACCGTCAATTAGTGCTGTTTGCACAGCCGTTGATAACAGGGTCAGGTTTCCACCGGAAATCAGGTTCCCGTTCTGCGCTGTGAGAATTCCGGAAATATTAAGTGGTCCCAGCAAGGTTACTCCTGCAGGATTATTGACTATAATGTTTTTAATTGTGTTGGAGGTAAAAATATTTGCTCCTATATTCTGAGCCAGTGATCCTGTCATTTCAATAGTTCCGTCTGTGGCATCAAAGGTTCCGTTATTTGTTATAGTTCCTGATATCTGAAGTGAATTTCCGGCAATTGTTAAGGATGCATTATTATCGATAAGAATATTCTGGACAACTCCGGTAGCACCAGCACTTAAGATTGGTTTATTTGCAACATCAGGTATTTGAACAGGGGTTGTCTGATCGGGGATAAATCCGCATGACCAGTTGCCGGCAACATTCCAGTCTGTACTTATTGTTCCTGTCCAAACAAGAGTTCCGATAATAGTTACTGTATGAATTGCAGTTGCCGGTCCATTGCACCCGGTAGCACTTGCAGTAATTATACTGGTACCGCTCCATCCTGCTACGTAAGTTACAGTTCCTGTTGCAGCTGCAATACTATTGCCTCCAGCCAATGATGTAGCATCAAGACTGTAGGTTATTCCAGTGCTGTTGGTTGCCGTAGCTGTGTATGTCACTAATCCTGCACCCAGGCAGCGGGATGAGGAAGCACCCAGTGTGAATATTGGAGTCCCGACTGACGGATTAACATCAATTGTTCCTGTAGTTGTAATTGTTCCGCACCCTCCGGTTAGTGTTACGGTGTAGGTCAGTGCAGCTCCTGCAACAGTCGGCGTTCCGCTGATAGTCACAACATTTGCTGCCCATGATCCGGTTACACCTGTTGGAAGATTGGTGACGGTTGCGCCCGTTGCGCCGGTTGTGGAATAGGTTATTGGTGTTATTGCAGTGTTGATACAGACTGTCTGGTTGGTGGTAGCTGCTGCTGAAGTCCTGGTAACAGTATTATTCGCTGTAACAGCAATTGTTCCTGTAGTTGTAATTGTTCCGCACCCTCCGGTTAGTGTTACGGTGTAGGTCAGTGCAGCTCCTGCAACAGTCGGCGTTCCGCTGATAGTCACAACATTTGCTGCCCATGATCCGGTTACACCTGTTGGAAGATTGGTGACAGTTGCGCCCGTTGCGCCGGTTGTGGAATAGGTTATTGGTGTTATTGCAGTGTTGATACAGACTGTCTGTGCATCAGTTCCAATAGCTGAAGTTCTTGTAACTGTATTGGTTCCTGTTACTGTCAAAAGCTTACTACCCGATGTTGTGCCGCATGATCCACCGCTTGTGGTGAGAGTTAATGTAACAGGACTTACTAAAGCAACAGATGCTGTATAAGTGGTTGTTAAGGGAGTGCCGCCGGCATTGTTTGTAAATGTACCTCCTGCTCCGCCATCTGACCAGACAGCCGAAGTAGCTCCACCGCCAAATGAACCTCCCAAAGCTGCCGTTGTACCACCCTGACAAATTGAAGCCATTGCGCCACCAACATTTATTATTGGCAGCTGATTCACTGTTATGGCAAGGCTCTGAGGAGCACTTGTATTACAACTATTTGTCGCTGTTACGCTTATTGTTCCAGATGTAGCCGTAATGGTAAAGTCGATCGTTATGGAGTTTGCAGTACCATTAATAGTTGCACCTGTGCCACTATAACTCCAATTATAGTTTACAGACGGATCGTTGGGCACTGTATAAACTACTCCGGAATTGCCCTGGCAAACTACTGGTGTACTTACTGAAAAACCAGCAGGTTGAGCAGCTAACAGAGGGAATGAAACAGTAACATCATCTGATGAGATGCAAGTTCCATTGCTGATTGTCCAACGCAGAACATAGGTTGAGCCATTAGTACCATTGAAAATGCTGTTGCGTATTGTCGGGCTGACAATAGTACCTCCGGTACCACTGACAATACTCCATAAACCGGTTCCTGACACTGGTGCGTTGGCTGCCAATGTAGCGCTTGTTGCTCCGCAAAGAGACTGGTCCGTACCAGCTGCTGACGTAGTTGGTAAGGCATAAGTGGTAACTGAAGAATTATCGTAAACGCCGTTTTGTGGTGTACCGGCAGGAAAATTATAGGTAAAGCCGGTTAAGATATATACCCCTCCGCCAGCGAGAGTTGGTATTGTAGCAGGGAATGATGCAGGTGAAATTGATCTGGCTGCTCCATTCTCAGTATAATTTACAGTAAACGGGGCAACAATGGGGAGTGTGGTTGTCAATGTCACAGGTATACTACTGGCGCCGCAAATTGGCCCTGGCGGTGACATTTTTATCCTGGGTTTAGGTGTATTGACGCATGCCAGTGTAAAGTTACGTGATCCGGACACCATTACAGCTCGGCTTGATGTTTCCACACTTCCGTTAAAGTTATCACTGCCGGCTACAGCTGCTGATGCTATTTCTATCCAGTCAGTGCCATTGTGCTCCGCAACCCTCATATCAGACAATCCATTCTGGGTCATCAGGGGAGTGAGTGAGCTTGAACTATTCCAGTTCAGATCTATATAGGCCTGACTTGTTGCCGGTATACCGCTTACATTCCAGTATTCTCTGTCGTTAATTGCCGTTAGGGGTGCTGCAACTGTTGTAAATGTATTGGGACTGAAATATTCAACAATCCAGAAAAGTGTACCAGTCTGAGTAGCCCGCAATGCAAGATTGTTACCAAGTCCATCAGCTTTCTTGCCTATGGGAAATTTGAAAAGCGGATCACCCTGGTTTAATTTTTTAATTAGTGGCCCGTCAATATATGAGGCTGCGCTTCCTCCATCGGGATAAACACAGGAAACGGAAAAATTATTTATTGTTAACTTATTTGTCGCTGTTGTGGAAATCAGACCATTGGTAAGCAAAAGGTCTCCGTTTATTTCAACGCTGCCGTTATTGTTTATTAATAATCCGGAACTATTGTTTATCTCAAAATTATTGAATGCATTTGCACCTGTAAAGTCACCAAGTATACCTCCGATAGTCTGAATCGAGGAACCCGCAAATTCAACAACTGCAGAAGTCCCGGTGCCGCTTTTAAAGGTCCCATTGTTGTAACGTTCAAATGTTCCGTTGATGACAAGCCTGCGTTTATTTGTAGTATTATCTAACGTCAATGAACCTGAACCGCCATCGTCAATTTTAAGTTGTTTACAGATTATCAGGTCTTTATCAGGTAAAATACGGCTTCCGGTTCCTGATATGTATATTCTGGGAACTGATGAATAAAGAGTGGCATTGATATTATAAGTTCCGGTTCCTCCGTATTCGATAGTACCGTTTCCGGAACAATCGAGGAATGTAGCAAATCTTCCAGCCGGGAAAACTTCGCTCTCAAGATAGAGGGTGCCATTACCAGATACGGAACCAAAATTATGGCCGTAATAAGGAACAACAGCTTTCAGAGTATTATTAATTGTTGTTTTATAGGTGAAGCAATAATTAGCATTGGCTGTAACAACATGGTCAATAGTTACAATGAACCCATTAGGCCCTCCGGCAGGGCATGGATATGTGCTGCCTCCGGAAGGTGTCCAGATTGTATTATCTGTCCAGTTTCCATCGCTGTTACTTGTATATTGAGGAACGGTAGCCGGAATTGCGGCATCATTTCCGGCTGTATATTGGCCTGTCAGATTGCCTGAACTATTGAAATTAAATGTTATTGTATGATTTGTTTCGTTAACATTATCTGTTCCAGGCCCTGTGGCTGCTTTACTCCAGTTTGTACCCGGTGTAAGCAATTGTGCTGCAACATAGCTGCTTTCAGGACCTCCAACCACATCTGAGGCCTTATAATAGAGAAGCAGATTACCGGATAAACCAGTAATCCCTATGCTTTCAACCTCCCAGTAATACTTTAGTACATTTGTTGGATCCACCATTGCCGGATGCCTGCTATTAATGTTGTTGACGCGTATTGAACCTACCGATCCGTTTGCTGTAATAGTTAAATCAGCAGGGGTGTATTTGCCGGGAGTTCCCAATGGATAAGTAAATGTTGTGCTTGAAGAGATTATCCCAAACACCTTTTGAATGCCAACATTGCTCCAAACCCCGTCGGAAGTAATCATTTTAGAAGCACTGAAAGGGGTTCCTTTGGGTAAAATACTGCTGCTTTGCCCTAAAGTCAGCAAAAATTCTGTAATGTCGAAGATTCCGGTATTCAGAACCAGGTCTTTAGTAAGTGTAATGCTATTATCTATAACTCCGCCAGCACTATTATTTAATTCCACCTGTCCGAATGTTCCTGTTCCGGATAGACGTTGCAATGAGCTGCCATTTAAGACAAGTCCACTGGTACTATTTGAATTGGTAAATGTTGCATTGTTTAATATGTTGCCCTTTAGATTTACCAGAAATGTTAAACAATCTAATGTTCCATTTCCCAATGAGAGGTTGTGGAAAACAGTTATATCCTTACTTAAAGTCATGCTGGTGACAGGGCTTACATTTAAATCGTAAAAATCGGTTGAGGAACTGCCTGATAAAGACTGGGTGCCTCCGCTAAATATTGTAATGTTATTGTAATGGTTGTATGTTCCGTTATTAGTGAAGTCACCTTTAATGGTTAGAGGTAAATTGTAGACTGAATTTACATCCAGGATACTTTGAGCATTGGTAAGGGTCAGGTTCCCGTTCAAGACCAGAGGATTGACCATTAATTTGACTGAGGCCGTTGCTGCAGTAGCAGCAGTTCTGCCGGTAATCGTAAGATTGTTTAAGGGTAATGTTGCATCCAGAAGATATTGTTGATTGTTCCCATTCAGGTTGTTAAGAAGGATGATATCTCCACCTGAAACAGAGCCTGTGGCAGGACGTAAATACAAGTCACCATATGTCGTTCCGCCACCTCCGCGTAGTATAGTTATGGTGCCGGCTGACATAGTGAACTCACCTGAATTCAGTACTTCAAGTTTTGCATTGGTAGCGTTTGCTGCATTTCCATTTATTGTAACAGTTCCTCCGCTTTGTTTATACTTCAATATGCCCGCTGTGGATGATACACTCTGACGGATCTGGCCATTTACTACCAGATTTCCTCCCTGTATTTCTATTTCTGATGCTCCTCCACCTGAGTATTCGATATCATTATTATATCCGGGTGCTGCGATCTGTCCTATATATAGATTTCCCCGGATCAGGGTCAGCTTACCATACAAATAGACATCGTTGGTATTAACTGTATTATCATTCGCAATAAGTATATTTCTATTTCCACTATTGGAATAATCAATGTATAAACCCGCTGTTGACGGAATTGTAAAAGGACTGGTCGTAGAAATAGTAAAATCAGCAGATGGATTTGTTCGCATATACCTGAATGTTCCATTCAGGATTGTCAGCCAATTATTTAAAGGAGTACTTAATGTCCCGCCAATATCACAGGTCAGGGTTGTCGCCTGAGAGGTTCCTTTATCTACTATTAAAACATCAAAAATTGTGATAGGATTGTTTAAAGTATTGGATATAAAAGCGGAGTTGTTTCCGAAAAAGGTAACAGGCAATAAAGTAAAATCACATTGACGTGCTGTTGTTGTGCCACCGGCAACGCCACCAACGGTATTGTTTATGAGACTGCCTCCAATTGACAAATTCTGACTTGTTGCCCCGCTGTATACATCAATAGAAGCATTCGGAGCTACAATAACATTACCATTTACAATGAAATTCTGGGTAATCGCCCCATTGCCATACCAGATTAATGATCCTCCCTGTATATCCAGATTACCATTTATTGTTATGGTCTTTGGAATTCTTGCCAGTGGGGCAAGAGGATAATTGCCATTCCATGTAGGACAGAACCATGAATCCGCATTCTGACCTCTTGTAATCAAATTTCCATAAATAGTGAGATCATTATTCGGGAAAATAATATTTGAGCCTCCAAGCGGAGAGATAATAAGGTTTCCATAAGTAGTTGTACCATTAGGGAGCCAATAGGTAGTGCCTGAGCCAGGCTCAGTTGAATACAACTCTGTTGTTCCAAGGTTAATATTGAATTCACTGAAATCTCCAAGAGGAAATGTGAATGTTGAACCGCTGGCCTGAGCAGTTGTCAGTCTGAAGTTGCCATTCCCGCCGGGAAGCGACAGGACCATCCCGAAATTACTTCCAGGGTTGTACCTGATGTCCAGAGTAGAGCCAGCCCTGATCTGAAGACTGGCACAATTATTAATCTCTGTATTCGCGGTTGTAAGATAATTTGCCGGTGTCCCGAAACTGACAGTATTATTGTTTTCTATTATCACAATACTATTAGCTCCCGGGTAATTCACTCCTGCGACT
Source organism: uncultured Bacteroidales bacterium (assembly GCA_963782945.1). Classification (GTDB taxonomy): domain Bacteria; phylum Bacteroidota; class Bacteroidia; order Bacteroidales; family VadinHA17; genus LD21. Next base: position 422,616 of record CAWALO010000033.1, read on the forward strand.
GCCCCGGCCGGAACAGCCGGACCACCTGAAGTATATGACCAGGTTGTATTTGCCCTCCAGTTTCCCGTGGCTATACTGTAAAATTTGGTGGTTCCGCTGAAAGAGGCATCGCCGGCAGTATAATCTCCATCCAGGAAATTTGTGCTGTTTGTTGGTGATGACCAATCTGATATGGTATTGTTTCCTGTATTGATATTAGCGGATAATCCATTGTTCCATGTAAATGCATTCCGATTGTATACCGTTGGTAAATAATTAGTTTCCGTGCCTGATACATCAGTCTGGTCATAAGTAAAAGAATGGGTAACTGAATTAGCCGGAATACCTGTGAATCCTGATGATTTTAAGCTCCAGAAATATGTAAGACTTTGTCCGTTTACAGTAGTCGCAGGATGCTCATAGCCAACAGGGATTACTGTTATTGAACCATATGTAGCAGGAGAGCTGTTAAAACCAATAGTTGCAGGTGTATATTTCACAGCTCTTGCAGGTGTGATTGTTGGTGCTCCAACCGGGAAGAGAAAAGCTGTTGTAGCTGAATATACTTTTGTTAATCCTCCATCACCTGAGTTACCTGCTGTCTGAATATATCTGAGTGATCCTCCGTTTAATATAGATGCAGATGAGTTGAGCTTTAAATTGTATATTCCAATATTAAAGAGTTTATCTCTTGAAAAGGTAAGTACCCCGTTAATGGTCATATTGGCTGCCAAAGAAACAGGAGCAGCAACAGCGGTATTGTTATTTAATTCTACATTATTGAAGATACCATTGCCATCGATAACCTGGGCAATTGTACCAATAAATGAGATTTTACCACTTCCGGTATGCAGACCGGAATTGAAAATATTTTTGTAAACGTTTAGGGTATTTCCATTATCATTTAGTGTTCCCAGAGCCAGTCTGAAGTTATCATTTATATTAATAACTGTTTGGGTACCTGCGAAGTTTACTATACTCCCGGCGGCTTTATCAATTGTAAATTTGTTTAGTGATAAAGCTGATGCAAGATTTACTGTAAATGTTTGTGTTGATAAACCATTTAATATGGTAGTATTTGATCCTGTGGTATAGGTTGTTCCGTTCTGTATTGTGATATTGCCGGCAACTGTAACATCCAGGTTATTTGCATTTAATGTACCTGATGTCAGCGTGAGATTATTGAGTAATACTAAAGGATAGGTATTCAGTTGAATTATTGAAGTGCTGCTTATCCGGTTAATAATCAGATTGCTTAAAGCTGGAGTTGATGTAAGTAACATAATTGGCGAATCAGAAGCCGGCACTGAGCCTGTGACCGGCGTCATTTCCAGAGAACCGCCTGTGACATTAATATTTGAGGTTGATGACAATACATCAAAAGCCTTCTGCTGTGCAGCACCTGATCCGTCTCCGCATACATCATAGATGCGGATAGTTCCTCCTGACATGGCAAAAACGTTGCTTGCATTGTTCAGGTTGAATGTTCCGAATGTTCCGGAGGTACCGCTTGTTGCTCTCACATTGTTTAAAGTGGCATCAGTTACATCCACCAGGTCTGCAACTGAGCTGTAGGCTGCAGGGGTGCGCTTAAACCGTCCCCTGAGAATGAATAAACCACCGTTTTGTTCATAGGATGCTGATCCGGTAGATCCCAGAAATTGTTTTGTGTCAACTGTCCCGTTGTTAAATATAAACTGCCCGGGTGAAACACCTGAAGTAATGATACCGCCTGATTCACGAGTAGACAGATAGCCATTGTTAATCTGCAGTTTCCCATAAAGAGAGAGCGCGCAACCAATGCCTCCGGAAGAGATTCCCATTGATGCATTTGATGGTCCGGTAGTATTATATGCAAGGTTCACCTCACGATAATCATCAGCAGTAGATAACACCACTACATCTGTTCCATTAAGAATAAGAGCCCCATTAGCAGGGATATAAAAGTCAGAATTAGGATTTGCCACAGGAGCTTCGACAGCACCGGTCCCCTCTGACAGTGAAGGGATCATTGTCAATCCTTCAAGAACCAGTGTACCTGAACGTATCCATAAAGCCTTTTTCAGGTTTGGATTAGTTCCGCCGCCATCGCCTCCCGCTATATTTGCCCCAAACAAACGAAAGTTGGCATAGGATGAGCCAGATGTGTAAACAGTTAACTTAAAAGTCTTGTCAGTTCCCTTATCAAGCACTAAATTATAAAAGTCGGTAGGACCTGCGCATAAAACTGTATTATTGGAGGCACCCTGAAAATAAACAGTAGCAAAACCTGACGTTGCTCCCAGTGTGGTAGGCGGAAAAGCGTTGAAAACAGGATAAGTCAGATTGGTAAAACGTACTGTTCCGTTGTTGGTGAAATTGCCATTCAGTACAATCCTGTGAGACTGCAGGTCATAATAGTTAATAAATGGAGAAGTTCCGCCAGTTATCCCTAAAGGATTTGTCGTTGAATTTGTTACTCCTGTTCCAACTGTCAGCTGAGCTCCGGCATCAACCGTTACATCACCGTTAACAGTAAGTTTTAACCTGCGTGAGGTATTATCATTGATCCGGAAAGTTCCGTTTTTTACATATAGGTTACCATTAAGGGTAAGGTCAATAGTTTGAGTTACTGTCAAACCGGTTGCATTGATAGTAAGATTGTTGTATGTTGCCTGCGAGGGTAAATTGATTGCAGTTCGGTATTCAGTAGTTCCTCCCCCGGCATTTATAAAGGTATTAGTGGTAACAGGATTGGGAAAAATTCCTGAGGAGATGGCTAATGTTCCTTGTCCGCTTAGTTTCAATAATCCGGATGTAAATTGCCAGGTGGCAAGATCTAAGATTCCACCCTCTTCAATTATTATATCAAGTCCGGAAGTTGCAATATTTGCAGGTAATGTAACAGTACGCCCCGGGAGAATAATTACATAATCATCATTGGAAGGTAATGCTGTACCTACCTGAGTGGTCCCGCTTGGGTCCAGGGTCCAGGTACTGGGGGTACTCCAGTTACCTGTTTGGTAAGAATAATACGTTTTAAGATTAGATGAACCTATTGCGAGCCATTTATCTGTCGTTATAGCTCCAATACTTGAAGCAGTTATGCTTTCTGAAGCAGGCGTCGATGTAATTTTTGAATAAATACCTGATTGTAAAGCTGATTGGGCGATAGTATTTGTAAAATCTATTTCGCTGCCATCCAATTTAACAGTTGCATCAGTAAAAGTACCGCTGGCTCTCTGCAGATGCCAGTTGATATTTATTGGCAGCGGAGAAGCTATCGTAGCATCACCCGTATTAGCGCCAGTGCAGGTGAAGGTAACAGTCATAACAGGAGCAGTACCTGATACGGATGAGAATGAAAGCCAGTGAGAACCACACGCTGAAGCCCCAACAGGGAATATGTACGTGCCACCTGAATTAATCATTGCTCTGGATATGCTTCCACCATCAATATAGCTTCCTAATCCTGCAGTAATTGAAGCTGCTGCTGTATTTGTCAGGTTGATAGTTTTTCCCGGAGCGCTGATTACACCATTTGTCAGAGCTAATATGCCAGCAATGGTTAAATTTGAGCCTAAATTAATACTGGCTCCGGTTCTGTCTAAAGTGAGATTTAACAGGTTTTCGTTGGGATTGGTAAAATAAAAGTCAGCGAATGAACCAGATCCGGATATTGTAAGATTGCTGGAAAGGCTACCTGTTATTGTTCCTGTACCAATGCCTCCACGAATAACATCTCCTGAAAGGTTGAGGCTGTTTCCGTTTATGGCAATGACTCCCTGCTGGCAATCCAGAGTATTTCTCACAGTAGTTGTGCCCTGAAGTGTTTTGATGTTTCCACCTGATATGGTCAGGTTGTAATACTCATAAGCACCAATATTTTGAGAACTGTTGCCATTATAATTTACTGTACCTGAAGTTGGATTTGTTCCACCACCAGTTGTACTGGTAATACCGCCACCATCCATATTACCTCCAACATTCAAAGTACCCTGATCGGTAAATAAGATATAATTTTGCAGGTTAGACGCAGAAGTCATTGTAAGATCACCTGACACATTTACTTCTCCCGTAGAAATTTCTATATAAGCATCCTGTGTATTTCCACCCGAGGTGGTAACTAAAGTACCAGTGGAAAAAGTACCTGCATTTACAATTATTCTTTTATAATCATTATTTGAATTGGATGTAATGGTTGTTGCATTATTGACTACCAGAGAGTTTGTTCCCGAAAATGTAATATCAGAAATTTGGTTTCCATTTGAAATTGTTAATGATTCCAGATTATTTGCGGGTGAAACATCAAGAGTAATACGGTGATTATTACGAATGTTAACCTGAGAAGGTGTTGCAAACTGACCGGGGTAGCCTTGACCAGCTGTTGGAGCAGCCCAGCTATTGGGAAGTGTATTTAATCTTTGCCAGGTTGTTGTACTGGACCAATTCCCAGACCCGTTTGTCCGATAATCACCGACTGCCTGTCCAAAAGTTGTAAGCGTAATTAAAAGAATAGCTGTGCAGCTGATCCATCGCTTCCCCAAGGTTACCTGTTTTGGAAAATAGGAAGCAATCATAACTTTTCTGCTAAACGGATTTTTGTAACCACAGAGCTGGACATATATTGTTCAAATTACCCCTATAAACAGAAAAATAGCCTGTAGCTAATACTGATTTAGGGTGTGTAATAAAACAGGTTGTACAATCATCAATACTAATATTACACTCCGGCCTATTCCTGTCAGTTTAAATTTAATTCAGCTTCGGCATATCTGACAGGTTTTACATCTGAAGGGGCTGAGTATATTATTCTCAGTATTCCTGAACTATAGTCTATTCCGGGTACTTTATTAAGATTAAACTGAAATCGTCTGATACTATTGGGAGTATAAACAGCAACTCCGTTTGCGGCTCCAACTCTCGTTATTTTACCCTGTGAAGATACATGATCAGCAGTGAGGTCACCATATACCGACATTGTACCTGTACGGTTCAATGTCAGGCTGAGGCTGGGAATTGTATCATTTACTGTATGAAATGAAAGTTCAGACAAGGTAACTTTTGAATTGTTTTCCCCGACCCTTATAATAACAGGAATTGTTATTCCAAATATGGGTGTTAACTTAACAGAGATCGTCGTGGTATCAATATTGGTCTCTTTCTCGCCGAGAGGAGCGGTTTTAGGCACTGCCCTGAAATAAAAATGTGACCGGTATTCACCGGCTGCCAGCTCATTAAGCTTTATAACCTGAACCTTTACCACCTGCGCCTCATTTGGTCCAAGGGTTACTGCCCTTGGGAAAAACCTGATATTCTTATCTGCAAACTGCTGTCCCGGATCAGGTTCGGTAATCGTCTCGAATCCTCCTTCTTCTTTCATCCTGATCTGGACAATCGAGATTGCATAGGTAGCACTATCCTGTCCGTTATTTGCCAGGTTAAGGTCAATGGATCTTTTTGAACCCTCGAAGACAACTCTTTTGGGGGTGATCAGAAGATTTCCCTGGGCTGATGAATTATTTATAGATAATGTTAAGAATCCTGCCAATCCTGCAAAAAAAATCACAGACGATTTTATTTTGGCCGAGTAAAGTAGTGGTTTAAAATTGGACAATCTGGATTGCGCCATTGGATCTAATCTTTAAATTCCCGTCTAGTTAAAGTCAAATGTAATTGTATAGGTGCCGGTATAGATACCAACCGGATTGTCAATAAGTGAGCCAATTTTAAGTGTTGCGCCAACATATACCACCTGGAAGCCATCCTGCAGCTTGCCAGCTCCCGTACCTGGAGCTGGTATTGACATCCAGTTCTCGATCTTCATAGTTTTTGCATTTGATATATGTGTAAGAAAAACAGGACCTGCAGGCAATGTAATTGTATAGGCAGCATCAACATCTCCTGAAATGTAAAAGCTCGCTGCATTGGGTGTTCCGGCACCTTTATATACTCCTCCCAGGACGGAGACAGTGCTGGCGGGAGATAGTATTATCTCCCCTCCCTGGGGGCCCGGTGCAAATCTCCCAAAATTCAGCTGCGCCGTCTCAATTGCCGTGAACATAGGTATAATCTCAGCGAAAATATGTCCCGTTGCAGAGGCCGGAGGCGCGGTCTGCGAATATACCACACCTCCGGTTAAATATAATAAACATGACAGGCTTAATATGAAATTGTATAGCCTCTTCATTATGTTTATTTTTAGAATTAAAACTTCAGGTAACTAAACTTAGATTAGTTATAATTTACTGTGACAGTAAATGGGGCAGCTGATGTATAGACACCGCCAACCTGACTGGCTCCAACATTTAAGGTAGCCCCAACTGAAAGCGTCTCAGTTCCGCCAGCACCTATAGTCCCGGTTGGTGTTGGAGTACTGGTGAAGGTATCGACGGTCATCGGAGCACCAAGTCCCGGATCATCAATCGATACTGAAGCAGGAAGAGAGATTGAATAGGTAAAGCCAGCTGTGCCACCTACAGTAAAAGAAGCTGCAGTAACAGTTCCGGGTTGAGCAGCAAGGATAGATGCGCCGCCGGTTGTTGATCTTGTCGAGGCTGGTGTCAATACGACTGTTCCGGTAGCAGCGCTGGTAACAACGTTTCCAAAATTCATGTCATTGACCCTGACAATTGTAATGGGAGAAACGATAGTAGCAGTTGCTGTAGCGGTAGCCTGACCAAAAGCATTTGCTGTGAAAGCAATCATAACGACTGCAATGGTAAAGAACTTTAAAATTTGTTTCATTTTGTCCGTAGTTTAAATTAAAAGTATTAAATTAATTATCTTGATTTATAGGTTATTTATTACATGGCAATCAAATGTTTGACTATCTGCAGAGTACAACCTCTATCCCAGCCAAATATACTGCAATCTGGGTATTTGCAGTTTGCCGGAACGTGGAAATAGTTAACAACTGATTGAAATTATTAACAATCCGGTTCGGAACATGGGTTATGAATGGCTGCATGAACAAATGGAGTTGAATCCTGAATTTTTACCTTAATCAAATTTTAAAGTGACTATTTTTATACGTTTTTAATTTTATCTTTGAAACAGCATTTTATCAATTATTTTATCGATGACTACTCAGAAGCTTATTTTTATGGTTGATGACGATCCTTTGATTAACACACTGGTTGTTAAGAGATTTACCTCGGAAGGCTATCTTGTTGAAGCTTTTGAAAATGGCGATGATTGTCTTAATGCCTTAAACAGAAACCCGGATCTTATAATCCTCGACTACTTTTTTGTCCGCGGCAACAAGGAATTAATGAATGGGATGGAGGTTTTTGATAAAATAAAGAAGGTTCGTCCGGAGATACCCGTGATAATGCTTTCAGGACAGGATAAGGGAGAGATAGTACTTGAGTTTGCGAGGAAAGGAATAGCTGATTATGTAATTAAGGATAATAATCTCATTGATAACCTTAATGTTGCAATAACTGAGCACTTGAAGAAATAGATATTCTGGGTCGGAAGCCGGAAGCCGGAAGCCGGAAGTCAGATGTCTTCACCTGAGCCCTGAGCCCTGAGCCCTGAGCCCTGAGCCCTGAGCCCTGAGCCCTGAGCCCTGAGCCAAAATTTATCTATTTAAGTATAAAAATATAGGTAATCTTGCCCTTCTGAAAGATAGGAGCATCAGCCTTTGAATCAAATCTGGCTTCCATAGCAGCATCTTTGGCAACCTTCAACAGATATTCATCAAGAGTAGTTGAGCCTTTTATGCCAGGTACCGCCTGGGTTACCTTACCTGTTCTGTCAACAGTAACCTCTACAACTACTTTGCCCTCACCCTGGTAGTCGTATTTTGGTTTTGGAAGCTTCTGAAACCCTCTCCCCTGGAGTTCATATGATATGCCCTGGTCGCCGAGTCCGCTGCCTTCGCCCCGTACATTTGAGTCTACTGATCCCCGGGGATCTCCCTGATTACCAGTGCCTCCTGCAACCCCCTCACTTGTAGAATTAGTACCGGCATTTTTGGAATTTGCCAGAGCATTTTTTGTCTTGTTCATGATGTCTGCCTGGCGCTGCTGTTCAGCTTCAATTCTTTTTCTCTCATCCTCCTCCTTTTTCTTTCTTACTCTTTCTGCTTCCAGCTCTTCTCTTTTCTTCTTGTCAGCCTCAATTTTCTCAAGCCTCTTTTTTTCTGCTTCAGGATCAATTTTCTTTACTTCAGGGGCCTCCTCATCATTTTGAGTCAGAAGAGGATCTTCATCAGAATTTTTTGCATTATTCGCAGGAGGAGGTGGAGATGTTTCTTCCTGGACAGCAGGTGGGGACGGCTCCACCATTCCCAGCCCTGTCTCATCAGTTCCGAAGTTTACAAGTATTCCTTCTTCAGCTTCAGGCGGTGGAGGAAATGAGAAACTTACGAGTATCAGTAATACAAATAACACCAGATGGATTATAATGGTACCAGCCAGTCCCTTTCCCTTTTCGGAAGGAAGCTTTCTTAGTTCGCTATTTTGGAGAGGTTGCAATTATCAGCTTATAATTATTTCTTTGGGCAATATCTAAAACTTTAACGACATTTTCGAAGGGTACAGATTTATCGGCATGGAGAGATATATAGATATCCGGATTGGTTCCAAGCTTTTGTTTGAGAACGCTTTCGATCTGGTCAAAGGCAACAGGTTGCTTTTCAATATAATAGTTAAGATCACTGGTGATTGAGACTGTCGTAAGCGGTTTGGCAGATGTCTGGTTGCTGCCCTTTGGAAGCAGTAACTTTATAGCAGAAGGATGAACAAGTGTTGAGGTAAGCATAAAGAATATAAGCAGGTTAAAGACGACATCAGTCATCCCTACTGAGCTGAAGTTGACGCTTATTTTATTTCTTTGGGAAAGAGCCATCTGAGCACTATTTTTTTATTGGTTCATTCAAGATATCCATAAACTCGGTAAGAGTAGCCTCAAGATTAAAAACCACCTTTTCTACTTTTACCACAAGTGTATTATAAGCAAAAAAACCCAGGATACCCACTATTAATCCTGCAACAGTTGTCAATAGAGCTGTATAGATACCATCTGACATCATTGATACTTCGATGTTGTTTCCGGCCTGAGACATGGCATAAAATGACTGAACCATGCCGATAACTGTTCCCAGGAATCCAAGCATTGGTTCAGCGCCTGTAATTGTGGCCAGAGTGGGAAAACCCTTTTCAAGCTTGGAGATTTCAAGTTTTCCGACATTTTCAATTGCGGTGCTGATATCCTGCAATGGTCTTCCCAGACGTGTTATGCCTTTTTCAACCATTCTTGAGGATGGACTGTCATTCGATCTGCATAATGCAAGTGCTGCGTCTATCTTGCCGTCATGAATATAATCTTTAATTCTGTTCATGAAGTTAGTATCCTCGGCCGTTGCTCTCCTGATTACATAATAACGCTCTATGAAGATATAGGCTGCCACAAATGATAAAAGTACAATGGGTATCATTACCCAGCCTCCTTTAATAGCAAGATCAAGAAGAGTTAGTTTCATTGCAGTCGCATTTTCAGCCGCCGCCTGGCTCTCCTGCATAATTGAAAGTAATAATGCCATATTGTTTTTCGTGTTGGTTTAGTTAGTTAATCTGCAGCCAAAATTCTTCACTCTGAGATTTTACGCAGCGAAGTTATTAAAACAACGGTTGGAAAGGCTATTCTATTATGCGTGGTTAATAACAATGAAGAAAAATTTATTAACCATGTTGGATTTTATTTGTTCTTCGGTGATATTTCTTCCTCTTTCTTCATTTCAGATTTTTGTTTTTTTCTGAAAAGATCAGAAAACCTGTCAAAGTCCTGTTTGAAAAAGATACCTATACCCTGTGTATAGTCAACGCCTTTACCTGTATAGGGATTATTATACCTGTTGAATACCTTGAAGTTTAACTTGTTGGTAAGTTTGATTTCTGCATCAAAGTCACCGGTTATCTGGTTTGCATTATCTGCACTGCTCCCTGTCAGGGGTACATCAAAGTTCCCGTTAATAACAACCTTATCATTCAGGATTTGTGTTGAAAGAGCCACTTCTACCTCCTGGGGATTAATATCTTTATTGCCGCTCCCCGGACGATAGACTACTCCGATGTCAAAATCGTTGCTGATCTGTGAAAGCCAGTTGCTGAGCTGACTGGAAAGCATTTCAAATGTTGTGACAGCCATAGCTGATGTTCCGGACGGGGAAGATGAACTTGAAGCAACTCCCGCTGAAGGATCGGCAAAAAAACTATTCATGACAAGCAGGTAAAGAAATTGCCGGCTTAATTCCTCTTCAGTTGAAATTGCATTACGCACATACGTTCTCGTTTTTTCATCTGCTGTCGGCAGATAGATATTGAATGCGACTATCGGGTTCCACAGGTTGCCTGACAGATTCAGCTGGCATTCGACCGGAACCCGGTCCTTGTAATTCTCATCCTGAAGTATCGGATACAATGATGCTTTCAGTTTGTAAATTGCTTTCATATCAATTTCCGCATTCTTAAGATCACCGTTGAACATTATCTTCCCACCGTTTTCAACACTGAACGATTTATTGAGGATATTCCCGAGCGTAAAGAGATAATCTCCATCTTCAACAATGTAGTCGCCTGTAATTTTAAATTCACCATTTGTATTATATGTTATATTCAGATTACCTGACCCGTGCCCTTTCATAACATCTCCTACCTTTGAATCGAAAATCAGCTGAGCCTCAGCTTCAGGTGTTACTTCCAGATCAAAATTAAGATCAAAGCCGGTCTGTGGGGGAGGAGGTTTCAACTTACTCTCCTCAGTATTATTTTTTTCATCTTTTTTCAATTTGGGGTTGACAAAAGAGACGAAGGAATACTCGGATACGGAAAGTCCGGTATTCAGTGGCATAAAAAACTTAGTGTTTTTGCCTGTTTTGGCTGAGATATCAAAAGAAAGAAGATTAGTACCGCTTCTTATAGTGGTTACTCCTGATGCGTAGGCAGTGCCATAAAAAAGATCATTGTCCTTGGGTTTTGTATTAAGGACGAGTGCATCATTGGTATTGATGATAAGATCGACAGTGAAATCCTTAAAATTCCTGTGATTTACTCTTCCAGAAAGGGTGACCAGGTTACCCTTCTCATCGTTAATCCTGATATCATTGAACTTTATTCCCTTCCTGTCAAACCTGATTGAGTCGTTCATCTTGTATTTTGTCTGAAGATAATTAATCTTCAACGTTGCATTTTCAGCCATCAAGGCTCCTGTAAGAATTATATTCTTCTGGGCTACTGACAGGTTTACTTTTCCGGATGCTGTTCCGGATATCCCGGAGGCAAATACCCTTAGCAATGGATTCAGAAATCCAATCGTCAGTTTATTTGCCTCCGCAGAAAGATTTGCTTTTTTTGTTGACGGATCATAATATCCGGTAATGTCTATCATTTTCAGACCGGCGAGGTTATTGCTCGCTTTAATATTTACAACTTTTTTTGATCTGTCCAGGGCAGAGACAACTGACATTGTTCCGAATTCATTGCCAAGCAATGAGAACTCATTTATTTTAATGTTAGTCTCAAGCAGAAGATCTTTATATACATTGGTTAAAAGTATTTTCCCGTTTAACAGGCCTTTAAAATCATAGTTTAATTTATCAGGATCATTAATTGCATTCTGATTTCCCAGGAAGTTTAACGGAGAGATATCAATTCCCCTGAATTCCAGGTTCAGTGTGTCGGAAGGATTCTCTGAAACGGAACCGTCGACAAGGTAATAATGGTCTTGATTTTTTACATAGAATTTATTTATTACAACTGAATTGGAATCCAAAATGATGCTGGAATTACTGATTTTCCAGAGATTATTTCTTGAATAGATATTTGATGAATCGATATTAACGGTAAGAATTGAGCTTCCTGTATCAGGATTTTTTACAACATTACCTCTCGCAATAAAATTTCCGCGATTAATTATTTTATCCTTGTTATCCCAGTCTACTGAAAAAATGAAATTGTCAGGCTTTGTCGTGAAGTCAACTGTAAAATCTTTGAGTTCCGATTGTTTAAGAAGTACAAGCGATGAACATGTTAAACCGACGGACATCTCTTGTCCGGAAACATTGACTCCGAGGACCAGATCTTTAAAGATATTGTTTCTGAAACTAAGTGACCCGGACCTTCCCTCGACTCGTATTATACTGTCCTGCGATACTTCTCCCCTGATATAGCTTTTATCGGATAATAATACCCCTGTGCGGAAAAAACTATTGATATTATCAGTGTTCTTGAATTTTATTTCGAAGCTGAAATTATTCTTTTTTATATCATTATGATGCACGGGAACCTTAAATCCGGAAGGCATAAGTGTTGAAAAAGTTGATTTAACAAGATTTCCAAGGGCTGCAAAATTATAGTAGCCTTTTATCTCAGCATCAACAAAATCAGTATGAAGACTTAATGCAGGTAAACCGTTTTCCTTAAATGTTCTGATTGAAAAATCGTACAATTCAAAGCTCGCTCCATATTTTACAAAATTGGAATTCAGAAGTTTTATCTCGCCATCAATGTTATCAATTGTATTCCCCTTGAAATTTGCAGTAAGCAGCATTGAAGCTGCAGAAGAAGTGTCGGTCTTGTCAAAATTCAGGTTGAAGAGATTTGCCTTTGCGAGGTTCAGTGTGAAATCAAATTCCGGAAGTTTATTGGAGAAATCAAACATTCCAAGGAGATCCATCTTTATGTTTCTGTCTGAAATATTGATACTTCCGTCCCAGGTTTTTTCAGTAAACAGCCCATTCATCGCAATATCCCTGTATAAGTACCTCTTAACTTCTATACTGTCTATTTTTCCAGTGAGGTTTGCGGCAAATTTTTTAAATGAATAAGCATACCCATCAACAGAAGTATTAAAACTCAGATTTCCCAGCAGATCTGTATTGCCAGTCAACTCCCCAAGATTAATATCACTGCCTTTAAGAAGCCCTTTAATCCTGTATTTCTTTGATTTTTCAGGTCTGAGAGAAATATCGGTTCTGATGTTTCCCTGGCTGGTTCGTATTTCGCCGTAAGTGACAAAGTCAGTTGTGAATCCTGTGAAACTTCCATCGAATGAAAGATTTCCGAGCTTGTAGACAGCCTGTGGAATTACAAATGCGCTTTTGCCCTTAATCTTAAATTTTTCAATATCACTGGCATTTGTTTTAAGACTGCTGACACCTATGTATATAAATGTATTCTCCAGTGCAGGTAATCCGGAAAAATCAAAATCACACTCAAGGGAGGTACTGTTTCTGTACGAAAGGTTGATATTTCTCCCTCTTAGTTCCGATACTGTTCCCAGTACTTTACCTGATAGCCATACCGATTCATGTATTCCTTCTGTCAAAGGTAAGAAATACTGAATGTCGGAGGTACTTATCAGTGATTTATCAAGAACCATATCCAGTTTTACATCTGTTGCGAAATTTTTGAATGAACCTGAAGTATCAGCCCGCATGGAAAATCTGGATATGTTGATTATACTGCTGTCGCTGGTCATAAAAAATGAGTTCAGCCTGATATCCTGGTTCGCAAGTGTTACCGATGTACTCAGTCTCTGAACCGCAAAGCCGCAAGTCTCTTTGAATCCAAGATTATAAACGACAAAAGATGTGGTACCATCCTTTATACTGAGATCTTCAATAATTGCATTTATTTCGGTAAGCTTTAGATTGTTGAAATCTATTATGGACTTTCCCCCGGGTGCTGAATGATTTATAAGTGAGAACCTTGCATCGCTGATATCGATCTGGTCAACAGAGAAGCTGGCTGCAGTTTTTATTGTCGTATCCGGGGAATCTTTTAGCAAACCTAAGAACCAGTTAAGATTCATCAAGCCAGTTGAATCTGTTACAAATGCTACAACAGGTTTTACCAGTGTAACCTTGCCAAGCCTGAAGGTCTTTTTTTGAAGATCGAACCACCTGATCCCCGCAATAATTTCCTTAGAATATAATAAGGTATCATTATGCTGATCTTTAATTAATATATCGTCGATGGACAGCCTGTTAAAAAATCTGTATTCAATTCTGCCAACAGAAATTGTAGAATTTATACCTTTTGATATATGAGAAGAGATTCTCTTCACCAAATATGTCTGTATAGCAGAAATCTGCAAAAGAGGATAGAGGATCCCCGGTAACAAAATAAAAACGCCGATAACTATAATAAAATACTTAATTGATTTTTTAATATTTTTGGCCATTGGAATGGATTAAAATACCAAAGATCAAAATAACCTAAAATATACCGAATAAAAAAGCGATCATGGAAGTTACAATCCTGGCTATAGAATCTTCGTGTGATGATACTTCAGTTGCAGTTGTAAGGGATGGTTATGTACTTTCAAATCTGATAGCAAACCAGGATATTCACATGTCATATGGTGGTGTTGTCCCTGAACTGGCATCAAGAGCACACCAGGCCAATATTGTTCCGGTAACGCATCAGGCAATAATTAAGGCAGGGATAAGGCCCGAAGATGTAAATGCAGTTGCATTCACCCGCGGGCCAGGTCTTCTGGGATCTTTGCTGGTTGGTACCTCCTTTGCAAAAGGATTTGCCCTTGCCAGGGGTGTTCCGCTGATAGAGGTAAATCATCTCCAGGCTCACGTAATGGCTCACTTTATTCTTGAAGAGGCAAGGGAAACAAGAATCCCATCATTTCCATTCCTTTGTCTGCTCGTTTCAGGGGGTCATACCAGGATTATTGTAATGAAAAATCATCTTGAGATGGAGATGATAGGCAATACAATAGATGATGCAGCGGGTGAGGCATTTGATAAATGCGGCAAAGTCATGGGCTTCCCATATCCTGCCGGACCATTGATAGATAAGCTGGCATCAACCGGAGACAGTAATGCTTTCACCTTTGCAAAACCCTATGTTAAAGGACTGGATTTCAGCTTCAGCGGGTTAAAAACCAGTTTTCTCTATTTCCTTCGTGACCGGCTAAAAGAGGATCCCTTCTTCATAGATAATAATAAAGCTGACCTGTGTGCATCGCTTCAGAATGTGATTGTAAACATACTTATCTCCAAACTTGTTAAAGCCTCCACTCAGACGGGTATAATGGAAGTGGGTATTGCCGGAGGTGTATCAGCTAATTCAGGTTTAAGGGAAGCAATGCAGGCGGAGGCGGTACGAAAAAAATGGAATCTGTTTATCCCCGAATTCAGATATACCACGGATAATGCTGCAATGATAGGTATAACTGCATATCATAAATACTTAAGAGGAGAGTTCTCGGGCCACGACATCGTTCCTCTGGCAAGGTATTAATTAGCAGTATCTGTTGCTTTCCAGAAAATTATTAACTTTCGACAAATATTTTGAGATGGAGGAGTTGAAGTTTGCCGGTACAAAGAATACACCAGAGATAATTTTAAACCCCGAAGGAAAAATAAAGATCAGGGGGCGTTCAATTCATGAAAATGCAGTTGATTTTTTTGCTCCTGTTGAAAAGTGGCTATCAGAATATATACTTTCTCCTGCAAATGTTACAAGTGTTGAAATCTCTCTTGATTATTTTAACAGCGCCAGTGCAAAAATGTTTATATCCATTCTCCAGAAGATTACCTACGTCACTCTCAAACATAAAAAATTCGTCATAAACTGGTATTACGAGGAAGGAGATGAAGATATCCTTGAGCGAGGAGAATATTTCGCTTCAATACTCGATGTCCCTGTAAATTTCATCAAAATAAGGTGATCATTCCAGCGGATCATCTACTTTTAAATTCAGAAAAACAAAAATCTTGCCATCAGCTATAACTTTTTTTTCTGTTTTTTCGAGCTTTCCATGTATGCTTTAAGATAAATGAAAGAGATGGCAAAGAATATAATTCCCAGAAGAAGAAGCATAATAAAAGTAAACACAGAAGGCTTTTCAAGTCCTGGTATGGGGTGGTGGAGCCTGAATATGTATCCATAAACTGTGTAAGTCAAAACCATAATAGATATCCCAAAACTGAAGAGGATTGTTGTACCGTCAAAGATTCTGGTTGTTCTGTAGAACCTGGTGTTTTTAAAAGTTTTGTATGGCGTTCTTGCAAATACTGTGGCCCTCTTGTGGGACCGGCATTGCCTGTATTTTCTCCACTCCTCCATGGCCTTGTAATACTCCTGCTCATCAGATTTTATCCTTTCGTGATAAGAAATTAGGAATTCATATGCCTCAGTTGCTTGTATGAAAAGATCACGGGCATCCGGAGCATGATTAATATCGGGATGGAAAAGCCTTGCTTTTTTTCTGTACGCCTTTTTTATCTCTTCAACCGAGGAGTCAGATGGAAGGTCAAGTATTTTATAATATTCAGAGGCTGTGAAGATATGTCGCACTTTCTTTGAATGTCTCCATACCCATTTCAACAAAAATATTCTTTACCCCGCCTGTTTCAATCGATGAGAAGAATTCTTTCCAGTCGACAACCCCTTTTCCGACAGGTACTTCTTTCTTATCGGCTGCTGACCAGTCTGCCAGATGAGCGGAAATGAACCTGCCCGGATATTTATTAAAATAGGTTGCTGCCTTATATCCAATGTTGATAACCGCTACCTGGAACTGCATTTTGACATATTCGGGATCAAGCTCCTTCAAAATAGCATCGTAAATAAGTGTGTCGTCAATTTTTGCAAATTCCATATGATGATTGTGGTAGCCCATCTGAATGCCTGCTTTTTTAGATTTTTCTCCCATTTTGTTTAATTCAGCCGATGCCTTTAACCAATCGCTGAGAGTTGCATTTTCAGGCATCCAGAAACTTGACAGGATCATCTGTTTCTGACCGGATTCCATTGCAAATGTGATTCTTTCGTCAAGGTTGTCACGGAGCTCCCCAAAACCATAGTGGGAACTATCGCAGATCAGTCCTGCATCATTGATGATCTGCTTCATCTCTTTTGCTTTGAGCTTCATAAGCGGGCCAAATCCTGATGATTCATATCCGGGAGGAGAACACATCTCAACGCTCTCATATCCGAGACCTGCCATCATTTTAAGAGTTCCGGGAAAATCTTTGATAAGCATATCCTTGACCGTCCATACCTGAAAGCCGACGGGCAGTTTAACGGTACCGGGGTTAATATTTGCAACACTGTCTAATGGAATCTGAGACATCAGAACAGCAGATCCTATTCCCAGGGTACTTTTGCCAAGGAATTGTCTTCTTGAGAGTTTATTCATGACTGTTGTTTTATTAGTATATCTTATTAATATTTAATAGTGGAATTATCTGTACGATATGAAATTTCCTCCGCTGAATGAGGCAACTCCGTCATCTGTGCCGATCCATACCACCCCTTCCTTATCAACTGTCAGGCAGAGAATATTGTTGCTGTTCAGTCCATTGGCTGTTGTAAATGAGGTCCATTTGTTTCCGTCAAATACAGAGATCCCGCCACCTTTTGTACCGAACCAAAGATTGCCCTCTTTATCTGCAGTAATCGCCTGTACGAAGTTATTCACCAACCCCTCATCAGTAGTGTATACAGTCCAGTTTTCAAGTGAGTTATTTCCCTGATGGGTTGCCACTCCCTGGTCAGTCCCGAACCATTTGGTCCCGTCGGCAGCAATATAAATGCTGAAAATTTTATCTGACGGCAGAATTATCGGCCCCCACTGCGCATATACTGAAGCTCCTGAAATACCATCCACATCATTGCGGTAGACCCTGGCAACACCGGCACCGTCTGTCCCTACATATAGTGAATCGCCAGCGGGGTTTGTTGCAATTGAGGTAATCGGAAATTCCTGGAACATTGCTGAAGGGTAGTTATCATCATATGAAAGAGCAAGCCATTTATTATCACTTAATGCAGCTATGCCCTTATCGGTTCCAAACCACCGGAGAGGGCCGTTACCAAATGTAACCTTCACAACATTGTTACTCAGAATTGAATCCTCTTCAGCATGGTAGGTCTTAGCTTCAGTCTTGTCGTCAAATGGCAGCGTTGTAACAGTCGCCCCTCCGGGTGAAACTACCCAGAACTCCGATCCTCCCGGATTTTCCCGGTATGCAAAATCTTTAAGACTGGATGATCCGATTTTATTGTTTTCACTATGAAGAGTCCATTTATTATCTGCAAAACTGACAATACCCAGTTCTGTGAGAAACCATTTTGAATTTTTGTTATCAACCAGAACTGAATAATAGGTTTTTGCAGGGATGCCGGTCTTAATACTATTATTTGTCTGAGCTAAAGTAATTAAGCTCATAACCAGTTCGTTGGAACTGGCTATGTTTTTCTCATCCGAAACGGATGCGCCAAGCCCCACTAATGCTGCAACAACTATTGAGCATGCTGCCAGGCATGGATATCTGAAAATGTGATTTTTCATCATATTGTTTTCTGTCTTAATTTTCACAGTAAAAGTATAAAATAAGGAGGAATAGTTTTTATTTATTGAAGAATTTCTGTCCTGTATGTTTTAAGACCGAAGACCGAAGACCGAAGACCGAAGACCGAAGACCGAAGACATTAATAGTCATTCAATAGTCATTAATAGTCATTAAGTTGTTATAGTATTAGTTACACTTAAATGACAATAAATGACGCGAAGCAAATGACGCGCGCAGCGCTAATGACTATAAATGACGGCCGCAGGCCAAATGACGCCGAAGGCAAATGACGCGCGAAGCGCAAATGACGTCCGACGCAGGAGGACAAATGACCATATATGACGGCTTCCGGCTTTATTTTAACAATTTTTAAGTTACCGGTTCAATTTGCCGATCATGAAAATTTGTACATTTACAACCACCCCTTTTTGAGATATTCTTATTATTAAAGAGGTTATAAATGATTATTAACTTTTAAAATATTTTTCCAATTATGTTAATACCTGATAACCAAAAGCTTGCTAATATAGCCTTCAGGGTGTTTTTGCTTCTTCTGTTAGTTTCTTTTGAGCCGGCCATTATGGCTCAGGTACAGATGATAGACATTTTACTGAAGGGGGGGCATGTTATTGACCCTAAAAACAAGATTGATTCGAAGATGGATGTAGCCATAACAGATGGAAAGATATTTCAGGTCTCTCCCGATATCTCGGTTAAGAATGCCAGAAATGTCATCGATGTTAGTGGTATGTATGTAACTCCCGGGCTCATTGATATGCATGTTCATGCATTCTACGGGACAGATAAAGGATCATATGTTGCCAATGGCTGGGATGCCCTGCCACCCGACGGATTTACTTTCCGGGCAGGGGTTACAACGATTGTTGATGCTGGTTCAGCTGGCTGGCGGAACTTCCGAACATTCAAGGAACAAACAATTGACAGGGCCCAGACACGTATACTTGCGTTCCTGAATATTGTCGGTGCGGGAATGTATGGCAGATTTGAAGAACAGGATGTGACAGATATGAATCCTGTTATGACTTCTTATATGATTACAAGATTATTTCCCGATATAATTGTGGGGGTTAAGTCTGCTCATTACTGGGGAGCTGACTTTACCCAGGTTGATAATGCGGTAGGAGCAGGAAAGTTAGCCAACGTTCCGGTTATGGTGGATCTTGGTGAACACCATCCTCCCTTGTCCATTGAAGAGCTTTTTATGAAACATCTGAGGCCCGGCGACATATGGACCCATACATATGCAAATGCTCCACAGGACAGAGAGGTCCCCGTGGATGAAAATGGAAAGGTGAAGCCGTTTATCTTTGAGGCACAGAAAAGGGGAATAATATTTGATGTCGGCCATGGTGGGGGAGCTTTTCATTTTGCTCAGGCAGTTCCTTCAATTCAGCAGGGTTTTATTGCTGATGTCATAAGTTCTGATCTTCATGTCGGAAGTATGAATAGCGGAATGAAGGATATGGCTAACCTGCTCTCAAAGTTTATGGCTATGGGTTTATCAGTCGGGGATGTTATTTTGCGCTCTACATGGAAACCTGCAATGGTAATTAACAGGCCAGATCTGGGTAATTTAAGTGCAGGAAGTGTAGCGGATGTTGCAGTATTCAGTCTGAGGAAAGGCGATTTCGGATTTCTTGATGTACGTGGGAAAAAGTTAAAAGGAAGCCAGAAGCTTGAGGCTGAACTAACAATACGCGCCGGGAAAATAGTATGGAATCTTAACGGAACCGGTTCGCCTATGTGGGATGCAAAGCCATAACCTTGCAGATAATCAGTAGAGTCAAAATAAAAAATATACCAGCCATGTCTGTAAAACGTCCATCAGTCGGGGAGCGGATTTGTAAAATCTGGTCTGACCTTTCTGCCAGCCTGGTAACAGGATTTCTTGTTTTTTCAGTTGCTACTTCGATACAGGCACAGGAAATCGATATATTATTAAAAGGAGGCCATTTAATTGATCCTAAAAATAAGATTGATTCCAGAATGGATGTTGCAATTTCCGATGGAAAAATACTAAAGGTGGCTAAAGATATTCCTTCTTCAGGTGCAAAGAAGGTAATTGATGCGGAGGGTTTATATGTTACACCCGGTTTGATAGATACTCATACTCATGTATTTGTTGGCAGTAAAGAGGGATTTGCAGATGGGTTTTCATGCTTGTCTCCTGATGATATTACATTTAAGGCAGGAATAACAACAGTTGTCGATGCAGGAACTTCAGGATGGAGGAATTTTCCGCTCTTCAGGAAACAGGTCATTGAAAGGTCCCAGACCCGTGTACTTGCATTTCTTAATATAGCAGGATCCGGAATGACAGGCTTTCCGTCGGAAGAGGACATTAATGATATGGATCCTCATATGACATCACTTGTCATTCAACAATATCCGGAAATAATAGTCGGTGTGAAGATAGGGCATTACAGGGGGAGCGAATGGACCCCTCTGGACAGGGCAATTGAGGCTGGCCGAATTGCAAATGTCCCCCTGCTTCTTGAATGTCATCTTCCGATGTTGCCTCTTGAGGGTATACTGGAACGAATGAGGCCGGGAGATATATATACTCATTCCTTTTGCACTGCCGTCGACAGAACCTGCATTCTCGATGACAACGGTATTGTAAGACCATATGTGGTTGAAGCCCGGAATAAAGGTATACGATTTGATGTGGGACATGGCGGGGCTATGTTCCATTTCTCAGTAGCTGTACCTGCACTTAAACAGGGGCTTTTGCCAGACTCTTTCGGATCCGACCTGCATCGTTTCAGTATGAACTCCGGAATGAAAAATATGCTTGACATAATGTCAAAATATTTGAATATGGGTATGACGATCCAGGAAATAATATACCGTGCAACATGGAATTCTGCAAATTCAATTAAAAGACCTGATCTTGGCCAGCTTAGTGAAGGGGCAGATGCAGATCTTGCTATACTGAGCGTAAGGAACGGCGATTTTGGTTTTGTTGATGCAGGTGGAGCCAGGATGACAGGTGACCGTAAATTTGAAGCTGAAATGACAATCCGTGCGGGAAAGATCGTCTGGGATCTGAATGGTCGGGCTGCTCACGACTGGATGGCAAAATAATTTTTTTACCTCTTACAAAACGATAAAATGCGGGTAACTTTGAAATAATTCATATAAACATTAATCTAAATTGCTATGGAACGCAGAGATATACTTAAGAGTCTGACACTTTTGCCATTTGCAGGAAGCTTTCTTCCCCTTGAATCAATTCTGGCAACCCCTCGGGGGCCGCTTACCGCCGGACCAAATATTTACCAGTCGATTGGTGTCGAGCCCGTAATAAACTGTGTAGGAACATACACAATTATAGGCGGTTCTCTCGAAAGACCTGAAGTTGTGGCGGCAATGCACTCTGCCTCCGGCTTTTTTGTGCAGTATGATGAGCTTGCTTTCGGTGTGGGACAGCGTTTGGCTGATATTACCGGAGCTGAATGGGGAATGGTTTCAGCTGGCTGTGCTGCAGGTATGAAACATGTAACAGCAGCATGCATAACCGGGGGTAATCCTGAAAAGCTTATAAGGATCCCCGATCTGGCAGGTTTCGACAAAACGGAGGTGGTGATACCGAGGAGTTCAAGAAATGCATATGATCATGCGATTCGTAATATTGGAGTAAGAATAATTACAGTCGATACAATCGAAGAACTTGAAAAAGCGCTGAGTCCGAGAACAGCTATGATCTACCTGATGGCAAACGATGAGACCGAACCAGGTCAGCCATTCTCTCTTGAGACCGTTGCTTCCATTGCAGGGAAGAAAAATATCCCTGTATTGATTGATGCAGCAGCAGAAGACCTTACTGTACCCAATATTCATCTTAAGAGAGGTGCAACAGTTGTTGCATACAGTGGTGGAAAAGCACTTTGCGGACCACAGTGTGCCGGGTTGTTGCTTGGTAAAAAAGACTTGCTTATGTCGGCCTGGCAGGCAAGCTCTCCACATCATGGCCCCGGTCGCGACAATAAAGTTGGTAAGGAAGAGATGCTCGGAATGCTGGCTGCAATAGAGTCGTGGGTAACCAGGGACCATGTTGAAAAGATGAGGATCTGGCATACATATCTGGAAACAGTTTCAAAGAGAGTCTCCTCGGTAAAAGGAGTCAAATGCACAATAGAAGAACCGCAGGGTCTCTCCAATCATAGCCCTTCACTGATTATTTCATGGAACCCTGACAACTTTAATATCAACGGTGCTGATGTTAAGGAGAGTCTGGCCACAAAACAGCCAAGAATCGCAGTTCACAGCAGCTGGCTTGATGATTCAGGCAATACTTCAGTTATAATATCCTCAGGACAGATGCAGCCAGGTAATGATAAAGTGGTAGCTGACCGGATTGTTGAGGTACTCACCCAGTCAAACGCAAAAGCCAGGGAAATGAGTGCCCCTGTTACCAACCTTTCAGGTCGATGGGATGTCAACATTGAGTTTTACAGCAGTAAAAGCCAGCATACCTTTTTCATAGAACAGGATGGAAACTGGATCAAGGGATCGCATAAAGGAGATTTTTCAATGCGCGATATGGTTGGTTTGCTGGATGGAGACCAGGTAAAACTAAGCAGTTCAGACATGCATGTTGCAGATCATATCCCGTTCATTTTCTATGGTACGGTAACTAATGAAAAAATGTCGGGACAGATATTTATGGGTGAGTATATTAGAGCTGGATTTACAGCTGAGCGTCATGAACAGAAGCCTGTTCATAAACCAATCAGAGTGCCAAAGGGACAGCCTCTGGCAACATAATAAAGGATAAATTTCCGTGCTTAGAGGAAGATGCTTTTAACAATAATTATGTTTTTCAGAAACAAACAGGTTATATAATTGTTTATTTTTGAAAGGAAACGAAAAGTCGGTCTTTATTTTATGTAGCAGTTGTTAAAGAGGGTTTAGCTGAAATTGATTATTGATTTTTTTAAGGTTTTAGAGGCTATATAAAGAGCTGGCTATTATATTAAATATCAGAGAAATAGATGAAACGACGTGATTTTATACGAGTATCTTCTGCTGCGGGGATTATGGGACTTGTTGGACCGGGATATGAAGCGTTTGCAGGGAGTGATACAAAAGGGAAGGAAGGATTTGACCTTCATCCGTTTATAAAGGAACATCCTGAAGCAGTTTTTATAAATCTTACTTCAGTTGCCGACAAGAGCGACAATAAGGCTATCTATGATGCAGCCTGGAAGCTTGCAAATGAGATGTTCGTTAAAACCGCAAAGGGGGGATATCCTAATTCAACAAAAATTACATGTAAGCCCAACTGGACCTGCAGCGGATATAATAGTGATCATTTGTCACAAATCGGTATCAATACCGACCTTAATTTTATTGAAGGATATCTCAAATCTGTAAGAGAAAAGGGGCCGAAGGAGATCTATCTCAGGGAATGTGCCTGCCCTCAGATGTGGGAAGCCAATGGTTGGACAGGTATGGCTGCCAGGAATAACTTTGATCTGAAAGACCTGTCATCAAAAGACTACTGGGATCTTGGAGATGAGATTATTTTTAAAAAGGTTGCAGACGGCAATGTTTTCAAGGAGATAGGGTTCATGGCACCAATGAACGCTGAAGGCACATTCCTCATAAATATTGCTAAGTTTAAGTCTCATCAAATGGGAATTACAGGAGCAATTAAAAATGTTCAGGGCATAACGGGAAGGAAGTTTCACCAGTTTTGCGGAGGACACTTTGATATCTTCAAATCCTATGATAAACGTTACCATCAATTCTTCCATGACGATTATATGCAACGGGTTGCAACCCTTCACAAAAAGCACATGGAGGCTGGCATACCAAGATGGGACACAAAGATGGACAGACCGCCATACGGGGGTGGTGTTTTTATGGAGCAATGGGTACAGAGGATGATTGACTCCTACAGCGTGACTCCTGTCGGGATGCATATCGTGGAAGGAGTCTATGGCCGGGATGGTGATGGCTTTTCAGGCGGACCTCACAAGGGGAAAGCGATGGATTTCATGAGTAACAATGTAATTTTCGGCAAGGATGGATTCAGGGTAGATATTATAACACACTGGCTTGCCGGCCATGAACCGGGAAATTTCGGACTATTTCATATCGGAATTGAACGTGGAGTATCAAATGTGCTTGATCCCCACGATATCCCGGTTTACCTTTGGGAAAACGGAAAGGCCAGGCTGGTTAATCTTGATACCTTAAAGAGAACTCCCCTTCTGACTTATTATCTGAGACGAAATAATGACGGACAAAATGAAGAAAAGTATCACATGTGTGATGAACCGTTTAACTATTCAGCGTGGAAATCAGGAAAGATTGCCAGCAGTGATACTCCATCTATCAGGGCTTTGGGAACAGATACAAATAATAAGGTAGTGATGGAACTTTCAGTTCCTGAAAAGGGTGACGTTTACGTCGATATCCTTAACCGCCATGGAGAAGTTGTTTGGAGAATGCATGCAGATCATCTTGAACCCGGTAAGCACCAGGTTGTATGGGATGGTTTTTCCTCACCCGGTTTGTACAACATGTACGTAAAAGGTATGGGTTGGGATGCTGAGAGGGAGATGGTAATATTTACCTGATTTTCCATATGAAACGACGTGATTTTATAAAAGTTTCATCAGCAGCAGGTATACTGGGATTAGCCGGATCCGGTCTTGACGCCATTGCAAAGCCATACCCGGAGGAGTTTGATGGATTTGACCTCCATCCATTTATCAGGGAACATCCTGAGGCAGTTTTCATAAATCTGACAACAGTCAGGGAAAAAACAGACAAAAAGGGCATTTATGATGCTGCTTATAAACTGGCTGATGAAATGTTTGTTAAAACTTCCGGTAGCAAAGGATATTCAAACATGACTAAGATAACCTGCAAGCCCAACTGGACTTGCATGAGTATCGACAAAAAGGATCCCCTGGCTAATATGGGGATTAATACTGATCTGAATTTTATTGAGGGATATCTGAATGGAGTTAAAACCAAAGGTCCAAAAGATTTCTATTTAAGGGAATGTGCCTGCGCATTTCTCTGGAAATCGAACGGATATACCGAAATGGCTGAAAGAAATAAATTTGATCTGAGAGACCTGACTTCAAAGGATTACTGGGATCTTGGAGATGATATTATTTTCAAAAAAGTTGACGGTGTTGTATTTAAGGAAGTGGGTTTTATGGCTCCAATGACTGCCCCTGATACATTCCTGATAAATATTGCGAAGTTTAAAGCCCACCAGATGGGGATTACAGGTTCAATTAAAAATCTGCAGGGAATAACGGGAAAGAAATTTCACTCGTACTGCGCAGGAACAGTTGACATTTTCAAATCGTATGATAAGCGGTACCATAAGTTTTTCCAGCCTGATTACCTGGCAAGAGTTGGTGAATTGCATAAGAAACATGTTCAGGCAGGTATTCCGCGGTGGTCTGAAAAAATGGACAAACCTCCATTTGAAGCCGGCTTCTGGATGGAGCAATGGGCACAGAGAATGTTAGATTCCTTTAGTATTACACCTACCGGAATAAACATGGTTGAAGGAGTTTACGGGCGCGATGGTGATGGTTTTCAGGGCGGACCGCATAATGGTAAAGCTATGGATTTTATGAGTAACAATATTATATTCGGAAAAGATGCTTTCCGCGTAGATATTATTGCCCACTGGCTCGCAGGACATGAACCCGGAAACTTCGGACTTTTCCATCTTGGTATAGAAAGAGGTCTTTCAAATGTTCTGGATCCGTATGATATTCCGGTATATCTATGGAAAGACAGCCAGGCTACAAAGGTTAAACTGGATTCATTGAAAAGAACACCTCTGCTTACCTATTATCTTAGCCGGAATACCAATGGAATGAATGAGGCCAGGTATCATATGTGCGATGAGCCTTTTGATTACAGCGCATGGAAAAAAGGTTCATTATCAAAGGCAGAAGTACCCTCTATCAAAGCTATTGGAACTGACTCTAAAAATAATGTCGTTATGGAGGTCAATGTTCCTGATAAGGGTGACGTTTTTGTGGATATCCTTAACAATCAGGGTGAAGTAGTATGGAGAATGCATGCTGATGACCTTGAATCAGGAACACACCAGGTTGTTTGGGACGGATTCTCCCAACCTGGAATGTACAACATGTATGTTAAGGGAATGGACTGGGACGCAGAGCGTGAAGTAGTAATTTATACATGAGTGCAGGTTTCAATTTCCCCTATCTTTAATCCTGGTTCATTCTTTACTGACCTATGAATAAGACAAACAGAGTTCTCCTAATTGTTGTAATACTCAGCAGCTTTAATTTTTTACTGGCGGCGAATTCAGTGGAACCGACAAACCTGAGAGTTCAGGACAACACTGATCAGCTTGGAATTGATATGCCCAATCCAAGCTTTGCCTGGTACCTTGATGGCCCCGAAAGAGGAGAACGACAGACAGCGTACAGGATAATAGTAGCTTCAAATGAAAAGAAAATAGAGGCAAATACAGGTGACATCTGGGACAGCGGAAAAGTTACATCTTCAAATCAATACGGAGTGAAATTTGCAGGTACCGCTTTACTAAGCAACACAAAATACTGGTGGAAAGTGGCTGCCTGGGATAAAGACAATAAACAGACCGCATGGAGCGCGGGTAAATCATTTATTACAGGATTTTTGAATCAATCCGGCTGGACTGCAAACTGGATTAAGGCAGGAAGCAATATTACATCAGAACCGTATATGCTGCGGAAGCAGTTTAGTATCAGTAAGACGATAAGTTATGCAATTGCGAACATATGCGGTGTCGGACAATTTGAGCTGCATTTAAACGGATTGAAAGTCGGAGACCATGAACTGGATCCCGGCTGGACAGAATATTCCAAATCGCAGCAGTATGTTACTTTTGATGTTACAAGCCTCTTGCAGAATGGGAATAATGCAATAGGTGTATGGCTTGCTGACGGATTTATAGACATAAAAAAACAAGGTGAAAGATACTATGGCTATTCCAATCATTCGGATGGAGTAAAACGTATGATCATGGAGTTAATTATTCATTATGCTGACGGAACTTCAGAAAATATAAAAAGCGATGCAACCTGGAAAACGGCTTCAGGTCCGATTACATTCTCAACTGTGTTTGGAGGAGAGGACTATGATTCCCGAAAAGAGAAGACCGGATGGGAAACCGCCGGATACGATGACTCAAGCTGGGCAAATGCTATAACAACAACTTCACCCGGAGGAAGATTATATGCACAGTCACAGCCTCCTGTAAAAGTTGTGGATACATTGTATCCGATTTCCATGGTTCAAAATGGAAATAATGTTGATATCGTTTTTGGGAAGACATATGCCGGGATTTTTGATATTACGGTCAGTGGATCTTCAGGACAATCAGTAACTGTAACTATGGATGATGGTACCGGCAAATACAATACATATTGCCGGTATACATTGAATGGGAGCAAGTCAGAAGTGTTCAGACCAAAATTTTACTACTTCGGACAACGTACAATTACTGTCAGTGACATATCTCTTAAAAGAGGAGGCAGCCTGCCCTACTTAGCTGGTGCAAGGGGGTATGTGTTAAGTAGTTCGGCCAAAACAGCGGGAACGTTCACAAGTTCAGATTCAATGTACAATAAGATTTTTGCCATCAACAAGCAGGGCATTATGTCTAATCTGTATTCATGCATTACAGATTGTCCTCACCGTGAGAAAGCTGCGTGGATGAATGATATTAATTTTACAAGCCCTTCCTTCCCGGTTTTATTCGATGTTCAAACGCTGTTTGGAAAAATTAACAGGGATATAACCGAATCGCAGCAGGAAGCAGGATGGATCCCAGGTATGTCTCCCTTTTACAGGGAACCATTGGATACAACAAGCGCTTTCTCATGTAGTCCTTTTTATGATATTTCTTCAATGAGATTCCCCTGGTTAATGTACCAACAGTATGGAGATACCGCAATACTTCAAAGACAATATGAGGTTGCCAAAAAATCACTTGCATATATAACGTCACGATCGTCTGGTTATTTGGTGGGATACGGACTTGGCGACTGGCTGGATCCTGATACGGTGAGCACTAAATTTATTGAAACGTGCATATATTATGATTTTGTAACTTCAATGCAGAAATGGGCTGCGGTTCTTGGCATTACTGAGGACGCGAAGAATTTCAGCACGCTTTCAGATAACATCAAAAACGCATTCAATAAAAAATATTTTGATTTTTCAAAACATAATTACGGCAGCCAGCAGACTGCTAATGCGGTGCCATTACATCACGGAATGCAACCTTCCGGTGAAGAGACCAGTGTCTTAAATGCCCTGATTAATAGTATCGTAAGCAGTGGTTACCACATAAATTGCGGACAGAATGCACATGGATACATGCTTCAGGTGTTGTCAAAATATGGGAGGGATGACCTGGTGGGAAGAATTCACACCAACTCCACAGGACCAGGTTTTGGTTACTGGGTTACACAGGGGAAGACTAACACTCCGGAACAGTGGGATGGTGGTGGATCGCAACAGCATCATATGAACAATGCCTTTCCTGAATGGGTATGCGGAAATCTGGCCGGTATAACCAATTTAAAGCCTGGCTTCGAAGAAATCAGTATCAGGCCGACTTCAGCAACATCGTATGTACCGGGTATGGTTTCTTATTCATTGGAAACTGTAAGAGGAATAGTAACCTCGGACTGGACAAAAAGCAGCAATAATTATTCCCTTACTGTTACTATTCCTGTAAATTGTTCAGCCAGGGTTTATGTACCAACATTTGGACTATCCGGAGTATCTGTTAATGAAGGAGGAACGGCTTTATGGGATGACGGTTCTGCTGCAGGAAGAGTAGAGGGGGTAAGCTTTTCTGGCCTTGATGGACCTTACCCTTCCGGCAACAACTACGTTATATTTAATGTAGGATCAGGAACTTATCATTTCAATTCTGAGTGGTAGATCGTTCGGACAGAAAGCTGATCAGCCATTTTTATAACCTGTCTGTGTTCCAATCTAATTTTGTGATATCAGTATGTTTATAAGGCAGGAACAACCGGCAGTACAATATGGCTGAGATTTTTTCCTCCATGATAAACCGTCTGTTGTGCAATTCTTATCCTGGTACTACTGCCCAGGGGATCGCCGGTATTTGGATTCCTGTCGAATTGAGGGAAATTGCTCGATGTTATATCAACACGGATGCGATGACCCGGCTTGAATACATTGGCAGTACCTGTCAGTTCAATATCATATTCATATGTCTGATTCGGGGTAAGAAGTTTCAGCTTATCAAGACCTTCCCTGAATCTGGCTCTTAGAATCCCTTCGGATACCGGAATTGCATTGCCGTCAGGGTAAACATCAACCAGCTTGATCATCCAGTCCGTATCAGGCCCATCGGTTGCGGCAAATAGTTTTAACCTTACAGGACCTGCAATGGTCAGTGGATCTTTCAGGTATTCGCTTGTATACACCAGGATATCTTCACGTCTCTCCAGAGGTCTCTGATCGACTGGTCCGGCAGCTGTGGGAGTGCCGCAGCAGTTGTTTCCCCCAATGGTTGGCACCGGATTGTTGGGATCGTAACTGTATGTGTCTGTAATGGTTCTCTCAGGCTTTGAGAACGAGAGAGTTCCGTTACCCCGAACCGAATTGGCTGATCCTTCGCTATTAAGATAAAGATCGCGGTATTCAGTTCCGGGAATCGGCCAGTCTGTTTCTCCCCGCCACTTATTGGCACCCATGTAAAAGATCTGAACAGGTTTCTCCTTATCAAGCCCGTTCTGCTCGCCTTTCAGGTAGAAATCATAGAAACGGAGCTGAGTCTCAAACATATCGAGGAGGGCAGCAGGTGTAAAGTCCACGCCCCCATAGCTTTGAGTTGAACCATGCCCCCACGGACCGATTATCATTCGCGCACCAGCCCTGGCTTCAGGAGTAGCTCCGTGGTTCTTCATGCCAACATATCCGTTTATTGTTCCCATCAGGAAGATATCGAACCAGCCTCCAAGAGTATGAACAGGAACATTGATATCATTGAAGTGCTCTTCATCACTGATCGCTTTCCAGTATGAATCATAGCTTTCATGTTTTAGCCAGTCGCGGTAATGCTGAACTGGTGAGCCTTCATTTGCAAGGTCTGCATCATTCAGAGGCAGGTGCATCAGAATATTTTCATATTTAAGATTTTCAGGCATATAGTTTTCAGTATGCCAGTATTGGGGAAGCATAATTCTGTTTGGCATGCGCACCACTCCCCAGCCATAGTTGAAGCTCAGCCTGAAAGCACCTCCCATTGTGATCCAGTTTGCATAGATATTTGTGGAAGCAAGCACCGGAAATGCAGCCACAAGGTGAGGTGGATGAAGCGAAGCCGTAGCCCACTGGTTATGCCCTACATAACTGCCTCCGTTTGTACCGATTTTTCCGTTTGAAAATGGTTGTGCTGCAGCCCATTCTATAATATCATATCCATCTTTGCCTTCGTACCTGAAAGGATCCCATTTGCCTTCACTCTCGTAACGGCCACGTACATCAACTGTTATAACAGCATACCCATGCTGTGCAAATCTGACGAGTGTCTCATGTGCGCCATCGCGTTGTACCCCGTATGGAGTACGGGTTATTAGCGTTGGGTATTTCCCGGGTGATGAAGGAAGATACACATCTCCATATAAAATCACACCGTCACTCATTGGAATAGCCTTATGCCGTTCTATCCTGATATCATTGAGATGGGATTTATTGTCAGTTACATCTGTAAAAGAAAACAAACTGGTTACCAGAATCAACATACATAATGTTTTTAATATGCTTTTCATAATTTATATTCTTTAATTAATTTACATTATGTCAGTAACCTGATAACCAGTATAAATCTTTGTGTACTCTGCTAGATATAAGCAATACAATCCATCTCAACAAGTGAGTCGCCAGGTACCCCACCTTTGGCAACGGCAACTGTTGTACGTACTGGTGGTTTTGCGCCAAACCTTCCCTTGAAGACTTCGTTCATCCCCTTATAGTCTGCAATATCATTGAGATATACATTAACCTTAAGAACTTTCTCCATAGATGAGCCAGCCTTCAGAAGTTCTGATTCCATTTCTTTAATAACAATCTCTGTATGAGCCTTAATCTCAAATGGAGCCACATGAGCTCCTTTTCCTGAAATGAATACCATGTTCCCAAATTTGGTATGACCTGAAAACAAGGGCACATCCTGAAAAGTGGTTATGTTATTTGCTTCCTTTTCCATATTGGGATTAGCTTTGGCATTAGCAGCAATTCCTAGTCCTGTCAGGCCTACTACTGAGGCGAACATTTTTTTTATTACCGATCTTCTTTCTGTTTTCATAATTGATTAAAATTTAAAGTTGGAATTTGTTTATTGATTTATTGTTTCATGATGTGTTCTTAATATACCTGTTTCATCTGTGATTTTGCAGCCAGGCCATTCAGATCCCATACCACCTTCCCGGCTCTTATAGTCACTTCTGCAACCAATTTCTGTGTTCCATTCAATTTTTCGCCGGTTATATCTAAAAATCCGAAATTGCCTTTATCCAGACTGAATATTGCCACATCAGCTTCGGTTCCGATGCTTAGATTTCCAAGTTCAGGTCTGTTGATCACTTTTGCAGGATTCCAGGTTGACCGAAGAATAACATCCTGAACAGAAAGTCCCATACTAAGAAATTTTGACATCAGGTTACACATATCTTTCATCCCGCTGTTCATGCTTCCTGTATGCAGGTCAGAGCTGATGCAATCAGCAATAAAACCCTGTTTTATTGCAGGCAAGGCCTGACTCCAGAAGAATGAGCCTCCGCCGTGTCCTACATCGAAAACTCTACCGCTTTTCTGTGCATCGAAGATGAATGGCTTAACCATTCCATTCTCATCAACAGGCGCTTCACGTGTTTTTGGCCAGTAGGCATAGCAGTGAGTGTAAATGTCTCCGGGCCGCAGGTGCTTCATTAAAAGCTCTTCCATTGGAAGTGGTGGATCGCTCAATCCGAAATCTATCATCACCGGGAGGTTGTTCAACCTGCCGGCAGCAACTGTACTGTCGGTAGGAGCCCAGTCATGACCGTCATAATGTGCGAGTTTGAAACCGACGATATCTTTAGGATAAGTTTTGGCAGATTCGGCTGCTTTATGAGCATCCATGTCCTTGATATTCTGTTCAAACGGGCCGCCCCGCATTCCTTCTCCCACAATATTAAGGAATGCCAGAACTCTTGTCTGGGAGACATCAATTATCTGCTTTTTGAAATCAGGAAAATGCCTCCATCCTGCACTGCCGGCATCAACAAATGTTGTAACGCCGGCACGAAATGAGAAGGCATCAGGACTGACTGAACTGCCTCCGTCCATCAATGCCTGATCATACCTTGTCCCGTAAAAAACGTGAACATGCATATCTATTAGTCCTGGCGTTACATAGAGATCCTTTGCATCGATAACCTGTTTTCCCTCCTTAGCATCGATATTGGTAGCAACAAGTACGATCTTTCCCTCATTAATGGCGACATCCATAATCCCGTCAATTTTGTTTTTTGGATCAATGACATGCCCCCCCTTAATTAATGTGCTGTAAATTTGAGCATTGACAGAAAATGTTGTGGCAAGAAGCACAATTGCTATACTGAATGTTCTTATCTTCATAGTAAACCTTTATTATTGATTCTGAGATCTGACTAAACACCTTTACTCAGCACCTCGTTAACTCGCGTTGCAACAATCTTTTCCTGTCCGGGCTTAAGCATCCATGCAGTTATATTTACACTATCCTCTTTACCTCCGATAACCTCAATTGAAGGATTGCCTTTTCTCAGTTTATCCTGGAATTCTTCACGAGTCATTTTGATAATATTTTTATCCCAGTTGAAGTTCAGTGTCGGAGTGCGGTTTGCAATAGGAGGGACTGATACACTTGTTGTAACTCCTTTTACTTTTTTGAGAGAAGTCTCAATTACTGAAATCTGACTTTCCCACATTTTCATCTCTTTAACATGATCAATGCTTACAAATTTTTCAAGAGCGACCCACATACCCAGAATTTCTTCCTTATTCACTTTCATGCCACGGCCAATATTGCCCCCCCTGGGCGGAGCGCTAAGCCTGGCGGCAGCAATGAGATCTTTTTTACCCATAAGTATTCCAGCGCTCTGAGGGCCACGAATGTCTTTCCCGCCTGAAACACAAACGAGGTCAAATCCCATGTCATTGAATTTCCACAGGTTTTCAACGGGAGGTACATCCGCAGCCATATCTATCATAGTTGGGATATTCAATTTTTTGCCAAGCGCCACCCATTCCTTATCCGAAATTTTACCATCATTTGCGGCATAATTAAGGAACCACATCATAGCAGTTTTTTCATTTACTGCCTTTTCCAGCTCTTCGGCCGTCTCTATTTCAACTATTTTAACGCCGGTATTGGTAAGAGCATGCACATAGCCCTGATTGTGTGTTTTTTGTACTAATACTTCCGATTTCATTCCTTCGAGATCAGGTAATTGTGCAACCTTTTTAGGGTCCATTCCTGTAAGCACACCTGCTGTTCCCAATACCAGGGCTGACCAGCAGCCTGCAGTTACGGTTGCAGCTTCCGCATGGCAGATTGCAGCAATTTTCTCCCCGACCTTATCCTGCATATCATCAATAAGGACAAACTCTTTTGAACAGGCCATAATGGCATCAACGACCTCGTCATGCATAAGAGACCCAGACATAAAGGTATATGTACCGGCGGCATTGATGAATTTTCGTAACCCCAGTTCCTTTATAAGATCCCTCTTCGTAGCGGCAGGAGATAAACCTGAGTCAGATCCAAATACCGATCCTAATGGGAGTGCGCTTCCTAATACCACTCCTGACACTGGCAGAAGTGATAAATTCTTAATTACTTCTCTACGTTTCATTACAGTAAGTTATTTTGATGATATAAATAATTTTTTTCAATATAAGTGTGAATTTATTTTGCAGGTTTTTTGCCATTAAGAGTTACTGGATTTGCTATGCCATTGAGGTCGTA
The DNA here is from genome assembly GCA_963782945.1 of uncultured Bacteroidales bacterium. Classification (GTDB taxonomy): domain Bacteria; phylum Bacteroidota; class Bacteroidia; order Bacteroidales; family VadinHA17; genus LD21. The sequence continues at coordinate 456,956 of CAWALO010000033.1, forward strand.
GACTATTTTGCCGGCTCTTACTGTCATCTCGCACTCCAGTTTCTTATCTGCTTCAATTTTATAACCGGTATAATCAAAAAGGCCGAATTTACCCTTTCTGATATTCAGTATAGCTATATCTGCCTCTGAACCAACGGAAAGATTTCCAAGCTCTTTCCTGTTAATTATCTGAGCGGGCTTCCATGTACTTGCATTAATAACACTTTTCAGATCCATTCCCATTGCCAGAAATTTTGACATGGTTGTAAGCATATCCTTCATTGCACCATTCATGCTTCCGATATGCAAGTCGGTACTTATTGCATCAGGGTATAAACCGGCCTTGAGTGAAGGAATCGCCTGTGAATAGGCAAAACTGATCCCACCGTAGCCAACATCAAAAATAATTCCTCTTTTATGAGCCTCCCATGCAAAGGGCCATACTTTCCCGGTTTTAGTGTCCACGAGGCTTTCCCTGCTTTCTCCCAGCTGAGCATAGCAATGGGTGAAGATGTCCCCGGGACGGAATACCTGCATAAACAGCGTGTCGAGTGAAAGCGGGGGAGTAGCTCCTCCAAGATCAACCATAATCGGCATATCTGATAATTTGCCTGCTTCTTCGGTAAGCTTAACGGGAGTCCAGTCTCTTCCGCTGTAATGTGCCAGTTTTATTCCGACTATATCCGTTGAATTTTTCATAGCAAATTCAGCTGTAAGTTTTGGATCCATATCTTTCAGATTCTGCTCAAAAGGGCCGCCGCGCATTCCTTCCCCTACAATATTAAGAAAAGCCAGAACTCTTGTCCTGGAGATGTCTATTGTCTGTCTCTTGAATTCAGGAAATGTTCTCCATCCGGCACATCCGGCATCAACAACAGTAGTAACACCCACTCTGAATGTGAATCCATCTGGTGGGATGGCATTCGGCCCGTTCATATATTGCTGATCAAGATTGGTCCCGTTAAAGACATGTACATGGATATCGATGAGCCCTGGAGTAACATACATTCCGGTGGCATTAACTACCTGGATTCCATCCTTTCCTTCAACATTTTTTGCTATCATGACAATTTTCCCGTCTTTCACGGCAATATCCAATACATCATCGATATTGTTTTTAGGATCTATTACATGTCCGCCTTTGATAACAATATCATATGTTTGAGCATTAATCAGGCCAGTAATTATAAGAGAGATTATTAACAGCAGAATTTTTGTTTTTTTCATTTTTTCTGTGGTAAAATGTTTATTTGCTCATTACTTTTTTTTGCATTTCCCATTCCCGTCCGGGAATATCTGTCCTGAAGCTTTCAAGATTGCCCTGATCCTGGAGTGTAACATATGCTGTGCACCCGTCAGTACCACCGAAGGCTATATTGGTCGGACTTTTTCCAGCCAATGTTATCTCTTTGATTATTACCCCTTCAGGTGAAATCTTCACAACCATTCCCTTTCCAAAACGTGTGACATATAAATTCCCTTTAATATCGCACCGCATTCCATCCATACCGGAGTCAGCAAATCCGATGAGAACGCGTTTGTTACTGACATAGCCATCCTGTGACAGGTCATATGCAAAAACATTGCCCGAAGAATTTACATATAAGATTTTCTCATCAGGACTGACTTCGATTCCGTTTGCTGTACCAAGTGTGTCCAGCAAAGTAACCTTACCCCCGGTGTCGATGAGCCAGATCTTTCCTTTCCCTGTGGTCCAGTCAGGATCGCTTGCATAAATCCTGTCTTTACTGTCAATTGCTATATCATTTGGCTGGCTCATTCCCGGTTCATGTGCAAAAACTGTCAGTTTTCCGGAGATCATGTCCACCTTCAGAACATTGTGATTTGTATAATCAGCGATCAGCATATTGCCTTTACTGTCAAACCTGATACCATTCCCAATACTTCCTTCAGGTAAATCTATGAACACTTCAGGTGAACCTCCCGGAGAAAGCTTGCCGATTGTACCCTGTCGTTCATAATTTACCCAGTATAATGTACCGGCTTTGTCAACAGCAGGTCCTTCAACTCCTTTTGTAGAGCTGTTGGCAGGCATTATTACGGAGGATTTGAATAGTTCAGAGGTTGAAACCTGTTGTTTACAAGATAAAATCGAGCTGGCAACAAGAATCATTGAAAAAAAAAGTCTCAGATGTGCCATGGTAATATTGATAGTTTCAGTTTGTGGAATTACAAGCTAAGGAACGGCTGCGAACAAATTTAGTTAAATTCTTATAAATGCTGTGAGAATTTAAGCTTTTTTAAGAAGTGAGGGGATAGGAAAATTTTCTGGCTGTCATTAAGTTTGCAGATACCTTCTGCATGGATGGTTATCCATCTGATAATATATTCAGAGATCCTGAGGAGGTTTAAGGACGAGTTACCTGGACTTTCAATTATTTAACTATACCGGTAAACCCCATGAATGCCATTGCCAGGATTCCGGCGATTATAAGTGAAATAGGCACACCTTTCATTCCCTTTGGAATATCTGCCAGTTCAAGCTGCTCCCTGATGCCTGCCAGAATTACCAGTGCCAGTCCGAAACCGATAGCAGTGGATGCACCGAAAACAACACCCTGAATAAGGTTATAGTCTTTTTTTATTACCAGTATGGCAACCCCGAGAACAGCGCAGTTTGTTGTAATCAGCGGGAGAAAAATTCCGAGTGCCTGGTAAAGAGATTTGCTGACCTTCTTAAGAATGATTTCAACCATCTGCACCAGGGCAGCAATTACAAGTATGAATGATATTGTTTGCATAAACCCGATGCCGAGTTTATTTAAGACGTATGTCTGAATAAGATATGTTACCATGGTGGCAAGTACGATGACAAATGTCACTGCACCTGTCATTCCGAGAGCAGTATTAACCTTATTGGATACGCCGAGAAAAGGGCAAATGCCTAGGAATTGTGCCAGAACAACATTATTTATAAAGACTGCAGAAATGACTATTAATATATATTCCATCGTAGTATCTTTATGTTTTTCTTAACCGGTTTATAAGGGCAATAAGGTAGCCAAGGGCAATGAATGCGCCAGGTGCCAGAATAAATACTAGTATTCCATCTCCGGAAATAAATTTATAGCCAAACACAGATCCGCTCCCGACTATCTCACGAAATGCCCCCAGGATACCGAGTGCCATGGTGAATCCCAGGCCCATTCCAACTCCATCTATTAGTGATGAAAAAACGGAATTTTTGCTTGCGTAAGCTTCAGCACGTCCAAGTACAATACAGTTCACAACAATAAGCGGGATGAATATTCCGAGTTTTTCGTAAAGCCCGGGAACATATGCCTGCATCAGAAGGTCAACTATTGTAACAAACGAGGCTATGATTACAACGAATGCCGGAATCCTTACCTTATCTGGAATAAGGTCTGCCAGCAATGAAATCACAACATTTGAGCCCACGAGTACGAAGGTTGTGGCAATGCCCATTCCCATTCCATTAATCGATGATGATGTCGTGGCCAGAGTAGGACAGGCACCCAGGACAAGTACGAGGATCGGGTTTTCCTTAAACAATCCCTTAGTGAAGTTTTGTAACTGACTCATTTCAAGCCTCCTTTCTGAATTGTATTATAAGCCCTCTGAACAGCATCGCAGAATGCTCTTGAACTTATTGTTGCTGCAGTTATGGCATCAACGGGCCCTCCGTCCTTTTTGACTTTCAATTCGAAACTGGTTGGATTTTTTAAATTGAACTGATCCTTGAACCCGGGATCATTCATTTTACTGCCAAGGCCGGGAGTCTCTTTATGTTCAAGTACTGTGATATTGAAAATAGTGCCGTCGGGCTTAAATCCTGCCATAAGGCTTATATTTCCGCTGAAGCCGTTTCTGGTATATGTGTTAACAGCATAACCAACAATTTCATTGTCCTTCCTGGCAGGGTATATATCCAGGCTGTCTCCGCTCCCTGTGGGTAATCTATACATCTCCCTGTCCGGATCGTTATTGAAGTCTGGTACAACCAGCCTTATTGCTTTGAGCTTCTTGTTGAGGTTTGATATCTCAATAGGTTTTTTTGTGAATTCATAAACAAATCCCAGGCTGGCCGATGCCGCAAGCGAAATGAATGTCAGGGAGAGTACCATATTCCTGAATGTAGATTCTGTCTTAGCCATTTTTTATAACCTCCCCAAATCTTTTTGGTTTTATATAAGAGTTCATTAACGGGACAAAGGCATTCATTATCAGAATAGCGAAAGAGACACCTTCAGGGTATGCTCCCCACACCCTGATAATTACAGTAATAATGCCGATGCCGCATCCGTAAACTATCATTGCTGCCGGATTCATCGGAGATGTGACATAATCAGTTGCCATGAAAATAGCACCAAGCAAAACACCTCCTGTCAGAATATGAAAGACCGGATCGGCATTGGATCCGGGATTTATTATCCAGAGAATGGATGTAAACAAGGCAACTGTTCCGATTACAGATACAGGAATATGCCAGGTAATGATTTTCCTGTAGAGCAGGTATGCAAAACCTGTCAGCAAGGCTATTGCTGCAACCTCACCCAGAGATCCTCCCATTTTTCCCATAAACATCTGGAGCGCTGACGGAATTTTTTCCATCTGGCTTGCCAGAGATTCACCATTTTTGATTCCCTCTTTAATGATAGCCAGCGGTGTTGCACCGGTTACAGCATCAGAATAACCGGAATGAAAACCATTTGGAACGGGCCAGGAGGTCATCTGAACAGGAAAGGAGATTAACAGGAATACACGGCCTACGAGTGCAGGATTGAAAGGATTGTTTCCCAGACCTCCAAAAGTCATCTTGGCAATGCCTATTGCAACAAGACTTCCTGTTATAATTATATAAAGAGGCAGGTTTGACGGAAGGTTAAATGCGAGAAGCAAACCTGTTACAAGTGCTGAACCATCAGTTACCGAGATTGGCTTTTTCAATATGAACCTCTGAATGAGATATTCAAATCCAATGCATGATATTACTGATGTGGCTGTAACAATTATTGCGCCTGTACCAAAATAAAGGATTGAAGTTAACAAAGCAGGCAAAAGTGCCAGTGCAACGCCAGACATAAGCTTGTCAGTCGTTTCCTTTCCATGTATATGAGGGGAAGGAGATATATTCAGAAGATTGCCCATTATATTAATCGGTTGATTTTATTTTGCATTGCGTTCCCGGATCATCTTGTTAACAGTCGATTTTCCCAGTCTTATATAATCGAGTATGGGACGGTTGGCTGGGCAGACATAGCTGCATGATCCACATTCCATGCAATCCGTTATTCCTTCAAATTCAGCTCTTTCCCACAGTCCTCTCTCTGCCAGGGCCATCAGCAGATATGGCTGTTGACTGAATGAGCAAACGGAGCCGCATTTTGCACATCTTATGCAAGGTTGTATCTCCGGCCTTTTTGCATCTTCACCACGGAAAAGGATTATCCCTGATGTACCCTTTACTACCGGCACATTCATATTATTCACAGCTTTCCCCATCATTGGGCCGCCATTTATAATCTTTCCGGTATCATCCGGAATGCCTCCGGCAGCATCTATAAGCTTTATTATTGGAGTACCTGTTCTTACAAAATAGTTTCCTGGCTTTGAAAGCGACTTGCCTGTTATGGTCACCACTCTTTCGAAAAGGGGCTTGTTTTTCTGAACAGCTTCATAAACAGCAAAGGAGGTTGCAACATTTTGCACGACTACACCCAGGTCGAGGGGAAGCTTGCCGGGAGGTACTTCCCTGTCTATTAAAGCTTTTATAAGTTGTTTCTCGGCTCCTTGCGGATATTTTACCCTAAGACCGTGTACTGAAATACCTTTAAATTGAGAGGCAATTTCTGATAGTCTTTCTATTGCATCAGGTTTGTTTTTCTCAATACCGATCATCGCTCTTTCGACCCTCAGGGCTTTCATCAGCAAAGTGACGCCGATCAGTACTTCCTCCGATCGCTCAACCATAAGCCTGTGATCGGATGTAAGATATGGTTCACATTCAACACCATTAATAATAAGCAGGTTGCATTTCTTGCCAGGCGGTATTGTCAGTTTAACATGTGACGGGAATGCTGCTCCTCCCATTCCTACAATACCTGATTCAAGACATTTATTTATTATCTCGTCGGGGGAATGCTTTATCTCTCTGATAATTTCGCTGCTTCTGTCAATGGAATCCATCCATTCATCTCCATCAACATCAATGATGATAGCTGATTGTTTAAAGCCGGAAGAATCAATGATTGAATCGATCTTATTGATTTTGCCTGATACTGATGAATGAATTCTTGAAGAGACAAATCCCTGGTTATCTGCAATCAGCTGTCCGGTTTTTACATAGTCGCCCTTGTTTACAACTGGAATGGCCGGAGCACCGATATGCTGCGACAGAGGTATTGTGACAGATTCAGGAACAGGGAGACACTGAATAGGGGCAGAGCCGGTCAGTTTTAATTCTGGCGGATGAATACCTCCTGATGGAAATGTTTTAAACACAGACTTAATATTAGATTTTAAATTCTTTTAACCGTTTATGCTGGCAGCTTCAAACTCAATTTTCGGTTTCCGGGGAGGGAAATTGAACTCAAGTATTGACCCTGTCGGGCATTCAGTGACACATTTTCTGCAAAATGTACATTTCTTTGCGTCAATATATGCCAGATAATTTTCAATTGTAACAGCTCCTGACTCACAAACCTGCAGACATTTGCTGCATCCTATGCAGGCGACCTTGCATGCTTTTCTCGCAATACCTCCTTTATCGCAGTTTGAGCAGGCAACATAAATCTTCCTTTCTTTTTTTGCTCTCTTCCGCAGTTCTATCAGGTTTCTCGGGCAGGCTTTAACACAAGCACCGCATGCAACACATTTGTTATCTATTATAACAGGCAGGCTTGTTTCAGAATCCATATAGATTGCATTAAATGTGCAGACCCTTACACAATCGCCATTACCAAGGCAACCATAGCTGCAGTCTGTTTCTCCCGCATAAAGATTATGAGCAATTCTGCAATCCGGGGGGCCATCATAGTTCGAAGTTCTTGACCTGTATTCAGGTGTCCCGTTACAGAGCAAAACTGCTGTAAGCGGATCAACATAAGGAGCTTCTTTTCCAAGAATTCTACTTGCTGCAGCCATTACCTCTGCGCCTCCCACTGGACAATTCATCCCTTCAAGTGTATCCGCACCAACTAATGCTTCAGCAAAATTCCGGCATCCCGCAAAACCACATCCGCCACAATTGGCTGCAGGAAGTACAGACTGAATCTCGTCAATCCTCGGATCTTCAAAAACTTTAAATTTCCGGGCAATAAAGTATAGGATTACTGCCGATAAAAGTGCCAGGAGACTAAGACTAATAATTGTTATAGGGATCGTAAGACTCATCTGCTAATCATTTAAAGTAAGACTAAATCTGCCATTAAACCTATTCCTCAGCAAAAACAGAGCCATAAAGTATGGCATAAGCATAGCAACAGACAATACTCCGGCTGCTAATTCGGATACTTTAAGCAGGGTTAATATTACAAGTGCAAAGACTATAATAAAAAGTGGTACGAGATAGGCCAGTAGCAGTGCCGTATAACCAGTGGATTTGTTCATATGAACTGTAACTTCATCACCCTGTTTTACATTATACGAACCTGTTACTTCAATAACCTTCTCTTCTTTTCCTGACATTGTACATTCACCTTCAGCATGGCATCCGGAACATGCCGTATGGGCGGTAATAGTGACGAGAACAGAATTGTCATCAGATTTTTGAACTATTCCTTTATGGTGAATGGTATTTACATGGTTCGAATCAGACATTACTGGAATTACAATTTTCAAATCGCAAATTTAAAATTGTACAAGAAAAAGGGGATGCTATTTGTCAGTATTTTCAGATATTTCTTTATTTATATTGATTATAAATATCTGCTTTCAGCTTATATTGCTCCAGGATTGTTTCTGACTAAAGAGCCGCTTCAATTCATTTTTCAATAAAAGATTTTCATTTGCCTCCAGAAGCGGGTCTTTTTTAAGAAGCTCTTCTGCAATATTTCTTACATATTCAATTATCTGGCCATCTTTTCCAAGGTTGGCTATTTTCAGATCGAATGGGATCCCGCTCTGCTGAGTGCCTTCAATATCTCCCGGGCCTCTCAGCTGCAGATCTTTTTCCGCGATTTCAAAGCCATCATTTGTTTTAACCATTATTTCAAGCCTGTTTGCAGCTTCCCTTGACAACTTATCTGTGCTCATCAGGATGCAATATGATTGTTCTGCCCCTCTTCCAACACGTCCCCTGAGCTGATGCAATTGAGAAAGTCCGAATCTTTCCGCACTTTCAATTATCATAACGGTAGCATTCGGAATATCCACCCCTACTTCAATCACTGTTGTAGCAATAAGGATATGCGCGTATCCATCCTTAAAAAGCTTCATTGAGCTCTCCTTATTTGCTGATGTCATCTTCCCATGCACAACACTTATGCAATATTCAGGTGGAGGAAATGCTCTGGAAATAGTATCCCATCCATCTTCAAGGTCTTTATAATCCATTGTCTCAGATTCCTTTATCAAAGGATATACGACATAAATCTGTCGTTTCTCGGCAATCTGGCTCCTCATGAAACCGAATACTTTATTCTTTTCTGTGTCAGTAAAATGCATTGTCCTGATTGGTACTCTTCCCGGAGGAAGCTCGTCAATTACCGATACATCAAGATCGCCATATAGGGTCATAGCCAGGGTCCTGGGAATAGGCGTGGCAGTCATAACGAGAATATGGGGCGGATTAAGATTTTTCTGCCAGAGTCTGGCTCTCTGGGCGACACCAAACCTGTGCTGTTCATCAATAATAACAAGACCGAGATTATTGAACTGGACATTATCTTCCAGAAGCGCATGGGTTCCGATCAGGATATTAAGAGAATTGTCAAGAAGCGAATCTGCGATTGATCTTCTGGATTTTTTTTTGGAAGACCCTGTGAGAAGGCAAATTTTGAGATCTATTCCTGCCAGCAGTTTGATTATTGTCTGATAGTGCTGGCTGGCAAGGATCTCTGTCGGTGCCATTATGCATGCCTGGTATCCGTTGTCGATGGCAATAAGCATGCTCATAAGGGCTACAAGGGTTTTGCCGCTCCCGACATCTCCCTGGAGGAGGCGGTTCATCTGCTTCCCTGATCCAAGATCCCTTCGAATCTCTTTCATCACCCTTTTTTGAGCCTCTGTAAGAGAAAATGGCAGGTTATTGAAATAGAATTTGTTGAAATTATCACCAACATTTGAAAAGACAAATCCCTTCTGTTTAATATTGCGAAAAATCTTAAACCTTAACAGATTCAACTGAATATAGAAAAGTTCTTCGAATTTCAGACGGAATCTTGCTTTTTCCAGCTCATCCGGATTTGCCGGGAAATGGACCTTGTTAAGTGCATCATGAAGATCCATGAGTTTATATCTGGTAACAAGATAAGCAGGCAGGGAATCGGGTATCCTGTACTTTAACTGACCCAGTAGTGTTCCTGTAAGTTTACTTATTGTCTTTGAGGTAATAAATTGATTCTTAAGTTTTTCAGTTGTACTGTATTGAGCCTGAAGGGCTGAGCTGATCCTTTCAGCCATTTTACTCGCCGCCTCAATCTCCGGATGAACTATATTTATTATCCCGTTGAATACGCCTGGTTTACCAAAAACAATAAATTCAACTCCCGGAGAATAGTTCCCTGTTATCCATTTCAACCCCTTGAACCATACAAGTTTAATAGTTCCTGTTTCATCCTGAAAGTCTGCAACAAGCCGTTTTCCAGGGCCATGCCCCTCGGAATAATATCCTTTTATTATTCCCTTTATCTGTACAAACGGAAGGTCAGGATCGAGTTCTGCAACTTTGTAAAATTTGGTCCGGTCAATATATTTATATGGAAAGTAATACAGAAGATCGCGGTAGGTAAAAATGCCGGTCTCTTTATTTAAAATTTCAGCCCTTTTTGGACCAACTCCTGACAAATAGGTAATGTTTGTATCAAGAAAGTCCTGCATTTGTTTCACTTTAAACTATGGAAGGAATATTTATAAAAAGCTAGTCGAAAATACGTATTTTTGGGAATCTGTCCTAATCGCAATATGAATACCCGATTGATATTTTTCAGGATCACCAAGTATCTGCAGTACATTTATGCGTCAGAAAACAGGAATGGGCATGGAATTCACAGCCCTTTTGTATATGACATTGTAAGCAGGGTGTTCAGGAATAAAACAGATCAGGCATCTGTCTATAATATTGAAAAGATCAGAAAAAGGCTGATGAGCGATGACAGGATTATTGAATTAAAGGATCCTGGAGCCGGCTCAGTATATCAGCGAAATAAGCTGAGAAAAGTTTCAGAGATTGCAAGGTATTCGCCTGTAACTGAAAAATACGGAAGAATACTGGCAGGCATGGCATCTGAATTTGGCAGACCGCTGATTGTTGAATTTGGAACTTCTTTCGGTATAAGTACCATGTATATGGCTTCAGCGTGCGGTGAAGCAAAGGTAATTACAATGGAGGGCAGTAGCACAAAAGCTGAGATTGCTGTTAAGAATTTTAAAGAAGCAGGACTGAAGAATATAAGGTTGATTGAAGGTTTATTTGAGGATAGTATTCCTGATATTATAAACCTGGGGATCAGACCCGGACTCATTTTCATAGATGGAGATCACAGGAAGATACCTCTGCTTGAGAACTTTGAAAAGATGGCTGAGATATCAGACAATAATACCGTTATAATTATTGATGATATCAATTATTCCCGTGAGATGGAGGAGGCATGGAATGAAATTAAGCAATTTGGGAAAGTCACTCTGACTTTAGATATTCTCAGGATGGGAATTGTTTTTTTCAGGAAGGGTATTGGCCACAACAACTATATAATCAGGCTTTAACAAAAATTAAGTATTATTAATTTATTATATGACTTATTTAATCTAATTTCGAAAATTCAAAATTTCAGCAGTCATGAACAACGTAATTGAAATTCAGGATATTGTCAAGAATTACCAGGTAGGATCAGTGATAGTCAGAGCCTTAAGATCAGTTTCAATCAATATTGAAAAGAATGAATATGTTGCTATCATGGGCCCTTCGGGTTCCGGTAAATCAACTCTTATGAACCTGCTCGGTTGCCTTGATACTCCGTCCAGCGGATCATATATCCTTAACGGGACCGATGTCAGCAAGATGGAAGATGATTACCTCGCTGAAATAAGGAATAAAGAAATTGGCTTTGTTTTTCAGACATTCAACCTTCTGCCAAGGTACTCTGCACTGGAGAATGTTACCCTGCCTTTGATTTATGCAGGTGTGGCAAAGGTTGACCGGGAAAAAATGGCTATTGAAACGCTCGAACAGGTTGGTCTTGGTGACAGGATGACTCATAAGCCGAATGAATTATCCGGCGGACAGCGGCAGCGTGTAGCCATTGCCAGAGCACTCGTTAACAAGCCGTCCATAATACTTGCTGATGAGCCAACAGGGAACCTTGACAGCAAAACATCCATTGATATTATGGGGCTTCTTGATGATATTCACAAAAAAGGCAATACAGTTATTGTTGTTACACACGAAGAAGATATCGCTAAACACGCTGCTCGTATCATAAGGCTTTTTGACGGGGAGATCGCTCAGGATTTCCGTAATACAAATTATGTGAAGGCGTAGTTTTATCACATTTTTATATGATACTAATTGCATTTGATTGCCTATGAAGATCTATACACTTACCGGCGATGATGGGACCACTTCCCTTTCAGGGGGAAGGAGAGTTCCGAAGCATTCTTTAAGAGTTGAAGCATATGGGTCTGTCGATGAGATTATTGCATGGATCGGACTTATCAGGGTTCATGAACATAATCAAGGCAGAAGCGGGCTTCTTGTTGCCATTCAGGATCAGCTCATGAGGAGTGCTGCTGCTTTGGCTTATGATAGTACCAATGAGAAGAGCAGGAAAATATTGCCTGACGCTGATTGCACTATTATTCTTGAACAGGAAATTGATAAAATGGAGGAGCAGCTGCCCCGACTGAAAAACTTCATTCTTCCGGGAGGAAGTGTTCTTGTATCATATTGTCATATAGCCAGATGTGTATGCCGTCGTGCTGAAAGGGCTGTGTTGAGGCTGAATGAAACTGAAGAAACACCGGAAATAGTCATAAGATTCCTTAACCGTCTTTCAGACTATTTATTCGTTTTATCACGTAAAATAAGTTTAGAGCTTGATAATAAAGAAGTTATATGGTCTATTTAATATGTTAAAATTCTTTAAAGGGCTATTGTTTTTTAAGTAAATTAATTCAATATTTGCGACTTTAAATAGGCAAACTTAATCAGTAAGATATGTATTGGACACTTGAACTGGCATCAAAACTTGAAGATGCTCCTTGGCCTGCCACAAAAGATGAGTTGATTGATTTCGCCATTAGGTCGGGTGCCCCCATGGAAGTTATTGAAAATCTTCAGGAAATTGAAGATGAGGGTGATATATACGAAAGTATTGAAGATATCTGGCCGGATTATCCAAGCAAGGATGATTTCTTTTTCAATGAAGATGAATATTAGATCATACGGCTGACCTTTTATGGATCAGTCTCCTTTGTTTTCCTGAAAATATCATTCCTGTCTTTCGGTCTCAGCTCTTCGAGCCAGCTAAATCCTTTCAGCCTTAACTCTTTCGGAATTTTTGGTTCCGGCGGATCAATATTTCCGTCAGGGTCCTGGTATTCATAGATCTCCGATATCTTCCCATTTTCCAGGAAAACCTCTATATTTACGCACTTTGATTGGTTTATCCCTGCAATGTCTTCTCCATCAAGAAGATAATATATTGATTCCCCGTTCCCCCTGATATCTATCTTGTAGAGTTTATTATTTTTAAAATAGCCTGTCAGAGATCTTCCCTTTATCTGGTTGAAACGAATAGTGTCAATCTTGCTTGTGACAAAAGCTGAGGTATATAATTCAAGCCTGTCTGTCTGCCGGTTTTTTGAGAATATGGCCATCGAGTCTGCTGTAAGCTGATTCTCTTCAGACCATAGTACAGGATATGTGTACATCCTTATGACCGAATCCTGGAATGAGTAGGAGAGGGAATCGCATTTTGACTGAAGCCCCTTGCTGTAGATCCTGCATCCATGGAACGCTTTCATAAGCCTGTACGATAAAAGTGAACTGTCTGATACAGTTATTGAGGTTATTGTATCGGCATGGAGAAACAGGGAATCCTGGTCTGATACCTGAATGAATACTGCCCTATCAGTGATGAGGAACTTCTCGGGTTCTTTATAGTACCATGCATATTCACCCTCCACAATGAGGTTGTTGGTAGTATCCTGGATAACAACATTACCGAATGACTGGCCATAACCTGTAATATTGTTAAAAAAGAGCGAATCACCATGTATTATCTGTTTCCTATTGTCAATGACGGCATTTCTCCAGATATTTGTTACATCATTTTTAGTATCATACCATCCTTTTTCACAGTATAAATAAATACTGTCTCCATTCATCTCTGTAGGTCCGGTGAAATATGCGATTTCAGTATTGGTATTGTAGTCCATTGTATCGGCCGTCATAACATAGTCAGGATTTACAATTTTTACACTATCCTTGAAATGGAAGAGACTTTCAGAGACATAATATATTCCGACAACACTGGTGAGTGTATTGTCAGCATTTGTTATCCTCCCCCTGTCGTCATATCTGGCTATCCGGTTTCTCACGTCATAATTGATTGTATCGGTATAAAGGTGAGTTTCCTTATCTATAAGTTCAACATTCCCCGTGGCCAGTGCCATTTCACTTTTACCGTCATAAAAAAGATAATCACTAAAAATATCGAGTGTATCACCCTGTTCAATATGAACTTTCTTATAAGCAATTATCTGTTTTATTTCGGGAAAATAATGAGCACTGTCACACGACAGGGATATATTATTATGGAAGAACAGGACATTTCCCAGCAATCTGTGCATTTCTTTCCCGGTACTGTCATTCTCAATAGTATCTTCATCAGCATTTTTGAGATCTATCGACTTCCTTCCTGTCTTACCTTGCTGAACGACTTGTGAGTGGAGATTAATAGTAAACAGGAGAAATAACACAACACTTAGTGCAAGTCTGAGAGGAGAGGCATTTAAAAGCTTTCGGCAGATTTCTATTTTAGCCATCCAATATTCAAAAAGTCGCATGATTTATATTCATCGCTTATTTTTATATAAGTGTTTTTAATCTTTTCTTTGATCCACTTATCATAAGTTTTGGTCCTTTCACTCATGAGAGTTGCATTGTAAAGGATCTGATAATCATCTTTCATATTGGCCGTATGGGCTGGTACTTCATTAATAAGCTTTGCAATTCTGAAAACAGGGTTATTATTCTCATCAGTTGTTTTGAACGGATCAGAGATTTCTCCAACTTTAAGGTCTCTTACTTTTACATACATCTCCTTATTTAATTCTTCAAGAGTAAGCCATGAAACTCTGTCGGACGGATTTGGGCTTACCAGTATGCCACCATTCATCCTCGAGTCTTTATGTGTTGAAAATCTTATCGCTGCAGTTTCAAATTTAAGGCTGTCTTTACGGATCTGTTTTGCAATGCTGTCGAGCTTTGCTATTGCCAGTTCTGATTGTTCCGGTTTTACCTGAGGCCTGATAAGAATGTGACGGGTATTTACCATATCACCCTTTCTGTCGATCAGCTGAATTATGTGGAATCCAAATTTGGTTTCAACAATTTTGGATACTGTACCCATTGAAAGACTGAAGGCTGCTTCTGCATAAGGTTTTTCAAGTTCTCCCCTTGTAAGGAATCCTATTTCACCACCTTTTTTGGCAGATTCAGTATCCTCAGAATATATTATCGCGAGCACATTAAAGCTTTTTCCGGCCAGGATCTGGCTTCTGATATCGAGGAGTTTCTGCCGGGCTTCTGTTTTATTATCTTCATTTGATGGAGGGTCAATCTGGATAATACCAATTTCATATTTTGCAGGTATAATAGGGAGACTGTCTTTCGGAATGGTCGCAAAATATCGTTTTACGTCACCAGGAGTTATTGAAAGATTTTCGGCGATCTTGCTCTGAACTTCTCTTACAGTCTCCTGTTCCATGAGGCTTTTTTTGATATCCCTCCTGATCTCAGCCATGCTTTTCTTAAAATACTCTACGAGAGCCTCTTCACTGCCGGCTCTTCTGATAGCATCATTCATGCGCATATTCAGGTCACTGTCAACTGCATCATCAGCTATAATAATACTATCTATTCTTGCTTTGTCAAGAAAAAGCTTTGAGATAAGCATTTCCTGGAAAACGTCGCATCTGAGTTCACTGTTTGGTGTTTTATTACCGCTTCTTTTGAGATCTGCGATCGTATTCTCCAGATCCGACATATAAACAACCTCATTCCCAACTATTGCTACTATTGATTCAACAAGCACCTGTGCATTTAAAACAAATATCCCGGGCAGGAACAAACCAACTAACACAAGGCAAAATCTAAGCTTTTTCTTCATCATTGAATTTAATATATCTTGAAACTATTTTCTTTAAGAGCGTCATTATAAATCCCATTTTCGAGTGATGTTATGAATTCGAATCTTCTGGTATTCCAGATTATTCTCTTTATATCATCTTTTATATATTCAAAAGGGGCAAGTGTTGTTCTTAGCCTGTAGTCGCGTATTGAAATAAGGTATACCGATGTTGAGTCAGAAGTTTCAAAGAAGGTGTTTCTCCTGAGAAAACTCTCCTCATTGTCAATGTCTTCCTGAAGTTCAACAGATAGTCTGCTCATAGGGATCCATTTTTCATTGAAGTCATCAAATTTCTCAGCGAACTGATAGCAATAGGTCTCAAGCTGCTGAAGATCAGTCTGGGTGTTTGATCGGGCAAGCCTTCTCACTTTATCCAGATCCGGAGTTTCAACCGGTAGTTTAATGAAAAGTGCTTTTACAATGTTTGAATTCAGAACAAAACTCTTTTCATTGACCGAATAGTAGTTCTCCATTTCTGTATCAGATATGACAGTATCCATTTTCTCAAGCATCATTTGTCTCTGATATTGATAAATCACCAGGTTAGCCCTGGTTTCTTCCAGCTGACGGGCAATATCAGCCTTCATATCAGGAGCCAGATTCTCTTCAGCTTTTTTAAGCAATAATTCTCTCTTCGCCCATTTGTTAATGTAATTTTGAATTATTGCCGTACTGTCCGCTTCATTCACCCCTTTCTGTATCAGTGGGGGTATCTCGTCATAATAGAGAACTGCCTTGTCTATTTCTGCAACAGGAATTCTCCTCATAGTTGTTGCATTCTCTTTACAACAAACAGTTAAACAGATAATTAACAAAGATAATATTGTCTTACTCATTGTTCAGTTCCTTCTTTACTTCGTCGAGTACAAAACTATCAATCTTAACGTCATATTTTTCCTTTAATTGTCTTATCCATTCGCTATCAAGATATTCCTGATAACCGGTCATCATCTTTTCCTGTACCTCTTCGAACTCCAAAGGTAAAGGTTCTTTTACTTCTTTTATCAGAATTATTGCAGGGAAGCCATTTGTGTTGAAATAATGTGTGCCTTTTACCCATTCGACTTTATCAATTTCAGGATCATCACCACTCCTCCAGATCCTGTCATTTATAGTCAGGGTTGTATCATTTGTTCTGTTGAATTTTTCAAGAAGCAGCTTATCTGCATCGGGCTTGCCGGAATACCTTTTATACGCAGAAGCGAGCATTTTCTCTCCGTTCAAAATCTTAAGGGTATATACCTTTGCCTCCATTTGTTTCTTTGACAGATAGTTGTATTTAGTATTTTCGTAGTATTCATGCAAGCCCAGCGAATCATGGCTCATCCTGTCCCATACTTTTTTATTAGAGATATCAAATAGCAGGATCCCGTCATGAAACTCTTTCATAAGATATCTGAATTCCGGATATTTTGTTTCAAGCACTGTATTCTCATAGGTCATGAGATTATCTGCAGCATTTGCTTCCAAAAGGGTTTTAATGAAAAGTACTGAATCACTGGTGACAATGAGGGAGCCTCTCTTATCAATATAATCTGCAAACTCATTATTGCTAAGAGACAGGTTTGTAAAAGAATAGATGTTTCCCTGAGGGATTTCAGACCGGTCATATTTCTTCAATCCCTGTATTATAAGAGTATCTGTATGTTGAATAAACCAATCATATGAGAGCTTATTTATCTTGAAATTGTACTCTTTTTTAAGTTTTTCAACAAATGTTTTTTTTGTCAGGGAATTAAGATATGACTTGTTGATCCTGCTTTCAAGATAAGAGCTTGTTTCTTCAAATGACCCGGGAGGTTTTCTGTTTAGAAGCTTAATGATGTGCCAGCCATATATTGTCCTGACTGGTTTTGAGAAATCTCCTGTGTCAGCAATTGAGAATGCCGCTTCTGAAAAGGCTGGAATTATTTCCCCTGTTCCAAACCAGTCTAATACTCCGCCTTTTGATGCAGATTCCGTGTGATCGGAATATTTGACAGCCAGGGTACTGAAAGCGGCTCCGTTTTGCAGTTGTTTATAAATGCTGTTAATCTCCTCTTCAGCTTTCTTTGCATCTGATTCCGTTGTACCGGGAGGTGCATTCTTCATAATATGAGCTACCTGTATCCTGCCTTTAGACGGGCGAATATCAGTTACTTTTATGATATGGTATCCGTAGGGTGTTCTTACCGGTTTGGATAATGCACCCTTTTTCATTGAATAGACAGCATCTTCAAAAGGCATTATCATTTGGAAAACAGTGATATAACCCAGATTGCCTCCATTTATTCTGACTGACTGATCATCAGAGGTACTTCTTGCTACCTGTTCAAAAGTTTCACCGTTAAGTATTCTTGTCCTGATCTCGTTTGCTTTCTTCCAGGCTTTTAGAGTATCACGGGGAGGAGCATCCTGTTGCATTGCTACAAGAATATGCCAGGCATTTATTTCGGTAAGTGATCTTTTGTAGGCATTCCTGAGAAGTTTCTCCTTTGCCTGATTATCGGTAAGGTAATTCTGTGCCAGCTGATTGCGGTAGCCGTTCAGTTCATTCCGGAAAGAGATAGTAGTATCATATCCTTCGCTGACAGCATCAGCCACTTTTAGCTTGAATAAAGTAAATTGCCGGATATAATCATCAACAGGCAATGTTTTTCCAGGCTCCAGGCTTTTTTTGTACATCCTGATAAATTCTCCTGCCTCTGTATTGCTTCCGCCAATAGTCAATAAAATCCTGGTATTCAGATCCTGTGCCTGGCATATTACCGGCAAGACAATGATCAATATGATTAAATGAGATAATCTGATTTTCATCAGAAATTGATGATTCCCGTTATTCTAATATCTTCCTGCTGTAATTCGGTGATTCTCTTGTTATCGATACATCATGAGGATGACTTTCAATAATGCCTGAATGAGTAACTCTTACAAATTTACTATCTTTCTTGACAGTATTAATATCCCTGGCGCCGAGATAACCCATGCCAGCCCTTAAACCGCCTGTCATCTGGTAAATAACTTCAGAAAGTGTTCCTTTATATGGTACCCTTGCAGCAATTCCTTCAGGGACAAGCTTCTTGATATCATCTTCAATATCCTGGAAATATCGATCTTTTGATCCCTGCTGCATTGCCTCAATTGATCCCATGCCACGGTAGGCCTTGAATTTGCGGCCATTGTAAATTATTGTTTCTCCGGGTGATTCCTCAACACCCGCAAAGAGCGACCCCGCCATAATTGAATCGGCACCTGCGGCAATAGCTTTTATAATATCACCTGAATACCTTATGCCTCCATCGGCTATCACAGGTATACCTGACCCTTCAATGGCTTTTGCAACATTATATATGGCTGACAGCTGCGGAACGCCGACACCTGCAATGACACGGGTGGTGCATATCGATCCGGGACCTATCCCCACTTTAACTGCATCTGCACCTTCTTTAACAAGCATTTTGGCTGCATCACCTGTTCCAATATTACCCGCTGCAACATCAATGTTAGGATAATTTCTTTTTATCTCCCTGAGGATGCCGATAACACTTTTTGTATGAGCATGTGCTGTATCAATAGATATTGCGTCAACATTGGCATTTATAAGGGCTTCAACTCTTTCCATAGTGTCGGCTGCAATTCCTACTGCAGCGGCTACCCTCAGCCTTCCCTTGTCATCCTTGCATGAATTGGGACGGTCTTTGGTTTTTGTAATATCCTTGTAGGTAATTAATCCGATTAACTTACCTGCTTCATCAATCATTGGAAGTTTCTCAATCTTATGCTTCTGGAGTATTCTTGCAGCGGCTTCAAGGTTGGTCTGGTGATTTGTAGTTATAAGATCTGTAGTCATCACTTCAGTTATCTTCCTCGAACGGTTGTTCTCAAACCTCAGATCCCTGTTGGTGACAATTCCTTTCAGGATTCCATTGCCATCAATAACCGG
Source organism: uncultured Bacteroidales bacterium (assembly GCA_963782945.1). Lineage (GTDB taxonomy): Bacteria > Bacteroidota > Bacteroidia > Bacteroidales > VadinHA17 > LD21. The sequence continues at coordinate 476,411 of CAWALO010000033.1, forward strand.
TATGCCGCCGATCCTGTACTCACTCATCAGATTAAGAGCTTCTCCTACAGTGGCGTCGAGGTTTATTGTAATCGGATCGAATATCATAACATTTTCAGCCCTCTTTACACGTTTTACCTGTGCAGCCTGTTTCTCAATAGTCATGTTTTTATGAATAACACCGATACCACCTTCCCGAGCAATCGCTATTGCAAGCTCATCTTCCGTGACTGTATCCATTGCAGCCGAAACAACAGGAGTATTTATCCTGATATTCCTGGTGAACATTGAACTGAGATCCACCTCCCTCGGAAGTATCTCAGAATATGAAGGAACCAAAAGAACATCATCAAAAGTTAAACCTTCATAAAGTATCTTATCTTTTAAAAAGGACATTGGATGAGAATTTAAGTTTTTGCTGGCGCAAATTACAAAAAAAATCAGAACTCCTGTAATAATCTCTTTCATTTAACCTTCATAAAAAATTGAATTACAGTTATTACATTTGTACAATGTAGGGACGTTGCATGCAACGTCCATACGGACAATAACCGGAGAATAGTATATCCTGTTCAGATGAATATCGAACCGTACAGGCAAATTTTAACCAAACACTGGGGATTTTCCTCCTTCAGACCGCTGCAGGAGGAGATAATCAGATCTGTTGCTGCAGGGAATGATACTCTTGCTCTGATGCCAACCGGCGGAGGCAAGTCAATAACCTTTCAGGTCCCTGCACTCGTGCATGATGGTATCTGTCTTGTCATTACTCCCCTCATATCTCTGATGAAGGACCAGGTTAATCGTCTGAACAGTATGGAGATCAAATCTATTGCTATTCATTCCGGGATGTCAGCCGAAGAAATTGACAACGCGCTGGAAAATTCAATATATGGCGATTATAAATTTCTTTATGTTTCTCCTGAAAGGATCTCCACACGGATTTTTCAGGCAAAGGTTTCAAGGCTCAATCTTTCACTGGTTGCTATAGATGAGGCCCACTGCATATCTCAGTGGGGCTACGATTTCAGGCCTTCCTATCTGAAGATAGCCCGTTTGAGAGACCATATTTCAGATAAGGTGCCATTCCTGGCCTTAACTGCTTCTGCAACTACTCAGGTGGTAGAAGATATTATGAAGAAGCTTGAATTCAGGAAGATAAACGTGTTACGGACAAGTTTCAGCAGAAAAAATATTTCATATCTGGTTAGAAAGGTTGAAGATAAGTCATCATATCTTATTAAGACTCTCAGTAAAGCGAAGGGGAGCGGCATTGTTTATGTCAGAAGCAGGAAAAGGTGCAAAGAGGTGGCCGGGCTGCTCCTGGAAAATGGTGTTAGCGCTGACTTCTATCACGCCGGACTGACAGACGAACTCCGTGATAAAAAACATGCAGCCTGGACAGCAGGCAAGTCCAGGATCATTGTTGCAACCAATGCTTTTGGTCTTGGAATTGATAAATCAGATGTGAGATTTGTAGTTCACTGGGATATTCCAGACTCTATAGAGAATTATTATCAGGAGAGCGGCAGGGCAGGCAGAGATGGAGAACCATCATATGCAATTCTTCTGATTGCACCTGCAGACATCGGAAGGCTCACTGATTCAATAAGAAAAAAATTCCCGCCGGTTGAAAAAATAAAAGACACATATGAGGCATTGTGCAACTATCTTCAGGTTCCTTTAGGGGCGGGGAAAGAAAGCGTTTTTGATTTTAATATGGCGGATTTTATTTCAAAATACCGGTTGCCTGTTATAGAAACATTTAACAGCCTGCAATTCCTTCAGAGGGAAGGCTATATGGAATTCACCGAAGAGATTAATAATCCATCGAGGGTTCATTTTATTGTTAGCCGCGATGATCTGTATAAATTCCAGGTTGCAAATGAATCATTTGATCTGTTTATTAAATTACTGCTGAGATCCTATACAGGCATGTTCTCGGAATTTGTGGCAATCAATGAGGAGGCCCTGGCCAGAAAGTCAGCCTCAACCCGGGACATCATCTACCAGTACCTTGTTAAATTATCAGCCTTGAATATTATTCGTTACATACCCGGCAAAAAGAGCGCTCTGGTTATTTTCACAGAGGAGCGTCTGGAGCGCAAGGCACTTTTAATTTCTCCTGAGAACTATCTCCATGTCAGGGAGAAATATGAAATGAGGCTAAATAAGATGATAGATTTTGCTGAATCCGGGAATCGTTGCAGATCAACCACGATACTTGAGTATTTTGGAGAGGAGTCTGACAGGTGCGGAATCTGTGATGTATGCCGCAAAAGAAATGAGCTTGACCTTAGCAAATATGAATTCGACCTGATCCTTGAGGAGATAAAATCTATTCTTGCTAAATCCAACCCCGATTCCGAAGAGCTGGTAAAACAGATCGGATATCCTGAAGATAAGGTTATTAAAGTTATAAGATGGTTACTCGACCATAATAAGATCAGACCGGATAATGATCATAAGCTACGCTGGTTTCAATAGCCATATAGTTTGAAATTTAAAGATGGATCTCCTGCCTTCCGGCTTTTAATGAAACCAGTTTTTCCTTCCAGATAAACTTACCGGTAAGGTTGGCGGGTAAAGTGACTATACCAATTACATGACCTTCCCTGAAATTCAGATCTATTTCGATCAGACCTTCCGGGTGCGGCATAACTCCGATAAGATGTGTGAGATATCCGGGCTGAGGCTTGATTTCAACTGATTTGAATCCACGTTCAGCAGGATTTATTCCACAAATAATTGACAGGAAGTCATAGCAAACACTGGCGCTCCAGGCATGACAATCTGATCTGGCTCCTACTATTGATTTTGAGTTTGGTTCTGTTTCAGGAAATGTGCTGAGTCCAAGGTCAAGCATCTCCTGCCACACTTTAAGCTGCGCAGTATAGAGGTTGCCCAGCCCCGACTTTTGCAACGCCCGCATCAGATAAAACTTGTAGTAAATTGAGCATCCGATAAGACTTTTATCTGTCAGAATACTTTTAAGAAGTTCCTGCTGTTGCTTAGGTGGGATCAGGTCAGTAAGGACTGCCATAACATTGGTATGCTGCGAAAAGATTTTTTTATCCGGTGTCTCGGCAAACAGTTTTCTTTCTTTGTCATAGCATAATGACCTGACACCATATTTTATCAGATTGGCCCTTTCAAGGTATTTATTTCCTTCGTATTCATACCCATAGTAGTTGAACAAATCAGCCGCCCGCTGCAGAGTGTATACGTAGGCAAGTGATATTAAAGCCGAGTTACCCGATTCTGCCCCCGGTGGAACCCCATTCGGAAATTCATCAGTCCAGTCCATGAACTGCCACCAGTCAAGGGGGCCCAGCAAACCGTTTGCCTGAAGCCGGTCTTCATACCACGATAAAACTGACCGGATGTTTGGTAAAAACTGCCTGACAAATATGCTGTCGTTTCTGTGCATATGATAATCGTGCACCATAGATACCCATATTAGTGAAAATGGCGGGATAATTGCCTGGATTTGAGATGGTGCGCGGCAAAAAGTCAAGCCTTCAGGTATAACTGAGTTATTGATCTGAACCAGAGCATTTCTCATCAGCCTGTCATCACCTGAGACATACAGAGATATCAGTGACTGAATACGTGTATCTCCAACATATTGCAATTGTTCATAGTAGGGGCAATCCCAGTAGGTTTCATTGGCACACAGGCGCGCAGTGTGCCATCCAACATTCCAGATTTCTGCAAGTCTTCCTGTATCAGGCTGGCACTTGAACTGTGCGTTTTCTTTAAGAGGGTAAGCTGTAAAAATATTATAGTAATCGTCAATTACCAGTGGATCGTCAGAAGTTGCAATTTCCATTTGCAGAAATCTGAAAGTCCTGAGGCACAGAGGTCTGAAAGTTCTGCCCTGTGCACCATCTGCAATAAAAATATCATAGGCACCGGAAATAGTCTTTCCGTCAATCTGATTCCGGTTGCCTTTAATGCCTTTTGAATCAAAGAGAGCTTCGCCATATATAATTTTTATCATGGAAGCCTTCCCTCCTGAAATCTGCAATTCAGGATACCCTACAGTAAGGATATTGTTATCCAGTAGTATGACAGCTTTTGTATTTTTTGGTATGGTAAGAGGTTGTTTTCCGGACAAGAAATCGTTTGGTTTTATACCTGAGGATCTTGCGATCCGGGCTATCCTTTCTTTTTTCTGCTCCATAAACGGTATAGTCCGTTTAATAAGCGACCATGGAGTACCATGTATATAACCTCTTCCAGTTCCCCTGTCCTGGACAAAACCTTTGGCCCGGGGCCATTCAGAATCGTCAAACTTTACCTGTTCCCATCCCCAGGGATATCTTGCAGCATCAAGGCTGTCGCAGGGACCGGTAACATAAAATCCATGAGCCATCTGTTCTGTAATAACTATCGGGGTATATGCCTTGTTGTGATATACTTTCCATGTTTCGTTTGAGTTAACATAGTACTGATCAGGTAAATCGCCCTGAAGTATAAAAGCAGTATACCGGCTGAACTGCGATGGTTGACGGTAATTGCCAAAATTATAAACCTGCGCTGCGATGACATTTGTGCCAGGATGAAGATAGGGGGCAATATCCACGGATTCATAATTCCAGTGCAGAAAATCGCTTTTTACCGGTCCTTCGCAGATGAACGATCCATTAACGTACAAGTTGTAACGGTTATCTGCCGATACATGAACAACAAATGTCTTTGGAACCTCTTTTAATTCAAACGATTTCCGGTAGTGGAAAACTCCATAGTCTAACAATGATGCTGAGGGATGTGAAATCCACCACGATTTCCAGGCGTGACGGAGGTCATTCCAGACATTTGTATTTTCTTTTGTCTGGTTTTCCTGGGCGGAAAGAACCGGAAAAAGGAAAGAAAGGATCAGAAATAGTTTAAATAGCCTCATGATTTTCATTTCTGTGAAGTTAATATGTCTTTAGGGCTGCTTACCTTATCTACAAGGTAAATAATAGATTTATAGGAGACACCGGTATGCAAACTCAAACCGATCTCGCATGTCCTGCTGGTGGAATAGCCATGTACTGTTCTTTCTGATAATTGCGATTTCAAATTACTTAAACCATGTTTATTTAATTCAGGGAAGGTGAAGCCTCTGTCACCGGCAAAACCACAACAGTTGGTATCCGGAATTATAACTGTTTTTGCACAAAGCCTTGCCAGTTCATCCAGTTTTTTGTCCAATCCCATCTTTTTCATACTGCATACAGGGAAAACAGTAATTGTCTCATCGACAGGTTTTATAGTCAGATGGGGAAGTAGATAATCTGAAATAAACTCAACGGGTTCATAGAGTCTGAGCTTCGATGGCATATTTTCTCTCATCGTAAAAAGACACGGACTCATATCGCAGAGAATGGGGTATTCTCCATTGTTGCTTGCTTTCATCAGTGCTGATTCCAATTCAGCGGATTTTTTTTCGCCAGCCTTTATGTAACCTTTGCTCGAAAATGCCATCCCGCAGCAGAGATTGTCAAGGTTTTCAGGAAAAACAGGTTCATAACCAGCTTTTCTAAGGAGCTGCACCATTTTTTCCGACACCTGCTTTTCATATTTATGGTCCTTCGAGACACCCATTGAGCGGTTAATGCATGAAGGAAAATAAACTACCCTTTTAAGATTCCCCGGTCCTGTTATCTCTCTGTTCCTGATTTTTTTTGAACCGGAAGGGATAAAAGGATTCCACATGGGGATCTTCCCAAGTACAATTTTACGCAAACCTGATGAGAAAAAATTCATTAACCTGGTCCCGAGCAGATTGTGAATAAAATTCAAAATTGAAAGTGCAATGCGGATTCCGGCTGTAACCATATTCATACGATCTGCAAGCTTCATTGCTATTGTTTCACTTTTACCAGTCTGTTCTGCCCTTAGTTGCTTGATAAGTTTTCCCGTATCAATCTTTACAGGGCAGTCGATTGCACACAGGCCATCTGTTGCGCATGTATTATTCCCCGAATATAAAAAGGCTTTGGCCAGTGATGCTGCAATGTGAGGTTCATGTCCGCTTTTTGCCAGAGAGACCATCTCACGGTGTATGACAATCCTCTGTCTTGGCGTAAGGGTCAGGTCGGCCGAGACACATGATGGTTCACAAAATCCGCATTCAGTGCACTTATCCGTGAGCTCACTGGCTGCAGGCATAGGTTTCAGGTTCCTGAGGTGAATGTCGGATGCAGTGTTTAGTATCACACCGGGATTGAGGATATTCAGGGGATCAAAAATGCACTTTATCTCTTTCATAAGATCATAGGCTTCCTTGCCCCACTCTAATTCTACAAACGGTGCCATATTCCGGCCTGTTCCATGTTCCGCCTTCAGAGATCCATCATATTTATTCACAACAAGATCAGCTACTTCACTCATCAGTTTCCCGTACCTCTCTACTTCTGCATTTGTTCCAAAATCCTGAGTGAAAACAAAATGAAGGTTTCCATCGAGGGCATGTCCGAAAATAACGGCCTCCCCATAACCATATTTTTTAAGTATTTTTTGCAGATCGAGGGTGGCTCCGGCAAGGTGTGAAAGAGGGAAGGCCACATCCTCAATTATAACAGTGGTGCCTGTTTTACGCATCGCACCAACGGAAGGGAAGAGACCCTTTCTTATTTTCCAGAGCAGCTCATACTCTGAAGGGATATCTGTAAATGTAACAGCATTTTCAACCGGAATGCTTTTTATATAATTTCTGATTATTCCAATATTTCTGTTTATTTCAATTTTATTTTGCCCTACAGTTTCAATAAGTAAGGCGCAAGCATCGTCATGAAGGTATTTCAGAAAATCAGGTATCCCTTTTTCATTTTCGACTGCCTTCAGTCCGGCCCTGTCAATAAGTTCCACGGCTGCAACTGGTGTCATCTTAAGAAGCATAACTGCCCTGCAGGCTATTTCGATATCCGGGAAAACAATGAGTGAACTTGCTCTGAAAGGATACTCAGTTACGGTCTTAAGATTAACTTCAGCAATAAACCCCAGCGTACCTTCTGAGCCAATCATGAGATGTTCAATAATATCGAAAGGATCATAGAAATCAATCAGGGCATTTATACTGTAACCTGTGGTATTCTTCATTTTGTATTTCCTGCTGATCCTTTCTGCCAGCCCGGCATTCCCTTTTACCGACATTGCCAGGGCTGAGATAGCTGATAGAATCCCGGAATGTGATAAAATGAAAGATTGTTTACTCTGCTCATCTGATGTATCAAGAATTGTCCCGTCGGCCAATATTATGCGCATTCCGGCAACTGTCCTGTATGCGTTCTGAGCAGTACCGCAACACATGCCGCTTGCATTATTTGCTGTTATACCTCCGATCATCGCAGCATTTATTGAGGCTGGATCGGGCCCAATCTTTTTTCCATAGGGAAACAGTGCTGCATTAACCCTTCCGCCTGTAAGGCCAGGCTGGAGCCGGATTTCTGAGCCATCTTCATTGATCTGATATTTTTTCCAGTTGTTGCCGGCAATAATAAGAACAGAATCAGTAATAGCCTGACCCGAAAGACTTGTTCCGGCGGCACGGAATGTAACAGATATACCAAGCTTTGAGCACTCACGGAGGATGAACGACACCTCTCTTTCATTATTTGCCCTGATCACCATTTGCGGTATCAGCCTGTAGAAGCTTGCATCTGTTCCAAGTGCAAGCGTATGCAGGGCGTCATGCAATATTCTTTTCTGATCGATGGCTTCGACCAGTTTTTGATATAGAATTTTATAATTTCCGTTTAGCAATTAAATCTGCTGTTTTAAATTAGATTCAGCTGATCGCGATTTTCATAAACCTTAAAAATAGCGTTGACAATATCATCCATATCTTCCATTGAGCCGAGCAACGGACCTGAAGCCCATATCATTGCAATATCATCGATGACCCTGTCACAGTTTGGACAGTTAAGCTCCTCGCGGTAACTCTTCAGACGTGCAGGAGAGTACATCTTCTGGTACTCCCTTAGCGACAGGATATGTTCCGGCCATGGTTCCTTATGTAAACCTTTCGGAATATATGTGCTTAGACTAACGCCCTCAGCCTCAAGAGCCTTCAGGAATTTATCCCGTGGAGCGTTATTAAAGTGCTCTTTCACGTATGTCGTCATATAGAGATAAAATGAGCCGCTTTCTGTACCCTCAAAAAGTTTTTGAGGAACAATACCAGGGAAATCCTTAAGCCTGGAGTTCAGATAGGAGGCGTTCCTGTTGCGTGTTTCGAAACGTTCTTTAACTCCGGCCAGCTGACTTAGCAAAATTGCAGCTTCAAATTCATTCATCCTGTATTTTGGTCCGATTACAACCGTCCTGCCTTTTTTGTCAGTGCCGTGATTCTGGACAGTAAAACACTTATCCATCAGTTCTTCATCATTCCCTATAATTGCACCTCCTTCGCCGCAGGCAATGGTTTTACTTGCCTGAAAACTGAAGCATCCGAGATCGCCTATGTTCCCTAGCTTCTTGCCTTTATATACTGCCAGGTGTGCCTGGGCTGCATCCTCAATTACCCTGAGATTATGCTTTTTTGCTATTGCCATTATGCGGTCCATATTGCAGGGCTGACCTCCCATTTGTACCGGCATGATAGCTTTTGTATTTTCATTTATCCTTCTTTCAACATCATCCGGATCTATCTGAAATGTCTCTCTGTCAACGTCGGCCAATACTGGCAGAACCCTGCTGGTAAGGATTGAAGATAGCGTTCCCGGATCAGTCAGCGGGGAGGTTATTATTTCGTCACCAGGACCAAACCCCATTGCTTCGACGCATGTACTCAATGCCTGGGTTCCCGAACCTGTGCCAACAGAATATTTAGCATCCATAAGCCTGGCAAACTCCTTTTCAAAGGTCGGTACAGTACCATTTTCAGATTGGATTCTGCACCATATCCTGCTTCTTGTAGTTTTCGATACCGCCTCTACCATTTTTTCGTCAACATACGGCCATTGAGGCCACACCTTATTTTTGCGCACTGGATTGCCTCCCAGGATGGCAAGTTTTCCATTTGCCTGGGGATTAATTGTTATTTTCCCAAAAGATGGAAATGCATTAGTAGCAACTGCTGCAACCGATCCGGCAGATACAGTAGCTAAGAAATGCCTTCTGGTAAATGCTTTTTTTTTCATTTTTTATTTCTGTTAATGTCTGAATGAATAAGATCTTCCTCTAAGCAGTATTAAAATTACTCTTTCCTGGAATTTAATCCCACACACTTTGTAAAATAATTTATTCCTTTTGCCTCAGTCTGTTAAAGTCAGCCACTCATTAAGCATATACAATACGAATTTTGCATAATACAGACTTCTTCTCATATTACATTTAAAATTGACTAATTTTGCAGGTTAAAAAGAATATTTAATGGAAGAGAACACGGATCAGGCATATTCAAGAAACGTCATTGAATTTGTAGCTGTCGCAAATGAATACTGCAAGTATGCTGAGCATGCCTCCCAGCTTAAGGGAGATGAATTACTAAGGATCCTGCAGCGAATATTGCCACTAATGTATATCAAAGCCTCCCTGCTGCCTCAGCTTAATCCTTATTTTGAGGATGGGAACGAGAAGTTTGTAACTGAATCTGACTGGATTGTGATGCATGAAACACTGAGAAAAAAATTCGGTACTGCAGATGATTATCTTGAGGTATTTGATGATAAATCAAACGAGACCGAAGGGCCTGTGATATCGAGCATTTCAGAAAATATGGCAGATATCTACCAGGATATTAAGGATTTTCTTCTCCTCTACCAGACTGGAACAGCCGAGGTTATGAATGATGCTTTATGGGAATGCAGGATGAATTTTGAAAATTTCTGGGGACAGAAACTGGTAAATGCAATGAGAGCTATTCATAAATTCATATACTCGGGCGAGGAGATTGGCAGTGTAGAGGAAAGTATTAAAGAAGAGGATGAAAACAGGAATACATCAGACTGGTTTATTACACGCAGACAAAAGGATTTAAGAGGTTATGGAGAATAATAAGTATCAGGAGAATATATCTGTTGAAGAACTTTCAGAGTGTGAACTCTCCTGGTTCAAAGGTGAAATAGTTTTGGTAGAGGATATAAAGACCTTCCAAGAAGTTTTTCCAAGATTGCTCGGAGAAGAGCTGTTGGGCTTTGACACCGAAACAAGGCCAACATTCAGGAAAGGAAAGAAGAATAAGGTATCACTGATCCAATTATCAACAGGAACACTTGCATGCCTCTTCAGAATCAATAAACTGGGATTGCCGGATGCGCTGATTAATCTTCTGACAGATCCGGAGGTGATCAAAGCAGGAGTTGCTGTACACGATGATATAAGGTTCCTTATGGGCATAAAAAAATTTGACCCATCAGGATTCATTGATTTACAGAGTTTTGTTAAGGATTTTGGTATCCAGAGTTCAGGCCTTAAAAAGCTTGCAGCCATAGTTCTGGGGTTCAGAATTTCAAAACGGCAGCAGGTTACCGACTGGGAAGCGGAACAACTGACAGAGGCCCAGCAGGTATATGCAGCAACGGATGCATGGGTTTGTCATCAGATTTATAAAAAGCTTACAAACGGACACGATGTTTAAAACAATGTTTATCTGAATATCAAAGTGGAACTTATCAGGATAGTACTTAAATCAGGCAAGGAGCAATCAGTAAGGAGATATCATCCATGGATTTTCTCAGGAGCCATCAAGAAAATTTATGGCAACCCCATTGAAGGAGATCCTGTTGCTGTTTATGACAATAAGGACACTTTTCTCGCTGTCGGTCATTATCAGCCGGGTTCAATAGCTGTACGCATAATATCGTTTAAAGAGGTAAACCCGGATATTGATTTTTACAGGGATCTGATCAGGAAGGCAATTGATTATAGAAAATCGCTTGGTATTATTTCTGATCCTGATATAAATGTCTACAGACTTATCCATGGAGAAGGAGACGGGTTGCCAGGCCTGATTGTTGACTATTATAACGGAGTGGCTGTTACACAATTTCATTCTGTCGGCTTCTACAGGATCAGGAAAGAAATTGTATCCATACTTGCCGATCTTATGAAAGACCAGATAGTCGCTGTATATGATAAGAGTGAATCCACTCTTCCCAATATGTCAGGCATAACCGGAGTCAATGAGTTCTTATACGGAAACTCAGGACCGGTTATTGTTACGGAAAACGGTTACAGATTCAAAATTGACTGGACAACCGGGCAAAAAACAGGTTTTTTTATTGATCAGAGAGAAAACAGGAAACTGCTTGCACGTTATACAGAAAAAAAGAATGTACTTAACATGTTTGGATATACCGGCGGTTTTTCTGTATATGCAATGCAAAATGCAGCTTTGGTTCATACAGTTGACAGTTCATTCCCTGCTGTAGAGATGGCAAAGGAAAATATTAAACTCAATTTCGGAGATGACTCACGGCATGAAGCATTTCAGCTGGATGCGTTTGAATACCTTAATAATATTAAGGACATCTATGATGTAATAATTCTCGACCCGCCTGCTTTTGCAAAGCATCACAATGTTCTTGGAAATGCGCTGCAGGGTTATAAGCGATTGAATATAAAGGCTATTGAGCAGATTAAGCCAGGAGGGATTATTTTTACATTTTCATGTTCACAGGTTGTTACAAAGGAGAATTTCAGGAAATCTGTATTTGCAGCTGCTGCCAATACAGGACGCAGCGTCAGGATCCTTCATCAGCTGAATCAGCCACCAGATCATCCGGTCAATATATATCATCCGGAGAGCGAATATCTGAAAGGCCTTGTCATACATGTTGAATAGTTGAACAGTTGAATAGTAGAATAGTGCTATTATGAGTATTGATAAAAACATTTTACTGATTGCAAAAAAGCTTGGCCTGCACGAATGGCAGGTTGAAAATACAATCAGGCTGATGGATGGGGGTGCTACAATTCCATTTATAAGCAGATACAGGAAAGAGATGACTGGCAGTCTTGATGAAGTAAAACTTATGCATATCAAGGAGGAATACGACAGGCTCAAAGAACTTGATTCAAGGAAGGAGGCTGTTATTAAATCCATTGAAGAACAGGAAAAGATGACCCCTGAACTGAGGCAGAAGATTGATGGTGCTGCAACAATGGCTGAACTCGAGGACATCTATCTGCCATACAGGCCAAAGAGACGGACCCGGGCCACCATAGCCAAAGAGAAAGGCCTTGAACCTCTGGCATCAGTAATTATGGAACAGAAGTTAAATGATCCGGCTCTTAAGGCTGAAGAGTTTCTGAATGATGATGTAAAAACTGTTGAGGAGGCCATTTCCGGTGCTTCCGATATTATTGCAGAATGGATTAGTGAGGATGAAAAAGCCAGGAAGCAGCTCAGATATCTGTTTGAAAAAGAAGCCATGATCTATTCAAAGGTAGTAAAAGGCAAGGAGGCAGAAGGGATTAAATTCAGTGATTACTACGAGTGGTCCGAGCCTTTGAAAAAGTGCCCTTCACACCGGCTTCTCGCTATGAGACGCGGAGAAGAGGAGGGCTTTCTCAGATTATCAATCGAACCTGCTGAAGATAATGCACTTGACATGATTAACTCCATCTTTTTGAAGGGAAGGAATGCTTCAGCAGATATTGTCAAATCAGCTGCCAGGGATAGCTGGAAAAGACTTCTTTCATCTTCAATGGAAACAGAATTCAGAAACATTTCAAAAGAAAAAGCAGATATTGAGGCAATTAATGTATTTGCTGATAACCTTCGTCAGCTGCTTCTCGGTTCGCCTCTGGGTGAAAAGAATGTTCTTGCCATTGACCCCGGCTACAGAACCGGATGCAAGGTAGTTTGTCTCGACAGACAGGGAAACCTTATACATAATGAGACAATTTATCCACATCCTCCTCAGAATGAGACTGCCATGTCAATAAAAAAGATTCTTTCACTGGTGAATGCCTACAAGATAGAGGCAATTGCTATTGGAAATGGAACTGCAAGTCGCGAGACAGAAGACTTTATCAAGTGGGTAAAATTTGACAGCGATATTCAGGTTTTTGTGGTCAGTGAAGCTGGCGCCTCAATATATTCTGCCTCAAAAGTTGCCAGGGAGGAGTTTCCTGATTATGATGTTACGGTGCGCGGATCCGTTTCTATCGGGAGAAGGCTGATGGATCCTCTTGCAGAGCTTGTTAAGATTGATCCCAAATCGATTGGGGTGGGACAGTATCAGCATGATGTTGATCAGCAGAAACTTCAGAAGTCTCTTGATGATGTAGTAATCAGTTGTGTAAATGCTGTTGGTGTTGAGGTTAACACTGCAAGCAAGCATTTACTGACGTATGTATCGGGCCTCGGCCCACAGCTTGCTCAGAATATTGTGGAATACCGTGCTGAGAACGGACCATTCAAGTCACGACTAGAGCTTCTGAATGTTAAGAGGATGGGTGCGAAGGCCTTTGAACAGAGTGCCGGTTTCCTAAGGATCAGGAATGCCGTCAACCCGTTAGATTCAAGCGCTGTCCATCCGGAAAGCTATCATGTAGTGGAAAAGATGTCTGAAGATCTTGGGTGTGATATAAGGGAACTAATTTCAAATGATGAAAAGCGGAAAGAGTTAAAACTCGAGAAATATATTACTGAGTCAACCGGCTTACCTACGCTGAAGGATATTGTGGATGAACTTGCCAGGCCGGGTCGTGATCCCAGATCGAAGATCAAAGAATTCAGCTTTGCAGATATACATTCAATGGAGGATCTTATTCAGGGAATGGTTGTTCCCGGTATTGTAACCAATATTACAAAATTCGGGGCTTTTGTAGATATAGGAATCAAACAGGACGGACTGGTTCATGTTTCGAATCTGAGCAAAAGCTATGTCCAGGATCCGTCAACGGTTGTAAAACTCCATCAGCATGTTATGGTAAAAGTCCTTGCAGTTGATATTGAAAGAAAACGTGTTCAATTATCGATGAAGGATATCGATGTTAAGAAATAACATGTTATTTTGTTTTTTTCTTATTGAAATCCATCTCCGGCTTGGCAGGCAATCTGGAATTTCTCATTGCAGCATTGTATACGAATGAAGCAGTAATAACTGCATTTTGCCTGAGATCAGCCATTACCAGTCTCTCGTAGGTATCCATAACAGTATGATAACCGCGGCCATATTCTATCGCATCCTGAATGAACTGGAATCCTGGCAGCCCAATTGAGTTAAATGGAATATGGTCTGTTCCGGAAGTATTTCTGATAGTGATTGTTGATGCTCCCATATCGGCAAATGGTTTCAGCCATTCTTCAAATACCGGTCTTACCATTTCATTTTCCTGGATGTATATTCCGCGATATTTTCCTGTACCGTTATCCATGTTGAAGTAGGCTGCAAACCTATCATAATCAGGTTTATGCTCTTTGGTTTCAGGATTGGAAAGGTACTTCTCAATATATCCCTCTGATCCATGATACCCCTGTTCTTCACCACCCCAGAGTGCAATCCTTATTGTTCGCCGGGGAGCCACCCCCAGGCTTTTAAGTATCCGCATAGCCTCAATCATCACAACACATCCTGAGGCGTTGTCGGCTGCGCCGGTTCCTCCGTGCCATGAATCAATGTGAGCTCCTATGAGGACCACTTCGTTTTTAAGCAGTTTATCTGTTCCGGGAATTTCACCGATTACATTATAAACTGTAGTATCGCTGATGAATTTATTTGTGACCTCTATTTCCATCTCTACAGGAATATTATGGCGCAACAGTCTTTCCATTCTGCCGTGAGCCTCAATGGGAAGATTAAGTTCTGCTACCGGTTCCGGCGAACCTGCTTTATATGCTGCACCGACTGATTTGGGAACATTAAATGTCCCGGCTCCGTTTAGAATTGCCGCAACACCTTCATTGTTAAGGAATTCTCTAATTTTTTGCTGAAGGGCTCTCTGAGCCATGTAAGTACTGAAATCGGAGTTTTGTCTTCGTCCCCTTTGCTGATCTGATGCCATGGAGAGTTCTTTGAGCTTTTCATCAGAATAACGGCTTGCGAGAGGTTCAAAACTTGGCTCATATGTTATTGTCGATGGCAGCAAAACTATTTTCCCGGCCAGAGCCCCCTTGTATTCTTCAAGGTCGCTTTCAGCTTTTACGTTAAGCAGGGTAACCTCACTTTTAATGCTGCCTTTTGTGCTGCCTGTCCATGCAACAGGATTGCATGCAAAACTTGCATAATAGGGAGAAGTCATGGCAGCATATGTTTTCAGGTTATCCCAGCCACCGCTTGTCAATCCCCCCGCCGCTTCAATTCTTACATTCTGGAAACCAAGCTCCTCCATCTTCATTTTTGCCCATTCATTGCCCCTCATATTACCGGCCGAGCAGGTAAGCCTTGGTCCGGTAAGATCAGTTAAACCGAAAGCAAGTTCTTCAATTGAAGAGTTTTTCAATCCTTCCTGCTTAATCTTATAAACCATTGTGAGGTCAATATTTTCACTCTGCGACATTACCAATAATGGCAGTGCAAACAGAAGTAAAAGTACGGTAACGAATTTGTTTAATTTCATGATAAAATTATTTTATGAATGAGTGTTTTCTTTAATAATTCAGGTGAATCCATATTGGATACTCAAGGTTTCTTCATCACAAAAATCACCGTCGGATCAACGGGATACCTGCCAAAACGCTCTCCGTAAACGGCCAACCCACCGGCTAATGATTTATCTGCTTCAAATCTGATCTTAAGAATTCTATTTGTTGCTCGTTCAACCAGTTCCTTAGGCACAGTAGCCTTAATCAGATAACCATAAGAGCCCGCCTCATTCAATTTACGGTTTTGCGGTTGTGAAAACCATGATAAAATGCCCCTGTGATCAGCCGGGTCATCTTCCAGGAAATAAGTTCCGACCGATTCTCCCTCTACTCTTATTCTAACCATGGATGGATGTTTATACACACCGGTCATAGGGTATGAGTTGGGATTCATGCTTGGATCATTCGTGCCTTTTCCGAGCATATAGTCACCGTCAGGCAGCTTTGCATCCTTCTGGTCTTTGCCGAACAGCTTTTTGGCAGAAAGCTCGGCAACAATTGTGATATTTTCAATATTGGCCGTGGTAATACCATCCGGAACCGGAACTTCATATTCAAAATATCCATAACCTGCTCCATCCACTTTCAGGCCATTAAGGACATTCCATTGTTTTTCACTCCATGATTCGGATTTAAAGCTGTCCGGTGCAAACCTTACAACTTTCAGGTTTTTTTCTTTTTCAGTAATTGTCTCCTGGCGGTCAGAAGCACCATCTCCAATATGGAAAGTGGTGAAATTGCGTTGCAGAACATTTCCTGAAGCATCCTCTACTATAAGCGATAGTATTGCCAATCCCCTCATTGCCGGCATCTGTACCTCTAAAGGCTGCAACTCCTTTGCACTCCATGGCTTATATGCAATTGGTTGTGATGAACCCGAAAAAGTATTGTAATTTCCAAGCTGATCCCATCCATACAAGCTTGTTTTTAGTACCAGACTGCTCCCATAATCAATGCCCGTCATGAATGATGCGAACAGTGGGAGTTTAACTTTCTCCGATGGAGCAACATTTCTGCAGAGAGGACCCTCCGGTGAGATATAGATATTGCTGTGAAGGTCATTTAAAGTCATCCCTGGAACAACTCCGTCAAGGCCGGTATATTTATCTGTTCTGTCAAACCGGTAATAACCATTCCATTCATTTATAACATCATGGTGTTCTGTATATAACCATCCGCCGATTTTAGGGTGACTCCTGAATTCATTCATCATGAGATGATAATCCCACGACCAGTCAACATCACCGGTGCTGCCAGTGTATCCCCAAACATTACCGCATTCACTGTTGATAAGCGGCTGGTTGCCCTGAGTATGGTTCCCGGTAAAATTCCATTTTGAGCCAGGATAGGTGTTGGCACAAACTTCATCAAGATGCTTCTTCCATTCGTAGCCTGGAATATAGACGTGCCAGCTGTTTACATCAGTCATGACATGATCATAATTGCAGGCTGAATTGTCTTCAATTAACCTTGTTTGATCGAGTTTTTTGGCTTGTCTGTATACACTCTGAACCCAGGTTTGTGTTTCCGGAAGATAAAGTCGTCTCTTTGTTGCTTCATTTATCTCAGTGAATAAACCCCACGTTTCATTAAATAGTACCCACTGAAAAATGGAAGGGTGATTGTAGTCCCTCTCAATCATGCCGTTCATGGCCACCATATATTCTTTCCTTGCATTGGCATCGGGTTCTCCCCAGAAGTTAGGAACATCGGCCATAATTAAAAGTCCAAGCTTGTCGGCCCAGTACAGCTTTCTCGGGATCTCGACCTTAATATGTATTCTGTTGGTATTTAGTCCGATACGCTTTGACCGAAGAATTTCATCCCTCATAAATTCATCCGATGGGAATGTATAAAAGCCATCCGGACAATATGACTGATCCAGACACATCTGCAAATATACAGGCTTGTTATTCAAGGCAATATAGGGATATTTTGTTCCGGGTAAATTCATTACACTGATCTTGCGCATTCCAAAATAACTCCGGATGCAATCAATTTCCGATTCTGATTCCAGAACAGAGGCATTTACATCATACAGAAAAGGATTATCCAGATCCCACAATTGCATTTTCTCGATCGGGATCTCAAAACTCAGGTCACTTGATCCCTTTGGCAGTTTCCTTGTGATTTCAGGACTGCTCTGGCTTCCGTTGAGGAATCTGATCTTCAATGCGGTATTGTCTGAGCCAGGCTGGCTTGTTGTGATCTTTACATTGACTTTCCGGTTGTCAATATCAGGAGTAAATTTCAACGATTTAACAAAACATTGGCCTCTTGCATCCAGGTACACTGTCTGCCATATTCCTTTTGCCTCTCCGTAACCCTGTTTCCCATATAGCTTATAGGGAAACGGGGAATCATCAACGCGTACAACAAGTTGCTGTTTTTCACCTTTTTTAAGGTATGGGGTAATTTCGAATTCAAAAGGGGTATATCCGCCCTGGAATGAGCCCAGTTTCTGTCCGTCGAGCCATGCAGTTGTTATCCAGTCGCTTGCGCCGAAAACTATGAATATTTTCTTACCGTTCCAATCTGAAGGGACTTCTATCTGACGGCGGTACCATCCAATTTCTGCTTCATTATTAACGCCAGATAATTTTGACCCCCATGGAAAAGGAACGACGATTTTTTTGTCAAATAAATCTGCCTTATCATACCATTTTTCATTCTCTCCGGCATTTTGCGGATCGAACCTGAAATCCCACAGACCATTCAGGTTAAGCCACTGATCGCGCTGAAAATCCGGACGGGGATGTTCTTTTAAGGGTATAGATTGTTCTGTCGGTCCTGCCAGTCCTGCCAGTCCTGCCAGTCCATTGCTACCAAAAGACAAAGAATTTGCGATAAAAAGTGAAATAAATGAAACCAGGAGAGTTGATTTTATTTTCATTTGTAATTGATATTGTGTGCGTAATGATTTTATATATCTATTTGTATCTTTCAATTTGAGGACTTACAAAATAATGTCTTTTCCTTTAATCTTTCTACTTTTGTCTTTTATCTTTTACATATAAAATGATTTATCCGAAAAATTTCGAGATCAAGATAGGATTTGACAGGATACGAAACCTTCTGAGCGAAAAATGTCTGAGTCCAATGGGTGCTGAAATGGTGGAAGCAATCAGTTTCATTGATGATTTTGATACTCTCTCGGATAATTTGTCAGCAACCTTTGAATTCCAGCAGCTTCTGCAGTTTGAAAATTTTTTCCCTTCCGATCATTATTACAGAATTTCCGATTGTCTCGCCAGGATCAGGGTTGAAGGGACCTTTCCTGAGGTACAGGAAGTTTTTGACATGAAACGTACTCTTGAAACAGTTAAGGCTATACTTGGGTTTTTCAGGACAAAAGAGGCAATTAAGTATCCGGTTCTGAGCAAGAGGTGCAGCTCTGTCAAAATGTACCCTTATGTTCTTGAAGCTATTGACAGGATAATTGATAAAAAAGGGATAATAAAGGATAATGCTTCGTCACGACTCAAAGAGATCAGATCCGAACTTATCAGCAAAGGCATCCTTGTTGCAAAAAGGCTCAATGCAATTCTGAGACAGGCGCAGGCAGAGGGCATTGTTGATGCAGATACGTCTGTTTCAGTTCGCAACGGGAGAGGAGTAATTCCTGTCAGTACTTATGATAAAAGAAAGATCAGGGGGCTGATTCATGATCAGTCTGCCTCTGGCAAGACTGTTTTTATTGAACCGGAAGAGATAGTTGAGATAAATAATGACCTTATTGAGCTGGAGTATGAGGAGAAGAGGGAAATAGTCAGGATACTTACATCATTCGCGGATGATATCCGTCCTTATATCGATGAGCTTCTTGAAGCCAATAACTTTCTGGGAGACATAGATTTTATAAGGGCAAAAGCTCTTCTTGGGAATCATCTTCATTCGATAAAACCGGTTATGATCAATAAGCCGTTCCTCTCCTGGAGAAAAGCTATGCATCCGCTTCTTACACTTACTTTTGAGAAAGTACCGGGCAGGACAGTTGTTCCACTTGAGATTCTCCTCGATGATAAGGACAGGATCCTGCTGATCTCCGGTCCAAATGCAGGGGGCAAATCGGTTTGTCTGAAGACTGTGGGATTGTTGCAGTATATGCTGCAATGCGGCCTGACAATTCCGGTGGCTGAGGGATCTGAGACGGGCATTTTCAAAAGTATCCTTATTGATATAGGCGATGAGCAAAGTATTGATAATGATTTAAGTACATATAGTTCTCACCTGATAAACATGAAGCACTTCATAAAATACGGGAATGAGAATACGCTGATTCTGATTGATGAATTCGGGACAGGTACCGAGCCCATGCTTGGTGGCTCGATTGCCGAGGCAATACTTGGTGAACTGAACAAGAATAAGGTATTTGGAGTAATTACGACGCATTATACAAATCTTAAGCATTTTGCCTCTCTGACTGAGGGTATTGTTAATGGGGCTATGGCCTTTGACAACCATTTTATGCAGCCGCTTTTTCAGCTTACAATTGGAAAGCCAGGCAGCTCTTTCGCATTTGAAATTGCACGAAAGATCGGATTGCCGGAAGAGATACTGGCCGAAGCCTCAGGTAAAGCAGGAGTGAAGAATATTAACTATGACAGGCATCTTAAAGATATTGCACGCGATAAACGGTACTGGGAGACAAAGCGGCAAAATATCAGGCAGCAGGAAAAACGGCTGGAAGAGCTCATGGCCGAATATGAGAAGGAACTTGCCGGGGCTAAAACGCTCAGGAAGGAGATCATTACGAATGCAAAGGATGAAGCACAGCAGCTGCTGAGGGAATCAAACCGGATCATTGAAAACACAATCAGGCAGATTAAGGAATCCCAGGCAGAAAAGGAAAAGACAAAGGATGTAAGACAGGTACTTGAAGAGTTTAAAGCCGCTGTTATTGAGGAGAAGGAGATAGAAGAAACGAAATCGGAAGCAAGGATAGCGGATCTTGGCGTAAGAGTAAAAAAGATAAGGATAAACAGGGAGGATAAGGAAGAGGTTGAGGCTGAGGTTGAGGAAGAGAAAGTACTGAATGATGCACCTTTAAAGCCTGGCGATGCTGTGCGGATGATTGAGACAATGGCAGCAGGAGAGGTGATTGAAATAAAGGACAGGATGGTTAAGATTGAAACCGGCAGTCTGAGGTTTTATGTACCGGTCGACAAAATTGAAAGGATCACCAGATCAGAGCTGAAGAAAAATATTCGTTCTGTGCAGCCGGTCAGGGAGAATGATCCCGGAATAGTTCAGCGGAATATTAGTTTCAAGCCTGAGATTGATATTCGAGGCATGAGAGGAGAGGAGGCTATAAATCAGGTTCGCGACCTTATCGATAATGCTCTTATAGTACAGCACCGCCATTTGAGGATACTTCATGGGAAAGGAAACGGAATACTTCGTCAGCTTGTAAGACAATATCTTGATACTGTTGATGTTGTTGGCAGCTTCAGGGATGAGCATGTCGAATTCGGAGGATCGGGAATAACGGTTGTGGAGATGGATTTTTAAGGGAGGCATCAGGCAACAGGCATCAGGCAACAGGCATCAGGCAACAGGCATCAGGGACGGGCTTCAGGCTTCAGGCTTCAGGGTTTTAATACCTGACGCCTGACGCCCGATGCCATAAACTAATAATCGATGAAAATTAAACTGCAAAATCTGGCATTATTGTTAATTCTTACATTCTGCACCTGTAAGAATACAACAACAACTACTTACAATCAGCCTTTGAATTCTTCTCCTGATCGGCCGGATTGGGCAATTGTAATACACGGCGGTGCAGGTTCAGTGACCAGGGATAATGTATCTGCCGAGCTTGACGCAGAGTACAGGAAAGCATTATCGGAGGCACTTGAAACAGGGAAAAAGATTCTTGCAGAAGGGGGCTCAGCTCTTGATGCAGTAGAGAAAACCATAAGGATCATGGAGGATAACCCACTGTTTAATGCCGGGAAGGGGGCTGTCTTTACACATGAAGGAAAGAATGAACTGGATGCAGCAATTATGGATGGGTCGAACCTTGGTGCCGGATCCGTTGCCTGTGTCACTGACATTATGAATCCGATATCAGCAGCCAGAAAAGTTATGACAAACTCTCCGCATGTTATGCTTACAGGGGCAGGAGCATCGCAGTTCGCAAAGGAACAGGGTCTTGAAATTGTGCCTCCATCATACTTCTACACTGAAAGGAAGTTCAGTGAACTCCAGGAGATTCTGAAGAAGGAGAAAAATGGGACTGTAGGCTGCTGCGCACTTGACAAAAGCGGAAATCTTGCTGCTGGAACATCCACTGGCGGCATGGTTAATAAAAAATATAACAGGGTAGGAGATGCCCCGATTATCGGAGCAGGTACCTATGCCAATAATAATACATGCGCCGTCTCAGCGACAGGACATGGAGAGTATTTTATCCGTTGGACAGTTGCCCATGATATTTCTGCACTGATGGAATACAAAGGTCTTTCACTCAGGGATGCCTCAGAACTTGTTGTGAATGATAAACTTGTGAAGGCTGGCGGTAGCGGTGGAGTGATCTCGGTTGACAAAAATGGAAATGTTTCAATGCCTTTCAACTCCGTAGGAATGCTCCGGGGATTTGCAACGGCAGACGGTAGGTCAGGGATTTTTATTTATAAGGATGAGGAATAGAAAGGTGCATGGTGCAGCACTCCTTTGCTGAGGCTATGGCGGGTAAAAGGTGCTGGGTGCTGGGTATGCGGTATTCTGTAATGTATGCATTTGTTTCATTTTGGAATGAAAAAGCGGAGCATGCTTTCGCATCTCCGCCTGGAAAATATATTGTATTAAGATAATCAGTAAAGCCTTACAGTTCCATATGCTGAAGTAACATTAACGCTTGAGGCGGGGTTATCTTCATCTCCTATAGTACCTGAGATCTCACTTCTGTTGTTTTCAATAATTCTTTTTTGATTTTTAAATTTATCCTCATTGTATTTCAATCCGCCATACGACAATTTGGCATCTATTTTATAATTTGCTGCTTCACCTATTCCGAGTTTTATACCCAGATAGCGTGTATCAGTAGTCAGTGCATCAAAACCGGCTGGTATGCTTTCCACTTCAAATGAACCATAGCTTCCGTTGTAGGTCAGTTTTTTTGTCAGCTCTCCTACTTTAACATCACAGTATCCGTTATCAAGAACAAGGTTATTGATTTTGTCAATCCTGATATTATCATACTTGCTTTCACCCACTATTGAACTTGTTTCCCCGAGAGATAATTTGGAATATTTGCTGTCGAGAAGCAGTGCCTGGCTTTTTTCAATATCGAAGCTCCCGACATATCTTACAGTCAGATCGAGCCATCCGGCCTCATCTACAGTACCCTTTCCATAGGCAAGGTTCAGGCTGTTGATTGGTTTGATATTTCCTCTCGTCAGTTTACCTGCCGTGAGGTTTCCGTATTTTATGTCAAGGTTAACAGATCCGGTAAGCTCATCAATATCGGTATTGCCATACTTGTTTGTGAGGGCCAGAGATGTACCAGCAGGCATTTTGATGTTGTAGTCGATGCTGAAGTTTTTGGAATCGCCACCCCATCCTGTGAAATTGAATTTATCATCAATTACGGTTTTTGCGGAGATAAGATTCCCGCTTTCAGAAAAAACGACATCAATATAGCTTATAAACTTCTGGGCTTTTTCCTGATTTGGCAGTTCAACCGTTATTTTGACATCAATGACAATCTGATCATTTTCCCAGCTATGAATTACAACATCACCGTATTTATTATTGATGTCGAGTGTGGTATTTGGTCCTGCTTTGTACTCTTTGTGAATCTCCTTTGTAACTTCCTCCGCTTTCAGAGTAAAGGGTACAATAAGGAGTGCTATGAGCAGAAGCATTCCTGCTTTATAAACTGACTTTTTCATCTTCTTTTTTATTTAAGTTATCATTCCTGATTGTTTTAAGCTGACTGACAATATAGGTCATGACCTCCAGCTTAGTCTGGTAGTGTTCTATCATTGCATTTATTATGCGTTCATCGTTGGGGTTTGCCTTTAGTTCTTTCTGCAGGGAAACATAAACCGAATCCATGCTTTTCATCTCTTTTACGAGCATATCTTTTTGCCCGGGATTATTATTCAGATCAGTGTTTGTGATTTCGCCTTCCATCAGATTGACCTGGTGAATGTAGTAGTTTTCAACCTCTTTATACTGTGGAGATACCTGGCCGAGAGTCATTCTGCTGCTTCCCGGGCGGATGAAATGATCCCATGTCCAGAGAGATGACAGAGTAACCAGAAGGGTAACCACTGCAGCTTTTAACAGGTAAGGAACAATACTCCTCTTTGTCCTGGCGTTGCATCTGATCTCAAGCTTTACGCTGAACCTGTCTAAGTGACCTTCCGAAGGTTCTTTATCTTCGAAAAGATTCCTGTTATTCCTGATTATGTCTTCTATAGTTTTCATAGCCGATAAATTTTTCATTTTCCTTTTAATTCCCCAATGAGTTTCTGCTTTGCTCTTGAAAGCTGAGATCGCGAGGTACTGCTGTTTATTGAAAGTATTTCAGCAATTTCATCATGATCGTAACCCTCAAGCAGGTAGAGTGAAAGTATTACCCTGTATCCATCCGGAAGCCTTTCAATCGCCTCCTTAACTTCTTCAACCTTCAGGTCCATCTCCTCATACCTTGCTGTATCGTCGCCGCTTTCATCCCTTATCCCAACATGTGACTCAATATCTTCAAAGACCGCTTTTCTTTTATTCAGTGCATCCAGTGACCGGTTTATAACAATTTTCTTGAGCCATGCTCCGAAACTCACGGTTCCTGAATAGGTGTCAATCTTTTCAAAGGCCGACAGGAAAGATTCCTGCATTATATCCTCAGCTTCCATCGTATCACTGACTATTCTCAGACTTGTATTGTACATCGCTTTGTAGTACAATTTATATACCTGGAATTGAGCCCTCTGGTCACCGCTTTTACACCCGTCAATAAGATCCTGGTGTAAATTTCTGAATGCCGCTTCTACATTTGCCATCTTTAAGTAAAGACTAGGTTTTATATGTGTTGCTGCACCCACTGCCTATTAATTAGTTTTCTAATCAATAGACGTGGTGTAAATTTAAATGCTGCACTGAAATTAAGAAATTTTATAATAATTTCAGAAAAAATTCATAATTATACCCTGTGTCACCTGTCCGGTGGAGTAATCCAGCTCTGAGCCGAACATACTGTGGGGGATAGAATAAATCAGAAGGAGTACGAACGCTGCCAGCGCTGTATATAAGGGTCTTTCTTGTTTCCGGTTCATTATGACTGCCAATATCCAGAATAAGAATGCAATAAGCGTCTTGTTATCAGTAAGATCCCATCCAAATGGAATTCCGGTCCATAGATCTCCGAAAGCATAATATTGAACCAGCGGACCCAGTATCATACCTCCGATGCTGAGCAAAATAAGAGTCCATATGGCGTATTTTTTGTACTGAGCGTATCTGATCAGGCTCATCAGACCGGCAAGGGTTGAGAACAACATGGCAAGGAACATAAATAATATGTGCGGGATAAGAATAGAGGCTGGTACTCCGCCTTTAAATCTTATTACAACCGGATTATCTTTGAAAAAGGTCTGAACTCCTTTTGCATCAGCTATTTCGAAGTAATACTGGATTTTACCTGCAGCCGGCTGTTGTGGTACTTCAGCATAGAATCCCTTCTCCTCAGTCATTTTGAAAATTTTGTTCATCACAAAAGAATGAACAGGATGCACTCTGAAGTGAAAATCTGCAGACTGGTACTCTTCATCTGATCTGAAACGCTTGAAATATATTTTTGCCCTGACAGTAGTATCGTTGATGTTCAGTTTAACCTCTGGCTTTTCATCCAGGGCAAGGCTGCGAACAAGCTTCAGTTTTTGCAGTTGGTTATTAACTGTCACATCCAGCCTCTTGGGATATGTTGGACCGGTATGTCGCTGGTAAATTGCAGCTGATACTGTAATAATGATTGCTAACGACCACAGGATAAATTTTTTCATAATGAAGAAATTAAAATGTCAGATTTAAAACTTTTAACTTTCGCTACTGCCTACTGCCTTCTGCCTACTGCCTACTGCCTACTGCCTTCTGCCTCTACCTCTGCCTTCTGCCTTATCTATAATTGTATCAATAGTACTTCTTTGTTCCCGTTACGAAGAATCTCGACACTTATCGTCTGCCCATGCTTTAACTGTCCCATCCGTGACATATAGTCCTGAATGTTATTCACTGATTTTCCGTTAATAGCAGTTATTATGTCACCTTTTTTCATTCCTCCCAGGGCAGCAGGCTTCCCGGGAGTTACCGCATCAGCTCGTAATCCGTTTTTTATAACCCCTGCAAAGTCGGGCATGATGCCAAGGCTGACACCTTTCCCTCTGCGATTCCTTACAGGTTCCGATTTTGGCCCTGCTTCCCTGAACTGAAGTCTTGAAGGTGAATTTGCAAGTTCCTGTCCGACATTGAATATCTGAGTTGAGATTCCTACCATACCCGGGAAGTTAAGTTTGTCCCAGGTATCATTTGGTGTGTGATAATCCAGATGAGCTCCGGTAAAATAGAACAATACCGGAATATTTTTGAAGTAGAATGATGAATGGTCTGATGGTCCATACCCTTCATCAGAAAGTTTCAATTTAATTGTGGAAGTATCGCTATTTGAATATATCAGCTCTTTAAGTCCGACAGCTGTACCTACTCCTGAAACCTGCAACATGCTTGTATCATTAAGCCTTCCTACCATATCGAGATTCATCATGGCATTCACTTTTGAAAGATCTATGCCAGGATCATCTGTGAAATGCTTCGATCCCAGCAAACCTTCTTCCTCCCCGGAAAAGGCGATGAAGATAATGCTTCTCTTATGGCTTCCCTTTGTGAGTGCAAATTTCTCAGCAAGTTCCAGCATCATTGAAACACCTGAGGCATTGTCATCTGCTCCATGATGTACCCCAACAGTGTCAGTAGCCCTGCTTGACGATCCTTGTCCGCCCATTCCGAGGTGATCAAAATGAGCTCCAAAAATAATATATTCATTTTTAAGCTGTTCATCTTCCCCTGGGAGTAGCATGACAACATTGCGTGTATTGGCAGTTTCTCTTACTATTTCTGAACTTGCATTTATTCCTGTTTTAGTCGAGAAAGCTGATGGTTTTCTCCTGATATTGATATTTTTTTCCAGCTTTTCGATTGTACTTCCTGACTTTAACAGAATTATATCAGCAACTTCTCTTTTAATTCTTAACACGGGTATTCCCACTGAAAAGCCCTCTGTCCCAAGCTCTTCAAAACTATCCTGAGGATCAGCGACAGGTCCGGACACAAGAAGTACACCTGCTGCTCCCATGTCTTTGGCAAGCAGGGCCTTGTCCCTGTCTCCGCTATACCGGATATATGGACTTTTAGTATTCTCTGCTTCCGGATCGGCACGGAGTATCATTATCCATTTACCCTTTACATCAATGCCATCATAGTCATTCCATTGTATGCTGTCCCCATTAATATTAAACCCATATCCGACAAAGATGACCTCAGCCTCGAGGTTTCCGTCTGAGCTGAAGGAGAGTGGCATAAAATCCTTGTCAGAAATATAATTGGTTCCATTTATTAATAATGAATTATTCTTTCCCGGAATGATCCTTTTTGTCACTTCAAATCGTTGCCACCCATCGCCAGTGAGAGGTACCAAACCAATAGAAGTAAACTCTTTCCTGATATATTCAGCAGCCAGGCTGTCTCCGGTTGATCCTGTAAGACGGCCTTTCAGTGAATCTGAGGTAAGATACTTTTCATGGTTTTTGAGCTCATTGACTGTGACTTCCCTGTTTCCGGAGCATGAAAACAAAAAAAGTATTGCAATCAAAGGAAGAGTCCTTATGATATCTTTCATGACAGTATTTGTATTCATAATGAGTAGATCCTGCTTACTCGAAAAGCTTAAAAGCTTCCTTTATAAGACCAATTGCTTCCCTGAGCTGAGCTTCAGTTATTGTGAGGGGTGGTGCAAACCGGATGATATGGCCGTGTGTTGGTTTTGCAATGACACCTTTTTCTTTCATTGCCAGACAAACATCCCATGCTTCCTTCCCGTTTTTTGGCTTGATTACAACTGCGTTAAGTAAACCTTTACCCCTTACAAGTTCGATCATTTCTGAATTAATGCCGCTGAACTCCTCACGGAATATCTTGCCAAGGCGTTCTGCGTTTTCTGCAAGTTTTTCCTCCCTGACAACTTCTAGGGCAGCAATCGCCACTTTCGCGGCAATTGGATTTCCTCCGAATGTTGATCCATGTTCACCGGGTTTTATAGTAAGCATGATCTCATCATCAGCCAGCACTGCTGATACCGGAAGAACTCCACCTGAAAGTGCTTTACCGAGAATAAGTATGTCGGGTCTTACACCTTCATGATCGCATGCAAGCAGTTTTCCGGTACGTGCTATTCCTGTCTGAACCTCATCGGCGATAAATAATACATTTTTCGATTTGCAGAGGTCATAGGCCTTCTTCAGATAACCCTCATCAGGAACATATACCCCTGCCTCTCCCTGAATAGGCTCAACAAGGAACCCTGCTACATCAGGATCTTTCAGAGCATTTTCCAGTGCCTTGAGATCATTATATGGTATGATAATGAATCCTGGCGTAAAAGGGCCATAGTCATTCCTTGCATCAGGATCGGTTGACATTGAAACAATTGAGATTGTTCGGCCGTGGAAATTTCCTTCACATGCAATTATCTTTGCATTGTTCTCTTTAACTCCCTTCTTCTTATAAGCCCATTTACGGCACAGCTTAAGTGCTGTCTCGTCTGCTTCTGCACCTGAATTCATTGGCAGAACCTTATCATATTTAAAATACTTTGTAATATATTCTTCATATTCTCCAAGGACAGAATTATAGAATGCCCTTGAGGTAAGTGTAAGTATTTTTGCCTGATCAGTGAGGGCCTTTACAATTTTTGGATGGCAATGGCCTTGATTTACTGCTGAATATGCTGATAAAAAGTCAAAATATCGCTTCCCTTCAACATCCCATACAAATGGTCCTTCTCCTCTCTCCAGTACAACCGGAAGCGGATGATAGTTATGCGCCCCGTATTTATCCTCGCGATTAATATAATCCTGTGTATTCATTTTGTTGATTATTAGATGTTTATAAATCAGATAATTGTGATTACAATCTTACGAAAGCTTTTTATTATTTCAAAATCAAAATATAGTACTCCTTTATCAATTGGGATCAAGGATTCAAGATTCCCATTTTAATACTTACAGGGCCGATTAAACCTGATTCGGCAAGCGGATCATCTTTTCTGTAATAACGGTGAGTAGTAAACGTATAACGCTTTGTAGGACGTTTTGTCCCGTTAAGCAGCCATTCGGGCCATTTCCCGTCAGTTACCCCGTCCCATGGCAGTAATTCATCCCCGATAAGCCTGTTTATCCACAGATTGCTAACAATAACTTCAAGCTCATTGCCTTTTACCTTAAGCAGGTCAGTGATGTTTACCTGCCATGGAGCAGTCCAGAGAACTCCGAGATCATGACCGTTAAGCTTTACACGGCCGAGATTTTTTAATATCCCCAGATCAAGGTAATACTGAGCCTCCTTTTTAATTGATATATCATCAGGCAGGTTAAAAGATTTTGTATAAACTGCAGTGCCCGAATAAAACCTGATCCCATTTTCAGACCGTTTTGACCAGTCGGTAAGATTATCGAATACGACCTTTGCTGGTCCTCCCCAAACAGTATCGAATGAAACATTCCACTTGCCGTCAATAATTTGAACGGTCTTTGTTTCAGCAAAGACTGAAGGATTGTCGCCATTCTTTTCAACAGGCTTTTTACCATGAAAAAACACAATAAAATAACTCTGATAGGCATCAAGTCTTACTTTAACAGCTGTCAATCCATTACGCTCCCTTTTAGTATTAATGAGATTTATTTCAGCTGTTACAGGATTCCACAATTCTGCATTTGAGGTACCCTCCCGGAACCAGCAGGTATCAGTAACAATTTTATCTGACCGGTTTGATATAAAATATATATCCCTGTCATTAAGGCTCCTGTGCGTATAGCGTATATTTCCTGATGAAATGAAATCAGGGTTTACTCCTGCATTGTTCAGGAGTGATTCTGTCACCTGATAATCAGGATAAAGATTAAGTGAGTCATTAACCATGGCAGTTTTTGATATACTGTCCTTAAGCTTTTTACCGAATAATATTTTCCCTGACCCATACTCTCTGATTGCAAGATCCTCTGGTATTTCGTCTTTTCCCCATATATTTTCCACCAGTGATTTAACAAGTGAATCACACAAAGGGTAATTAACAAGTGATGGAGATTTAACCGGTGGGTTGCCAACAACCGTAGCGCCTCTCTTTACTAGCAGACCAATTGTTGCAACAAGATCAGGTGTCATTGTCTCTGCATCTGGCAAAACAAGTATGCGATACGAACCTCCACCCGGGAATACAATCCTTTTATCCCTTACAGTTGCATTTTTCATAAGGAAGAGTGGTGAACAGCCATCGAATGAGTATCCTCTTTTATCAGGCATAACGGCAGTTCCTTCAAGAGCAGACAATGGCGGAAGGAATACCTGTGGTGCTCCTTCAGGTGTCAGATAAAGTATATCCGCAACAGCATCTCCCTGCGAAAGAACGAACTGGCATCTTGTGATATACTTATGATAAGCTTCAGCAAGTGTCCACCATGTCTGACCCCTGTCCCAGTGGACTCCGTATGGTCCCATTGTCATTCCGGGACGATATTTGTCAGGCAGAGGTTTATGTGCGAAAGTGTGATAAAAAAACCTGTTTATACCCACGCAAAACGCCCAGTCACCCTGATTTTTCATATTTCCCGGATATTTTTTCCAGGCTTCCGGAGAGTCGGCAGTAAATGATTCTGCTGCGACTACAGGCAAGCCTGCAACGTGAGCAATCGATGTCGACTCAAAGCAGCTGAAAGAGGAATTGAACCCGAAGCCATCACTCCAGAATTCACACATCGGAACATCTGCAACGGCTCCTAAATCAAGATCGGCAGATGGGTTCATATCATATGGCTCTATCGAGAGCCGGAAGCCGTTTCTCCTTCCAAGTCTTTTAAAATGACCTGCATGGTTTTCAACAATAAGTTCGCTCGAGGTCTGGCGGATGTCCCACAAAAACCGTTCACTCATCTCAAGGCTGTTCACTATTCTGCCGGTATAAACCGGAAGGTAGAATAATGGATCATAGCCACGTCTTTTAATGAATTGCTCTCTGAAATCCGGACTCCAGTTCTGGGCACCCATTTCCCAGCTGTCAATGTGAATCATTGTCCAGCCGCCTCCTGTTTTATTTACTTCCGGCTTTACTTTATTTATGAGCTTACCGACATATTTATTGTAATGGTCATTGAATGAAACAGTATCAAACTTATCGGCTTCAAAGCCTAATCCCGGGGCGGGAGCGGGGCGTGTTACCGCTCCATTATTGCGTCTGCCGAATCTCATAATGGTCCATTTGCCTGCAGGTATATCCCATATAAGGCTTCCATCGGGCCTGAGCTTGTCTGACAGATTGATAATTTTTGCCTGGTCTATAGCAGAACCTTCTTTTTCGTTATAAGAAGAAGGAGCAGGGATGTAAGGAAGAACGCCTGGCTGGGATGTATAGGGTGCCCGGTAATAAAGTGCTTTCTCATCAACATCAGTGATCCTGTAATCTGTTTCTGGTGAAGGAAAAGCAAGAACAACAACATCTTCATACCATTTTTCACGTATTTCTTTAAGAGCCGGGGTAAGGCTCTCTTCCCCAAAAAATGGCTTCCTGTTTTTTGGAATCGATAATTTGCCGTGAAATCCGGCCGGACCTTTTACAGTCGTATCACTCGCAACCAGGTGGGTCATTGATTGGGCTGGAGTGACCCAGGGACCACCACTGCCTGCCCATCCCGGACCGGATCCGAGAACAATTCTTATCCCAAGTCGTTCAGCCTCCTTTACGGCATGTTTATATAGTTCCTGCCACTCTTCCGTCAGGAAATCAACCTTGCCACGAGGGACTCCGACATTTACCTCGAGAAATAATACATAGCCTATTCCAGCCTGTTTCATAGATTCCAGATCAGCAGTCATGGCTTCTCTGTCCAGATTGCCGTCCATGAAGTACCAATAGACTCCTGGCCTGGCAGAATCAGGAGGGTTCACAAATCCTTCCTTTACTTTATCAGGTACATGCGATGTTGTGCAGGAAAAGAGCAGCAGAGCAACAGATAGGAGAGTTGCCATTCTTGTCGAAAGAATAGTTCTAGTCATAATTTATGAGGTCAGGTCTTAGTTTTTTTGTTCTTTCAAGGGATTGTTCATGTCTCCATTTTTCGATTTCACCTGTGTGTCCGGATAAAAGAATATCAGGCACCTGCCATCCCATGAAATCAGAAGGACGGGTGTAGACAGGAGGGGCTAGAAGGTCATCCTGAAAGGAATCGGACAGTGCCGACTGCTCATCTGAAATGGCACCCGGTATCAGCCTGACTATTGCATCGGTTATTACAGCTGCAGGTATCTCACCGCCTGAAAGGACATAATCGCCGATAGAGATTTCCATTGTAATCAGGTGATCGCGAATCCTTTGATCCACACCCTTATAGTGTCCTGCCAATATGAGCAGATTGTTATCCATCGACAGCCTGTTGGCCATTTTCTGATTAAATTTTGCGCCATCAGGTGAAGTATATATAATTTCATCATATCGCCTTTCTTGTTTCAGCTTTTCGATTGCCTTATATACAGGCTCTATCATCATAACCATCCCGGCTCCGCCACCAAAAGCATAATCGTCAACACTCTTGTATTTGTCGTTTGTGAAGTCGCGAAGATTAATAATGTTTATCTCCACCAGCTTTTTTTCCCTGGCCCTTTTTACAATTGAATGGTTTAAAGGGCTTTCAATCAGCTCGGGGAGAACAGTTAAAATATCAATTCTCATAGATGCTGTTTTTGTAAAAATAGTAAGAATATCTAAGAGGTGCAAGATGCAGGGCTCAGGGCTCAGGGCTCAGGGCTCAGGGCTCAGGGCTCAGGGCTCAGGGCTCAGGGCTCAGGGCTCAGGGCTCAGGGCTCATGGCTCAGATCATCCGAGCTCCGAATACTACATCCTGATTATATTTTAATATATTTGCATCAAACTCAATCTCATATCTCATATCTCATATCTCATATCTCATATCTCATATCTCATATCTCACATCTCATATCTCACATCTCACATCTCATATCTCACATCTCATATCTCATATCTCAAATCTCAAATCTCAAACGATGGAATGCCGTACAGGATGTGGAGCATGCTGCATTGCCCTTTCGATCTCTTCTGAAATGCCGGGAATGGCTGATGGTAAACCTGCAGGCGTGAGGTGTTATCATCTGCTGGATGACTACAGTTGTGCAATTTACAACGATCCTTCAAAACCAAATGTGTGCTCTGACTTTAAAGCTGAACCTGAGTTTTGCGGCTCAGACAGGGAGGAGGCAATGACCATTTTGTTCTCGCTCTCGGGCAGCCCCCCAACCCCCCTGAAGGTGGGCTAATAATCTTGTATTCAGAATAATTCGTATATAACGATAATTAATCCCTCTTTAGGGGGAAGGCCGCGCAGCGGCCAGGGGGCAATTATCTTCCGGAAGCATAAACCACTTTCCCTCCGGTGATTGTATAATCGACCTTAGTATTCATTATTTCAGTTTCAGGAATTGTCAGCAGATCTTTATCTGTTATGACAATATCGGCCAGGTAGCCTGGTTTTATCATTCCTTTGCGATTTTCCATAAACTGTGCATAAGCAGATCCCAGAGTATAGAATCTGATTGCATCTTCCATTGTAATTTTTTGTTCAGGGTACCAACCGTCACCATCCTCACCAAGCCTCTCTTTTCTTGTCACCGAAGCATAAAGCCCCTCCATCGGATTTAATGGTTCTACCTGGTAATCTGTACCAAATGCAATAGAAGCTCCTGCATTGGCAAGGCTTTTCCATGCATATGCACTTTTAGCCCTTTCAGGTCCGATGCGTTTGACGCAGAATTTTTTGTCTGATATACAGTGAGTTGGCTGCATGGATGCAATAACACCTAATTGAGCAAATCGTGGAATGTCAGACGGTTGCAGTGTTTGTGTATGCTCGTCCCTGTGACGGCTGTCGCGCCTGCCATTTAATTTTATGGCAGACTCAAATGCATTGAGAGTCCAGCTATTACCCTTATCTCCGATGGAATGCACTCCAATCTGAAAACCCATTTTATCAGCAGTAAGAACCATATCTTCAAATTCCTTATAGGGCATCATTGACAATCCTGATGTAGCAGGATTATCTGTAAATGGTTCAAACATCAAGGCTGTTCCTGAGCCGATAGTACCGTCAATAAATCCTTTAAGGTATCCGAATCTTATCCAGTTTCCTTCGCGCGGGTACTTTTTTTCAGACTCGAGATATTTCTTCAGAAGAAGTGTATCGGCTGTAAGCGCCTCTCCAATATCAATCCTGCTGGTAAGTAATCCCTCCTTTTGCATTTTTTCATATGCGATAAAGTCGGCTTTCCCCGGAACCTGAATGCTCGTTACTCCCAGTTCCCTGGCTTCTCTCATTGCCATTAGGTATCCCTGCCAGGTTCTGGCATCTTCTTCATCGCTGGTCCTTTCCGGTTTGGATTCCCCTGTAACAATCAGACCTTCCGCATTTTCTTTCAGGATCCCTGTGGGTTCACCGGTCACCGGATCTTTCTGGATCTCTCCTCCGAAAGGATCAGGTGTTGTTTTTGTAATTCCCGATGCCTTAAGAACAAATGAATTAACCAGAACCGAATGGCCATCAGCTCTGCTGAGCACCACCGGGTTATAAGGAGAGACTTTATCAATCAGTTCTCTGGTCGGCCACTTTTTATCTTTGAACATTTCATGTTCCCAGTGTCCGCCTTTGATCAGCTCTCCTGGTTTGGACATTGCGGCCTGAAGCTTTACTTTCTCTGTAATTACAGAAGGATCTGTGGTGTATCTCAATTCGATAAAATCTGGATCAAGAGGGCCGAAATGTACATGCGCATCATTAAATCCCGGAATTACGAGTCTGCCCATGGCATCAATCACCTTTGTGGTTCCTTCGTGAATGTGCTTTGATATTTCTTTTGTCGGGCCAACAGCTAAAATGGTTTCTCCTTTTATCGCAACAGCTTCAGAGACAGGATTATCCTTGTCAATAGTGAGAACTTTCCCGTTAATTATCACGAGATCGGCTGTTTCTTTCCGTGAACATGAGTTTAGATATGTCATGGATATTATTGATAATAAAATGAATACGTTTTTCATGCTAATTTATTTTCAAGGTGTTAATATAATCAAAATCAAAACAGGTATTTTCGCAAAAAAATATTATTATGAATATTGCATTGATAGGATATGGCAGGATGGGTCATGAAATTGAGACTGCAGCCCTTAAAAGAGGCCATATTGTTAAACTGATAATAGATATGGAAAATCAGGCTGACCTGTGTACGGAAAAACTCTCCGATATTGATGCTGCAATAGAGTTTTCATCGCCTGATTCTGCATTCGACAATATATCAAGATGCCTTGAATTATCAGTTCCAGTTGTATCCGGAACGACGGGTTGGCTGAAGGATTATGAAAAGGCAGTTGAAATCTGTAAGAGGAAGAATACATCTTTCATTCACTCTTCCAATTTCAGCATTGGCGTAAATATTCTCTTCATGCTCAATGAAGAACTTGCCAGGCAGATGGCCGTTTACAGTGAATATAAGGTTTCCATTGATGAGATACATCACACAAAAAAGCTTGATGCCCCTAGTGGTACAGCAATATCGCTTGCACAGGGAATAGTTGGCCGGCATCCTGAATACAAGAACTGGTGCGCCGAAATTGATAAAAAAGAGAATTGTATTCCAATAAGATCTTTCCGGGAAGGAGTTGTACCGGGGACTCACTCTGTATTATGGGATTCAGAGATAGATACCATCAGTATACGGCATGAGGCAAAGAACAGAAAGGGATTTGCCATTGGAGCAGTTGTTGCAGCAGAGTATATTCATTCCAAAAAAGGAATATTCACAATGAGTGATGTAATGGGATTCAGATAATTATTTTTACTTTTACCGGTTCTAAAACAGATTATATGAAGGATTTTTTTTCAGGAAAGTATTCAAGGTTTGCAATTGCTGCAGTTCTTTATCTTCTTGTCGTTATTTGGATTGGCAACTTCTGGTTGCTTCTGGGACTTGTGATTATTTATGATTTGTATATTACTGAGAAGGTGAACTGGACTTTCTGGAAAAAGCGTCATGGAAAAAACAATGCCTTCATAGAATGGCTGGATGCATTAATATTTGCTGTCATCGCGGTGACGCTGATAAATATTTTCCTTTTTCAGAATTACCGCATCCCAACACCTTCCATGGAAAAATCTTTGCTTGTAGGGGATCATCTGTTTGTCAGCAAGCTCGCCTACGGACCGAGAATGCCAAATACCCCTCTCGCATTTCCCTTTACTCAGAATACCATGCCTCTGACGAAAGGGCAGTCATGGTCGAATTTAATTCACTGGTCTTACAAGCGGCTGGCAGGCAGCGGCAATGTAAAAAATAATGATCCTATTGTGTTTAATTTCCCTGCCGGAGATACTGTAGTACTTGAAGAGACCACAACAAGCTATTACGAGATCGTCAGAAGAAGTGCGAGAGATCTAAAAGCCAGGGATAGTTACACAGGGGCACCTTCAAAGCCTGAAAATTATTACATGCAAATGGCACGAAATGAAATCCGCGAAAAATATACAATAATTTACAGGCCGGTTGACAGAAGGGATAATTACGTAAAAAGATGCATTGCGATAGCCGGAGATACTCTGTCTATAAAATCAGGAATAATTTCCATAAACGGGAATATGGTTCCTGATAACCTGACCCAGCAGACTACCTATGTTGTCCAGACAAACGGAACTACCATAAATCCGAAAGCTTTTGAGAGAATGAATATATACAGGTCTGATCAGTCGATGATTTCTGGTTCAGCTTATTTGTTGCCGCTTACCAAGACAAATGCTGAGACAATTGCCAAGTTTTCAAATGTAAGTGAAGTTTCGCCTGTTATAGCCAGAAAGGGTGAATTTGCACCTCATATTTTCCCTTACAATCCCGTTTATGCATGGAATGAAGACAATTTCGGACCTATCTGGATACCTTCCAGGGGTGCGGTTGCAAAGCTCGACACATCAAATCTGTGTCTTTATGAGCGTATCATCGATGTCTATGAAGCAAATGATCTCAGAGTTGAGGGTGAGAAAATATTCATTAATAATGTATTATCAGACAGTTATACATTTAAAATGAATTATTACTGGATGATGGGTGATAACCGTCATAACTCAGCCGATTCCAGATACTGGGGATTTGTACCTGAGGATCATGTGGTAGGCAAGCCAAAATTTATCTGGCTTTCGCTTGATAAAGAATCGAAAGGGATCAATAAGATCCGTTTGAGAAGAATGTTTATGAAGGTAAGGTAAATTACCATGCCTTTCTCTGACCTTTAACCCCCCTTTTAATTTCCCCCCAAAGGGGGAAAAATCCTACTATTTTATTATAATTCAGGTAAATCCCTGAATTTTTCTCCCCCTTGGGGGAGATCCCGCTTTAGCGGGAGAGGGGGTAAGCTAGTGTCAAAAAATCTATTT
Source organism: uncultured Bacteroidales bacterium (assembly GCA_963782945.1). Lineage (GTDB taxonomy): Bacteria > Bacteroidota > Bacteroidia > Bacteroidales > VadinHA17 > LD21. The sequence continues at coordinate 513,668 of CAWALO010000033.1, forward strand.
AAAGTCGTGCATAAAAAAAGGGACCTGTTTTCACGTGTCCCTTTTTTAATATCTGAAAGTATTTCTTATTTAACTTTTTCCACGATTGCTTTAAAAGCATCTGGGTGATTCATTGCCAGGTCGGCAAGAGTTTTTCTGTTAAGGGTAATACCTTTTTTGGCAACCTTGCCAATGAATTCCGAATAGCTCATGTCGTACTGACGAACGCCGGCATTTATCCTTTGTATCCATAGAGCCCTGAATAATCCTTTCTTTCTCTTTCTGTCGCGGTAGGCATATCCCATACCCTTATCCAGGGTATTTTTTGCTACCGTAATTACATTTCTTCTTGAACCGAAATTTCCTTTTGTAAGCTTAAGAACCTTTTTCCTTCTGGCTCTTGAAGCTACTGCATTGACTGATCTTGGCATAACTCATTTTTTTTGAAAGTCAGCGGTCATTATTATTGACTCTTATTAGCTGAACAATCTGTTAGTACTATAATTAATTTTCGCGAACGTATAACAATTATCTCATTGCCAGCATTACCTTAACATTCTTAAGGTCTGTTTTGTGAACCTGACCGGCATAAGTAAGATTTCTCTTGCGTTTTGTTGATTTTTTAGTCAGGATGTGGCTTTTAAATGCATGTTTCCGTTTGATCTTTCCTGTTCCGGTCAGAGAAAATCTCTTCTTTGCACCGGGATTAGTCTTCATTTTTGGCATTTCTCTATCTCAAATATATTTAAAAACTATTTTTTCTTTTTTGGTGAAAATGATACTATCATTCTCTTGCCTTCCAGTCTGGGAAGTTGTTCCACCTTACCATATTCTTCAAGGTCGTTCGCGAACCGCAGCAGCAGCACCTCACCCTGTTCCTTGAACAATATTGACCTTCCCTTAAAGAACACGTAAGCTCTTACTTTAGCCCCCTCTTCCAAAAAGCGGATAGCATGCTTGAGCTTAAAGTTATAATCATGGTCATCAGTGTTAGGTCCAAATCGTATCTCTTTAACAACAACTTTTGAGGTTTTGGCTTTAATCTCTTTCTGCTTCTTCTTCTGCTGATAAAGGAATTTCTGATAATCAACTATTCTGCAGACGGGTGGATCTGCACTGGGGGAAATTTCCACAAGATCAAGTTCCAGAGTATCAGCCAGACGAAGAGCATCCTGAATGTTCATAACGTCTGATTCTATTTCTTCCCCGACTACCCTGACCACTTTGGCAGTGATCCTTTGATTAATTTTGTGAGCCGGCTGGGTGATCCTTGCCGGGCTTCGCTTAATTGGTAAAGCTATAGCTCTTTCCTCCTTCTTTTGGTTAATACTTAATCTAACTATGGCGCATTAAAATGCAACTTCTTTCTTAATCTCTGAGTCAATAAAACTCACAAATTCTTCAATTTTCATGCTCCCTTTGTCACCCTCTCCCTGCTTTCTGACAGCAATTGTTCCGTTTTCCACCTCTTTTTCGCCTATTATAAGAAGATAGGGAATCCTCTTTAATTCGTTATCCCTGATCTTCTTACCTATTTTCTCACTGCGCTCGTCAATCAGAGTGCAAATATCGGAATTATTTAGAATTTCCAAAACTTTTAAAGCATAATCATTGAATTTTTCACTGATAGGTAAAATGACTGCCTTTTCAGGTGCGAGCCAGAGGGGGAATTTCCCGGCAGTATTTTCAATAAGAACGGCAACAAAACGTTCCATTGAACCGAAAATGGTCCTGTGGATCATTACAGGTCTGTGCTTCTGGTTGTCGCTGCCATTGTATACAAGCTCAAATCTTTCAGGAAGGTTGTAATCAACCTGTATTGTTCCGAGCTGCCACTTTCTGCCAATAGCATCTTTCACCATAAAATCGAGTTTGGGGCCGTAAAAAGCGGCTTCACCTGTAACAACTGTGGTCTCGAGTCCTTTTTCTGCCGCAGCTTCAATAATATCTCTTTCAGCTCTTTCCCAGTTTTCGTCAGAACCTATATACTTCTGTTTGTTCTCAGGGTCGCGCAGGGATACCTGTGCGGTAAAATCATTGAAATTAAGGATCCTGAATACATATAGGATCAGATCGATAATACTTTTAAATTCTTCCCTTAGCTGGTCAGGTCTGCAGAAGTGATGGGCATCATCCTGTGTAAAGCTCCTTACTCTTGTCAGTCCGTGGAGTTCACCGCTCTGTTCATAACGGTATACCGTTCCGAATTCCGCCATTCTCAATGGCAGATCCTTGTATGAATGAGGGGTGGCATTATATATTTCGCAGTGGTGCGGGCAGTTCATCGGTTTAAGCATAAACTGCTCTCCTTCCTGTGGAGTTGAGATGGGCTGAAAGGAATCAGCTCCGTATTTTTCAAAATGGCCTGAAGTCTTGTAAAGATTCACATTACCTATATGAGGGGTTGTGACAAGCTTATAACCGCGTTTCCTAAGTACTGAAGTCAGAAAATTTATCAGATTCTGCCTTATATCTGAGCCTTTTGGCATCCATAAAGGAAGTCCCATTCCAACCTTCTGGGAAAAGGTGAACAATTCCAGTTCCTTTCCTATCCTGCGGTGATCACGTCTTTTCGCCTCCTCAAGGAAAACAAGATAGTCATCGAGCAGCTTCTGCTTTGGAAAGGTGATGCCATAAATTCTTGTGAGCATCTTCCTCTTTTCATTCCCGCGCCAGTAGGCACCTGCAACACTTAAAAGCTTAATGGCTTTCAATGGTTCCGTAGATGGGAGATGAGGACCCCTGCAAAGATCAGTAAAATTGCCCTGCGAATATAAAGATATTGTCCCGTCTTCAAGTTCACTTATGAGTTCAACCTTGTATTCATCTCCTTTTTTTGTAAAGATTTCGAGGGCCTCTTTTTTGCTTGCATCTCGTCTGCTGTAAACAAGATTTTTTGAGGCAAGCTCTTTCATCCTCTCTTCAATAGCCTGAAGGTCAGAATCAGTTATAACCCTGTCATCACCAGGATCAACGTCATAGTAAAACCCATTCTCTATTGCAGGTCCTATTCCGAATTTAATGCCGGGATATAATGACTCCAGGGCTTCAGCCATAAGATGGGCAGAGGAGTGCCAGAAAGCATGTTTACCAGCATCATCGTCCCACTTGTGAAGCTTAAGCGATGCATCATTTTTAATTGGCCTTGTCAGATCCCAGATATCGCCGTTTACAGTAGCGCTGTATACCTCCTTTGCAAGTCGGGGACTAATCTGCTCAGCAATCTCCAGACTACTTATTCCTTCTTTGTATTCTCTTGCTGTTCCGTCCGGAAAAGTTATCTTTATCATTTTATTTGCTTCTTTTTATTGGAGTGCAAAGGTAATTATTATTTTTAACTTCAGACTTTAAATTAGATAAGCCATAAATGTCAAATCCAGATTTATTATTTACTTTGAGAATTCATGGCACATTATTTGGAATCAGAAATTATAATATATAAAACATTTAACATGAAAAAGATATTTTACTTAGCCTTTCTGCTTCCCCTGATTCTTATCTCCTGTCAGAGTGACAATCCCCCTGTGGCAGTTTTTCATACTGATACTATCGAACCAGAAGTAGGACAGGATGTGTTTTTTTACAATGATTCACATGATGCAGACAGATTTGAATGGGATTTTGGCGATGGCTACATTTCAAACGATGTAAATCCAGTTCACAGGTTCAATGCTACCGGAGCTTTTGAAGTGAAACTGAAAGCTATCTCTGAGAATAACTTTGAAGATAATGCTTCAATTATTCTGAATGTGATGGTGCCGACACTCCTCGAGATCGAGGTGGTTGAATATTTTGATGAGTATGTTGTGCCTGATGCAAGCATTATTCTTTATCCAACCATTGTTGACTGGGATGATCAGACCAATGAGATTGCCGAAGGCTTTACCGATGAATATGGAATTGCAGTTTTTGCAGGGCTTGAGCCCTTTGTGCATTATGTTGATGTCTGGGAACAGAATCACGACAATTATACCCTGGCTGCTGAAGATGTAGGATTTATCCGTACACCTGAAATCATTCCCCATCAGATCAACAGGTTCACCGCATGGGTTGATTATGTGGAGCATACAAAAGGTGCAGCAAAGGGAACCAGGTCGGCTGTTATCAAAAAACTGGAGCGAAAAGCTTCAGATAAGGCACAACCTCCTTTCAGTGAATCAACGGAGAACTGGCAGGATCTGTATAACAGGCGGGTCAATAAATAAAAATAATAATTGTTGTAGATGCGCGATGCATCGCGCATCTACAATTTTGGTATCATTTTTTTACCGGGATTACCTTATCCAGTTCCTTTTTCACAATTTCAGTCCAGACAGCATATCCTTGCTGGTTAAGATGAAGCTTGTCGTCAATGAATAATTCGGTTCTTGGTTTTCCATTTCCATCCAGAAATGCAAAATCGGTACGGATGAACCAGGTATTATCGCTATGGCTGCAAATATCCGAGATCCGGCTGTTTACCTCCTGTATTTTATCCCATACACTCCATCTGGCAGCCGTAGGCGTCACTGCGATCCAGAAAACAGGAGTTTGCGGATGAGTTTTGCGGATGACTTTAACCACATAACGGAATAATGCTGCAACTTCCTCTGGACTTTTGTCTGAATCGCCTCCAGTAATGTCATTGGCAATGAATATTACAATAGCTCTGCATGGGTGAGGAGCAAATATCCTGTCGGCATACACCGCAAAATCACTGAGTCTGGCTCCCCCGTAGCCTCGCTGTATTACAGGATATGGAGACATATCCGTTTCCAGTGTAGACCACAATCTTATGCTTGAACTTCCTGCAAAAAGAAGAGCATCAGGCGAATATTTCTCACTGCTATCAAGTTGTTCAAATTTCTGAATATCATTTTCCCATGCAAGAACTTCAGGCAGATCCCTGTATTTTTTTACCGGAGAACATGATATCAGAACTATTGAAAGAAGAAGTAAAATATGGCGCATTGTGATATTTTTTGGTTTCATTGCTAAAAGTAATATAAAATGTTGAAATCTTTAAAATCCCATTTCAGGAAAGGTCCTCTTTTTAGGTAAGGATAAAATAAGTTTTTACAAAAAAAAAGTTACGTTTGTAACAGATATTCTAAAATTGCAACCTTTCATTTAAAGACGATGTCAAAAAGCCGGTTATTTATTACAAAGCCACTTCCCCAGTTATTCAGTGAATCGAAGGAATCAGGCGGATTAAAAAGAACATTGACTGCCACGAATCTTACAACACTGGGAATAGGAGCCATTATTGGTGCCGGCATTTTTGTCCTTACAGGGCAGGCTGCCGCTCAGTATGCTGGTCCTGGAATTGTGTTATCGTTTATAATCTCAGGTTTGGCATGTGGTTTTGCCGGTTTGTGCTATGCAGAATTTGCGTCGATGATCCCGATAGCAGGTAGTGCGTATACATATTCATATGCTACTCTTGGTGAATTTCTTGCCTGGATTATAGGCTGGGACCTTATTCTTGAATATCTATTTGCGGCTTCAACTGTGGCTGTAGGATGGTCGGGGTACGTGGTAAGTTTTCTGAAGGACCTGAATATTTTTATTCCGCCGCAGTTTACCGGGGCAGTCGGCACGGTAATGGTTGATGTGCCAAACATGGGATGGAAGCCACTTTCCGATACATTTGCCCAAACACTTACTGCTTCAGGAATTCAGGTGGATACTCTGACTCATATTACCTGTGTAATTAACCTTCCTGCAATGTTCATTGTGGCTCTTTTGTCAACATTGCTTGTTATCGGAATCAGGGAGTCGGCAAACTTCAATAACATTATGGTAATTACAAAAGTGTCGGTAATTATTCTGTTTATTGTGATAGGTTTCATGTTTGTCAAATCGGCTAACTGGCATCCGTTCATACCTGCGAACAAGGTCGAGAGTGCTCCGTTTTCTGACTATGGCGGGTTCTGGGGCTGGATGCAGGCATACAGCCATGAATTTGGCAAGTATGGTATAAGTGGTGTTCTGAGAGGGGCAGGGGTGATCTTCTTTGCTTACATAGGGTTTGATGCTGTTTCAACAGCTGCACAGGAAGCAAAGAATCCCCAGCGTGATATGCCTGTAGGGATCCTTGGATCGCTCGGAATTTCTACAGTATTATATATTCTGGTGGCTATTGTGCTGACTGGTATTGTAAGCTATACCACATTGAATGTTGCTGATCCTGTGGCTGTTGGTGTTGATTCAATGGGTAAGGGTATGTTCTGGCTCAGACCAATCGTTAAGATCGCTGCAATTGCCGGTTTGAGCTCTGTAATCCTGGTAATGCTTATGGGGCAGCCAAGAATCTTTTTCTCAATGTCGAAGGATGGTTTGCTGCCTCCTGTATTTTCAAAGGTTCATCCAAAATTCAAGACGCCATATATAAGTACAATTATTACTGGCAGTATTGCAATGATAGTCGCCGGAATACTCCCGATCAGCATTCTGGGTGAATTGGTATCAATTGGAACACTTCTGGCTTTTATTATTGTTTGTATAAGCATTATTGTATTAAGAAAATCGAAGCCTGATATCCAGCGCCCGTTTAAGACACCATGGGTTCCGTTGGTGCCGATCCTGGGAGCTTCGATATGCTTTATTCAGATGGCTGCATTACCCCTTGATACCTGGTTAAGGCTATTCATTTGGATGGCAATAGGATTTGGGATCTACTTCTTTTACGGGATAAAGCACAGCAAGATAAGGCAGAACACACCTGAATAATTGCCCCCCAACCCCCCTGAAGAGGGGCTAATAGGTGGATTTAGAACCCCCTTTAGGGGGCAGGGGGCGAAAGGATGGAATGAAACCGTAACTCTTATAAATCATCGGAAAATACCGACAACGGCAGGTCCCTAAGATTATACCTCGATGCCATTGCCTCACCGTAGGCGCCTGCAGATCTGATCGCAACGATATCTCCGCGCCTGGTTTCAGGAAGTTCAATATATTTGGCAAATGTATCGCTCGACTCACAGACTGGTCCGACAACATCGTATCTGTAAATATGTCCCTTTGATGTGAGATTTTCAATCTTATGATGAGCCTGATATAGAGCCGGTCTTATCAGATCTGTCATTCCGGCATCGATTATTGCAAAAAGAGTATTGCTGCCGTTTTTTATGAAAAGAACTCTTGAAATTAAGCTGCCGCACTGTCCGATTATCGATCGTCCCGGTTCTATATGAAGTGTTTGTCCGGGCCTCAGGCTAATGAATTCATGAAGTAATGAGAAATATTCTTCAAACAGGGGATTTTTCTCAGGATTCTCATAATCAATGCCGAGACCACCCCCGACATTGATACTGGACAGATCGATTCCGTGTGCTGAAAACCATTCCTGCAACTCATTAATTCTGGCACAGAGACTCTTAAAGACTGACATCCTTGTTATCTGCGAGCCAATGTGGAAATGAATTCCTATCAGCTTGACATTTTTTAGTGTGGAAATCTTCCTTAATACCTCTTCTATTTCCCATGTGTTTATTCCAAACTTGCTCTCCTCTATGCCTGTAGTAATATACTTATGGGTATGAGCTTCAATGTATGGATTTATTCTCAGGGCTATTGGAGCTGTCTTATTTAGTTTTGATGCAAGTCCGCTGATAACTTCAATTTCAGGAATTGATTCGCAGTTGAAACAGGATATTTCAGTTTTCAGTGCTGATTCAATATCCTTATCAGTCTTTCCCACACCTGCAAAGACTATCCCGGTAGGGCTGAAACCTGCCTCCAGTGCTGCAGCAATTTCATTCCAGCTGACACAGTCTGCTCCAAGTCCATATGAAGAGATTATTTTAAGAATCCTGGGATTTGAATTGGCCTTTAAGGCGTAATGAGCCTTATATCCTGAATATTGCGACTCCTTACTTACTATCTCAAGGGTAGATCTTAAAATATCAAGATCATAGTAATAAAACGGAGTTTCGATTTCCCTGAATTTTCCTAAAATATTATCACTGATCATTTTTGTTGGGGAAAAGATGTTTACTGAGTAATCTTAAAGCCTTTGTCTTATTGGTTGTGTCAATAAGCAGAGAAAGACTGTATGGGCTGCCACCGTATGAGATCATTTTAAGAGGGATTGTGTTCAATGCCTCGAATATTTCAGGGGCAGAGCCGGTTCGTTCGGTACGGAAATCTCCGACAACACATAAAATTGAAAGGTTTTCCTCGATTTCAACACTGCCAAGTTCCCGCAGATCAGCTGCGATCTGGTTAAGAAACTCCGAATTATCGATTGTAATTGAGACTGAAACCTCTGATGTCGTTATCATGTCGATCGGGGTCCTGTATGCTTCAAATATCTCGAACACTTTCCTGAGGAAACCGTATGCCATAAGCATCCTGTCAGATCTTATCCTCAGTGCTGCAATTCCATCTTTTGCAGCCACTGCCTTATAGTCCTGAAGTATGCATTCAGAGGTTATGAGCGTCCCGGGATCTCCTGGTTCCATTGTATTCTTGAGCCTTACAGGGATATTGTTTTCGCGGGCAGGATTCACGCTGGAAGGGTGTAAGATCTTTGCACCAAAGTAAGCCAGTTCAGCGGCTTCATCAAATGACAAGTGGCGCAGAACCTCTGTCTTTTCAACAAATCTGGGATCATTATTGTGGAACCCGTTAATATCTGTCCATATCTGAATCTCAGTAGCTTTAGCCGCAGCGCCGATTAGCGAAGCGGTGAAATCACTTCCCCCGCGTTTCAGATTATCTATCTCACCATAAGCATTTCTGCAGATGAACCCTTGTGTGATAATAATATCTTCCGAAACATGTTTTTTAAGTTCTCTTCTCAGGTTTTCCCTGATATAGAAAGAATCAGGTTCTCCATCCTTGTCGATTCGCATGAAACATAAAGCGGGTAACAGAACAGCCTTAATTTTTCTTTCGCGGAGCAGCAAATGGAAAAGCGAAGTAGAGATAAGCTCTCCCTGTGCAAGAATTGCTTTCTCCTGGAGCTTCGTAAAAACCCTTAGAGTAAAATTCCTTATATATTCAAAATGCGAATCTATGAGCTCATGACCTGATTTTATGAATTCATCAGTCTCATAAAGGTCATCAACCACATTATGGTATTTCGATCTCAGCTCATCGGTCTTAACCGATGCTTCATCAATTTTATCTGCAAACAGCAGATCCGTAATCGCAACCAGGCTGTTTGTAGTGCCGGCCATTGCTGATAATACTACAATTTTTCTCTCACCGTCATTAATCAGAGGTATCAGGGCTCTCATCCTGTCTGGATTACCTACTGATGTCCCGCCAAATTTCATTATTTTCATATCACCTGTTTAGAATATTAAAAAAAAACCTGCTTCATTTGCAGGTCTGTTTTTCATTTGCCATCAAATATAATTAAACAATGAAACAACAGGCCTGATAAACAGATGTTTATAACATTTCAAGAGTTTCCTTAACTGTTGGCTCATAATTTTAAAATCGTGAGCAAAAATAAACTTTTAATTAATACAGAGAATTTAATTGCCAATTTTTTTGATTTTTGACTTTTTTACCTTAACAATCTTTTATTTTGATTTTTTTATTATTTTTGCACCCGCTATTGCAGTAATGCGATTTAACGTTCTTTAATAGTGATAAGACAAAAGACAAAAGTAAAAAGACAAAAGTATCTTATATTAAAACTTTTATCTTTATCCTTTCTTTGTCCACCGAAGCCTTGGCAAAGGTGGATTATCTTTTATCTTGAATAAGCCCAGATGGCGAAATTGGTAGACGCGCTAGTTTCAGGGACTAGTGTCAGCAATGATGTGCAGGTTCGAGTCCTGTTCTGGGCACATATAAAGCGCAGAGCGCAGAGCGGAGAGCGCAGAGCAAAAAAAATAATTTTGCCCTGAGCCCAATGCCCTGAGCCCTGAGCTGTTCTGCCCAGATGGTGAAATTGGTAGACACGCCAGCTTGAGGGGCTGGTGCCGGTTACGGTGTGCAAGTTCGAGTCTTGTTCTGGGCACAAAAAGCCAGATTGTTTTTACAGTCTGGCTTTTTTTTTTGTACAATTTGATGAGAAACTCCCAATATGCTGGTTTTTAGCCTTTCCTGAACCTTTGTTTGAATTTTTATGAACTTTTGTTTTGCAGTCTCATGAATTACACATAGATTTGAGATAGTCGTCTGCTATATATAAAAACAGATAATGTAAAAGACTTAGAATCTATTTGCCATCAGTAGCATATGAGATGGCGTATTGATTGTAAATGTCGGTTTTCAGGTATATAACTCGTATTATATGAATAAAGCAATACTTATTCTGATAACTCTTGTTTATATAAATACAGGAATATCAGCACAGAATGCACCCATTAAATATGGAGATGTCAGTGTGGAAGAACTTAAAATGTCTGCTTATCCCGGTGATACATCAGCATCTGCTGTGATCTTGTGCGACTATGGGATTTTCAGATCGACGGGAAACTCGAGTTTCGAAAATCACCTGCCTATTCATTTTACCAGAATCCGAAGAATAAAAATTCTTAAAAAGGAGGGTTATATATGGGCCAATAGCAGTTATCCATGCAATTCCGATACGCAGATAAAGGGAATAACTTTCAATCTGGAGAATGGTAAGATAGTACGTGAGAATCTTAAAAGCGGATCTGTTTTCAAAGAGAGGGTAACTGAAAACAGATGGGTTATGCGTATCGCAATGCCTAATGTAAAGGTTGGGTCAGTAATTGACCTTCAGTTTGATGCGCTTTTACCAGTCCAGGTATGGAAATTCCAGGAGGATATTCCGGTAAAATACAGCGAACTTATATTGGAGGATACGGAGGTAGCCAGATTTAAAAATACCTTTTTTGGCTATGAGCCACTTTTTATCTCAACTCCTAACAGGTGGGTTGCAAAAGATATGCCATCATTTAAGGAGGAACCTCTGATATCTTCGAAGGAGAACTATGTAACAAAGCTGGAGCTGGATTTTCAGGACATCGGTTTTCGGTCCATCGCAGGTTCATGGGAAAATGTAAGCAGCATATTGCTGAAGGATGCTTATTTTGGGATAGCACTTACGGGTCCGGGATATCTGAATAGCCTGGCAAAATCAATTGTAGATTCAAAAGGAACAAGAGAGGAGATGCTGAAAAATGCCTTTGAGGCGATAAAATCAACTGTCAAATGGAATAAACAGGAATCAGTTTTTGCATCCGGTCAAACCCTGGCTTTTCAATACAAAATGAAGATTGGCAATTCCGCAGATATTAATCTGATACTTCTTCAGTTATTACGGAAACTTGATTTTGAAGCTTTTCCTGTAGCATTGAGCACACGTGATAATGGATTTCTTTCACCCAGCTCCCCTACGATACAGAAACTAAACTATGTTATCGTTTTAGCAAAGATAGATGATAAATCGTTCCTGCTTGACGCTACTGAAGATTATATGCCATATTACCTTTTACCTTTCCGATGCCTGAACTACAACGGAAGAATAGTCGATGAAACCAAAAGCGATCATGTCTCCCTTGGTACAACGTTTAAAAAGAAGGAATTTGCTACTTATCATCTTAAAATGAGCGAAGATAACCTGTTAGTGGGTAAGATGATGTTGAGGAATATTGATTATGCTGCTCTGGATTTCAGGAAGAAATATATGACCTTCACCAGCACTGAAGGATATCTTGAGGATTATAAGAAAAATAAGCAGGGCCTTCAGATCATGGAATCAACAATTTATAATTTAGATAGTGTTTACCTTCCTGTTGTCGAAGATTATAAAGTAACAATAGACAATAGGGCGAATGTTATTGGCAATGATGTTTATATTCTTCCAATGTTCTATCATCAGTTAATTGAAAATCCTTTCAAAATGGATTCCAGAAAGTATCCGGTAGACTATGGATACAATATTGAGAATTCAATTACATCAGTTATCGAAATACCTGATAATTATGAGGTATCAGAGTTGCCGGCTGCCGTTAAACTCAAACTTGAAAACAATGATGCTACCCTAATTTACATTGTCACCCAGGCGGGGAAAAGCGTCAATATAAAATCGATCTTTTCAATTAATAAGATCATGTTCATGCCCGAAGAATATGAACGACTTAAGGAATTTTATAATCAGGTGATAAAAAAGCATTCTGAACCCATAATTCTTAAAAAGATCTAAAATGAATTCTGTTATAAAAATATTCTGGGTTATAATATTTCTTTATAATATTTCCATGGTATCCGCCAAAGTACCGGAAATAAAGTACAAAGCATCGGATATTCCTGCTGCCCTTCTGACTGATGCTAAGGCGGTCGTGCGGAATAGCGAAACTGTTCTTGAGATTTCAGATATTAGTAAAATCGTCAAACGGGTTACATACGCAATTACAATTCTGAACGAAAGCGGAATTAATAATTCAGTTTTGACGCAGTATTATGATAAATTCATGACTGTCAGAAAAATAAAAGCAGATCTGTATGACCGTTATGGTGTTCCCATAAAAAATGGCGCAAATGTTAAAGTGGAAGATTATTCCGCTAATGTTGGTTATTCCTTGTATGAGGATAACAGGGTTAAGGTAATGGATCCAAAATTCCGAACCCTTCCATTTACGGTGGAATTCACATATGAGATTGAATATAATGGACTTTTCTTCTATCCCGACTGGGCAGTATATGACGATTATAATGTATCTGTTGAAAAATCGAAGTTTACAGTAGTGACACCTCTTGACTTCAAATTCAGGTACCTTGAGAAGAATTTAACAACCAGGGGCACAATTTCCAGAGTTTACGATAAGATTAAATACAACTGGGAATATGCAAACATGCCGGCAATTAAAAATGAACCATTTGGCAAGCACTTTGCGGAATATACTCCTGTGGTTTATTCTGCTCCTTCAGATTTTGAAATAGGCGGTTATTCCGGAAATCTTGATACATGGGATAATTTCGGGAAATGGATTTACAATCTGGGAAAGGGAAGGCGTGTTTTAGATACCGGAACTGATGACAAGATTAAAAATATGGTTGCTGGTCTCAGTGACGAAGATGAAAAAATCAAGGTTTTGTACAGCTACCTGCAGAATAAGGTAAGGTATGTAAATGTAAAGATTGGGATGGGAGGATGGCAGACCATCGAGGCGGAAGCTGTTGACCGCCTCTCTTACGGAGATTGTAAAGCACTTTCCAATTACATGAAATCCCTGCTGGATGTTGTTGGAATCAAGAGTTATTATACTCTGGTAAGGGCAGGCGAATCGGCCCCTCCAATAAATGAAGATTTTCCATCGACCCAGTTCAATCATGTTATACTTTGTATTCCGCAGAATATTGATACCATCTGGCTTGAGTGTACTAGTCAGAATATACCTTTCGGCTATTTAGGAACATTTACTGATGACAGGAAGGTTCTTTTAACAAGTGAAGATGGCGGTTTTCTTGTTTCAACAAAGAAATATACCCTTGATGACAATAAGCAGATAAGAAGTGCATTTGTTGATTTACTCCCAGATGGAAATGCAACTGCAACCATAACAACTGATTACACTGGTATCCTTTATGATAAGATCTACAGGGTTCTGCAACTTGATAACATTGACGGAAGGAAATTTGTCCAGTCTAACATATTCATTCCCAGTTATAAACTGATCAGTTATTCTCACAAAGAGAAGAAAAGCCTTATTCCAGTCATAAGTGAAGAGCTTGATCTGGACCTGGCGAACTTTGGAATCATAATGGGGAACAGGATACTGTTTAAGCCAAACCTGATGACCAGGGTTAGCAAAATGCCCTACCTCACAAAGGATAGAAAATCTGATATCAGCATAAGACGGCCATATAACGAAGTTGATACAATAAGATTCAGATTGCCTGCCGGATATAAATTTGATAAAATCCCACCTAAAATTTCAATTGTTACAAAGTTTGGTGAGTATTCAGCTGAAATATTTTCCGATAATAAATCTACAGGTTATATAAGAACATTTAAGCTTTTTAATAATGATTATCCGGTAGGGGATTACCCCGCTTTTGTTGACTTCTTTGAGAAAATTTCAGTATCGGATGAAAGCAAAATAGCCCTTATCAGAGACCTTTAGGAGAAGAGTCAGTGCACCTGAAATGTCTGTTAAATGAAGAGTAATAAGCTCATTATTGAATTTCAATTACACATTTTTCCGGTGGAAATTCTTCACCACTGGCAGTCAGGGTAACTTTGCCCGCTTTACCGGTTGGCCTTAATATTGCCATGCAACGCCCATGAAAAGTAGTAACACTGTCAGCTTGGAAGCTTTTGGGATCCCTTGGATTGCCATTTTCAACAGCCACCAGTTCAGCATCGCCATCTACCATAAATCTTATTTTCCTTTCAGCATCCGGTACGCGGTTCCCCTTAGAATCAATGAGCTCAATGGTCAGGTATGCAAGATCATTCCTGTTATTTGTGATAAGTGCTCTGTCAGGAATTATTTTCACTCTCTCTGCCGGACCAGTGGTTATAAGTGATTTTACAGCCACTTCTTTACCATCAGATAAAGCAATTGCCTTGAGCTCTCCGGGTTCATAGGGCACGCTGAAGACATAGGTAAATTTCGAATCAGGTGGTCGATGTTTGTGTAGCGATTAACTTCCCATTCAATTCGAGTTTCACCTCATCATATTTCGTGTAAATGCGTACATTCATCTTTTTCCCTTCATTGCCGGGCCAGTTCCAGCTGGGATACTCCCTGTACCATCCCCATGCCCTTATCAGCCATTCCTTGCCGGCAGGCGGGATCTCTTCAACAGCCATCTCCAGTTTACTTCGGTCCCAGACAACATCCCGGTAAAACGCCTGTGGTTTTTTGTACCCGATCAGATCAATATCGCCGCAGTTAGCGTTCATCCATGGCCAGCACATTGTTGTCGAATCTGTCATGACCTGTCCGATTCCTGCTTCTCCGAGGTAATCCATTCCTGTCCAGACAAAGTCTCCGATCACGTATGATTTTTCAGTGGCCATTTTCCAGTTTTCATAGATTGACATAGCAAATGATTCTGTACCGGCAATGATCCTTTCCGGATAACTGGCATGGTCTTTTTCATATTCCCCGAACACATAATTATACCCGCATACATCCAGCAATGCAAAGGCAGGAGCCGAATCCTCCCACTTGCGTCCCTTTGTTTCCCAGAATTCGCAGATGGCATGGGTTACCGGCCTCGTTCTGTCAATACTTTTTACAGTATTAATTAGCTCCTTTGCAATTCTTATCCCGGATGAATCTGCACGTTCGGAGATCTCGTTGCCGATGCTCCAGAGGATTACCGACGGATGATTGCGATCCCGGAGCATCATTGAGCGCAGATCACTATCATGCCATTCGCGGAAAAACAGATGATAATCATCCGGTCTTTTCGGGTTCTGCCACATATCGAATGCTTCGTCCATTACCAGGATCCCGGCACGGTCGCAGGCATCCAGGAATCCTTGTGAAGGGGGATTATGACTGGTCCTTATTGCATTGAATCCGTTTGCTTCCAGAATTTCAATCCTTCGCTGATCGGCGCGGTCAATTGCAATGGCACCAAGCGGACCATTATCATGATGTATACATGCACCTTTCAGTATAACATGCTTCCCGTTCAATAGAAATCCTTTTTCCGGACTGAATGAAATACTCCGTATGCCGAATGTTGTTTCTTCACTGTCAAGGATCTTTCCGCCCGAGATCAGTTCACTTCTGAGTATGTATAATGAAGGTGATTCGCATGACCATAGCGCCGGAGTCACAACATCAATAAGTTGTCTGATATCGATCTTTTCACCTGTTTCAAGCTTTTCGTTGCTTTCTGAGGTGTTTACTTCCTCTCCTGCGGGTGAAAGGATCGTATTTTTCAAAGTGAATTCAGCGGATGAACCTCCATTGTTCTCAATTGATACCACTGCCTCGACAGTCGATTTTTCTTCTGAAACTTCCGGAGTCGTTACAAACACACCCCATACAGGTATGTTCAACGGATCGGTCATACGTAGCCAGACGTGCCTGTAGATACCTGAACCTGAATACCAGCGGCTGTTTTCTCCAATATTTCTTACAAGCACTGCAATTGTATTCCGCTGTCCGGTCGGATTCAGAAAATCGTTAAGCTTAAAACAGAAAGGGGTATATCCATGTTTGTGAGATCCCAGATGATGTCCGTTGATCCACACTTCAGATTCCATATAAACCCCGTCAAAATATATGCTTAACTCTTTACCCTTATCAGCCTCTTCCACTATAAATGTTTTCCTGTACCAGCCGGTCCCACCTATTGTATAGCTGGTATAGAAAAGGCCAATGCTCTTTTTATCGAATGGCCCGACAATCTCGCCATCTTTCTGTCCGGGCAGATCTTCTATGCTCCAGTCATGAGGAAGGTCCAGCGTTCGCCACTGGCTGTCCTCAAATTCCGGCATTTCTGCACCGGTAAGTTCACCTTTAAAAAATTTCCATTCCATATCAAAGAGCTGCAAACGGGGGGTGTTTGACGGTGGAATAAATGTCAGTGCATATGGATTGCCTTTGTCTGATTGGCTGGACTGAGGGGATGTGCACCCGGAAAATACTGCCAGTAAAAGTATAGTGACCAACGTTATTTGTTTCATATTTAACATTTTATTTTTATCAGAGTTATTCAGGATTATTTTCTTTTGGGTTATTTCTGAAATGCTGCCCCGGGTTTATCAAGATAAAAGTAAGCACAGGATGAATAATTGTCTGACCTTTCAAATAAGAGGTAACTTAACTCTTTTGAAAAGTCGACAGGTTCCATTTTTTCCCCGGCATTAAAAATGGTGTCTTTCATATTACTGAGCTTATCAATTGCCTCAACACCGGCAAAGCCTATCTGCTGTATTGTAACCCTGATGTCATTATAGAAGAAAACCGGATCGGGGATATGGTAGCGATAGAAGGCATATTCGAACTTTTCAAAATTGGCTATTGTGCATCCCTGATATTGGTTAACATATCTTCCCTGTCCCCAGCCTGTTCCTATATAATCTTCTGTACCTGTTCCGCAAAGAGTGGGGAAATCAGTATCTCCATCGGTGTAGATTTTAACTTCACCCTCTCCCCACCATGCACGTGAATATTTTTTGTCATTTGCTACCACACTTAAATTTGCACCGATAAATCTTCCGGTTCCGTATACTTTAGGTAATATCTGGTAATCGTCCCTCAGGACGGTTGCCTGTTGTTGATTAAAACAGGCATGAAAGTAGAGAGTATTTTCATCAACCTTGTCTCCAACAGTATAATCCACATCATAAAAGAACATAGCTACATCTTTCTCTGTAGTATTTCTGACGATTATTTTCATGCTTTTCCGGAATGGCATAGGGATATAGCAATTAAAACTCCTGCCCTCAGGGCTTGAGAAAAGCGCATTCTCAAAAGCCGACATCTGTCCAAGTCCATGATTGAAGAAATCGCCCAGGGGAACTGAAACAGCCG
Source organism: uncultured Bacteroidales bacterium (assembly GCA_963782945.1). Classification (GTDB taxonomy): domain Bacteria; phylum Bacteroidota; class Bacteroidia; order Bacteroidales; family VadinHA17; genus LD21. The sequence goes on from CAWALO010000033.1 coordinate 531,061, forward strand.
GATCAGATGCATCATCCCAGAACATTTCAATTATCACACCTCTTAACGATTCCGGTGTCCGTTCATCGATTGTAAGCCATATTCTTCTTATTATACCGCTTGTACCTGATGCTTCAGCCAGAGTTTTACTCTGACCTGCTTTCAGGCTAAAGGAGGGTGAACCTTTTCTCCCGCCTTTAGTCATACCACCTCCTCCTTTTTTCCCGGTCCAGTTTTCGGCACTGGCCCACCGGGTCTTAATATCATGAGGCTTGTCAAAAAGGGCTTGTCCCTGAGATGAAACAACAAGGGAGACAAAAATCAGGCTTAGTACAAATCGGTTCATAATTTCTTTTGTTTATCAGTTGATTTTAAAATATCTGGTAAAATTAATGATCGTATCTCATCTTTTGTGTCAGGTCGGGGTATAAATCATAGTTTCATATGCAGCACTTCAAAGCCGGTAGGCCTGAAGATTCCAAATTCTTTACTGTTACTATTGATCTCAAATGTCTTTTCCTTTCCCGGTTTTAACTCATCAATAAGTACCTTCTGGTTTCCGGATACAATTGTATAATTGCGAACGATATAACTCGGGATACCTGTTTTGCCAAAAACTGTGATCTTGATTCTGCCGTCACTGTCTGTGACATTTTTTATTTCAAGAGGTGAACTGACCGATTTAAGTGTTTCATATGATTTTTTCGGGTTCAGGTTTCCATCACTGACGCCATGGTCACGTTGAGGGTAGCCTGTCGAATAATTCTCACTTCTCTGGGTCCTGTAGTCATTCAGACAGAAATAAATTGCCCCGGCAACGTAAGGTTTTGATCCGTAAATCTCCATTTGCCGGGCCATCTCCCTTGCCCGGCGTTCGTCTCCGCCCGGCTGTGGCGGGTCACAAAGGCCCCATTCCGATATGGTCATACTCTTTCCGGGGTATTCACCTATTATACGGTCGAGCTCACCTGAAATGACATCAATGCTTTTATTGTACCAGCTGCTGTAATACTCATTGAACATCATCATGTCGAAATCTGCTGTGGCATCATAACGCTCACTGTTTTCGCTTGGCATTTCGAAGAAAAGACTGTTTGAGACATATGTTGAAAGACGTGACGGGTCAAGTTTTTTAGCATGATTGTAAAGTTGTTTCAATCCATCCTTAATATATGGTTCATGAGCCAGCAATTCATTTCCAATACCCCATGAAATAATGGAAGGATGGTTATAATGTGCATCGATCATCTCATCAAGATGCTGGAATCCTTTTGGTAACAGAGTATCATTCAGGATAGTCCATATTCCCCAGTAGGGTATTTCTTCCTGGACAAGAATACCATTCCTGTCGCACCAGTCGAAGATATATTCATCCTGCTGCCAGTGAAAACGGGTAAAAATGCAATTTGCATTTTTCATAAGATTAAGATTGCCGTCAAAATCGGCAGTTGTTTCAGCCATCCCCCTCTCCAGTGTTGATCCCGGCATCCATTCAACTCCCATCAGACGCATGGGCTCACCATTCAATATATACCTGTTGTTCTCAATCCGGATTGTCCGGAATCCGAATACCGTTGAAAATTCATCCATTTCATCCCCGTCTGCAAACAGTTTTACATTTAGCCTGTAGAGGTTTGGTGAATCGAAATGCCAGAGCTTTATTCCTTCAAAATTCAGATCAACTATAAAAACGCCATTCTTGAAAGTTCCGTTCAGCGGACCTTCAAAGATAACCGATCGGGTAGGCTGGTTTTCCTCTGTGACAATACCCTTAAGCGTCAGTTTGTCGGGATCAATGAGTGTCGTATCAATAAAACTCACGTGGATCTTTGCAATTCCTTTGCCATCCTGAGGTAAAGCTTCGACATGAATGTTCCGGATGGCATCCCTGCTTGTAATCACTTCATAAACATTGCGGTAAATACCTCCGTCATTTGACCAGTCATAGCTTCTCATGAACGGAATATTACTTCTTGAGAATGAATTATCGACGCAGACTGTCAGCCTGTTCTCACCCTTTTTCACAAATGGAGAAGCATCAATAAAGAAGCGGTTGTAACCTGAGCCCAGGTGTTCTCCGGCCTTTTGTCCGTTGACAAATACGAATGCGTCATGATAGACCGCATCGAACTGCAAACGGATAGTTTTTGACAGTTGTTCTTCTGAAACATCAAATCTGCGTTCATACCATGCTTTGCCTGTATATTTAGCCAGGTCTCTTACTGTATTCCAGGTATGGGGAATATTCACCGGCTGTGTCAGCCCTGCAGGCAACCCATTCAGGGCCCATCCTCCGGAATCACCGGCAGACACAGAATCAATAAGAAAATTCCATTGACCGCTTAATGATATAATCTCTCGTTTTGCAGGTGGTTTACATGAAATAACAGCAATAAGAAATAACATGGCTGATAGTTGAATGAACAACTGACGGAAGTTAACAGATGAATTTCGCATAAAATTTATAAGATATTGTTATTGATTTTTTTTATTTTTATTTTTATTTCAGACAGGCAGTTAACTATTTCTGACCAGAGGACCCTACTTTAAAACACTATCGTAAATCGCCTGCAATATCCCGGTCCGTATGTTCATATCAGAAACAAGGTTATTATTCCTTGTTGGATAAACCCTGTTGCAGAAGAAAATATAAGTGATTTCATATTCAGGGTCAATCCATACAAATGTTCCGGTATAACCTGAATGACCAAAACTTGAAGGAGATGCACCTTTAGTCGGATAAGTTTCACTTTGCGGAAGTTCAGAATTATTCAGAAGAGGCTTGTCAAATCCAAGTGCCCTTCGGTTTTTATTCTCCGGAAACTGTACCGTCGTATACTCCTTGAGTACATCTTTTCCAATAAGCTGTTCTCCTCCGTATTCACCCATTCTGCGATAGAGTTCCATAAGCTTCATCAGGTCATTTGCCGTTGCGAATAATCCTGCATGACCTGATATGCCGCCAAGCATAGCTGATGTCTCATCGTGCACTGTCCCAATTAATTGTTGTTTTCTGTATAGTGAATCATATTCGGTTGGAATAATCCTGCTAAGGGGATATTTCTGGTCGGGATTAAAAACAATATCATAAGCTCCTAACTTCCGGTAAATATTTTCAGTAACAAAATCATACCATTTTTCATTCGTTGTTCTCTCTATGATATCAGGTGTTATGATGAAAGTCAGGTCAGAATAAACGTATTTCTTTTCTCCAACCGGACTTTTCTTTATTTCAGAAAACATCTTCTTCCTGTAATTTTTATTTATGTAGAGGCCATGTGCAACCTCCAAAGGAAATTTCTGTGAATACTCGGATCTGTAAATTCTCTTTTTATATTTCACATCTTTTTTCATAGTCTCTTTCCAGAACAGAATAAAAGGCGTCAGGCCGGCCTGATGGGTAAAGATATCTCTCAAGGGGATGTCTGCCTTGTTGGAATGTTTGAAATAGGGGAGAGAATTACCTAATGTCTGATCGGGAGAGAATTTACCCTCTGTATCCAACAGCATAAAGCCGGGAAGAGAGGCTGAAATTTTCGTGACAGATGCCAGGTCAAACAGGTCTGCTTCCGATACAGGTGTTCGGTTATCGTAGGTCTGATAGCCGTAACACTTCTGAAATACCACCGTACCTTTGCGTGCCACCATTACTTCGCAGCCAGGGTATGCCTTTGCCATTAAACCAGCAGTAGCTATTGAATCAATTTTCCTCTCAAGAAGTTTTGACGACAAACCTGCATTTTCCGGCAATAAGTATTTCATCCTTAAATTTCCAGGGGTCATTATCCCAAAATCAGAAGGCCATTTTTCATTTATGGTAACCGGCAGTTTTCCCAGGCCACCTATCCCTCCGAATATAAGTTGAGCTGAAAGATCCTCAGTATATTTATTATCCTGATACGCAAGTACGAGTCCATCTGCATTCTCCAGTGATTTAATACTGGCAATGCCGTACGGATTTCCAAACCATGTAATTATAGTTTTATTTTTTACTATCAGCTCATCCAGAAATTCAATCAGATCTGATTTTATGCCGAATTCCATATTCGGGCGCTGGTCCAGACCAAATACTCCGGCGATTACCAGATCATATCCGGCCAGCTTCTTTAGCAGCTCATTTATGGCAGCTGTATCAGATGTATTTATAATGAAATGGTCCGCAGGATTATATTTCGCAACTCTATCCTGGTAGCCGGTTATGATATCCCTGTTGATACCAAGGGTCGCTATCCTGATCTTCTGGAGATTTTTTACAGGAATAATATTCTGATTATTATTCAATACTGTGATTGCATTGGCATACAGATCATTTATAAGAGCTTTATTAGCTGCCGGTGATAAGTCATTTTCTATATTTTCCTTACTGATAGTATTAATGTTATTCAATCCGGACCAGTATTTAAGGGCAAGTATTTTTCTGCATTTCAATGCAATATCCTCGGTGGAAAGTTTTTTTGAAGAGATGTATGCTTTGGTTTCTTTTATGGCAGCTACAACGTCCGTTACATATTCAATTACGTCATTCCCCGCTGCAAGAGCCATGGCATCTGCCTCTCCCGGTTGAAAATATCTTGTCACCCCCTTCATATTCATTGCATCTGTGATAATCAGACCCTTGAATCCAAGCTGCTTTTTCAGAAGATCATTGGTTATCACCGGAGATAGTGTTGATGGAACTCCGGATGATGAATCGAGTGACGGAAGGTTAAGGTGAGCTGTCATTATACTTCCTGCTCCTGCCTGTATAAGTTTTCTGAATGGATACAGCTCAATACTGTCGAGTCGCGCCCTGCTGTGTATGATAACAGGAAGATCATTATGTGAGTCAATATTTGTATCGCCATGCCCCGGGAAATGCTTTATAACAGCGGTTATGCCATTATCCTGCATTCCGCTCATGAACATGAGGGTTTTCTCAGATACATTCTCCCTGTTCTCTCCAAATGATCGGTAGTTGATTACAGGATTTTTCGGATTTATGTTGATATCGGCAACCGGGGCCAGATTGATATGCATCCCGAGTCGGTTGAACTGACTGGCAACAGCTTCCCCGAATCTGTAGATCAGGGAATCGTCTCTGATAGCGCCAAGAGTCATCTGAAATGGAAATTTCTCCACGTTGCTGAGTCTCATTCCCGCACCCCATTCGGCATCCATCGCTATCAGAAGAGGCACTTTTGAAGTTTTCTGATAATAATTGGTAAGTTCGGCCTGCTTTTCAGCAGTTCCCTGAAAAAAGATAATGCCGCCGATTCCATATTTTCTGATTATATCGCTGACTTCAACCTCTTTTTCAATATCGTCATCCGACCAGCCGGCTATCCAGATGGTTTGCGCAATCTGCTGGTCAATTGTCAGAGTTTTAAGGACGGAATCGACCCATGGATGATTCATATACTTTAAAAATGGGGGATCAGATTGACTGGCTTCCGTGCTGATGGAAATAAAAATCACAGTTACCAGAGCCAGAAGTGATTTTACCGACTTTGTAATATTCATATCTTGGATTCTTTAGAGGCATATTATATAATTATCAGGCCCATTTCAAAAGTAGTACAATTTACCATTGAGTCATATCCCGGAGAAAAAATCTTGGAGATGTAAGGAAGTTTTGAATTCAAATATTAAGTCTCCTCAGAAAAGTCAGGTATTCTGAATTTCGGTGTTTTTTACCCCTATTTAACTCTGCACAAAATCATTCACCGGATAAATCATGTATAATTATTACTTTTACGGCTAAAACTTCTTTTGACCTATGGTAAAAGGCAGCAGCAGACTGGTATCTCTTGATATCTTCAGGGGTATGACTATTGCATTTATGATAATCGTGAATACGCCCGGCAGCTGGAAATATGTATATCCTCCGCTTAAACATGCAGAATGGCATGGATGTACCCCTACTGATCTGGTATTTCCATTTTTCCTGTTCATAGTTGGTGTTTCGACTTACTATTCTCTGAAGAAATTTGGTAATGAGATTAACAGCAGTTCCATTTTCAGGATAATAAGACGTATGTTCGCAATCTTTGCTGTAGGTGTGTTCCTTAATATCTTCCCATATTTTTCCAGAGATTATTCGACTCTGAGAATAATGGGAGTTCTTCAGAGGATTGCACTTGCTTATGGTATCGGCGCAATAATTTGCCTTACCGTGCAGAAGGAATATCTTTGGATAGTGACGGCCGTACTTTTGCTTCTCTATTGGGCAGTGCTTGCTTTTTTTGGCGGTCCGGATCCATATAGCCTGAATGACAATTTCGCACTCAAAGCAGACCTGGCAATTCTGGGTAAAAATCACATGTACAAAGGATTCGGAATACCTTTCGAGCCTGAAGGATTTTTAAGTACAATTCCGTCAATATGTACTGTTATCATAGGTTACTTTACCGGAGAATTGGTTGCCAAAGGATCTGCAAACGGCAAAACAGTTTTGAAGCTGTTACTGATTGGCGCCGGAGTCACAGGTCTTGGCTATTTATGGGGAATGATTTTCCCGATAAACAAAGCCTTGTGGACAAGTTCATATGTTCTTTATTCTGCCGGACTTGCCATGTTGGTCTTATCCCTAATATACCTTATCGCCGATGTAGTGAAATTCAAAGTGTGGGGGACATTCTTCATGGTTTTCGGTACCAATGCCTTGTTCACATTTGCTCTGGCTGGAATATGGACCAAGCTGATGCTTTATGTCATAAAAATATCTTCAGGAGGAGAAAAGATCAGTTTTTATAACTGGTTTTACGAAAAGATCTGCGTCCCGGTTGCAGGTAAAATGAACGGAAGCCTTATGTTTGCAGTTATACAGTTGCTGCTGCTCTGGCTTGTGGCGCTGCTCCTGTACAACAGGAAGATTATGATCAGGTTGTAAGGACAAAAGACAAAAGGCAAAAGACAAAAGACAGAAGGAAAGTGTTAGGTCAAATTCCCCCTTTGAAGGGGGTTAGGGGGATGTTTATTTAGGAAAAGGCGGAAACAAAAATTAAAAGTAAATTGCATGAGTGAAATTGATATTGTATCAGATGGATACAGGGAGTTATTTGGAGATTCGGATTTTGAGATAGTTGCGTTGCCAAAATCAGGATCCGACAGGAAGTATTTCAGAATAACTTCAGGAAAAAAAACGGTTATAGGAGCACATAATGCAAACCTCGAGGAAAATGAAGCTTTTATCGGATTTACTTACCATTTCATTGCGAAAGGTTTGCCTGTTCCCGAAATATTCGGATATCTGCCGGATAAAAACATATACTTTTTAAGGGACCTGGGTGACACGAATCTCTTTACCTGGTTGCAGCATAAGCATGCAGTAGGTGGTTTTGATGATGAAGCAGAGCAGTTATACAGGAAAATACTTGATAATCTTATAAAGTTCCAGATAAATGGAATTAAAGGATTGGATCTTGATCTTTGTTACCCTCACAGGAGCTTCGACAGGCAGTCGATGATGTGGGATATGAATTACTTCAAGTACATGTTTCTTAAACTGCTGGCTGTCCCTTTTAATGAACGGAGACTGGAACATGATTTTGAGAGACTCGCGGATTTCCTTCTGGAACCAGGACAGGATTTCTTTCTTTACAGGGATTTTCAATCGGCAAATGTAATGCTCGTTGACGGTTCTCCATGGTTCATCGATTACCAGGGTGGGAGGAAGGGAGCCCCGCAATATGATGTTGCATCTCTTCTTTATGATGCCAAGGCACATATTCCTGAAATCAACCGCCAGCGGCTCCTTACTTTTTATATTGAAAACTTCTGCACAATATCAGGTGAGAAAAAAGAGGAATTTACAGGATATTTTACAGGATTCAGCATGATAAGGCTTATGCAGGCACTTGGAGCATTTGGATTCAGGGGATTGTACGAAAGGAAGCCAACGTTTACCGGCAGCATCGTTCCTGCTGTTGTTCTTCTGATCCGGCTTATTGATTCAGGAAAACTTCCCGTATCACTTCCTGAATTAAGCCAGACTGCAAGGGCCATTCCGGGTGTTCAGATTTATAAGGATCTGGAACTGGAAAGTAAAATTGATTAGGAAGAGAAATATATAATAGGAGTCATTTTACAACGGAGTTGCACGGAGTAACACGGGGTAAAACCACGGAGTAAAACCACGGAGTAAAACAGTGGAACTCCGTTAAACTCTGAGTAACTCCGTGTTTAAAAATAAACTAATGAAAGCAATGATATTTGCAGCCGGCCTTGGTAAACGGCTTGGCAGTATAACACAGAAGATTCCGAAAGCCCTTGTTGATATTAATGGAAAGACAGCACTTCAGATAGCTGTTGAAAGGTGTGCGACCCATGGATTCAATGATATAATAGTAAATGTTCACCACTTTGCCGATATGGTTGAGGATGAGGTGGAAAAGCTTAATGATATGGGATTCAGGATATCCGTTTCAGATGAAAGGGATATGTTACTCGAGAATGGCGGTGGTTTATATAAAGCAAGGAGTTTCTTTGACAATACTCCCTTTCTTCTATATAATGTGGATATAATATCTGACCTAGATCTGTCTGCCCTGTTAGGAATACATAAAGATAAGAAGGGCCTTGCCACACTTGCTGTAAGAAACCGGCCGGGTAAAAGGTTTCTTCTTGTTGATAAGGATGGGCAGCTCCGGGGTTGGAGAAACATTGCAACTGGTGATGAAATACTGGCCGGCAGAACTGAAGAAAAACTGGTTGAAATCGCTTTCTCAAGTATGCATATTGTTGAACCTGAGATCTTTAATTATATGTCAGAGGGTATTTACACAATGATTGATCTGTATCTGAGGCTGGCAGCAGACTACAACATATATACTCTGAAGCATGATGATGGCTACTGGGTGGATGTAGGAACGCCGGAGAGCCTGGAGCTTGTCAGGAGACTACTTGGAGGTAAATAGAAAATTGGTTCACCAACTTTTTAACCCACCCCTGCTTCCGCTAAAGCTTCAGCAGGCAAAGCCTGACCCCTCCCTGGAGGGGAACCCTAAAGCACCCAGCACCTCTTAGCCGCCATAGCTTAAGCGAAGGCGGCCAGCACCAAGCACCCAGATTATAACTTCCAGAAAGTTCTTGTAAATATCGCAAAGACAGTTAAAATCTCCAGTCTTCCAATAATCATCAGAAGACTCAGCAGTACTTTGCTCAGGCCGGGGATATCTGCAAAACTTCCTGCCGGTCCAACTGTTCCAAGTCCCGGGCCAATTGCCGCCATACATGATGCTACTGAGCTTGAAGCCGAAACAGGATCGACTCCGTTAAGAACTACTATAATTGTACCAATGATAAAGAGGAACAGGTATGTTACTACAAATGACAGAATTGAGATATTGGTGTTTTCAGTGATTATCTTTCCGTTTAATCTGACAAAAGATATTGACTTTGGATGGTTTAGTCTGATGAAAACGTTTTTAATATTTTTCAATACTATGAGATGCCTGGCCATTTTGATACCCCCGCTTGTCGATCCGGTGCTACCTCCGGCAAACATTAAAAGGAAGATTAAAAGTATAGCTGAGAGAGGCCAAAGATTATAATCGGCAGAAGTGAATCCCGTGCATGTCAATATTGATATTGCCTGAAAGAATCCTTCACGGAATGACTCCTCAAAGCTCCTGGCTGAGTTAACGGCCAGAGTAATAGTCGCAATTGAGCCTGCAGATATGGCAACTGCAAAATAGAACCAAAACTCCTCATTGTTCCATATTTTCTTAAAGTTGAATTTAATCAGGAAGTAGTATATAACCTGGCTGATTCCTGCAAGCAACATGAAAATCATTACGATATACTGAGAATAGGATGAATAGGACATCAGGCTGTCATTCCTGGTTGAAAAACCTCCTGTTGCAACAGTTCCAAACGAGTGACATATACTGTCAAAAAGGGTCATGTCACCAAAATTCAGCAGAAGGATCTCCAATAGCGTTAATCCAAGATAAATAAACAGGATCCGGAATCCTATTGCCTTTGTTTTTGGGTGAATTTTCTCTTTCATTGACGATTCTAGACTGAAGAGCTGATATCCGGTGACTCTAAGGGAAGGAAGGATAACTATCACAAGGGCTATAATTCCGATCCCGCCAAACCAGTGTGTCAGGCTGCGCCAGAAGAGGATCGAATATGGTAATATTTCGACATCTCTCAGAATTGAAGAACCCGTAGTGGTAAAACCGGATGTTGATTCAAAAAAGGCATCAATGAATGAAGGAATTGTATCGCTGAAAATATAGGGCAAAGTTCCAAGCAGTGAAAAGACAATCCATGAAATAGAAACTGAAAGATAACTGTCCCTGTTGCTGAATTTATTTGTATCAGAATTCTTTCCTGCAAGGAAAAAGAGTCCCGATAAGGCTAAAGATATTGCTGCTGAGAAAATAAAGGGAGAAATGGCCTCTTTATATATTAAAGAAACAGGTATGCAAAAAAGATAGGCAAATGTCTCAATAAGAAGTATTCTGCTTAATATCCTAAGAATCAATAGCGGATTGATCAGCTTCATAACGGGAGTCAGGAATTGAGGTTACAAATATAAGCAGAATTAATTGGTACAGGTTTTTTCCGGTACTGAATAGCCTTACATCGTTATTTTGTAACAATGTACGTCATTAAGTGGTCATTTTTAATCTTATATTTGAATCCTGTTTTACAAAAAAGCAATTATGGTCAATAATATTTATTTTCAATAATAAAACTGCAAAAATAAAAGTACATGGGAAAAGTATTAGTTATTGGTGCCGGTGGAGTAGGAACGGTTGTGGTTCATAAAATGGCTTCATTGCCGGAGGTATTTACAGAAATTATGCTTGCCAGCAGAACAAAGTCCAAATGTGATGCAATAGCAGCAAAAATAGGAAAAGAGAGGATAAAAACTGCACAGGTTGATGCTGATAATGTTCCGCAACTGGTTAAGCTTATCAGATCATTCAATCCGGATATTGTGGTCAATGTAGCATTGCCATACCAGGATCTCCATATAATGGACGCCTGCCTGGCTACCGGAGTTGCATATCTTGATACTGCGAACTATGAGCCTCTTGAGGAGGCTAAATTTGAATACAGCTGGCAATGGGCTTACAGAGACAGGTATAAAAAAGCAGGCATAACTGCAATACTTGGTTGCGGGTTTGACCCGGGTGTAACCTCAATATTTACTGCATATGCAGCCAAACATCATTTTGATGAACTCCATTATCTCGATATTGTTGATTGCAATGCAGGAGATCATGGCAAGCCATTTGCAACCAATTTCAACCCTGAAATCAATATAAGGGAAGTAACGCAAAAAGGCAAATACTGGGAAAACGGTAAATGGGTCACAACTAAGCCTCATGCAATTCACAAGCCATTGAATTACCCGGATATCGGGCCAAAAGAGTCATATGTAATTTATCATGAAGAGCTGGAATCTTTGGTAAAGAATTTCCCGTCGCTGAAAAGAGCCAGGTTCTGGATGACGTTCGGCCAGGAATATCTTACCCATCTGCGTGTAATTCAAAACATTGGAATGGCAGGAATTGAGCCTATAATGTTTGAGGGAAGAGAGATAATACCTATTCAGTTCCTGAAGGCTGTGCTCCCTGATCCTGGTGAACTGGGTGAAAACTATACCGGGAAGACATCGATAGGGTGCAGAATTAAGGGGATAAAAGATGGATGGGAAAAAACATATTATATTTACAATAACTGCAGTCATGAAGCTGCATATGCCGAGACGGGAACCCAGGGTGTAAGTTATACAACCGGTGTCCCGGCAGCAATAGGAGCAATGATGTACCTTAAAGGCATCTGGAAAAAGCCTGGCGTCTTCAATGTTGAGGAATTTGATCCTGATCCGTTCATGGCTGAACTGAACAGACTCGGGTTACCGTGGGTGGAACTGCATGATGTGGACCTGGAGCTATAATGAAGGCAACAGGCGACGGGCTGCAGGCATCAGGAAAACCAAATCCAATAAATAGGTTCTCGCGCCTGACGCCTGATGCCTGATGCCTGATGCCAATTAATACTTACCATGAATATTGACTACAATATACTTCCATCCCCATGCTACGTGATAGATGAGGAGAGATTCCGGAAAAATCTGTCTCTAATAAAACATGTATCAGATGAGTCGGGTGCGGAAATAATCCTTGCCTTCAAAGGTTTTGCAATGTGGGGAGTTTTTCCTGTACTTGGGGAGTATATTTCGGGAGCTGCTGCAAGCTCAGCAGATGAGGCACGGCTCTGCTTTGAAGAGATACATTCACCTGCACATACCTATTCCCCTGTTTATAAAGAGGATGACTTCCTGTCTGTACTTAATTACAGTTCACATGTGACCTTTAATTCACTCAACCAGTTCAGAAAATTCTCTCCCATACTGGCTGAATATCCCCGGAAAATTTCCGCCGGTTTAAGAATAAACCCTGAATTCTCTGAGATAAGCCATGGTCTGTACAATCCTTGTTCTCCGGGTTCCAGGCTTGGCATTATTGCAGAAGATCTCAAAGATGGTTTGCCTGAAGGAATAGAAGGCCTTCATTTTCATGTTCTTTTTGAATCAGACTCATATGCTCTCGAAAAAGTCCTTGAAGTTGTGGAATTAAAATTCGGTAAGTTTTTTCCCCAGCTGAAATGGATAAATATGGGTGGCGGTCATCTTATCACACGTGAAGGTTATGATGTCGTACATCTTATTAAAATCCTTAAAAGGTTCCGGGAGAGATCAGGACTTCATGTAATTCTTGAACCAGGCAGTGCATTTGCCTGGGAGACAGGAGAACTTGTTGCAACTGTTGAAGATATTGTTGAAAATCAGGGTATTAAAACTGCAATTCTGGATGTCTCTTTTACTGCGCATATGCCTGATTGTCTCGAGATGCCATACAAGCCTAAAATCAAAGACGGTACAGAGCTGGTTAAAGGTAACCCAACTTACAGGATAGGCGGTAATTCATGCCTCTCTGGCGATTTCATGGGCGATTGGTCGTTTGAAGTTTCACTTAAACCTGGTGACAGAATTGTCTTCCTTGATATGATTCATTATACTATGGTTAAGACCACTACATTCAATGGCGTCCACCATCCGTCAATCGGTATCTGGACCACTGCCGGCAAATTCAGTCTTATCAGGGAGTTTGGGTATAATGACTATAAGAACAGGTTGTCTTAAAGACCTGCGGCCGTTTTTTTGATAATCCTGTCGCTTTTTATACTTTTGCGGCACAATTCCTGAATATGCATAAGACCTTTTTCAAGACATGGGCGCACATTTCACTCCTGGCAGCCAATATTATTTATGGAGTTAACTACTCCATTGCCAAATCAGTGATGCCGGATCAGATCAAACCGCTTGCCCTTGTTGCATTGAGGAGCATCGGTGCGGCAGGCCTCTTTTGGCTGACAAGCATTTTCCTGCCAAGGGAGAAGGTTAGCAGAAAAGATTTGTTGTACCTTCTTGGCTGCTCATTTTTTGGGGTTGTGATCAACCAGGTTCTTTTTCTTGTCGGTCTTAATTATACCTCTCCTGTCAATTCTTCAATAATAATATCAACAAACCCGATTTTTGCCTTTGTCTTTGCAGCCATTATACTTAAGGAGAATATATCACTCCTGAAAAGTATCGGACTGGCAATCGGACTATCCGGGGTATTCCTGTTAATACTTCAGAATGGCACACCTGATATTAACAGCAATACTTTCCTTGGAGATATTTATACGCTGATTAATACAATAAGCTGGGCGTTTTATACAGTAATAATAAAAAGGATGCTTGAAAAATATCACCCTGTAACAGTAATGAAATGGACATTCACATTCGGCATGCTTACAACTATTCCGGTCGGATACAGCCAGTGGAGCACAATGGATTGGTCCCTGATATCATTGAACGGGTGGCTTGGAATAGGATTCGTAGTTGTATTTGCAACTTACCTCGGTTACCTGCTCATCTCATTCGGCCTCAGACGTCTGAGTCCTACAATTGTAAGTACTTACACCTATATCAACCCTGTTATAGCAGCCTACCTGGCTTCGCTTATGGGCCAGGATCATATTGATTTTGTAATGGTACTATCTGCTCTACTTATTTTTGCAGGGGTTTTTGTTGTGAGCCGCCAGAGAAATAACGGCCAAATCATTAACGGTACATGAAAAATCTGCTTTTCATATCCACATTACTGATGGTATATACTGTTGTTTCAGCATATGACGGTTACCGCCGGTCTGTAAACATCGATATACTTCACTATGAGTTCGCTCTCTCAATCAGTGATTTGACAGAATCTATATCGGGCCGCGCTGTTGTTGAAGTTAAGATACTTGAAAAGACCGATTCAGTAAGTTTAGATCTTATGGGTTTGAACAGCCATGGTATAGGGATGAGTGTTACAGGGGTATCCCTGGAGGGTAAAGAGGTTGAATGGAATCATGGTAAGGATAAACTCCTGATCTTCCTTAAGAAACCGGCAATTAAGGGTGATACACTGCAATTAATAATTGATTACCATGGAATACCGGCTGATGGCCTAATAATCTCAAGAAACAAATATGGCGACCGGACTTTTTTTGCTGACCACTGGCCGGACAGGGCATGCAATTACCTACCATGTATTGATCATCCGTATGATAAAGCATCAGTAGATTTCATAATTACTGCTCCCGCGAAATACAGTGTTGTGGCTAATGGCATTTTAATTGAAGAATCGGATCTGATGGGTGGTATCAAACTTACACACTGGAGGGAATCTGTCCCTCTTTCCGTGAAGGTAATGACCTTCGGAGCTGCCAGATTTGCAGTTAGATATGAAGGAGAAGCTGATAGTATTCCGGTCTGGTCGTGGGTTTTCCCTCAAAACCGTATAGAAGGATTCAATGATTATGCTATTGCCCTGAAACCGATGGAGTTTTACAGCAGTCTGGTTGGTGATTATCCATATGAAAAGTTGGCAAATGTTCAGTCAAAAACAATTTACGGAGGTCTTGAAAATGCCGGGGCAATTTTCTATTCTGAAAATTCGGTGACCGGTAATGGACTGGCAGAAAGTCTTATTGCTCATGAAATTGCCCATCAATGGTTTGGAGATTGTGTTACGGAAGCCGATTGGCATCACATTTGGCTCAGCGAAGGTTTTGCTACCTATCTTACCTCAATGTATATTGAATCGTCCCAGGGAAGAGAGAAACTTGCATCAGATATGTCTATGAAGAGAAACCTTATCATTAAGGATTCTCAAAAAAAAGCGAGACCTCTTGTGGATACCTCTGTCGTGAACCTTATGAAACTTCTCAGCATTAATTCTTATCAGAAAGGGGCATGGGTACTTCACATGTTACGGGAGGAAACCGGGGATGCTGATTTTATCAAAGGATTGAGCCTGTATTATGAAAGGTTTAAAAACTCAAATGCACTAAGTTCAGACTTTCAGCATGCGATGGAGGAAGTAAGCGGAAAGGACCTCAGCAGATTCTTCACTCAATGGCTTTATGTGCCGGGCCATCCGGAACTTAAAATCTTTCAGAAGGCTTCTAAGAAATCAGGTACAACTCAGATTTCTGTTGAACAGGAGCAGGATACCCTATTTGAATTCAATCTTGAGCTGCTGATAAAGGATAGTTCAGGCGAAAAAATGCAAAGAGTCTTCGTCAAAGACAGATTAACCACGATTACTGTTCCATCAGAAAAAGTAACATCAATAACTCCTGATCCTAAAGTGAAGTTGCTTTTCGAACTGGTTGAATGATTTTTCCAGAGCATTGTGTATCCGGTAACCAGAATACTCCAAAAAACATCCCCCTGGCCCCCTTCAAAGGGGGAATCAGCTACCCAGCTACCCGGCACCTAGCACCCAGTGCCTCTTAGCCGCCATAGCTTAAGCGAAGGCGGCCAGCATCTAAGCACTGATAACTCCCGATCCAACCAGTTCGTCACCCTGATACCATGCAGCAAACTGACCAGGAGCGATACCCCTCTGCTGACTATTAAAAACAATATAGATCCCTTTGTCCCTTGAATAGAGCCGTGCTTCCTGGAGAAGCTGACGGTATCTGATCCTTACCAGATAATCATGGCTTTCACCTGTTTTTATCTCCAGATCAGGCCTTATCCAGTGTGTCTCATCCCTGGTTATTAAGAGTCCTTTACGGTTTAGACCCGGGTGGTTATGGCCCTCCCCGGTATAGATAATATTCTTTTCAACATCGGTCCCAATGACAAAAAGAGCCTCCTTGTGTCCACCTACATTCATTCCTTTTCTTTGTCCTATTGTGAAGAAGTGGGCACCGTTATGTTCTCCGATGATAATTCCATAGGATGGGTCATAGCTGAATGGTCTGGTCATTTGTTGAAGGGATTCTTCGGAAACCTTATCATCCGGCAGCCCTTCAGGAGTTGCAGGGAATAATGAATTATCATCAATTTCTATTATTGATCCCTTCTTCGACTCAAGCTTTTGCTGCAGGAAAGTAGGCAGATGCACTTTCCCGACAAAACAAATTCCCTGCGAATCTTTCCGGTGTGCTGTTGCCAGACCAAGTTTATCGGCAATTTCCCTCACTTCACCCTTAACCAGATCCCCCACAGGGAAAAGGGCAGTCGAAAGTTGTTGCTGGTTTAGCTGGCAAAGGAAATAACTCTGGTCCTTGTTCTTATCCTTGCCTGCGAGAAGTCTGTAAATGACGTTGTCGCCGGATCTGATTTCATCTTTTCTGCAATAGTGTCCTGTTGCAACATAATCTCCGCCGAGTTTTAAAGCCTCATCAGCAAATGAGTCAAATTTTATCTCCCTGTTGCAAAGGACATCAGGATTAGGCGTGCGTCCCTTCTCATATTCAGAGAACATATAGTTAACTACTTTCTCCCTGTAAGGCTCACTGAGGTCAACCTGATGGAAAGGGATCTGCAGTTTTTTTGCGACCATTTCAGCAAACATCAGATCATCTTCCCAGTGACAATCGCTCTGAAGCAAACCTGTTGTATCATGCCAGTTCTTCATGAACAGGGCGATTACGTCATAACCCTGTTCCTTAAGTATCCAGGCTGCAACACTCGAGTCGACTCCGCCCGATAATCCGACAACAACCCTCTTTTTCATCGTGCAAAGGTATAAAAAATGTCTTGCAAGTCTTGCAAGTCTTGCAGTCTTGCGGTCTCAACAGGACAGGCATGACTGGTACCACCGTAAGACCGCATAACTCTTTCTAAATGTCTCCCAATTATTTATATTAAACAAATTGATCTAAATCTTAATTATCTAACTTTACGAAATCATGGGAAAGGGTACATTAACAATATACAGCGCCTCTGCAGGCTCCGGTAAAACATATACGCTTACTGAAATTTATCTCAAAAGCCTTTTCAGATCGAGATATAACTACAGGAAGATTCTTGCTGTAACCTTTACGAATAAAGCTACTGCAGAGATGAAATCACGGATTCTCGAAAATCTTCATAAACTGTCTACAGGCCGGAAATGCGATTATCTTGATGTATTATTGAAGAGTACAGGAAAGAGTGAAGAATGGATCAGAATTGAGTCTGGAGAGATACTGAATACTATCCTTCACGATTTTTCCAGATTTTCTGTCTCGACGATTGACAGTTTCTTTCAGAAGATACTTCGTGCCTTTACAAGGGAAGCAGGGCTGCACTCAGGCTTTAATGTTGAACTGGATCACAGTACAATTCTGTCAGCAGCAGTTGATGAGATGCTGGGATCAGCTGTAGCCGGCACCCAGCTTAACAAATGGCTGACAGCTTATGCAATGACAAATATTGAGGCGGACAAGAGCTGGAATCTTAAAGATGGCATAATTAAACTCTCCGGGGAGCTGTTTCAGGAAAAATTCAAGATTTTATCGGCAAGTGACCGGTCCAGTCTTGAAAACAAAGAGTTCCTAATGGACTATATTCAGAAGATAAGGTCTCTCACTGTGGCATTTGAAGAAAAAATGACAGAGCTGGGCAAAAGTGCCGCAAACATTTTTGCTCAGTATGATTTGTCTGATGATATGTTTTACCGGAAGGGACAGGGGATACCGGGTTTTATAAGAAATTTAGAATCAGGTTCAGTAAGAGAACCCAACAGTTATGTTCGTGAAATTGAAAAATCACCACCGAGGTGGTCTACCGGAGAGACTGTCCCGGGGCTTCAGAATGCTTTGAGTAACGGCCTCGAATCAATTCTTCTGGAGGCATTGCATTTCTATGACAGGAATGTAAAAGACTACAGGACAGCGCATACAGTTCTGTCAAATATTTATACCCTTGGGATATTATCGGATGTTTTGTTTAATATCCACCTGATCACTACATCTGAAAATAGTTTTCTGCTCTCTGATGCAGGCGAGATCCTAAGCCTTATAACAGGGGAGGATCAGTCACCTTTCATTTATGAGAAAGTTGGAAACAGGTATGAGAATTTCATGATCGATGAGTTTCAGGATACTTCAATTATACAATGGAAGAATCTGAAGCCATTAATTGATAACAGTATGGCAGAGGGATCTGATAACCTTGTCGTTGGGGATGTTAAACAATCTATATACAGATGGAGGAACAGCGACTGGAAGATCCTGGGCAGCTTTCTTAACAGCATGGTTGATAACGAAAGGTACATAAGCAAGCCGTTGACGAAGAACTGGAGAAGCATGTCCAACATAATAAAGTTCAACAATGCACTCTTCACAACTGTCCCTGCACAGGTAGATGAAGTATTTGCAGGGGATCCTGATCAGATAAGCTTCAGGAATATCTACTCTGAAGCTGTTCAGACTGATTCTGGTGGAAAGGCAGGAGGATATGTAAGAATAGAATTCATAGATGACCATGAAGAAGTGAAATGGAAGGATAAGGTCCTTGAAATGCTTCCCGGTGTCGTTGAATCATTGCAGTTAAGTGGATATAATGCTTCTGATATCGGAATTATTGTACGTGATGGGAAGGAGGGGGCCAGTGTGCTCCGTACTTTGATTGATTACAGCAGTAACATAGCTGATGAAAAGAAGCACAGAATAAACTATAATGTTGTATCAGGCGATTCATTGCTGTTATCAAACTCTCCTGCCATAAACTTCATAATTGCTGTTCTGTCTGCAGTAAATGATCCTGAGGATAGAATAAGCAGGGCTCTTATGCTCAGATTCTTTCTCATGTCAGAGGGAAGGCAGGAAGCAGAATCAGTATCCCTCGTCAGTGAAAAAATAATTGAGACTTCAGGAAACTTTTTCCCTGAGGGTTATGAAGATTTCCTTGACAGGCTGAAACATATGTCGTTGTTCGAAGCTACTGAAAGTACCATAGGATTTTTTGGACTGGGACGGTCGCCTGCTAATGTAGCATATCTCAATACATTCCAGGATTATGTAGTAAATTTTACCGGCAGTAAAAGCGGAGACCTGCGTTCGTTCCTGGATTGGTGGGAAACAACAGGCTCAGGTAAATCAGTGGTTTTACCCGGGAATCAGAATGCGATGCGAATCCTGACAATACATAAATCAAAAGGACTTGAATTCAAAGTGGTAATTCTTCCCTTCCTTTCATGGAACCTTGATCATATGCCTTCAAAACAGCCATTTTTATGGGTTAAACCCGAAATAAAACCTTTCAGTGACATTGGCGTAATTCCTGTGAAATACAGTTCGGAGCTAACAAAAACATGGTTTGCTGAAAGCTATACAGAAGAAAAACATTCAGTTTATGTAGATAATATTAATCTTCTGTATGTTGCACTTACCAGGGCAAAGGAGGTTATTTACGGGTTTTCAGAAGACAATCCGAAATCGGAAAATTCAATTGCCGGAGTTCTGAAAAATGCAATTACATCAACCATTCATGATCCGGCACCCACTTATTTTGACATCAGTCAGTTCTATGATAAGGTGAAAGGAATATTCGAATTTGGCGAGCTGCCTCAAAATCAGAAGGAGAAAAAACAAGAGACAGATTTTCACTCAGGGCAATACATTGTTAGTCAGGCAATGGATTCACTGAAGCTGAAGCTGCATGGAGAAAATTATTTTGCGGCAGGAGATAAGGAGGTCAGGGAAAAGATCAATTATGGAAAACTGATGCACGATATATTTGAGGGTATTAAAACAGCTGCAGATATTTCGAGTTCTGTCAGAAAGCTTGTTCTGGAAGGCAAGCTTACTGCAAAGGAATCGGAAGATCTTGAGAGGCGGGTTGAAGATCTCATTAATTCACCCCGGGTTGACGAATGGTTCCGCCCCGGAAATGAGATTCTGACTGAAGCAGGGATACTATTGCCAACAGGTAATACAAAACGGCCTGACAGAGTGATATTCAGAGATGGCAAAACCATTATTATTGATTTCAAATTCGGAGGTGAATCCGATCACTATATAAACCAGGTTAACCAGTATCGCCAGCTGATGGCTGAAATGGGCTATTCCAACATCGAAGCATATATCTGGTATGTCGACAAAAATATAATTGTATCTGCTTAAATGTCAGTTGATAAAAAAGAAAAGAAGGTTTTCAGCTGGGGACATGAACGCAGGTTCAATGCCTATTCGAATTATTTCAGAACCTTATATGGAAGAAGGGTGCAGAAAGTTTCCATTGATGCCGGATTCACATGCCCTAACCGCGATGGCACAAAAGGTATAGGAGGTTGTACATATTGTAATAATGATGCATTCAATCCTTCCTATTGCCAGCCGGAGAAATCTGTCACTCAGCAGATTGAAGAAGGGATCAGTTTTCATAAATGGAGATATAACGAAGCTGAATCGTATCTTGCTTATTTTCAGGCTTATTCAAATACATACGCACCTCTGGATACTCTCAGGAAACTATACGAAGAAGCCCTGAGCCACCCTGGTGTCATAGGCCTGATAATTGGTACAAGGCCTGACTGTATAGATGAAGAAAAACTTGCATATCTCAGGGAACTCTCAGGCATATGTTATCTCGCGGTCGAATATGGAATTGAATCATGTTATAATAAAACACTGAGGAGAATAAACCGTGGACATACCTTTGAGGAGGCTGCTGCAGCGGTTGAAAAAACTGCCGGGTATGGCATTAATACGGGTGCCCATTTCATACTTGGTCTGCCCGGCGAAAGCAGGGAAGAGATGTTTGACCAGGCAGATCTTATCTCGGCATTACCACTCAAAACCGTTAAATTTCATCAGCTTCAGATAATCAGGGGAACAAGGATGGAAAAAGATTTCAGGGATAATCCCGAGGATTTTGAATTATTTACCTGGGAAGAATATCTCAGTTTTTTTATAAGGTTTCTGGAGAGGCTCAACCCATCTATTGTTGTTGAACGTTTTACCGGAGAGGCTCCTCCCCGTTTTCTTACAGGCACAGGATGGGGGAAAAAACGGGCTGACCAGATTGTGAATCTGATAGAAAAGCGACTTGAAGAGCTTGATACCTGGCAGGGGAGGTTGTTTAATGGTATTTCCCGTATTCCATGAGAGCATCCCACATAGCCCAGAAATTTTCAGGAGGAACATCCTCCTGTATATTATGAACAGGTGCGAATACGAATCCACCTCCTGGCGCCATTATATCCAGGATCCTTTTTACTTCATCCTTCACCTTGTCAGGCGGGGAATTTTTAAGGGTTGATTGAGTATTTACGCCACCGCCCCAGAAAACCAGATCTTTTCCAAAGTCTTTTTTCAGACCTTTCAGATCCATGTCTGCAGCTGTAAACTGCACTGGATTATAAATGTCCAGACCTGCCTCAATAAGATCAGGAAGCAATACCCGTACCGATCCGCATGAGTGCATGAATATTTTAACATGAGGCAGCCTCTTTTTAATATGCTTCCAGAGAATTCCAAACCTTGGGATCACTGTTTTTCGCAGATATTCGGGTTCGAGCAATGTTGATGTCTGAGTCCCCAGATCATCACATTCGGAGATAACATTTACACAACGGTGAAGATTGTTTTCAATCAGCCAGTCAATAACGAGATCCCAGTATGCCGTTTTATACTCTGTTATCATATCGAAGAGTTTTTCAACGCCAGCTGTATCTGTCATGGTATCCAGATACCAGTTTTGGTATCCCCTTATCCTGAGTGAGGTTTCGGTAAGACCGGCGCAGTTTCTGTCTGCAACCACTCCGTAATCCTTAATACCAGAGATCTGTTCTGCAAGATC
This sequence comes from uncultured Bacteroidales bacterium, assembly GCA_963782945.1. Classification (GTDB taxonomy): domain Bacteria; phylum Bacteroidota; class Bacteroidia; order Bacteroidales; family VadinHA17; genus LD21. The sequence goes on from CAWALO010000033.1 coordinate 553,154, forward strand.
ATTCCGGATGATCTCTGAGTGGCTGTTTATGGAAGGAAACCTGTAATTCTTAAGCCCTTCCTCAATTGAAGCGAAATTTTCCATGGGATATGAATACTGGTTGAAATACAAATCTTTAATCTCATCCATTTTCCATTGACATCCCCAGATATCTGTGAGTTCCCAAAGCCCGTTGCTGACTGTAACAATCTTTTCATAATCGGGAATCCTCCGGGCGCCTATTCGTCTTGTATCAGAGTTCAGCAGTCTCAAAGTTTCCCCGACAGGGGTGACGATCTGCTGAATTGGATCTATTTCCTTTATTTCGTACTCAGCTGACATTTTTCGATATTCCATTGCCCTGACGAACGCCTTTTTACTGATGCTGGTTACAGTAGTGCCTGCAAGGTCGTATGGTACTCTGTCTGGTTCTTTATGGTTCAGGGCAAAATCCAATCTTTCAGAACTTGTCATTTCTGTCTATATGCTTAAGGGTTGTATTTTAGGAATCAGTAAATGCATTATTGCCAGGGCAAGAAAATAGCCAACAGATGCTATAAAAAAGGGTATGACATAGCCATCAATGCCCATGTTCTGTAACGATCTGCCCACGAGCTGTGCTATTAGCGCTCCGCCAACCGCACCTGCAAAACCTCCGATACCTGTTACGGAAGCTGTTGCCTTGCGGGGAAATATGTCAGACATAAGGCTGAAGATATTAGCCGACCATCCACAGTGGCCTCCTGCAGCTAATGCAATGAGTGCTACTGCCAGCCACATGTTATCCAGATGAGGCACAAGCATTACAGGCAGGGCGAATGTGGCACATACCATGAATCCCATTTTACGGCCCCTGTTGAGAGGCCAGCCTCTTTTCAGAAATGATGAAGAAAGCCATCCGATAAATATTCCGCCAATCCATGATACCAGGTAGATTGTGAAGAATGGCAGTCCTATTTCCTTTAAGTTCAATCCGAATTTACTATTCAGGAATTTTGCTCCCCAGAAGAGATAAAACCACCAGATAGGATCTGCAATGAATTTTCCAACACAGATTCCCCATACTTCTCTTTTTTTCAGTAAAACCGGCCAGCTTACCTTTCCTTCTTTCTGAACCTGACTATCGCTATTAATATATGTGAGTTCATCCGGGCTAACCAGTTTATGGTTTTCAGGTTTCCTGTAAAAAAATATCCAGCATAATATCCAGATACAGCTTAAAGGCAGTGTCCAGATAAATGCGGCCCTCCAGTCATTCCCAAAAGCAGAGACAACCACCGGAATGACCAGCGGGGATGTCAGTGACCCGATATTTGACCCTCCGTTAAAAAGGCCTACAGCCAGTGCCCGTTCTTTTTTGGGAAACCATTCGGCCAGAACTTTATTTGCTACAGGGAAATTGCCGGATTGCCCGACAGATAATCCTGTTCTGGCTACTGCAAATCCTATCCATGTTTTAGCGAAGACAGTAGATGCCTGGGCAACGGCCCATAACCCCATTGATACTGCATATCCCGCCCTGGAACCGATCTTGTCGATAAATGGTCCCATAACCAGGAAACAGAGTGCATATCCGATCATAAATGCAGTATTGATATTTCCATATTGCTGTTCGCTCCATCCAATCTCCTTCTGCAGGAAAGGAGCCATGATTCCGAGTGCGGAGCGGTCGAGGTATAGGAGGACTGTCGCAAAAAACAGGAAGCACAAGACTATCCACCTGATGTTTGAATGTTTAGAAATATCTGCCATTTAAGAATCTTTTAAATTCGGTCCTGATAACTATCGGGGGCGGATTTCGGATTTTAAGAATTGGATATTGGCAATGCCTGTCCCTGATCCCTATACTGCCTCAGGTAAAACGAAAGGCTCCCTGTATTGTCTAGTAAGCAGGGCATCAGCATCAGGTGCGTTCACGAATTTCATTTTAACCGGATCAAACTCCAGGGTTCTTCCAAGCCTGTAAGAGATATTTCCGAGATGCACCAGTGCACAGGAGTAGAAGCCATCACGGATATCACCCATTGCAAGTTTCTGATCATTTGCCAGTATCGCTTCAATGAAATTCATGTAATGGTCACCCAGTCCGCTTCCCTTTTCCCCGTCAGCTCTTTCTTTGCCAATAAATGTCTGCCACTCATTGACATTTTTCGTCATATAACCTTTTGAACCGTAAAACAAGTTTCCGACAGTGTTTTCTGAACTTACCATATAGGTATTGTTAATCTGTGGATTATCGCTTTTTATTCCTTCCCTGTTTGTTATCCAGTGACGTACTTCAAACTGCAGAAATTTCTTTTTATCTCCGCCACCGGAAGGATTCGGAAATTCAAAAACCGTAATCAGGTCATTGGGGGTTTGTTGATCATCATCGAACATGAAATGGCCTCCTGCTGTGGTTATCTTCGTTGGCAATGTTACATTCAATCCCCATCTGGCAATATCCATTTCATGAACTCCCTGGTTGCCCATATCCCCGTTGCCATAGTCCCAGTTCCAATGCCAGTTGTAGTGGAACCTGTTTTTTGAGAAGGGCCTTTTCGGAGCAGGTCCGAGCCAGAGATCATAATCAACCCCTTCAGGTACCAGTTCATCTGGTGTTTTTCCGATTGTGTCACGCCATTTGTAGCAGAGCCCTTTAGCCATATAAACTTCCCCCAGCTTTCCATTGTGAAGATACTCTGCCATGCTTTGAGCACATGGATTACTCCTTTGTTCAGCTCCATCCTGAACTATCACCTTATATTTTTCTGCTGCCTCGACAAGCTTCTGTCCTTCATGGAAATTATGGCAGCATGGCTTTTCAACTGATACATGCTTGCCGGCTTGTATTGCCCAAATGGATGCCAGTGCATGCCAGTGGTTTGGTGTCACAACTGAAACGGCATCTATATCCTTATCTTCATAAAGCTTCCGTAAATCCGTATATAGTTTTGGTTTTGGCAACCCCTTATCAGTGAAATGTCTCTTTACTCTTTCATCGAAAAGACTACTGTCGACATCACATAATGCAACGACCCTGGCTTTCCCTGTGCTGGCATAGCCTGCAATATGGCCTTCGCCCTGTCCACGTATTCCAATAACAGCAACGTTTACACGATCATTGGCTCCTTTCCACCCGGAACCTGTAAGAATTGTTGGTGTCATTCCGATACCTGCTGTTCCTGCAGCAGCCAGTCTGGTAAATTCACGTCGGTTCATAAGATGTAATTTTAGGGTAAGTTTTTCCTTGATAAGTGTCTTTGATTAAAAAGTTAGTTACTGATATCCTACTGCAGGTCAGAAGCTGCCCTTACAATAAGTTTAACACCAATTCCTTTCTTAAGTTTTACCGGATAGCCATGCTGCAGGTCTCTTCCACTTATTATCTGAACCTTTTCGCTATTTCCTGCGATTGAATAGTTTTTATTCTTATCCAAAGTAAAATATTCGGGAAACTGATTTATACGAGGCCAGTCTTCAGGAAGGTGCATGTATTCAGAATGCCTTTTTTTATCAAACATCAACCGTCCGGTCCAATCTTCAACTGCAGAAATAGTCACATATAGCAGGCTATCTTCCTGTACAGCACCGATTTCTATATCAGCACGCCATGGGATAACATAAGTTCCCTGAGTTTTCCACAGACAATACATGATTGTGGTCCGGGCGAAATTACCGTCTCCGTGCCATCCTTCAATTATTCCTGATTGCTGTTGTTTGTTCCACATTACTTTTATTTCGCTGTTTATCCATTGTGCCGCCGATGGCACTTCTTCCCTGGTATAAAGATTAAGAGCGCCTTCAATCGCATCTGCATAGCCGTCTGAACTGGGTCCTTCCCACGGAAAACTTCGGTATTTCTCATTGAGCACTGATAATGCCTTTATTACAGGTTCCCTGTATTCTTCAATTTTATCCAGCAGATAAACCGTATAAAACCCGTTTAAAGTATATCCGAAATTATCAGCAATCCCTCCGTTCACAGGAATACCCCTGACAGGATCAACAGCGTTATAAAATAAACCGTCTTCATTCCTGCCGATTTCAAGTATGCGGTCAAGCATCTCATAAACAGGCGCTTTATATTCCGCCTTTTTGGCAGGATAAGCATACGATACAGCTGCATACAGCTCACAGAGCCCCGAAACTATTTCACATCCGTGATCCCTCAGTCTCAGTACTTTAAAATTTCTTGTCGGATGATTTTTTCCAAGCAGATAATAATCACCAATTATTACTGCCCTGTCAAGATATTTTTTATCGCCTGTTATCCAGAAAATCCTGGATAATGATTGCAGCATATCTCCATTTACTTCCGGATCATCCGATATTATATTTCCAAAGGGGGTTTTTACAGATGCATATTTCCACATCTCATCAATAATTGAGATCATTCTTTCAGACCATGGGCTTGGACCCAGCCATTCTGTAAGCGGGATCAATCCATCCTTTACATATTCAGCTGATCCAAAAATTATATCGGGTAGTATGATCTTTCTCGTTAAAAATCCCTTTTTCGAAAAGGAGTAGGTGTCAGGAAGAGGTCCAAGTCTTGATGTAAGTCTTTTTTCTGTTTCCAGCATTTCCCTCATCCTGCCATTGAAAAGTCCGGAGTCAAGAAGTGCCGCTGTCAATACCATAAAAGGGTAATTATCTGCTGCACAGTCTTTTGCATTCCAGATGTCTTTGCTTGCTTTATCATTTATGTTGCGGGGTATAAGTCCTGTTACAGAATCTGAAAGCTCTAACCATCCATTAACATAATTAATGCACCTGTTAAAACCTTCATTTGCAAGCTTTCCGTTCATTTCAGCCCTGTCAAAAACAAGTTGGGTTTCAATTGTTGAAAAATTGCCTGGTCGATCGCATCCCCAATACAGCAAGACGATAGTCAAATCAAAGATAATTATGATTTTTTTCATATTTCCCGGGAGATTTGTTCTTAAACAAATATAGTCACTTAATAAGCTTAAAGATGATCTGATATTCTTTCTTTTGTCTTTTGTCTTTTGTCTTTTATCCTTTACCTTTAAAATTATTCTTTTTTCATTAATATCGCTTCATGGAATACTTCCTTGAAAACATTGCCCGGTCACTTTACTCAGAGTTTGGAAATACTCTTAACCATCACTGTCTCGTTTTTCCGAATCGCAGAGCCGGTTTATATTTCACCAAATACCTTGCATCAGGCATCAGGAAACCAGTATGGGCACCTGCAGTATACACTGTAAATGAGCTTTTCAGATCATATTCAGCGTTACAGACAGCTTCAAATGAGGTGCTTCTTTTTGAGTTGTACAAGATTTACCGAAGCTTAAAAAAGTCGCCTGAAAGTTTTGATAATTTTTATTTCTGGGGTGATATGCTTCTGGATGATTTTGACGACATTGATAAATATCTTGTAAATGCGCAATTGTTGTTTCGTAATGTCTTGGATATTAAAAATATAGATCAGCAATTCGGAGGACTTACTGAGGCTCAGACAGAGATTGTCAAGAGATTCTGGATAAATTTCGACTATGAAAAACCCACAAGGGAGAAAACCGGATTTATCGACATCTGGTCTGTTCTCAATGATATTTATACCGGATTCAGGCTCTCTCTTAAAGCGCAGAATATAGCCTATGAGGGTATGATATTCAGAGAACTGGCTGAAAGAAAGAGTGATGAATTCTACGCAGGAGTTGAATGGGACACGGTGCATTTCATTGGGTTCAATGCCCTGAATGAATGCGAGAAAGTTGTTATGCAGAAATTCCGCAAAGCAGGTAAAGGGAGGTTTTACTGGGATTATGATAATTCATATTTAAAAGATGGGAACTCGAATTCTGCCGGTTTTTTCATGCGTGAAAATCTGAAGATCTTTGGAAATGATATGCCTCCTGGTTGGAATTATGATACTTTATTGTCGGGAGTTCCTCCTGTGGTCCAACGCAGGGTCTTTGATTCGTCGTCTGACGTTGCACAGGTCAAGCTTATCCCGGAAATGGTAAACCAATTGCCTGACCTGACAGAAGAAACGGCCCACCATACAGCAATCGTGCTGGCTGATGAAAATCTGCTGATGCCGGTTCTTACAAGCTTGCCAGAAAACATAGGTGATATTAATATTACTATGGGGTATCCTCTGAAGCATAGTCATGTTTATACCCTTATGAAACATCTTATGGATCTTCAGAGAAATGCTTCTGTCTCCGGAGAAAAAGTAAGATTTGGCTACAGGGATGTTATCAGCATCATGAAGCACACATTAATTTCAGAATCGCTGGGTAAGGATGATAGTGAGATCCTGGGTGAGATTACAGAAACTAACCTGATATGGGTACCATCAGATCGTTTCTCCAAATCAGGCCATCTCGCAATGATTTTTACAAAACCTTCAACGTCGCCGGAACTTTCCGGATATTTTAAAAACATTCTTTCACTTATTGCATCGGGAAATGAAAAAAAGGCCTATGATTCCGGGAATATAAGTGTATCGCAGAATATCATTAATGAATTCATTTACAGAGTCATTTTGTCACTAAACAGACTTGAAAGTATACTAAACCTTGGTGATGTAACTTTTTCCCCGGAGACATATATGAGAATACTCGATAAACTGTTAAGGATTCAATCGGTTCCTTTTTCAGGGGAGCCATTATCTGGTATTCAGATCATGGGTATACTGGAAACAAGAGCGCTGGATTTTAAGAATCTTATCATCCTCTCTGTAAATGAGGGTGTTCTTCCATCATTATCAACAGGCTCATCTTTTATACCATTCAGCCTTCGGGAAGCCTTCGGACTGCCTTCGGTTAATCACCAGGAATCTATCTATGCATACCATTTTTATCGTCTGCTTCAGAGGGCTGAGAATGTAACCTTTATATATAATTCGAATTCTGAGGGCTTAAGAAGTGGTGAAATGAGCAGGTTTCTGGTCCAGATGAAATACGACCCCGTTATGAAACCTGAATTCCTTGATTTAAGTTTTGAAATAAGATCACCTGTTTCGATAGGGGAAATAATTGACAGGAGAGAAGAGCACTTGCAACAGCTGCGTTCACGTTTTCTTGATAAGGACAATATCAGGATCTTATCGCCTTCAGCAATCAATACATGGCTTAATTGCAGGATGAAGTTCTATTATCGCTATGTGAATGGGTTGACGGAGCCCGATGCAGTCACAAAAGATATAGATCCTGCATTGCTTGGCGAGATTCTCCATGATGTTATGAAATATCTTTTTAATGACTATGTCCGGAATGTTGTGACGACTGATATGATTGATTTGATTATCAGCGATAAAGAAAGGATTGAGAGGATTGTCATTGAAGTAATAAATGAAAAATTCAGTAGCGAAGCGGGCCGGATTATTGGAGGCAATGAGTTTATTATAAGAGATATTCTGATCGCTTACGTCCTGAAAATCCTAAGGGCAGATAAGACACTTGCACCATTTGAAATTCTTCATCTTGAATCAGTATTCAGCTTTCCGGTTTCAGTTTCATCGGGAGGACCGGACATAGTTGTGCTTGCAGGAGGAAAGGTTGATCGTATAGATTTAGTACGGGGAGTAACAAGGATTGTTGATTACAAGACAGGTTCTGTTGCAGAAAAGATAACCTCAATTGAAGACCTGTTTGCCGGTAACAGGAAGAAGGATACCGATGCCTGGCTTCAGACATTACTCTATTGCGAAGCATATCTGATGAATAATAAGGCAGCGGTTGTGAGGCCCTCCGTTTATAAAGTCAGGAAACTGACGTCAGAATCAGATAATGACAGACTCAAAATAGGGGTTAACACTAAAAGTGAGATTTCTGTCGATAATTACCAGTCAGTAAGGGATGAATTCATTAAAAATCTTAATAAGGTTATTGCTGAAATATTCAGTGAGAATGAGCCTTTTATAATGACAGATGACATCCGTGGCAAGTGTTCATATTGTCCGTACAGGAGACTCTGTATCCGGTAAAAACCGGCAGTATTTGCTCCTGTGATCATTTTTTTTGTAATTTGGCTTTAATTAATAGCTTTTATGGTTACAGGCTACACAAATTACCAGGTTGAGATAAGAAATGACAAATTCATTACTGACGATGGAAGGAAATATCCCCGGACAGCTAATGTTATTCTTTTTGACGAAGAGGGTGACGTGATCGGGAATGAACTGTTCGGAGATTTTGATATTGATGAGCTTTACCATACAATAAAAGAAGGAAGGCCTTTAATACTTGACAAATGCTATATAAAAGATTTTTCTCTCTCTGCATATAAAAGAATAAATAGAATTGAGAAGAAGGAACTTGTTATAATTAAAGGTTTTTCAGCAAGAAATTCTTTTTTTGACGCACATATTTCCACTGATTTTTCTTATTCATCTTTTCAGGATGGGGACATAATTTTTGATGGAAGCCATTTTGGAAGGGGAAAAGTTTTGTTTAGCGGTTCAGTATTCGGGAAGGGGAATGTTAACTTCTCAAATACCCTTTTCAGGAATGGGAATATTGATTTTAAAGGTTCAGTTTTTGGAAGTGGTGATTTCCTCTTCAAAAATGCGATTGTTAAAGATGGCATTAAAGATTTTCAGGATATTCAGTTCGGAGACGGAGAAGTCAGCTTTGCCAATACAGAGTTCAACAATGGAGAACTGCTGTTCATTAATACAAGGTTTAATAGCGGGAGGTTCAATTTCAAGGTTACCAGGATAGAGGGAGGTAAGGTTGATTTTCATTATTCTGTTTTCGGAGATTGTGAAATAATGTTCGAAAGGACTGAATTCGGGAATAGCCGTGTTAACTTCAGGACTGTTGATTTTGGTTCAGGAAGGGTAAATTTCAATCGTGCAGTTTTTGGTAATGGCGAGGTAAATTTTGAAGGAGCTACATGCAAAGCCGCAAAGATCCAGTTTAAAAGAGCTGAAATGGGGTCAGGTCTGAAGAACTTCAACCTGATGGAAATGGAAGATACGGAAATCAGTTTTGAAAGAACGGAGTTTGGAGATGGGGATGTAAGTTTCTACGAGTCGAAGGTTAAATCAATTTCATTAAAATCATGCCATCTTAATCATTATTTTGATCTGAGGCTCTCAAAAGCAAAACTGCTTGACATCACAGATACTATTGCCCGTGATATAGTAGATATCGAACCTTATGATTTTCCAATCGATATCAAAACTATCGATATGTCGGGTATGAGATTGCTGGGCAAGTTATATATCGACTGGAGGCAAAACAAATGTGAGCAGGCAATAGTAAACCAGGAGGGGACGACCTTAAGGCAAAAAGCTGAGCAGTTCAGGATCCTGAAAGAAAATTTCAGCAGCACAGGCAAATATGAAGATGAGGATAAGGCCTATATAATGTTCAAACGCTACGAGGCAAAGTCTTGGCTTACAGAACAGGAGGAGAGAGGTGGAATCCGAAGATTAATAAGTTACATTCCGCATGGATTCCAGTGGCTGGTATTTGATAAGATGGGCCTCTATGCAACTTCCCCCGGAAGGGTACTGTTCAGTGTTCTGGTATTCTGGTTCATTTTTGGATCTGTCTATTTCAGCATCGAGCTGACAGGACTTGGCAGAACAGTTTCCTCAGTTGAAAATCCTGACAATTTATCAAGTCTTATCCAATCGTTCTACCATAGCGCTATTACATTTTTTACGATTGGCTATGGAGATGTTTATCCTGTTGGTTTGAGCAGACTGGTATCCGGTCTGGAAGGATTTATGGGAGTATTTATGATGTCCTATTTTACAGTTGCATTTGTCCGAAAGGTGTTGCGATAACCCTACTTCTCCATCTCACGCTGCAGGGCAGCCATCTTTATTGCTGTTATTGCTGCTTCATCACCCTTGTTTCCATGTATTCCTCCTGCTCTGTCAGCTGCCTGCTGGTCCGTGTTTGTTGTCAGGACACCAAATATAAAAGGTATATTGTACTCCATGTTCAGCTGTGTAATACCCTGGGTTACACCCTGACAGATATATGTAAAATGCGGTGTCTCACCCTGTATAACACAACCAAGACAGATTACAGCATCAAGATCATCATATTCAGCAAGAAACTGAGCCCCAAGTGTGAGTTCAAAACTTCCGGGTACATGCTTTACAATGATATTTTCATCATCAGTACCATGTTGCTTGAGTCTGTTTACCGCACCCTCGAGCAATGCCCATGTAATTTTATTATTCCAGTCAGAGACAACAATTCCAAAACGCATCTCACTGGCATCAGGAACACTTTCCGGATCGTATGCTGAAAGATTTGTCGTACCCATGTCGGAATTTAAGGGGAATTACTTTATAAGAAGCCTGACCCTGGCAATGTACTTTTCAATAGTAGATCCTTCAGTACTCTCAGGATACTCACTTTCTATCCTTTCGTACAATTTCAATGCCTCAGCATGCTTTCCATTCAATTCATAAAGTTCCCCGGCCTTCATCAGGAATAATGGAGTATTGAATGAGTTCTTAGCATAATCAGCAGCTTCAATATATTTTGAAATACCTTTATCCAGATCTCCGAGCTCGACATATGCATCACCAGTGGCACCAATTGCCATCGATCCGATTACCTTATCCTTTTTTGAGTATTTTCCAAGATAGTCAATTGCATCCTGGTACTCACCAAGATGAAGATAACATATTCCAGCGCTGTAAAGAGCAAGGTTGCCTGATTTTGTCAGTCTGTAGCTTTTTGCAATGTCAAGAAATCCAAGGTAATTACCATCCCCATTCAATGCCAGTTTAAGAGAATCCATCTCGAGATATCTTTCTGCCTGGTACATTTGTGATTGAGCCTCATCATTTCTCTTGTTAAGATAAAACTTGGCCAGCCATCCCAACCCGATTACAGCTATAATAACAGCCAGAACGGTCAGCATAGTCTTATAATTCTCTTCAAGATACTGTTCTGTCCTGGAAAGTGTCTGCTCTACATTTGAAATAGTCTGTGGATTTACATCCTTTTTGTTCTTAGCCATACTGGTATTTACTGTTTAACTTCAAAATTTTCCACCGCAAAAGTAATTTTTTTCAAGTAATTTTAAAACAATTATTTAATGAATATCAGGAGAATGGCTAAATAATTGAAATAATGTTGATATTTAATTGATATTTAGCTGAATAATGGATTGTAAATCTGAAATAATAGATGCGCGGTTGAATGTTTGTTTTGATTGAGACATTGAATGTAACGTGTAAAGACGTTGCATGCAACGTCTCTACAAATGTCTCTGGGTGTTAAAAAACTATTGTCTTCTTACTTTTATCTTTTTACTTTTGTCTTTTATCTTGTTCCTCAATGTATCTCAAGAAACTGATCCTTACTAATTTCAAAAATTATGAACTTGGAGAGATGGAGTTCTCACCCAAGATAAACTGTTTTGTCGGCAATAATGGTGTTGGGAAAACCAATATTCTTGATGCCATTCACTATTTATCACTTACAAAAAGCTTTTTTAACAGCATAGACAGTATAAGCATTAAGCACGGAGAGGATTATTTTATTGTGCAGGGAACATTTATACGGGATGAAGAAGAGGATAATATATACTGTGCTTTTCAGAAGCAGAAACAAAAATTATTGAAAAGGAACGGGAAGGAATATCCAAAACTCTCCGACCATGTGGGCAGATACCCTGTAGTTATGATCTCTCCAGCCGACAGTGCTCTCGTTTCAGAAGGGAGCGAGGACAGACGGAAGTTTATGAACAAAATTGTAAGCCAGTATAATACAGGTTATCTTGATTCGGTGCTCAAATACAGTAAAGCCGTTCAGCAGAGGAACAAACTGTTGAAAGACTTTAAAACCTCGGGCCGGTTTGATGGTGATATGCTCTCTGTATGGGATGCGCAACTTGTTAAGTACGGTGAATATATTTTCAGCGAGAGAAGCATCCTTGTAAACGAGCTTATTCCCGTATTCCAGGAATACTATGAGATGATATCAAATGGAAAGGAGGAGGTCAGGCTTCACTACCATTCACATCTGTCAGAAGGCAACTTCGCTGAGTTGCTTCTGAATTCGATTAAAAAGGACAGGTTCCTGGAATACACCACCACAGGGATACATAAAGATGATCTGCTACTGGAAATGAATGGTTTCCCGGTGAAGTCCCTTGGTTCGCAGGGACAGCAGAAATCTTATCTTGTTGCCCTAAAGCTGGCAAAATTCGATTATATAAAGAGAATGGCAGGTTTTTCCCCAATCCTTTTACTTGATGATATTTTTGATAAATTTGATGCCGATCGTGTTGAACAGATAATAAAACTTGTCGGGAATCACAGGTTTGGTCAGATTTTCATCACTGACACTCATCAGAGCCGGTTACAGGATATACTTTTTTCACATAATATTGATTTTAAGCTTTTCAGGATTTTGGATAACAAGGTGTCAGAATTTTCTCAAAGTGATACTGGCAGGTAATGAGAAGAAGTAAAACGATATCGATTGCAGAGGCGGTCACCGACTATATCAAGGAGATGAATCTCGGGGAGAAACTCAGTGAGGCAGGGGTGATAAACTCCTGGGAGGAGACCGTCGGGAAAGCAATAAGCTCCCGGACAACAAAAATCTATATAAAGGATCATGTCCTCTATGTCCATCTGAGTTCCTCAGTGGTAAGAAATGAACTGCTGATGCTCAGGGAAGCTCTCCGGGCAAAACTCAACCAAAAAGCAGGCACGGAGGCAATAAAAGAAATTGTCCTCAGGTAAATCTGCAGGTAATATCAATTAATCTGATATTGAGTTCCCTTTATCAGGATTGATTTGGTGAAGTTCTTTTGTGAATTGAAATGGTACTCATTTCCCAGATACATCAGATAAACATTATGATTTTCAATCTTAATTCTAACCTCTGATGAACTATCTCTGTTATTCAGAAATGCAGCCATTAAAAGAGATTTTTCGATACCATCGCCCCGTTTGAAGTTCCATACCTCATCAGGTAATGCGAGTCTTTCACCCTGATAAATTGATTCACCCGGCATATTAAGAAGAATGCCGTACACCGCGGAAATATCTTTCTCATAAAGATCAGTAAAACAGACAGGATTTCTTTCAATAGCTGCCTTAATGAAAGGGAGCCAGTCGATGCTGTCCATTTTTCTGTATATGTACAATGCGAGCTCCGCTAATTCTGACTGTTCTGATTTACCTGCCACCTCCTCCAATATTTCTTCACGGCTGTTTTCGCCTGTTATATTAAGACTGACTGTTTTTCTGTATTCCTTGTCAGGGTCAGGTATTCTGGGTATGGTGATGATAAAATTCTTCAGATCTGTGAACATCTCGTGAATAATAGCTTCATCCGGTTCTGAAGATGATTTTATAAACTCACTTTTTATTTTTTCAAGATTTTTCCCGTCATTGGTTTCAAGGATTTTCTCAATGTCATTCAGGAGAATTCGTCCGTGCATCTGACTGAGGTGGAATTCCTCTCCTTCAATTTCTTTTACAAGGGATTCCCTTGTTTCAGCCGATACATTGTACTTACTGGTATGCTCGTATTCAAACATTTTATCGAGTCCGATATATCTTTTTTTCCCGGCACAGCTGCAGCAATACTGGAAAAGACTTTTATACTTTGACTTAAATCGAAGGAAATTGATGAAAACACCGTTAGTCAGATCAGTTGCCAGAAACTCCTTCAGTTTGATTGCAAACTGCTTGTAGGCTTCCTTATCAATTGTTGCTTCATTATAAAGAGTATGAACATAGCCTGAGATGTGGGAAACAATCGTAACCTTCTCGTTCTCCAGAGCTCTCCTTGCTTTTTCTGACAGGGATGTACCGTTAAACCACATATTTTTGGTGACAATTCTCCGGTTATTGGTAACAAGTCCCTCTTTCTCAGTAATAAAATTCTGTGAATGAAGAGGGGTGGCTATCAGAAAAATCTTCTCCAGGGGAATCCTGCCGACAACGAACATAGCAGCAGCATAAAGGGCTGATAGTGATACACATTCTCCTGCACCGGTAGAAAATGTATCTTTATAGCGGAAAGCTGTCATTGCTTCAATTGTCTCTGTTTTCCAGTATGGAATTATGTCGGAGTCATATTTGTCGAGTCCAAAATGTTTTCTGATCTCTATATCAAAATAGTATTTGTCACCCTCATACCCAAAAAGTGCATTAGACTGTTTAAGCAACTCCATATCATAGAAATCACTGAATCTGGCTATTTCAGCACCCTTTGATGTAAGACCCCATGTTGAAAGGTCGAGGTTGAAAACATAATTCTGAATTATATACTGCTTGATTCTGTTCACCTTATTATTGAAGCTCTTTTTTTCAATATCCCTGAACCATGGGTCATCTCTCCATGTCCAGAGTATGGGTGACATTATATCGGCCAAAACAAGTGGATAAAATAGTTCAGGGAAGATGAATATCTCCATGTCTGAAAGTGTAAAAGCCGATGAAAATTTTTCGAGGGTTTTTTTGTCAGAAAAGTCTTTGTCGAAAGATGAGTTCATATTACAGATTAAATTCTACAAAGCTATTAACACGAAACATAAATTAATGTTTAGCATGAGACAAAATCAGACTGCCCTGATAATCCGGTATTATTGTCCGGAAGGAAAGATTCCGGTTATAAATACCTCTCAGTTTCTGAGAAGAAAAAGCCGGCCTCTCTTAATGCATTTTCGTCGCTGTCAGATCCATGAACTGCATTCATCTGAACCGAAACGGCAAAGATCTTTCTTATCGTCCCTGGTTCCGCTTTGGCCGGATCAGTTGCACCAATAAGTTTTCTGAATTCATTAACGGCGTTTTCATGCCTGAGAATCATAACAACAACAGGTCCCGATGACATGAATTCAACAAGTCCCTCAAAAAATGGTTTCTCTCTGTGAACTTCGTAAAATGATTTGGCCTGGTCGAGAGTCATTCTAATCATTCTCAAGGCAGCTATTTCAAATCCTCCTTCATTTATCATGGCAAGAATCGGCCCGGTTTTTCCGGTTCTGACTGCATTTGGTTTAATTATTGAAAAAGTAATATCTCCTTGCATAAACGCTATTTTTGAAAATTATTAACAGGATTGATCTATAGGAATATTGTTTAACTTTACGACCTTAAAAACAGCAACAAAAGTGGCAGATTTATCCAAAGATACCAAAGAATTATTGAATCTTTTCTCAACATCAGGAAATATTGTGCTGATATCCCACATAAATCCGGACGGAGATGCAATAGGTTCTCAATTGGCATTGTATCATTTTCTAAGATCTAAGGGCAGAAATGTCAGCATGATAACCCCAAATTATCTCCAGGAGTTTCTGAAATGGATGACTGGAGCTGATCTTGTTGAAATCTTTATAAGGGACAGGAAAAAATGCAGAAAGCTTATTGAACAGGCTGATCTTATTGTTCTTCTTGATTTTAATCATGCAAACAGACTGGGTGAAGCTGAAGAACATGTAAAAGCTTCACGTGCAAAAAAGATACTGATTGATCATCATCTTGATCCTGAGGATTTTACAGATATTTCAATATCTGATATTACAAAATGTTCAACAGCGGAACTGGTACATGAAATAATTTGCAGTATGAATGGGGATGAAGTATTTTCAAGCAAGCCTTATTCAGAAGCTATATATGTTGGAATCATAACAGACACCGGAAACTTTGAACATGGGGCATATACATCAAGAACATTCAGAATTGTTGCTGATCTTCTTGAATCGGGATTGGAAAAGGAGAAAATTCTGGATCGCATTTACAATAACTACTCGGCTGACCGTTTAAGATTACAAGGATTCTCACTCAACAGCAGAATGGTTGTGATTCCTGAATTCAAAACCGCATATATTTACCTTTCAAAGGAAGATTTAAAGGCCCATAATCATGTGAAGGGTGATACAGAAGGATTTGTCAATATGCCTTTATCCATAAAGGGGATAATTTTTTCAGCAATGTTTATTGAGAAGGATGGCTTTATTAAAATTTCCCTCAGATCGAAGGGAAATTTTCCCTCAAATGAATTTGCTACACTCTATTTTGCAGGCGGCGGACATCTGAATGCCTCAGGAGGTGAGTATTTTGACACTCTTGAAAATACAGTAAACTATTTCCTTAAAGTTCTGAAGGAGAATGCCTGGAGATTTGACGATGTGCAATAGGTATACAATCCTGAGAGACTCTTTGCTGTTATTATTGTTTGTGGCATCTGTCTCATGCAACAACGGAGCCGAGAAAAAATCTGCCGTATTGCAGCCTGGTGTCAATGAAATGGCAGATCTGAACAGGTATATGGTTAGAAAGGACAGGGAGAGAATTCAGAGCTATATTGAAAGAAAGAATCTCCGGATGACAGAAACTCAAACCGGATTATGGTATCAGATACTAATTCCGGGTGAAGGTGAGAACTTCAGTGAGAAGGATAAAATTATTATGGATTATGAATGTTCTCTTCTTGATGGAACCAGGTGCTATTCATCAAAAGTGCTTGGACCCAAAGAATTGATTCTGGGGAAAAGTGAACTTGAAGCCGGACTTAATGAGGGGCTGCTTTTGCTGAAGCCCGGATCTGAAGCAATTTTCATTATTCCTCCTTTTCTTGCCTTTGGATTAATTGGTGATCGCAAATTAATTCCCCCAAGAGCAGTGCTGGTCTATAAAGTCAAGGTCAGAACTAAATAATTATCAGGGACAATCACAACCATCCATAATTATGACCAAAATTTGAATTCAGAGTCAAAGATTCCTATATTTGGAACGATTTTTGAAATACTTGGTATTTTTAATAACCCTAAAATCCAGATAAATGATTATAAAGAGTTTCAAAACCGTTCTTCCATTACTGATATTACTATTGATGTTGTCGTTGACCGCATGCAACCCGTCTGCCAAAATGGAGAAACAGGAAAAGGAAGAGATCCAGTCCTACCTTAGTGCCAATGACTCCATTGATTTTGTAAAACAGCCAAGCGGATTATATTACCATGAGAGAGTGGCAGGTACAGGAGTTTCACCTGAAAGGGAAGATTCAGCTTTTGTAAAATACACTGGCAAATTCCTGGATGGAGGTATCTTTGATTCGAATGTATCATCAGGTAAGCTTTATGGATTTATAATTGGTCAGAATATTGCTGGTTTCGATGAAGGAATTACCCTGATGAAACCAGGAGGCAAATCGACTCTTCTCATCCCATCAAAGCTTGCCTACGGTGCAATGGGTACATATGGCATTTCAGGATATACACCCTTATTGTTTGATATTGAATTGGTAAAAACAGTTCCGTATACCGGCAAATAGGGTCATTGAAGAACGAAAACTACAAGTCTGTTGTTAAGGGAGGGGATATTCTTCTTCCAGTCAGAAATTTTCATTGACCTGATATATTCAGAGGGAAGAGTTATATCGGCTGCAATACAAAGCATAGTGTCATTATTGCAGGTGGTAATCACAGATTCGAACATCTTCTGGTTTCTGTATGGAGTTTCCATGAATATTTGCGCATATCCTTCACGTGCTCTCTTTTCAAGTTCCTTTATTCTTGCTGTTTTTTCAGCTGGTCTCACCGGTAAATATCCGTTAAAGGTAAAATTCTGACCATTAAATCCTGAAGATATGAGTGCAAGTAAGATTGATGAAGGGCCTGAAAGCGGTATTACCTTCAAGTTCTTTTTATGAGCAAGTGCAACGATTTTGGCACCCGGATCAGCGATGCCGGGTAAACCTGCCTCACTCATTATTCCTATGTCAGAACCTTTTATGGCCGGCTCCAGATAATCAGAGATTTCAGTTTCTCCTGTATGTTCATTTAATTCCAGAAAAACTGTATCATCAATCGGAAATCCTTTATCAACAAGCCTTAAAAATCTTCTTGCACTTCTGACATCTTCGACAATGAAATAACGCAGCATCCTTGTCAGGCTTATTACTTTTTCAGGGATTACTTTGAGATAGTCATCTCCCCCCAGTGTAACAGGAATGAGATAGATATTACCGGCCATTTTATTCAGTTTCGGATTCAAATATAACAAATAAAGTGATGTGGCAGAATTAACAATTATCAGCAGGAGTGTTGCCTTTTACCTAATTTTAATATAGGTTTGTTTTGTAATTAGATATACTGTGAAGATAACATTTCTTGGTACTGGAACATCACAGGGAGTACCTGTAATTGCATGTGATTGTAAGACCTGCCATTCTGAAGATACCCGAGACAAAAGATTGCGAACTTCTGTTTTACTGGAGACAGAAGGAAGATCAGTGCTCATTGATGCCGGGCCTGACTTTCGGCAGCAGATGCTGAGAGAGAATATTTGCAAACTCGACGCCATACTTCTAACACATGAACATAAGGATCACATAGCGGGACTTGATGATGTGAGGGCATTCAACTATAAAAGCCAGGATGCAATTGATATATATTCTGAGGAGAGGGTTCTTAAGGCTTTAAAGAAAGAGTATTCGTATGTATTTTCTGAATTCCAGTATCCCGGGATTCCCAGGATGCGATTAAATGTAATTGATGATCAGAGTTTCTCTGTAAAGGATATTCAGATAATGCCTGTCAGGGTATTTCATTACCGCCTGCCTGTTTATGGTTTCAGAATAGGGAATTTTGCTTATATAACCGATGCCAATTATATCCCTGAGGAGAGCAAAGAAAAACTATTTGGAGTTAAGTATCTGATTATTAATGCTCTGAGAAAAGAAAAGCATATTTCTCATTTCAGTTTAAGAGAGGCTGTAGATTTTATCAGGGAAATTTCACCTAAAAAGGCATTTATTACACATATCAGCCATCAGATGGGGTGCTATGATGATGTTTCAAAGGAATTACCTCAGGAGATTATCCTGGCTTATGACGGACTAAGTTTTTTATGCCGGTAAAAGACGAATTGCTACTTCTTTTTAAAAGTTTTAGTGAGCTTCTTCTGGTATCCCGATGAGAAAAAATACTTGTTTCTGCCTACCTGAGTGGTATTTACATGTGAAGCTTTCTTTCTTTTTTCGTAATATGGATTCTTATTGGAAGAGGCGCAAGAGACAATAAGTGCAAGCAGAATCAAGCCAAAGGTTAAAGTCAGGATTTTGAGAATTCTCTCCATCATATTTCCTTTTTGAAATAGTCTTTAAATGTACAACATATTTATCGAAAAGAAAAAAAATGGTTCCATTATCTGGCCATGATCATTTTAATAATGGTTGTTATGTTTTATATTGCACAAATTAATAAGTTCATTCGATGAAAATCATTATAAAGCCGTTGATATTCTTTTTTGCTGTTTTATTAGTCAGTCCGCCTGAAAGTTATTCGCAGGTGCTCCACAATGTTGTAATTGCAAATACTGTTGGACTTTCTTCTGATCAGATCGTCTTGTCTGACAGCAGTTCAGTGATAATGGCCAGGAGCAGACCGCTTTTCAGCTTCCGGATGAATGGCAAATTATTCAATTCATCAATGGTAAATGCGGAAAAGGAAGGTGAAATGTATTCACAATCTTATGAGAGCGGTCTCAGGATAACTTTTCAGATGTCAGACTCATCCGCCGGAGGCTGGAATGGTGCTGTTGTTTTTGAAAATACCAGTGAGGATACACTGACTATCAGCAATATAGTTCCTTTCGGCGAAGATATTAGCTCTGTCTATATCACTGGTGATGGTCCTCTGGAGCTTGCCCGCGCAAATTTGTTTCGTCCCGGTTACAAGCCAGTGAGAGTAATACTGCCGGATAATGCATGGGAATTAGGTTATACATCATTTTTCGCCGGCTATGAGCTATCCGTTTGTGCTCTCTCAAGAAGGATTATTACAGTTGGAGGAAAGGCTCAAAGGTATGAAACACTGTTGCCTTCAAAAGCTAAAGTCATATATTCGCTTCATGCTGATGTATTCAGGGGGGAATGGCAGAATGGGTTGAGAATGATGTTCAGGGACAGGAATATATATGATGTTGAAAAATTCGATAATTCCCTCTACGAGAGAAAGGACCTTGCCTGGATAAAGGAAAGTTATCTGGTTGTTCTTCAGATGGCCTGGGACCGGGAATTCTACGACAGGTTTACCGGTAAATATACATATGCCGATGTTATTAAGAAAGGCGCAGAACTTTTTGGTAAGATCGATATATACGGAATCTGGCCGACATGGCCACGGCTTGGCCTCGATCAGCGGAATCAATGGGATATGTACCGGAATCTTCCCGGAGGAATCGGGCAACTAAGGAACATTATTAAGGTGACACAGATGGCGGATGCAAAATTCTTCATAGCATATAATCCCTGGGACAATAGTACGAGAAAAGAAGACCATTACAAGGGCCTTGCAAAACTTATTGCAGAGACTGAGGCTGACGGTGTTGTGCTTGATACTATGGGTAACTCCGTAAAAGAACTTCAGAATATTGCTGATAGTGTAAAAAGTGGGGTGGTGATGTATTCTGAAGGAATGGCGACACCGAAAAATATGCAGGGGATAATCTCGGGTCGTGTTCACAATGCAATTTTCTTAAGTCCTGAACTTAACCTTAACAAGCTTATTAAACCTGATTTTTCTATATTCAGGGTTTGCGATGTTGGTGAAGACATTATCCACAGGGAATTAGCAATTGCATTTTATAATGGTTACGGAACTGAATTGAATATGTTCAGACCCGGCGGCAGAGATGATAACTACAGGAGTGACCTTAATTTTCTCTCACATACCACCTTCATCCTGAGGCAGAATAATGATGCGTTTCTGGACAATAACTGGACTCCTTTAATTGAGACCACTCATGACAATGTATATGTAAATAGGTGGATGTCGGGGGATAAGACAATTTTTACAGTCTTAAATATGAGTCCTGAGGGGGTCAGTGGAAAGCTTTTCAGAATTGACAGCACTTCAGGCAAGCATTATGTTTCACTCTGGAACCATGAGAATATTTTACCGGTTGAAGAAAAGGGGAAAATATTTCTTCCCGCGAATGCAGACAGCTGGAATGCAGCGTTTTCCGGTACCAGAAGGGAAGGTTCTGTGGATTGTATAGCTGAATTGCCTAACCTTATCAGAGCAACCCTGAAGGGAGATTCGATAAGGATTCAACATAATTCTGATGCAGAACTTATAATCTGGAAGGGAAATCCTTCCTTTCAGACTATGCATAAAGACCTGAAATTCAAGTCCGATACAACAATCAGGGTAAAAGATATTTTTGGTTTCTATGAAGGAAAAATTGTTTTGCAGCTTATTGAAAACAAAAGATTAAAAGACGAGAATGTCCTGTTTCTGAAAGGAGGGAAGCCATGGATCATCTCCGAAGTGGTTCGTACTGAAAGAGCTGCTTTGCTACCTTCCGACATGGTACTTGTTCCTGGCTCGGCCATTTCCATTAATGTCTCTGCCCCGGATGAATTTATTCCATACCCTGATGTAAATATTACAACAAAAGTAGACAGCTTCCTTATTGATAAATACCCTGTAACGAATTCACAATTTTATGACTTTTTAACTAACACGGGTTACAGACCGGCAGATACTTCCGGATTTCTGAGGCATTGGCAATCGGGAACATTCAGGCAGGGTCAGGATAAATATCCGGTTGTTAATGTCAGTTACGAAGATATTGAAGCCTATGCCAGGTGGGCGGGTAAAAGGCTGCCAACACAGGCGGAATGGCAGCTCGCTGCCCAGGGTACCGATAGCAGGAAGTGGCCATGGGGCAATGATTTTCATGGAACCTTATGCAACAATGCCTTTGATAAACCTACTCCGGTCGATGCATTCCCAAAAGGGCAGAGTCCCTATGGCGTTGTTGATATGGTTGGAAATGTGTGGCAGATGACTGATGACCTTTACTTTAATGGTACAAATTACTTTTCAGTGATCAGGGGAGGAAGTTACTACAAACCTGAATCAAGCTGGTATGTACAGGGCGGTCCTCAATCACTAGACAGGACCCAGATCATGCTATTGGTATCACCCGGATTTGACCGGAGTGCAACTGTTGGATTCAGATGCGTCAAAGATGTTGACGTCAGAAATTTTAGAGTAAAGTAATATAGATATCTACTTCTGGTTTTCTATTCTTGCTGCACCATTGCTTATCTCAGGCTGATAAAATTCAGGTATCAACCCTGTCCGGGCATGATAGACACTTGCCAGTTCGTTCATAAACCTTGCAGATTCAGATTTCCTGACAATACTTACCGTGCATCCGCCAAATCCTGCCCCCGTCATCCTGGTGCCAATTACTCCGGGAAGTTTTCTCCCTTCATAAACCAGTGTGTCAAGTTCGGGGCCGGTTACTTCATAATCGCTTCTAAGCGAATCATGCGATTGATTCATAAGTTCCCCGAATCTTGTTATATTTCTCTCTTTCAATACTTTCACTGCCTCAAGCACTCTCCCGTTCTCACTTATCACATGGGTCGCCCTTCTTCTTATTACAGGGTCCGTAATATACTTTTCAAGAATATTGATCTCTCCAATGGTCAATTCGCTCAGATTTTTGATTGGCCTGTATAACTGAAGCAGTTCAACAGCTTTTTCGCATTCACTTCTTCTTTCATTGTACTTGGAGTCGGTAAGGCCTCTTCTCTTGTTTGTATTTGTGAGGATGAGGGCATTATCATTCAGGATAAGCGGGACATTTTCATAGTCGAGAGTATCACAGTTCAGGAAAATAGCATTGTCTTTTTTGCCAAAACCTACGGCAAACTGATCCATTATCCCGCAATTCATCCCAACAAATTCATTTTCCGCTTTTTGGCTCATCTTAACAAGTTCAATTGTGCTGAAGTTTGTCCGGAAGAAATCATTCAGAGCCACTGCCGTTACCATCTCTATTGAAGCTGAAGAGGAGAGGCCAGCACCATTTGGAACATCACCGTAAAAGAGCATTTCAAGTCCTGTGATCTTTATACCTCTCTTAATAAATTCATTAACTACACCAAGGGGATAATTGATCCATTTTTTGCCGCTATTTATAAATAACCCATTAATCGCTGTCTCCGCATCGTCGTTGAAATTGGCAGTACTGAATCTCAGAAGGTTTTCATTTATTGACCTTATAAGCAGGTAAGTGCCATAATTAAGTGCACATGGAAAAACAAATCCGCCATTGTAGTCCGTATGTTCTCCTATAAGATTTACCCTTCCTGGTGAGAAAAAAAGAACAGGCATATTATTCCTGTTCCCATATTTCTCAAAATATTTTTCAGTTAAGTTATTCCTATCCATTCTTAAACTTTTAGTTTTTTCTCAATTTCATTGATCTGATTTCTGAAATGCTTATCCGTATCGATCAGGTTATTGACAGTTTTACATGCATGCAGAACTGTTGCATGATCCTTTCCGCCGATATGCGAACCTATACTTGCCAGAGAGGCTTTTGTCAGGCTCTTCGAAAAATACATCGATACCTGCCTCGCCTGGACAATCTCTCTCTTCCTGGTCTTACCCTGGATAAGATCAATAGGTATTTTGTAATAGTCACACACTATTTTCTGAATATACTCGATAGTGATTTCGCGTCTCGATGTGCTGATAAGTTTTTCTACCATCAGCCTTGCCAGGTCAAGCGTTATTTCTTTTCTGTTAAGGGTCGACTGTGCATACAGGGATATCAGAACTGCTTCGAGCTCTCGTATGTTGTTCGAAATATTCACAGCAAGGAATTCAAAAATTTCATCAGGCAATTCAATACCATCGTTGTATGCCTTTTTCTTCAGTATTAACAGCCTTGTCTCGTAATCAGGTCTTTGCAGGTCAGCCTGCAGCCCCCACTTAAACCGCGACAACAGGCGCTGCTCCATTCCCTGAAGTTCAACAGGTGGTCTGTCGCAGGTTAGTATCAGCTGTTTGCCCGACTGGTGAAGATGGTTGAAAATATGAAAGAAAGTATCCTGAGTCTTTTCTTTTCCTGCAAATTCGTGAACATCATCAAGTATAAGAACATCGATCATCTGATAAAAATGAAGGAAATCATTTTTGTTGTTATTCCTCACAGATTCAACGAACTGTGTCTGGAATTTATTTGCGTTTACATAAAGGACAGTTTTGTCAGGATGCTTTTCTTTTACGAGTATACCTATAGCCTGCACGAGATGAGTCTTCCCAAGCCCTGAATCACCATATACCATTAGCGGATTGAAAGCAGTTCCGCCCGGATTGTTTCCAACGGCAATCCCTGCAGATCTGGCAAGCCTGTTGCATTCACCCTCGATATAATTATTGAAATTGTAATCTGGGTTTAACCTTGGATCAAAATGTACTTTTTTTATTCCGGGGATAACGAATGGGTTTTTTATTGAGGGCTGGGTAATTTCAAAAGGGACCTGAACAGGCTTATTATTTAGATCTGTTTTATTTCTTGAAGGATATCTTACAGTGTAGGGTTTGCCATCTGAATAATTTGTATTCTCCATAACAACATTGTACTCAAGCTTCGCATCAGTGCCGATCTCTCTTCTCAGTGTCTTCCTGAGAATATCAATATACTGTTCCTCAAGGTATTCATAGAAAAAGGGACTTGGAACCTGAATTGTAAGCACATTGTTTTCAAGTTTTAAAGGGATGATTGGTTCAAACCAGGTTTTGAAACTGATGGATGGAATAATATCCTTTATGATCTGCAGACAGTTATTCCATACGTCATTATGTGACTTATTCATTCAGGTGGTGGTTTTTTAATAAATTAAGGTCGGAATCTTGATGATTCAGTTAGCAATATTTGTAAAAAAAAAACTAATAAAAAAAATTATTTTCACTTGACTTTTTCGAAAAAAGTATATGTTTTTAAACATCAGCAACTTATAAAATAAAAAAAAATTAAAATAATTATATAGCTGATTATCAGCAATATATCGACATCGGTCAAGGTTTATAAGTGTATTACAAGTTGTTATGTAATCATAGTCAAAATTCAACAAAGACGGTCTTAAATTAGGACAATTTTGCCATGTATTTTCAACCTTATTTTAAGATGAAGATACTCTGAATTTTAGGAATATTTATTTAGGCGCACTTTTATCTTTTCCAAAAACAGAAAAGTGAACATATCTTTTAGGATTTGCTTTCATATCCACTAAAAGTTCATTTAAACTTGCCAGACTATTGTTCAGATTTGAATAAATTGAGTCATTTGTCAGAAATTGACCTGCAGATCCTTTTCCATTATTCATATTATCCATCATTGTTGAAGCTTTTTCAAGACTTGATTTCAGGTTCATAACAGAACTATATATATCTGCAGCTGCAAGTGTATCGGAAATTGCCTCGAGGTTTGTGAATGTACCGCTCATTTTATCTGAATTCTGAGCCAGCATTCCGGAAAATTTATTCAGGTTCTCAATTGTGGCCTTAAGATCCTTTTCCTTAGATACTATTATTTTATTCAGGCTTCCGGTTGAACTGTTCAGATTTGCAATGGTTCCACCGAGATTTTTCCTGAAATCGTCATTCATCAGCTCATCAACAGATCTGATAACAGAATCCAGGACGACTATGAGATTGGAAATCTTATCTTTTACAGGCAAGAGTTCTGTTTCAACCTTATCAACCAAGGATACGGCGAGCTGACCAGGAATCGTGTCGCCCTCATTATAAACTCCAGGTCCATTCCCATAAACAAACTGGACCTTCATTCCGCCAAGAAGTGAAACCGGTACTATTTCAGCAACTGTATTCACCGGGAGCTTAAAATCCTTGCCGACAGAGAATGCCACAAGGAGCTTGCCGCTTGTAGCATCAATAAAATCAATGGATTGGACAACTCCTACCTTGTAACCGTTAATTTCAACAGGACTCGATTCAGCAAGCCCTCCGATTTTATCATAAACAGAATAGTAATAATTGGTGCTTTTAAAATAATCCTTTCCTTTAAGGAAGTTATATAACCAGATGAAAACAAGTATTGTCAATAATGCAACCGCACCAACTTTAATTTCATTTGAGAGCTTTTTCATTTATTATCATGTTTTGTAATTTCATTTTTTTCATCTATAGCTTGCTGTAAAGGTAATATTTTGTTATCTTTTAAAGCAATGACAAATGCATCCGGGAAGATCGCCTCAATTTCCTTTCTGTAATTTACTGCTGAAATATAGTCATTGAAATTTCCCGCAGCATATTTTGACTGACCCTGGACTCTTATCTCAACGACGTTATTCAAACCCTGGAAGTTTTCAGGCCTGGTTTCAATTTTTGCCGAAGAGGTGGCAATCTGGACCATAAATACTATTTCGCCCTGATTTAATGCTGATGGTATGGTGTTTTCAACTTCGGGTTCCTGATTCTGTATCTTAACAGGAAATGTACTGCTTTTGCTCTCAATGTCAGTAATATAATCACTACAGGCCTTGAAAATCGAAGTGGCTATTTTGTCCTGTCCTTCTTTTGAGTTAAGATACTTTTCCTCCTCAGGGTGAGTAATAAAACCTGCCTCAGTCAGCACACTTGGCATAGTAGTCATGAATAGCACCCAGAATCCCGCCTGCTTTACCCCTCTGTCTTTTCTGTTGATATTTCCCCTGTACTGGTTTTGAATTGCAGAAGCCAGACTGGTACTCTGCTTCAGAAAGATATTTTGCATGAGTGAGAACATAATATATGATTCCGGAGATTTGGGGTCGAAGCCTTCATAAGTGGTTGAGTGATCACTTTCAAGGAGTATGACTTCGTTCTCTTTCATTGCCACTTCCAGATTCTGCTGATCTTTTGCCGGTCCCATTACGAATGTTTCAGTTCCCTGAACTGTCTTTGATTTTGTCGAGTTGGCATGAATGGAAATAAACAGATCAGCATTGTTCTTATTTGCGATATCCGGCCGGTCTATCAGCTCAATGAATGTGTCAGTTTTCCTTGTATAAATAACTGTTACGTTTTTGAGATTTTTTTCTATATAACTGCCAGTCTTGAGTGCAATTGCAAGAGTTATATTTTTTTCAGAGCTGAATGAACCCAATGCTCCCGGATCTTTTCCTCCATGACCGGCATCAATCACAATGACCCAGTTTTTATCACCCGCCGAAGCCGAGACCGTAAAAGCGGGAATATTAAGAAAGGCAATAAGGAAAAGTAATTTATGCAAGGACATATTATTGGTATGGTGTTTGCCGTTTTTAACTCCGGTACTCATAAGTTGTTCGTCTTTTTTAATTAGTTTTGCGCTGGCATCCTGGTATCACACAAAAATTATACAAAAATAGCATTTAAGTTGTATTTTTTTAAAGAAAAGCGGTTCGTTATAATCTTCCTAATGATGGTCCAGACTTTTGTGTTGTTCTCTCAGGAGGGTAATAATGTTTTGGATACGACGTTCGTAAAACAGGATACTGTATTAAATGATACTGTATTAAAAGATACTGTACTTCTAAATACTCGTAAAGCGTCACCAAGTGCCATTGACAAGCAAGTTACATATAAGGCGGCAGGGTATATTAAAAGAGATATAATAAAGAAGAAGGTTATCCTTGTAAAAGAAGCTGTTGTTAATTACGGAGATATCGAAATAAAGGCAGATTCGATTGCCTTCGACATGGGTACGAACCTTCTGTTTGCCATCGGAAGGATGGATACTTCCGGTGTCGTAGTCGGCTCTCCTGTTTTTAAAGAGGGAAGCCAGGAATTTGAATCAAAGGAGCTCACTTATAATTTCAAAACAAAAAAAGCAGTTGTAAGGAATATTATTACAAAGCAGGCAGATGGGTTACTTCACAGTAACTTTACCAAATTGCTTGAGGACGGCACATCCAACATTCTGAAGAGTACGTATTCAACCTGCGATGCAGATACCCCTCACTTTTATATTAATCTTCCAAAGGCCAAAGTCTATCCCGGAGAAAAAATAGTTTCAGGGCCTGGTAATCTAGTGCTGGAAGGAATTCCGTTACCTCTTGTTATTCCCTTTGGCTATTTCCCGGTCAACACTAAAAAAGCCGCCTCCGGCATACTGTTTCCACAGATAGGAGAGGAGAGGGAACGTGGTTATTCACTGACGGACGGCGGCTATTATTTTGCACTAAGCAGATATTATGATCTGATGCTGAAAGGAAGCATTTACTCTAATGGTTCCTGGCTGGCAACAGTACAATCAAACTATAACCGGCTATACAAGTACAGCGGGAATTTCTCATTCAATTATGCTAATAATATAGAAGGGCACCAGGGTCTTGATGATTATAGTCAGACAAAGAACTATAAACTCGGATGGGTTTACTCGCAGGATCCGAAATCTTCGCCCGGGTCAAGGTTCTCTGCAAGTGTCAATATGAGCTCCAGCGGTTATGAGAAGAATAACAGTTATGTGGTAAGTGAACATGTGACAACGCAGAAGCAATCAAGTGTGAGCTATTCCAAATCCTGGGAAGGCACACCTTTTAATTTCGCTACGAGCGCGAACCAAAGCCAGAATTCAAAGAATGGTACCATAAGGTTAAATCTGCCAAAAGCGAATTTTAATGTCGGAAGAATTTACCCGCTGAAGAGCAAGAACAGCACGGGTCCGACCAAATGGTATCAGGAGCTTCAATTTCAGTACTCTGCAGCATTTGATAATCAGATAAACACATATGATAGTCTTCTGTTTACAAAGGAGGTATGGGATACAATGGATAATGGTTTCAAGCAGGAGATACCAGTTAGCCTTCAGCTCCGCCCCTTCAGGAATTTCTCTATATCCCCGAATGTAACATATTCAGCAGTAATGTATTCGCAGAGAACTCATCATTACTGGGATGAAGAGCAAGAGAAGGTGCTGGCCGAAACAGAGAAGGGGATCTATTATGGTCAGGCTGTAAATCCTTCCATAAGCGCCAGTTATAATCCACAGATTTTCGGTATGTTTACTTTTACAAACCCGGATGCCAGATTGCAGGCCATCAGGCATGTAATCAAGCCATCGGTAAGTTTTAATTGGATACCTTCCTTGCCTGGGCTGAGCTCTGATATGTATGAAACAGTTCAGCTAGACAGTGCAGCGACCAGATTCAGGGATTATTCTATCTATGAGGGAAATATTTTCGGGACTCCTTCATTATCAAAGAAGAGCGGAGTAGTTTCATTCGGGCTTGTTAACATAGTTGAGGGAAAAATATTTGCCAAGAATGATACTACAGGTAAAGCAAAAAAAATCAAGATTATAGACAATTTCGGGATAAATACCTCCTACAATGTATTTGCTGATTCTATCAAATGGTCACCCGTTGCCATGTCACTCAGGACCTCTCTTTTTAACAACTTTGATATATCAGTGAGGAGCAGTTTCTCATTATATGCAATTGACGATAAGGGTAAAGTGTACAATGAATTCGCCATTTCAGGAAATAATAAGCTCATGAGGCTTACCTCTTTCGGGACCAGCCTGGATTTCAGTCTGAATGAACTTCTCTCCGGTGACAAATCCAGGAAAAAAACCAATACAACTTCATCTTCAGGCGGGGATATGTTTAACCAGGATTTTGAAAACCCGCCAGGATCATCTTCGGCCCAGAGGGGACAAAAGAATGAGAGTGCTGTTCCCAGGGATGAATACGGCTATCAACAGTTTGATGTGCCATGGACGATGAACGTGGGCTACAGTTTCAGCTATGCAAAACCAAGTCTTAAATCAGTTATTACTCAGGCTGTTACAATGAGGGGTAATGTGTCTCTTTCAAAAATGCTTGCTATAACATATACAAGCGGATATGATTTTAAGGGAAAATCAATTACTATGACTACCGTGGGCGTAAGACGTGACCTCCATTGCTGGGAGATGAATCTGAACTGGATACCTGTTGGCAATATGAAAGGGTGGAACTTCACAATAAGGGCAAAATCATCGGTACTGGGTGATCTGAAATATGAACGAAGAAAAGATTTCCATGATTCTTTTTAGTATCAGCCAGCTAGCGGTAGTTTTTCTCCATAAGTATAATGTTAATATTAAATAACTATGAAAAGAATTATTAAGGCATCAAAAGCTCCTGCTGCAGTAGGACCCTACAGTCAGGCAGTCGAGATTAACGGATCACTGTATGTTTCTGGTCAG
Organism: uncultured Bacteroidales bacterium; assembly: GCA_963782945.1. GTDB lineage: Bacteria > Bacteroidota > Bacteroidia > Bacteroidales > VadinHA17 > LD21. The sequence goes on from CAWALO010000033.1 coordinate 583,077, forward strand.
ATACCGATAAATCCTGAAACAGGAAAACTCGTTGATGGAGATATAACTATTCAGACTGAACAGGTTTTCAGGAATATAACTGCCATTCTGGAGAGCGCCGGTTATTCTTTTTCCGATGTTGTAAAATCAACCTGCCTTTTGAGTGACATGGCTAATTTCAAGGCAATGAATGAAGTTTATAGCAGATATTACCCTGCAAATCAACCGGCAAGATCTTCTTTTGCAGTTAAGGAATTACCGCTGGGTTCTTTGATCGAGATTGAGACAATTGCCATAAAATAGTAGAGACGTTGCACGCAACGTCTCTACCATATTTTCAAATAACAGAGTTTATTATTCCCCTATGATTTCGAAATCGATCTCTACTTTTACCTCCCTGTGAAGCTTGACAACTGCTTTGTAGTTGCCAACTTCCTTAATCTGGTCTTCCGGAAGTGTAATGTTTCTGCGGTCAATATCAAATCCTTTTTCCTTAAGCGATTCAGCAATCTGAATAGTATTTACTGATCCGAAGATTTTGCCTGAGGTACTGGTTTTTGCACCAACTACAAGCTTAACACCGGCCAGCTTTTCGGCAATGGCCTGAGCTGCTATTTTTATTTTCTCTTCTTTATGAGCTCTCTGGCGAAGATTTTCTGTATGCATTTTTTTTGCAGAAGAGGAGGCAGCCACGGCGTAACCATTAGGTATCAGGTAATTCCTTCCATAGCCATCCTTTACATTCACTATATCGTCCTTCTGACCAAGCTTATTTACATCCTGTTTTAATATAATTTCCATAATAGATCCTCCTTATTTTAATAGGTCAGTAACATAAGGAAGAAGGGCAATATGCCTGGCTCTTTTAACAGCTTTTGCAACTTTCCTTTGATATTTCAATGAAGTACCAGTGATTCTGCGGGGCAGAATCTTTCCCTGATCATTCAGGAATTTTTTCAGAAATTCAGGATCTTTATAATCGATGTAGCGAATCCTGTTTTTCTTGAACCTGCAGTATTTCTTTTTCTTGATCTCTACGGTCGGCGGAGTCAAATATCTGATTTCTGATTCATTCTGTGCCATAAATTATTCCTCCTTCAATTTACCTGATTCTTTTTGTTTTCTCTTTTTCTCAGCATATTCAACAGCGAATTTTTCCATTCTGAATGTTAAAAACCTGATTATCCTCTCATCCCTTCTATACTGGACTTCGAGCTTTTCAACCAGTTCTCCTGGTCCTTTAAATTCAACCAGGTAGTAGAAGCCAGTAGACTTCTTCTGGATAGGATAGGCCAGTTTTTTAAGGCCCCAGTTCTCTTCATGAACGATCTCACCGGTGTTATCGGTAATGACCTTCTTGAATTTTTGTACCGCTTCCTTCATCTGGTTCTCAGATAAAACGGGAGTTGCAATGAAAACGGTTTCGTACTGATTCAACATAGTAATTAATTGTTTATTAGTTTAATGAATTTGGCTCGCAAAAGTACAACATTTTTACTTTTTTCAAAAATATATCAATGAAATTTTCATCAGAGAGAAATTAATTATTGTCAATTCTCTGCATAAACCTATTAATTGCTGATAATGTTATTCTTATCCAGTACTCGTCATCATGCAGAATTACTTCTGACTATCTCTTTTATTTATAAAATAATTTAACCACAGGGTTGCACGGAGTTGCACGGAGTAAGCACGGAGTGAATCAAGCTAAAAATGAAAATTATAAAAATTCCGTCCTGTCAATTAATGTACTTATTTGCTTACCCAGTGGAACTTTGTGAGACTCCGTGTCACTCAGTGTTTAGAGTATTTCAATAAAAGGATCCAAATCGTCGGTTCAAACTGGAAAGGATATCAACTATGCATTTTATGAAATAATTTTGGCTTTTTAACTATATTTGTAATCCAATTACAATTGATAGAAACGAGAGTCATCATTTTATGGAAAATTTCATTGTTTCAGCAAGGAAATATCGTCCTGCCAGTTTTGACATGGTCATTGGTCAGAACGCGATTACCAATACGCTGAAAAGCGCCATCAAAAATAACCATCTGGCACAGGCCTACCTGTTCTGTGGTCCGCGCGGGGTTGGTAAGACAACTTGTGCCAGAATATTTGCCAAAACAATTAATTGCAGCAACCTGGGTGAAGATGCGGAAGCCTGCGACAAGTGCGAATCGTGTCTGTCATTCAATTCCCTCAGGTCATTTAACATTCATGAACTTGATGCAGCCTCAAATAATAAGGTAGAAGATATCCGGAGTCTTAATGACCAGGTGAGAATCCCGCCTCAGATAGGCAAGTACAGCATCTATATAATTGACGAGGTACACATGCTCTCTTCATCAGCCTTCAATGCATTTTTGAAGACGCTGGAAGAACCCCCTTCGCATGCCATATTTATACTGGCAACAACTGAAAAACACAAGATAATTCCAACGATACTTTCGAGATGTCAGATTTTCGATTTCAACAGGATCAGGATTGAAGATATAGTCGGACGTTTAATGTATGTGGCTAAAAATGAGGATATCAGGGCTGAGGAAGAGGCTCTTCACATAATCGGCCAGAAAGCTGACGGGGCATTGCGCGATGCTTTGTCAATATTCGACCAGATTGTGAGTCTTACAGGTAAGACTGTTGCTTATAAGGATGTAATAGAAAACCTGAATGTACTCGACTATGAATACTATTTCAAAACTATTGACGGTGCTCTGCTGGGTGATGTATCTTCAGTGCTGATCTCCTTCAACGAGATCCTTGAAAATGGATTTGACGGTCACAATTTCATATCCGGATTAAACAGTCATCTGCGCGATCTGCTGGTCAGCAAAGACGAATCGACATTAACTCTTCTTGAGACAACAGCATCAGTGAGGCAAAGGTACCTGAAACAAACAGACAGGTGCCAGGTTGATTTTTTGTTTAAAGCCCTCGAGATTGGAACAACTTGTGATCTGACATATAAAAACAGCAAGAATCAGAGGCTTCATGTAGAGCTGGCTCTTATAAGGCTATGCCGGCTCATGGCGGATAACTGGGATCAGAATCAGAAAAAAAAAAGTCTGAACTGATACAGGAAAGAAGAGCCGACAAAAATATTGAAGAAGATATTCCTCTTCCTGTAAGATCCGGGATTTCAAGTTCTGAAAATCAGATTCCGGCTATTGGTGCAGAGAGAAATGATCTGCAGACAGGCAAACATACGCCGGTCTTTGAAAAACCGGGAAAAACCTTCTCGATAAAGGATATAATTTCTGATGACATACCCAAAGATGAAAAATCTGAAGCATATGCTGAGCCAGAGGTTAATGAAGCTGATTCAGCATCAAAAGTGGTTTTTTCCGCGGAAGCCTTTGAATCATGCTGGCCTGATTTTGTCAGCCAGTTAAGTGGCGAAGGATCAAGGATAATAAGCATGTTCAAAACAATCAAGCCTGAAGTGGAAAATGATCAGACAATCAGGATCCATCTCAGTAATGCTACCCAGAAGGATACTTTTATTCAGAACTATAAGCAGAGGCTGATTAATTTTCTGCAACTTAGGTTTATCCTTCCGGAGATTGATATTGAGACGTCAATAGATATCACAGAGACCGATGATGTTCTGTATACGGATGAGCAGAAATTTACTTACCTCTTTGGTAAATATCCTGTTCTTAAGGAAATGAAGAAGAATTTTAATCTTGATATCACCTGAGATTACTGAATAAGTGAAAAGGCTGTCTACTACCGGTGACAATGATAATCTGAAATCCGTTTCAGTTGAAAAGGATATTTTTGATCAGATTATAAACCATTCCAGGTCAATGATCAGTGTCATCAACAGGGAATATGTTTATGAAAAGGTTAATACCACATTTTGCAGGGAGCACCAGATACTTAATAATTCAATAGTCGGCAAGTCGTTGTCAGATGTTTGGGGAGATGAAATATTCAGATCTCATATAAAAAACAAAATTGATTTATGCTTTTCAGGTGAGACTGTCAGATATGAAGCCTCCTTCAATACTCCCCGGCTGGGGGAAAGATACTATGAGGTTGTATTCCAGCCCCTCAGCGCAGGGAATGGAGGGATTACTCATCTCATGGCTGAAACTTTCGATATTCACGAACTAAGGGTTTCCAGGCAGGAAGCTCTCGACAGGGAGGAGGAACTAAGGAAAATTGAAACAAATCTTCCGATTGGTATTCTCCGTTGCCTTCCTGACGGGAAAATCATTCAGGCCAATAAAGCCTTTCTCAGGATCATGGAATGTCCTGATGATACTGCCATTCTTAATATGAATTTGAAGTGCTTTTATCCGGTTGAAATATTGTTTGTCATCCAGGTTGAGCAGCTTATTGAATCCCATTCAATGACTTTCGGAAGAGTATTTCTGAAGAACTGGAAAGGAAACGAAATCCCATGCAGGATCAGCGGTTTTCTTGCTGTTGACAGGTCAGAGAAACCTTCCTTCATTGATTTTACCGTTGAAGATTCTTCACGTGAACTTATGCTTGAGAACCGCTTGCTGCAGGCTCAGAAACTGGAGACGATAGGAGCCCTGGCAGGAGGAATAGCACATGATTTTAACAATATACTTGCTACGATATCAGGATATTCTGAAATTTTACAGGAAGACCTTCCAAAAGATTCATTTCTTTCAGATAATGTAAGCAAAATACAAAATGCAGTTCAGAAGGCAAAGTCAATTATTAACCAGATACTTACCTTTAGCCGGCATGTTGAGCAGGAGAAAATACAGGTGAACGTGGCAGAAGTCCTGAATGAGACAATTGGTTTTATCAGATCATCAATTCCGCAAAATGTTGTTATAAAAAGCAGGATACCAAAAAAGGGTAATGAAAATGTTCTGGCTGATCCCACTCAGCTTTTCAGAGTTTTCCTTAACCTTATGACCAATGCCTGCCAGGCAATGGAAGTGAATGGAGGAACTCTTTCAGTGAGCCTCTCAGTTGTTGAGGGAGAAGCTGTGCAGCATGAACTCAATAAGGATATTGTGGCAGACGAATACATCCTTATCACATTTGCAGATACAGGGAAAGGAATGGAGTCATCAATTCTTGAAAGGATATTCGAACCTTTTTTTACTACTCGTGAAGTGGGAAAAGGTACCGGACTTGGTCTTTCAGTTATTCATGGCATCATCACTGAAATGGATGGGGAGATTCTTGTGTCAAGCAGGAAGGATAAAGGGTCTACTTTCTATGTCTACCTTCCGGTTGCCAAAGAATATCCCGGGCTTACAGGAACAGATGAAATCAGAAAAAAGATATTATTCATTACTGGAAATAAGCATGAATCAAGGATCCTTTCAATCGCACTTGAAAAGAGCGGATATGACCTCCTTTATGTAGCTGATCGCCGGAATCTGATAAAAATGATTAATCCTGATCTGGAGCACCCTGACCTTATTATATATATGAGTGAATCCAGGCAGATCCAGCCGGAAGATATAATATCTGTCTTTCATCAGTTTAAGGTTGAAATACCCTGTATACTTATTACTGACAGCAATCAGGATTTAATAGAAGAAAAATTATTAATTTCGGGAATTATTAAACAACATCTGGTGAAACCTGTTTCTCTTAAGGAGATCAGGAATGCGATTCTGGGATCATTAAGTTAATTTTGAATATAAATTACTGGTTTATAATATAATGGCAGGAGTATTAATTGTAGAGGATGATGATGAGCTGAGGGAGATGATATGCATATCCCTTAAAAGGCGTAAATTCACTGTAATTGAAGCGGTCAATGGCAAGGAAGCTATTGTGCATTTTAAACCATCAATAACAGATCTGGTTGTAACAGATCTGATAATGCCTGAGGAGGATGGATTGAAAGTGATAATGAAGCTGAGGGAGATAAAACCTTCACTCAAAGTTATTGCCATTTCCGGTGGAGGCAAAGCCGGCCCCGGCAGTTATCTCAATCTTGCCAGGGCCCTTGGAGCCGATGCGATATATTACAAGCCCTTCTCCATTAATGATCTGATAACGAAGATAGAAGAGTTGTTAGGCATCGGGGCTGGTACTTAAATCAGTTATATTATTTTAAACTTAAAATAGACGGAGTTATGTTAAAGAAAAAAATTGAAGATATCTGCAACAGGCAGATTGAAAGAGAAGGTTATTCCTCGAACCTTTACCTGGCAATGGCTGTATGGGCTGAAACAAACGGTTTAAGCGGAGTCGCTTCATGGATGTATGCCCAGGCAGAGGAAGAAAAACTACATATGCTGAAGTTTATTAAATATGTTAATGAGAGGGGCGGGAAAGCTGTTATTCCGGCTTTTAAACAGCCCGGAGCAGAGTATAAGAATGTAGAAGACCTCTTCAGGGAAGTACTGAAGCATGAGGAGTTTGTGACCCAAAGCATAAATGAGATTGTATCTCTGACCCTGGAAGAGAAGGATTTCAACACACATAACTTTCTTCAATGGTTTGTAATGGAACAGGTCGAAGAAGAAGCTTCAGTAAAGAATATTCTTGACAAGGTAAAACTGGTCGGAAAAAATAACATGTATGAATTCGACAGGGATGTACTTGGTTTAAGAAAACCTTCAGGTACTGCACAGCCTGCATGAAAAAGCATATTTGCTTCTTTGCTGCTCTTTTAATTATTGCATCACTTGAACCTGTTATTTCGCAGAAACTTATCTCAAATACCGGAATAACAGGCGTCTGTTATGCAGGAAATAAGGTATCCAGGATATATATTCCTCCTCCCGATGAGTTTTTTAAAAAATCAGGACGAAAAGGAGGAGCTTCAATAACAATTCAATATACAGGTTTTACAGCCAGTGCCAAAGCCGCAGTGGAGTATGCTGCGTCGATTCTTGAATCAATACTTCCGGAAGATACAAAGATCACGGTATCAGCGAGCTGGGAGAGGATAACTGCAACAGGAGTTCTTGCCAGTGCAAACAGTACCGGATTCGCCGGAGGCTGGACAATTGATGCACAGAATCCCCATGCCATATATCCTGTCGCCCTTGCGGAAAAAATTTCAGGAAAAAGTCTGAATGATAGTCTGGATGCAGATATATCTTTAAGAATTAATAGTTCAGCGAACTGGTACTTTGGTACGGATGGTAATACAATCTCCCAGAAATACGATCTGGTAACTGTTGTCCTGCACGAGATATGCCATGGTCTGGGCTTCTTTGACAGTATGAATGTTGACAATACTATCGGATGGTATGGAATTGACTCGATACCATTGATTTATGATACATTCATTGAGGATTTCTACGGATTGCGGCTGACAGATACTCTGGCAATTAAGAATTATTCCTCCGAACTGCGCCACCAACTGACCAGCGGGGTACTATATTTCAACGGACCTTTACTGGTGGCATCTACATACTACTTTGCTGATCGTGAATACATTTATGCCCCTGCCGTGTGGGACCCCGGTTCAAGCATTTCACATCTGGATGAAAAGTGGGGAGATCCACATGCCCTTATGAGTCCATTTTTAGATATGGGAGAAGCAATACATGACCCTGGCAGGGTAACTCTTTCAATTCTTGGTGACCTCGGCTGGATTAACACCAGAATCATTCATGAAGCGAGGCATAATACTGAAGAACCTATAACTGAACTGAAGCTTTCGATTGAAATCAAATCAGATACCCTGTATAATCATGATAATGTAGGAGCTGTTTTTTCCTTTGACAACTTTGCCACCTCCGATACCCTTTTAATGACATCTCCGGGATCTGATGATATTTTCAACTGCACTATCAATATTCCGGCTTACAATACTGAAGTTCAGTACTATTTTTTTGCTGTAGATCACTTTAAAAGAATTTACCGTTCGCCTTCTTTGACAGACAGTCTTCGTTATACTGTTTATATCGGCACAGATACTGTGAAACCCGTAATAACTCATACTCCTCTGACTTCTTTTCTTGAAAAAGTTGATACAATAAAATTAAGTGCAACTGCAACAGATAAACTTGGTATAGATACCGTATATGCAGAGTATAAACTGAACGACGGACAGACTCTGTATATCGGATTAAAGGCCGGCAAAGAGGATAGTTACACGGGAGAGATAAATGCAGGATCCCTGCAATTAAATGGAGGTGATTCAATTCAATACAGACTGGTTGCCATTGACTCTGCTAAAGTACCTAATATGGCACTGCTGCCGGATTCCGGGTATTTTACTATTCATATTGAAGATCTCACAGAAGTTCTCGAAAGCTATTCAACAGATTTTTCAGGGGAGGCAGCAGCTGATTTTATTAACGACGGATTTGACATATATAAGGCAGGTGGATTTACCTCGAATGGACTTAATTCAATGCATCCATATGAAAGTCCGGAGGATAATGATAAAACGACAGAGTCCACTTCCATTCTAAGACATCCTCTGAAATTTAATGAGTCAGGTCTGATTATCAGTTTTAATGAGGTTGTGCTTGTCGAACCCGGAGAAGACGGTTCTCTCTTCGGATCAGAAGATTTTTATGATTATGTAATTGTAGAAGGTTCAAAAAATTTCGGTAAAAGCTGGTTCAGACTGACAGATGGTTATGATTCCCGTTTACTGAAAACATGGGAAACGGCATATAATAATTCAATTGTCGGAATGAACTCGACGGCAGTTGGAAAAGAATCAATGCTGAATAAGCACGTAGTCTTTTACAAACCATCTGATAATTTATCGGCAGGAGATACTCTGTTAATAAGATTCAGATTATTCTCAGATCCATTTGCAAATGGATGGGGATGGGTAATTGAAGATCTGAAAATCAATCCTCTCATCAATGCGGTGGAGTCTGTCCCCTCTGATAAATCATTAATTGTTTACCCTAATCCGGGACAAGGCCTGGTGAGAATAAGTTCAGACAGAGCAGATGCCGGGAGTGGAAAACCGATTCGCTATTCAGTTTATACTGCTTCAGGATTTTCCATTAAGGACGGTTACATTACCGGGGAGGCCGAAAATACGATAGATATCTCTGATCATCCCTCCGGTTTATATATCATAGTGTTTAATGTTGACGGCCGGATAATCACAATAAAATACAGTCTTTTAAAATAGCAGTACGGCTGATGTGCATATTAACTGACACTGATATGGTCAGTCAGTGTTAAGAGAATTTTGTCTTAATGGCACCATCTTTGTATTGATTGAAATTTTAGAATTCTTTATTGGAAAATAAAGCTAATTTTGCTGAAAATTTTTGAAAAAATGTAAATCATCTTAAAATGAGCATTATAGATAATGTTTTGGGTCTTTTCCTGGGGAATAAGTATGAACGGGACATAAAGGAGATCAACCCTTATGTTGAGAAGACTCATATTGAGTTTGAAAAAGTGAAGAATCTTTCGAACGACAGTTTGAGAGATTGCACCGATGAGCTCAGGAAGGAGATACTCGGCACTATTGAGGAAGATGAAAATGAGATCAGATCGCTGAGAGAAAAGGCTGAAAAAGAGGAAGATGTGTACCTGAAGGAAGAGATTTACAACAATATAGATAAAATTGAGAAACAGATCAATGAAAAACTGGAAGTTGTACTTGATAAGGTAGTGCCAAGGGCTTTTGCAATTGTAAAGGAGACAGCAAGGAGATTCAAGGAGAATAGTGTACTTGAAGTTACTGCAAGACAATATGACAGGGATCTTGCTTCAAAGAGGGAAAGTATCACTATTCAGGGCGATAAAGCGCTATGGACCAATACATGGATAGCTGGTGGCAATGAGATTACCTGGGACATGGTTCATTATGATGTGCAGTTAATAGGCGGTGTTGCACTGCATAAGGGTAAAATTGCGGAAATGGGAACCGGTGAAGGAAAAACGCTGGTGGCAACCCTGCCGGTATTTCTTAATGCCCTTGCAGGAAAAGGAGTTCATATTGTTACAGTCAACGACTATCTTTCAAAACGTGATTCTGAGTGGATGGGGCCAATGTATGAATTTCACGGCCTTACTGTAGATTGTATTGATAAACATCAGCCAAACTCCATTGACAGGAGGAAGGCATATAATGCCGATATAACTTTCGGGACCAATAATGAATTCGGGTTTGACTACCTCAGGGATAATATGGCCATTAATCCTGAAGACCTTGTTCAGCGCAAGCATCATTATGCTATTGTTGACGAGGTTGACTCAGTACTCATTGATGATGCGAGAACTCCTCTTATTATATCCGGTCCGACAGCAAAAAGCGATACCCAGCAATTTGACGAGCTTAAACCGAAGGTTGATAAACTTGTCAATGCTCAGAAAAAGCTGGTTACTCAGATCCTGGCAGACTCAAAAAAACTGGTTGCGGCTGATAAGAATGAGGAGGCCGGTTTGCTCCTTTTAAGGGCTTATAAAGGTCTTCCGAAAAATAATGCTCTGATCAAGTTCCTGAGTGAAGAGGGCAATAAGTCCCTACTGCTTAAGACGGAGAACTTTTATATGCAGAATAACAACAAGGATATGCCAAAAGTGACTGATGAGCTTTATTTTATCATCGACGAAAAGGCTAATTCCATTGAGCTTACTGAAAAGGGCCTTGATCTTATATCTACATCTGTTGAGGATGCAAGCTTCTTCATTCTGCCCGACGTAGGTTCAAGGATTGCAGATCTTGAAAAATCAGACTTGGCTGACAGGGATAAACTGAGAGCTAAGGATGAGCTTCTTCAGGACTATTCGGTAAAGTCGGAACGTGTTCACACGATGACTCAGCTGCTTAAGGCATGGACTCTGTTTGATAAAGACATTGAATATGTTGTTATTGACAATAAGGTTAAGATTGTTGACGAGCAGACAGGGCGAATCCTGGAGGGACGAAGATATTCTGACGGCCTTCACCAGGCCATTGAGGCAAAGGAGAATGTGACGGTTGAAGCCGCCACCCAGACTTATGCCACTATTACACTTCAGAACTATTTCAGAATGTACCATAAGCTCGCCGGAATGACCGGAACTGCGGAAACTGAAGCAGGTGAATTCTGGAATATTTATAAACTGGATGTTGTTGTTATACCAACCAACAGGAAGGTAATAAGAGCAGACAAAGAAGATCTGGTCTATAAGACAAAAAGGGAAAAGTATAATGCTGTAATCGATGAGATTGCTGAAATGTACCGCCTTGGTCGCCCTGTACTGGTTGGAACAACTTCGGTGGAGATCTCTGAGTTGCTGAGCAGGATGCTTAAGATGAAAGGGCTGAAGCATAATGTTCTGAATGCCAAACTTCATCAGAGAGAAGCAGAAATTGTTGCAGAAGCAGGTAAGACCGGTACCATTACCATTGCAACAAACATGGCAGGCCGTGGTACCGATATCAAGCTTACTGACGATGTTAAAAAGGCTGGAGGACTGGCAATTATAGGTACTGAGAGGCATGAATCCAGAAGGGTGGACCGTCAGTTGCGCGGTCGTTCCGGAAGGCAGGGAGATCCAGGGTCCAGCCAGTTTTTTGTATCTCTGGAAGACGAACTTATGAGACTCTTCGGTTCTGAAAGAATTGCCGGAATCATGGATAAACTGGGCCTTAAAGATGGTGAGATGATCCAGCATTCAATGATTACCAAGTCAATAGAGAGAGCTCAGAAGAAAGTTGAGGAAAATAACTTTGGAATAAGAAAGAGGCTCCTTGAATACGATGATGTTATGAATTCGCAAAGAGAGGTAATATACAAGAAAAGACGACATGCCCTTCTTGGAGAAAGACTCAGTGTTGATATTGCGAATATGATGTATGACGTAACTGAGAATCTTGTCGGTATATATCATGGGGATGGTGATTTCGAAGGCTTTGACTTTGATCTTATACGGTCATTTTCAATGGATTCTCCTGTTAATGATCAGGAATTCAAAAAGACCGTTTCCGAAGTTGTTACGGATAAGGTTTATGCAAAAGTACTTGATACTTATAAAAGAAAGGTTGAGACTATATCCTCTCAGGCATATCCTGTTCTCAAAGATGTTTATGACAGAATGGCACATGCCTATGAAAATGTAGTTGTTCCCATATCTGATGGCGTCAGGGTTTTTCAGGTTATAACCAATCTGAAGGCTACTGCAGAGTCGGAAGGCAGGGAACTGGCGAGGTCATATGAAAAGACCATTGTTCTTGCGACCATTGATGATGCGTGGAAAGAACATCTGAGGGAAATGGATGAGTTGAAACAATCTGTTCAAAATGCCACATATGAACAGAAAGATCCTCTTCTGATTTATAAATTTGAGTCATTCGAGCTCTTCAAGACCATGCTTACCAAAGTTAACAAGGATGTTGCAAGTACTCTGATGAAGGGCCATATCCCCACACAGGATCCAGAACAGGTAAAAGAAGCACAAAGGAGACGTCAGGTTGATATGAGCAACCTGAGAACCTCAAAAAGCGACTTTTCACAGTACAGCAGCACAGGTGGCGGCGGACCGGATAGAAATCAGAGGACAGAACCTGTGAGGGTTGATAAGAAAGTCGGACGGAATGATCCTTGTCCATGCGGAAGCGGGAAGAAATATAAACAATGCCATGGCATTCAGCAGGGTGGATCCCTGGCTGCCAATCCAAATCTATGATCAGCCTTTGTTGATCTCTTCGACGGCTTTCTGGATCCTCGTGTGAAGAGGCCTGCTGACAGGAACGAGAGGAAGCCTGACAGTGTTAAGGCAAATATTCATTATGTTGAGCATATCCTTTACACCTGCAGGATTGCCCTCAATAAAAAGCAGCTCGATCAGCTCGAGGAAACGGAACTGTATTTCGCGGGATGATTTGAAGTTATTCTTAAGCGACTGACTCACAAGTTCACTGCATTGAGAAGGAAAAGCATTCGCCAGGACTGATATGACGCCTGAACCTCCTGCTGCTATAATCGGGATTGTCAGCATGTCATCTCCGGAAATTACACTGAAGGTCTCAGGTTTATTTTTAATTATCTTCATAATCTGGTTCATGTCCCCTGATGCCTCTTTTACTGCAACAATATTCTCAAACCCGTGTGCCAGCTCCAGACAGGTTTCTGCCGTTATATTGCATCCTGTTCGTCCGGGAACATTATAAATTATAACAGGAAGAGAACTGCATGTGGAGATCTCCTTATAGTGCTGAAAGAGACCTCTCTGTGTCGGTTTATTATAATATGGGGCTACCGACAATATGCCATCAACACCTTCAAAGTCAGCATGCCTGATGCTGTTGACAACTTCATGGGTATTATTTCCGCCAATACCATACACAATCGGAACACGGTTGTCTACTGACTCAACAACATAGGAGATAACCGCCTGCTTTTCTTCCTGGGTAAGTGTAACTGATTCACCCGTAGTACCAATAGCAACAATATAGTTAATGCCTCCGCTGATGACGTGGTTTATCACACGGCCCAAAGCTGCAAAATCAATACTTAAGTCACTTTTAAATGGCGTAACAATGGCAACTCCTGTTCCTTTGAATCTTTTCATCTCTGTTATAATTATTCTTCTGATTTTTTTGATTTGTCTTCAATCATTTCAAGGTATTGTATTACCTGAATGAGGTATGTATCAATTTCCACCGGGTTTTTTATTTCCATCATAAGATCGAATGGAGATTCTGTTGCGCTATTATGGAATAATCCTACTTTCAGCCGCGCCCTGGAAAGGGATGTAACATAAAGGAGAGGGACCAGATTTTCAAAATTGATATCAATAAGTATGTCAAATTGATTGTTTATAAATGATCTTGCTTCCACTGAATCCGGATGATAAAAACTATTTAATTCATCTTTTTTGATACATCTGAGGTATCTGATCGCTGTATATTGGTCAGGAAGGTTTTTTCCCGGGAAATAACCCAAAATTGTTACATCAATCTTAATATCCTGCATTTTTTGATGGAACCTGTTTAAGCTGGTAAATTCCGCAGGTCTTGAAGCATCCCAGACTATTCCTATGTTTCTGACATTTTTGAAATTTGAGTAATAGACCTCTCTCTTCTTCCTGGCAACATTTTTTGACAGAATCAGCTTCCCTATTTTGAGCCTTAAATTCTTAAATAATTCCATAATGCAAACCTAACAGTTTTTTGTTAAAATCAGCCAGAGTATTTATTTATCTTCTCCTATAATCAGAAGGAATTCACTTTCGTTAATAAGTGGTACCCCTAAAGCGGCAGCCTTTTCTTTTTTCGACTCTCCCATATTTTCTCCGCTGAGGATGAAGGATGTATTACCTGAAACTGATGATGCATTTTTACCTCCGTGCTTTTCAATCAGATCTTTATATTCATCCCTTGTGTGCCTGGAAAATAAACCGGAAATTACTATTGTCTTTCCTACGAGTGCGTTGCTCTCAGGGATACTTTTCTTTTCATTTATAAATTTTATGCCGGCTGATCTGAGTCGGCTGATAAGTTCAAGATTTTCCTGATCAGAGAAATAGGACACAATACTTGCGGCAATTTTAGGGCCAATTTCGGTAACACTGGTCAGCTGTTCGGTAGTTGCGTTAATCAGATCATCAATCGTCCTGAATTTTCCTGACAGGGTTTTCGCAACAGTTTCACCCACATGTCTGATACCCAGTGCATATAAAACACGGTGATAGGGCGTTTCAACTGATCCTGCAATACTTTTCAGAATATTTGAAGCTGATTTCTCACCAAGACGTTCCAGCGGAATAAGCTGTTCAGGCTTCAGATTATAGAGATCAGCAAAATTCCTTATTAGGTTGCTGCTGAACAGAAGATCAATTGTCTCTTCTCCCAGACCCTCTATATCCATGGCTTTCCTGCTGATGAAGTGTTCTATCCTTCCCTTAAGCTGTGGAGGGCAATGGAGGTAGTTGGGACAGAAATGATTTGCCTCTCCTTCGTTCTTTGTCAGCTCAGTTCCGCATTCCGGACAGTTGGTTATAAAGGAGATTTTTACACTGTTATCATTGCGGAAGGAATGGTCGGCACGAGTGATCTTTGGTATTATCTCGCCCCCTTTTTCAACAAATACCATATCATTGATATGAAGATCAAGCAGCTCAATCTGATCAGCATTGTGAAGCGTCGCTCTCTTTACTGTCGACCCTGATAAAAAAACCGGCTCAAGATTTGCAACCGGAGTAACAGTACCTGTTCGGCCGACCTGGAATGACACCGACAATAACCTGGTCAAAGCCTCCTCTGCTTTATACTTGTACGCAATTGCCCAGCGGGGCGACTTTGCAGTAAATCCAAGTTCCTGTTGCAGCCTTATCGAATTGACTTTTATGACAACCCCATCAGTATCAAAAGGAAGGGTTTTTCGTTCAGTTTCCCAGTAGGATATGAATGCCAAAACTTCGTCTATATTGCTGCAGCGTTTTAAGCTGTCCGGCACTTTAAAACCCCATTCAGATGCCTTCTTCAGGTTTTCAAAATGGTTGCCTGCTGGGAGATCTTCGGAAAGGAGAAAGTAGAAAAAGCAGACCAGCGATCTTGATGCTACAATTTTGGAATCGAGGAGCTTTATGGTTCCTGACGCCGCGTTCCTGGGATTGGCAAAAGGTGTATTTCCCGACTTTATTCGCTCTTCATTCAGTTTATTGAATACCACCCTTGTCAACAGGATCTCTCCCCTGATAACAAATTCAGCAGGAATAGATCTGTCCTGTATCCTTAAAGGTATGCTCCGGATGGTTTTTACATTTGAAGTTACATCGTCTCCTTTGGTTCCATCACCTCTGGTCAGTGCCCTGTAAAGGAGTCCGTCCCTGTAAGTGATACTGATCGAAACCCCGTCGAATTTCAATTCACATACATATTCAAATGATTCCTTTGTGATCTTCCTGATCCTTGCGTCAAAATCCCGCAGCTCTTCTTCACTGTAAGTATTCCCCAGTGACAGCATCGGATATTTATGTTCATACTGCACAAATTCATCAATGATGTCGCTTCCTACTCTTTGTGTGGGTGAATCTTCAACTATGAATTCAGGGTACTTCTTTTCAAGTGTGTCGAGCTCATTAAGTAAGATGTCATACTCAAAATCCGAAATTTCCGGCTTGCTGAGTACGTAATATTTATGATTATGTCCCTCAATCTCCAAACGGAGCTTTTCTATCCGTTCCTTTGCTTCAGATTGTTTCATAATGAGTTAAAAGGTTTATATGCATTTCAGACGGAGCATTGATTAATCAGTTCCAGATTCCATCGATGGATTGGCCGCATTTACTGCATTTACCTCCGGATAAGGTATTTGATTCGATTCTGAATCCCTGTCTTTTGACAAGTACGGTTTTACATCCCGGGCATTTTGTATCTGCCAGTTCACTCCCCGGAACATTACCTGTGTATGCATACAATAAACCTTCTTCGGCTGCTATACCTGCAGCTTTATTTAATATATCAACAGGAGTAGGAGGCAATTGTTCAAGCTTATGAATAGGGTAAAATCTGCTGAAATGGATGGGAGTATTTCGGAATCCATTATTGGACAGCCATTTGCACATGCTTCGTATTTCTGCAAGATTATCAGTCCATGTAGGGACCACAAGATTGGTTATTTCCAGCCATACCCCCATCTCCTTATAGACCTTCAGGGAATCCAGAACCGGCTGCAATTTTCCACCTGTGAGTTTAAGGTAAGTTGATTCAGTGAAGGCTTTAAGATCGATATCAGCCGCATCAATTACAGAACAAAGGTTTTTCAGAGGCTCGGGGTTTATATAACCATTTGATTTTACAACGTTTTTTATCCCTGCTTTTTTTGCCAGGGTAGCTGTTTCAAATACATATTCATAAAATGTCATCGGTTCAGAATAAGTATAGGCAATTGACCTGCAACCGCTGGCAATACATTCTTTAACTACCTCCTGCGGGGAAAGTGAATAGTTTCTAGTTTTATCAGGGCTTGTCTGGGATATTGTCCAGTTCTGACAATTAAGACAAGCCAGGTTGCAGCCGGCAGTAGCTATTGAGTAAGCCCTTGATCCTGGCAAGAAATGAAACAAAGGTTTCTTTTCGATTGGATCAACATTTACCGCACATGGATTACCGAAAGCAAGTGTATATAATTTTGAGTTGCGGACCTTCCTGTTTCTGCACTTGCTTAATTGCCCCTCTTTAAGGACACATGCATTGGGACAGATCCTGCACATTATGCCCCGTGAAGTTTCTTCCTGGTACATGGCAACTCTTTTGTAAATTCCCTGCTGATCAGAATCCTTCCCGGAGAGTAGCGTCCTGCATGGAAAACACATTAATCCGGCAGAGAGACACAGCGATTTCTTCAGAAATTCACGCTTGCTGACATTGTATTGTTCTGGTTGCATTTCCTTTGAAAGGTATATTTCCACATTAAAACTACAACTTGTTACCAATTGTTCCAAAAAGAAGTCCTGTTAAAATTAATGATGACAGCAGAAAGATCGAGAATTGAATTCCAAGAGCAGGAATTGCCACACCGGCAACCAGAATGAACCCCAGTGCTGAACCGGCAAGGTCAGCACTGTAAACTGAAGATATCAATTCCATTTCATGCCTTTTCGCTGTAAGTTCACGAAAGATCCTCCCTGTCAGAAGTGCGGGCAGGAAAGCTGTAAGAATAATAAGCCCGACCGCTATATCATGTTTTATCGCAGTAATGGAGTTATACAGCAATCCGGTCAGGGAATACATTATAAGAAGTAAGATTCCGGTTTTTACCGGTGACAGTCCATTGAGTAATTTAATATTTACTCCTGAACCTATTGCCAGACCTGCCATCAACCCGGCTATTATAAGACCCGTAAGCTGATACATGTTTCCTACTATTATCTGAAGTGTCAGAAGGATAATTATTTCAAAGCCTGCCAGGGCTGAAGCGCTGAAATACATCAGCATATATCTTCCCTTTATCAGCAGCAGCGGGGCTGCGAAGACGCATAAAAGGATTACTATGGCAGGTATCTTCTCACCAGCGTATTTACTGAAACTGTAAGCTTGAAAATGGTGGCTTGCAACCGGGAAGGAAGATTTGTTTTGTCTTATGTCTGGATTCATCAACTCTGAAATCTCCACAGTCTTTTTCATAATCAGATCATCTGAAAGGAAGTCGTTACTGACATAAATGTTGCTTATTTTTTTCATTTCAGCGAGCTTGCAAAATGAAACTGAGAGTTTTTTGTCGGATGCAATGAAATAGAGTTTATTCCCCAATACTGGCTTTACATTGCTGAAGACAGATGATAAGCTGTTAAAGATTGATGAGTACAGGTTTACCGATTCTTTGTTGAAGTAGTCATTTCCCGGACCGGGTGAGCACATGAAAATGCCGCCTTCATTTAGCTTACCTCTTACGGCTCTGAAAAATTCAGTTGTATAATATCTGTTTAACTGCAAAGTGGAGGGAGGAGGGACAGAAAGAATAATAACATCAGCTACCCCGGCTTTCCTGATATATCTGAATGCATCGCTGCTCATTACTGAAAGTTTTATTGCCTGTGAATCCACAGGTACAGACGAGTTTCTGGCAAGAGCCGGATCTCTTTCGATATATATAATCTCTTTGACAGGATATTTTATTACTTCAGGCAGCAGAGTACTGAGCCCCCCCGAGATTAAGACTACTTTATCGGGAGAATCACTCTGGAGCATGGCATAATGGATATTCTCCTCACGTTCAACCACGTCGTAATTATAGGTAAGCAGTCTTTGATTGTAGTAGGTACTTTTTTCCCCGTGGTATTCTCCATAAGTCAAATTGCCGTATGGTGTATCTTCCGAGCCCGTTACGGTAATCCCGGGGATCAGGACCTGCCTGAACAGCAGATCAGGGTTTGTTAAGATTATCAAAGCTGCAAGTACACAAATCACTATCCTGGCAGTCAGTTTATAACGAGGATTAATTATGTAATAAGACAAAAGCACATAGGATACTGACAAAAGCATAGTCAGAAGAAAAAGCTGGTAGGTATTTAATATTCCTGATGTTAGAAATGATATCAAAATGCCTGAGACCACACCTCCTGTAGTCTCAATCGAAAATGATGTTCCGGGTGATAAATGATTCCCTGATCTGGCAAAGGAAATCAGTTTGACAAAAGTAAATCCGGATGTTATACAAAAAGGGAGCAAAACCAAAAAAGTATAAACAAGGCTCACAAGGAATGAAGGAGTCTCTCCTGTGTTCAGGAACATCCTTGCCAGGAAAAACATCAACCCAATTGATAAAACAGGAGTCAGTGAAAAGAGGAGATTTATTCTTTTTATATCAATAAGCTTCGAGCTTCCTGCGAGTGCTGCTCCAATGGATGAACCTATGAGCCATGATCCCAGAAATATGCCGGTTACCAGTTCATACCCGCCCGATATATTAAGCATCTCACGTAACAGGAGAAGCTGAACAGATGAGCTTACAAGGCCTATGATAAAAAGGTTAAGCCTGATCTCTGATGAAGCGGGAATATGATACATAATTATCCCTGGTTATCTTCTCAGTACAACTCCTTCATAAATAAAGATTTCTGCATCCTTCCATCCGGTCCATCCTATTCCTGCCTTATCCCTCGAGGTATAGCCAAGAAAATCCTCTACTGTCCATTTATTCTCAGTTGCTACCTGGGGAAGCATTGTTCCGGATCTTAACCCTTTTTTAATATATATCCCATGTTTTCCTAAAACTATTTCGCTGATATCATTTATCTTTTTCAAAGGGCCAAGAACTGTTATTTCAATCTCCGTTTTTTCAAATTCCTCTTTAGTCAGGGGAGTGAACCTCGGATCCTCAAATGCAGAAGAGAGCGAAGATTCCCTTACTACAAGATACAGGGGATCAGAGGAAATGAACCTCCCGATACAACCTCTTAAAGCACCATTAACCTTCAGAGTTACGAATACCCCCAGTTGTTTTTTGAGGTTTTCCGTCATCTCCTTCTCGTCCGGCGAAATTCTTTTATTCTCATACAGCATTGTCCTGATACTTCCTTCGGCTATTTTGAAAAGCAGATTCTTTTCAGCTTTTGTGAACACAATATCTGTCGAATTGTCACCTGATTTTTCGGTCTTCTCCTGTTTGTCAATTACAGCAAATGCGTGATAACCTACAACTTCGTTTTTATTGCCAAAGCGCGAATCGCCTGAATTGCAATAGTCGATATGTTTAATTTCAATGTTCTTATTACCCTCAGTAAGGTATAAAAGTGCGAGTCCAGATGTCCATCCACACATGCTGGTGGCAAGACCAGGCACCAATTCTTCGGAATTCATTTTCAAGGTATACAGGAATTTCTCCGGCTTTCCCGATTCAATACTCTGTGCCGTAATATTATCCGTTCTGTTTGCATTTGAATAGGAAGGGTAATGGGAGAAATCACTGCTGATTACAAAAAGGTTTTCATCTGTAAAATATGGTCTGAGAGCCTCCGCAATCTTTCTTACTGTCGATTCATTATGCGTCCCGATGATAATTGGAACTATCGGTGGTGTCTCTTTAAAGTAGTATTGAATAAAAGGAATTTGCACTTCAATACTATGTTCCTGAGCATGAGCATCTACGGGAAAATTGAATACCTTATTGTCGTGGATAAGCCTGTCGGCGATCTCCCTGTTCACTGTAATTTTGCCGAGCGGAGTTATGTAATCGCCAGAATTATAGACTGATGCGCCTTCGAATGACATAACGTGGCTGGAACCTATTATAAAAATATTCTTGTATACCGAATTCCTGGGAATTGATTGAAAAGCCTCAGCTGCAATTTTTCCAGAAAAGACATAGCCTGCGTGAGGAGTGATGATTGCTCTCACATTCCAGCCGGCAGGAGATTTTTTGCCGCTTTCAAAAAGTCCGGATATGTCGGCGGCAAGAGTCTGTTTGTCGGAGGAATAAAATTTACCTGCAGCAACTGGTTGCCTGTCAGTGGTTTTGTTTTGGGAAAATGTTTCCATGGTACAGATTATTGAAAGCAGGACAATGTATACTGTTCGCATGACCGTAACAATAAATTGGCGTAATAAAGTTATACCAAAAAAACGAAGAAAGGATGATTAAAACAGAAATGTTGAAGGAAAGAACTAAAGCAAAACCATCGACTCTTTCAGGATCGACCCGTCTTCATCAGTACCGTAGAGTTTAATCAGCAGGTTTACAGTCGGGGTTCCAACCATATGGATAATAGGGTGGAGTTCATCTTTTATATCGTCAACGTCCATATTGTCAAATTCTTCAATGCTGAAGTAAAGATGAATCATGAGTGTATATTCATTATTCTCAATGTTGCATAGTGCCCTTACAATTTTGGCAAGCCAGATTGAGGATGACGTATTGAAATATTCAAGATTAAACCTCAGATTTGTTGTGTACTTTGGTCGCTTGGCGTATTCGGTCACCCAGTTAAGAATATTTTCATATATCTTGCTTGCGTTCTCAGGGATTGATCTTCCTGACAAAATAAGTTCACCCGTAATAGGATTTAAATCAATCTGGGGTGTTTTAGCGGTTGGTTCAATAAACAGGGTGCTTAGTTCCACAGTGAAGCTTTATTACTTTATGTTATTAATATTACAATCAAAATTAGAATATCTTTCTTAAGTATCTTGGATTCTTTATCAAAAAGAAACGTTCAGTTGTCAAATAAAATTGCATGTTGGTATAAACTGAACACAAAGAAGGGGCGGTTCACTCACCTTTTTGATAATGATTTCCTTTAGATCGATCTTTTTTAGTATTATATTTGCTGCCTGAAATTTTAAAAAAAAGATGGAGATTGTTCTTAAAGGCAAGATAAAGGAAGCTATTGGAAAAATCTATAATAGCGATGTTTCAGATGATCTGATCCAGTTGCAGGAAACCAGAAAGGATTTCAAGGGAGATTTTACCCTGGTTGTTTTTCCTCTGCTGCGCTTCTCAAAAAACACTCCTGAAAAGACGGCCGAGACAATCGGAATCCATCTGATGGAAAATTTTCCTGCCGTATCCGGTTTTAATGTGATAAAAGGTTTTCTGAACCTGGAGATTTCTGATGCCTGGTGGTTAGGGTATTTTGGAAAGATGGCTGTTGAGGATGATCATCTGACTAAATGCAGGGTGACCGACCCTGATACAATTCTCGTTGAATATTCTTCCCCCAATACAAATAAACCCCTTCACCTGGGCCATATCCGGAATAACCTTCTTGGTTTTTCACTTTACAGGCTGTTATCCGCAACCGGTAATAAAGTTATAAAGACGAACATTGTCAATGACAGGGGGATTCATATCTGCAAGTCAATGCTGGCATGGCAGAAATTCGGTAAAGGAGAGACACCTGAATCTTCGGGGATGAAAGGCGATCACCTTGTAGGAAAATACTATGTCCTTTTTGAAAAAGAGTACAAGGCTCAGGTTGAAAAACTTATCATGGATGGTGTGCCTGAACAGGAGGCCAGGACATCAGCATCCCTTATGAAAGAGATCAGGGACATGCTCCTTAAGTGGGAATCCGGAGAGAATGAAGTTATCAGCCTGTGGAAAATGATGAACTCATGGGTGTATGCCGGGTTTGATGAAACCTATAAGAAACTGGGTGTTGATTTCGACATAATATATTATGAATCAGATACATATAAAATAGGGAGGGAGTTGGTGCTCACCGCCCTTGAACAAAATATTCTTTACAGGAATGAAGATAGTTCAATCTGGGCCGATCTGACAGCTGACGGACTTGACCAGAAACTTCTTTTACGTTCCGATGGAACAGCGGTATATATGACACAGGATCTGGGAACAGCTGTGGGCAGGTATAACGACTATAAATTTGATAAGAATATCTATGTTGTAGGAAATGAACAGAACTATCATTTTCAGGTATTGAAAGCTGTCCTGAAAAGGATGGGATATCCCTGGGCTGAGGGTCTGATCCATTTCTCATATGGAATGGTGGAATTGCCTGAAGGCCGCATGAAGTCAAGGGAAGGTACAGTGGTTGACGCAGATGATCTTATAACAGAGATGCATGATACTGCAAGGAAAGTATCACTGGAACTTGGGAAACTTTCTGATTTTACTGACCTTGAAAAGGAGGATATATTCCGTAAAATAGGACTGGGTGCGCTAAAATAT
This sequence comes from uncultured Bacteroidales bacterium, assembly GCA_963782945.1. Classification (GTDB taxonomy): domain Bacteria; phylum Bacteroidota; class Bacteroidia; order Bacteroidales; family VadinHA17; genus LD21. The sequence continues at coordinate 606,063 of CAWALO010000033.1, forward strand.
TTTATACTTAAAGTAGATCCGCGGAAAAATATGACATTCAATCCTGAAGAGTCAATTGATTTTAATGGTAATACAGGACCATTCATTCAGTATACTTATACCAGGATAAAATCTGTTTTGAGGAAAGCGCAGCAGGCCGGAATTCAGTGAGAAGATCCCTGATCTTTCCTTAATTAAGCCTGTAGCAAAGGAACTGGACCTTATAAAATTGCTACGCCGGTTTTCAGAAACTGTTGCAGAAGCTGCTGCAGAATACAGCCCGGCATTAATTGCCAATTACTGTTATGACCTGGCCAGGGAATATAATCAGTTTTATCATGAGTATACAATTCTTGGGGAAGCCGAAACTTCACAAAGAGATTTCAGACTGGTTCTGTCACGTCTTACAAGCGAGGTCCTTTCAAAAGGTATGTGGCTTCTGGGTATTGAGATGCCTGAACGCATGTAAGGCCTTCGGCGTCATTAAATAGTCATTAGCTTCGCGTCATTAAGTAGTAAAACAAATTTTAATCAATACAACAAATGACAACAAATGACAATAAATGACAATAAATGACTTATAGTTAATTAGATAATTTAATCTTATCGTAAATATATGTTTGAGAATCTAAGTGACAGGCTGGAGAAGTCCTTTAAAATTCTTAAAGGACAGGGAAGGATATCTGAAATCAATATTGCTGAAACACTTAAAGAGGTCAGAAGGGCTCTTGCTGGATGCTGATGTCAATTTTAAAATTGCAAAGCAATTTACTGACACTGTCAAGCAGAAAGCGTTGGGGCAGGAGGTCCTTAAATCCGTAAATCCATCACAGATGATGGTCAAAATTGTTCATGACGAACTGGTTGACCTGATGGGCGGTGATAGGACGGATATTAATATTAAAATCAATCCCTCCATAATATTAATAGCAGGTCTTCAGGGATCAGGAAAAACAACATTCAGCGGGAAACTGGCAAAATGGGTAAAGTCAAAACGGGGCAAAAATCCATTGCTGGTAGCATGCGACGTTTACAGACCAGCTGCTATTGAGCAGTTAAAAATAATCGGTGCTCAGGTGGAAGTGCCTGTTTATACTGAAGATGGGAATATGGAGCCTGTGGTTATTGCCAGGAATGCTGTGAAGGAGGCAAAAATTAAAGGTCACGATCTGATAATAATTGATACTGCCGGACGATTGGCTATCGATGAGGAGATGATGAAGGAAATCTCTTCGGTAAAGAATGCCGTGAATCCACATGAGATACTTTTTGTTGTAGATTCCATGACTGGACAGGACGCTGTCAATACTGCAAGGGAGTTCAATGAAAGACTTGATTTTGATGGAGTTGTATTAACCAAGCTGGATGGTGACACAAGAGGAGGAGCTGCACTTTCAATTAAATCTGTTGTTAACAAGCCAATCAAGTTTGTGAGTTCGGGTGAGAAAATGGATGCTATTGACATCTTTTACCCGGAAAGGATGGCAGACAGAATACTTGGGATGGGGGATATTGTTTCCCTCGTTGAAAAAGCTCAGGAACAATTTGATACTGAGGAGGCAAGGAAACTGCAGAAGAGGATCGCAAAAGACCAGTTCGATTTTAATGATTTTATTACCCAGATCCAGCAGATAAAGAAGATGGGTAATGTCAAGGACCTCATGTCAATGATCCCTGGTGTTGGAAAAGCAGTTAAGGATCTGGACATTGATGATAATGCATTTAAAGGTATTGAAGCTATTATACGGTCCATGACACCTGAAGAGAGAGTTAATCCCGTAGTATTGAATGGAAGCAGGCGCAAAAGAATTGCATTGGGCAGCGGTACAAGTGTACAGGAGGTGAATAAGCTCCTGAAACAATTCGAGGAGACACGGAAGATGATGAAGATGATGACTAAAAGCGGGAACGTTGCAAAGCTGATGGGTAAAAAATAATAATAATATGTACAACCTTATTGATGGTAAAAAAGTTGCTTCTGAAATTAAAAAGGAGATTGCAGAAGAAGTTGCAAAGATAAGATCTGAAGGAAAGAAAATCCCTCACCTCGCAGCAATTCTTGTTGGGAATAATGGATCAAGCGAAACCTATGTTTCCAACAAGGTAAAAGATTGTGAGGAAGTCGGTTTCAAGTCAACCCTGATACGGTTTGGGAATGAGATTGAAGAGTCAGCGTTGTTAGCACAGATTGAGCTGCTTAACAAGGATGATGACGTCGACGGGTTCATAGTCCAGTTGCCATTACCCGGTCACATTTCTGAACATAAGGTGATCGAAGCAATTGATCCTCGAAAAGATGCTGATGGATTTCATCCTGTTAATATTGGACGAATGGTAATTGGTCTGCCAGGATATCTACCGGCAACTCCCTACGGAATTGTTGAGCTTTTAAAGAGATACCGGATCGAGACATCAGGGAAGTATTGCGTTGTTATCGGGCGCAGTAATATTGTCGGCAGACCGGTAAGCATTCTTCTCTCCCAGAAAGGAATGGATGCTACAGTTACTGTTGTCCACAGCCGGACAAGAAATATCCAGACAGTTGTCAGTCAGGCTGATATTATCATAGCAGCTATCGGATCTCCAGGATTCGTAACTGCGGATATGGTAAAAATCGGGGCGGTAGTCGTCGATGTAGGTACTACAAGGATTCAAAGCACTGAGACCAAATCTGGATTTAAGCTTGCAGGAGATGTTGACTTTGAGAATGTTGCCCCGAAATGTTCATATATAACGCCTGTTCCGGGTGGAGTAGGACCAATGACACGTGTTTCTCTTTTACGCAATACACTTCTTGCAGCAAAAAGGGGAAATAATCCGGACTTAAGAACTTAATCTTATTATTCAGGTACTTCGAGCCCTGTGAAATAGAGATCGAAGCCTCCCTTACCACCAGGACGATCTGATGAGAATATCATGTAGATATTTTCAAAACCGGAATAAAAACCGAGAAGCGGCCGGTATTCATCTGACGAAGTATTGATTGTCGGCCCAAAGTTCACAGGAGAATTCCACTTCCCGTTTTTGAAGAGAGAATAATAGAGGTCAAAACCTCCGAAGCCTCCCGGCCTGTCAGAGGTAAATACCATAAACTTATTATATAACATCGGGCATTTATCATCACCAGGGCTATTGATGCTGTCAACCATTTCAGAGGCAGAGTAGTCAAGGTCAAACCAGGCACCAATATCTTGTCCTTCAGGTCTTTTACTAAAATAAATATCAAAATTGCCTTCGATGTTGGCTGTGAAATAAGCGGAATCAAGGTTTAGATCAAAACTAAGATAGGCGTCATCACTGCTGGTATTCAGCAGTTTAACCGGATTAGGTCCATCAATTTCAGGTAGTGTGCTGCCATTTACCGGCCGGTTTTTGAGATATTTCAGATCAAGATTTCCATCGACGTTTTCAGAAGCAAGAATTAAATATTCAAAACCATCATATGAACTGAATGTACGATAAGGACCAAAATCATCCCCAGTAGTTTCTGCTGCATCTATCAGTTTCGCCATAAATGCATCCTGAGTCATTCCGCTGGTAAGCGTGAAATTACCATTATTCTGATCAAAGGTAAAAGTGATCAGACCCTGCTCCAGATCGAACTGCCCTCCCAAACTTTTCCTGTTGCTTGAAAATATCAGAGGTAACCCTCCTGATAACTGATTTCCTGTTGAATTATAATCATCATAAGATGAGTTTAATCCCAGAAGATTTAAAACTGTATCAGGGAATACACCATTGGGATATTTAACAGGATCTTCATCCTTTTTGCAGTGAATTACAGATATTGATATCAATAACATGCTAATTATAAGCAGGATATAAGTATTGGCAAATAATTTCTTCATGGCTGATCAAATTATTATTCCTTCTGTAAAGATATGTAAAAAATGAAAAACCGGGTTTGATCCCGGTCTTTCAAAAATAGAATTTAGGTTAATTCTAGGGTAAATAGGGTATATTTTGATAAAAGATCCTTCATTACAAACATTAGATGAATATTTGTCTTCAGAGGTTGCGTTAAGATTGAAAAAATAGTTCACAATTAATTCATATTTTCATATTATACTGGATTATAGGTGTTTATAAAATAATTAAAATGTTGATAATTGAATATTACGTTAACAGGCAGTATTAAAAATAGTGTTATTTTTGTGCGGATACATATCTATAAGAGGGATGGAAGAGGATAAGTATGGATCTTCCTACGAGGAAGAGGTGAAGAATGCAGTGCAGAAGTTCGAGAAAATGAGAAAAAATAATGAAAGTTATTTTTTTGATGTCATCGAATTTGAGACAATTATAGATTATTATATTGAAAGCAACAATTCTGCTAAAGCTTTCGAGGCTGCCACTCTGGCAACGGAGCAGCATCCTCATTCTGTATCAATCCAGCTAAGAAAGGCCAGAGTGTTGCTTGACAAGGGCAGGGCAGTGGAGGCCCTCAGATTGCTCAGGAAACTTGAGAATATTGAACCGGGCAATCATGAGCTCTATATTGCCAAAGGCACTGCATATGGAATGCTGGGAGATATTCAGGGTGCAAAGAGAATGTTTGATTATTCGCTGACTCTCGACTCTGAAGATGTTGAGAACATCCTTTTTGCCATAACATCTGTTCTTCAAAACCTGAATTATTACGAGCATCTGATTCCTTATATGGAACGGCTTGTTCAGATGGAGCCTGAATTCAAGGCACATCTGTATGATCTTGCATATGCGTATGAGAAGATCGAAGATTTTGACAACAGCATCAATTATTATCTGAAATACCTCGAAGAAGAACCATTCTCTGACAGTGCATGGTATAACCTGGGTATTATATATAATAAGCTTGAGATGTACGAAAATGCGATGGAAGCTTATGACTACGCACTGGCAATAAACTCTCAGAATACGTTCGCATTGTTCAACAAAGGAAATATCCTGAATAATATTGAAAGGTATTCGGAGGCAGTACCCGTTTATCACGAATATCTTGAAAACGAGCCTGATAGCTTTGAAGCAATGACTTATCTTGCAGAGTGTTATGAGAAGCTGAATGAGGTTATTATGGCTAGAAAATATTATCAGGAAGCAATTGAGCTGGCTCCTGATTTTGCTGACCCATGGTTTGGTCTCGGCGTTCTTGCACTTAATACCGGAAATACTGACGACAGTCTGATTTTTTTCAGAAAAGCTGTTCGTCTTGATGATGAAAATCCCGAAATATGGTATCTGCTCGGGAAAGCTCACTATTCAAAAGGAGAGAAGAAGGCAGCTTTGAGATGCTTCAGGGAGGCACTTAAACTGGATGCCTATTATGATGAAGTATGGGTTGACCTCGGAAAGATAATTCTTGCAGACGGTCTTGTGTCAAAAGCCCTTCCTTACCTTACTCATGCTTATAAAATAACGGGTGATATTCCTGGCATAAATTACCTTCTCGCCTCATTTTATCTTCAAACCGGATCTTCGGAAAAAGCATTCCGCCACCTGTCTCTTGCTGTAACCCTCGATAAAGATTTATTCAAAGATTTTGAGGACATTTTCCCCGGCAAGCTTTTAACAAGGAAGATAAAAAAACTTCTTTCTGAAAATTTTCTTTTGGATTAATCTGTCACAAAATCATATACCGGAAAATGAATAATGTTCTTCCTTTTTTGCCAGAACGAACAGCCAAACCGCGAAATTCTGGTCTTACGATGGTAATGGACAAAGGCTTAAGTATCAGGGAAGCTGAGGATTTTATCTCTGTAGGTTGTGAATACACCGATTTTGTTAAACTTGGCTTTGGTACATCCCTTATAACTCCAGGATTCGATAAGAAAATTCAGATCTATAAGAAGGGAGGGGTTATTCCTTATTTTGGAGGCACCCTTTTTGAGGCTTTTATAATAAGGAACATGTTCAAAGAGTATATTGACTTTCTGGATAGATATGAGGTTGAACTGGTTGAGGTTTCTGACGGATCATATGATATCGAGCATCAAAGAAAGCTCGAATATATCTCCAGGCTGGCTGAAAGATTTACGGTTATTTCTGAAGTGGGGTCGAAAAAAGCTGATGTGATTTATTCCCCTGAGGAATGGGTTTCTATGATGAAATCAGAACTTATTGCCGGATCAATAAAAGTTATTGCTGAAGCCAGAGAGTCGGGAACCACAGGGATATACAATGAAGATGGTTCAATTAATAAGAGGATAATAAGTGCAATATCAGAGCATGTAAAACTGGAGAATGTCCTGTGGGAAGCACCATTGAAATCTCAGCAGGCATGGTTTATTAAAAATTTTGGGGCTAATGTTAATCTTGGCAATATAGCGCCAGCTGAGATCATTCCGCTTGAGTCGCTGCGTCTCGGACTACGCGGAGATACCTTCTTTCAGTTCCTGCCCGATGAGTTGAAACCTTAGGTGTCAGGCAAATATTTTCCGGCAAAATCTTAAAACTTTGATTATGAGAAAATATGGCCTCATAGGATATCCGCTCGGGCATTCTTTCTCAAAGGGTTATTTTACCGATAAATTTCTAAAGGAAAATATTACCGACTCCAGTTACGAAAATTTCCCGATCTCCGACATCCGAATGCTTTATGAAATACTTGAAAAAGAGCCTGATCTTCTGGGCTTGAATGTAACAATTCCCTATAAATCGCAAGTAATCAAGTATTTAGATTTTATTGATAATGAAGCACACGAAATTGGAGCGGTGAATGTTTTAAAGATTAAAAGGGGGGAAGACAGGATTCAGTTACATGGTTACAACAGTGATATTGCCGGTATTGCTGACTCACTTTCACCCTATCTTGGACGAGAGACTAAAAATGCAATTGTTCTTGGTACAGGAGGTAGTTCCAGGTCAGTCTGTTATGTACTTAAAAAATCAGGCTGGAATATCACTCAGGTATCCCGGAATAAAAGGCCAGGTAATATTGATTATTCGGATCTTAACTCCCGTATTTTATCGGATGCAAGCCTGATTATTAACACCACACCCCTTGGAATGTTTCCTGACACTGAGACCAGGCCGGAAATCAATTACAGCCTGCTAAATGAAAATCATATACTATTCGATCTGGTTTATAATCCTGAGCTTACCCTGTTTTTACAATCAGGAATTAAAATGGGATGTTCGGTTATTTCCGGGATAAAAATGCTCTATTCCCAGGCTGAGAGGGCATGGCAGATCTGGAATGATGATAATTTATGATTTTTCCAGCAGCGATGTTTTAATCTGATAAAAGATACTTCGGGGATACCTGAAAATTAATACCATTTAATTGATCAGAGGTAATTAATCAGTACTTAAAGTGAGCCAGGCACTCCAGGCACTCCAAACTCTAGGCACTGATTAGTTACGATCAGAGAGATTTTTGCTGATTTTTGGAATAATCTATTGTATTGACAAAAAGTAAAATTATATTTAAGACTTTATTTTGTTAGGGAACATTCAACGTCATTGTCTGCTAATTATATTTCGTCTCTGTCATGAGGAATGCAATTGAGTTTAAGAATAAACTTGATAATAATGTATTTGAGTTTATTGATTATCTTATAGGAAAGGGGGGCCCTGAACCTCTGGATTACTGTGAATTCACATCAATCGTCAATAACCTGGATGCTTCTGAAATTGATGATTTCAGAGAAAGAATCAATACTATCCTTAATGATAATACATTAATAGGTCATGGATTTGTAAAACCATTTGGTTACCCGGGTGATTTTACTCTTATAGATAAGATTTATAAATTTGATATCAATGAGGACCCAAAGTACAGGAACTGGGATCTCTTCTTTCAGAATCAGCCCGGGGCAATAGCCGTCAGGAACAGGAAGGATTTCTTTTTAGAATACTGTAAAAAGCTTGTTACAAAAAAAGAAGACCCCAGAGTTCTAATACTTGGATCCGGACCTGCATCGGATGTTTATGAATTTATGACCAACTATTCAGAGTCCAGTAAAATAAGTTTTGATCTTATTGATTTTGACCAGTCAGCAATTGATTTCTCAATGAAAAAGAATTACAGGTTCAATGGTCAGATCTCATACAACAGGATTAATGCACTACGATTCAATTCATACAGGTTATATGATCTGATCTGGAGTGCTGGCTTGTTTGACTATTTCAAGGATAAACATTTTACATTTCTCATCAGGAAATATATTAACTGCCTCACTGATGATGGTGAAATGGTCATAAGCAATTTCAGCACAAAAAATCCGACTAAAAGGCTCATGGAAGTACTTTCGGACTGGTACCTTAATCTAAGGACCGAATCGGATCTCTTCCGGATTGCATCAGAAGCTAACGTTGATAAAGAGATGGTTAGCGTTGAGAAGGAGCCACTTGGTATTAACCTTTTCCTCAAAATAAGAAAAGTTTAAAAATCCTTCCAACAGATATTTAAGAAAAATTAAGTTCTTCATCTATGAGTATTTTCAATAGTGTTGGAAGAAGCTTTCTGGGGTTTCCATCAGCAGGACAGGAACCCTTATCGATAAATTATCTGACTCTTGCCTTTACGGGTGACATAATTCAGTACGAAAAGGAATTTCAGGAGGATTATTTTATAAAATCCCTTAATCCTTTCAGATTCTCCTTAATCCTCTCCATGATCTTTTATGGAGCTTTTGCTTTTCTTGATGCCGTCATGGTTCCTGATCTGAAGACTGCTTTCTGGTTTATACGGTTTGGTGTTGTATTCCCTATATTGATTGGCGTTTTCATTTTCTCGTATTCAAAATTATTTAAAAAATACATGCAGTTCATTATCTCATGGATAATGTTCACCACAGGTTTCGGGATAATAATCATGATCTTTTATGCTGCGAAAGTAGAAGTATATACATACTATGCAGGTCTGATACTAATTTTCATATTCGGATATACATTTATAAGGGCGAGGTTTATTTACGCATCCATTGCCGGCTGGTCAATTGTTATCCTATATGAAATTTCAGCAATCTGGCTTTCACAAACACCGGTTACAATCCTCGTGAATAATAATTATTTCTTTATCAGTGCCAATCTGATTGGTATGTTAATAAGTTATTCCCTTGAGCTGTCAGCACGCAAAGAGTTCTATATGAGAATACTTCTCGAACAGGAAAAGGAGAATGTCAAAACTGCTAATAATGCTCTTGAAAAAAGGGTTCAGGAACGGACCATACAACTTTCAGATGCAAATATAGATCTGAAAAAAGAGATAGAAATACGTCAGAAATTTGAAAGGGAAAGAGTAGAACTGGAAAAGAAATTATTTCAGCTGCAGAAAATGGAAACTATAGGAACGCTGGCAGGAGGCATCGCCCATGACTTCAATAACATTCTGACGCCAATTCTGGGTTATACCGATATGGCTCGTGAAGAGCTTCCTGAAGAGAGTAACCTTAGATTTGATATTGAGCAGATTAATAATGCCGCACTCCGGGGAAAAGATCTTGTTCAGCAGATACTTACTTTCAGCAGGGAGGTAGATTTTGAAAAGAAACCTATTCACTTACAACCAATTGTTGCAGAGGTGCTTAATCTTCTTAAAGCCTCTTTTCCACCTGGCGTCGAGATTAAACAGCAGCTGGATCAGAATATAGGTACCGTATTGGCCGATCCTACTCACATCCATCAGATAGTTATGAACCTGTGTACAAATGCCAATCATGCCATGCTCACAAATGGCGGCATTCTTGATGTGAGGCTGGATGCTGTTAATGTTAATCAGAAATCTGCAGAAAAAATCCCTAATCTTAAAAGCGGAAACTATATAAGGCTTACAATTTCTGATACGGGTTATGGTATGGACCTGAAAACCAAGGAACGGATATTTGAGCCATTCTTTACCCGTAAAGAGGTAGGGTCAGGATCGGGACTGGGCCTTTCTGTGGTTCATGGAATAATAAATAATTACGGAGGGGCAATAGAAGTTGACAGTGCGCCCGGAAAGGGATCTACATTTAAAATCTATCTTCCTAAACATGGCACTGATAAACTGGATTCTTATAAATCTGAAAAGAAGCTTATTAAAGGAGTTGAACACATCCTGTTTGTCGATGATGAACCGGAGATTACCTTTATGGGGAAAAAAATGCTTGAGAATCTTGGATACAAGGTTTCTATTCAGAATGACAGCCTTTCTGCACTTGATGAATTTAAGAAAAATCCGGAGAAATATTCACTCCTGGTCACTGACCAAAGTATGCCCGGAATAACAGGGACAGAGTTGGCTACTCTGATGAAAGAAATAAATCCAGGATTAAAAATAATAATCATTACAGGGTTTGCTGATAATTTATCAGAAGAAATATTAATTCAAAACGGAATTTCTGAAGTTATTTTAAAACCGATGCGATTGGACGATTTCAGTAAGATAATCAGAAAAGTACTGGATAAGAATAATAATAAAAATGGTTAATCTATGGCTAAAATTCTTGTTTTGGATGATGAGCCCTCCATTCTTCTTATGATTAAAAAAATGCTTGAAAAGGAAGGCCATGAAGTAGATGTGGCTTTAAACGGAATAGAAGGCATGGAGATATTTGAAGAGAATAAACCAGATATGGTGATAACTGATATTATAATGCCTGGTAAAGAAGGATTGGAAACGATACTGGAGCTTAGAAAGAATTATCCTGAATTGAAAATAATTGCTATTTCAGGTGGCGGAAGGATAGGTCCCCAGGGGTATCTTCCCAGTGCAAAATATTTAGGAGCGGATATGGTGTTCCAGAAGCCACTGGTTCAAAAAGAGTTTATAATGGCTGTTTCATTATTGTTGGAAAAGAAGGATGCTAAAAATTTCCCGAGGCAATTATAGCTAGTGGCTGTCTACCCGGTATGTGAGCCCGGATTTGATTTTCTTCTCATCCAGTACCTTGGGTCGCATTCAATGCATTCCTGCTTCCAGTATCCGGGAGTAACGGGCGACCCTTCCCTGGTTTTTAACTGTCTTTCATATATTGCGAATACAGGATTGAACAGGAGATTCGTAACGCCAATAGTATATTTTGATTCTTCACCCGGGGTCTCTGAAGGTTCCTCTATCTCTTTAACTTCCAGATTATTGAATTCCAAAAGATCTCTTAAGAAAGCAACACGCTCAAGAGAGGTGCCAGATTCGATAATGGTGCAGCGGACGCCGTCAATTTCGCCTACCAGATGTTTCGCATTATTTATTGCCATATCTTATGGTTATGTTGTTCATGTCTCTTATTTTCTCCAAAGTGCCTCGCACCCTGTACCTTGCACCCAGCCTTCGCCAAGGCTTCGGCCGGCAAAGCCAGCACCGGGTATTTATACCCCAAAGCTCATATTCTTTATTACCTCAAAAATGATGCTTGCAAAGCCTGTAGCAGCAATACCGGCAACACAAATTCCAAGGGCAAATTTTGTCATAAAGTCACTTTTGAATTTCTCAATCGCTGCTTCATTTTTGTTTATGAACATTGCCTTGACAACAAGCAGGTAATAATATAAAGATATGATTGTATTCACTACAGCGATAAATACCAGCAGATAAAAACCTTTCTCGGCAGCTGCGGTGAAAAGGAAGAATTTTCCGAAAAACCCTGCAACAGGCGGTATCCCCGCCAGGGAGAACAATGCAAGAGTCATTATCAGGCTTAGTTTGGGATTTGTATGATACAACCCGTTGTAGTCATCGATGTTTTCTTTGTCCGTAGCGTTTGAAATTGCAATTACCACTCCAAATGCCCCGAGATTGGAAAATATGTAGACAAGGATATAGTAGACCACTGCGGCCATTCCCAGTTGATTTCCGCCAATAAAACCAAGGAGGATATAACCAGCCTGGGATATGGATGAAAATGCGAGAAAACGCTTTAGATTCTGCTGACGAATGGCAAAGAGGTTTCCAATAGTCATTGTCAGTACAGAAGTGACATAGATGGTCTTCTGCCATGTGGTAATAATAACAGGAAAAACTGTGAACAGGATTATTATCAGGATGAAAACAGCAGCTCCTTTTGAAATTACTGAAAGATAAGATGTAATGTTAACCGGAGATCCCTCATATACGTCAGCTGTCCATAGATGGAACGGAACTATTGAGATCTTGAATGCCATACCGGCAAAGAAAAAGATGAATCCCAGCATCTGAAGGTTATTACTATTAATCAGAGCAGCTACTTCATTAAAATAAAATGTTCCTGTGGTGCCATATATCAGGGAGAGCCCGTATAACAGAATTCCGCTTGAAAGTGCAGAAGATAATATGAGCTTGATACCAGCCTCAGCTGACTTGTTCCTGTAACGGTCAAACGCCGCTAATGCAGCAATTGGAATCGTTGCCAGTTCAAGTCCTATATAGAACATCAAAAAGTGACCGGATGAGATCATGAAGTTCATACCAACAAGAGTTGAGATCAACAGAATAAAATATTCGCTTATCTTTTCAGAATTCTCCTCTTTGGAAAGCCAGGTTACAGACTGAATAGCTACCAGCAATACTCCGATATTCAGGATGTTTTTCATCAGGATCCTGATACCTGAAGATACATACATTCCTCCAAAAAGATTACCTGATGGTACAGGGAGAAATCCGGTTATTGTTATTACTCCTAACAGGAGAACAGCGAAAATACCTGTTTGCATCTTTTTGGCAGGATGCATGAAAATCTCAGCCATCAGTATCAGCAGAGCCGCAGCTATCAGGAGAAGTTCTTGCCGCATTACTAAAAAATTTTCTAAGCTCATATTATATTCTTATCCAAATTGATTATTATCAAAAACTAAAAAGGGCTTATTGCAAGTATCTTTTCGACAATGGGATGCAGACTTACTCCGATCATTGATGATAGCCAGTAAGGGGCAAGACCTATCGCAGCAACTGAACTTATGAGGGTAATAACCGAGACCTTCTCAAACCATTTTGCATCTGTCAGATGCTCATGATGTTCATTTGTTGTCGGCCCCAGCAGAAGTATTGCAACTACTCTTAAAATGTAAACTGCTGTTATTACTATGGAGGAGACAGCAACAATTGTTACCACCCTGTAGAAGAGTTCAGGATGCTGGAATGCACCCACAAATATTGTCATCTCAGCAACAAATCCGCTTAAACCGGGCAGACCCAGAGATGCCAGACCGGCAATAACATAACATACTGACAAAAAAGGAATGATCTTCATAAGTCCGCCCATCTCATATATCATTCTTGTATGTGTCCTGCCGTAAAGCATGCCTATCAGGGCAAAGAACAGGGCAGTCATTAAACCATGCGATATCATTTGTATTATTGCTCCGTTCATGGCTGTCTGATTCATCATCAGCACTGCAAACAATACGAGACCGCAATGGCTGACCGAAGAATATGCGTTGATATATTTCAGGTCTTTCTGCACAATTGCCCCAAAGGCTCCGTACACAACACTGATTGAGGTGAGTATTATAAATATCCATGATAATTCTTTTGCAGCCTCAGGCATAAGGAAGATAGCTACCCTGAATGCGCCGTAACCTCCAAGTTTCATAAGCACACCTGCATGCAGCATAGAAACTGCAGTGGGAGCGGAGGCATGTCCGTCAGGCGACCAGGTATGGAACGGGAAAAGTGCTCCCAGGACCCCGAAGCCAATAAAAGTAAGGGGAAAAAATATTCTCTGTGCACCGACAGGTATAGTAATCTTTGAGATCTCAAGCATGTTGAAGGTGAGATCTCCACCGTCAGGAGCAGAATTAAAGTAAATCCCAAGCAGGCCCACAAGAATAAAGGCAGAGCCTCCCATAAGCATGAGAGTGAGTTTCATAGCAGAATATTCCTTCGGACCAGTGCCCCAAATACCAATAAGCAGATACATGGGAATTACAGCAAGTTCATAGAAAAGGAACATTGTAAACAGGTCGATAGAGATAAAGAATCCAAAAACCCCGGATGCTAGAAGGATAAGTGAAACAAAGAATTCCTTTGTAAGAAAATCAACCTCCCAGGAGGCGAATATACCCGCAAAGACCACCAGAGCAGTCAGGGAAATCATTGCTACTGAAATGCCGTCAACACCTACAGCGTAATGAATATTCAGACTCTTAAACCACAGGTAATCTTTTACAAACAGCATTTCATCAAGGTTTCCTGCATGTCGGGCTGAAAGATAAAGATATACCAGAATCGCTGCCATTATTAGCTGCAGGCCCATTCCAAATGCCGCTACAAGCCTTACCTGTCTGGTGTCTTTCAGGAACAGGATGGCTGTTATTGTTAAAAAGGGTATGACTACAAAGAGGGTTAAGATATCCATAACGTTAAGTCTTTTTCTTGATTATCAGCTATTTCCACAAGTAAATCAATAATATTGCAATCATTACAGCTCCTGTGACAAAAACAAAGGCATATTTCTGTATCTGTCCTGACTGGAATTCCCTTATCCTGAAAGATACACTCTGCGTAACCGCAGCTATAGAATTCATGGTTCCGTCAATAATATGCCTGTCAAACCAGGCGATGGGCATTGAGATATACCTGAAAATTATCTTCTTTGTCACAAAGAGGTATAATTCATCGATATAGAATTTATTGTAAGCCCATTTATAGCTGTATTTAAGCGACTTAGCCAACCTGTCGGGTAATTCTGTTTCTCTTTTATACATGATGTATGCAATTCCAATTCCAAGCAATCCGATAAGTACTGATGGTATCGCAACGATAAGCTCAAGTTCAGTTTCAAATGGTTTTCCGTCTGAGGTCACAAGCTCATTGAAGGGGATGAAACCTGCGAACATCGATGCGATCGCGAGAAATATTAATGGAAAAGTCATTGTAAATGGAGCTTCATGCGGGGTATGATGATAATGTCGCTCTTGTCCCCAGAACACGCTGAAATAGAGTCTGAACATATAAAAAGCTGTCAGGCCGGCAACACCATATTCGACGGCAAATAACAGCTTGTTGTGATGGAAAGCTGCTGCAAGTATCTCATCCTTGCTGAAAAAACCCGACAGGGGAGGAATTCCTGCTATTGTCAGACAGGCAATGAGGAAAGTTATATGAGTTATCGGAAGATATTTGCGCAGTCCGCCCATTTCAGTCATATGGTTGCTGTGAACAGCATGAATTATTGCACCGGCTCCAAGGAAGAGCAGGGCTTTAAACATGGCATGGGTGAAAAGATGAAACATTGAAGCCATAAAACCCAAACCCTCGTGACCTCCGTAACCGGAAACGCCGAGAGCAAACATCATATAGCCTATCTGGGACATTGTGGAGTATGCAAGCACTCTTTTAATATCTGTCTGTGTACATGCAATGACCGCTGCAAAAAGCGATGAAAATGCTCCAACGTATGCAACCACTTCAAGGGCAGCAGGAGCTGAAACAGCATAAATGGGAAACATTCTTGCAACCAGATAAACTCCGGCTACCACCATAGTTGCAGCATGAATGAGAGCTGAAACAGGTGTAGGACCTTCCATTGCATCGGGAAGCCAGATATGGAACGGGAACATTGCTGATTTGCCGACCCCTCCCAAATAAACAAATATCATCGACCAGGTCATGACCGACATACCCATGAAGGCAATCTTGCCACCCTCGGTGATGGCAGTACCATGAATGTCGGTAAGAGAAATGAAATCAAATGTTTTTGTATTGAATGAGAGGATAAGTATGCCTATAAGAAATCCCAGGTCAGCAAACCGGGTAACGATGAATGCCTTTTTGGATGCTCTTACTGCAGATGGTTTCTCATAATAGAATCCGATAAGCAGGAAGGAGGAGACCCCAACAAGTTCCCAGAAGATGTACATCTGGAAAATATTTGTTGCAACCACTAATCCCAGCATCGAGAAAGTGAAAAGGGAAAGAAATGAAAAAAAGCGTTCAAAGCCTTTTTCGCCTTTCATATATCCAAGGCTATAGATATGAACCATAAATGAAACAGTGGATACTACAATCAGCATCATTACCGATATCGGATCCAGGAGTACTCCCAGGTCAATATGCAGCTTGTCGGTCAGTTGAAGCCATGTGATATTAAAAGCTGTAATCTTCTGAAATGTCTCTTCGACCCTTTCAACTGTAAAGAAATACCTGTAAGCGGTAATATATGACAATATTGTAATTACTGCCAACCCCCCGGTTCCTAATAAGCCTGAAAGCCTGGGTTTGAGTTTATGACCTGCCAGCCCCAGCAGGAGAAACATTATAAAAGGAATTAAAAGAATCCAAACTGTATAACTGAAACTTATCATATTATAATTTCCTATGAGTGTGGTAATTAGAATTTCATTTCGTCAACATCTTCAACATTGATTGTTGTGAACCGCCTGTATATATTAATTATAATGGCAATAGCCACAGCTGCTTCAGAAGCAGCAACAGCTATTACGAACAGACTGAAGAACATCCCTTCCATTTTATGAGGATAGAGATACCTGTTGAAAGCAAGAAAGTTAATATTCACAGAGTTCAGGATCAGCTCTACCGACATAAGGATAGTGATAAGGTTCCTTCGTGTAAGAAAGCCGTAAACCCCTGTAAAGAACATTATTGTTGCCAGAACTAGAAAGTACTGAACCGGTATTCCTGTGCTCATATTATTCTTTGTTTAATATTTGTGACTGGGTCTTTGCCGGGCCGCCTTTTTTTGCTACTACTATTGCACCTATCATGGCTGCCAGAAGAAGAATTGATATTACTTCAAACGGGAGTATATAACCATCATAATCGACTGACAAAAGACTTTTCCCGATAAGGGTCATGTCAACCTCTTTTGCTGCTTCAGTTGTAGCTGAAAAATTATAGTCCAGTATCGTAACTATTGCGAGGATAGCTCCTGCTGCAGAGGCAATGGCTGAAAAAATAATCTTCTTCAGTCCGGGCGATTCAAACTTCTGACTGATGTAACTGGTCAGTAATATCGAGAAAATTATCAGAACCACGATACCGCCTGCATAAAGAGTAAGCTGAATGGCCGCCAGAAACTGGTAGTTAAGCATGAAATAGAGTCCGGATGTTGAGACAAGTACGAACAGAAGATAAGTTGCAGCCCTTAGAATCTTCCGGGAGGTAACCGTAAGAATTGAAAAAACGATTATCATCAGGGCAAAAAGAATGAACATTAACTGATTTGATGCCATTATTCGACTCCTTTCATTAATTGTGAACCGGGTTTGTTTAATTGTTTTGTGAGGCTGGCCCTGTCAAAGACCGCATGTTCAAATTTCTGTGAAAATGCAAGTGCTTGTGAAGGACACGTCTTTACGCACAGAGCACAGAAAGTGCACATTCCGAGCCTGTAGATGTGTTTATCGATCACTCTCTTCTTCTTGCCTTCCTCGGTTATTATAGTCTTCGAGATAACTTCAATTGTGCCATTTGGGCAGTTTATCTCACAGATCCCGCATCCGGTGCATTTATGCTCATTGTTTTCATTGTGCGGCATTACAACTTCACCCTTGAAACGATCAAACATAACAAGATCTTTCCTGTTATTCGGGTATTTCTGCGTTACAATTTCAGATGGTTTGAAAAAGTAACCAGCTGTTACCCTCATCCCTCTAAGCAGTGACAATACTCCGTAAAAAATGTCCTTCAGATATTCTATTATACTTCTCATTCAGAGATTTACATTAATATGATAACTATCAAAAATGCCAGCCTTTTAGTACTATAAAAGACATAACCAATACGTTGACAAGATTAATCGGCAACAGGTATTTCCATTCCAGGGTCAGAAGCTGGTCGATCCTGAGCCTGGGAAAAGTCCATTTGAACAACATTATTATCCAGATTATGAAGAAGGTTTTTCCTATGAACCAGATAAACGGAGGAATGAAATCCATGACCATGTTGAATCCCTCCCAGCTGCCAAAATGAAATGGCATCCAACCTCCCAGGAACATTGTTGCAGCAATTGATGCGACAATGAACATGTTTATGTATTCGGCAAGGTAGAAAAACGCGAATTTGATCCCGGAATACTCTGTATGGTATCCGGCTGTAAGTTCGGATTCCGCTTCAGCCATATCGAATGGCCCCCGGTTGATCTCTGCTGTTGATGAAATGACATAAATTATAAATGCTATGATTGCAGGAACGTGACCTTTGAAGATAAACCAGCCTGTTCTCTGGGCCTCAACTATCTCTGATAACTGCATTGTACCTGAGAGTATTACTACGGTAATCAGCGCAAGGCCTATTGATAATTCATAGCTGACAATCTGTGCGCCGCTCCTCATTGCACCGATAAGCGAGTATTTGCTGTTGCTCGACCATCCTGCAAGGAGCACACCCACGACACTCATCGATGAAACCGCGAGTATATAGAATATACCAATGTTGAAATCTATAGCGTGCAGTCCCTTAGCATATGGGATGGCAGCAAGTGCCATAAAGTTTACTATTATTACAATATAAGGTGCAATATTGAACAAAAGACTGTCTGCATTTTTGATCGGAATAATCTCCTTGAACAGAAGTTTTACAAGGTCGGCGATTGTCTGGAATATTCCGAATGGACCAATCCGGTTCGGGCCAAGCCTGTTCTGAATGAATGCACAGACCTTTCTTTCGGCATATACAAGAAAAAGACCTACAGCTGCATAGAACAGAAGGAAAACAACTCCTACGACCACCATTTCGATAACTGTTGTCCAGAATGGTGAGACTGATCCATTCAGCCATTCATGGATAGGTCCTGTCAGCAGTGTGAAATCGTAGAAGATTCTCCACCATGGCTCTGCAAATGCTGAAACATAACTTGCAATGAAATCAAATCGCATATTGTTATTCTTTTGTTTTCTATATTAACACTACACTTTAATATTTAAACTCTCCGCTCTCCGCGCTGAGCCCTGCGCCCTGAGCCCTTGCCCTGCGCCCTTCGCCCTGCGCCCTGCGCCCTGCGCCCTGCGCCCTGCGCCCTGCGCCCTGCGCCCTGTGCCCTACCTGTCCATGTCCGGTATTACAAAATCAAGAGAACCTGCTATTGCAACAAGGTCTGCTATTTTGAAACCCTTAGCCAGTTGATTCAGTACCCCAATATTGACGAAGTTGGGCGACCTGAATTTCACCCTGTAGGGATTTTTGTTGCCGTCACTTATCACGAACAAACCTAATTCCCCTCTTGCAGTTTCAACCCTCTGGAAATATTCTCCTTCCGGAAGTTTAATAACTGGCTTCATCTTTACTGCAAAGGGACCTTCAGGGATATTGTCGATGAGCTGCTCAATAATTATCATCGATTGGCGCATCTCTTCAATCCTGGCCATGTACCTGTGATATGTATCACCCCCGGTAAAAAGGACTTCATTGAATTTGACTCTGTCATAGGCGCTATAAGGCTCATGTTTCCTTACATCGCATGAAAAGCCTGATGCTCTGGCTGACGGGCCTGTAATTCCGTAAGAAATGGCATCCGGAAGTGTGAGCGGACCAATTCCTGAAGTTCTTTCACGGAAAATCACATTGCCTGTCAGAATAGTATCATACTCCGGAAGTTTTTTTCTGAAATATTTAATAAAATCCTTAACTCTTTTCTGAAAATTGGGGTGAATATCGTACATGAGGCCGCCCGGACAGTTATAGCTCACTATCATCCTGCCTCCTGTTGTCTCTTCAAAAATATCAAGGATCATTTCCCTGTCGCGCAGGCCATAGAAGTAACAGGTTTGTCCGCCCAGGTCCATGCCGAATGTTGCCCAGAAGAGCTGGTGTGACTGGATACGTGAAAGCTCCGACATGATGGTCCTGATTACCTTTATCCTGTCGGGAATATCAACCTCAAGGGCCTTTTCTACTAAAAGGCATACAGATTCGTTGTTCTGATGAGCCGAAAGATAGTCCATCCTGTCGGTAAGGTGGATGATTTGAGGATATGTTATGAATTCGCACATCTTTTCTATTCCCCTGTGAATATACCCGATGTGAGGCTGAACATTTTTTACCATCTCACCCTGTAGCGAGACAACAAGTCTCAGTACTCCGTGGGTTGACGGGTGCTGGGGGCCCATGTTGACAATAAATTCCTTGCTCTCGTCAGTAGCTGTGACTTCTACCTTCTCTTCCATAATTTACTTGGTAACAATGTTAATATCATCGACATAATCTTTCCTCAGCGGAAAACCCGATGAACTGTCGAGAAAAAGTCTTCTCAGATCGGGATGGTTTGTAAATTTGATCCCAAGAAGATCATATACTTCCCTTTCATGAAGATTGGCAGTTTCCCATACCCCTGACACTGAATCGATCTGAGGATTTTCCCTGTCAGAGGTTCGTGTTTTGAGTACGATGGAATGGCTATAAACAGTGGAGCGGAGATGGTAGACAACACCAAGATCGTGTCCGTAATCCACTCCTGACAGGTTGAAGAGGAAATCAAACTGAGCTTCCTTGTTTTCCCTGAGCCTCATGGCCAGCGGGTATAACTTTGAAAGAGGGACACTCACCTCTGTGAACTGTTTCCCCACCTTTATTTCCAGATCCTGG
This sequence comes from uncultured Bacteroidales bacterium, assembly GCA_963782945.1. GTDB lineage: Bacteria > Bacteroidota > Bacteroidia > Bacteroidales > VadinHA17 > LD21. The sequence goes on from CAWALO010000033.1 coordinate 626,458, forward strand.
TCTATCGATTTTATAAAATCTTCTAATTGCTTATTATCCATTGATAATCAGATTTCTGAATTTAGAAAGTTACTATTTGTAATTATGGGATGCATTTCTCTTTTTCCTCGATTTTATAGTCTCTGTTTCTATCATCCTCTGGAGCTGAAGCATTCCATACAAAAGAGCTTCGGGGCGGGGCGGACAACCGGGAACGTAAACATCAACGGGAATAACATGTTCAACTCCTTTTACAACACAGTAGGAATTCAGAAAAAATGGTCCTCCGGATATTGCACAGGCACCCATCGCAACAACATATTTGGGTTCAGACATCTGGTCATAGAGCCTTTTAAGGATAGGAGCCATTTTATTTACAATGGTGCCGGCAACAACAATAACATCAGCCTGACGGGGACTGGCACGGTAAACTTCCATGCCAAACCTGGCAAAATCGTGCCTCGGCGCTCCGGTTTGCATCATTTCGATGCCGCAACAGCTTGTGGCAAAAGTAAGCGGCCACAACGAGTTTTTTCTGCCCCAGTTGATTACATCATCTATTGTGGTCAGAAGAACATTGGAGCCTGATTCCCTCAGAAGTTCGAGGCTTTCGTTATCGCCGAACTCCTCATATTTCATTCCTTTTATTCCCATATAAGCGCATGTTTTTTCCAGGCATATAATAATCCAAGGCCCAGTATGAAGAAGAATATCACTATCTCTACAAATGCAGTCATTCCCACTTCTTTCATCACAACAGCCCATGGAAAGACAAGTACTGTTTCAACGTCGAAAATAAGAAACAGAATTGCGAACAGATAGTATCCGACATTGAACTGAAGCCAGGTCACACCCTCGGTGGGTATGCCGCATTCATAAGGTTCAAATTTCTGCGGGTTAAATGATCTTGGAGCAACAATACCTGAAAAGACAGGTACCAAACCTACAAAAATAGCTCCTAAAATGAAGAATAATACTAACCAGTCGTTGTTCATAGAAACTGAGATTTGGGTTAATTAAAGCCGCACAAACTTATCAAAATATTTAATCATTGTGAAAGAATTAACACCGTTATTAGATGATAATTATCATTCTGTTTTATTTATATTCTCTGCAAATATCTCATAGGGATATTCAATATCAGTAAGAAATAAACCCCTTGCCGGAGCAGAGGTTCCGGCTCTGCATCTGTCCCTGGCTAAAATGATCTCATCAAACTCCTCAAGATTCATTTTTCCGAAGCCTGTTTCAATAATTGTTCCGACTATTGCCCTTACCATATTCCTGAGAAACCTGTCGGCTTTAATTGTGAACACCAGCCGGTTTTCCTCCTCTTGCCAGAATGCCTGATAGATTTTACAGATATTGGTTTTAGATCCTGAATGAAGCTTGCTGAAGCTTGTGAAATCAGAATGCCGGAACAGGATTGAGCATGCTTTGTTCATAGTATCAATATCAATATCCCCGTGTAAAAACCAGCTTGAACTGATGAAGAAGGGATCCTTTATCCTGGAGATGTAGTACTTATAGGTCCTGGAAACAGCGCTGAACCTCGCATTTGCATCAGGAAGTACTTTCCTGATAGAACTGACTGAAATATCTTCCGGAAGGAACCTGTTTAGTCTGAATACCAGATTTTTATTTGGAATCAGATCAGGGGAGAGGCTGTCGAAGTGTGCACAAAAGAATGAAGCATGTACTCCCGTATCAGTTCTGCCGGCACCTGTGGTAGTTATATCTTCATTGAGAACAACACTTAATGCATTATCCATGATCTTCTGAACAGTAACAGAATTTGGCTGCAACTGCCAGCCATGATAGGAGGTACCCTTATATGAGATGAATATGAAATATCGGGTTTTCACAAATCAGTTTCTGCAAATATAATTATTAAGCAGATTAATTATGAATTTACTGGTAATCTAAAAAAAAACGCTTTAGTGTTTGAATACCGATCATAAAATGTATTTTTACTATCGTCGGTTTATTTCATAATAGATAGTATAAATTTGTCTGATAACAATTAATCATTTAAAACCTAAAATCCTTTGACTATGAAAGTTGACCTTAGCTGGATAGATTACCTGATCATGATAATCTACTTTATTTTTGTACTAGGCATTGGCTGGTTCCTAAGAAAATTCATGAAGAATGCCAACGCATTTCTTGAAGCCGGACGGTCCATGCCTGCCTGGGTCGCCGGATTAGCCTTCATTTCGACAAATCTCGGAGCCCTTGAAGTGATGGGCATGACCGGATCGGGAATGAAATACGGGATGCTTACCACTCACTTTTACTGGATAGGAGCCATTCCTGCAATGATCTTCCTGGCACTCTTCATGATGCCATTCTACTACGGTTCAAAAGCAAGGTCTGTACCAGAATTTCTTAAGCTGCGGTATGATGAAAAAACCAGGGGATTAAATGCAATTCTGTTTGCTGTAATGACAGTGCTTGCATCAGGAATTTCAATGTATGCCCTGGCGATTCTGATGGAAAATGTTCTGGGGTGGAACTTTAACCTGAGCCTTTGGGTATCAGCACTGATAGTGCTTGGTTATACTTATCTGGGAGGTCTCTCATCCGCTATCTATAATGAAGTTCTTCAGTTTTTCATAATTGTCATTGGTTTATTGCCGCTTGTTTTTCTTAGTTTAAAAGATATTGGAGGATGGTCTGGTTTAAAGGAAAAACTTGAGCCTATTGCAGCTTCAAAGGGATATGCAGCAGATACATTAACAACAACATGGAAATATGCAGGTGAGGCATCGGCCAATCCTATGGGGGTTGAGTGGTTTGGGATCCTCTTTGGTCTTGGATTTGTATTGTCATTCGGATACTGGTGCACCAATTTCCTTATTGTTCAGAGGGCGTTTGCCGCTGAATCCAAAGCAGCAGCCAGGAAAGTCCCTCTTATCGGCGCCCTTCCAAAGATGTTCATTCCTTTCCTGATCATAGTCCCCGGGATTATTGCACTAGCACTCTTCAATGACCCTTCCAAAGGTTTCACTCTGCCTCTTGATGCAGGAGGGAAACCGATTTACGATTATACAATAATTATGCTGCTTAAATATTACCTTCCAGCTGGTGTTCTTGGACTGGGAATAACAGCTCTATTGGCCTCATTCATGTCGGGCATGGCCGGGAATGTATCTGCCTTCAATACCGTCTGGACATATGATATCTATCAGAGTTATATACGGCCAAGAACAGGCAATGAGGAGGATGACGGAAAGCACTACCTGAAAGTGGGCCGGATAGCTACGGTTTTTGGTATACTTCTGAGTATCGCCTCTGCCTATATTGCAAGTAAATTCGGGAATATAATGGATTTCCTCCAGACAATCTTCTCTATGATAAACGCTCCCCTGTTTGCGGTTATTTTCCTGGGTATGTTCTGGAAACGCACCACTGGTCATGCAGCTTTTACCGGCTTGTTATCAGGCTTCCTTATGGCACTTCTTCACCATGGACTCACAATTCCTGCAGGAGCAACAACCCTCGTTAAAGGTGGATGGATAGCCGCTCTGCATACTTATCCGGTAGAAATGGCTCAGAACTTCTGGACTGCTATAATAGCTTTTGCAGTGAGTACGTCTGTTACGGTGGGTCTGACCTTCCTGACGAAGCAGCAAAAGTCTGATGAAGATTTGAAGGGGTTGGTATATTCATTGACTCCGCGGGAATTAAGTGACAGTCATCTGCCATGGCACCAGCGTCCTGCTGGTCTTGCAATACTTGTTTTTGTAATCTGTTTAGTATTAACAATAATGTTTTGGTAGGAGGAAATTAAAATGGTAGATATTAGAATCCCCATAGGCCTGATGTTTTCAGTGCTGGGAGTATTAATTACAATATTCGGAATTGTTACAAAGTCAGACAGTTCGATGTATCAGCGTTCACTTGGCATCAATGTTAATATTATGATGGGAGTGGTGATGCTTATTTTTGGTCTCATTATGCTATATCTGTCGCAGAAAAAGAAAAAAGCATAGGGCTCAGGCTTTGCCAGCCGTAGCTTTAGCGAAGGCTGGGCTCGGAGCTCAGAGCTCAGGGCTCAGAGCGTAGAGCATAGAGAATAGAGCGTAAAGGATTGAGCATAGTAAATATTTAAAATAAGATTTAAAAATGGACAGGAGAAAATTCATTGAAACATCCGGTGCTGCAGCTGGTGCTGCAATGCTGAGCAACGTTGCTCCTTCATTAAATGAAGGTACTGCAACAACAGGATCGAGGCCCGTAAAGGGAGGGAAGATAAAATTGGGTCTCTATTCCATCTCATATGGTGGTATCTGGTACAAAGGTCAGGCGCTCTCATTTGAAGAATTGTGCAAAAAAGCAAAAGAATTTGGATTTGAAGGGATAGAGCTTGATAACAAGCGTCCGATGGGCAATCCAATGGATTTAGACCAGCGCAAACGCGAAGAAATGAAGAACTCCCTCGCAAAATATGGTCTGGAAATACCTTGTGTCGCTGCAAATAATGACTTCTCGAGTCCGATACCCGAGCACCGGGAATGCCAGCTCCTGATGGTACGTGAGACAGCCAGGCTGGCTAAGGATCTTGGTGCAAAGACTGTTCGTCTGTTTGCCGCATGGTCCGGAGTTCCGATTCACAACGGGGTGGGGACCTATGAATTTGTCCATGATCATGATGGTTATTATTCTTTCAAGAGACAGTATCCCTATGTTACATGGCACGAAAGGTGGGATTATGTTAAGGGATGTCTCAAAGAGGCCGCAAAATTCGGGGAGGAAAATGGTGTTACCATGGTGCTTCAGAATCACGCACCACTGATCAGGAGCTGGAAAGACGTTTATAATATGGTAAATGAGGTTGATTCGAAATGGCTCAAGGTATGCCTTGATCTTCCTATTTTTGAAAAGCAGGATAAGGATTATATTGCAAATGCAGTTCGCACAATAGGAGATCTCCAGGTGCACTCTCATTACGGAGGAGAGTATTACAGGGATGAAAACAAGGTAATAAAACCAATATTGCTTGATTATTATGCAGACGGTGTAATGCCGGATTATGTCCATTATATTCAGCAGATGGGTATGATAGGTTATAATGGTTATTTCACATTTGAGCTTTGCCATCCCCTGTACAATAAAAACCATGAACCGGAAGGTATCGGCTTTGTCGACGAGCAGGTAAGTTTAGCCCGGGAATATCTGGCAAATATTATTAATAAATAAATGACAAAACGTGGATTTGCCAGCGATAACAATGCAGGCGTTCATCCTGAAATACTAAAGGAACTTTCAGCCTCAAATGAAGGCCATGCGATAGGTTATGGTTCTGATATCTATACGGAAAGAGCACTTGAGCTCTTTAGGATGCATTTAGGTGAAGAAACCACGACATTTTTTGTCTTTACAGGTACTGCGGCAAATGTTCTTGGCCTTTCAGCAGTAACAAGATCATGGAATTCAGTAATTGCGGCGTCGACAGCACATCTGGAACAGGATGAATGCGGTGCACCGGAAAAATTTCTGGGCTGTAAAGTGCTTACAGTTGATACGCCGGATGGCAAATTGAACAGCAAGCTGATTGAAACACATCTTCATGGCTTTGATTTTGAACATCATTCTCAGCCAAAAGTGGTTTCCGTTACACAATCCACAGAGATGGGTACTGTTTATACCCCTTATGAGATAAAGGAAATTGCAGATTTTGTTCATTCAAAAGGGCTGATGCTTCATATGGATGGTGCCAGGATATCAAATGCAGCTGTTTATCTGGATCAGCCTTTCAGAGCTTTCACTACCGATGCAGGTGTCGATATCCTTTCATTCGGAGGGACTAAAAACGGGCTGATGTTTGGTGAGGCTGTCTGTTTTCTCCGGCCAGGTCTGACAAGCGATTTCAAATATATAAGGAAGCAGGGTATGCAGCTTGGTTCAAAGATGCGGTATATTTCCGCACAGTATATTGCCTGGTTCGGTAATGATCTGTGGAAAACATGTGCTGCTCACGCTAACAGGATGGCCAGGATTCTTGCAGATCGTCTGGAGCAGTTCAGGGAAGTTCAGATCACGCAGAAGGTAGAGTCAAATGGTATTTTCATAATAATACCTGAAGAGCTTGCCAGGAAATTGCAGCAACATTATTTTTTCTATCCATGGAATGAAAAGATTTCGGAGTACAGGTTAATGACAAGCTGGGACACTCAGGAGGAGGATATTGAGGGATTTATTGCGCTCCTGAAGAAGGAATTAAGTTAGCCACAGTTCATGCTGATACTGACAAAAAAGGCCGGATCATCATGATCCGGCCTTTTTATATATGTAAAATGAGTTTTACTTAAGCGTAAAGGTTATTGGCACCATATACCATACAGGAACTGGTTTTCCGCCCTGTTTTCCTGGTTTGAAAGCAGGCAGAGTATTTACCACTCTTATTGCTTCTTTATCGAGTTCGGGGTCAACGCCTTTCAGAATGCTAACCTGGCTGACACCTCCTTTTGCAGTAACACAGAATCTCACGATTACTCTACCCTGTATGTTGTTTTCTTTTGCAATATCAGGATATACTGTATTGGCACCTATATACTTTAAAAGTTCAGCATCACCGCCTGGGAACATTGGCATTTCCTCAACAACCACGAATGGAATTTCTTCGGGTTCTGCTTCCTGTACCTCTTCTTTTACTTCAACAACTTCAACTACCTCCTGGTCTTTAATTTCAACCTGGGCATCATCAGCAGTCATAAGCTGAGTAACGTCTTCAGGCTTGATAGAATCAACTACCACAGGCGGAACATATCTCTGTTGCTGTACAACATCGGCCGGAGGGGGAGGAGGAGGAGGGGGAGGAGCAACTGTTTCATTCGGCTGATCCAGGTTCTCCATCTTAATCTCAACCTGCCTTTCAGCACGTTTGAGTCTGTTTTCCAATGCTTTTGCATTGAGGTAGGGAGTAATAACAGCAGTTGCTATTATGACAATACCGACCAGCAATGCCCACATCACAGTACGATTATATTTTGTACGCAGTTTATAAGCACCGTACTCCTTATTCCTGGATTCAAAGACTATATCGTTGAAAGCAGGAGCTTTTATCTTTTCGTTTGCCATCTCTTTAAGGTTTACGGGTTATTTGGCAGAAGTCGCTGTAGCAGAAGGTATCCCTGCTGCAATTTCAACCATTCTCTCTTCATACCAGGTGATATCAACGAACGTATAACGGGCCATTCCTGTGATATTCATCTCATCGAGGATATCCACAAAATTTCCGTAGTTAGCTTCCTTATAGGCTTTGACCAGAACAATCGGGCCTGTATCATCATCCTTCTTCAGCTGCCTTATGGCTCCCTGAACAGAATCCTGAGAGATTACAATTTTTCCGGTAAGTACCTGATTATTGAAATCGTCAATTTTCTTAAACAGAGACCTGTTTCTCTCTAGCAGCAACTGGCGTATACCTGTAGCACTGAAATCAGTCTCCTGAAGAGGTGGCAGGTTGTTGTAGTCTTCTGCTTTAATCAGTCCGGGGTACCAATATATTTTATTATTGGGACCAAGAATGATGTTCAATGTCCGGCTCGCTGAGATCTTTGGAGGTTCAGCATTTGGATCTTTGATCTTCTCGGGAAGAACAATCTCCATAACCTTAGCCTTTGAGAATGCAGTTGTAAGCATGAAAAAAACAATAAGCAAACACATAAGGTCAACCATTGGGGTCATATCAATATGTGGTGGATGTTTCTTGGCTTTCTTCTTTCCGCTCCCTTTTTCTTCTTGAATTATTTCTGCCATATCACTGTCGTATTTCTGCTATGTTTATTTTTGTTGCTTCAAGACTTGTAATAAGGTTAAACCTGTTAACATTCTTTTCCTGCAGAATATCAAGTACCTTCTTAACTACCGGAAATGGTGTATCACTGTCACCTTTTATACAAGCCTGGATATTCGGATTAACCTGTCGGGCAAATAGTACCCATAATGCCAGCTGGTTATCAGCTGAGTCAATTGGTACTCCAGTTTGAAATGCAGTCCTTTCTTTCAGATCTTTAGTATTTAAAAATTCCTTCATTTGCAAAATTGGAACTCCCATTGACGAAGGGTATTTTTCAAATTGTCTTAATTCAAACTCATTAAATTCAATATTGAATCTCTTACCCATTTCAGCTAGGATCTTTGGTCTGAACTTAAGAATAGTATCAGGTCCGTTATCTATATTTATAAATACCTCGCCATCTTTTGAAAGTAAGAGGGTAAGTGTATTAAAGTCAGGTGTGGGTTTTTCCGATATAGAATAAGGAGTATCGACAGTCGCCGGTTCCTGTTGTCTCATGGTTGTAGTCAACATAAGAAATATCAGAATAACCGAAAACAGGTCAACCATGGGCGTCATGTCGATCCTTGGGGACTTTGTTGGTAATTTAATCTTTGGCATTGTAGTTTTTTATTTTTATTAATTTAGACCAAAAGATAAATTTCTATTTAAATGCTTTTCAAAGAAGCAGCAAAATTCTGTGTCAGACTGAAACCTGCCTCATCAATTTTGAAGGTATAATCATCTATTGTTGAAGAAAAATAATTGAATGCAATAATAGCTAAAGTTGATCCTGTGATACCGAAGGCGGTATTCACAAGAGCTTCAGAAATACCGGTTGCAAGAGCTAACGCATCAGGAGCGCCCGACTGAGCAAGAGCTGCAAATGCACGGATCATACCAAGCACTGTTCCGATAAGACCGATCAACACAGAAATTGAAGCAAGAGTTGAGAAGATCACCATGTTCCTTGAAAGCATTGGCAGCTCAAGAGCTGTAGCTTCTTCGAATGCTTTCTGAATGGAAAGGATTTTCTGGTCCTTTTCAAGTTCCTTGTCTTTCTGAAGGTCACGATAGCGAATAAGCCCAGCTTTCATTACATTGGCAAGCGAACCTTTCTGCTTGTCGCAAGCGTCCATAGCTTCTTCAATTTTATCTTCTGCAAGAAGAACCTGAAGATTACGGACAAAGGTGTTCAACCTGCCTTTTCCTTTTGCTCTTGATAAAGTAATAATCCTTTCAAAAATGAAAATGATAAGCACTAAAACGCATGTCATCAGAATAGGAACAATATAACCACCTTTATAGATGATTCCAAGATAGTTACCCTCGAGTGGTTGTCCATTCGGATTGCCACCCTCGAAATTTACAGGATTGCCCATTATTTGCTTGAACAAAATATAGGAAACTATAAAAGCTATTAAAATAGCACTGGTTGCAAAAACATTCTGCAACGCATCTTTGAACGAACTTCCTTGTTTACTCATTTTTTATCGATTTATTTAGGTTTAAGATTTTACGATTTGCAAATATATATTATGAATTGTTTTTTTCCAAGCGAGCAAAGAATATTGTTAAACTTTTGTCCTTGTTTAGAATTATTCTCTAAACATAAAAAGCGTTAAGCCTACATTTTACCCTGATCTACTCATGCTTTAATTATATTTTTATTTTTCAGTAGTATCCCTCTGTTTCCGATTATTTATTTTAACAAATATACAACGAAAAGTTTAGTTATACAACTGGAATGCTTGTTTTTTCAATTTTTCTTCTATCTGAATCTAAAGTTATTTCGTTAGTGAAACATTATAAACTCTAGACTTGGTAATGGGTATCTCCTGTGATTTATAACCTTTTGCGCTGATAATAAGGACTTCAGATCCCTGGGGGATTTCAAACTTGAACTCGCCCTTCCCATTTGACAGGTTTTCAGCAGCTGTATCCTTGACACGGATAGATGCGTAAGCAATGGGTTGTCCGGCTGCATCCTTTATAATGCCCTTGATCTCATTGGGGTTGATACCTTTCTTAACCTGGGTCTGGAAATCACGGATATAATTCAGGGAACTTTTTGCTGATGAATTATTGGGATCGATAGCGAGTATTTTTGAATAAGCCTCTTCAGCTTTAGCAAGATACGGAAGCCTACCTTCGAGAGTCTTCTCATTGCCTGCCATTTTGGTCTCAAGAGAACCCAAACCATTATATCCCTTTATTTTGTACTCTTTATTATTTGGATTGAGGGTGATCATCCTGCCATAATATTCTTTGGATAATGTATAGTTATCAGTCATCATATTATAGTAGCTGAGATAACCGAATGCTTCCATCATCTCAGATTCATATTTGGAGGAATCAGCTTCTGCTACCTCAATGACTTTTTCAAACTTGGGTTTTGCGAGCCCCAGTTTGGTATCAGGATCCATCTTTGAATAAGTCCTGGCTATCCAGAGATAAGCAGGAACATAGTCTGGAGAAGTCTTAAGTATTACAAGAAATATGGAATCGGCACCCTGGTATCTTTCAGCATTATAATATGCCCTTCCAACCTGCATATAATCTTCACGTTTCTCAGGAAGAGGGCCGAGCATTTTTGTCAGGATCTTTGCTACTCCGTAATAATTCCTGAATGAATTGTAAGCTCCTGCAATTTCACTGAGTAATCCCCTGTCGTCAGGTCTGAGTTCAAGTAATTTGCCATATGCAGCGTATGCCCTGTTAACCTCCTCACCTGATTTCCTGGCCGTCTGTTCAAGTTTGTCGGCACGGGGAGTCATCTCGTCAATACTGGCCTTGATTTTGGCTTTTTCTGCAGCATTTGAAGTTGTTGCAAGTCTAGCTTTTTCTTTTTCAATCTGTGCTTTTAACGCAATTGCCTCATCAGCTATTTTCGGACTATTGGCATTTTTCTTTACAAGTATCCTTGCCAGGTATTGATAGTCTTTTGCAATTATACGCTCAGGTGCCACCGTTTTGAATAGTTCATCCATGTAGGCGAGAGCCTTATCATAATCCGGAGGAGTTTTTTCATAGCACGAATAACCGGCAATACGGTTCATGTAAGTTCTTGATTTGTCAACAAGGAAAATCTCTTCAACGTTTTTAATGACTTCATCATATTCCTTTGCATAGAAAAGTGAGTTCACATACCTGATTTTTGCCGGGATATTTCCCTGGGTAAGTTCAAGATATTTCTTGAAATACTCTTTTGACTGGTCAAACCTTCCGGCAAGCGAGTATAATTGTCCTAGTTCGCGATAAGCCGGAGCATAATTTGCATTCAGCTCTATTGCCTGTTCATAATATGGAATAGCTACCTGAAGGGCCCTTCCTTTCACATAAATATTGCCAATTTTCATGTTTGCGGTTGGTGACTGAGGATCGGCAAACTGTGCCTGGTTGTAGTATGAGATAGCTTTCGATCCGTCGTTGACAAGAATATAGATATCTCCTGCAATCAGGTAGACATCCCTGTTCTTATTGTCAATCCTGATGGCTTCTCTTATAAGCGGAAGAGCAATAGATGTATCAACCTTGTCATCTTTAATGTATGATTCTGCAATCTTGGCAAGGGTAAATGCATATTCAGGAGCAGGCGGAACTATCTTCTTGATGTTTTTATATGCAGGAAGGAGGCTCCTTGCTTTAGTCCGCATTTCAGTTGCAGTTTTCTCATCATCAAGAAAAAAGGCAACTTTTGCCAGTCCTATATAATTAAGCGGATCATTCGGATTTGCGCTGACACCCTGCTGATATATCTCCTTGGCGGCTTTTGCTGCAACTGTAAGAGAATTGGAAATTGTGTCTGCAAAATAATCAGCCAGGTAGTTTTCTCCAAGGTAGAAGAAATTCTTGCTGTTGGCAGGCTCTTTCTTAATCAAATCCTGGAACATTGCTTCAGCTTTATCATACTGTTCACTTCTTGTCAGAAGCGTGGCAGACTTTAAATCCTGAGCCTGAACATTAATAACAAAAGTTGTCATTAAACCTGCCAGTAAAATTGCTGGCTTTAAAAATAAACGTTTCATAGCTATCATTATTTGAGTCAAGTATAGTAATAATTTCTGTTTTATGGTCTAAATTTTAAAATCTTAGTTCAGATAACTGTAATTTATTTTAATTCTTAGCGTTTGATCTGCACAAGTCGTATCGGCATTGTGGCAGGAACAAGTCCCGATTTAAGTACAATTCTTTGCCCCTGCTCAGCACATGCCCAGTTTATAAATCCAGAGCCAAGTCCAGCAAATGTTTCCCTCGATATGAAATAAACCTCCCTTACAAATGGATAAGACTTATCATAAATTGATCCCTGGTAGGGGCGGTAATAACTTCCGTCATTTATATACTGCTGAGAGACAGCTAAGATGTTTATTTTCTTGATAAAACTCATTGAGAGCGAATCATCCTTGTCGCTGATCCAGTTTACGCTTACAATTCCCAGCGCATCAGGATTTCTGGAGACAAAGTCGATAACTTCTGCATTACTTTTTACTGCATAAAAATTACTTTTCAATGTGTCTTTTACCTCGAAAAGTTCCTTGAAATACCTGATATTTCCGGATTTAGTATTGTCAAAGATAACTCTTATATCGCCAAGTTTTGATTTAGGATTTATATCTTTCCATTTATTTATTTTTCCAAGGAAAATATCTTTTATGGTATTGTATTTAACTAGCGTATCCTGGTTCTGCTTGTTGGTAACAAGCGCAAGGGCATCATAAGCATATGTAGTTGTGCGTGCAATCACCAGTGTATCGCGAAGATACTGGATCTGGTAGTCTGTGAGCTTCTTACTCGTGACTATTACCTTAACAGAATCGTTCATGAAATCATCAATTACTTCATACTCAGGTTTATACTGAGGTGTAATATGTGCGCTGGTATAAAGATGGAGAAATGTAAATACTTCACTGTCAATCAGTGGCTGAAATGATTCGTCAATGGATATCTTGATATTCCCTCTGGTTGGTGTTTCATTTAAACTCTTATTTTCCCCGCATGAAGCGGATAATAATGTCAGCAATACCGATATCATGAGAAATCGGCTTGTATTCAAGTACTTATGAATGATCTTTGTATTCAATATATTATTGGTCGTCAAATTTCTTATTTGGCACGCAATAATAATAAAATTTTGGATAAGTGATGCTTTGTTCATAATCTTATAATTTTGTCATGATTCAATAATGTTTAATTACAATCATAACAAAGTGCATGCCAACAGTAAAATGAAAAACAGCCAATAAGATATTTTTTGCGGTTATTCATGAATTCTACTCCTTGTTTTTATCCCCCGAAAAAAACGCTTCGACAATTTTAACATAAGCTCTGAAGGCTCTGAATAAACCATAAAATATTAAGGCAGATCCCATAATTACTCTGACTGATTTGTCGAGATAACTGCGATCTGAAAAAAAAACAAAGAAAATGCCAACTCCTAAATAGAAAAACACCATGAAAATGGAAAAAATAGCAGTAACCTGTTGCATCAGCCTGTTTTCATTCATGAATTTAAATTTTGCCAAATAAACAAAAAATCAATTTATTATCAAAAAAAATATTTTCGGATCGGTCATCCATCTTTTATGCTAAAATCATTCTCCTTTCTGAAAAGCAGAGTACAGTCTCCATAGCTTAAAAACCTGAAATCATTTTCGAGAGCGTATACGTAAATATCTTTCCAGCTTTCTTTGACCCATGCTGAAATGAGAAGGAGAAGAGTACTCATCGGCTGATGAAAATTAGTGATCATTCCTTTTATTATGCGGAAATCATAGCCTGGTATTATCATTATGCCAGTTGAAGCATCAAGTTGCTTCATGTTATTGGCCTTCATATAGTTCAAAATTGTTTTAAAGGATTCAGATGGAGATGTTTTTGAGTCTGAATCATATGCCTCCCATTGCCCCAGTTCCAGTTCCTCAGTTTTACTTAAATGATGTTCCATTAGCTTTACTCCGAGCCAGTAAAGGCTCTCAAGGGTCCTTACGCTTGTGGTACCTACAGGGATTATTTTCCCTTCATATTCTATAAGGGTTTCTATTGTTTCTCTGGTCACAGTGAACCGCTCGCAGTGCATTTCATGTTCTGAAATGCTTCCGGACTTTACCGGTTTGAAAGTTCCAGCTCCGACATGCAGGGTCACTTCCGCAGTGGCCATGCCTCCTGCCATCAGCTTCTCAACCATTTGTCCGGTGAAATGTAAACCCGCCGTGGGAGCAGCTACTGATCCATTGATACGTGAATAGACTGTCTGATATCTGTTCAGATCATCAGGTTCTGCCTCCCTTTCAAGATATGGCGGAAGCGGAAGCTGGCCAGCAGAATCAATTAGCTCTCCAAAACTGATTCCCGAAGAGCCCCATTCGAAACGAATTCGCCATGCATCGCCTTCCTGCTGAACTCTTTTTGCTGTAAGTTCATACTTCTTTCCTTTGAAAGTATAGTTTTTTTGTACTGTACCGCTCTTCCACTTTTTCAGATTTCCGATGATGCATTTCCATTCAACAGGCTCTTTTGATCCGAATGACAATGCGTATTCAGCAGGAGCCAAAGGCTCCAGGCATAAAACTTCAATGGCGGCCCCGGTCTCTTTCTGGAAAATAATCCGGGCTCTTATAACACGGGTATTATTGAATACAAGAAGGGAATCAGGAGGAAGATATTGATCTATATTCCTGAAGATATCACTGGAAATTAAATTGTCCTTAAATATCAGTAGTTTAGACAGATCTCTCTCGCTGACAGGATACCGGGCAATCCTCTCCGGAGGAAGATTATAATCGTACTGCTTCAAATCAATGTCGTCAATTTTCAATTCATTAACTTTAATAATGTTTGTCATGCCAGTCTTGCGGTCTTGCGGTCTTGCGGTCTTGCGGTCTTGCGGTCTTGCAGGTCTCATTAGAAAGTGAAAGACTTGCAAGCCTTGCATGACATATTTCCCGTTGCAAAATTAACCAATATTTTGATCCTTCAGCAACAATTGACTACCTTTGCAGGGCAGCAGGTTGTTCCATCGCCTTTTTTTATAAAGGGGAGGAAAGTCCGGTCAGCAAAGAGCATCATACTTCCTAACGGGAAGATATCCGCAAGGGTATTGAAGTGTAACAGAAAAAAACCGTCCCGATTCATCGGGATAAGGGTGAAAAGGTGAGGTAAGAGCTTACCGGTCCTGGTGGCGACATCAGGAGCCGTACACCATATGAGCTGAAAGACCATGTATACCGGCGGCAAGGATTGCTCGTCCGATGCCGGGGGGTAGGTCGTATGAATCCTTCAGTGATGGAGGATCAAGATAAATGATGGAAAAGGTTTTAATTTCTCTTGCAGAAGACAAAACCTTACAAAAGCCGGCTTACAGACCAGCTGCACAATTACAGTAGAAGCGCGATACATCGCGCTTCTATCTAATTTATCCTGAAAACGTTATCATCTACAGGAATATCTACTTCAACTTTTGTAAAGTTCATTACGAACTCCATGCCCTGCGCAGTTGTGCTGGTTTTCATCGGAATAAGGAATCCGTTGGTCTCCTTATAGTCAGTGGGAAATGAATCTATCGTCATTCCGGAAGAATTTACAGAGATTTTTACCATCAGGTAGGAGGTTTTGTCAATAAAAAGATCGACAACTGTTCCTCCTTCGATTGTAGCTTTTAGTTTATGAGCTGGTTTATTATTTACATTTTCATCACCAGCTATGGCAAGCTGACCATTTTTCAGATATTCAGCCATATAATTCTGGAACATGTTTGTTCTGATAATTTGCTTAATCTCCTCTGCAGTCATCTCCACAGGTGAGGTCGACCCTGCCATAGGGTTAACAGTGTACCCTTTTACTCCGTCATAAACCTGGATCATCTCCTGTCCGTTTATACTTGTAACAGTTTTGATTTTATTCGGATTCTTCATCCACATTGTCATTGGCATTTGCATCCCCATCATCGACATATTGCCTGTTATTTTGATAGTTTTCAGAGAGGAAACCTTATCAAGTTTATTCGCAAGAGTGTATCTTTTTACGATCTCATCGAGGGATTGTGAATTTATGACCGACATTATAGTCAGTCCCGTAAGAATAAAAAAAAGTCTTTTCATACAGCTGAATTTAAATTAGATATTTATTTGAAGGAATTTATTGTTTTTCTGAGTGCAAGGAGTCTTTCAAGGAGTCTGTCCATTTCAGATAGTTTAAGCATATTGGCTCCATCAGATTTTGCAACGGAAGGGTCAGGATGTGTCTCTATAAATATACCGTCAGCCCCCACGCTGATAGCAGCCTTGCCAATGGTCTCAATCATTTCAGGTTTACCGCCTGAAATACCTTCCGCCTGATTGGGTTGCTGAAGCGAGTGAGTAATATCCATTATTACAGGGACACCAATCTTTTGCATCACAGGTATATTCCTGAAATCTACTATAAGGTCCTGGTAGCCGAATGTATTGCCCCTGTCAGTAAGCATAATATTTGAGTTTCCTGTCTCTAAAACCTTATCGACAGCAAACTTCATTGATGATCCGGACAGGAACTGACCTTTTTTAATGTTTATCCATTTGCCAGTCCTGGCAGCAGCCGTAAGGAGATCGGTCTGCCTGCAGAGAAAGGCAGGTATCTGAAGGACATCTGCATATTCGGCAGCCATTGCAGCTTCGTCCGGGTTATGAATGTCCGTAACCACCGGAATTGAGTATTTTTGCCTCACATCTGCCAGGATCCGGAGAGCTTTAATGTCACCTATACCTGTAAAGGAATCACCTCTCGATCTGTTGGCTTTTCTGTATGAGGATTTGAATATGAGAGGTATTTTGTACTTCTGAGACAGGAATAAAAGCTTTTCTGCGGTTTCATTAATTACCTCCTCATTTTCCACAACACAAGGTCCGGCAATCATAAGGAAATTACCTGAGTCTCCAAATTTTATTCCGGGAATATTAGCAACTGGATTTAGCATATTGAATATATTTATTTTGTAGGGACAGGTCGCGACATGTCCCTACGTGGTTCTATTTGTCATATTTATAAATATCTTTCCACATCCCTGCAAGTTTCTTTCGTATCTCCTCCTCCCTGGCATTTTTTCCGGGATCATAGAATACCGTTCCCCTGATCTCTTCAGGAAGAAAGTTATCTGTTATAAAATTGCCAGAATAGCTATGGGCATACTTATACTCTTTTCCATAACCAAGATCCTTCATCAGCCGGGTGGGAGCATTCCTTATATGGAGCGGGACTGGCAGATCGCCCTCACTCCTTACTTTTGCAATAGCTTCATCAATAGCAGTATATGAGGAATTGCTTTTTGGTGATGTGGCAAGATAAATTGCCGCCTCTGAGAGGATAATTCTTGATTCTGGCCACCCTATTACGTTTACAGCCTCAAAGCATGCCTGTGCAAGAAGCAATGCATTGGGATTGGCAAGGCCTATATCCTCCGCAGCCAGTATAAGCATCCGCCTGGCTATAAATTTAGGATCTTCTCCACCCTCTGCCATTCGTGCCAGCCAGTATACTGCTCCATTTGGATCGCTTCCCCTGAGTGACTTAATGAAAGCAGAAATAATATCATAATGCTGCTCTCCTTTTTTGTCATAAAGTGCAAGATTCTTCTGCACCTGGCTCAATACCTTTTCATTATCTATGATTATCTTCCCAGGCGATGTTTCATTTGCTTCAGAACTTACCACCAGTTCAAGAGCATTATAAAGTTTCCTGACATCACCTCCTGAGACTCTCATTAATGCCTCGTATTCAACGATTTCAATGTCGTATGATGCGAGGTAAACATCTTTTGACAGAGCTTTTTTTAAAAGCATCTTCAGTTCCTCTTCAGGCAGTGGATTCATCACATAGACCTGACATCGTGAAAGGAGGGGGGATATGACTTCGAATGATGGATTTTCGGTTGTCGCTCCAATAAGTGTTATGACACCCTGTTCAACAGCACTCAGAAGCGAATCCTGCTGCGATTTATTGAAACGGTGGATCTCATCAATAAACAGTATTGGATTGGGTTGATTAAAGAATTGCTGCTTCTTTGCCTTTTCAATGGTGTCCCTTATATCTTTTACACCTGAATGAACTGCACTAAGCTGAAAAAACGGCCTCTTAAGCGTATTGGCTATTATTCCCGCCAGAGTAGTTTTTCCGACGCCCGGTGGACCCCATAAAATAAATGAGGGTATATTGCCTGATTCAACAACTTTATTCAAGACTGCATTTTTTCCGACAAGATGTTCCTGCCCGCAGAACTCTCCAAGTTCTTTTGGTCTTAATCTTTCGGCGAGTGGTTGATTTGCCAGCATAAATAAAATGTTTGTGTAAAAGTAGTAAAAACTATTCTTGTTGTTAAGATTTTATATCCGGTCCCTGAAAGCGTATAGAGTCTGCAGCCTTTAGAACAACGGTTAAATAGATTGATTTTTCAATATATTCAAGCCAGGTCTGCACCATAAATGTTCTGAATCTGAATAATAAAAGGCTTTGCAGTTCAATAAATTTTATTAAATTGCCTCAAATTTATTTTCTTTAAGAAAAATAAATTAATACTTTTAACAGTTGAAATCTGCTGTTTGGTAATGATCAGATTATAGTTACTCGTTTTGAATACACTCAGATATATTCAGTTATGAAAAAAACTCTGCTTATTGTATTTTTGATATTGGTAGTAATTTTTATATTGCCGGTAATTAACCTGATCCGATGGAATTTTCAAGAGAAAAAGCCACTAGACATCATATTGGTAGACAAAACTGTCCCAACTCTGGAACGTGACCATCACAAATCTTTCAGCTGGATTCTTATAAACGGAAGATTTGTAAAAAAAGAGAATAATGCAAGTTATTCCTATATCAAGGATTATTACGGGTTCTCGCCAACCAGGCCTCTGAAGGAAAAACAGTGGGAGAGAAATGATTACCGGCTTACGGATCTTATAAACCTGGCAGAAAAAAATGATGTTGTCTATTTTGCAGATACATACGGAGTATTTTTCAATGACTGGTATGAAGGGATTAATAAAAGCCGGAAATCGAGAAAATTATATGGTGGTCTTAACAATAATGATTTCCTTCTGATTAAAGAGATGAAGGACAGGAATAAGCTTATTATTCTTGAATATAATTCCTTTGATTATCCAACCGCGCAGTTTGAATCGGTAAGGACTCAGGAAAAACTGGGAATAACATTTTCAGGATGGACAGGCAGGTATTTTAGTTCCCTTGATACTACAAGTGAGAACTTTCCGATATGGATGACTGCTATGTACAGGAAACAATTCAAAAAACCATGGACATTTACAAAACCTGGTATTGTTATTCTCAGAGAAAAAGAAATTATAGTTCTTGAAAAGGGAGTTCACCTTAAGGATGCAATGCCGCACATAGTCACCGAAGCACAATACTGCACAAAATATGGTGTAACAGAATCAGTTGCCTTCGAAAAGTGGT
Organism: uncultured Bacteroidales bacterium; assembly: GCA_963782945.1. Taxonomy (GTDB): domain Bacteria; phylum Bacteroidota; class Bacteroidia; order Bacteroidales; family VadinHA17; genus LD21. Next base: position 645,667 of record CAWALO010000033.1, read on the forward strand.
TTGATATAATTAACCCGCTTGACAACAGTATCATTTCAAATTTCAGGATTGAGACCACTGCGATGGGCGATACATTGCTTAGCAACAATGACCTTACAAACGTCTTTCCAGCAGTGGTGCAGGATTCTGCCTCACATAGAATTTATTATTTCTCAGGTGATTTTGCAACGAACAATATTCCATATTGGACAGCAAAATTTGAAGGGGTTAATAAACTGCGTGGTTTACTCTATTCAGAGAAGCCTGATGATCCCAGAAGATTCTTCTGGCTCTACTACAGACCTCTGATGAATGGCATTCTCACTGAATATATGTCTGCCATTAAATCCAAGTAGGGAAATCATTAAATCTTACACCTGTCTCTCTTCGCTTTGTCGCAGGCAGGCAACTGAGAGGAGGAATCAGTCATGAAAGTATCATTGGTCCAGCCGGACACAGTATGGGAAAACAAGAGTGAAAACCTCAGGAATCTCGATATCCTTGTCTTTCCACTTTTTAAGAAAACCGACATTGTGATTCTTCCTGAAATGTTCAATACCGGTTTTTCAATGAATCCGGACACTCTTTCCGAGCTTCCCGGGAAAGATACCTTTGCATGGATGAAGAGCACCGCTGAAAAAGGTAATTTTGCGGTTTGCGGGAGTTATATGGTCAGAGAAAATGATCAGATCTTTAACCGTTTCGTATTTGTCTCTCCGCAGAATGAGGTCTGGCAATACGATAAAAGGCATCTCTTCAGTTTGGAAGGAGAAAATGAATTTTTCACTCCCGGAATTGAAAGAGTGACATTTATGTTCAGAGGCGTCAGGATCAGTCCGTTTATTTGCTATGACCTTCGATTCCCCGTATGGAGCAGGAACAGGAATGATACCGACCTTATTATATATTCCGCCAACTGGCCTGAAAGGAGGAAAGCAGCATGGAATACTCTGATCAGGGCAAGGGCAATAGAAAATCAGTGCTTTGTTGCCGGTGTCAACAGAATTGGCACTGACGGGAATGGAGCATTATTCTGCGGGGAATCAATGCTGATAAATAACCGGGGTGAAGTAATTGTAACTGCTGGTTCTGAAAGGGAATGCACTGTAACGGGAGAAATTTCAATGACTGATCTTTCAGAGTTCAGAGCTAAATACCCCTTCCTGAAGGATGCGGATGATTTCACAATAATTCTGTGATTATCCAAAATATCACTTTTGTCTTTTGTCTTGCTACTTCATGAACATCCCCCTAACCCCCTTCAAAGGGGGAATTAATTAAAAGTTACCTTTCGGCTTTTACCTTCCCTGCAGCCTGGCTCCTTCGCTAAATTTGCCCACCGGGCAAATTTTTAACGCTCGGCCCCCTTTCTCCTTTCTCCTTCATTTTCTTAGTGCATTGTACAGAACCACTGCCGGGTGCAATGCCACCCTGCCTGTTCCATCCTTTATATGATGCCTGCAGCTTGTACCAGGGGCAGTAACAATAGTTTCGTGATCCAGTTTCCTGATCTCAGGGAAAAGTACAAGTTCCCCAACCTTATTCGATAATTCAAAGTGTTCTTTCTCATAACCAAATGAACCCGCCATCCCACAACACCCTGAAGGGATTTCTGAGGCATTGTAATTAACCGGTATTGAAAGCATCTCAAGAGTTGATGCCGATGATGCTATAACTTTTTGCTGACAGTGAGCATGCAGGATAATTTCAGCCCTCTCTTCCGTGAACCTGGTTCTGTCAATTCTGCCGGACCTGAATTCCCTCATTATGAATTCTTCGAAAAGGAAACTATTGGATGCAATACTTTTGGCCGCTACTTTTAATTCTTCTCCTGCGAGTTCCGGGTATTCATCCCTGAATCCAAGAATTGCTGATGGCTCTATGCCCACAAGAGGAAGCTCATTACTTATTAGCTCCGAAAAAATCAGGATATTCTCCCTGATCACTCTCTGTGCTTTTCTTAGCATGCCTTTGGAAATAAATGTCCGGGCACTGACTTTATGATCAACAATTACTACCTTGTAATTAAGAGCAGTGAGCAGCCTGATGGCAGCAATTCCGGTCTCCGTGTCATTATAATTGGTGAATTCATCAATAAACAGGCATAAGCTGCCTTTTGGGTTTTCAGGATTGAGCTTCGCCAGATTTTGCCTTAACCATCTCTTAAAGGTTATCTTATTTATTAAAGGTATTGATCTTTCTGATGCAAACCCGATACTCCATTTTAATGCAGACGAGGTTAATTTATTGGAAAGGATGAAGTTGTATACGGATGGTGCAACCGATCCCAACCTGTTCAATGAAGTTATATAACCAATTAGCAAAGTCCTTAGAGGTGTTCCGTGGAGGTCATGCCAGTGCTGCAGATATTCCGATTTTATCTTGGCAATATCAACTCCGGAAGGGCATTCAGACTTACAGCCTTTGCATCCCAGACAGAGATCAAGAATCTCGTGAATCTCACTGTGATTCCACGGATCGCCCTCTCCATTCATAAATTCACGCAAAACATTGGCTCTGGCTCGTGTACTCTTGTCCTCATCTCCGGTTGCCATGAAACTTGGGCACATTACCCCTCCGATCCTCGATGATTTGCGACAATCAGCCGAACCATTGCATCTTTCGGCTGCCCTTATTATCCCGTCGCTTGATGAAAAATCAAAAATGGTTGGGATCTCAGGCGTGACCTTTCCGGGGATGTATCTCAGGGAACTGTTCATTGCAGGCGTTGCAGTTATTTTTCCCGGATTCAGGATATTCTCAGGATCCCACGTCTTTTTAATTCTTATCAGGAGGTTATAATTATTTTCTCCCAGGATCAATGGAATAAATTCACCTCTTAGCCTGCCATCTCCATGTTCTCCGCTGAGAGAGCCCTTGTATTTTTTAACGAGTTGTGCGGTTTCGAGACCCATCGTTCTGAAAAGCAGAACATCTGCAGGGTCCTTAAGGTTTAAAATGGGCCTGAGATGAAGTTCACCTGATCCGATATGCGCATGATAAACTGCTTCTTTGTTGTGTCCTGAAAGCATCTTTTCAATATCTTCCATGTATTCAGGCAATTGTTCAGGATTTACTGAGGTGTCTTCAATTACTGCCACTGGCTTTGAATCGCCTTTCATATTTGTAAGGACACCAAGGCCCGCCTTTCTCAGATCCCATACTCTTGTTATATCTTTTCCCCTGATTACAGGAAAGGCGTATCCATAACCTGCAGACTTCATTTCCCCGATCATAAGTGCAGCATCCCTGTCTGTTTCATCCCGGGTCTCCCGCGCAAATTCAACTATCAGAAGTGCTCCCGGGTGACCTTCAATAAAGAACCTGTTAGATCTCTGGCTCAGGTTCCCATCTGTCAGTTCAAGGATCTTATTATCCATCATCTCGACAGCGGCAGGATTATGCTTAAGAGCTATCAGATTTGCACGGAAGGCATCATTCCTCTTTTCCAGATGAACACAAACAAGTGCTTTATCTGAAGGATTAAGAGGCACCAGGTTCAGTTTTATTTCTGTAGTAACAGCCAGGGTGCCTTCTGATCCGGCAAGCATACTGCAGAAATTGAACCTGCGCATCGATTGTTTCTTAAAAATATCTGATTCAAGGAGCAGATCAATAGCATAACCGGTATTTCTCCTGTGAATTTTCGGGTCAGGGTAGCCCTCCTGTATACTCTTCTGGTTTGCCTTATCTTCGAGGATCTCCCGGATATTTCTGTAAATATCTCCTTCGAGGGTTTCGAGCTTGCATTTATTTTGAAATGTCTCTCTGTCAACAGGGCCAAAAACAACCTCACTGCCGTCACTTAACAATGTTTTAAGTTCAATCGTGTGATCGCGTGTGGATCCGTAAATAAGTGAGTGTGAGCCACATGCATTATTTCCAACCATTCCGCCGATATTGCATCTGTTTGAAGTTGAAGTTTCAGGACCAAAAAACAGGCCGTGTTTCTTAAGCTCCATATTCAGCTCGTCGAGAACAACACCCGGCTGAACCCTGACCCATCTCTCTTCCCTGTTTATCTCAATGATCCTGTTCATATACCTTGAGACATCAACAATTATTCCTGAACTTACCACCTGGCCAGCCAGTGAAGTTCCGCCTGCTCTCAAGGTCACTCCTTTTTTCTCACGGCAGGCAAATGATAATACTTTTCTGATATCAGAATCTCCTTTTGGCCAGACAACAGCTATCGGCCTTTCCCTGTAAACTGAGGCATCAGTGGCGTAAATCGATCCAGTCAGGCTGTCATACCTCAGGTCACCATCCAATATTCCTGAGAGATCATTCAGCCGGGTTGTCAGACTATTCATCTCTATGTTAATTTAGTTCTGCTAATTTAGGAAAATGATTCAGTTCAGGGTTTACAGATTGCTTTTTAACAGCACTAAATCCTTAAAAAGTGTTAATGATGACATTAATCATGTATCTCAAAATTGTTTAATAGGACTTTTTTTTCGTACATTTATACTGAAATTTCGAACTTATTAACATATTGATACACAATGGAATTATTAGATCGCATCAAACAAAATGCCAAAAATCACAATAAACGTATTGTGCTTCCGGAGGGATATGAAGAACGGACAATTAAGGCAGCTGACATTGCCATATCTGAAGGATTGGCTCAGATAATACTGATCGGTGATCCTAATGAGATACGGGCACATTCGGAAAAACTCGGATTAAAGAATCTCTCGGAGGCAACTATCATTGATCCTAAATCACATGCAAAAAAAGATCATTATATTGATATGATGGTTGAGCTGAGAAAAAGCAAGGGAATGACCAGGGAAGAAGCTGCAAGACTGATTGAAGAGCCTCTTTATCTTGGTGTACTGATGATTAAAAATGGTGATGCTGATGGTGAGGTTTCAGGTGCGGATCACTCAACGGGGGATGTGCTGCGTCCTGCTTTTCATTATGTCAGGACAGCTCCAGGAATTTCAGTTGTATCAGGAGCATTCATAATGATTCTTAAGGATAAGAATTTTGGTGAAAACGGTGTTATAATATTTGCTGATGGAGCCGTGCACCCCAATCCAAACGAGAGGGAGCTTGCAGAGATAGCTATCGCATCTGCCCACACTGCAAGGGCTATTTGCGGTTTTGAACCCAGAATAGCAATGCTGAGTTTCTCCACCAAGGGAAGCGCTAAAAATGAAATGGTTGATAAGGTAATTAATGCAACAAAGATCGCGAAGGAAATGGCACCTGATCTGCAGCTGGATGGTGAGCTTCAGGCTGATGCAGCACTTATTGAGGCTATTGGCAAAAGCAAGGCGCCTGGAAGCCCTATCGCCGGTAATGCCAATATTCTTATCTTTCCTGACCTTAATGCAGGCAATATCGCATATAAGCTTGTTCAAAGACTCGCACATGCAGAAGCCATAGGACCAGTACTTCAGGGGATGGCAGCACCGATTAACGACCTTTCAAGGGGATGTTCAGTAAGCGATATTGTGAGTATGATTGCAATTACTGCTAACCAGGCAGCAGGTATTAAAAAATAATGATCTGAATCTGTGTTTTTTTCAGAACATTTAAAAGAATATATAATTAACGATTAAATAGTTATGTCAGAAAACGTTGAGAAACTGGAAGATTATGGATTGGCTCAAAATACTAAACCAAAAACCCTTTTTTCACTTGTCGGAATTGTTGGAGCAGGTTCAGTTGGGCAGAATATCGCAAGGATGGTTAGTTCAAAGGGTCTGGATGTGATACTTCTCGATCTGAGTCAGGAGAAAATAGATCAGGCTTATGTAGATTTAACAAAGGAACTAAACCGGATGATTGAAAGGTGGGGAATGACCAACTCGGAAAAACTTGCCATTCTCTCACGAATAAAGGGAACAACGGATTATAGCCGATTCAGGGGTTGTGACATTGTGATAGAAGCTGTCAAATCATCTACCAGGGAGGAGAGCCACGACCTCCGTATGAAAATTCTTAAGAAAATCGAGGAAAATGTTGACAGAAATACAATTATTGCAACTAACTCTTCAACCCAGGTTATTACTGAACTTACAGCAGATCTGACATATAAAGATCGGTGTGTCAGTTTTCATTTCCTCACACCTGAGGCAGATGCAAGGGTCGTGGAGATCGTGAAAGGATTGTATACCTCACAGACGGCATATGAAAATACAATTAAATTTGCCAATCTGATAGGCAAAAAGGTTATTCCGGTAAAGGAATCCCCGGGGATAATCAGCACCCGTCTTTTTGTTCCTTTAATAAACGAAGCCTGCGAAATATTAATGGAGGGTGTCGGATCAATGGAAGATATTGATTTAACAATGAGGGTCGGCTTTGGTCTCCCACTTGGACCTTTTGAAATGGCAGACAAGATCGGACTTGATAAGATACTTAGATGGTGCGAAAACCTTTACGATGAATTCGGCGACCTGAAATACAAATCTTCACCCCTGCTCAAGAAGCTGGTGCGGGCCAACCAATGGGGAAGACGCACAGGCAGAGGTTTTTATGAGTATAATAAAGACGGGGTGAAAATCAATAAGAACAATTTTTTTGAATATTAGTCCTGAAATTCTTTTAGACAGGCAATGATGAATAATCAGATGCCTGAATGACTTTAAATAACTTAAAATAAATATCAGTTGTAATAATGAAAGTATTAGTTCTAAACTGTGGAAGCTCTTCAATAAAGTATCAGTTGATTGATATGAAATCGGAAGTGGTTCTGGCGAAAGGGGTGGTGGAGAAAATTGGCCTGAAAGGCTCATTTATAAAGAACGAAAGGCATGATGGTAATAAAGTAAAGCTTGATGGGGAGATTCTCGACCATCAGAGTGGCATTGAATATATTCTCGGGATGATGATTAGTAAGGAAAGGGGAGTCATTAAAGACCTTGATGAGATAGATGCCATTGGTCACCGCGTTGTGCATGGGGGCGAAACCTTCCAGGGAAGTTGCTACCTTGATGATGTTACTATAAAAGGCATTGAAGATTGCTCCGATCTGGCACCGCTTCATAATCCTGCAAATCTTAAGGGAATACATGCCATGAAAAACCTACTGCCAAAAGTTCCGCAGGTAGGTGTTTTTGATACATCATTTCATCAGACAATGCCCGATTATTCATTTATGTATGCATTACCTTATTCCTTATATAAAAAATACGGAATAAGACGCTATGGCTTTCACGGGACAAGCCATAGCTATGTATCCAAAAGGGCTTGTGAGATATTAGGAGTTGAATATAGTTCGAAGAGGATCATAACCTGTCACCTTGGAAACGGGGCCTCAATTACTGCAATAAGACATGGCAAATCAATGGACACATCCATGGGGCTTACCCCGGTCGAAGGCCTTATTATGGGCACAAGATCAGGCGATGTGGATGCTGGTGTACTGACCCTTATAATGGAAAAGGAAGAAATTGATTACTCTTCTCTTAATACCCTTTTGAATAAACACAGCGGAGTATTGGGTATATCTGGTATTTCTTCAGATATGAGGGAAGTTGAATCTGCAGCTGCAGAGGGAGATGAGCGAGCCATTCTCGCTCTTAAAATGTACGATTACAGGGTCAGAAAATATATCGGAGCCTATGCTGCAGCAATGGGTGGGGTTGATATTCTTATATTTACAGGAGGAGTTGGTGAAAACAGCACGGAAACAAGGGAAAATATTTGTAAGGATCTTGAGTTTATTGGTATTGAATTTGATAAGGCTAAAAATGATGGAGTACGTGGCAAGGAAATGATTATCAGTAAAAAAACATCTAAGGTTTTAGTAATGATTGTTCCGACCAATGAAGAATTGGTCATTGCTACGGAGACTCTCGACATTGTCGAGCACCGTACTTCAAGTAACTAAACTAAACTAATATAATATAATAACCAATGGTATTAAAGAACCTTAATGACCTGAGACGACTGGTTGAAGGCGGACCAAGAAAAAGGCTGGTTCTTGCGGCAGCACAGGATCAGCATTCACTCGGTGCCGTTATTAAAGCCTGGAAAGAGGATGTCATTGAACCAATTCTTGTCGGGAACCGGGAGATTATTCAGAATATTTGTACAGCAAATAATTACGACATTGGTGGTCTGAGAATAGTTCATGAACCCAATACAGAAATGTCAGTCGAAATGGCTGTCAGAATGGTAAGTGATAAACAGGGCGATGTCCTGATGAAAGGAATGGTCGGAACTTCAACGCTGCTTAAATGTGTGCTGAATAAGGAATGGGGATTGCGGACCGGCAACTTGCTTTCTCATTTTGCACTTTTCGAGGTAGAAACATATCATAAAGTGATTTCTGTCACTGATGTAGCTATGAATATTGCTCCGAATCTGAAAGATAAAATAGCAATTGTCAATAATTCTGTCGCATGTCTGAACCGGCTTGGATATAAAATGCCAAAAGTGGCAGTACTTGGCGCTGTTGAGATGGTTAATGAGAACATGGAGGCAACACTTCATGCTGCACTTCTTTCAAAGATGAACCAGCGCGATCAGATAAAAAACTGTATTATTGACGGTCCGCTGGCATTCGATAATGCTGTTAGCCTCATAAGCGCACAAAATAAAGGTATAAAGAGCGAGGTTGCCGGGGATACGGATCTTTTGCTGATGCCCGACATTGAAGTAGGAAATGTCCTATATAAATCTTTGGTCTTTTTTGCAAAGGCAAAAGTTGCTTCAATAATCCTTGGTGCAATGGTTCCGATTGTCCTTACATCAAGATCTGATTCGGAACAGGCAAAATTTGACAGTATTCTTCTGGCAGCAGCAGCAAGCAGACAGTAAAAATATGATTACTTCCCTCGATCAAATGGTGGAAAAGGTATTGGAGCTTAAGAAGAAGCACCGGATAGCTGTTGCATGGGCACAGGATACCAACACCATAGGAGCTCTCCACAGGGCTGTTGCAAGTGGATTTGCAGAGGCATTAATGATCGGTAACCCGGCAGAAATTATTAATTCCTGCAGGAGTTCAGGGATTGATGAAAAGCTGTTTACAATAATACCCTCCGATAATGATGCAGAAGCTTCAGGAAAAGCTGTAATGCTGGCAAAGACCGGCGAAGCAGATATCGTAATGAAAGGGCTGGTCGGGTCTGATATCTTTCTGAGGGCAGTTATGGATAAGGCAAAAGGTCTTATGCTGCCAGATGCAGTCCTAAGTTACGTCGGGGCAATTGAGATCCCCGCATATCACAAACTATTGTTTATAACAGATCCGGCTGTAATTCCTTTTCCTGACCTTGATCAGAAGATCGCAATGACCAGGTATGCAATAGAAATGGCCGTGAAATTTGGGATAAAACGACCTAAAGTCGGTCTTATCGGAGCCTCAGAAAAAATGAGCCGTCACTTCTCAAACAATGTCGATTATGCAATTATGTGCAAGATGGCTGACAGGGGACAGATAAAAAACTGCATTATTGACGGGCCAATTGATCTTTTCCTGGCCTGCGACAAGAAAAGTATTGAAATAAAAGGTGTGGAAACTCCAATCAATGGTGATGCCGATATCCTTCTTTTTCCATCTCTGGAATCAAGCAATCCGTTTTACAAGGCACTGATGCTTTTTGCATCAGGGGAACTGGCGGGGTTGATACGGGGAACTTCAAAACCTGTTGTTTTAATGTCCCGAAGCGAAAGTGAGAAATCAAAATACTTCTGTATAGCCCTTGCATGTCTCATGGCATGATCTTTTCATAGCGGAATAACTGAACCTGAAATACCAAATTTCATATGGCAAAACGATTAATACTGGCAATTAATCCAGGCTCAACATCCACCAAGTTTTCCCTGTTTGAGGAAGATATGCTGGTATTTGAAAAGACGCTCAGGCATACTCCAGATGATCTGGTTGAATTTCTGAAAATAGCCGACCAGTTTAATTTCAGAAAAAGCCTTATAATGAATGAGCTGATGGAAAGACAAGTCAATCTCTTTGAAATAAAGGCAGTAGTAGGACGAGGAGGCCTGGTAAATCCTATTGAATCAGGTATTTACAAGGTGAATAAAAAAATGAGGGACCATCTTAACGGTGAACTTTTCGGCAGTCATGCCTGCAATCTTGGAGCACTTATTGCGAGTGATATTGCCAATGCGCTGCCTGCGGCTGAAGCATATATTGTCGATCCTGTCGTGGTTGATGAACTTCAGCCTGTTGCAAGGATTAGCGGTCATCCTGAAATTGAGAGAAGATCAGTTTTTCATGCCCTAAATCAGAAGGCAGTCGCAAGGATCTATGCCTCCTTAGTGAACAGAAGATATGAAGAGCTGAACCTTGTTATTGCCCATATGGGAGGTGGTGTAAGTGTAGGGGCACATAAAAAAGGACGGGTGGTTGACGTAAATAATGCCCTGAACGGAGACGGTCCTTTTACACCTGAACGCTCAGGCGGACTGCCAGCCGGACAGCTTGTTGATATTTGCTTCAGCGGCAGATACACTCATTCTGAAATTTTGAATATGATCACGGGAAAAGGAGGTATGCTGGCATATCTTGGAACAAATGACTTTATTGAGGTTTGTAAGCGGGCAGAGAACGGAGAATCCAGAGCAATACTTGTAAGGGATGCATTTACTTACCAGGTCGGGAAAGAGATAGGGTCAATGGCAGCAGTTTTGAGCGGAAACATAGATGCGATAATACTGACAGGAGGAATAGCCCACCATACAACAACTGTCGCTAATATAAAAGCAATGGTTGATTTCATAGCTGATGTTATCGTCTACCCGGGCGAAGATGAATTGAAGGCGCTGGCTTTTAATGGATTACTTGCCCTGGACGGGAAGATAGAGATTAAAACATATAAATGAGATTAAGCCCCCCAACCCCCCTAAAGGGGGGCTAAAAACAATTTTGAAACCTTTTTGGGGTTATACTGTTGTTGACCCCCCCTTTAGGGGGGCAGGGGGGCAAAAGTCTCAGGGAAAGTGGGAGGCAAGGGTCAATAGATTGGGAACGAAAGATTGGAGGTCAAATCAAGGATTATTAACCGCTACCGGAATAATCTTCCCATTCATGAACTTATGGCAATTCACTGCGAAATAGGAGATGAATGTGGCTATTTCAGAGGCTTCAACCGGAGCTTTATACCCGGGAAAAGCTTCTCTGAGCATCTCAGTCTGAACTGCCCCGAGGGCTATACAGTTTACACTTACGCCAGAACCTTTGAATTCTTCCGCCAGACACTCGGAAAGGCAAGAAATAGCCGCTTTGGAGGCGCTGTAGTAGGATAGGCCGGTGAATTTTACACTCCCCTGAAAACCTCCCATACTCGAAATATTTACAATATGTGACCCGGCCGGCATCAGAGGTTTCACGATCCTGATAATGGCTGCGGGACCGAAAAAATTTGTCTCCATCATTAATCTTGCCTCTTTATCATCAATATCCATAAAGTCTTTTGATACCATCGCCCCTGCCATATTTATCAGAATATCGACTCTCTTAAAATGTCTTACTATTTTATCTGCGAAGCTGCTTTCCAGATCATCAGGTAATGAAATATCTGATATCACCGTATGAATATTTGATGAACCGGCTGATAACGATTTCAGGGCCATTTCATTCCTTCCTGTTACAATTATTTGATTGTTAGGGTCTTGTGAAAGAAAAAGAGCGACCTCTTTTCCGATACCGCGGCTACCGCCATTTACAATAATATTCATGGAATTTTTTTTTACTTTTTCACTGTATTTTTTTTGCTAAGTTATCTAATTCGCGTTAATTCAAATCCACGCGATTTTAATTAGTGGTGACATCTAATTGATTTCTTTGCGCCTTTGCGTTTTTGTGGCTGATATTTTTTGTCAATAGTGTATATTTGCAAAAAATCTCCTGAGATTGCCTCTCAGCAGTAAATCTCAATAATGGTTTTCAGATAAAAAAAAGATATGAAAAATGATAAAGTGGCAATAATCGGTTGCGGCAATATTGGATTGTCATTATTGCAGGGATTACTGAAAGAGAAAAATATCCTGCCGAAAAATATTACGGTAACCAAAAGGAATATCCTGGAGTTAAAATACCTTGAAGTAAAAGGGGTGAGGCTCACCACTGATAATGTCGTTGCTATAAAAGATTCAAATCTTATTGTTATTGCAGTTAAACCCTATAATATTATTGAGGTTCTTGAAGAGATCAGGGCATATCTTAATCCTGAGAAGCATGTTCTGATATCTGTTACAGCGGGCACCTCTTTAAGAGAGATACAGGATGTTATAGGTATTTCGATGCCTGTTTTCAGGGCTATGCCAAACATTTCTGCCAGTGTTGGGAGGTCTGTCTCATGTATCTGTCATAATACCGAAGGGAAAAAAGATGTCGATTCGGTAACGGCTTTGTTTGATAATTTCGGGACCACAATGACGATTGATGAGGAACTAATGCAGTCGGCGACAATATTGGGAGCTTGCGGCATAGCTTATGTGCTGAGGTTTATCAGGGCTATGATACAGGGTGGCATACAGATCGGCTTCGATGCCAAAACCGCCAGTGCTATTGTAAATCAGACGGTGAAAGGCGCTGCTGAATTATTAATTGAACGTAAGGAACATCCTGAATTTGAGATTGATAAAGTTACTACTCCGAAGGGTTGCACAATTGTCGGATTGAATGAAATGGAGCATAACGGCTTCAGTTCTTCGCTGATCAAAGGAATTGTCGCATCATATGAGAAGATAGAAAAATAGGTGAAAGATTTTTCGACCTTAAAAGATTGGCTTCCTCAAATATTAATTGCTGGAATAATTCGTTTATTTGTATCGGCAAAAATAAAAAAATAAAATCCGGTATTATGATACCCAGTTGTTGCAATACTTCAGCCAGCCATTTCAAAAAGTCAACTTTCCTGACAATCTTGTTATTATTTACATTAATCTCAATTACGTCGGCTCAGAAAGTGAGAGAAGAAACTCCTCCGTTAAGGGAAAGAATGTTTTTCGGAGGTACCCTTGGATTGCAATTCGGTACCTATACGAATATTAATGTTACACCAATTGTAGGATTGTGGGTAAGACCTCGTATAGCAATTGCGGCAGGACCACATTACTCATATTATAAGGATCCATATTATGAGACCAGCACATACGGCGGTAATGCTTATGTCACAATTTGTTCTGGTAAAGGATATCAATAATGCTCTTCCGATCGGACTTCATATGGGTATTTTTATTCATCTTGAAGATGAGTTGCTAAGCCTCGAATCTGCAGTATGGGATCCCCAGAATCCCAATGACAGATTCTCTGTAAATACCCTGCTCGGAGGATTTGGAATTAGTCAGCAACTGGGAGCGAGATCTGCTCTGAACCTGATGTTCTTATGGACTTTAACTGATTCAGGATATGCTCTTTACAACAATCCTGAAATTCGAATAAGTTTTAATTTCTAATTCCCTGCAAATACCAATTGAATTGTGATTCTGCCTGAGTAACCAGAATTAAAAATTGCCTGCTTCAATTTTACAGGGTGATAAATTAAATTATATTTGTGACGGTTTTAAAAACAAAAACAGATTGGAGATGAAAATTGAAAAAAATAAAATGGTTTCGCTTATCTATGAGCTGAGGGAGAGTGATTCTGATGGAAGAATTTTAGAAACTCTTGATGAGAACCGACCACTGAAATTTGTTTATGGCACAGGAAGGCTTCTTCCTTTTTTCGAATCAAATATCAATGCACTTGACAATGGAGAGGCATTCGCATTCACATTGAAAGCCGATGTGGCATACGGAGATAGAAGGGAAGATATGATTATCGATGTTCCAGTTTCAGTTTTTGAGACTGATGGGAAAATCAATGAAGATATCTGCCGGGTCGGGAATGAAGTTCCAATGATGGACACCGAAGGAAATCCGCTTAATGGTGTGATAAATGAAATAACGGATACTTATGTTAAGATGGACTTCAATCATCCCATGGCAGGGCTTGATCTCTATTTTACCGGTAAGATAGTTGATGTTCGGGATGCCAGCGAACATGATCTGAAGGGGACGATGAATTCTTGTTCCTCCTGCGGTACCGGCTCTGACCATGGTTGCTCAGGGTCATGCGGCTGACAATGGATTTATGTTAACCGTAATAGGAATCGTCTAAACCGGTTGAAGAACCTTTATTAAATATTAAGTTTTTCTCCTTCCGACTTAGCGATTATGACTGCGCAACATGAATCACCGTAGACGTTTATGGTGGTTCTGAACATATCAAGTATCCGGTCAACCGCGAGTATCAATCCTATCCCTTCCAACGGCAGACCAACAGCTTTCAGGACCACTGTCATCATTACCAGTCCAGCCATAGGTATACCGGCGGATCCGATAGCTGCCAGCAGAGCCGTAAAGATTACTATCAGCTGCTGTCCGAATGTCAATTCAATTCCATACGCCTGTGCAATGAATATTACAGCTACGCACTCATAGAGAGCGGTTCCGTTCATATTTATGGTCGCTCCCAATGGCAGTGTAAAGCTTGCTATTTTATTGGAGACACCATCTTCAACCTCAACAGCTTTCATCGTCAACGGCAGAGTTGCATTCGAGGATGAGGTTGAAAATGCTGTTAACAATGGAGTTGTCATATTTTTCATGTGCTTCAGGGGATTGGCCCTCCCCAGTAACTTAACAGTAAGGGGTAATGTTATGAAACCATGAATAAACAATCCGGCCAGCACTGTCAGAAAATAAAGCCCTAACCTGCTGACAACTTCACTTATCTCATTTCCCAACTGGATCTGCTGGGCTATCACCTTCGCAGTAATGCTGAATATGCCAAGCGGGGTGAATCTTATTATAAACATTGTGATTTTCATTATTACATCCAGCGCCGCATTGAAAACATCTGTTATCAGCATGCGTGGCTTCTCATTTACTTTAGTTATAAAGAAGCCGAACAAAATGGAAAAGAAGATTATTGCCAGCATCTGACCCTTCATCATGGCCTCAAATATGTTGGACGGGATAATATTGATAAGTGTGGAGCCAAAGCTGTCTGAGACTGAAGAAATTTCATCCACATGCACATTAAATCCCAGATCAGCGCCTACACCAGGATTAATCAATCTTACAAGCAGAAATCCGGTAACGATGGCAGCCAAAGTGGATAATACATAGTAACCCATAGTTTTTAATCCCAGTCTGCCAAGATTATCAGAAGTCCCTACGCTTGCAACTCCTGTAGTTATAGAGCAGATAATCAGAGGGATGATTATCATATTAAGTGCCCTCAGAAAGATTTCCCCCATCCAGTTTGTATAAATTGTGGACTCAGGGAAAAAATAACCGAAAAAACCACCGGCTACCAGGGTAATTAAAATCTGGAAATGGAGGGGAACTGAAAATTTTGACCGTGCCATGCTCTGAAAAATTTATACTGATAAAGGAAGTTAACTTTTAGGATTTTTTCAGTCAATAGGATACATTATTTAACTCACCAATTATTAAACTCGCTGAGAATTGAATATTTCCATCAGAATCGGGTGAGGGCCGGGAATTTTCAATAATTCTTCAAAACCGCTGAGAAATGAATATTTCTGTCCGTACAGATTAATGGCTGTGAATTTTTCCGGGAGCAGGGGAGAAAGATATATCCGGATCTTCTGGATGATTACATAGCTAAATAAATTACAACCGTACATTCATTGTCGGGATTACATTTGTAAATAGATGTAAAGTGCAGTATTAATTACACTTGTAACGATTTATTTATAAGTCTGGAATTACATAACTATATTTTTATCCTTATGGCAGTAAAATATCTTATATAGCTATATATAAGCATATTAATATGTTTAAATAAAGCTTTGATCTCAATTCTCCCTCCTGAAATTGCTGAAAATGGTCTAAAATATTTAGAAAATAGCTTTAATGCTCACTTTACCAATGGTTTATAAATCTAAACTAATTGATTACTTCAGTTAACTTACATTTGTAACTAGAATATTATGAATACATTATCTCTTCCGTAATTTAAATGGGATAATGGCTGAAAATCTGTAATTACATATGTAATGTAAATAAATTACAAATGGAAAGTTTAAATTATTTACATTTGTGATAATTAATTTTACAGATATGAAAGAGCGATTACTGGAATTTCTCAGAACTGAAAACAAATCATCCGCACAGTTTGCAGAAGAAATTGGCGTTCAGCCTTCGGGTATTTCACATATTCTTTCCGGAAGAAATAATCCCAGCCTTGATTTCATACTTAAAATGCTTGAAAAGTATCAGTTTCTCTCTACCGACTGGCTTTTATTTGGAAAAGGAGCTATGTATAAGGATAAGCAAATTCAATCGTTATTTGATGATGCTGACATTATTGAACGGAAACCTGGCATTATATCTGTTACGAATGAGACGGACAGACCGATTCCTGGAAATAATACTATGGAAAAAGATCCTGTAAGACCGAATGGCAGGGATGTTGAAAAGCAGGAGAGGACCTCAGTTTCAAGGATTGTCATGTTCTATAATGATAGTAGCTTTGAAGAATATTTACCACGAAGCTAAAATTTACGTCGCTAATATTTACGTCGCTAATATTTTGAAATTCAATAAGATAATAGTTTTATGATCAGTCATTAACTGACATGCACTATTTATCCGTTTCTATTTATTTCCTTATAATTCCATATGCATCTGAATATATCAAATTGTTTCAGCTTATCTCAAAGCCCGGTTACAACCGATTTTTATTTCATTTCAGACTGAAATTCACTCCTAAAAGTTATCTTTGTGTGAAAATCCGACCAGATGGCAAAGCGCATAGATGACTTTAAAATTATTGAAAATAAGCGCATTACAGAAGATCTATTTATACTTGAGCTTGCAGGAAATGAAGAACTGAGTGAATTTAAACCTGGCCAGTTTGTCCAGGTAAGAGTGGATGGCAGCCCCGAAACATTTCTGAGACGTCCTATATCGGTTCATGATGTTGATTATAGCCTTAATACCTTTAAGCTTCTCATTCAGACGGCAGGAGCGGGTACGTTTAAGCTGGCTGAATTGACACCCGGTGATACCCTGAACCTTATTTATCCTCTGGGAAATTCCTTCACTGATCCAGCTTATGGGGAAAGTGTTCTGCTCGTTGGAGGCGGTGTCGGAGTAGCTCCTCTGCTTTTCATGGGAAAGCATTTATTATCAATTGGTTGTAAGCCTGATTGGTTGCTGGGGTTCAGAAATAAAGAGCGGATTATTGACCTTGAAGATTACAAAATGATTGGTAATGTGTATCTCACTACTGAAGACGGTTCAGAAGGGGAGAAGGGTTACGTTACCGGTCATTCCGTGTTGTCGGAGAGGCATTATGACAGGATTTACTGCTGTGGCCCTGATCCTATGATGAAAGCAGTTGGTGCTTATTGCAGGAATAACAATATAAATTGTGAAGTATCGCTTGAAAACCTCATGGCCTGTGGCATCGGTATCTGCCTTTGCTGTATAGTAAGTACGGTCAGAGGCAATATCTGCACTTGTACTGAGGGACCGGTTTTTAACATAACTGAACTAAAATGGTGAATCTTGGCTTTACGATAGGTAATCTGCATTTTAAAAATCCAGTGCTTACGGCTTCAGGCACCTGCGGATTCGGACCTGAACTTGAAGATTTCATGGATATTTCAAGGTTAGGCGGGCTTGTCGTAAAGGGGACTACAATGGAGCCCAGGGAGGGCAATCCTTATCCCAGGATGGCAGAAACACCCTCAGGCATGCTTAATGCAGTTGGCTTACAGAATAAAGGGATAGATTATTTTGAAAAGAATATTTATCCTGTCATCTCAAAATATGATACTAATGTCATTGTCAATGTTAATGGCAGTTATATTGAAGACTATGTTGCTCTTACAGAGAGGCTTAACAGACTTGATAAAATACCTGCCATTGAGCTGAACATCTCCTGTCCGAATGTAAAAAAAGGGGGAATGGTCTTCGGGACAAATCTTGATGCGGCACGTGAAGTAACGAAAGCTGTGAGGGCTGCATACTCAAAGATACTGATTGTCAAGTTATCGCCTAATGTTACCAATATTGTTGATTTTGCAAGGGTTGTGGAAGAGGAGGGTGCCGATTCGATATCACTTATAAATACGCTTCTCGGTATGTCTGTTGATGTTGCAGGGATGAAACCTTCACTTTCAACCGTTACCGGAGGTTTGTCAGGGCCAGCGATAAAACCTGTTGCATTAAGAATGGTGTGGCAGGTAGCCAGGGCGGTGAAGATCCCGGTAATGGGCATGGGAGGGATAATGACATGGTCAGATGCAGTCGAATTCATCCTGGCAGGTGCTGCGGCCGTTCAGATAGGTACAGTTACCTTCATTGATCCTCAGGCTCCTGTGAAAATCCTTGAAGGCATTGAAAACTACCTTACTCAGAAAGGCTTTTCTGATATAAAGGAGATCGTGGGTTATATAAACCGATGAAACATTTTTTAAAAATGGATCATCATATCTGTTTTTGCTTTAGATTTGTAAGATTTTTAATACTTATAGTTTGATTCATTCAATAATTCATTGATATAATGGCAGAAAACTTATTGATTGATGATCTGGATAAAAAGATTTTAGATATCATCACAAAGAATGCACGAATCCCTTACCTCGAAGTAGCACGGGAATGCGGTGTTTCAGGTGCAGCAATACATCAGAGAGTCCAGAGGCTTATAAGGATTGGGGTTATAAGGGGATCAGAATTTAAAGTTGATCCTGTAATGGTTGGATTCAAAACCTGTGCATATATTGGAATTTTCCTGGATCACCCTGGTCACTTCCGGGAAGTCATCGAAAAGTTCAAAAACATCCCGGAAATCATTGAATGTCATTATACTACAGGTAATTATTCACTGTTTATAAAAGTCTATACCCGCGATAATGAACATTTGAGAATGATTCTTACAGATACCATTCAGAACATTGACGGGATTGTCAGAACAGAGACTCTTATATCACTCGAAGAATCTATAAACAGACAGATCCCTGTGCTCTCTAAGTAAGAAATCAGTAGGTAGTAGGCAGTAGGCAGTAGGCAGAAGGCAGAAGGCAGAAGGCAGTAGTAGGCAGTAGGTAGTAGGTAGTAGGTCAGTAGGTAGGAGGTAGTAGGTAGTAGGTAGTAGGTAGTAGGCAGTAGGGTTAATTTCGGGTTAAGTTTTTAATAGCTATTTTTTTGTTAAATTTGAGACTGAATTTAACTGTACTTATATCATTAGATTATGAATAAAAGTTTATTATTATATTTAGTACTGGCAATGAGTTTGCTAAGCTCTCCTCTGTTTTCTCAGACAGAGAATGATACGACCCTGCTAGGCCTGCCGGGAGATAACCTTGATCTTTTTGCCACTCTGGACCTGTTTCAAAAGTCATCGACAATTGAAGCATTTGAAAAATCGTTGAATGAAGAAAAAACCGGTATCAATAATCTGGATTTAAATCTTGATAATAAAGTCGATTTCATAAAAGTAGTCACAAAACAGGACGGAGAGGATTTTTCATTTGTTCTTCAGGTTGACGTCGCGGAAAAAGAGACGCAGGATGTTGCCGTCATCCTGGTATCAAAGGATAAAGATCAGAAGGTTACAATGCAGATAGTTGGAGATGTGGATTTATATGGTAAGGGTTATGTTATTGAACCCAAGGCTGCTGCTCCTGCTGTTACTGCCAATCCCGGCTATACAGGCCCAGAACCTGTCACCGTCACTGCCCCTGCAACAACAACAGTTGTGGTAGTTGAATCAGCTCCGATTGTTCAGTATGTCTATTCACCTGTATACGTACCATATTATCCTCCTTACACTTACGCATATCATCCACCATATTTTGCTGCTTTTACCGTCGTGGCAGTGAGTGCTTATCATCATAATAATTATTATCACCATGGAGGTTATTATGGCGGCCATGGCAACACAGTCGTTATTCATAATGAGAATAATTATAATAATTACAATAATTCCAGAAATAGTTCAAATACGGTGAACCATAATAATGCCAATGGCAATTATAACAGGAATAATTCATCCGGTCGTCCGTCAGGCGGATCTTCCGCATCCGCAAGTCCCTCTGCAAGGCCATCAACCAGCCAGTCAAAGGGATCTTCTGCATCAACATCCGCACGCCCATCCACTACTCAGTCATCCAATGCCTCCAGGAGTTCTTCTGCATCTACTCAATCTTCAGCATCAAAGAAATCTTCATCAACCGCATCAAGATCAAGTTCAGGTTCCAGTTCCAGAAGCTCTTCCAGGTCAGGTGGTGGTGGGGGCAGAAGGCGCTAATAATACTCGTTGAGATAACCTTTTTTTTCAGTGATATTTTTATTAAATTTGAACTGGAATCTATTTAATTATATCATTAGATCATGAAAAAGCCTTTTTTCTCATTTTTAGTAATGGTGATGAGTATGTTGTGTTTGCCTGTTTTTTCTCAGGCACCTGTGGATTCAATATTGCTGGGGCTGCCGGGAGATAACCTGGATCTTTATGCTGTAATGGATCTTTTTCAGAAATCAAAGACCATTGAAGAGTTTGAGAAAACCTTAAATCTGGAAGAATCACGTGTTAATAATCTGGATCTGAATCTGGATAATAAAGCTGATTTCATAAAAGTTGTAACGAAGCAGGATGGTGATGATTTTTCATTTATACTTCAGGTCGATGTCAGTGAAAAAGAAAAACAGGATGTTGCGGTCATACTGGTGTCAAAGGATAAAGATAAAAAAGTTACAATGCAGATTGTAGGCGATGTCGATTTGTATGGGAAAGATTATATTGTGGAACCCAAAACCACCACAACTCCTTCAGTTACTGCCAATCCCGCCTACGTTGGTCCGGAGCCTGTAACCGTTTCTGTTCCGGCAACAACTACTACTGTCATTGTTGAATCAGCGCCAATTGTACAGTACGTCTATTCGCCTGCCTATGTGCCCTATTACCCGCCATATTATTATGGGTATTATCCGCCCTATTTTGCGGCATTTTCGATTATGGCAGTTGGCATGTATTGCAGTCACCATGCATATTACCATGGTGGTGGTTATGGTTATCATGGCAATACAACAGTGATTCATAATACAAATAATTACAATAATTACAATAATTCCAGAAACAGTTCCAATACCGTTAACAATAATAAGGCTAATGGTAATTACAGTCGGAATAGCGGGTCGTCACGTCCTTCAGGTGGTGCATCTGCATCGACCCGACCGTCAGGAGGGGCTTCTGCATCGGCACGACCCTCAACAGGGGCTTCGGGATCAAACCGGCCATCAGCAGGAACCTCAGCATCGACACGTCCCTCAACAGGAGCTTCCGGATCAAGCAGACCATCAACAGGCACCTCAGCATCAACACGTCAGTCAAGCGGTGCTTCAGCCTCGAATCGTTCCTCGGCATCATCCCGCCAATCATCATCATCCCGTTCATCCGGTTCATATAATAGTGGTAGCCGCAGTGGCGGAGGTTATAGTGGTGGCAGTCGCGGGGGAGGTTACAGTGGTGGAGGAAGTCGCGGTGGAGGTGGCGGGGGCCGTGGGGGTGGCGGAGGTAGAAGATAGAATGAAGGTATGATATTAAAAAAAAACTGTCCTTACCCGGTAAAGACAGTTTTTCTTTTTATAATTGATGACTGTTACTCAGCTGAAGGAAGAGCAGTGGCCATATCTCTTGTACATACATATCTGCCATCCCTTTTTGCGAAGAAACTGAAGAAGTGTCCGCTCTGTAATATTTTGCCTGTAGAATCAATACGCTTGTATTCACCTATTTCACCTACATTCCTGCCTTCTTCAAAGACATAAACTTCCAGGGTTGTATTGACAATTTTTACTCCTTCAGGAAAATCTTTTAATTCTTCATTTATGAACTGATGTATTGCGGCTTTACCAACCAATGGCTCTTGTCCTACAAAATAACTTACCGCATCATCTGCATAGTAGGTGAGGGAATCAGCATTCCTGTGAGTGTAAATTAATGCAAACTTATCTTCAATTGCCTGAATTTCTCTTTTAATCTGTTCTTTGTCGACCACTGCTTCCACAGGTTCTGTCTTTTTTGGATTACATGAGATTACCAGTAATACTAAAACAAAAAAACTTAGCCCCATTGTTACCTTGTTTTTCATAATTATATTGTTTTGGTTAAGGTTTTTAGCATTTAAAATATTAAGTCAAAATTAATATAAAAAACAGTACACCGTATAGTTTTTAGTTCTTTTAATCAGCTACTTTTTCATGATCAGGAATCAGGTGTTTTCCAATATTACCATAGCTACTGAGATAAAGAATCCAAGTACAGTGAATATACCGGTCAGTTTACCTCCATGTTCGTAGGATTCAGGTATCATAGAGTTGGTAAGCACCATCAGGATAGCTCCCCCTGCAAATGCCTGGATAAATGCCATCCAGCTCTCGGACACACCGCTGAAAAGAGAGTACCCGGCAACAGATGAAATTGCACAAACCACTGCTATGAATACCCAAAGAAGGATTATTTTCTTTTTATCCCAGCCGCCTGCCTTCATCCCGGTAGTTCCTGCAATTGCTTCCGGTAGGTTAGAAATAAAGACTGCCACAAGCATTGCAAGGCTAACCTTCCCACCTTCAAAAATACCCAATCCAATAACAATTGATTCAGGAATTCCATCCAGGATAATTCCCAATAGCATCGGTACAACCAAACTGGATTGATGGGATGCCCCGATATCCATATGACTTTTAGCACCCATCTTTTCAATCAGTTTATCACTGAAAAAGAAGACTAACGCTCCTGAGAACAGACCAAATGCAGGAAATCCTGTTCCCCTGGCAAGTTTTACAGCTTCAAAAATCAGTTCATACGAAACCGCTGAGATCAGAGTTCCTGCACCAAATGCCATTATGATCCCAAGAGTCTTTTTTCCCAAAGAAAACCTGGAAGCTATTAGTCCGCCGATTACCAGAGAGGATGTTGCCAGTAAGCCCCATAAAAATGCATTTAACATATTGTAAGATATTAAGTCAATTACTGAATACTGATTACTGATTACTGATTACTGATTACTGATTACTGATTACTCCTCGGCTGCATCTCTATCAGCGAGCACCATTGCATGCTCCGGGGATACACGTCCTGCGGGTATTGATAAGTCACTTTCAAGCAGACGTTTAAACATTGCATTCTTTTCCTTTCCGGTGATCACCCAGAGGATTCTCCTCGCTCTGTTGAGTATCGGATAGGTTAAGGTCAGCCGCTGCCTTCCCTGATATATCCCTGTCAGTGCCACATCCCTGTCGGTTAGATCGAGTACAGGATCTCCGGGAATAAGTGAGGCGGTATGACCATCGGGGCCCAGTCCCAGGTGAATAAGGTCGATTATTGCAGGCGACCCCGCGATCTCCCGGATAGTTTGTGCATAGCTGGCTGCCGCTGCTTCCGGGTCATTCTCTTCAACCGGCATGGCATGGATGCGTCCGGCAAGCAAAGGAATTACGTCTGTCCAGGCTTTCACGCAAATGGGTCATGTTTCTGTCAGGATGTCCATTGGGAGCAAGGCGTTCATCAACCTGTAGCATATGCATTGCTTCCCAGGGAACATCCTCATCTGCCAGGGCACGAAGCATTTTCCATGGGGTCTTACCACCACTGACTGCAATAATGAAGCGTCCGCGTAAAGCTACTGCCTGTCGGGCTTCACCGGCAATAATTGAGGCAGCTTTTTGAGCCACCATATCTGCATTTTCGAGCACTTCTATATCCATGACAGCATTTTTTCTAACTCTTCATAGCCCGATAGCGCCGGATCAGATTATTCGTTGAAGAATCATGATTAAGTTCGGGCTCCGTGTTGTTTTCAAGTTCAGGGATTATTCGCTGAGCCAGTACCTTGCCCAACTCCACTCCCCACTGGTCAAAAGCATCGATGTTCCATATCACGCTTTGAGTGAATACGATGTGTTCATAAAGTGCGACCAGCCGTCCAAGTACCTCAGGTGTTAACTTCCCGGCCAGAATTGTATTGGAAGGACGGTTGCCGTCAAATACCTTATGGGGAACAAGCCATTCCGGTACACCTTCGGACCTTACCTGTTCAGCAGTTTTGCCAAAGGCCAATGCCTCTGCCTGGGCGAAAACATTTGCCATAAGAATATCATGATGCCTTCCGATGTTATTAAGAGATTCGCCAAAAGCAATGAAGTCACATGGGATCAGTCTTGTACCCTGGTGAATCAACTGATAAAAGGAGTGCTGGCCATTAGTTCCGGGCTCACCCCAGTATATGGGACCTGTCTGATAATCGACTTCAGCACCATCGAGAGTAACATGCTTTCCGTTACTTTCCATCGTTAGCTGCTGAAGGTATGCAGGGAATCGTTTGAGGTATTGTTCATACGGGAGGACCGCTAAAGTTTCAGCTCCGTAAAAGTTTGTATTCCAGATACCAATAAGCCCCATTATTACAGGCAGATTTGATTCAAACGGGGAAGTGAGGAAATGCTCATCCATCTGTTGAAAGCCGCTGAGTAAGGCTTTAAAATGCATCGGTCCGATGGCCAGCATTGTGGCTAGCCCAATGGCAGAATCCATAGAATACCTGCCCCCAACCCAATCCCAGAAACCAAACATATTGGCAGTGTCAATTCCAAATTTTGCCACTAAAGCGGCATTGGTAGAGACAGCGACAAAATGCTTTGCTATAGCTTTTTCGTCCCCTTTGAATTCCTTTAATAACCATTCACGGGCTGTGAGGGCGTTAGTCATCGTCTCAATTGTAGTGAAAGTCTTGGAGGATATTATAAACAGAGTCTCCTCAGCATTCAGATCATGGACTGCTTCTGCGAAATCTGTTCCGTCGATGTTGGACACAAACCGGAATGTCAGGTTACGATCACTGTAATACCTGAGTGCTTCATAGGCCATTACAGGACCTAGGTCCGATCCACCTATGCCTATATTGACTATATTCCTGATACTTTTGCCGCTATAGCCTTTCCATGAACCATTTCTGATACTCTCAGCAAAATATGTCATTTTTTCAAGTACTTCATGTACCTGCTGCACTACATTTACGCCATCCACAACGATTGATGCATCAACAGGTGCACGCAAGCGCAACATGTAAAACTGCACGGTTCTCGGTAATATTGATTTTTTCACCACTGAACATAGCCTTCAATATGCTTTCTTTAAGACCTGATTCTTTTGCAAGTTGCAGGAGAAGGCGGAAAGTCTCATCAGTTATCCGGTTTTTTGAATAATCCAGAAAAAGTCCTGCAGCCTCAGCTGTCATTTTTTCTCCCCGTTTTGGATCTTTTATGAAAAGATCCCTGAGATGAGGTATACCATTCTTTTGATGAGTCACCAGTTCTTTCCATGCCGGCAAACTGGTCAGTTGTCTGTTTTTTGAAATCATTGTAAGGTTCTTTATTATGTTAAAACAATCCCGGTTAGTAAAAATAATTATGCAATATTACAATTATCAGTAATATAAAAGCAATATATTACGTAAGGAAAACACTCTGTTATAATTTTTTGAAATTCTTCTCTGAAATATTAATTTTGACTGATCATTACATTAAAAAACATTATTTATGAAATCTAAACTTTCCTTGCTTATTATTTTTATTGTTGGATTTATTAATACTCCCTTAATAGCCCAGCATGTCTATCCTGTTACAAGCGGTGAGCTTATATTCAGCCAGAGTAACACCACTTTTACTCAGGCGTTCCTTGATCAGTACCCTGGTGCAGGCCTTTCCGGGAATAATGTACGTTTTACGGCATTTTTTCATCTGGGCCAGTATATTCACTGTGATTTTACAGATAAGATCGGATTTTTTTCAGGCCTTGGTGTCCGTAATGTGGGTATGATAACAGATGAAACTCTGCCCGAGACAGTTAGTACAACAGGGGCGACCGTACCTTATGCGAATTATAATGTTATCAGACGTCAGTATATGCTTGGTGTTCCACTTGCCATTAAGTTCGGTTCTTTCAAAAAACATACCTATTTATTTGCAGGCGGGGAGTATGAGATGGCATTTCATTTGAAGGAAAAATACTGGACTGACAGCTTTGATCGTTCCGGACCTAAGACCAAGTCTATGCAATGGTTCTCCAGTCAGACCCCGACTTTCCTTCCGTCCGTATTTGCCGGTGTGCAGTTCCCGGGAGGCATCAATCTGAAATTCAAATATTACCTTACCGACTTTCTCAATACAGACTATAAGGTCAGCAGCAACAGTCAGGATGGAGGAACTTTCAGTATAAGCGACCTTACAAGGTATGAGTCTTCACAAATGTTTTATTTCTCGTTGTGCTGGCAGTTTGATACATCGATGCTCTGGGATTGGGATCAGGAGTAGTACTGGTTCCGAGTTTCAAGGTTAAAATGTTTTGAATTCCCCCTATAGGGGCTTCTCCCATGACTCCCCCTTTGAAGGGGGCTAGGGGGATGTCTTAAGGTTTGAAGTTCAATGTTCAATGTTCAAGGTTTTGGGACCAAGACATATAATCTGTTGAATCATCAGTGATTTATGTAATTATATGAGACCGCTGCTTCTGTTAATCTTTATTTCAGCCTGTGCTACAAATCTATACTCCCAGGAGGCTGACAGTACAGCGGTGGCTGAGGTGTCCGACACTCTTTCCCCGGCTGCAAAGGTCGAAGCTTTAAAGCAGGTTGACCTTGTGGATTACCTGGTAAGGATTTTGAAAATAAAAAACGCTAAGGAGAGGAGGGATGACAGGAAAATTAGGTTTTCACTTTTCCCTTCTACTTCTGCAGGAGGAGATAAAACTGTATTGACATCATTTAATGTGGCATTTCTTCTTGGTGATATATCAGACACCAAAGTTTCAAATATCTATTTTTATCCTTATATAGGTTTTGGAGGTCAATATGGATTCCAGGTGCAACCCAACATCTGGCTGCGGAAAAACAGCTGGAATTTTATCGGTGAGTATTTCATGCTTAACTATCCTCAGAATACCTGGGGATTGGGAGGTAACAGCCCATCAGAAAATATTACAATGGTCGATTATGACCATACACGGATCCATCAGAACGTTATGAAAGGTATATTGCCCAATCTCTCGATCGGCTTGGGATATGCTTATGATAAACACTATAACATATCGGTTGAAGAAAGCGATTATAGCAGTATAATAGAAGGTTATATGCCTGAAGATAAAGACTATACGTTTTCCTCAGGTCTGACACTTCCAATAATGTACGATCTCCGAAGAAACCAGCTGAATCCACAGAATGGTTTGATGGCCAGCCTGACATATAGTTATTACCATCCGTTTTTAGGAAGTGATGACAAGTGGCAGTCATTGTTCCTTGATACCAGGAAATATTTTCCCTTCAGGGGCCGTTTGCATAAACTTCTTGCATTTCGTGGCTATTACTGGACAATTGTTTCAGGAAATCCACCCTATCTTGATCTCCCTGCTAACCGATGGGAACCGGTTCCCGGTTCAGCATCCCGTGGGATCAGGCAGAACCGATACCGGAGTAATGCCATTCTTTATTTTGAATCGGAATACCGGTTTGGCATCACTGCAAACGGTTTTTTAGGCGGAGTAGTTTTTGCGAGTGTCACCTCCGCCTCCCAATACGACACACAGCAATTTAAATACTGGCATCCTGCCGCAGGTACAGGCATCAGGCTGAAATTCAATAAATACTCTAACACGAATGTAACATGCGACTTTGGCTTCAGCAAGGAATTCGCATCAGTGTATGTCAGTATAGGGGAGGCATTTTAGAATTTATACCCGCATGAACTCACCCCTTTCTTTTCCCCCTCTCTACTTCGTCTACTCTTTATACACATCTTATTCTAATATTCATTGAATATCGAATAACTCTTTATAATTGATTGTCTATGAGAGAATAAGATCCCTCGCTGCGCTTCGGGATGACAGGTCGTTTTTGTGGTGATGGAGGGAAGCGGCGGCGATTCGAAGTATTATTTACCTGGCAATAATGTCCAATCGAATCGCCGCCGCTTCCCTCCATGATTTTAAAATGGACCTGTCATCCCGAATGCAGCCATCCTGAGCTTGCGAAGGATGGCGAAATGAGGGATCTTATGGATCTACCAGTATTATTAACAGAGGGATGAACCAGTTTTGATTACTATAAACAGCTTAAACTCTGACATAACTCTAAAATGTGTATAAAGGGTAGCTACTTCGTAAAGAGGGGGAACACCCTTAAGAACAAGGCATTGCCCCCTCTTTGCGGAGCAGAGAGGGGGAAGGGGGTGAGTTCATGTGGATAGGAGTAGAGAGTATCAGGATATAACTGACATTATATGCAATTATTTCATATTTTTATATCTTTATTTCAAGTACTTTTGTTCTCAAATGCCAATACAGTGGCTTACCAGATTGCAATCCGATAATAAATACATCCTTAATATGGCAAAGAAAGTTATTTCCGGTCAGAAAGCTGAGAAAGCAACAAAGAGAATCGATGAATTTGCTGATATGAGCAATAAAGAGCTTGTAGCCAGGGCAAAGAAACTGGCGAAGAGATACCGTGTCGTCCACGAGAAAAAATTTAAGCTTAAAAACTTTCCGACAAGTGTAAGTTCCGATCTGGGTAAAGAGGAAAAGCCTTCTGCACAGAAGGTATTACAGCTTGGAGTAGAAGCCCTTGCCAGTATGCAGGATAAGTTGTATGCCCAGGATAAGTGGTCGTTGCTGGTGATTTTCCAGGCAATGGATGCTGCTGGTAAAGACGGGGCGATCAAGCATGTAATGTCGGGCATTAATCCGCAGGGATGCCAGGTTACTTCATTCAAATCACCGAGTGCGGAGGAGCTTGATCATGATTATTTGTGGCGATGTATGAAAAACCTGCCTGAAAGAGGGCGCATTGGCATTTTCAACAGGTCGTATTATGAAGAAGTTCTTGTAGTACGTGTACATGAAGAATATCTCAGTGCTCAAAAGCTTCCTGACAAACTCATTACAAAAGATATCTGGAAAAATCGCCTGGATGATATCCGGAATTTTGAAAAATACCTTAACAATAATGGCATTCTTGTTGTTAAGATCTTCCTAAATGTATCGAAGAAGGAGCAGAAAAAGAGGTTTCTCGAACGAATTGACAAGCCTGATAAAAACTGGAAATTCAGCAAAACTGATCTTGCTGAAAGAAAGTTCTGGAGTCAGTACCAGGAATGTTATGAAGATCTGATCAAAAAGACATCCACCGAAAAATCACCATGGTATGTGGTGCCTGCTGACAACAAGCCTTTTGCAAGGATTGTGGTGGCATCGGCGATACTTCATGCACTTGATTTGATGAATCTGGAATATCCGAAAGTAAGCGAGGCACAGGTAGTTGAATTACAACGACTTAAAAATGAATTACTTGCTGAAAAGCAATAAGGAATGTGGACAAGAGCCTGTATTTTTGATTTGGATGGCGTTATCGTAGATACTGCAAAGTATCACTTTCTGGCGTGGAAAAGGCTTACGGATGATCTGCAGATCATATTCACGGAGCAGGACAATGAACGGCTTAAGGGTGTCAGCAGAATGGCTTCTCTCGATATAATCCTTGAAATAGGAGGTAAAAAGCTTGCTCCGTCCGAAAAAAAGGAGCTGGCAGACCTGAAGAACAAATGGTATGTTGAACGCATAGCCAGTATGACGCCAGGGGAAATCCTTCCTGGCACCCTTGACTTCATAAATGAACTGAAGAGAAATAATGTAAAGATTGCCCTGGGTTCTGCCAGCAGGAATACACCTATGATCCTTGACAGAGTCGGGTTAAATAATATATTTGATGCCGTTGCTGACGGGAACAGCGTTCATAAAGCCAAGCCTGATCCGGAAGTTTTTCTTAAAGCCGCTGAAATGGTGGGTGTTGAAGCAGGGCGGTGCGTAGTATTCGAGGATGCACTTGCCGGGATTGAAGCGGCTCTGAAAGCAGGGATGATCTGCGTCGGCATAGGTGATAAAAGAATACTGAAAGATGCTCATATGGTTGTCAGGGGACTTTATGAAATGGATTTTAATAAACTGATTGTTCTTGAAAAAGAACTTGGATATGAATAACTTATTTGAACACGATGATTGGTGTATAATTGAGGAAGGATTCCATCCTGAGCTGAACAGGGAGGCTGAAAGCATATTTTCACTTGGCAACGGCTATATGGGTCAGAGGGCCAACTTTGAAGAATGTTATTCAGGCGATTCACTTCAGGGCAGTTATGTTGCCGGTGTCTATTACCCCGATAAGACAAGAGTCGGGTGGTGGAAAAACGGATATCCGGAGTACTTCGCTAAAGTACTTAATGCGCCTAAGTGGACGGGAGCAGACCTCTCTATCGATGGAAAGATTCTTGACCTGGCAAAAGAAAAAATCAGTTCTTTCAGACGGATACTTAACATGAGGGAAGGTTATCTTGAACGCAGCTTTACATGGAATCATTCAAAAAGTAAAAATATTGAAATAAATACCCGGCGATTCCTCAGCATGGCTGAACCGGATCTTGGAATTATCAGTTATAGGATAAAGCCTCTTGATTTCGAGGGAACTGCCGATTTTATTATATATCTCGATGGCGATGTAAGGAACGAGGATACAAATTATGGAGAAAAGTTCTGGGAAGATATTTATAGCAATTCAGAGGAAGGAAAAGGAATAATTACTTCAAGGACGCTTAAAACCGGGTTCTATGTCACCACAGGAATGAGCTATGTAATTCTGAAGAACAGGAAAGCTGTAAAGGTATCCCATGAAATTATTTCAAGTCCTGGTTATGCTGCGAATAGGGTGAAAGTAAATTTAGAGCCTGGTGACGAGCTGCTTCTCTATAAATATGTATCAGTCCATTCTTCACTAAACCACGAATTAAATGATCTTGTTAGTGTTGTAACTGATCGTATAGATTATGCAAAAAAGAGAGGATATGATGAATTGTTTGAAAATCACAGTAAGGAGTGGGAGAGGATATGGTCAACTTCAGATGTGGTTATCGAAGGAGATATTGCAGCACAGCAGGCAATCAGGTTTAATATCTTCCATCTTAACCAGACATATACGGGGAAGGATGAGAGACTGAACATCGGCCCGAAAGGCTTCACCGGTGAAAAATACGGAGGAAGTACATACTGGGATACTGAGGCTTTTGCCCTTCCTTTCTTCCTTAAAACTGCCCCGGGGAAGGTTGCCAGAAACCTCCTGATGTACAGGTATAAACATCTCGGAAAAAGCATCGAAAACGCTCGTAAGCTCGGATTTAAGGATGGAGCAGCTCTATACCCGATGGTGACAATGAACGGTGAAGAATGCCATAATGAATGGGAAATAACTTTTGAAGAGATTCACAGGAACGGTGCAATAGCTTTTGCCATTTACAACTATGTCAGGCATACAGGTGATGACGGATATTTGGCTGATTATGGTCTTGAAGTACTGATCGGATTATCAAGGTTCTGGAGCCAGCGGTCAACCTTCTCAGAAAACCTTGGAAAATATGTGATTCTCGGAGTGACAGGGCCCAATGAATATGAGAACAATGTAAATAATAACTGGTACACAAATAGAATTGCAGTTTGGACTTTAAGTTATACCTTAAAGATTCTTGCCGATTTGAAGAAGAATAATCCCGGGAAGTTAAATAAAATCACCTCCGGAACTGCGCTCAGGTTTTCAGAAGAGACCGGCAGATGGGAAGATATAATCAAAAATATGCATTTCCCGTTTGATGAGAAGAGGAAAGTTGTTTCTTCAGCAGGATGGTTTTCTTGATAAAGAGCTGAAGCCTGCTGCCGGAATCCCTGAAAATGAGAGACCAATAAATCAGCACTGGTCGTGGGACAGGATCCTCAGATCATGTTTTATCAAACAGGCTGATGTGTTACAGGGACTCTATTTTCTTGAAGAGAATTATGATACGGAGACCATTAAACGGAATTATGATTTTTATGAGCCGATGACTCTCCATGAATCTTCCCTTTCAGCTTGTGTTCATTCAATTCTGGCTTCAAGAATTGGCTACATTAAAAAGGCATATGAGCTTTACCTTCGTACGGCACGCCTTGATCTTGATGATTATAATAATGAAGTATCTGAAGGATTGCATATAACAAGTATGGCAGGTACATGGCTGGCAATTGTTGAAGGTTTCGGCGGTATGA
This sequence comes from uncultured Bacteroidales bacterium, assembly GCA_963782945.1. Lineage (GTDB taxonomy): Bacteria > Bacteroidota > Bacteroidia > Bacteroidales > VadinHA17 > LD21. The sequence continues at coordinate 677,769 of CAWALO010000033.1, forward strand.
GGATAATGTCTGACAGGGTGGTACTTAATCCCCTTATCCCGGAACAGTGGAAATCATATTCGTTTCATGCCCGGTTCAGGGAGATCCTGTTCCTGACTAAAGTGACTGATATGAATATTGAAATCACAAACCTTTCCGATAAAACACTAAGACTCAGATTATTTGAAAGAGACTATGACATTAAAGGTGCTGAAAAACTGACAGCACAAATTACAGGGAAATAAATTGCGGACACCACCCGGCACCAGCATTTTAACCCACCCCTGACCCAATATCCGTCAACTTAAGGAGGCGCTTCACCCTAAATCCCTCAGTTGTAAACGCCTCACCCTAAATCCCTCTCCCGGGGGAGAGGGACTTAAAGAGCTGACTACCGATGTAATACTTCCTCCCCATCGCCCTTGGGCTACCCTTTATACACATTTTAGAGTGATGTCAGAGTTTGAGCTGTTTATAGTAATCAAAACTGGTTCATCCCTCTGTTTATAATACTGGTAGATCCATGAGATCCCTCATTTCGCCATCCTTCGCAAGCTCAGGCTGGCTGCATTCGGGATGACAGGTCCATTTTAAAATCATGGAGGGAAGCGGCGGCGATTCGAAGTATTATTTACATGGCAATAATGTCCAATCGAATCGCCGCCGCTTCCCTCCATCACCACAAAAACGACCTGTCATCCCGAAGCGCAGCGAGGGATCTTATTCTCTCATAGACAATCAATTATAAAAAGTTATTCGATATTCAATGAATATTAAAATAAGATGTGTATAAAGGGTAGTCGCCCTTGGGAGAGGGGGATTAGAGGGGGTGAGGCAAAATATCAGGGACCGGAGATAGGTTTCAAAGTAGTTCAATTTACCTGTATACTTACTTTTCCTCAGACTTTTTCCCTTTCACTTCGACAAATGCAGCCTTTTTACCAAGTTCCAGTAATTGGTCTGAATTAGTGCTTGCAAACAGGTGCATGCTTCTGGCAATAACTCCTGTCCACCCTGTCTGGTGACTTGCTCCGATGCCTGCTCCGTTGTCTCCATGAAAATATTCATAAAACAGGATGTAATCCTTCCAGTGACGGATCATCCTGAAATTTGCGGGTGCCTCCGTAAACAGGCCTTTCACCCTTTTCGTTTTTCAGGAATATGGCTGAGAGACGTTTGGAAATATTCTCTGCAACATGGTAAAGATTCATCTGATTGCCTGAACCTGTCGGGCATTCTATCTTGAAGTTGTCTCCGTAATATGCATGATACTGAAGCAATGCCCGTATTATCAAGGCATTCACAGGCATCCAGATTGGGCCGCGCCAGTTGGAATTGCCGCCAAACATGCCTGTGTCAGATTCTCCTGGCAGGTAGGAAACTTTATATTCCTGACCTTCAACATTCACACTGAAAGGGTGTTCAGCATGATAGCGAGAAAGCGAACGAATTCCGTGCGGACTTAAGAAATTCATTTTCATCGAGCATTTTACTCAGTACCCTCCTGAGCCGTGTCTCATCAAGCACAGATGCCAGTCTTCGTCCGGCTACTCCCAATTTCATAGGACTATGTATAGCAGCAAACAGATCACGTCTGGAAGTTAAAACCTGATCGAGTCTGAATTTCAGTTCCGGATATTTTTTAATCAGGTCGCCGTCGAAAACAGTGGAGGCGCACAGCGGAAGCAATCCCACCATTGATCTCACCTTCAGGCGATGAGCTGTACCATCCGGAAGACGCAGGACATCATAGAAAAAGCCATCCTCCTCATCCCACATCCCTGTATTATCACCCAAGCGTATCATGGAAGATGCGATCCATAGAAAATGTTCGATAAATTTGAGAACCATGTCAGCATATGACTTGTCTTTAAGGGCAAGCTCAGATGCAATTTCCAGCATGTTCTGGCTAAAGAGAGCCATCCATGCTGTACCATCTGCCTGTTCAAGATATCCGCCCGTAGGAAGCGGTGCACTGCGGTCGAATACACCTATGTTATCCAGACCAAGAAATCCTCCGTCAAACACATTTCGCCCCGACCGGTCTTTCCTGTTCACCCACCAGGTGAAATTCAGTAATAATTTCATGAAATTAGCGCTGAGCCATTCAGTATCTTCTGCCTGTTTCGTCAGTTTCTCCAGTCTGTAGGTGAAAATCGTGGACCATGCAAGTACAGGCGGGTTAACATCGCTGAAATTCCACTCATAAGCTGGTACCATTCCGTTGGGATGCATATAATGCCCCTGCATCATGAGTCTTAATTGCTGTTTTCCAAAATCGGGATCGACAAGAGTTAAGGCCAGAACGTGAAAGGCAAGATCCCATGAAGCGTACCAGGGATATTCCCATTTGTCGGGCATGGAAATAATATCTCCGTTGAACATATGATGCCATTCCTCATTCCTTGTAGCGGATTTACCAGATGTGCGGGATGGATCAGAACCATGTTCAGCGAGCCACTTGTCGATATCATACAGATAAAATTGCTTGCTCCACAACATGCCTGCCAGGGCCTGCCTGAATACATTAACCTCATCAGGACCAAGTGAAGAAGGTATGACCGCGCTGTAAAAATTATCGGCATCTTTTTTCCTGGAAGCAAATATCTCGTCAAAACCGTCACCGAATGGCATGAACTTGTCTGAATGGTTATTGCTTAATCTTAACCTGACAACCACTGATTTTCCGGACTTGATGGCGACAGAATAATCAGCCGAAGCTTTAGTGCCTGTATTCTCCGGATTTACTGCAGACTGGTTACCCTGAACGATATAACTATTTATTCCATCCTTGACATAGGGAGTCCGGTTTGATGTTCCAAAGATGCGTTCCGTATTTGTTTCATTGTCGGTAAAGAGTAGGGCAGGATTACCTTCGCAATAAAGATGATAATCGCGGAGCTCAGGATGATTGACTTTAATTACCGCATTTGAATTCTGCAGGTCTGTTTGTTTCAGATCAGGTTTTTCCACATCATTACCCCAAGACCAGACATTTCTGAACCAGATTGTAGGGAGTATATTTATATGAGCCGGCTCAGGACCACGGTTGAATGCAGTTATTTTAATCAGGATATCATCGGGTGATTCTTTTGCATATTCAACAAAAACATCAAAGTACCTGTCTTCATCAAAGACTCCCGTATCCAGGAGTTCATATTCGAACTCGTTACGGCTTCTGGATCGGTTGGTATTCACAAGGTCTTCGTAGGGGAACGATGCCTGCGGATACTTGTATAGGTACTTCATATAGGAGTGGGTAGGAGTGCTGTCGAGATAAAAGTAGTATTCCTTCACATCCTCGCCATGGTTACTCTCGCTGTTTGTCAGTCCAAATAATCTTTCCTTGATAATAGGGTCCTTCCAATTCCATAGTGCCAGTGCAAAGCAGAGTTGCTGCTTGTCATCAGAGATGCCTGCAAGTCCATCCTCTCCCCAGCGGTATGCACGGGAACGAGCCTGGTCGTGAGTGAAATAATTCCAGGCGTCACCATTATGACTGTAATCTTCTCTTACAGTACCCCACTGACGCTCACTCAGATAAGGCCCCCACTTTTTCCATGCAGCTTTATTTTGCTTATCATCATTCAATCTCTTAATCTCTTCATTAGGCTCTGCTGATCTGTTTTTTTTTGTTTTTGGTGCCATATTAATTTTTCTTGAAATGTTCAACGATCGATCAGAATATTAGATTGATTGTAAAGAAGTAAACCATAATTATGGTTGGATCATTCGTCTCTGAAGGTAACATTCTGTGCTGAAAACTTACCTACCAGAAGGGCGACTATAATCGCGATATAAAATTGCCCCATAACTGCCATCAGAGTGGCAAGTGATCTTGTGTAGGGCTTCAGAGGAACGATATCTCCGTACCCGAGGGTTGCCAGTGTAACAAAAGAAAAATAGGCTGGTATGCTTGTGCCAATGCTCTCTTCATATTGGGCAGGTTGGTTCGGGGGAGAAGAGAATGCACCAGGATCATTCTGCATTATGAAAACAATATATATAGAAAAGACAAGTCCGAGAAGGAGGTAACCTGTCAATGAACCCAGAATAACTCCTGCAGAAACTTTTCGTGCGGTCGCTATCTGCTTTATGAGTGACACAACAATAACTAAAAAGAAAAGAATATTTACAAACTTCGCAAGGATTAATAAAACCGACAGATTGAGAATGCCCGAAATCCACTCAGTCACAAATGTTGAGACCAGCAGGATTATCAAAGAGTTTTTGCGTTTTTCGAGTGACAATATTGCAGAGAAATAGATAAGCGTATAAACTGAGCGAAACAGAGTCCTGTGCCAGCCTTCTGATAGTACAGGTAACACAAAAACTGCAAATATCACCGCAAATAGCAGTATTGTGTTCCATAAGGCTGTTGATCCGAAATTTAATCGTTTCATGAACAAAATTATAATCAAATTTAGTAAAGAATTTTGAAAATTAAGCAGGTAATACCTGTAAAACCTGAGCAAAAGAATATTTGCTATATTTGATTTACTAAACATTTGCCAAATGAGCGAATATCCTATTTTCATTTTTATTGCAGTACTGATACTTGGATACGGCATTTTCTCAAGGCTGGCGGAAAAGTCAATTGTTACTGCCCCGATGGTATTTGTGGCAGTTGGCATTATTACAAGTCTTTTTGTGGCTGATGACGTTCAGGTAAGTGTGAATGGCCCCCTGGTTAAAATCCTGGCTGAGCTGACGCTTATTCTTGTTCTCTTTATAGATGCCTCTACGATAAATCTTAAGAGATTAATCAGCGAAAGGAGCTTGCCGATACGGTTATTGTTAATCGGCTTGCCTCTTACAATGATTTCGGGTGTCCTTATTGCCAAACCATTGTTCCCTGATATGGGTCTATGGGCAATCATTCTGATGGCCCTGATACTGTCGCCTACTGATGCAGCACTTGGACAGGCTGTTGTATCAAGCAAGCTTGTTCCTGAGAAAATAAGGCAGACAATCAATGTTGAAAGCGGACTTAATGATGGTATAGCCCTTCCACCGATTCTGATTTGCATTGCTGCCCTCTCTCTGGATGGTGCACATGGTTCTGGTATTTCTTACTGGTCGCTCTTTACATTGAAACAATTCATATTTGGTCCCCTGATCGGAGGTTTTGTCGGATGGCTTGGAGGACTGCTTGTAGAAAAGGCCTCGCAGCGCAATTGGATGAATTCAACTTTTCAGCGCCTTGCATCGATATCTCTTGCAATTCTTGCATTTTCACTCGCAGAGACGGTTCATGGAAATGGATTTATTGCTGCCTATTTTGCCGGCCTCCTGCTAGGGACTACAACTCCGGAGATCAGGGAAAGAATTCATGAATTCGGTGAGGCAGAAAGCCAGGCCCTGCAGCTCGTTATTTTCCTTTTATTCGGCTTCATTCTGGTACCGTTATCATATCAATTCTGGGATTGGAGGGCATGGACATATACTTTACTTAGTCTTACTGTTATTCGCATGGTTCCTGTAGCATTAAGCCTTATAGGCACGAAGCTCTCCATGGGCACTGTAGGCTTCATAGGCTGGTTTGGTCCGAGAGGCATTGCTTCAATTCTTTATCTGCTTCTTGTAGCAATAGAACTTGGCAGGGGAGGCCTTGAACGGATGATGGCAGTGATTGTACTGACTGTACTGTTGAGCATTTTCCTCCATGGAATCTCTGCCAACCCACTTTCGAAATTGTACCGCGAAGGTGAAGGGGGAAATTAGAAAGGGGGTTTAAATCTACAGAAACAACCTTTCTCAACCTGTTTCAACCTATTTCAACCTATTTCCATTGCAAGTACTGGTATCCCGGCATGTCAGAAATCAAAGCTTGCCATGAATGCAAGCCTTGTCGAATTGCCTTTTTGCGAATCAAAATTGGTTCGTGATCCCGTTGTTACTTCAAAACCAAGCCTGATTGTTTCTATAGGATTAAAAAAAACGTTTGAAGCAAAATACCTGCTTGATCTGAATGTATCATCAGGCTCAAAATCCTTTCCCCTGATGAAGGAGGTTCCGCTTGTCATAGAAAATTTCCAGGAAGGATTAAACATATGAGTATAGGTCAAAAAACCTCCTGTAATAGCTTTCAGTGTCATCTTCTCCAAAGCCGGATCATAAACTGCGTCGAGCTGTCTCCCTACAAATCCAACATAATAATTTGCAATACCATGACCATAGGAGTATTGGGCGAACAGTATATTTTTCTCGTTTATATCTATATTCGTACTCAGGAGGACTCCCCATCCGTAAAGGACATCCATTTTTGTCTGATTAAGATATTGTATTCTCCTGAATATTCCTGCAATCTGAAAATGGCCCAGCTTGTTAAAATATTTATATCGTCCGGCGATATCAAAATTGCTTTGTTTGCTTTTATTCTCGATAAGAGAATCAGCTGGATTGTAGTAATCGGTCTCTGGTGATTCCAGGGAGATTCCTGCAATGCTTTTTTCCCCGTATTTCCTTTCATACCTTATTATCCCATGCCTTTTACTGAGGCTGCTGTTTGGTCCTTCAAAATCAACTGTTGTTGGCAATGAAGCATTATCCATAAATGTACTCCAGCTATAACCTACCTTGATGAAATTCCATTCGGCATAGGCATGCCTTAAACGCAGTAATGATTCACTCCTGCTGGCAAAATCAGCTTCGATATAGGTTTTTATTTTTCCGACACGGGTATTTGCATTGCCTTCCACTCCAATACGTGATTGCCGGGCACCAGCATATATGCTTGATAATCCATCAATTGCATCCTCGCCAACGGGTATGTCGTAAGGCATAAATCCCTCAGTACTAGGCATCCCGGTAAAATCATAATACGCATTTGCCCTGATGCTTCCCATGAACTTTATCTGGTACTTTGATTCCGCGAGATCCAGGGGATTTACATCTTTTACAACTTTACTCGTGTCCGTCGTTATTGGCTGCAATGCAATAGTATCAACACGGCTTGAAAACATATAAACTGTATCGGTTATTATTTGCCTCTCTACCCTTGTGATAGTAAGTCTCAGTGTATCTCTTACCTGTGCCTGCCCATTAATATAAAAAAAGGTAAGTCCAATCAGGAAGAACTTTTTCAGCAGGGGCATTGGCAGGTATTGTTGAAATTTTATCATACTTCACTAATCTGAATCAGAGTTTAAAATCCCACTGATAGGTATTACCCTTTTTAAGGATCTCCCTTCCAAAGACAGGATACAATCCGGGCGCGGAAGAAAAATAAGTAATTTCTTCATCATTAAAGATCAGATCCTTCTTTTCATGCGGAGCCAGGTTGTAGATATTTTTGTTGATCCAAATAAAGAGTGCATGATCAGTGCTGTTGATCAGTTCAATCTCAATATAGCCATTTTCATTTTCGCCGGATCTTTCGATGAAATTCTGTTTTTGAAAATAGAGTGTATCGGAAATCTTAACCAGGGGTTCGTAAACAAATCCAAAGGAACTCGACTCAATGTCAAAAACCTGAACGAAGCCGTTTTGAGGTTCGCCGGGAAGAATTACAAGAAGATTTGAACTGCTGACAGTAGATAAAATCTTTGAATTAGTCCCCGGACCTTCCCTGAAATTGATCTCGGACTGGGAACCTCCGAGTTTCAGCTGACCATAAATAGGAGCTATGTATATTAACAGATACAGCAATAAAGCAATTGACCTGGTTTTCATCAGATATATTATATCATAAATCTAGAGTTGGTCCCGGTACTTATCGGGAGCAAATGGCAGTGGGCAATTCTCTCGATTTTTGCCAACTGCTTTTTGCTGAGTGCCAACTTTTAAAATTACTTTAAAATTACGCTGACGTGATGCTGAAAATACAATTTTTTTCAATTTTTTTCAATAGAACTTTCTTTCAATTATCCCATAAGATCAATTCAATTATATTTGCAGGTGATCATTTTAACAGGCAAGTTATATGCACAAACTGTGAACAATGTTTTTTCTAATTCGAATATGTTCTTTTTTTATATATTTGTTATTCAAGATGCTCTCTGATTTTATGTTGATTCAGATTAAAACAATCTATTTAATTAATAATACCGATGAAAAAGACAATTACTATTTATTTTCTAATCTTTTTTAGCCTTATTCTGTATTCCTGCAAAGGCAAAGAGGAGGGTCCGGCAGTTCAGCCAATGGAAGTTCCTGTTGTTCAGGTAATGCAGCAGAATGTTAATCTTGAATCGGAATATACCGGGCAAACATACGGAGAATCCGACGTTGAGATGAGAAGCCGGGTTGAAGGCTGGGTGCTGAGCATGAATTTCAAGGAAGGCAGCATGGTAAAAAAGGGTCAGCTTTTATACACGATTGATCAACTGCCATATAAAAATGCAGTTGATGAAGCTGCAGCAGCGGTTGCAGATGCAAATGGCCTGATGATAAAAGCAAAGAACGATCTGGATCGTATCACTCCTCTTGCTGCCATAGGCGCAGTCAGTCAGCGTGAACTGGTTGCTGCCCAGGCCTCATATACTTCAAGCAAGGCTATGGTAGAATCAAGTGAGGCTTCTCTGCGAAATGCAAAGATCGAACTTGCTTATTGCAATGTGATCGCACCTATCAGTGGTATGATTGGTATTTCCAAATTCAAGGTTGGCGATTACGTCAGCAAGGGTCCGGCTTTTATTATGAATACAGTGTCCAGTATAGATAATATAAGGGTCCGTTTTACAATCAGTGAAAAGGAATACCTCCGGATCACCAGGCTGATGCAGGAAAAAGGAATCAAACTTGGTGAAAAAGCAGATAATGTTAAGATGACGCTCGCCGACGGTTCTGCTTACCAGATTAAGGGAAAATTGAATTTTGCCGACCGGCAGATCGATCCGTCAACTGGCGCTCTGACACTTGAAGCTGAATTCAAAAATTCAGATAATATGCTTCGGCCAGGGCAATATGTCAAACTCAGGCTAGTGACTGATTATCGCGAAAATGCTTTACTCATTCCACAGAGAGCCGTAAATGAAATGCAGGGAATGTTTCAGGTCTTTGCAGTTGGAGACAGCAATAAATTAAGACTTAAGCTTATCAAAATCGGCCCCCAGTACAATATGAGCTATATTGTTGAGGAAGGATTGACTCAGGGAGACAGAATAGTCGTGGGCGGCACTCAGATGCTGCGAAACGGAACAATTATTAATCCAGTCAACAAAGCATGGTCACCTGACAGTACAATTATTTCATTTGTTAATTAAGCAGCAATACCTACTATTATGGGAGAATTCTTTGTAAGACGGCCGATTGTTGCAATGGTCATATCCATCGTCATAGTGATTATTGGGTTTCTGGCTCTCAGGAGTGTCCCTATCAGCCAGTACCCTGAAATAACTCCTCCTACCATTAAGATCAATACAAGTTTCGTTGGTGCAAACGCCGTAAACGTAGAGCAGGGAGTTGCTGCCCCTATCGAACAGAAGATCAATGGTGTGGAAGAGATGATCTACATGAAAAGTACAAATGCATCCGATGGGAACCTAAGCCTTGATGTTTCATTTAAAGTTGGTACCAATCTGGACAATGCTAATATGCTGACTCAGAATAGAGTGAGCCAGGCTCAGCCATTTATGCCTCCTTCTGTTAAGCAGTACGGGATAACAACCAAGAAATCATTGACTTTTCCTCTTCTTGTGATTTCACTCACTTCTGAAAATCCTGTCTATGATGACAGATTCCTTGCAAACTTTGCCACCATCAACCTTGTTGATGCCATTGCACGTATCAGTGGTGTAGGTGAGGTAAAACTTCTCGGCTCCAGCGATTATGCCATGAGGGTATGGGTAAAGCCCGATATCATGTCAAAACTCGATATCACAATTGAGGATATCACAAAAGCACTTCAGGATCAGAACGTAATTAGCCCGGGAGGTAAATTCGGTGCTGAACCTGCACCAAATGGGACAGAATTTACCTACGGTGTGGTTCTTTCAGACAGGCTTATCCAGGAATCACAATTTGCAGAGGTTATTATTAAAAGCAAAGATGATGGATCAAAAGTACTGCTCGGAGATATAGCTGAAATAAAACTGGGTACCGAGAACTATAACTCAACCTCCCGGATGAACGGTAAACCTGCAGCTACCATTGCAATCTATCAGACACCTGGTACCAACGCCCTTGATGTGGCTGATAAGATTAAAAAGACCACAGAAGAGCTCTCGCAGAGGTTCCCTGATGATATTAAATATGATATCTCTCTCGATACAACACTGGCAGTTACAGAGGGTATTACTGAGATTATGCACACTCTTTTTGAAGCTATTGTACTGGTAATTCTTGTTGTTTTTATTTTTCTTCAGAACTGGAAAGCTACATTGATACCGCTTATTACCGTTCCTGTTTCACTTATTGGTACTTTCATTGTATTTCCGATCCTTGGATTTTCGGTGAATGTACTTTCACTGCTTGGTCTTGTACTCGCAATCGGAATTGTGGTCGACGATGCAATCGTTGTTGTGGAAGCGGTTATTCATCATATTGAACATGGAAAGACACCGCGTGAAGCTACCATACAGGCAATGAAAGAGGTATCAGGACCAGTTATTGCGATAGCACTTATTCTCTGCGCTGTGTTCATACCAGTGGCTATGGTTCCCGGAATAACAGGCAGGCTCTATCAGCAATTTGCTATTACAATAGCTGTTTCAGTCGTATTCTCAGCTTTTTCAGCTCTTTCGCTAAGCCCGGCACTCTGTTCATTGATTCTCAAGCCTACAAAACCAATGAGCGAGCAAAAAGGTTTGCTTCCAAAATTCTTTAATGGATTCAACAGAATGTTCAATAAAGTGACAGGGGGATACGTCGGTTTTGCAGGCTACCTGTCACGCAAAGCTATGCGTATAGTGATAATTCTTGTGGTAGTTGTTGTATTTGCAGGATTTTTCGGTAAAAGGCTTCCGGGAGGATTTGTTCCTGATGAGGACCAGGGTTATTTTATTATGAATGTAATTTTACCGGCATCATCCTCTCTTCAGAGAACAAATGAGACCTGCAAACAGATTGAAGGGATTATGAAAAGATATGAATCACTTCAATTTGTTACACCCATAGTTGGATTCAGCATGGTTACAGGTGCTTATCAATCCAATGTTGCAACCTATTTTGTTATGGCTAAGGAATGGTCAGAACGGGAACAAACAGTAGAGGAGATAATGACGTGAGCTAAATAAGGATTTTGCAAAGGAGATAACCAGCGGATCGGCAATTGCCTTTGGTCCTCCACCCATCCCGGGACTTGGAACCGGTGCCGGATTCAGCATGTTTATTCAGGATAAGGCAGGAAATACACCGGAGTATCTCCAGGAGCAGACAAATGCATTTGTTGCTGCAGCCAGAAAACGTCCTGAAATCGGACGTATAAACTCCACATTCAATGCCACTTCACCTCAGATAAAGCTTGAAGTGGACAGGCAAAAAGCCATGAAATTAGGAGTTCCGCTTTCAACTGTGAATGCCACAATAGGAGCGTTCCTTGGAGGAGCTTATGTTAATGACTTTAACAGATTCGGACGGCAATATAAGGTATATGTACAGGCAGATGCTTCTTACAGGGTAAAACCTGAAGATCTCAGCATGGCGTATGTCAGAAATAATAAGGGTGAAATGGTACCTGTTTCCACTCTGGTAACAGCAAGTAAAGTAAGTGCTCCGGAGTTTACAAACCGTTTTAACCTTTACCGGTCAGCTGAAATAAGTGGTGTGCCTGCTGTCGGCTATAGTTCTTCCCAGGCTCTGAAAGCTCTTGAAGAGACGGCCAAAGAGATACTTCCTCAAACAATGGGTTATGCATGGTCTAACATGTCATTCCAGGAGAAGGAAGCTTCCGGATCTTCCGGACCAATATTCATGATGGCCATTCTTTTTGTTTTTCTTATTCTTGCCGCACAATATGAAAGCTGGAAACTGCCATTCAGCGTCCTTCTTGGAATACCATTCTCGCTTTTCGGAGCATTCCTGGGATTATTCCTGGCCAGATTATTTGACAATGGTTATCTTAATAACGTTTTTGCGCAGATCGGTCTCGTATTGCTGATTGGGCTTGTTGCCAAGAATGCAATCCTCATAGTTGAATTCGCAAAGGCTGAACACGAAAAAGGAGTGGAACTCGTTGAAGCTGCCATGTCAGCTGCCAAGCTTCGTTTCAGGCCTATTTTGATGACAGCTTTTGCATTTATACTTGGAGTCACACCTTTGCTGACAGCCTCCGGCGCCGGGGCTGAAGGCAGAAAAGTTATGGGAATGGCCGTTTTCAGCGGAATGCTTGTTGCAACTATTCTTGGAGTATTAATAGTCCCTGGCCTATATATTTCAATTGAAAAAATCGGGAAAAAGAAAACCCTACCAGTAGTTGAAAAAAAATCAGAGGGAGAATGATATGAAGAAATTGATTTTTATCCAGTTAGCGGTCGTATTATTGCTCACCTCATGCCTGGTGGGAAGACGTTACACGAGACCTGAAGTTAGAGGTGCCGGAAAATTATATGAACGGAGACACATTGGTTGTGACAGGCGATACTGCCTCAGCTCTTGCTGCTAAAGATACCACATTAAATCTCCAATGGTTTGAACTCTTCAGCGATACAGTCCTGAACAAAATAATTATACAGGCTCTCGATTCAAATACTAACCTGCATATTGCTGTGCTCAGGGTTGAACAGTCAAGGTCTGTCTACAAAAATTCCAAGGCCAGACAGTGGCCATCCATAGGATATCAGGCATCTGCAAATTTTGCTGATCCGGCAACCGATAATTTTGAACTTCTGGGAACAGCATCATGGGAGCTCGATTTCTGGGGTAAGATCCGTCATGCAAAAAGGGCAGCCTATGCTGAAATGATTGCGAGTGAAGAGGGGCTGAAAACAATAAAGACAACAATTGTAAGCGATGCTGCCAGCCTCTATTTTCTTCTCAGGGATCTTGATAACAGGATTGAGGTCACCAGGCAGACTATAGCAAGCAGGAGAACATACTACGAAATGGTAAATCAGCGTTTCATGAAAGGTGAATCTGCCGAGCTCGACAAACTCCAGGCTGAACAGCAGTTAGCCCTCGCAGAAGCTACTCTCAGCAGCCTTCAGCGTGAACTTAGCATTACCGAAAGAAGCATGAATATACTGCTCGGACAGAATCCGCAGGCCATTCCGAGAGGAATTGCGAACGCCGACCAGGTAATCATTCCGGAAGTTCCTGCAGGACTGCCATCCACTCTTCTGGAACACAGGCCGGATGTTGTTGCTGCTGAGAATACCCTTATAGCAGAAACAGAAAGGATAGGAGTATACCAGGCCATGCGGTTCCCGAGTTTCAGTCTGACAGGCATTCTGGGAGTTGCATCAAATGATGTGAATAACCTTTTATCCGGTGATGCATTGACTGCAGGAGTAACGGGTATGGTACTGGGCCCCTTATTTGAATTCGGCATAAACAAGCGCAGGGTTGATGTTCAGAAAGCAGAAGCGGAGATTGCTGTCAACAATTACCTTAATACTTACCGTACAGCTCTTGCTGATGTTGAGAATTCACTTGTGGGTATTCAGTCGTACCGTGAGGAATATGCAGCCCGGCAGAGACAGGTTGAGGCGGCGCGCAGAGCACTTATGCTTACAAAGGCAAAGTATGACGCCGGTTTTACAAGTTACCTCGAGGTTCTGATAGCTGAGAGCTATGCATTCGATGCTGAATTGCTGGCCTCCTATACCCGCGGACAACAATTAACCTCAACTGTCGCCCTTTACAGAGCTCTGGGAGGCGGTTGGTGATATGAGTGTTTTACAATATTTATTATATATTTGCGGTTATACAAGTCACTGTAAGATTTCTTGGTATCTGGCTGACTTGTTTTGATAGTGATAATTTTAAAGACAGATTCATGAAAAAACTTTTATCAGTTATTATTTCCCTGGGCTTTAGCAGGAAGCCTTGTTCTTGCCCAAAATACTCAAACCGTAGTTGCTCAACCTGGTCAAACTGTTGTTGTTCAACCTGGTCAAACCGTTGTAGTTGCTCAGCCTGGTCAGACTGTGTATGTTGCTAAACCTGCTCCGAAGCAAGCATCTTCAGGCCCATCAGTACGGCTTCACGGTTATGCTACATATGCACTCGCAGATAATCATGTGGATTCATATTATTCGGCCACATCATACTTTGATGGGTCCATTGAAGGAGGTTTTCAGTATGGAGGCGGTATTGAGGTGATGCCATACCCTGCAGTAGGACTTGAATTTACTTACCTCAGACTTGATTCAAAAGCTCCCATGCATTATTGGGATCCTAATGCAGTTATCGCCGGCGAGAAATTTACCGAGTTTGATCTGGCTCAGAACTGGTTATTTCTCAGCTTCAATAAATATGTACAGGTTAACCCCAAGGTAGAGCCTTTCGCAGGGTTTCAGATTGGTATGGATATTATTGATCTTACAAATCCTGATAACGACAACTCAACCGGCGCCACCAAATTTGCATGGGGTGCTAAGCTTGGCGTTAATATCTGGGCAAGCGAAAAAGTTGGACTTAAGTTGCAGGCAGGTCTTCTTTCGGCTGTTCAGGCAGTGGGTGGCGGCTTATACTTTGGTACAGGAGGAGCCGGAGCCGGTGTCAGCGGTTTTTCTACCTATTACCAGGTTAACTTTGGTGGAGGATTGGTCTTTAAGCTCAAATAATATATTTAATATTCAGTTCCTGAAACAGGAGTAGGAGCAGGTATTGTCGGAGAATCATTTGCATGTGCTTTTTCCCATGCACGGACTTTTATTCGTGCTGCATCAAAAAGCCTTTCATAATTTCCCTTCATGATCTTTTCCCTGGCCTCCGGTGTGAGCCTTTCAAGTAAAGGTTTGTACATGTCAAGAATTTTCAGGTAAGATACCTGATCCTGCGGAGCGACTTCGTCAGTTCCCATAAGGAATCTGTCAGAATGCTTATTCAGCAGTGCAGCACATCTTTCAATCACTTCAGGACTGGAGGTCATGTATTTGGCAACTTCTGTCCATGAAATATCAATATTTATGTGATTTAAGGCAGGGTTGGATAGTGCACGGTCAATCATGGCTGCCTGGTCCTGAACAGGTCTTACAATTCGTCCAAGACCACAATGCGCCCAGATTATTGGAGTATTGGGATGTCTTTTGAGCAGATCGCTGAACTGTTTGACATCCCAGTTGTCCTGTCCGGATTTTGGGAAGGGCATATCGATGTCATTATGGATTATAACCTGCAGACCGACTTCTGCGCAAAAATCAAGGATGCTGTCAAGAGCCGGATTGGTCAGGGAAGCAACTGAACCGGCAATTTTTGAAGAGACAAATTCCTTATGGATGGAGAATTCTCCTACGCCGGTGAAAACTCCCGGGAATGTCATAAGCACACGCCTGATATGGTCTGCTGCATACATATCGCAGGGATTGAAACCGGTGATCATCGGATCAATCCGCTGCTGCTCCTCCGGGATAGAGACCTGTAAGCCATAGCAATGAAAGCATCTGTAAAGGAGTAGTAATACAGTGGATCATCAGTAGCAAGGTAATAGGTGGGGGCAAAATCTCCGGTTGTTGCATATGACCAGGTTTGCTGAAGAGGTAGTCCAAATAATATGGAACGACCTACTTTCTCTCCCATTATTTCCAGGAATTTATGAATATCGGTTCCTTCCTGAATGTAATTGGTAAGGTGGAAATGCGCATCATTGAAAAGATAATCAGGGGGCTTAACAGCTTCCTTCGGCTTTTGTGCTACAGTCAGTTCTGTGCTGAAGCAAATTATTAAGGCCGCCAGACATGCAGGTAGCAAACACCTTTTTTTCATAATTTTGGCTGAATCAGGTATGGGTCAGCTTTCAGTTTTTCTACAATGTATTTTATTGCCAGCTGTGCTTTAACACTATTGCCGGCTTCGTCGAGCGGTGGAGATACAACTGCAATACCGAATTTTCCGGGACATATGGCCAGAATTCCGCCGCCTACGCCGCTCTTGGCAGGAAGGCCAGAATTATAGAACCAGATACCGCTGTCATCATACAAGCCTGCGGTTGCCATAACAGGAAGTGTATACATAACAGTTTCAGGAGATACCACTTTTGTTTTGGTGACAGGATTAATGCCTCCGTTAGCAAGAGTAGCTGCCATCTGAGCCAGATCTTTGGCACTGACATTAATGGCGCATTGTTTTGTATAAATGTCTGTAGCCTGAACAGGGTCAAAATACATCCTGCCATATGCCAGCAGGAGGTGGGCAATAGCCTGATTTCTGAGATTATCGCCTGCTTCACTTATATAAACAGGCATGTTCAATGAAAGAGGACGGCCTGCAAATTCACTTTGCTTATTCAGGATGCTCTTCCACTTGGTTGCGGAATCGGCGCCCATTACCATGCTAGTAGCGGCTATCGCACCAGGATTTACAAGTGGATTGATCTCTTTTCCCCGATGCTCTTCAACCGCAACAATGGAATTGAACTTAAGGCCGGTAGCATCAACTCCGATCTTATCCTGTACGGCCTGGTGGCCTGATTCCTCGATAATTTGGGCCATCACAAAGGCTTTTGATACGCTCTGGATAGAAACCATTGATGCAATGTCGCCTTTTGTGAAAACCTGTCCGTCACTGGTTACGAGGGCAATACCAAATATTTTCGGATCTACATTTGCCAGCTCTTTTATGTAATCAGCATTTTTACCTTCCGTGACATTTACGAATTTATTATACGCTTCATCAAGTGCAGTATTGATATCGGCAGCGCTGACACCAGCCGATGTGAGAACAGGAGTAGAGGAGGTGGTTTTTCCTTTTGCCTTTTGAGCTAGGGTGTTTGGTGAGGAGAGGATGCTGATAGCTAAAACCATTACGGCCAGGATTGTGTTAATTTTTATTTTCTGAGTTTTCATGTATTGAGTTTTAAAGGTTTATATTCCAATATCGTTAGTTAAGCCCTTAATTACTGTTTTTATTTATATATCGGATTTCAATTGTTTAATACAAATATTTCGGTGCGCTGCACCTATGAACTCAACGATAAACTTTTATCTACAAATATTATGGTGCTACGCACCTTTTGAGCCCTATACAAAGCAGCAGAGCTGCAAAATATTTGTAGAAATACAGTTAATAAACGCCACATTAGGTGCAGAGCACCGTAATATTATTTCCAAATTATATCTTTTCATGCTTATTGTCAACTTTTTATTAACAAAACGACATTGATTTATATCGTTAACTTTTTATAAAATCACTATTTTTCTCCATAAAGTGAATAGGAGAAATTGTATTTGAATGAAAACTGAATCTTTGTGCCGGTCGAGCTGAATCCGTCAGTGAAGTTTTCCCTGGTGCCATACTGAAGCTCAACAACCGCCATTAATTTGGGAACAGGAGTATAAATAATATTGCCAATCGCATAGTTTCCTGTTTTAAATGAGCTTTCATCTGAAGCTTCAGCATTTTCTATGTGAACATATGAGTAGCCAACTGAAGAAGCGAACTTTTCGTTCCATGTATGGTCGATAAATGCAACTATTCCTGTTACAGGCAACGGGACTCCAAGTACAGGTTGTTCAGGATGTCCGGGGTTATTCTTAATGCCTATGTCAGCAGGACCTTCATTCATGTAGTTCTCAATTCCTTGCCCATATGCAAATTGTCCCCTGAAAATTGTACCGCTGGCAATGTTGATATTTGTACTCAGATTTAATCCCCAGCCCAGTTTGCTGTCGCTCAGATCATAGTTCGGGTTATTATTCTGATCTTCCCACTCGATTTTCCGAAGTATGCCGGCAATTTCGACATATCCCCATTTCTGGCCGTAACGGAACTCAGATGAAAAATCAGGCAGATCAAATTTTGGTTTAACATTATCGAGTTCTATACGATCCGAATATACCCCCTGATCGGCGCTGGCTCCTGGTCTCTCCAGTGCAAAGGTGAGGCGGGTATCTCCCTGGATCGGCATATACCTGATCTGGATATTCCGGAAAAATACCATTCCGGCAGGTCCCCAGTATTCAACGGTGTTGGGGAACACATCGGCATCCATGAAGGGACTCCAGTACTGGCCAACGCCCCATTTGCCGAGTTCTCCATAGGCATGGCGCAGACGAATGGTAGTTTGTCCGGCATCTACACCTGTTCCGAACAATTCAAATTCGAAAATGGTTCTCAATTCTCCCAGTGCTGTCTTGTTAAAGCTTTTAACCCCGAATCGGGTCTGCCTGACACTGAAGTAAGCATTACCGTTTGTTCCGTACTGGTTCTCATATGAAGGCAGTTTGGAAGTGCGCATGACATCAAACCATGCAGCATCAGTCTGCCCGAAATTATAACCCATATCGGTCATTACGAAGCCGTAGATTTCGAGGCTTTTCTGCTTATTTTCATCCTGGGCAGAAAGTGTCAATGGGAGGCTTAATAATAATGCACTTAGAAAAAATTTGAATTTCATGATTATAGAGTTAGGTTAAGATAATATTTGAATTGCCTACTTTACAGATATTCAAGATGAAGTTCATATTAAAAGTCTCAGAAAATCTCGTAATCTAGAATGTCTCTGAAGCTGCCAGGTAAAAGCCGCTGGATTTGTTGCCAAAAGCGTAATCTATTGCAAGGTTGGTACGCGTTTTTTTGTCTGCCAGAATTCTCAGTCCGAGACCATAACCAGGCTTTACGGAGCCGAATAATTTAAGATCCTGTGCTTTATTATCCGAAGTTGATGCATTAACAAATAAAACCCCTCCGAGAATGCCTCCGGGTTTTGATAAGGGAAAACGGTATTCCGCTTCACCATATAACAGGTTAGGGCCTCTGAACCGTCCCTGGGCATAACCACGGGCGCTCCGGCTGCGCTGATCATATGCAGTGGCAGGAAGTATCATATATGGAAACTGTCCGGACTTAGAGAAGTTACCTAAAAGCCAGAAAGCAATAAGATGTTTTGGATTGCTTTTTGACAATCCGTGGAAGCTCCTCCATTCAAATTGAAATAAACTTGCCGTGTACTTATTCCCAAGGACTTTCAGTCCTCCGCGCCAGCTGATCATTGCCAGTATACCCTTATAGGTATTTATCATATTATCTCTTGTGTCCATTATAAGGTTCAGGTTCAGGGCTGAAGAGAAGTAATGGTCCGTTTTGAAGCCATAGTAGGTATTATAGGCATAATGACTTGTAATAAGTGAATCGCCAGGGTTGAGCCTGAGTTTTTGATCCACAATTTTGAAATAGGAATCAAAGTTATAGCCAATCCCCGCATAGAATCCATCCTTTAATTTAATTGAAACCGACTGGTATAACCTTGCAAAATCGAATTTCATGGGCTGAGCAAGCGAATCGGTCGATGTCTGCATTCCAAGAAGGTTATACTGATAATCAAGTATTCCTCCATCGGGAGAGTTGGTCCCCAATCCATAAGTATCCTGTGAATATATCAGGAAACGCCAGTCGCCGCTTAGGAAGAAACGATTGTTTTTTGTGTAAATATTATTCTTGAGCAGAAACAGAACCTGGGACTTAGTTGTGACCTGTGCGCTCCCCATGAAGGCAGAATATAGTGTACTTCCAGGTACTTTGAAAGCATACTGCCCACCGACTCCGAACATGAACCCTGTAGCAGGATTTGAGCCGATAATCGGAAGAAGAAGCAACGACCCGGCGCTTGCCGGCTTATCTTTTGGTGGCTTATGCATTGCAGACCGGATGACATCGCTCAGGTCTTTTTGAATCAGAGTATCGCCGGCAATGGTTAATGAATCCTGTCCTTTTACAAGACCGGTAAGGGTCAGAAACAAAAACAATGACAGAATATTACATCTTGCAAAATTTAAGGGGCCGGTTATCATTATCCTTAATATTCATTAACTTGGTTATCAGGTCAAATTTAGCATATTAAGTTTAACCTTCAAAATAACAATTGAATGACTACAAATGACTACAAATGACTATTAATGACTATTAATGACTATAAATTACTATAAATTATTATAAATGGCAATAAGTTACTTTTCCGGGCAGCCACAAATTATAAATCTGAAAATAATTATTGATTTAGTAAAATTGAGTAGTTTTGAATAAGAAATCCATTAAATACTGATACTCACAAAACTAAAAGCCGACAATCTATGAAGTCATTATTATTCAAAGCGTTAGTATTAATTTTATTTCAGTTTTTTATATTAGCCGGTGTTCAGACCGTTAATGGACAGGAGGAAAAACCGGTGAAAGAGTGGAAGAACCTAAAAAATTCCATCAAAATAAACATCACCAATCCAATGATTTTCGGTGAAAATTGTTATATGATCGGCTACGAAAGAACGATCGGAAAACACCAGTCTTTTTCAGTCAATATAGGAAGGTTCTCACTGCCCAGGCTTGTCAGCATCAACACTGATTCTATTCAGGAGATAACAAAAGATATGAATACAAAGGGATTTCACTTTAGCGGGGACTACAGATTTTATCTTTCAAAAGAGAATAAGCATAATTCTCCTCACGGAGTTTATATAGGACCGTATTTTACTTTTAATTCATACGGACGTGATTTCAAATATTCTGTAAATACTCAATCCTTTCAGGGGGATGTAAATGCCGACTTCACTTTCAATATAGCATCTGTCGGATTCCAGATGGGATACCAGTTTGTTTTCTGGAACAGGGTCTCACTGGATATGGTCATGTTTGGGCCCGGGGTTGCTGCCTACAAATTAAAAACCAATCTGGATACAACTTTAGATCCCGATCAGGAAGCGGAGTTATTCCAGAAGATTAATGATGCTCTTGCCGAAAAAATACCCGGTTACGATTTGGTTCTGAACCCCGGATCTTTTGAAAATACCGGTTCATATAAAACAACCAGCCTGGGATTCAGATATGTTATTATGCTGGGAATAAGGTTCTAGCCCCATTGTCAACTCATTCTCGGAACTATATGGCAGTGAAAAGTCGGACAGTTGGCAAAAAGCAGTTGGCAGTTGGCAAAAAAAGCAGTTTGCAATTATAGCTTATTCAGGTATTTCTTCTTCAGAGTAATAAACTCGGCCTGTGTAATTATCTTATTATCATATAGTTCCTTTAACTGCATCAGGCTGGTTATAGCATTGGATTTTTCAATTTCCTCTTTCGGCACAGCAGCCTTTTCTTTTTCCCAGGCGAGTTTAACACTGTCCAGCCCGGCTTTAAGCATCGAATTGGACTTCAGGAGCATTTCTACGCTGTCAGCAGACAGTGTCAGTAATGGTTTCGACGCCTGCAGACTGAATATTGAATCCCTTGAAGCTTTCAAAGAATCTATGAGAAATGCTGACCTGGTAGGATCAAAATCGTAAAGAAGCACCTTCTCTTTTATAGTATTATAAACACCCAAATATTTAACAAGTTCACCAGAGACTGAATCAAGCTGCAGAGTAAGACTTTTTGTGACCTTGGTCAGGGAGTCAATCTGTACTTTACTTGTATCTGCAACGGGTTCCTTCTTCGATTTTCTCTGACTATAGGCCTGAGTGGAGAGCAGTAACAGTAAAAGAAGAGCAACGGAGGTTTTCATAGGAGAGAGGAATTGGTTTATGCTAAATTATAAAAAAATCCATACTGCTGCCATGAAAAGTTAAATTAATAGAAAATGATATGTTAAGATAGACGGTGCCAGCCTGCCGCGTCAGCAGGTTCGAGACCTGAAAATAAAAAAGCAGCCATTTGGCTGCTTAGTGATCCAGCTGGGGCTCGAACCCAGGACCCCATCCTTAAAAGGGATGTGCTCTACCAGCTGAGCTACTGAATCCTGCTTTGTTTTTGCGAGTGCAAATTTACAATAAAATTAATTCTATACAAATATTCAAACCTTTTTCATCCGCCGGATATCATTTTTTTTAATCCGGATCTGCTAGGCGAAGTTTCCAGACTTCGCTTATACTGCCATGCAGTGATAACTACATGTATTTTGCATCTTAGTCTCCGGACTTCGCCGGGCCGAATCTGCCATTTTTTTTGTAATGAAATGGCAACTGTTACGTCATCTGTTCAGAAACAATTATTAATTAAAAACTGAAGCTATGAAAAGATTACTGTTACTCGCCATTTTAACAATCACATTTACATTTGTTTACGGTCAAAAATCGATCGATGCACTATTTGAAAAATATGCCGGCAAGGAGGGATTTACGACTGTAACAATCGACGGGAACCTGCTTAAGCTTGCCAAATGTTTTAGTAATGATGAGGATGATACGGATAATTCGGTGTCCGCCAACATCACTGAAATACGGATTCTTACCCAGGAGAGTGAAAACATGAAGGTTGAGAATTTTTACGATTTGGTTATGAAAGACTTTGATCTCAGCAAATATGAGGAGTTCATGAGGGTCAAGGAATCGGACCAGGATATGAGAATGCTGGTTCGCGCTGATGGCAAGAGATTTAAAGAATTTCTGATTATTGCCGGAGGAGATGATAATGTAGTTATTCAGATCAAGGGTGACCTGTCATTCAATGATGCAAAAAAACTCTCGGCTGATGCCAGGAAAAACAATGGAATTGATATTGTTGCTGATCAAAAGTAAAATATTATGTGGCTATCTTTACTGAGGCAATAAGAATCAGCAGTATCATAATGACAAGGGTAGAGTTTGATCAGCTTGTTCAGATGCAGGGCCGTAAGCTTTACGGCTTTGCCTTCCGCATCCTCCGTAACCAGGAGGAGGCGGAAGATGTTGTTCAGGAGGTCTTTATAAAACTCTGGAAAATGGGTGAGAAGCTTGATGAATATAATAGTATTGATGCACTGGCAACAGCCATGACAAGGAATTATTGCATCGATCTTCTAAGAAAACAGAAGCATAATTATAAGGGGGAGTTTAATCCCATTGATTATCATAACCTGACATCTCCTTCACCGCAGGAACAATTGGAGAACAAGGAATCAGGTGAAATACTTAATGCGATAATAGAGAATCTCCCGGACGCTTATAAAACCGTAATAAAACTCAGGGATATCGAAGGAGTATCTTTTGAAGAGATAGGTGAAAAAACTGATCAGAATATCAACACATTAAGAGTTACATTGTCGCGTGCCAGAAAATTAATCAGGGATGAATATAAAAAGTATCAATATGAACGAAGAGGAAATGAAAAGGCTTATAGGAAAGTTCTATAGAGGAGAAAGCACTGAAGAGGAGGAAAGAGCCCTGAGGAGCTATTTCATCGAAAACAATGCTCCTCCGGGATATGAGGCTGAAAAGGAAATATTCAGCTTTTTAATGGACGCGGGAGAGGTGCCTGAGCCTTCTGCAGGTTTTGAAGCAAGGATTATTAAAGCCGTTGATGCATCTGATAAAAAAGAGCTGTCTTTGAGGGTCAGAAGGATTATGGTTCCGTTAGCAGGTATTGCCGCTGGATTGCTTATTCTAGCTGGTTCATATTTCTTTTTTACGAACAGGATTGAATCTGAAGATACATATACTGATCCTGAGATTGCATATGCTGAAACAATGAAAATTCTTATGAATGTTTCTTCCAGGATGAACTATGCCGCCAGCTCCCTAAAACCAGTAGGTAAGATGCATAAAATGAAGACTAAAAGTTTTGAATCAATTAATAAATCTGCACTTCTTGTTGAAAAAAATCTTAAAAGCCTCGGGTATTTAAGATATCCTGATCAAACCGACCAGCTTCAAAAAAATGATAAATAATTTAAAACTTATGATATGAAAAAAATACTTTTATCACTTTCTGTCATCTGCATAACAGTGATTATTAATGCACAGACAGGTCCTGTTGAAGATCTGTTCGAAAAATATTCTGAAAAAGATGGATTTACTGTTGTATCAATCTCCGGCAAGATGTTCAGCATGTTTGCGGACAAGGACAAAGGCGACAATGAGGCCGGCGAAGTTATCAACCGGCTGAAATCAATCAGGATACTATCAGTAGAGGATTCATTACTGAACAAGAATATCAATTTCTATTCCGAGCTCAGTAAAAAGCTTGATATGTCTGATTATGAGGAGCTCATGGTTGTTAAAGAGGGGCCGGATGTTACAAAGTTCCTGATCCGTCAGAAGGGAGAGGTAATATCTGAATTGCTGATAGTTACTGGTGGTCCTGGTGGAAATTCCCTCATTTCAATAAAGGGTGATCTGAACCTGAAGAGCATCTCTGAGCTTTCAAAGAGTGTTGAGATTGACGAGCTTAAAAGTCTGGATGAACTGGAGAAGAAGAAGTAGTCAGCACCTGGCAACAAGCTCTTGTAATCTCAAATTTACATCCCCCTAGCCCCCTTCAAAGGGGGAATCAGTATACTCAGCACCTCTTACCCTCCGAAGCTTTAGCGAAGGAGGGCAGCACCCATCACCCTGCAACACCTTTCTTCCAAAGTCTGTTTGATATTCAGATTTTATTATATTTGTAATCAATGTCTGCATGTAATACAAAAGATTATGACAATTCCCTTCACTAAACGGTACTTATTACTGTTAACAGCAAGCCTGGTGTCTGTAACTTCCTTATTTTCCCAGTTTGACAATACAGATTTTCTCAGGGCAGGAACTGTGGATGGCCTGAAGATCACTGAAGCCTATATAACGCCATGGGCTAATGCGTTCGGAGCTGGTGTTAACGGAAGCTGGTATAATACTGCAAAGCCTCATAAATTCGGAGGATTCGATTTAATGCTGGGCGTAAATGTGGGATTTGTACCATCATCAGCAAACACTTTTGATGTATCTAAGATAGGACTGACTGAATTTACTGGTACAGGTATGGCTCCGACAGTTTCCGGTCCGGATAAGGACGGTCCATTGCTTACAGGTCCGAGTGCGGGAGGAATCACCCCTGTATCGTTTTATACACCCCCGGGTTCAAACTGGGGTGCAATGCCGGTTCCAACACTTACTGCAGGTATAGGACTCCCCCTGGGATCAGAAGTGAGAATCAGGTATATACCGAAAATTACTGTTAGCGGCGGAGACATATCCTCATGGGGCATAGGCTTATTGCACAGTATAATGCAGTATATTCCGGGCGATAAGGTGCTGCCATTTGACATTTCACTCTTTGGCGGTTATACAAAGCTCGAGGGAAATGTCCCTCTTGAGATGCAGCCTGATTTATCAAAACCACAGAACTACTCCGCGGCTTATCCCGCTGGATCATTTGATAATCAGAATTTTGGAGCTGACTGTTGAAGCCTGGAATGCATCTTTGATCGGGTCCTTTAACCTGCCTGTCATTTCATTCTATGGGGGACTGGGTTACAGTCAGACAAAATCAGTTATAAAGATGACCGGAAATTTCCCGCTTCCTACAGTTAATCCTGCTATATCAACAACTGATTATGTATATGAAGATGCCGGGGTAATAAAGGATTTCCCTGCAATTGATATTAAAAATTTTTCCGGATTAAGGGCAAATGCCGGATTCAGGCTTAAATTCGGGATATTTACATTTAATGCAGATTATACCTGGTCCCAATATAGTGTTGTCTCAGCCGGATTGGGAATCTCGTTCAGATAAAAGAGCTTCGGCTCGGACTGAAATCCCCGGGGTTCCCAAACAACCCGGGGATTTTTTTGTTGATATTTGCAAATAATAACAGACGGTGAAAAATAGATAATTATTTAACTGATAACTAATGATTGTCGAAACACAGAAAATAAACAGTGCATACAGGGATTTGATACAGGCGGCAAAGCATACCGTTTCCTTTCCCGATCATTCTAAGATAAAAAGAGCCCTTGACCTGGCTGTGGAGGCCTGTGGTGAAAAGACCATCCTCACAGGAGAACCGGAGATCCTGCATGCTCTTTCCGTTGCCAGGATTATAGCCGGAGAGATGGGGCTGGGGCTGACATCAATCATTACATCGTTATTGCATGACTCCTATAACAGCCTCAAAATAACCCCGGAAGAGGTTGAAAAAGAGTTTGGAGTGAAGGTAGTTGAGATACTGGAGGGTTTCTCAAGGATAACCAGCATCGATTCTATGCAATCCTCTTATCAGGCTGAAAATTTCAGGAAACTTCTGCTTAGCCTCGCGGATGATGTGAGAGTAATTCTTATAAAACTTGTTGAGAGACTTGAATATATGCGTAACCTTGACAAGGCTCCGGAAAATGAGAGATTGCCGCTGGCTTCAGAAACATATTTTCTTTATGCGCCACTTGCCCACAGGCTCGGCTTTTATAACATTAAATCGGAGATGGAAGACCTTGCGGTCAAATATCTGGAGCCGGAACAATATAACCACATAGAAAACCGGCTGAAGCAAACCACGGCTTCAAGGAATAAACTGATACGTGACTTTTCCATCCCATTGAAGGAAAAGCTTGAAAAGCAAGACTTCAGGTTTACCATTAAAAGCCGCACAAAATCAATACATTCCATAATGCTGAAAATGAAAAAGCAAGGAGTGGATTTTGAGGAAGTTTATGATCTTTTTGCAGTAAGGATTATACTTGACAGTGACGCTGAAAGCGAAAAATCAGATATCTGGAGAGTTTATTCAATTGTCACTGACCTTTATCAGCCAAATCCCAGCAGGATGAGAGACTGGATATCTGTTCCCAAATCGAACGGCTATGAGTCGCTTCATACAACAGTGGTCGGGCCCAGGGCAAAGTGGGTAGAAGTACAGATACGCTCAACCAGGATGGACGAGATTGCAGAAAAGGGTCTGGCAGCACATTTCAAGTACAAGGGTATCAAAGGTGAAGGTGGGCTTGATACCTGGCTGTCAAAGATGAGAGAAATTCTGGAATCCACTGCAAAAGAGGATAATGCTTTTATGGACCAGGTGAAATCAGGTCTTTATACTGACGAGGTTTTTGTTTTCACTCCCAAGGGCGATCTGCGCCAGCTGCCAGCAGGGGCAACTATACTGGATTTTGCTTTCGATATTCATACTGCAGTTGGTGCATCATGTGTGGGAGGTAAAGTTAACGGAAGGAATGTTACTATCAGGTATGTTCTGCAGAATGGTGATCACGTTTCAATCCTGAGATCAAAAAACCAGAAGCCCAAACAGGACTGGCTCTCGTTCGTAATAACAACAAAAGCCAAAACAAAGATCAGGCAGGTTCTGAATGAAGAAAAGACCAAAGCCGCAGCCGATGGCAAGGAGATCCTTATGCGCAGGCTCAAGAACTGGAAAATTCCTTATGGGGATCTTGTTGTACAAAAGCTTATCAATTTCTATAACCTGAAGAGTGCACAGGACCTGTACTTCAATATTGCAACAGGAAAAACGGAACCTCTCGAGATCAAGGAAATTCTTCTGAAGGAGGAAGTGCAGGAAACAGCAAGTATCGAAACACAGGTTTCAGAAACAGAACAAAAAGATAGTGCTGATCATCAGTATTCAGATTATCTGATTATTGAAGATAGAGTTGCTGGTCTTGATTATAAGCTTTCAAAGTGTTGCAACCCCGTTTTCGGTGATTCAATTTTTGGATTCGTTGCAATTTCGGAAGGAATAAAGATCCACAGGACAAATTGTCCTAATGCTCATAATATGATTTCCAGGTATCCATACAGGGTAGTGGTAGCACGCTGGACAAAGTCGAAAAACAGCCCTTCCTTCATAGCTGCCATTAAAATCACTGGTGTTGATGATATAGGAATGGTTAATAAAATTGCCGATGTGATAGCTGAACATAAAGCTGTTGTCCGCAGCTTTAATTATAAAATGGATGATGGCATGTTTGAAGGAATGCTTAATATAATGGTATCTAATCAGAATGATCTTTACGGAGTTATCAGAAAGATACAATCTATAAAAGGTATACTGAAGGCAGCAAGGGTTGATAGCGGCAATAACTAAAATATTTAACCACGGGTTACACGGAGTCTCCACGGAGTTTCACTGTCTGACTCCGTGAATTACTCCGTGATACTCCGCGTATCTCCGTGGTTAATAAATTAATACCGGATACAATTCTTTTTTCGGATTTAACTGTTCTGCAATCCGCAATCAAAGATCCGTAATCCCAAATTCCAGCTAATACCTCTGATCCGGCTTGATGGGCAGCTTCGCCATCTTTTCAACTTCAAGTGAGGGGAAGCCGAACTCTTCAACAACCTTTCCCATTATAAGATAAGTGCCGCTTCCCTTGAATGGCCAGTCAATGAGTGATTTGGAGAAATGGGTCGTGTCGAAGAAGTTGCCTTCGGAATCAATGAAGGATCCAAAATTCATCCAGTCATTTTTAATTGTCTTAATATATTTAACAGTAACCAGGTGGCCTACCATCCTGACTTTCTTCCCTGTATATTCGCTCATTCTCCGGGCGGATGTATCGCCACGGAATGAGGTCCCGAGCATGTCGAACCAGCTCATTGTCACAGGAAAGCCAAAAAGTTCAATTTCGTCGTAGACATCCTCTATTTTGCCCTGGACAAGGTCAGGAAGAGAGAAGTCGCGCACAGGAGGAGAGAAGAGCGGACGGGTCTCTTCATGTTTATTCTTATTGATCATCATATGTGCTTCCCAGAGGAGCACCGACTTCTTTTTGCCTGTAAATCTCAGGGCCCCTGCTTTTATGAGCAGGATAAGCTGCTCGAGTCCGGGGCAGACCTTAGTCACAAAATCATTCAGATCCCTGAATGGTCCATTTTCATTGCGGATCTCTTCAATTGACTGGGCCAGCTTATATTCAATACTCATTATATGAATGAATCCCAGGTATATATCTGTCCCGTAAACAGTTGTTTTATAGTTGCTTTTATTAACGCATGGCAGCTGGATCGTGGCGCCAAATCTTTTTGCTTCGTGCACATATACCCAGGTGCGGTAAAAGCCTCCGAAGTTATTTATTACTGCGACCATGAACTCAACAGGGTAATGAGCTTTAAGGTACAGGCTCTGGAAACTCTCTACGGCGTATGAGGCAGAATGGGCCTTTGAGAATGAATAGCCTGCAAAAGACTCGATCTGCCTCCAGACCTCTTTTGTTACCTCCTCGCTGTAACCCTTTTCGCGGCAATTTGAAAAGAACCTTTCGACGATGCGCTGCATCTCCTGTTTTGATCTGTACTTTCCGCTCATGGCACGGCGCAGTGTATCAGCATCTGCCAGATCGAGTCCGGCAAAGTGATGACAGACCTTCAGTACATCTTCCTGGTAAACCATAACGCCAAATGTCTCCTCAAGCTGCTCCTTCATGACAGGGTGTATATATTCGAATTTATCCGGATTGTGAAACCTGTAGATGTATTCCTTCATCATTCCAGACCTTGCAACTCCGGGCCTGATAACCGAACTGGCAGCCACCAGTATTGTATAAGTGTCACATCTGAGCTTTTTAAGGAGACCCCGCATTGCAGGACTTTCAATATAAAAACATCCTTTTGTCTCACCAATCCTGAGATACTCTTTTACCTTTTCATCGTTCTTGAACTTCTGAACGGCATGGACATCCACATCTATGCCGCGGTTTCGCAGAATTATTTCCGCACTTTCCTTTATATGGCCAATGCCGCGCTGACTGAGGATATCGAGTTTCTCAAAGCCAATCTCTTCCGCAGTGTACATGTCCCACTGGGTTGTAGGAAAGCCCTTGGGAGGCATGTCCAGAGCAGTATAGCATGTAATTGGTTCTTCGGATATCAGTATTCCCCCGGCATGAATGCTTCTCATGTTGGGAAAGTCAGCAATTTTAAGTCCTGTGGAAAAGATTATACCGGATATCTCATTCCTGTTGCTCTCTGATGCCGGATTGTCAATAAGGGCATCAATCTCTTCCTTGGGCAGGCCGTGAACCTTTCCGAGCTCCCGTACTATCGATTTGCCTCTGAAGGTGCTCATTGTGCCGAGAAGTGCTGTATGGCTGTAACCATAGCGTTTAAAGATGTAATCAATGACATCATCCCGTTCTTTCCAGGAATAATCAATATCGAAGTCGGGAGGAGAGCTCCTTTTCGGATTAATGAATCTCTCGAAGTAAAGGTTTAGATCAATAGGGTCAACATTAGTGATTTTCAGGCAATAAGCAACTACTGAATTGGCACCGCTTCCTCTGCCTACATGATAAAATCCACGCGCCATTGAATATCTGACAATATCCCATGTTATAAGAAAGTAGGCAGAGAACCCGAGCCTGTCGATTATCCCGAGCTCATGTGCGATTCTTCGTTTTGCTTCGCTGTTATTTTTTCCGTAACGGTAAATCATGCCGTCCCATGCCAGCTTTTCGAGAAGCAGCTTGTCGTCATACCTGCTGGCAGAAAAGATTTTCTTGTTTTTAAGGCTTTCACGGTCAAACTGCAGGTTGCAGTCGTCCATCAATTTTTGGGTATTACCGGCCAGCCATGGGTATTCTTCTGATATTTTTTCATTCAGGGAAGCTTTCCTGAAAAATTCATCTTCACCGGCACATTGCCATGGCTGCAGGTGGCTGAGCAGGATATTGTTGTCGACAGCTCTGAGACTCCTGTGTATAAAAATGTCATCATTATCTGAGAACGTTACAGGCTGAAGGATTACCATTGAGTTTCTGCTGAGTGATGAATTCATTGTAATAAGCCTGTTCATCTCATTAGGTTTTATTCCTATGCGTTCATTGTCAAAGAGTTTACGTGAGGGAACTTTTTTGAGGGAATATATTGTATAGACTTCCCGGAACATGGGAGCGGGGAATGGGATAGGGGTGTTATTGAAATTAAGATCAGAGAGAAAGCTGTTCAGTTCCATCAGCCCTTTGTTATTGCGTGCAATGCCGATATATTGCAGTTCATTCTCAATTCTGAATTCAATACCGGCAACCGGTCTTATGTTGTTTTTGCTGCACTCGCCTGCAAATTCCGGTATTCCTGTTGAGTTGTTTATATCGGTGAGGACGATAGTATCGTTCCCGGCAGCGAGTGCTTTCTGCACAAGCTGTTCCACGGACATTGTTCCGTAGCGGAGGCTGTAGTATGAGTGGCAGTTCAGGTACATAGTTAGAGGTGCTTGGTGTTTGGCGTTTGGTGTTTGGTGCTTGGTGCTGGGTGCTGCTGAGCCCTGAGCCCTGAGCCCTGAGCCCTGAGCCTCTTTAATGCCAGTGCCCCCTCCTCAGGCGCTCCTCCATCATATTCTGCTCTTTAAGGGCATTTTCAAGCTGTTTAACGGCCTTTTCCTCTCTCTCCCTTATAGTCATTACCCCCGAGGCTCTCCTGACCGCATCGCGCCCGAAACGCTTCCTCAGCTTGTCCATGGCCATATAGAGGCTGACTTTTTCGGGAGTATCGTCAAACATATCCAGTTGCTGGACACCTCTTACCATATGACTCAACCTTACACCTATGAGCCTTATGAGCATGCGTCTCTGGTAAAGCCTGGCAAAGAGCTCTTTGGCGATATCTGCCAGAACATGGTCGAATGATGTATAAGGTATCCGCTTCTGCAGTGTGTGGGTGTCGAAGTTGGAATACCTTATCCTGACAGTGATGCAGGAAGTGAGCTTCTCCTGTTTTCTCAGCTCGAATGCAATCTTTTCAACCATGCTTACCAGCAGCTGATTGAGCCTCACCATGTCGGTGGTATCTTTTTCGAAGGTATGTTCGGTGCTTATTGATTTCTGTTCCGAATAGCTGATAACGGGAGCAGAGTCGATCCCGTTGGCTTTTTTCCATATGTCAATGCCATTTTTACCCATCAGTTTCTCCAGCATCTCAGCTGGAATATTCCTGAGGGTGTAAATAGTTGCAATACCCATAGATCTCAGCACGTGATAGGTCTTATCCCCAATCATCGGTATTTTTCTTATCGAAAGGGGATCCAGGAACGGAAGCACAATCGCTTTCTGAACCTCTATTTCACCATTGGGCTTTGCCTCTCCTGTTGCAATCTTGGATACTGTCTTGTTGACGGAGAGACCTATTGATATAGGCAGTCCGGTCTCTTTGATTATATACTGCCGTAATTCATGTGACCATTTGTAGCATCCATAGAAACGGTCCATCCCGGTAAGATCTATGTAGTGTTCATCGACAGATGCTTTCTCATACAGCGGCGCCCTTTCTGCAATAATGCCAGTCACTATGTTGGAATAGTTGCTGTAAAGCTCCATGTCTCCTCGTATAACAATGGCATCGGGACACATATTCCTGGCCAGTTTCATCGGCATGGCGGAACTTACTCCATATTTTCTGGCCTCATAGCTGCAGCTGGATACCACTCCCCGGTCCGATATGCCTCCGATTATCACCGGTTTGCCATAAAGACGGCTGTTCCTGAGCCTCTCCACCGACACGAAAAAGGTGTCGAGGTCGAGATGCAGAACGGAGCGGTCTATGTTACCGGAGATGATCATTGTGTAATTTATTAAGTTGAGTCTGTGGTTGAGAGTTTAAGATTGCCACGCCCTCCTTCGTCGGGCTCGCAATGACAGTGCAGGTAAGGTAAGTGCAGAGTCATTGCGAGGAGCGCAGCGACGAAGCAATCTCCAACTCCCAGGTCCGAATTATTTCAAAAAATATCTGACATTCCTTGCATATATAATAATTAAGTTTTATTTTTGATTAAAAATTAATCAATCCTATGATTACAATATAATCATTTTTTATTATGTATTTCGCATCCAACATAAAATTTTTAAGAAAAAGAAGGGGCAGGACACAGGATGATGTTGCTTTTGCCCTCAATCTTAAACGTTCAACCCTCAGCGGTTATGAGAACGGTGTTGCACAGCCGGGCATTGAAATCCTGATCTCATTTTCAGGCTATTTCAATATATCGATCGATACAATCCTCAAGATGGATATTCCAAAGTTATCGGAGAGTCAGCTCGGAGAACTGGAGAGGGGATATGATGCCTATATTAAGGGCAGCAACCTCAGGGTATTGACTACAACTGTCAATTCCCGCAACAGGGAGAATATTGAACTGGTGCCGGAGAAGGCCAAGGCCGGCTATACAACCGGATATGCTGATCCCGAATACATTGGTGAACTGCCGGTATTCACATTGCCATTTTTGTCTGACAAGAAAAAATACAGGACTTTCCAGCTGAAAGGCGATTCTATGCTCCCCATCCCTGACGGATCATGGGTAACAGGAGAGTATCTTCAGGACTGGATGGAGATTATCAGCGGAAAGGCCTACGTGGTTTTTACCCTTGACGACGGGATTGTATTCAAGGTTGTTGAAAACAGCATCAGAACCCATGGAAAACTGATTCTCTATTCACTGAATCCTGTTTATGAACCTTATGAGGTGCATATCAGTGAAGTAAAGGAGATCTGGAAATTTGTCAACTATATAAGCAGTGAGATCCCTGATCCTGTGTTGCCCGAGAAGCAGCTCTTCCAGGCAGTTGCAGGGATGAAGCATGATCTTGAGAGGATAAAGGCCAAACTCGGAAAGGATATTTCGGATATAGAGGAGGAGGGGTAGATGGAATACCATTGCTGGCCGCTTCTGAGGGTTGCTTCGTCGCTGGGCTCCTCGCAATGACCAATCCATTAGTTAGATTTTGCTAAGCCGGACTTCCAACATTAAGCTTTCTTCCACCGTCATTGCGAGGAGTCGCAGCGACGAAGCAGATCATTCCAGAATTTGCAGAATTTATCCTTAAGTAAGCTCCATCTCCCATCATTCAAATTCTAACGGGAATTGACCTCAAGGTATCCAATTCCTCCATATTTAAACATCACATGAGGTAATTTCTGTAAATGGCTTATATCCTTTTCTTTATCAATAGTATCAGATGTCATTATCATAAATACTCCCGGCTCAACAAAATTTCTCAGAGCGGGTGATTCACAAATCACAGGCGTGCCGGCAGGAACTGATTTCATGATTTCATTGAAGGCCTCAGACAACCTGTCATCCCAGACCTTTGCAAAGTAAACCTTGTTTGCACCTGCTGCAAGCATGCGAGAAGTATCCTTGAAGCTGTTCCTCTCGGTCTCTTCATAGATCGTATATCCGGATTTTTCTGAAATAGTCAGCAATCCTGCTGTAGTCTCATGAAAGTGAGGCGTAATCTTGATTGCAGTTACTTTCAATTCAGGAAAATCACCAATGAGCCTGCATGCCATCGATGTTTTTCCTGACTTGGTCCCGGTGCCTGCCAGAAGCAAAAGATTTTTAATTGCTACCATTTAAAAGGTTTATTCTTTGCTCAGGGCAATTAACATCTCAACTATCTTTGCGTTATCTGATTCAGGTATATGTCCTTTATACAAAGCCCTGCAGATCCTGTTTTTATCGAGAATGACTATAGTGTAATTATCTTCCGGAAGTCCCCAGTTTTTCTGCAGGATGGCATCATAATCAAACAGAATTGTCGTATTATATTTTTTTGCCTTGTTACCTGCGATCATTCTGATCAGTCCATTGGGTTTCCATGTTGATTTACAGTCAACAATGCCTATTCCCTTGAATAGATCCTTGCTCAGCGTTAAATCTACATCAGTTGCCTTCTTAACCGCATCATTAAATGGATCATTGAGATCTGATTCATCCGGATCCACATAATTTATCTGCATCACTTTTCCAGCCCAGGAATCCATTGTAAATTCCTTTTTATCAGCGTCTGTAAACATCCATGCCGGAGCTTTTACACCTACAGCCAGATTAACTTTCTCCTGGCCAAAAATCACAGGAAGAGCAAATAATGTGAGAACCAGAGTGATAATAGTTTTTTTCATAATCGGGATTTTAAAAATTATTTCGAAATATATGAAATATTTATCATTAATTAATTTGATGTAACAGATTCATCGATCATTGTTTTTCTGCTTCTTTGCCCCTGACTCCAGAGGGTGAAACGAGAAAAATCAATATGCTCCCGATAGTACAAAGGGAAGGAGAGGTTAAGGTTCATAATTACTTGGAAATGAGGTCGCAGAATATATTTTGAAAATTATGTCATTTTTCCGTCTAACAATATTACTTTTGCGGTCTAATAAATTTGTATGCAATCCATTAGAAATATAGCGATAATAGCACATGTGGATCACGGGAAAACGACACTGGTTGACAGGATTATACAGGAGTGCCAGGTGCTTGATCAGAGGAAAGAGGCGGGTGATCTGATTCTTGACAGCAACGATCTTGAGCGGGAAAGGGGGATAACAATTCTCTCAAAAAACGTTTCAGCAAGTTATAAGGGGGTTAAAATAAACATTATTGATACTCCCGGACACGCTGATTTCGGGGGAGAGGTAGAGCGGGTTCTGAAAATGGCTGATGGTGTTTTATTGCTTGTTGACGCCCTTGAAGGACCTATGCCGCAAACAAGGTTTGTACTTGGCAAGGCTATAGCATTGGGTCTCAAGCCTATAGTTGTTATAAATAAGGTTGACAAGGATAACTGCCGCCCGGATGAAGTGCAACAGGATGTATTCGAGCTAATGTTTAACCTTGATGCTTCAGAGGAGCAGCTCGATTTTGAAACTGTCTTCGGTTCATCAAAGTATGGATGGATGAGCGGCGACTGGAAAAAACCTGAAACAGATATTAAATTTCTTCTCGATACTATACTTAAGGAGATACCTGAACCTCCGTATGTCTCAGGTACTGCCCAGATGCAGGTAGCCTCCCTGGATTTTTCCAATTACGTGGGAAGGATCGCAATAGGCAGAGTGTTCAGGGGTGATATAGTGACCGGTATGGACTATACACTCTGCAAAAGAGATGGTAAAGTAAAAAAAGTAAGAGTCAAGGAATTATATCTTTTTGAAGGACTTGGAAGAATAAAGACCGAGACTGTGCGGTGCGGCGATTTATGTGCGGTAATCGGGCTCGACGATTTTGAAATAGGGGATACCCTTGCCGATCTGCTTGCACCTGAGGCATTGCAGCGCATTGAAGTCGATGAACCGACAATGAGCATGGTATTTACCATAAACAATTCCCCGCTGTTTGGCAAAGAGGGAAAGTTCGTCACCTCGCGTCATCTCAGGACAAGACTGATAAGAGAAACAGAAAAGAATTTAGCACTGAAGGTAGAAGATACAAAATCGGAAGATACTTTTAATGTATTTGGAAGGGGAATCCTGCATCTTTCCATTCTTATTGAGACAATGCGCCGTGAAGGATATGAATTTCAGGTAGGTAAACCAAAGGTTATCTTAAAAGACATAAATGGTATTAAAT
This sequence comes from uncultured Bacteroidales bacterium, assembly GCA_963782945.1. GTDB lineage: Bacteria > Bacteroidota > Bacteroidia > Bacteroidales > VadinHA17 > LD21. The sequence goes on from CAWALO010000033.1 coordinate 713,803, forward strand.
CAGAGCCTTATGAAACCTTAACAATAGATCTTCCAGCTGAAGTATCGGGAAAGGCCATAGAACTCGTGACACAGAGGAAGGGAGAAATGATTGTAATTGAACCAAAGGGTGACCTTATCCACCTGGAGTTTGATATACCTTCCCGCGGACTGATCGGATTGAGGAACAATATGCTAACCGCCACTTCAGGTGAAGCCGTAATGCATCACCGATTCAGGGCATATGACCCTTACAAGGGGGATGACCTGATGCCAAAGCAAAACGGCTCGATGATTTCTCTTGACCAGGGCATGGCTACAGGACATGCAATCGACCGTTTGCAGGACAGGGGAAGATTCTATATTGATCCGGGTGAAAATGTTTATAAGGGTCAGGTGATCGGAGAATATACCCGGCCAGGTGATCTTGAAGTAAATGTTGTGAAGGGAAAGAAACTTACAAACATGAGAGCTTCGGGTTCCGACGAGAGTCTGAAGATCGCTCCAAAAATCAAATTCTCCCTGGAGGAGTCTATGGAGCAGATAAAGGATGATGAATATCTTGAAGTTACTCCCTTAAATCTGAGAATGAGAAAAATACCTTCATCCAGAACTTACTGATAAAACCCGGTGCAAAAATCCATGGCCTCAGTTAAATTGAAATATAAAAATGATCACTGAATTATTAAAACAGGTAAAATGAAGAAAGTTTTTATTCTTGCATTTTTTTCTCTCCTGATGGCTGGTTCATTGATTGTTGCACAGGATACAAACTACCCTGAATGGGGAATTGAAACTCAGAACGGTCTTATACCTCAGGGGCTAAAGCCAGGTGACAAAGCTCCTGATTTTGCAGGCTATGATCAGAACGGGAAACATGTACAGTCAAAGATGATCCTGGAAAGCGGACCAATGGTCCTTTTTTTTTACAGGGGTAAATGGTGCCCCGTATGCAGCAGATATTTAAATGACTACCAGGATTCACTTAATATTCTGACAGATATGGGTGTTAATGTCGTGGCAATTACGCCTGAATCTATTGAAAATGTTGAGCAGACTGTGAAGCTTCATAATCTTTCCTTTACAGTTGTATATGATTGCCAGGAGCAGATCATGCAGGATTACAATGTTATGTTCAATGTAACCAAAGACTACCAGGATAAGGTGATGAAACACCTTACAATTGACATTGCAAAGAACAATGGGAGAGATGTTGCTCATTTGCCTGTTCCGGCTACATATATTATCAGCAGGGAGGGAATTATTGTTGCGGTTCAGTTCGATCCTGATTATAATAACAGGGCATCTGTAAAATGGATGATAAAAAATCTTGCACCTGCCTTATAGTTAACACAATACTTAATACCCTGGATACCGACCTCATTACATGAACTCACCCCCGGCCCATCTCTACTTCGTAAAGAGGGGTGCCTATAACCCGCACCCAGCACCCAGCACCCAGCCTTCGCTGAAGCTTCGGCTGGCAAAGCCTGAGCCCTGAGCCCTGAGCCCTGAGCCCTGAGCCCTGAGCCAGCACCTAATAGTTACTCAGAAAGTCGTTAAAAGGTTTCATAGCTTTGAAAACATCGATAACCAGTCCGGGAAAACCAGCATCAAGAACATCTTTATCAGGTACCTGACTTGTCACAAGAAAGCTCTTGAATTTAAGATGATCAATGAGGGGATGGTCGGCTTTATATCCTTTAGGAGCTGACTTCAGCTTCTCACCTTCGATCTCCACGAAGTACTTTATAAAATTCTTTTCAGAAATGATTTTCAGGAATTTGTCGGGCTCATCACTAATGTTTTCCCTTATGGCGTTTAACCATGGAGCAGGAGGGCATGTAAGCACCACCTGCGATCATACTGTTTCCCGGTTCAATATGAAAATAATAACCCGCAAACTTATCGCCGTTCTTTTTCCCTCCTCTTACGATAAATGCTCCCAGATGAGATTTGTAGAGCGTTTTATCGTTTGAGAAGCGTATATCACGGTTGATCCGGTAAACGCAGTTCTTAACTTCCAGACCTTTTATGATTGGATCAAATAATGTTATCCCGTTGATTAAATCCTGTACAAAGGATTCAAAGTTATTTTTTGCCGCCTTGTAGAGCGATTGATTATTAAGAAACCATTCCCTGTTATTGTTATGTTTCAAACTATTCAGGAATTCCATTGTTGATTTATTTATCTGTTCCATTTTAATGTTGTGTGAGTTAACTATTTCCCATTTACTGAAACAAGTCCTGTGATTAATTGTTTTTATCTATTATCAAATATATAAAGAAAGTTCCATGGTTGAGGTTCCGAAAAAGAAGATTACACTTGAAGGTCTGAAGAATGCTTTCAAGCTTTACAGCTATATCAGGCCATACAGGATTGAATATGCATGGGGAATCTTTTTTCTCCTTGGCTCCAGCCTTGCCAGCCTGGCATTTCCAAAATTGCTGGGAGAACTTGTTGATTCAGGAAGCAAGGGGAATCTTGCCAGTGATCTGAACCATATCGCCTTACTTCTTATCATCACTCTGCTATTGCAGGCTCTATTTTCATATTTCCGGGTGGTATTATTTGTAAATGTTACTGAAAAAACGCTGGCACTTCTTAGACAAAAGACTTATAATCATCTGATTAAACTTCCATTAACTTTTTTTGAAAAACACAGGGTAGGAGAGCTTAACAGCAGAATTTCATCAGACATCTCTTTGCTTCAGGAGACACTGACATCGACTCTGGCCGAATTTATCCGGCAGATTATAATTATTATAGGAGGCATAATTTTACTTACAATAACTTCCTGGAAACTTACCATTTTTATGCTGGCCATTTTACCGGGAATGATGTTGCTGGCAGTATTTTTTGGCAGGTATATCCGCAAATTATCTAAGAATGTGCAGTCAGAGGTGGCTAAATCCAATACAATAGTAGAGGAGACACTTCAGGGTATTCAGATTGTAAAGGCATATACAAATGAATTTTTTGAAATTGAGAGGTTCAGAAAGAGAACAAAGGAAATTGCAATCATAGGAATGAAAAGCGGCAAGTTCAGGGGAGCCTTTTCAGCTTTCATGATATTTGGTCTCTTTGGTGCTATGGTTGCAGTTATATGGAGAGGTTCTGCCATGATGTCATCTGGCATAATTGATGCGGGTCAGTTGTTTTCTTTTGTCATTTATTCAGGATTTGTTGGAGGTACAATCGGAGGGCTGGCAAATGTATTTACCCAGATACAGAAATTCCTGGGTGCCACAGAAGAACTTTTTGAATTATTCGATGAAGCGGAAGAAAATCTTGATGAAATTCAAAAAATTCCTGAAAATGAGATACTTAGAGGTAGAGTTGCTTTCCGCGATCTGAATTTTAGTTACCCGAGCAGACCCGAAGGCAAGGTTTTGCAGCAGATAAACATGATAATTTCGGAGAATCAGCTGATAGCCCTTGTCGGGTCAAGTGGTGCCGGCAAAACGACAATAGCCTCACTTATTATGAGGTTGCATGAACCAACCTCAGGCGAATTATTATTTGATAACAGGAGTAGCAGGGATTTTTCATTATCGGCCCTGCGCAGCCAGATTGCCCTTGTTCCGCAGGAGATCTTTCTTTTCGGAGGGTCAGTCAGGGAGAATATTTCCTATGGCAAACCATCAGCAACTGAGGATGAAATACTTGAAGCAGCCCGTCAGGCAAATGCTCTGGAATTCATCGACAGATTTCCTGATAGACTCGAAACTATTGTTGGAGAGCGCGGAACTCAGCTTTCCGGCGGACAGCGGCAGAGGATCGCCATTGCACGGGCAGTTCTGAAAAATCCCCGGATACTGATACTCGATGAAGCCACCTCTTCTCTTGACTCTGAATCGGAACGCCTTGTTCAGGAAGCTCTTGAGAAGCTCATGGTAGGAAGGACCTCAATTGTCATTGCCCACAGGTTGTCTACGATACGCAAAGCTGATCAGATAATGGTAATCGACAATGGAAGCATCGTTGAAAATGGCACTCATGAACAGCTGATGATACTGGAGAATGGTATTTACCGCAATCTCAGTATGCTGCAGTTTGCAGGATAATATCCCTGAGCCCTGCCCTGAGCCCTGAGCCCTTTAAATATATTTTGTGTACCGGCTGAAGGTTATTCAGGAATATTGTATTTTTAGACTGTTAGATTATCAATCCCAAGTAGCCATGAATCCTTTCAGCCCGATCAAGATTTTTATCCCGGCAGTCTGTATGATTTTTGCACTTACCGGGTGCAACTCCTCAATTGAAAACTCCGGAGACAACCAGATGGTAATTGATAGCATTTCTGCATCTTTTATCCCAGACCGGCGAATGGGAATCAGAGATATCAAGGTAAGGACAGGTGATGATGGTACTCTGATTCTGAAAGGAGAAACCACAAATCCTCATATAGCAGATGCCATAATAAAAACTTTAAGTAACAATAGTAATAAGTTAGTTGACAGTATTATAATATTACCTGATACTCTAATTAATAAACAGTATACCGGACTGGCAACCCTTAGTGTTATCAATATCAGAAAGCTGCCTGACCACAGAGCTGAAATGGTTTCGCAGGCTGTTCTCGGGACTCCTGTCCGGATACTAAAGAATCAACCGGGTTGGTTATTGATCCAGACTCCTGATCATTATATAGGCTGGACGGAATCATCTTCTGTTGAGCCAATGACAATGAAGGCAATGGCTGAATGGAAGAGGTCTGACAGAGTGATAACGACTATAAATACGGGCTGGATTTATTCATCACCATCAGGATCAGGAATAACCGGCGATTTTGTTTCGGGATGTATCCTTGAAAGAGAGGGAGAAATAAGTGGATTTACTAAGGTCAGGTTACCAGATGGAAGAGAGGGTTATATTAACAGAGGGGCTGTTACGGACTTCAATAAATGGAGAAGAGATGTCATATGTACCGGAGATAATATTGTCAGATCTGCATCAACATTTACCGGACTGCCTTATTTATGGGGAGGATCAAGTTCCAAAGGATTTGATTGCAGTGGATTTTCCCAGTCGGTATATTTTTTAAATGGTATTATTTTGCTTAGAGATGCATCATTGCAGGAGCTTCACGGAATGAAGGTGGATATTTCACAGGGATACGGGCTACTTAAACCGGGTGACCTGCTGTTTTTCGGTACAAAGGAAAATTCAAAATTGCATGTCACTCATGTTGCGGTTTATATTGGTGACAGTGAGTTTATCCATTCATCGGGAAGAGTGATGATAAGCAGTCTTGATTCAACGCGCACCAATTATAGTGGTTACAGGAAACATTTTCTGTTGTCAGCAAAAAGAATAATCGGGGCAGATGATGATCCGGGAATCGGACATATAGAATCACATCCCTGGTACTGATAATTTAATAATCCAGTTATGACCACACGAAGAAAGTTCCTTACAGATTGCGGGATGATTGCAGGCAGTGCAGGTTTTTCGTTTATATCACTGAACAGCCCATCATGGGCAAGCCCGGAAAAGAAACCGGGGAAAAAATCAGTTATGACATTACAATTCAATCCTTATGAGCTTCATCTGAAGCATGTATTTACACTTGCTTCGGGATCGAGGAGCGTTACTCCTGCAATGCTTACCGAGATAAGGTATGAGGACACCGTTGGATATGGTGAAGCATCTATGCCTCCTTATCTTGGTGAGAGTGTTGAGTCTGTTTCCGGTTTTCTGAAAATGGTCGATCTTTCACGATTTGATTCTCCATTTCTTGTAGAAGAGATAGTGGCATATATTGATGCTCTGGCTCCCGGGAATCATGCTGCCAAGGCTTCAGTCGACATAGCCCTCCACGATCTTGTTGGCAAGCTGATGAACCAGCCCTGGTACAGAATATGGGGACTCGATCCACGGAAGACGCCAAATACTTCATTTACAATTGGAATAGATACTCCTGAGGTTGTAAAAGAGAAAGTAAGGGAAGCATCACCTTTCAGGATATTAAAGGTCAAGCTTGGCCAGAAGAACGACAGGGAGATGATTGAAACGGTTAGAAGCCAGACAGATAAACCACTCTGTGTTGATGTGAACCAGGGGTGGACAGACAAAAGAATGGCGCTTGAGATGATTCACTGGCTGAAGGAGCAGGGTGTAGTTTTTGTGGAGCAGCCTATGCCGAAAGAGTCTGTTGATGATATCGCATGGCTTACTGCCAATAGTCCGCTGCCTGTGATTGCAGATGAAGCTATCCAGACTGTTGCTGATTTCAGGACGATCCAGGGAGCCTACAGCGGAATAAATATTAAGCTGATGAAATGTGGTGGCATGCATGCAGCCTATACTATGATCAGCATGGCAAGGGCGCTTGATATGAAGGTAATGATTGGCTGCATGACTGAAACATCATGCGCCGTTACAGCTGCGGCTCAGTTGTCTCCATTGGCCGACTGGGCTGATCTTGACGGAAACCTGCTTATAAATAATGATTTGTTTAAAGGAATTAAGATCATTGATGGAAAAATTATTTTACCTGAACTGCCTGGAATAGGAATAACAAAAATGTGATACAAAGTTAAATCATAGTTTAGTCAGACAAATACTGTTTAATTTTTAATTTCAGAATCAATCCGATGAATAAGAAAAGAGTTCTCTATGGTGTCACCGGCTTTTTTGGTGCAATAGTCCTTGGTGCAGCAATCTATATTAACTCTTTACTTCCAATAATTACAGGTTATGCTGCAAAAAACCTGTGCTCTGCAGTATTTATTTCAGGCAGGGAACAATCTAAGGTGGAAGCTCTGGAACTCAATTTTTCATTTATCAGGTATACAAGAAACAAAGTTGATTATGAGAACAAAAGCGTCACCAGCAGGTTTTTATGGGGGAAGTCAAAAGCAATATACAGAGACGGATTCGGTAGCACACTATTAAGGGGTATAAAGGAAAAGGATCTGAAGAAAATACAGTTTCCTTCAGGAACAATGCCTGCATATATGCAGGATACCATACCATGGCCTCTGGGAAACATTATACCTGATACGGCGACAGGTATCGACCTGAAAGCCATTAAGGATATTACCAGAAAAGTTATTGTGGATAATGCATATAACGGGAATGCTTTTGCCTTTATGGTTCTTCATAGGGGAATTCCTGTCACCGAAGGTTATAAGCCTGATTTTGATAAGAATACAAGATTCCTGAGCTGGTCAATGGCAAAAAGTTTCACAAATGCCCTGATAGGTATTCTTGTCAGACAGGGTAAGATTGATATCAGACAGCCGGCAGGCATTGAGGAATGGAAGGGTGATGAACGAAGCAAGATATCGATTAATGACCTGATGCAGATGCAGAGCGGACTGGAATGGAATGAGGATTACGGGAACAGGTCAGATGTAACGCTGATGCTTCATTGCGAAAGCGATATGGCACATTATGCGATGGAACATCGTGCATTCCGTCCTGCGGGGTCACTTTGGTATTATTCGTCAGGAACAACCAACATTGTAAGTTACCTTATCAGGAAGCATTTCATTGATGATAATAACTACTATTCATTTGCTCATAAAGAGCTTTTTAACAAGACAGGAATGGCTGATGCGATATTTGAGGTTGACCCGGCAGGTACTGTCGTCGGATCATCATATCTGTATGCAACAGCCAGGGATTATGCACGGTTTGCATTATTATACCAGAATGATGGTATTTTCAATGGTGAACGGATATTGCCTGAAGGATGGGTAAATTACACCGTTTCTGAGGCTTCAGCAAGTGATGGCAGGTATGGATCATTTTTCTGGCTTAACAGAGGGAGAGATCTTCCATCTGTCCCTGAGGATATGTATGCATGTCAGGGACATGACGGACAACGGATTTTTATTTTGCCATCGCAGGAACTGATTGTAATTGTTCTGGGATATTCACCCAAATCCAAAGGAGGAATGGATTTCGACAGTTTACTGAAGGATATTCTGAAAACCTTGCCGGTATAGGACTCTGCTTCGCCTCGTCGCTATATCTGATTTTACAGCGTCAGATGAAGCTTCAGCGCAATCTGATGTCAACCAGCGGAGCTGGCTTGATTGATATAGCCGGGAATTTGCTTTGACATAAAATCATTGCCGATATAGGACTCGGCTTCGCCTCGTCGCTATATCTGATTTTATGTCAACCAGCGGAGCTGGCCGCAAATTCCCTGATAAAGCCTATAATTAATATTATGTCAAATAGGATATGTTTAAAGCTTATGGCAAGCTCTTTCAGGTGAACATCTTTAACCCCTACCGAAATTGCGAAAATAAAAAAGGGATGCTATGAACATCCCTTCTGTTTTATTGAGTGAAGATCTTATTACTTCTTTTCGGCAGCGTCAAGCTGCGCCTTTATTGTATTGTACTTATCAGTTTGTTTCAGCCTGTAATACAATTCCTGAAGGCTTCTCATTGCATAAACATCTTCAGGGTTTATCTCGTGGGCTTTCTCCATGTAAGGAAGAGCTTTTGCATAAACAGCATTAGCTTCGTCAATTGCCGTGCTGTACTTCTTGACGTCCATTATCTCATTTGCTTTCACGAACATATCAGATGCCTTATTTATATATGCTGCACCAAGACCGTATTGTGCATCGTATACATCAGGATTAAGTTCGATTGATTTTGATAGTTCTTCAATAGCCTCATCATATTTACTTGCATTCAGATACATAATACCGGCAGCAAAATACAATGTAGAATTAGTCGGATCGGCTTCCTTGGCAACTTTTATATATTTGAGTGCTTCTTCCGGCTTATTACTTTTAATATAGAGGTCGATCAGCTGAAGGGTGATGGTCTTGTCATCAGGGAAAATAGTAGGAAGGCTCATGAGTACTGATTCAGCTTTTACTGTATCGCCAAGACCGAGATAGCTTTCATAGATCTGGTAGTATGGAGTAATTCCAAGATACTTCATCTCTGCGCATTTCTCGAAGTATTTGATTGCTGCGTTATTGTTTCCGGAATTTATAGCTGCAAGTCCGGCATTATAATACATTCCTGTATCAATAGCTCCGATATATTTATCTCCTTCTGCAATAACAATCTGGCTTTCAAATGATTTAAGAGCTGCCGGGAATTCTTTTGCTTCAAACTGTATACTTCCCTGGTTGAAAAAATCCATAGCCAGGTCGCTGTAGATCATATTGGTTATTATTTTCTTTTTGACGCCGCCTTTTGGATCAAGTTCCATAGCTTTCTCATATGCTGCATATGCTTCACCAAGAGGATCCGCATAAAACGCCTTGAATTTTGGATTATCTGATTTAAAGGTAGCCTGACATAGTTTCCCCTTTGCAAAATAGGTATTTGGCCAGTTCATTGTCCCATCATCGAGCAAAGCCTGGTCAATTGCATCCTTTGCCTTATCAAGGGTTCCCTGGTCAATATAACCAAGAGCGCTTGTAACTTTGCCTTTCTGAGACATAGTTACTAACGAAATACTTACAGCTGCTATCAGCAAAAAAAACTTTTTCATGATTATGATTTTAATTTAATTTAATTGGCTAAAATTTTTTCCAAATTTATAACTTTCTAATTAATCATCAAATACTTTGCCATTTTCCTCAGAATTAATATTGTTTTCTTCAGGAAACTCCTGTTCACCTGTGCTATCTTCTTCATTTACAACGACACACGCAACAGATGCAATTGAATCATTATCTTTCAGATTAATAAGACGAACACCCTGAGTTGCCCTTCCCATAACCCTCAAAACTGAAACCGGGCTGCGAAGTATATTTCCTGCCTGAGTAATTATCATTAGATCATCCTGATCGGATACATCCTTTAAAGTAATCAGGTACCCGGTTTTGTCGGTAATATTTATAGTTTTAACTCCCTTTCCTCCCCTGTTGGTTATCCTGTATCCGTCAATGTCAGATCTTTTTCCGTATCCTTTTTCAGACACAACAAGAATATCTTTTTCCTTATTCTCGACTGTTATCATGCCAACAACGAAATCAGTAACCTCATCGGCAAGCCTTATTCCACGGACTCCTGATGCAGTGCGTCCCATTGGCCTTACAGAGGCCTCCGGAAAACGAATTGCTCTCCCCGATCTGACTGCAAGCATGATATGATGCTGGCCGTTTGTCATTCTTGCTTCAAGCAGCTCATCCCCTTCTCTTACAGTTATTGCATTTACTCCATTGATCCTGGGCCTTGAATATGCTTCCAGCGAAGTTTTCTTAATAATACCTTTTGTTGTACAAAGGACAATGAAGTTGTTATTTATATAATCATCATCATTGAGATTCTTTACATTTATAAAGGCTCTGACTTTATCATCAGGTTCAATACTTATCAGGTTTTGCATGGCCCGTCCTTTGGATGTCCTTGATCCCTCAGGGATGGCGTAAACCTTCAGCCAGTAGCATTTTCCCTTGCTGGTGAAAAACAGCATAGTATTGTGCATAGTCGCTATATACAGATGTTCAATGAAATCCTCATCTCTTGTTGATCCGCCTTTTGCTCCTGTTCCGCCTCTGTTCTGCCGGCGGAATTCAGTAAGAGGGGTTCTTTTAATATACCCCATATGTGATATGGTAATAACCATTTCATCATCTGCATAAAAATCTTCAGGATTAAACTCTTCAGCATTCGGGATTATTTCAGTACGTCTTTTATCGCCGTATTTATCCCTGATTTCAATAAGTTCATCCTTGATTATTTTCATCTGGAGCTCTTCACTTGCCAGTATGCTTTTCAGATATTCAATCAGCGCCATAATTTCCGCATATTCAGCTCTCAGCTTTTCCTGTTCAAGTCCTGTTAGCTGCCTTAGCCGCATCTCAACGATGGCTCTTGACTGTATTTCAGATAGTCCGAACCTCTCCATCAGCCTTTCACGTGCCATATCAGGAGTCTGCGAAGCCTTGATTATTGCAATTACCTCATCGATATTGTCGCTGGCAATAATCAATCCTTCAAGTATATGCGCTCTTTTTTCAGCCTGATCAAGTTCGAATTTTGTTCTCCGGATAATTATTTCATGGCGGTGTTTTACAAAATAATGAATCAGATCCTTTGTATTAAGTGTTTTGGGCCGACCTTTCACCAGGGCAATATTATTGACGCTGAAAGATGTCTGAAGGGATGAATACTTATAAAGATTATTCAGCACAACGTTTGCAGTTGCATCTTTTTTCAGGATAATTACAACCCGCATTCCGTTCCGGTCCGACTCGTCATTGATATAGGAAATGCCTTCGAGTTTCTTTTCGTTTATAAGATCGGCGATCTTCCTTATCATCTCAGCCTTGTTGACCATATACGGGATCTCAGTCACAATTATGCATTCCCGGCCTGAAGCAGTAAGTTCAATTTCGGTTTTTGCCCTTACAACTATTCTTCCCCTGCCAGTTTCGCATGCATCTCTTATTCCCTGTTCTCCATAAATTATCCCGCCTGTTGGAAAATCAGGTCCCTTGACGAAATGAAGAATTTCTTCGGATGTAATATTATTGTTATCAATATATGCTACGGTAGCATCAATTATCTCAGTAAGATTATGAGGGGGCATATTTGTTGCCATTCCGACTGCAATACCAGATGCGCCGTTGACGAGAAGGTTCGGGATGCGTGTTGGCAACACTGTTGGTTCAGTGAGAGAATCATCAAAATTCGGCTGAAAATCAACGGTTTCCTTATCAATATCAGCAAGTGTCTCCTCCGCAATCTTCTTGAGCCTTGCCTCTGTATACCTCATTGCTGCAGGGCTATCGCCATCAACAGATCCAAAGTTGCCCTGGCCATCCACCAAAGGATACCTCAATGACCACTCCTGGGCCATTCTTACCATCGCATCATATACTGATGAGTCGCCGTGAGGATGATATTTACCAAGCACCTCCCCTACTATCCTGGCTGATTTTTTATATGGTCTGTTGGATTGAACCCCGAGTTCTGACATGCCGTATAAAACCCTCCGATGGACAGGCTTCAGCCCATCCCTTACATCAGGCAATGCTCTCGACACAATTACCGACATCGAATAATCGATGTAGGCTGACTTCATCTCCTCCTCAATATTTACCTTTATAATTCGTTCTCTCTCTGACATAACAGATTGTTAGTTAAATATTTACAAATAAACCAAGGTTCTTTGGTTTAGAAATACGAAAATAGTTATAATTTGGCATTATTCAGGTTTTAAAACGGTGAATTTTTAACATTAATTGTTCATAAATGGTATGGAAATTGCAAAGTATAAATTTATGCATGATTTAACTTTGAAGAGTTACTTATATGTACCTTTGTCAGGGGATCCTGACACAATGTCGGTTTATAATTGATTTTAAGACTAAAGACTTATCAAAATATGGATTCACAATTTTCACAAAGGGTTAAAGATATCCTGGGATATTCCAAAGAAGAAGCTATCAGGCTGGGAAACAGTCATATAAGTCCTGAACATCTCTTCCTTGGAATCCTGAGGGATGGAGAAGGTGTAGCAATTGAGATCCTGGTGAACCAGGGAATTGACCTGCTGGTGCTAAAAGGATCACTTGAGAAGAGCATAAAAGTTGAAACTCCTGTGCCTGTCGCAGATCACGAAGTTATTCCGCTTTTAAGAAGCACCGAGAGGATACTTAAGCTTGTTTATCTTGAGGCAAAGGCTCTCAAGAGCCCTACTATTGATTCAGAACACTTGCTGCTGGCTATTCTGAAGGATGAAAATGCCCTGGTCACAAGATTTCTGACTGAACTGGATGTTGATTATCAAACGGTAAGAAGGATGGTTGAAGCTGAATCGCCAAGTGCAAAAGCTGATTTTCCAAGAGATGAAGATGATGAGGGTCAGAGCTTCAGCAATCAGGGTAAAGGCCCATCCGGTACTCCTGCCTCTTCCAAGTCTTCCTCCGATACTCCTGTGCTGGATAATTTTGGCATTGATCTTACAAAAGCAGCAGAGGAAGGAAGACTCGATCCTGTTGTTGGAAGAGAAAGGGAAATTGAGCGGCTTGCTCAGATATTGTCAAGAAGAAAGAAGAATAATCCTGTATTGATAGGAGAACCGGGAGTTGGTAAGTCGGCCATTGCTGAAGGACTCGCCCTTCGAATAATAAAAAAGAATGTATCACGTGTGCTTTTCAACAAAAGAGTTGTTGCCCTTGATCTGGCATCAATAGTTGCAGGGACAAAATACAGGGGCCAGTTTGAAGAGAGAATGAAAGCTATTCTCAATGAACTCTCAAAGAATGACAACATAATTCTCTTCATTGATGAGATTCATACAATTGTTGGTGCAGGCGGCGCCACCGGTTCCCTTGATGCCGCAAATATGCTTAAGCCTGCCCTGGCACGTGGTGAAATTCAGTGCATTGGAGCCACAACCCTCGATGAATACCGTCAGCATATTGAAAAAGATGGCGCACTTGAGAGAAGGTTTCAGAAGGTTATAGTTGAACCCACATCAATTGAAGAGACAATTCATATTCTTCATAATATTAAAGAACGGTATGAGGATCATCATAACGTATCCTATACCGATGAGGCAATAATTGCATGTGTAAAGCTTACCAACAGGTACATTTCCGACCGGCACCTTCCCGATAAGGCAATAGATGCACTCGATGAATCCGGTTCAAGAGTTCATATTTCCAATATTGTTGTTCCGGAGAAGATACTTTCCCTTGAGAAACAACTCGAGGATACCAAGAAAGAGAAGATGATGGCTGTTAAAAACCAGAATTTCGAGAAAGCCGCCAGCTTCAGGGATCGTGAAAAAGACCTGCTCGATTTGATAGATCAGGAAAAGAAAAAGTGGGAAAAAGAATTGGCTATTAACAGGGAAGTTGTTGATGCTGAAAAAGTTGCAGAAGTTGTAGCAATGATGACAGGGGTTCCTGTCCAGAGGATTGCACAGACTGAAGGTACCCGGCTTCTGAAGATGGCGGATGAGCTTAAAGGGAGTGTTATCGGTCAGGATGAAGCTATTCTCAAAGTGGTTAAATCTATCCAGAGAAACAGGGCCGGTCTGAAGGATCCCAATAAACCAATTGGAACATTCATCTTCCTTGGTCCTACAGGTGTGGGAAAGACACAGCTGGCAAAAGTTCTGGCAAAATTCCTTTTTGACACCACCGACAATCTTGTCAGGATTGACATGAGCGAATATATGGAGAAGTTTTCCGTATCGAGGCTCGTTGGAGCTCCTCCGGGATACGTTGGTTATGAGGAAGGCGGCCAGCTTACAGAAAAAGTTAGAAGGAAGCCCTATTCTGTTGTGCTGTTGGACGAGATCGAAAAAGCCCATCCTGATGTTTTTCATATAATGCTTCAGGTGCTTGATGAAGGCCAATTAACAGATAGCCTGGGAAGAAGGGTTGATTTCAGAAATACAATCGTAATCCTCACTTCAAATATCGGTACCAGACAGATAGCTGAATTCGGACATGGTGTTGGCTTTAACACCACTGCAATGAAATCAACACGTGATGAACAGACAAAAAGCATTCTGCAGAAAGCTCTCCAGAAAACATTCGCTCCGGAATTTCTGAACAGGATTGATGATGTAATTATGTTCAATTCACTTGGTAAAGAGGAAATTAATAAAATTATAGATCTGGAATTAAAAGGTCTCTATGAAAGGGTTCAGTCTCTTGGCTATCAGCTGAAGATTGCATCCGCTGCAAGGGATTTTATCGCTGAACGTGGCTTCGATGCAACATACGGTGCCCGCCCTCTCAAGAGGGCTATTCAGAAGTATCTTGAGGATCCTATGGCTGAAGTTCTCATCAAATCAAACCTGAAGGAAGGTGACCACATTATTGTCGGATTCAACAGTGTTAAATCAGAAATAAAGATCAAGATCCAGAAGAAGAAAACCGAACTTCCGGAAATCTTGCCTCCGGTATAAAAATGCTTAACCACGGAGTTACACTGTCCCGATTGCATCGGGATCACAGAGTTGCACGGAGTAAATAATTAATATTCACAGTGTTACTCCGTGAATACTCCGTGCCACTCCGTGGTTAAGATTTCAGAATACCTTATCTCTTTTCATGATGGTATTCCATAAAGGTCAAAATCAGTTGATTCAGTAATCAGAATATTGTAAAACTCTCCTGGCTTAAGGTTATATTCCGAGGGGATTAAGACCTCCTGGTCGACATCAGGGCTGTCATATTCGGTTCTTCCGATGAAAAATGTACCTTCTCTCCTGTCAATCAAGACTTTATATATTTTACCGATCATCTTTTCATTCAATTCCGAAGAGATATTCTGCTGTATTTCCATCAGCTCTGAAACCCTGGCTTCCTTTATTTTGTCCGGAATTTCATCTTTGTAGTTGTTGTATGCCCAAGTATCTTCCTCATGTGAATATGCAAAAACACCAAGCCTGTCAAATCTGAAAGAGCTGATAAATTCCCTGAGTTCATTATAATCCTGTTCTGTTTCACCGGGATGGCCCGCAATGAGCGTTGTTCTGATAACAGCTTCAGGAATTTCAGCTCTGATCTTATTAAGGACGGACTCTGTTTCAGCCCTGAAGTGCGACCTTTTCATTTTTCCCAGCATATTATCACTTATATGCTGTATAGGAATATCAATATATTTGCAGATCCTTGAATTATCCCGGATCAATGGAATAAGAGCCATTGGGAAATTGGCCGGGTATAGATAATGCAGCCGTATCCATTCAAGAGACTCTATTTTCAGCAATCGGGAAATCAGTTCGGGAAGCAACTGATTTTTGGAAAGATCAAGTCCATAATAGCTGAGGTCCTGGGCAATGAGTATTAATTCTTTAACACCCTTTTCAGCAAGGACTCCGGCTTCCTTAACCAGTTCCTCAATGGGTCTTGATACATATTTACCCCGGATTGCAGGTATGGCACAGAATGCACATGTTCGGTCACATCCTTCTGAGATCTTCAGATAGGCATAATGTCCGGGTCCGGTGATTGTTCTCTCAGTGAGAAGGTCTGTCCGGAGCTTCACTCCAAGTTCAGTAAGTATATCAGTCATGTTGTTGACTCCGAAATATTTTTTTACTTCAGGAATCTCAGTCTTGAGGGCATCCATATAGCGTTCTGCCAGGCATCCCATAACATAAAGATTATCTATGTGTCCCGATTTCTGTGCCCGTACAAATCTAAGTATGGTATCAACACTTTCTTCCCTGGCGTCATTTATAAACCCGCAGGTATTAATGATAACAGTTTCGGCAGCGAGTTCATCTGAATTGTGTATTACTTCATACCCGCCTGTATTAAGTTGTTTGAGAAGCTTTTCGGAATCAACCAGATTCTTGGAGCATCCTAACGTGACAATATTTATTCTTTTGGCTCTCATTCGTGATATTTTATTCTTTTAAGTCGTCCCTTTGCCCCACCTGAATTCTTTGCGTTTTGCCTCCCCTGGTCGGTTCCGTGAGTTTTGCTCCCCAACCCCCCCTGAAGGGGGGCTAATTCTGTGGGTCAAACCAATACTATACCGATTGGCAGAGAATTACCCCCCCCTTTAGGGGGGCAGGGGGGCAGCAAGTGGGGCTAGTTTTAGCTGAAAAGGGAATCAACGAAATCGAAGCGGTTGAAAATAAGCAGATCCTCCAGCTTTTCTCCAACGCCTATATATTTCACCGGTATTTTAAACTGATCGGATATTCCAATCACCACTCCCCCTTTGGCTGTACCATCGAGTTTGGTTATTGCCATAGCAGTTACGCTGGTTGCAGCGGTAAACTGACGCGCCTGTTCAAATGCATTCTGACCGGTCGATCCATCCAGGACAAGGAGAACCTCGTGGGGAGCATCGGGTATGACTTTTTCCATAACTCTCTTTATTTTAGATAATTCGGTCATGAGGTTGATCTTGTTATGCAGCCGGCCTGCCGTATCAATTATCACAATATCCATATCACCTGATACCGCTGACCTGAGCGTATCATAAGCCACCGAAGCAGGATCAGAACCCATCTGCTGCTTAACAACCGGAACTCCGGCCCTGTCGGCCCAGATCTGAAGCTGGTCTATTGCCGCGGCGCGAAATGTGTCAGCGGCTCCGATAAGTACTTTTTTCCCGGCATTTTTGAACTGGAATGCAAGTTTTGCGATTGTTGTCGTTTTTCCTGCCCCATTTACACCAACCACCATTATTACATATGGTTTGCTTATCGCTGATGATAAGAAATCAGATTCGGATTCTTTATTGTTTTCTTCAAGAAGAGCCACAATTTCTTCTTTAAGTATCTTGTTCATTTCGCTGGTATTAAGATACTTATCCTTAGCAACCCTTTCCTCGATGCGTTTGATTATACTCAGGGTTGTATCAACACCAACGTCAGAAGAGACCAGTACCTCCTCAAGATTGTCAAGGACCTCCTCATCGACTTTTGTTTTTCCAACAATGGCCCTTGAGAGTTTTAAGAACACACTTTCCTTTGTCTTTTCAAGCCCTTTATTAAGGCTCTCTTTTTTATCTTTTCCCAGAAATCCAAGCAAAGCCATCGGATTATGAATAATATTTAGTATTTATTATAAAAAAAGCTTCCTTCTGCAAAGAAGAAAGCCTTTAATATTCCGTAAGCAACAATAGGTTACTTCTTTGTGAAAAAGTCTTTTATATGATCATTATGAACGATCTCTTCTTTAAACAGATACGCCCCGGTCTTATCAGATTTTGTCATCTTTATGCATTTGGTAAATGCTTTGCCGGCTCCTGTCTTGAGTGATGCAACAACTTTCTTTGCCATGTTATGATCTTTTTACTTAATTTCTCTGTGAAGTGTATGTTTTTTCAGAATTGGGTTATATTTTTTCCTTTCAAGACGGTCAGGAGTATTTTTCCTGTTCTTGGTTGTAATATATCTTGATGTTCCGGGCTGACCGCTTTCCTTGTGTTCGGTGCATTCCAGAATAACCTGCTGCCTGTTGCCTTTAGCTTTTTTTGCCATTGTCTAATCTATTTTAATAATTCAGAATGAATCCTTTTTCCTTCGCTTCCTTAAGAACTGTATTTAGTCCTTTTTTTGTTATGAGACGGATGCCGGCAGCTGATATTTTCAGCGAGATCCACCTCTCCTCTTCCGCCAGGAAATACTTTTTATCAAAAAGATTCGGATAGAATTTTCTCTTGGTCCTTCTTTTGGAGTGTGAAACGTTGTTTCCGACCATCACCTTTTTACCTGTTACCTGACAAATCTTTGACATTGATGTTTGTTTTACTTCTTAACTAACGTTTGTCCCTTAAAAATGAAGCGCAAAATACGTGATTTTTATCTGATTAAACAAATATTTAAACTTCTTTTTTTGAACATACCTGCAAAATATGACTTAATCCCTGATTATCTGCACTCTAAGAAGGTTTAGTGCGGCAAGTGAAAACCTTTTTATATTGGTTATTCTGTCGCTTCCAAAAACTCTTTTCTCCGCTGCAATCCCCTTTTCGGAGGCAACAGCCATCCAGAATGTACCGACTGGTTTTGTATCCGTTCCGCCGGCAGGGCCTGCAATTCCTGATGTTGCAACAGAATAATCCGTATTGAGGAGGACTCTTGCTCCTGCTGCCATTTCCCGCACAACTTCTTCACTTACAGCCCCATATTTAATAAGAGTCTCCTCCTTTACTCCCAGAAGCTGTCTCTTCACAGCATTATCATATGCTATTACCGATCCCTTGTAATAATCTGAGCTCCCGGGTATGCTTGTCAGAAGATGAGCAATTTCACCACCGGTACAGCTTTCCGCTGTGCTCAGGCTGCTCTTTTTTGCCGAGAGGAGTTTGCCTATGACCATTTCCAGCGACTCTTCATTCTCAGCGTATATAAGATCAGGAATAATTTCATATAGTTTTTTCGTCTGTTCATTTAAAACTATTTCCATTGATTCCCTGTCATTTCCTGTGCCGGTGAGCCTCAGCTTGATCACACCTGAAGAGGGCAGGTAGGCAAGTTTTATGCTGGATGGCAGTGCGGCTTCAAAATCTGTCAGAGTCTCTGCGAGCTTTGCCTCAAATGTACCGTATGTCATTATGTTTCTGTGAATTATAATCTGAGATGTAAAGCGTTTGTTCAATTCGGGAAGGACGTGTTCATTCATTATATACTTCATTTCATTAGGGACACCGGCCATTGAAACAAAGATTGTATCATCCTTCTCAAACCACATTCCCGGTGCTGTTCCGGCAGCGTTTCTGAGAACCCTGCAAGATTCAGGAACCTCCGCCTGGCGGCGGTTGTTATCATTCATCGGATAATTCCTTCTGCTCATCATCTCCTCAATCATCTGCAGAACTTCAGCATTGACAACAAGGCGGGTTCCGAAAAAATCAGCCAGTGTACGCTTTGTAATATCATCGCTTGTCGGACCAAGTCCGCCCGTAATCAGAACTACATCAGCCTCTTTTGCTGCTTCCTCAAGGGCATGGATTATGTCATTCCTGCTGTCATGTACTGAGGTAATACGGAAGACATCAAATCCCGACTTGCTCAGCTCTGCTCCCATCCATGCTGAATTGGTGTCCACCGTCTGTCCAATCAGCAGTTCATCGCCTATGGTAATTATTGCTGCCTTCATTTTTTACTTTAATTAACTGTTTTGCAAAATTATATTTTGTAAGTTCATATGACAATTAATTTCCGGAAAATGAACAGGAACGGGAAAATAAATCTCACTGAAGAATCCCCCTGGCCCTGCTTTCAATTTATTTTATAACTTTCGCAACAAATTTTAGATATTTTATTTGATTAAAATGAATAAGCAGAACAAATTTGATTCCTCCCGTCCTAAAGCACAGCCCTTAAAAATCAAACAATGGCTGGAAAATAAACGCATTCCTCCAGGATTGTTGTTCTTTATAATTGGAATAGTATCTACAGTATGGTTTCTAATAAGGGTGATACCAAAACCCTCCCGGGCCTCCTACCCCTGTGTAAGAACTGCTGCTCCCCTTATGTCAGGATTTATTGTTTATCTGCTTTCCATTGGCAGTATATCATTAGTCATCAGAAAAATCTGGAAGAGCCTGAGATCTGCCAGTTACATTTCGGCATCAATATGGATAGCATTGACGGCAATTTTGCTGGTTGTAAGTCTTACGAGCGATTTATCGGTCTCAACAGCTCTTAATCTGCCTGCAACAGGTACTGAAGATGGCCCTAACATGCCATTTGGCAAGGGTCAGGGCATAAACCCGGGCAGGGTCGTATGGGCATGGGACCCCGCTGCGACTAACGAGAACTGCAAAAATGTTATAGATAACGGCGACTGGTACTTTAATCCTGTGAATGCAGATCAGAAAGCAATCAGCAATATGGTTTCGGAGTCGGTAAAAAAAATAAGCGGGAAATCTGATCTTAAACGGGCCTGGAATGCTCTCTTTCAATATCACAATCAGCAAAAGAATCAAAAAATCAAAAGCTATGTTCCCGGTGAAAAGATATTTATTAAAATAAACCAGGGGACTGCATCATGGGTTCTGTCAAAGGAAGAAAAAGAGAATGGATATACCATCTCTTCTGCCATGAAAACAGGTCAGCAAAGAAGGCTCAGATCCCTGGGAGCCACTGAGACCTCTCCATTTATTGTGCTTGAATTACTCAGAGAGCTTGTGAATGATGCAGGCGTTCGCCAGCAGGATATTTCAGTAGGTGATCCCATCTCACACATTTTTGGCCACAATTACTCTGTATGGCATTCTGAATTTCCTGATGTAGTTTATATTGACAGATTTTCAGATATGTTTGGCAGAAAACTTATACAAAAGTCGGAGACAGAGCTGATCTGCTATTCTGATAAAAAGCAGAGTGACAAGCTTTACAATGTTATTGAAGCGGCTGATTACATGATCAATGTTGCAAGCCTTAAGCCTCACGGCTCAGCAGGGATCAGTCTTACCGCCAAGAATCATTTTGGCTCTCAGGCAAGGCAAAACGCGAGCCATCTGCATTATGCACTGATTGCACCCACATGGGAGTCATATCCCCGGGAGGTTGGAAAACCATCCAACGGAGGCTATAAAAAGTACAGGGTGCTGGTAGATCTGATGGGAAGCCGCTATCTCGGCAGAAATACTATGCTTTTTATTGTTGATGGATTATTTGGTGGTGGTGCAGATGAGACACGCGGACCTGTAAGATATTTCATACCCCCTTTTAATAATGACTGGAGCAGTTCACTATTCGTATCCCAGGACCAGGTGGCTATTGAGTCTGTTTGCTTTGATTTCCTCCGTAATGAATGGAACGGAAAGAACAGGCATAGTGCTGCAAATAATGTATTTGAAGAGGGTCCGAATATGTTCGGTGTTGATGATTACCTTCATCAGGCCGCTGATTCAGGAAACTGGCCTGACGGAATAGTTTACGATCCAGACTGCAGCGGGCAACCGCTAAAGAGTCTTGGAGTTCATGAGCACTGGAACAATTCTGACAATAAGCAATATTCTGGCAACCTGGGTAAAAAAAATGGAATAACTCTCGTCTCAATTCCTGATTCTCTGATCAAATCCGATTAACCCAAATAATGTTCCAATTGTTCATCTTCTTGTGGGTCTGATAATAGCCGGGGAAATATTTTTATTGGAATGCTTCGGCTGATATTTTTTGCTGGCGCATGAGAACAACGGCAACAGAAATAGTATTGAGAATACTATAATTAATAATTTTCTGATAATTTTCACCGGCATAAAATTCCGTTTCACTGTTTAACGTTTTTTCAGCCTGATAAGTATCTGGTGACAGGTCAATCTTATAATTAGCATTTGGCTATTGCCATCTGTTTTTTACTCCCGATAATTACAGGGACCATTTTCTAAAATTCAATTTCTATTGAGTTGATATTAAACCAGAAAGGTATTCAAAAATTCGAGAGGTTTTTAGCAATATGGTTACCTGAGTGTCATAAATTCTATGTACCAATTGCATACAAATAAATTAAAACATAATGTAAATCAACTATTTACTCCCTGTCATGGAAGATCTCACGATGGAAATGACCTGACTTTTCTTTGACAGATGCACAAATATTTTGATAAAGACTTAAAATTGATTGACATAAAAGCTCCTAAATGTCAGCTTGTTACTTTACTGTGAGAGAAATGAGGCCGATAAAATGCAGGAAGTTCAATTAAATATAAAACCCTCCGATTACTCAGAGGGTTTTACACTAACCTAACCTAACCTAAAACTAACCTTTAATAATAACAAACAATATTAAATTATGTTCAATTATTGTTTATTTCCTCCGGTTCAGTCAGATATACAGTGGGGGGGTTTTATAGGTTTCACTGCTTTAATTTATGTTGAAATTAAAGCAGTGTCCTCAGGAGAATCAGCATGGGCATTACTTTAGCTGATGTAAGAATTATGTAAATATCTCTAAAAATTATGTAATACTAAATAGGTTCGGTTAGACGACCTTTGTAAAGGTTATATTCATAGGATTAGGTTAGTTTTAGGGTTAGGTAAATTCCATCCATCCAAAATCAATCGGGCGGATGGATTTACTTTTTTTTACGACCTTCCGGGAGAAGTTTGGGATTGGCTCGCCTGCGGCTCGCCGTTCCCTGGGGGGATGCTTTCAAACAAATGCGGCACTTCGTGCCGCTTTTTGTGTTTTCCGCATGCCCTCACTCCTGCAAGCTGGGTTCGGGATGCGGAAAATACAAAAAGGCTGCCCTCGCAGCCATTTGTTTGAGCGGGAAAAGGGATTCGAACCCTCGACCCTCAGCTTGGGAAGCTGATGCTCTACCCCTGAGCTACTCCCGCATTGATATTTCGGATTTCGGACTGTTGATCTCCGATTTTAAAACAAAAATAGTATAATAATCCGAAATCAAAAATCCGCAATCCGCATTCAAAGAGCCTCCAATGGGACTCGAACCCACGACCTGCTCATTACGAATGAGCTGCTCTACCAGCTGAGCTAAGGAGGCAAAAAAATTTCTGCAAATATAAGGAAAATCATTCCAATTTTTCCAGCCTGCTGAGCAATGGAGGATGGGAATAATGAAAAAAAACATATGCCGGATGCGGCATCATGTTTGAAAGATTTTTAACTGATAATTTTTTTAAAGCAGTGGCAAGTATTTCCGGCCTGAAGTTCTCACATACAAAGTGATCCGCCTCAAACTCGTTCTTCCTCGATATATAGTTTGAAAACATTCCAATTATCAGTGACAGGGGACTGTAGAGTATTCCAAAAGCAATCAGTCCAAGGTGAAAGCTTGTTTTCTCAGCACCTAGTGCCAGAGAAAGTGAGGGATTGTTTACCACAAGTGAAAAGAGGAAAAGCATCAGACCTGTAAGAAATACAGATAGAATCAGTGTGAATAAAATGTGTTTTTTCTTATAATGTCCTATCTCATGGGCAAGAACCGCCACTATTTCTTCATCTGTAAGTTCATTCTGCAATGTATCATATAGAACTATTCTCTTCTTTGGTCCGAAACCTGAAAAATAGGCATTTGCCTTGGTACTTCTCTTTGAGCCATCGATGACATAAATATCTTTAAGCTTGAAACCTGTTTTCTTTGCAAAGGCCTCGATCGCTGTTCTCAGAGGACCAACGGGAAGTGGTGTTTGCTTGTTAAACAATGGCACTATAAGCTCTGAATAGAACAGGTTGATGAATATCGAAAAGAGAGTTATCACTCCCCAGGCATACAACCAGAAATAGTGACCTGTTTTGGTATAAATCCAGACAATGAGCCCCAGAACAGGAGCTCCGATAAGAATTGAAATAAACCATGACTTTAGATGATCTGTTATAAAAGTCCTTATTGTCATTGTGTTGAAATCATATTTTTTTTCAATGACAAATGTATCGTAGATTGTGAATGGTATATTGATAAGATCGGAAAAAAGACCTATGATTCCGAAAAAGATCAGTGAAATTATGATAATGTTTTCGCTTATTGCCCTTGAGAGGCTGTCAATCAGTGCAAACCCTCCTGTAACTATCACAATCAGGATTAAGGCAAGGTTTACTGCAGAAGACCAGAGTGACAGTCGGTCATTCTCTTTTTGATACAGTTGGGTCCTGCTGTACTCCTTTTCATCACATATGCCATTTAGTTTAACCGGAAGGGTAGCAGACCACATTGTGGCATTAAGATAGTCGAGGTATCTTTCAATGATAAATCCCGTAACAGGAATTAAAAGAATTAAAATGAAGATTGTATTGTGCATCGAAGTTCTTTCTCTGAAAAAAAGAAGCAGGGCGCCATTTTAAAATAAGTGTGGAATAAATATGTCTCGCTGCATTTCCTCGTGCTAAAAGGATAGGCGCCCTGCGGTTTGGTAAATATAATAAATATTTTTAAGTTAACATACCTCCGCAGACATGAATTGTTTGTCCGCTCACATAAGATGAGAGATCTGATGCAAGAAATAAAGCTGTATTTGCCACATCCTCAGGAGTTCCACCCCTTCTCAGTGGTATTTTATTTGTCCACTCAATTTTTACATCTTCAGGTAATTTTTCAGTCATTTCGGTAATAATAAATCCCGGAGCGATTGCATTGCATCTTATATTTCTCGAACCAACTTCTTTGGAGACACTCTTTGTAAAGCCGATTATTCCGGCTTTGGAAGCCGAATAGTTGCTTTGTCCGGCATTTCCCGAAACGCCAACAACAGAACTCATGTTAATAATTGAACCGCTTTTCTGTTTAAGCATTGTCTGAATAACAGCCTTTGTGAGATTAAATACGGATTTCAGGTTAACAGCTATAACTGTATCCCATTGTTCCTCTGTCATTCTCATCAGTAAGGTGTCGCGTGTAATGCCTGCATTATTCACGAGGATATCAATTCTGCCGAAATCGCTTACAACTTCATTAATGACTTTCTGAGAATCATTGAAATTGGCGGCATTTGATACATAGCCTTTGGCTTTAACACCAAAATGTCCAAGCTCTGTGACAGCAGTCTGGAATTCTTCATCATCCACAATATTGGTGATTGCTATATTTGCTCCTTCAAGAGCAAACCTGTGAGCTATTGCTTTGCCTATCCCCCTCGATGCTCCGGTAATAAGAGCTGTTTTTCCTTCCAGTAACTTCATCTCTTCTGTGATTTTAAATTCGTGCAAATATAATCAAAAAATATTACACGGAGTTAAGCAGACTCCCTATATCTATCGGGATCACAGTATTTTCCTGAATAAATTTCCAGAGTTAAAAGGATTAAGCTATAAAGATTAAACAGCCCCAATTTATAATGAACCATTGCACCTTTGTACCGTTATACCGTCGAACCTTTCAGCACCTTTGCCACTGTAGCCCCAATATCTGCAGGTGACTGAACTACATATATTCCGCACTGTTTCATGATTTCCATTTTGGCAGATGCAGTATCATTCTTCCCTCCCACGATAGCTCCGGCATGGCCCATCTTGCGGCCTTTTGGAGCAGTCTGCCCTGCGATAAAGCCAATAACCGGTTTGGTACTGTTTACTTTTATCCATTCGGCTGCCTCTGTTTCCATATTTCCGCCTATCTCACCAATTACCACGATAGCTTCAGTCTGCGGATCTGCCATCATCAGCTTAACAGCATCAAGAGTCGTGGTGCCAACAACAGGGTCGCCACCTATTCCTATACATGTCGATTGACCAAGCCCCATGCTGGTGACCTGGTCGACTGCCTCATATGTAAGTGTTCCGGATCTTGATATGATTCCGACAGAACCTTTTTTATGTATAAAGCCAGGCATTATTCCGACCTTCGCTTCACCGGGAGTTATTATGCCGGGACAATTCGGACCAATCAGCGTGCAATCTTTTGATTTAAGATGTGCCTTTACTGAAACCATGTCAGCTACAGGTATTCCTTCTGTGATGGCTACTATCAGCTTAATTCCGGCATCAGCTGCCTCAAGGATGGCGTCAGCAGCATAAGGTGGCGGTACAAAAATTACAGAAACATCGGCCCCGGTTCCTGCTACTGCGTCACGCACAGTATTAAACACCGGTAGATTCAAGTGCTTCTGGCCGCCTTTTCCGGGTGTAACACCTCCAACAACTTTTGTACCATAATCTATCATCTGGGTTGCATGGAAGGTGCCCTCGCTGCCGGTAAATCCCTGAACAATAACTCTTGAATCCCTGTTTAACAGAACGCTCATATGTATAAGATATTTAGTTGTTTACATTAAATTAAGTTCAAAGATGTGATCCTGTTTGTTTATAAATGCAGTCTCAAAAATACCTAATAATTATCGGCTTTTCGTATATTTGAGAGATAATTATCATCATTCTTTATGGTGAACATTGATCCTGTTTTATATATTGGAATTTCACAGTCGTTTTTCTCGGGAATGTTGATTTCTACAAAAAAACCTGTGACAACGGCAAACAGATTGATGGCTGCCTGGCTCTTCATGATATGCATTGAGCTGATCTTTGCGCTCATCAACAGTAATGTACTGGAAATGTATTCCTTCCAGTTCATAACATTTACCTACGGGCCGCTCCTGTACCTCTATGTCAGATTCATGATAAAACCTGAAACTAAGTTCAACTGGTTTCTTTTAATGCATTTCATACCATTTGCTGCCTTCCTTGTTATTTCGGTTATCTTCCGTACCGAGCCTCTTGTAAGGGATCTGAGAGGTTTCTTTATTAATGATAAACTTATCTCTCTGAGAATCATATATGGCACCAGTTTCTTTCTTTCTATTACAATCTACAGTACCCTGACATTCATTGAAATCGGCAGGCATCAGAAAAATCTCAAAAACCTGGTCTCCTACACATCGGGAGTAATAACCCTTAACTGGCTGAAAATCATTTCAGCAAGCTTTTATATAGCATATTTTATCCTCTTTATTCTTGGGGGGCTCAATATGTTAGGAAATTTTATCCCGTTTGATCCATATTTTGTGATATTTGGTTTTATTACCATTTTTTCATTTGTATTCAGTTTTTACAGCATACGGCAACCGGTCATCTTCGATCAGGAACTAAAGCAGGTACATGATGAGAAGAAAAACAGCGAGAAGTATTTAAAGAGCGGTTTGAAGGAAATACAGGCCAGAGACTATCTTGCAAAGCTGATATCTTATGTTGAAGGCAATAAGCCTTATCTTGATCGTGATCTAAGTATTTATGACCTGTCACAGGCGACAGGTATTCCCAGGCATTATATTACCCAGATACTGAATGAGAAGCATAAGAAAAATCTTTATACCTTCATAAATGAGTACAGGGTTAAGGAGGTAATTGACAGATTCAACGATCCAAAGTATGATAATTATACCATCCTGGCCATAGCGTATGATTCAGGATTTAATTCCAAGACCACCTTTAATGCGATTTTTAAAAATCAGACGGGATTAACTCCAAGCGAATTCAGAGATAAACCAGACAGGCCTTCTGTTAAATAGTTCAGCCCATACGGCCCGAACCACAAAATCCTGATTGACCGGTTCGGCACAGCCGGATAAGACGAAATCCCCTGTTCTGTGTTGTAATTTGCTGAAAAAAGCAAAATGGATCTCAGGAAGTTAGTTTTTGCTTGCCTGCTTTTGCCTCAATTCATTATAACTAATGGTCAGGATAGTACATCCGCAGATCCTGTAAATTATCCTGTTAAAAGAAAGGAGATCTATGGTTTTATAAGGGGTGGAGTTTATGCAGGGAGTGATAATGAGGATAACAATAATCCATATATTTCAAGTGCATTTTCGGATTTCGGTCTTAAGTTTGGGATGGGGAATGGCATTAATTACAAAGCTATGGCAGATCTCCGTCTCAGGTATGGTTCGGAGTTCATGGAACCGGTAAACAGGATTGATCTCAGAGAGGGCTATGCAACTGTTTATGGAAAGAGGTGGGACTGGTCAGCCGGCCAGAAGATAATCAAGTGGGGCCGGGCAGACTTCACAAATCCGACATCAAAGTTAAATCCACAGAATTTTATTTCACGCTCACCCGACAGAGAAGATATGGATCTTGGAAACCTGCTTTCTTCTGTAAACTGGTATCCGTCAGATTTCATAAGTCTGGGAGCTGTTGTTGCACCCTTATACAGACCTTCTGTTTTGTTAATTGATCCTATTCCATTACCTGAAAATGTTACACTAAATCAGGAAACTGCTCTTGTTACTGATAATAATCTGATTTCATACGGAATAAAAGCTGATTTCCATGCAAGGGGAATCGACTGGAGTATTTCCTGGTTTGACGGGTATGATCCTATGCCCGGAATAGCCCTTTCTTCTTTTAATCTGGATATGTCAGGCCCGATTCCTGTTCCTGTGACTGACTTAATTACAACGCCATATAAGATTCATATGCTTGGACTGGATTTTGAGCTGGCGGCGGGAGGTGTGGGAATCAGAGGTGAAGCTTCATGGTCTGTTCCATATCTTTCACATGAGACATATGAATATGTCCCCTTCCCGGAAGTGCGATGGGTTGGCGGATTAGACTGGTCAACAGGCATCTGGAGAGTAACTGCGGAATATTCAGGTAAAGTCATTCTCGATTTTATTCCTTCAGCAGTTGATCCTGTTTTCGGGACGGAACCTGATTATACAAAGCTGGCAGAAATGTTCCTGATTCCTGGCTTTGACCCTCAGGATTACGTCCGCCAGCAGGTTGCTGCTTTCAACAGGCTATACAATTACCAGATCGACAGATATTACCACACCGCAGGGTTCAGGGTTGATGCTGATCTTATCTATGGGAAAATGGTTCCATCTTTATTTACAATGTACAATTTCACTTCCAGGGACCTTCTTATTATCCCTGAGCTAAAATTCAAGCCTGCAGATGGATTGTCAATTACTGCAGGGGCTGAAATCTATTCCGGAATTAAAGGCTCACTGTTCGATATTGTAAATGGTTTTATGAATAGTGTTTTTTTATCCCTGAGGGTTGATTTTTAATAATGGTACGATGGGATAAAGGTGTGACGGTCTGACGGTATAATGGTCTGATAATATGATGTTTCATTTACGAATAAAGGGGAAATTATTAATGAATTCCCACTAATGGGGCCCGTAGGATGTTTAAATTAATTTAAAGCAAATGACAGGCATTATTATTAAATACCGGTGGTGGATAATCAGCATATCTCTGATTCTTGGAGCAATGTTTGGAGCTCTTATCCCTTCCTCTGAAACTGATCCGGATATCAGAAACTATGTTCCGGCAACACTTCGCTCAAGAATTGAAACTGATAAAATCGAGAATGAATTCGGAGTCCAGGATATGGTAGTAATACTGTTTTCTGACAGTTGCATCTTAAGATCAGATAATTTATTAAAAATTAAAGAAATAGATAGAGCCATATCACGACTTAAGGGAGTTACAACCCGGATATCCCCATTTACTGTACGGAGTATTAAAGGTGATGAAGGAATGATAGCCGCAGACCGGCTGATAAAAAAAATACCTGCCGATTCACTGGAAATCAGCAATCTGACTAATGAGATTCTAAAAAACCAATTTGCACGTGATAATGTAATTTCATCAGATATGACAACAGCATCAATCGTTGCCACCATTAACAGTCAGATTGATGAAACTGAAACTCTCCGGAGGATTGATTCCATTATCAGCGCTCATCCCGGGAGGGCACGAATTCTTACCGGAGGACTGCCATATATAAGAAGATATATTATGAAGGATGTCAGGAATGACGGGCTCATACTGATACCCGCCGCCCTTATTATAATGCTGTTAATACTCAAACTGACTCTGGGAGATTGGCGTTCGGTATTAATGCCGTTTTCCGTTGTAGTCCTTTCCACACTCATCAGTATGGGTCTCATCCCGTTGCTAGGGTGGAAAATATCAATACTTACACTGCTGGTCCCAATCCTCCTGGTAGGTATTGCAAATAATTACGGTATTTATCTGGTTGCCAGGTACCAGGAGATACATCTTGCGAATCCCGGGATTTCCAAAGGTTCAATGTTAAATGACCTTCTTAAATCGCTGAACATGCCGATAATTTTCAGCGGACTGACTACCATCGCAGGCATCCTTGGGTTGCTGACACATTCCGTCATTCCTGCACGCCAGGTCGGAATTCTTGCTGCATCAGGAGTATCGATGGCGCTTTTAATGAGCCTCATTCTGATTCCGGCACTTATTTATCTGAGAAATCCGTTGACTGTTGTTAAAAATGGTAAAAAGAGAGGCAACAGTTTTTTTAACAATAATCTTTCTGCCCTTTCGGGACTAATTGTGAAGTATCATGGCAGAATACTTATCATTTCCGTCGTTATTACACTTTTGATCTCAGCAGGCAGCTTTTTCATAAAAATTGACACTAACCAGGAGAATTATTTTCCTGCCAGACATCCGGTCAGGCAGGCATCTGAGTTAATCAATGCAAAATTCGGAGGTTCTCAGACTATTTCAGTTATGGTGACAGGTGATATTAAAAGCCCTGAGGTGATGAACGGAATAGACCATTTTACAAACCGGATTGAAAAAATGGATGGAGTAGGAAGAGTATTTTCTATATCTCAGGTAGTAAGGGAGATGAGTAAGGCAATCTACAGTAGTAATGAAGAAGGCTATAATAGGATACCTTCATCACGGGATGGTATAGCCCAGATGTTTGAATTGTATAATATGAGCGGAGATCAGGAAGACTTCAGGCAGCTTATGAATCTTGACAACTCAAAAGCCCATATCCTGATTAGGTTATCGGATCCGTCAAATGAAGTAATAAAAGAGGTAAAGGATAAGATTACAGGGCTGGCAGTCGGTTTCCCGGCCAGTATAACTGTTGGGGGCTACGCAATAATAATGGCTGATTTTGCCGGTTCAATAATCAGGGGACAGATATCTTCTTTAATTTTTGCTCTTGTTACAGTATTTATTCTGCTTTCAATAATACTCAAATCTATGAATGGGGGACTGATTGGATCTATCCCCCTTGCAGCATCAATGGTTGTATTATTTGGCATCATGGGTATTTCAGGAATTGCTCTTGATGCTGCGACCGCCCTTCTTTCCTCAATTATGATAGGAGTTGGTGTTGACTTTACAATACAGTATATCTGGTGCTATAACTCTCAGCTCAGAACAGGTTTATCAGCTTCGGATGCAACCAGGGCAACAATACAAACAATCGGGAGAAGCATAATAATTAATGCCGTGAGTGTGATGGCAGGTTTCTCAGCGCTGATTCTTTCAGGCTTCACGTCAATCCGTTTCTTTGGATATCTGGTGCTGATATCAATTGGGTCCTGCCTCCTGGGGGCAATTCTAATTATACCGGCATTTATGCTTCAGTTCAAACCGAAGTTTGTTGAAAAGGATTTAAGTAGAAATAAATTGAAATGGATTGAAATAAATTGAAAAATAAATAAATACGGAGGAAGAAAGATGAAAAAGAGAGTATTCCTGTTTGTGTTGCTGCTGTTCCAGAAATTACTGCAGCTGGCAGCTCAGCAGCCTGACGCAGTTGAAATAATGAGCAAAAGCCGTGACCTGACGCTGACCGGTTCCATGAGTGCAAGTATTCACATGTCGATTATGGAGAAAAAAGGATCCTCGCGCTACAGAACCATTGAAATGACTTCAAAAGAATATCAGGATGGGCAGGAAAAGAGATTTATCAAATTCCTTGAACCTGCCGATGTCAGAGGGACCGCGATGCTGATAATTGATAATAAGAATATTGCAGATGAGATGTGGATATATTTACCTGCATTGAAAAAGACGCGGCGTATTGTCAGTTCGGAAAAAGGCAAGAGCTTTATGAGCTCAGAATTTTCAAATGCTGATATGAGCTCTCCGACAATTGCTGATTTTAAATATGAGCACCTTGAGCTTTCCGGAAGAAATAACCAGTGGATCATTGAAAGTATTCCCATAAGTGATGACAAGGTTGATGAATATGGCTATACCAGAAAAATCAGTTACATAAGTATTGACAGATGCCAGGTTCTGAAAATGGAGTTCTATGATTTTGATAATGAGCTTTATAAAATAATCTTAATAAAGGGTATTTATCCATTGAAGGATGGGAGATTCATAATAAAAAATATGGAGGCGAATAACTTGTTAACCGGACGGAACTCAGTAATTGAAATGACCAATATAGCTGTTGGAGGCATTGTTGATGATGCTGTGTTCAGTTTACAGAATCTGGAACGATAGATTTTTTTGTATAACTTTGCCTCATGGGCATCATCAGAAAAGAGGAGACTATTTGTGCACCATCGACTGGTACAGGAGGGGCAATAGCAGTTATCCGAATCAGCGGATCTCAAAGTTTTAGCATCTGTGACAAGATCTTCTTTCCTTTAGATAAAAAATCAAAACTAAGTGTAAATAAGGGTTTTACTGTAATGTATGGAGACATACGGAATGGTGATGAGATTATTGATGATGTTCTGGTTAGTATTTTCAGGGAGCCTCACTCCTACACCGGTGAAAATTCTGTAGAGATTTCCTGCCATGCTTCACCTTATATTCAGAGGAAAATACTTGAGCTTCTGGTTCATTATGGTGCAGTGCCGGCTCTTCCCGGAGAGTTTACTCAAAGAGCCTTTATGAATGGGAAGATGGATCTGTCGCAAGCTGAAGCAGTAGCTGACATTATCGCCTCGTCGACGAGATCTGCGCACAGAGTTGCTCTGAATCAGATGCGAGGCGGCTTTTCATCAGAGATTGGAAAGGTTCGGTCGGAGCTTCTTAAGTTTGCATCACTTATTGAGCTTGAACTTGATTTTGGTGAAGAGGATGTAGAATTTGCCGACAGGAGCGAATTAACGGCTATTATTTCGTCCGTAAGGGAATTATCCGACAGCCTTGCAAAATCCTTTTTGCTGGGAAATGTTATAAAGAATGGAATTCCTGTCGCCATAGTTGGAAAACCTAATTCGGGTAAATCGACCCTTCTTAACGCCCTGTTAAAGGAGGACAAAGCGATTGTTTCGGAGATTCCGGGAACAACACGTGATAGTATTGAGGATACTATAGTAATTGATGGCATCGAATACAGATTTATCGACACTGCCGGTTTACGTGAGACAACGGATATCGTTGAAATAATGGGAATTAAAAAGACACATGAGAAAATAGATAATGCCTCGGTCATTATGCTTGTTGATGAAGTTACAGATGATGCAGCTTCAATAAACGAAAGAGCAGCTGTGATAAGGGAAATGATCAGAGGTTCCGGCAAATGGCTTTTCATTCTGATTAACAAAGCTGACTTGACTGTCCCGCAGAGACTTGCAGAACTTGAGAAAAAGATCCTTAAAGAGAATAAAGATGTACTTCTTTTTATTTCGGCCAGGGAGAATTCAGGTCTCGATCAGGTTCGGTTAAAGCTCAGCCAGATAATAGAGAAGGAAAAGTTGAATTCAGACAATGTAATAATCACAAATCTAAGACATTATGAGGCGCTTCTAAAAGTCTCGGAGAGTCTTTCACGAATAGCAGACGGACTCATAAACAATATTCCGGAAGATCTTATTGCAATCGACATCAGACATGCGATTCATTATCTGGGCGAGATTACTGGTGAAATAACAACTGATGAATTGCTTGGAAATATTTTCAGAAACTTTTGTATCGGAAAATGATCTGCCTTCCGAACAAAAGTTGGCACGATTTGTTTATAATTTTGATAAAGCAATAGGGGGAAAATTGTTTTATTAATAATTAAATAGGGACGCAAAGTTTTGTGTCCCTATATTTTTTTATTCATGGATGCATGTACTTTCCCCTGTATTCCCGTTTAAGGAGTTTGGCAGCCTCAGGGTGACCTGTGATCTCTTTCTTCTGAATATCCCATTTGATCTGGGAACCGGTATAATATGATATCATAGCCAGCTGAACGGTAGCGGTTGACTGGAAAGCATCATCAGGGGTGCAGCTTATGAGTTTCTTATTCCTTGTTCTTACAGCTTCCAGGAAATTCTTCACATGATTTTCCTGCATCGATTCCGTTGGGATTTGCAAATCTTCTCGTTTTCCATCTTTTCCGGCATCAAATATCACGATCCTTGAATCATCTGCAAATAAGGTACCCTTTTCTCCATAAAAGAAGATTCCGTTGTTGAATTCATTATTAACATCGCCTGTGCCCCACAGCCTGTGCTGCCAGACAAGAGGCGCTTTTTTGAACGCCATTTGAGAAGTCAGAGTGTCAGGTGTCGTTATTTTTTCCTTCAACTCATAAATACCTCCGGTTGAAAAGAATTCTTCCGGCATCCCCTCTCCCATTATATGACGTATTATATCAATATGGTGTATGCCCCAGTCCACCAGATGACCGTTACCATACTCCTTTTCCAGTCTCCAGGCCATGTGGCCTATACTTGGGCGGTAATCCAGCTTAGGGGCCGGACCACACCATTCCTCCCAATCCAGAGAGGCGGGAGGAGGCTGAATTGTGTTATCCTGAAGGACAGGGTTATAATTTATCTGGGCAATAAC
Organism: uncultured Bacteroidales bacterium; assembly: GCA_963782945.1. GTDB lineage: Bacteria > Bacteroidota > Bacteroidia > Bacteroidales > VadinHA17 > LD21. Next base: position 748,145 of record CAWALO010000033.1, read on the forward strand.
CTGATGAAGATTCCCAATTCTACCGTTATCGAGAAGCTCTTTTGTTTTTCTGAATGCCTCGCTCTGCCGACGCTGAAAACCGAGCTGCACTATATTTCCTGCTTTTTCAGCTGCCTTTACCATTGCCATTCCTTCCATGATATCGTATGAAAGAGGTTTTTCGCAATATATGTCAAAGCCCTTTTCACAGGCTGCAATAAACTGCAATGCATGCCAATGCGGAGGTGTTCCGATAAAAATGGCTTCCAGTCCTTTCATCTCTAAAAGATCATTGTAGTTCTTAAATGTTTTTGGTTTAATTGACTGAAGCTTCTCCAGCTCATTGGCGCTGTTATTAAGGTGCTCCGAATCAACATCGCATACACCAATAACTTCAACGCCACCGACCTTTAGAGCAGCTTTGACGATAACCATTCCATACCATCCTGCGCCTATAAGGCCGATTTTCAGCTTCCGGTCAACGGCCAGCGGTCCGAAATACATATTTGATGCAATAGCTGCTGTACCTAATGAGGTAACATGGATAAATCTCCTTCTTTTCATATTCCTGAGTATATAATGATCTGATGATATCAAAAATAGTAATAAATATTGAGTGCGTGCTGAATGTCATTAAAAGGTCGTTATTTTAAAAATTATTGTATGTTTATGGATGTTTTTATTTGGGAAAGAAACACCTTAGTGCTTTCCTTTGTGCAGTCCTTAGTGTCCTTTGTGGTTAATGAATTTTTAAACACGAAGGACACTAAGGTTATCACGAAGGACACAAAGGATATATAAATATAAAATCAAAAAAACTCATTGCAGATGAAAAATTCAAATCAGATTGACTGGAAAAAACTCTTTATTTCTATTCTCAGAATGGCAGTTGGCTGGCATTTTCTTTATGAAGGGATATCAAAACTGCTTATCTCCAACTGGAGTTCATATTCATATCTTGCCAATTCGACCGGGCCGCTGTCAGGTCTTTATCATTCAATTGCATCGGCCCCGGGTCTTCTGAAAGTAATTGATATTCTTAATATTTATGGTCTTATATTCATAGGTATCGGCTTATTTATAGGCATTTTTGCAAGAGTTGCGGCAATTTCCGGTGCGCTTCTACTTACGATGTATTATTTTGCATATCCTCCGTTCGGGGCTTCCCTTTTCAATATTGGTGAAGGTCACCTCTTTATTGTTGACAAGCTATTCATCGAAACTACCGTTCTTCTTTTCCTGACATTTTATAATGAAAAAGGATTTGGTATTGATTCTATTATTGCACTGAGAAGGAAGTCTGATGGGAATAAACAATCAGTACGTGCAGAAGAGATTCCATATTCCGATTCACGACGTGATGTCGTTAAAAATCTTGCCACCTTGCCTATTCTTGGGGTAATGGGTTTTCTTGCAGCTCAGAATAACAGGAAATATAGCATGGATGTAATGTCGGGTGCTACTATCCAGTTAAAACAATCGGCACTTGGTGAATTGAAGGGAACTCTTCCGACCGGGAAAATTGGTGATCATGCTCTGAGCCGGATGATCCTTGGAGGGAACCTTATCGGCGGATGGGCTCATTCCAGAGACCTGCTCTACGTACCGGAACTGTTCAAAGCCTATAACAGTGAACGGAAAATATATGAAACACTTATCCTTGCTGAAAAGGCCGGCATTAATGCAATCAACATTGGGTTTCCTACAAACGCACTCCTCGCAAAGTATAAGAAGACAACCGGCAGCAAGATCAAGGTAATTTCACAGGTCCATCCGGATATGGAGAAGAACGATTACTTTGTGAACATCAATAAAGCTATTGATTTTGGCGTAGATATCGTCCAAATCCAGGGAAACTGGTGTGACTGGCTTGTGAGAGATAACAAAACAGAGGTTATAGGTAAAATGATGGATCGGATAAGGAGCCAGAAATATACTGCCGGATTGGCTGCTCATTCAATAGAATCGCTTATTGCATGTGAAAACATTGGGATTATTCCTGACTATTACATGAAGACGATGCACCATGATCAGTACTGGTCAGCACATCCGAGAGAATTCCGCTATCCGTTTGAGGTTGACGGAAAGGAATATCTTGACCACAACAGGTTTCATAACAATATGTTCTGCCTCTTCCCGGAGCGCACTGTTGAGTTCGTGAACAGGGCAAAGGTTCCGGTGATGGGTTATAAAGTTCTTGCTGCAGGAGCAATTGAACCAAAAGACGGATTCAAATGGGCATTCGATAACGGCGCGGATTTTATATGCGTAGGGATGTTTGACTTTCAGATTGTTAAAGATGTAAATATCTGCCTGGAGATTCTTAATGGTGTCAGTGACAGGAAACGTGAATGGTATGGGTAGTTAATCTTATTCTATGGATCTGCTTTTCACCGATGCTCTAAAATTACATAAACCATTTGCATTCAACATAATGGTAAAACCTGCCGGGCCATTATGTAATCTGGATTGTACATATTGTTATTATCTCGAAAAGAAGAATCTATACAGTGGAACGAAAGATTTTCGTCTCAGTGAGGAGCTGCTGGAGACTTTTATAAAACAGTATATTGAAGCTCAGCAGGTACCTGTTGTTACTTTTGTATGGCAGGGCGGAGAACCAACATTGCTGGGAATTGATTTCTTCCGGAAAGCCGTCGGACTTCAGAAGAAATATGCAAATGGAAAGACCATTGAAAATGCTTTTCAAACCAACGGAACAATTCTGAATTCAGATTGGTGCAAGTTCTTTGCTGACAATAAAATACTTGTAGGCATCTCAATCGATGGTGAAGAACATAACCATGACCATTACCGAAAGACGGTTTCAGGTGCGCCAACATTCAAAAGAGTTATGAATGGCATTGAAATGCTCCACCGGAACAGTGTAGAATTCAATACCCTTAGCTGCGTTAACAGTTACAATGTTAAATATGCGTCCGAGACATACAGGTTTCTAAAGCGGATTGGCAGCGGTTTTATTCAATTTCTACCGGTGGTTGAAAGGATCTCTTTACATAAAAATGCTAAAAGTTTAAACCTGGTTCCACCGATGGCCACGGGGGAAGCCTTAGTAACAGACTGGTCAGTACCTGCAGGAGATTTTGGCAAATTTCTTATCACCATTTTCAATGAATGGGTCAGGAATGATGTTGCCAGGTATTATGTTCAGATATTCGATGTCACCCTTGCAAATTATATTGGAGAGATGCCAGGTCTGTGCGTCTTCTCCGAAACATGTGGTGATGCCCTTGTTATGGAACATAATGGAGATCTCTTTTCCTGTGACCATTTTGTATACCCTGAATATCGGCTTGGCAATATTTTAACTGTGCCCCTGCCCGATCTTGTTAAGTCTCAGCAGCAGTTTGATTTCGGGATCTCCAAGCGCAACGGATTACCGTTGTACTGCCTCAGATGCGATGTAAGATATGCCTGTCATGGCGAATGTCCGAAGCACAGGTTTAATTTTACTCCGGACGGAAAACCCGGACTGAATTATTTGTGTGAAGGGTACAAGATGTTCTTTCATCATGTTGAGCCATATATGGAGTTCATGGCAAAGGAGCTGAAAAACAAGAGAGCTCCTGCAAATGTGATGAGATGGATAAAAAATAAGGAAAGCCAGGCAGTCCGATCAGTGATTCCAGAGAGAAATGATCCATGTCCCTGTGGCAGCGGAAAGAAGTTTAAGAATTGCTGTGCCGGAAGTCCGATATATTTAAAAAAGGACTGAGAGATGAAGAGACTGAGGGACTGAGAGACAATCTCTGTGGCCCTCTGTGTGACTGTGAAACCTTTTTAAGAACTATCCATTTTGTCAGCCATTTCAAAGTATTTCAAATTATTTCTTCTTTATCTCTTTCATCAGGTCTTCCAGGTAATCGGTCTGAATCTCCTGGATTTCAAGTAAATTTTTATTCTGATTGACAATCATATGGTCAATTTTCTCACTTAACAGTTTTATTTCAAGCTCAGCCTTCAGATTTATCTTATAGTCATGCTCAGCTCTCTGCCTGTCTTTCTGCTCCTGCCTGTTCTGGCTCATCATGATAATAGGCGCCTGTATAGATGCGAGACACGACAGGATGAGATTTAAAAGTATAAAGGGAAACGGATCAAATGGTTTTGATGTCAATATCCAGATATTCAGACCAATCCAGAAAAGAATGAAGGAAAAGAAGGTTATAATGAAAGTCCAGCTACCGCCAAAAGTAGCAATCCTGTCAGCCATTTTCTGACCCAGGGTAAGGCGTCCCTCGATGGCATCCTCAATATTTTCAGAAAGTATGGAATTATTTTTAAGAGCTTTCATTACGTCCTGGTCAATTACATCCATCTGACCTCTCTCCTGCTCAATCAGTGAACTGAGATAGAGCCTCCGGTAATGATTAAGCTCATCCAGAGTGATCGAGCAATCCTGTTCAAAATCAGGATAATCCTCCTTTATTAATTTATAAATGCCTTCACGTATTTCATGTGCATTTACCGCCTCGCCTTTTTTGATCTCTTTTTTTGTAATACAGCTCAACATATCATGACTAATTTAGTGATACAGGTTGGGAAAAAGTTAGTTATCAGCAATAATGCCCTCAACAAGAGGTACTATTTTATTCTTATTGAAAATATTCTTCATTGATATACCGACTTTGTTATCAAGGAAGATACATGTTATTGTCTCGGTGTGGGGGCTCTCAATGTATCTCAATGTAAGTTCAATTGAGTTATTGTCCAGCCAGGTATAGCTTCCTGCAACCTTGAAGGGACGCAGTATATCGGGGTTTGTATTTGGTAAAAGGTTTGGTCCGGGAAGTCCTGTTTCACTTAAGAGCCAATCCCCTGGAGTAAAATTGAGTTGATAATCAGTATTGTCTTTTTTAATGAAGAAACTTACAAGTGTATCACTGAAATTCAGCTTAATACTCTGGATATGGCTGTCATTCTGTTTAAAATCATACTTTTTCCCTGAGATCTCTTTTTCAAGAGTGGACGACTCTATTTTTTGGTATAATGGAAGAGCCAGGCCAGACAGTTTTTGCTTCAGTTCTGATAGTGCTTTCTCATTGGGTGAGAATTTATCATTACTCATTGCCGGTAACAAATATTTCCAGACAAGATTCAACTCTTTCTGCATGTCTTCTGTTTCAGAAGTCATTACGATAACAGCATCCTGATCGGGCATTATGATCATGAACTGACCAAATGCCCCATCGCCACGGTAAGCGTTATTACGGCAGCGCCAGAACTGATAGCAATAACCCTGCATCCAGTCGCTGGAATCCTTTACTGCCTGACGCGCGCCGGGTGCCTGATCGATCTTAAAGGAGGTGGCTTCTTCAATCCATTCCCGTGGTAATAATTGTTTACCATTCCAGACACCCTTCTGAAGATATAACTGGCCCACCTTTGCAATATCCTCAGTCTTAAGCCTGAGGCCCCACCCTCCCGTATTTATTCCCTGGGCACTTTCCTCCCAGTCTGCTCCCGTGATTTTAAGTGGTTCAAAAAGTTTTGATGTCAGATAATCTATTACTTTTTGCCCGGTAACTTTCTGAACTATTGCCGATAGCATATATGTAGCAAGGGAGTTATAGAGAAACTTAGTACCTGGCTCATTAACAACTGGTGTCCGCAAAAAAGTGTTTACCCAGCTTCCCCTGTTCCCCTTTACTTTGAATGTGGGATCATAGTCTTGTCCTGCAGACATTGTTATAAGGTCTTTTACTGTCATCCTGAAAAGTTTGGCAGATAATGTCTCCGGCACTTCATAGGGGAAGAATGAGGTCACTCTGTCATTAACAGAAAGCTGTTTCTCGCTGGTGGCAAGACCAACAGCGGTAGATGTGAAACTTTTGCTCAGTGAATACATTGTATGCTTCAGATCATGCCGATACGGACGCCACCATCCTTCAGCAATAACTTTTCCATGGCGTAAGAACATAAAACTATGGATCTCATTGACATTTTTATCGGCGGCTTCCACAAACTTCAAAACAGCTTCTGAAGAGACACCCTCCTCCTCAGGGGTACTTCGGGGCAGTGATGTAATAATTGTTTTTTCCCTGCAGGCGGAGATCAGAATTATTGTAAGAAATATTGGAAGAAGATTTTTCAGATCATGCATAATATTCTCTCTTCAAAATTATCATTTTAACGGCAAAAGGGATCTTGCCTTTTCATCACTGTCATTATATCGAATCATTAGTTCTGAAAGCCTTTTCTGAAGATCTGCCTTTACGGAGGAGTAGGAAGGGTCATCATAAACATTTTTCATTTCCATGGGATCAGCACTCATATCAAACAGTTCCCATTCATCAATATCATAATAATAATGAATGAGCTTATATCTTTCGGTACTGATACCATAATGACGCTTAACCATATGATAGCCAGGATATTCATAGTAATGGTAGTAGTGCTCTTTCCTCCAGTCGGCTGGAGTTTTACCTTGCAGTACAGGGACCATGCTCCTTCCTTGCATATCGGAAGGGATTTCAATTCCTGCCATATCAAGAAATGTCTCAGCCAGGTCTATGTTTGAGACCATGTCGTTATTCACGCTTCCGGGACTAGTCATTCCCGGCCATTCAATAAGCAAAGGAGTCCGGTACGATTCCTCATACATCCATCTTTTATCAAACCATCCATGTTCACCCAGATAGAAACCCTGATCAGAGGTATAAATAACAATTGTATTTCTGTCAAGTCCTTTATCCTTCAGGAAATCAAGAACAGCTCCCACACTTTTATCAACAGCTGCGATACTTGCCAGATAATCCTGCATATAACGCTGATATTTGAACCGGATTAGTTCTTTGCCGGATAGTTTTGATCTGTAGAAATTTTTTATAATGGGATCATATACTGAGTCCCAGGCTGCTTCCTGTTCAGGGCTCATCCTGTTTAGTCCCGCATTTTTAACTTTCATGGTATCGGGATAAAGCTTGAGATCCTCAATGAGGCGCATGGTTTTTGATATTGTCATATCCTGTTCGCTGGCCGCAGTCCCTCTTCCTGAATAATCGTCAAAAAGTGTCTGGGGTTCAGGGAACAATACATCCTTATAAAGCTTCAGCTCACTGGGGCCAGGCTGCCATTCGCGGTGAGGCGCCTTATGATGCATCATAAGCATGAAGGGCTTTTTCTGGTCTTTGACACCAGTGAGCCATTTCAGGCATTTCTCAGTGATCAGCTCAGTTACATATCCTTCTTCCCTGTATTTTCCCATTTTTGAAATAAAATCAGGGTTGTAATAATTACCCTGATCCGGGAGAATCTCCCAGTGATTGAATCCGGAAGGCTCTGAACCAAGATGCCACTTTCCTATGATGGCTGTTATATAACCTGACGCCTGCAGTAATTTAGGAAAAGTCTGTTGAGATCCGTCAAACGGAGCCTGATCATCATTTGAAAAAAATCCATTTATATGGCTGTATTTGCCTGTCAATACCACAGCTCTGCATGGGCCTGATATCGAATTTGTGACAAGACACCGGTTGAATCTCATTCCGTTTGCAGCTATCCTGTCAATATTGGGAGTCGGCGCATAGTCTTTCAGGGGCCCTCCATAAGCGCTTATTGCCTGATAAGCGTGGTCGTCAGACATTATATAAATTATATTCGGCCGGTCAGATTTGGGTAAGGAATCTGAGCAAGAATATACGGCTGATGCTATTCCCAGGATTGAAAATAATTTTGCTCCAGTCTGCATTTACTATTATTTTATTATGAAGTTACCTTTAAGTTCATTACTCTCCTTATAACCATATCTTACGGCCTTGACACGTATGTTGTGAGTTCCCTTTTTCAGATGTAATGGGCCGCTGTATAAGAGCCAGTGAGGTTTTTCAGCATCTTCGAATGTATATACGAGTGATGCCCCATGTGTCGGGCAATAGAGGCTCAGGGTCATCGGAGATGAGTATGTTCCGCCTGTTCTGTAGTTCTTTATACCACGCTCTTCCGCTGAGTTTAAAATGAAATATGGAATATCTGTCACAGGCTGCTTTCCTCCCGGCCACATCTTTTCTATCATCTCTGGCTCGTTCATGTGTCCCATGTCTCCAGTCTCCAGCGTCCACTTATCCATCAGCTCACGCATATCGTTTAGCGTCAATTTCATAACCGGATCATTGATAAGGTTGTTAATCTGGTAAGGATCAGTTGCAATATTATAAATTTCTTCCGGAGGTCGTGAATATGCCATCCAGGCCTTCTGTGGTCCGTTAAGTTTTTCTTCGGCATCGAGACGCAGCATCTCCTGGTAAATCGGCATTTTATTCAGGTAAGGCACCCATATAGGAAAGGGTTCATTGGGATAGTAATTACGTATATAGAGGCAGTTTTTTGTACGAACAGACCTTATCATATCATAAGATTCATCAACCCTGTCTCGTGCTGCAAAAACTGCATCCCTTGGTTCTCCCCGCTGATCGCCAAGAAACGGAATTCCCTGCATATGTGCAGGCACAGTGACTCCGGCGAGGGAGAGAACTGTAGGCCCCAGGTCAATTGAGCTGATGAGTCTTTTATCAACAGTACCATATTTTTCAGCTCCAGGGAACTTAATTATAAGCGGTATTTTCAATCCTGAATCATAAAGCCATCTCTTAGCCCTTGGCAGACCATCACCATGATCGCCCCAGAAGAATATAATAGTATTTTCAAGCTCGCCTTCCTTTTCCAGCTCTGAGATCAGAGCACCTACAACTGAATCGAGCGTTGCAATATTATCGTACATCTTCGCGATATTGCGCCTAATAATTATATTATCAGGATAATAGGGAGGAACAGGTACACCTATCGGATCTGTCTTCACATTTGAGATATCCCAATTCTGGCTTTCATGAGTACCAGTCCAGTTGAAGACTGCGAAGAAAGGCTGGCTTTTGTCTTTGCGGTTCCTGTAGTGGGCCGTTGTGCTGCATTCATCCCAGATGCTTGCAGGAACAGGATCTTTGGTGAACTGATAATCTGTCTTGCTGTTATTTGTGCAATAATATCCTGCAACCCTCAGATATTCGGTAAAAGCCTTGACATAATGAGGAGGTACAGCAGTGAATTCAACAGGATTCTCAACACCTCTGCGGTAAGATGTTGTACGCATGTGCATGCAACCGATCGATGTCTGATACATTCCTGTAATAATTCCGGCACGTACCGGAGCGCATATTGCAGCTGTAGTGAATACATTATCGAAGCGGATACCCTTAGATGCCAACCTGTCGATATTGGGAGTCTTTGTAATTATGTCCCCATAACAACCCAGGTGCGGACTCATGTCTTCAGTAGAGATCCATAAGATGTTGGGTTGCTTGTGGGTTGGCTGGGCGTAGGTATTATAAGTTAATAAAGTAGCAGTACATAGAGTTAATATCTGCCATCCATTTAATGTACATATTCCGTGGGTGCGGGATGTGTATTTGAACATAGCGCTGTTTTTCATTTTATTGAACCTGATTTACGGCGGTTGACACCCGGATTTCCGGTATTGCTGTCCCCAAGGTCCTTTCGGGCCTCTTCTGCAAGATTTTGCAGCTCCTTTACCTTCTCAGGATATGATTCTGATACGTCATACCATTCACCGGGATCTCTGCGCAGATCATAGAGCTGGTATGAAGTGATCTTTTCAATGCTGTAAGGGCCCGGCCAGCCATCATTGCCTGGTTTCTGACTGCGGTACACCTGGTATTTTACATGTGGAAGAACGAGCTTCCAGAAATCACGCTGAATGGCTTCGAGATTATTTGTTCCGTAATAATAGAGAAATTCATGACGTGGATTTACCTCTTTTTCTCCCAGCAGAAGAGGAAGAATATTTACGCCATCAATTTTCTTCTCAGGAAGAGGCGATCCGGTTATTGCTGACAGAGTTGGCAGGATATCAATTGAGCTCGACAATTTGTTGCAAATATCACCGGCAGGTATGACACCAGGCCATCTCATTATGCAGGGGACACGTTGCCCCCCTTCCCATGTAGAGCCTTTACCTTCCCGAAGCCCGCCTGTAGTGCCAGCATGATTCCCAAAGTTTAACCATGGTCCGTTATCACTAGTGAAAATAATAAGAGTATTTTTGTCAAGACCCGTTTTTTCAAGAGCTTTCATTATTTCTCCAACGGACCAGTCAACTTCCATCATAGCATCGCCATACATTCCCTGTTTACTTTTGCCCCTGAATTTATCAGAAACACCAAGAGGAACATGTACCATTGAGTGCGGAAGATAGAGAAAGAATTGATCGCTCTTATGTTTTTCTATGAAGCTGACGGCATGTTCTGTATAGGTAGTAGTGAGCTTATCCTGATCTGAAAGTGTTATTACCTCCCCGACTTTTTCATTTCCGTCAATTAAGGGGAGAACAGGGAATCGCATTTTAGGACTTGTTGTATCTTTTTCTGCTATTGGAATTCCGTCATAATCCACCGGCCACATATCATTTGAATAAGGCAGCCCATAATATTCATCGAAACCATGCTGCAGCGGAAGGAATTCCTTCTGGTGGCCCAAATGCCATTTACCTATTATACCAGTATGATATCCTTTTTTCTTCAGCATTTCCGCTATTGTTGTTTCATCACTGTTTATGCCTGTTGTTGCCCAGGGCATTAATGCGCCATGAATGCCGATGCGGTTTGGATAGCAACCTGTCAGCAGCCCTGCCCTTGAGGCACTGCTTACTGCCTGTGGAGAATAGTACCATGTAAACTGCATCCCCTGATTTGCGAGTCGGTTCAGATTAGGTGTTTCATACTGATTAGCTCCGGTTCTTCCAATATCGCCGTAACCCATATCATCCATCAAGATCAGGACAATATTTGGTGTACACTGCTTGAAAGAGACTGTCTTCTGGGCTGCTGCGTTCATTGTCAGAAGAGATGCCATACTGATTCCCAATGCCGATTTAATATCTATCATATCTGTCAGAATAATCAATTAAAACCTAGTTCTGCCATCATCCCTGATCTTTTTCAGGAGTTGTGTCAACTCCTGAACAAGATCAGGGTTATGTTTGGCAACATTATGTTTTTCACCTATATCACTGTTCATATTGTAAAGCTGAGGGAGAGGATTGTTACCTGTTTCGGTATTGGTGTTGAGCTGGATTCCGGGACCAGGACCTGCCTCGATATATTTCCAGTCATCTTTCATCAGGGAAAGCCGGCCTGAATGCTCAACCACCCATGCCCTTCCTCTTCCTGTTTTGCCCAGGATGACATCTAGCTGATTAAAACTGTCAGGGCCATCTTCCTGTTTGAGGGTCACACCTGTGAGGGTGGCAAGGGAAGACATAAGGTCAATCTGGCTCAGGAGAGCACCGGAAACTCCCGGGATGATCTTCCCATTCCAGCTTGCTATAAATACAACTCTTGTTCCTCCTTCAAACAGGCTGTACTTTCCACCTCTTAACGGACCAGAAGGGGTATGGCCGTTAAGCCGCTCCACAGCCTGATCCTGATAGCCGTCATCAACCACCGGACCATTATCACTGGTAACAATTATCAATGTATTATCGGACAAATCAAGGCTATCTATAGTATTCATTATCCGGCCGACACTCCAGTCAAATTCCAGGATAACATCTCCTCTTGGTCCCAATCCGCTTTTGCCGGCGAACCTTTTCGCAGGAACTCTGGGGACATGTATATCATGTGTTGAAAAGTAAAGGAAAAAAGGGTTGGTCCTGTTATTCTGAATAAATCTGACAGCTTTGTCTGTTATAACATCTGCGATATTTTCATCAATCCATCTTGCAGATTTTCCACCGCTCATATAGCCAATTCTGCTTATCCCGTTTATTATTGTCATATCATGACCATGGCTGGGATGCATTTTCAACAACTCAGGATGATCTCTGCCGGTTGGTTCTGAATAAAGGGGCTCACTGAAACTTACAGTTATCGGGTCGGCAGGATCAAGGTTTACAATTTTTCTGTTCTCGACAAAAACACAAGGCACCCTGTCGCCGGTTGCAGGTATTATGAAATTATAGTCAAACCCTATATCCATCGGACCACAGGATATTTCTCCGTTCCACTCGGCCCCGCTTGCCGGGCCAAGTCCCAGATGCCATTTCCCTACTACTCCTGTTCGATATCCTGCCTTTTTAAGGACAGATGCGATAGTTGTCCGTCCGGGATCAATAATTGCCGGTGCATCACCAGTTAATATGCCGGTGCCGCTTTTGCGCCAGGCATATTCTCCTGTCAGCATTGAATAACGTGATGGAGTACACGTTGACGAGGTGCAGTGGGCATTTGTGAAGCGCAGACCTTTTCCGGCAAGTCTGTCAATATTCGGAGTACTTATTCTGGTTGCTCCATAGCAGCTGACATCTCCGTATCCAAGATCGTCGGCATAAATAATAATTATATTTGGCGAATCTTTCTTCCCGGAAAGCATATCATTACAGGCACAAACAGCAAAGAATCCGATGGCACCCAGGATGAAATATACCTTTTTCATATTGTTTTAATATTTTAATGTCATGAAGTTGGTATCTGCTGGTACTGGAATATTAATGTCATTTTGTATCTTCATCAAATCTAATTTTTTGCCGATTCAAATGCAAAAGGAAAATCATCTGATTTTGTATGAGCCTGTTTCATAATCGTTTCCATCTTTTTAACAATCTCAGGATAAAGTGATGCCACATTATTTTTTTCACTTATATCGGAGGAGAGGTTATACAACTCAGGTTTACCCTGAGGATTAGAATCTATATTCAATTTGACAGCTTTCCAGTTACCGGTCCTTACAGCTGTTTTTCCTCCCTCTTCATGGAACTCCCAGTAGAGATATTCGTGTTGCTTTTGTTTTTTACCAAGCAATGCGGGCAGAAAAGAAATTCCGTCTGTGTTATCAGGGCAATCAGCTCCTGTTATTTCAGCAAAAGTTGGCAGAATATCCCAGAATGCTGAGATATGGTGACATTCTGATCCTTTTTTTACCTTCAGAGGCCATCTGACAATCATTGGGGTTCTTATTCCACCCTCGTACAAATCGCGCTTATAACCTCTGAGATCTCCGTTGCTGTTAAAAAATTCCGGATCGGCTCCACCTTCAAGATGAGGACCATTGTCAGATGAGAAGATCACAATGGTATTTCTGTCTATTCCAAGTTCTGAAAGCTTTGAGAGCAGTTCGCCCACATAATCATCAAGTTCGGTTACCATTGCAGCAAATGCTGCATGACTTTCAGGTTGTGACCCATAAGGTCCGAGCCTGAAATCAGGGCCTTCATCAACTCCTTCAAATGATTTTTCAGGCACATATTTTCCACGGAACCTGTTCATATAGTTATCTTTGGCAAATAGTTCTGCATGAGGTATTGTTGTGGGGTAATAGAGAAAAAAAGGGTTATTTCTGTTCTTTTCAATAAAAGCAAGAGCAGCTTTATGGATCAGATCAGGAGCATATGATCCGGTTTTGCTGCTGTCATTACCTGGAAGAGTGATCTTTTCGTGATCATGCCACAGGTGATCGGGATAGTAGTTATGTGCAAGGCTCTGGCAGTTAAAACCATAAAACTCACCGAAGCCCTGTGAATTTGGATCGCCTTCAGTGTCGATATAGCCTAATCCCCATTTACCAAATGCTCCTGTAGCATATCCTGCCGACTTGAGCAGCTCAGCCAGAGTGTATGAATCGGCCTTCAATGGCCAGTTGCCCTCAGGTTTCCAGCCCAGGTTTCCTCTTACTGGAGTATGCCCTGAGTGCTGACCCGTCATCAGGCATGAACGGGAAGGGGCAGATACCGTGCACCCGGCATAATGTTGTGTGAAGAGCATGCCTTCACGTGCAATTCTGTCAATGTTAGGAGTGGAAAATTTTTGCTGGCCATAACAGCTCAGATCACCATATCCAAGGTCATCGGCAAGTATATATACGATATTAGGTAAAGGTTCTTTATTGTAACCTGTAATGCATGAAATAGATGCAAATGATACACCCAGTGACAAGGGAATTATGTTTTTCATATTATAATTCTTAATAAGAATGAATAAGAATAGAATCTATTCATTCATCTTAAAATTAAACAATAAAATGAAAAACGGTTCCTGAAACTAATTTTTAATATGAATCATTATGAACACTTTTAACAGCCCGGCCTGAAGGATCAATCATGTTTTTGAAGGATGCGTCCCAGGCTATCGCTTCTGGAGTGCTGCAGGCAACGGATGGGACTGACGGCACGCATGATGCTGCAGAATCCGAAGGGAAATGTTCTGTAAATATTGATCTGTAAAAATACTCTTCCTTAGACATAGGAGGGTTTATAGGGAAGCGGTATTTAGCATTTGCCAGCTGTTCATCAGTTACCTCTTTAGCAGTAAGTGCTCTGAGTGTGTCTATCCAGTTATAGCCGACGCCGTCTGAGAACTGTTCTTTCTGTCTCCATGCAACGCTTGCAGGAAGATAATCTTCAAAAGCTTTCCTGAGAACCCATTTTTCCATTCTCTCCTTGTTTATCATCTTGTCTTTCGGATTGAGACGCATGGCCACGTCCATAAATTCTTTATCAAGGAAAGGTACACGTCCTTCGACGCCCCATGCTGCAAGAGATTTGTTGGCACGCAGACAGTCATACAGGTGCAGCTTGCTGATCTTTCTTACGGTCTCTTCATGAAAGGCCCGTGGATCCGGAGCTTTGTGGAAATAAAGGTAACCGCCAAATATTTCGTCTGCGCCTTCACCTGAAAGGACCATCTTCACTCCCATCGATTTGATGACTCTTGAAAGCAGGTACATTGGAGTTGATGCCCTTATTGTTGTAACATCATATGTCTCGATATGATAAATAACGTCCCGAATGGCATCAAGACCTTCCTGTACAGTGAAGTTAATCTCATGATGGATCGTTCCGATATGATCTGCCACCTTTCTGGCGGCTGCAAGATCAGGAGAACCCTCCAATCCAACTGCAAAGGAGTGCAACTGTGGCCACCATGCTGCAGTCTGGTCTTCGGATTCAATCCTCCTTGGTGCGAATTTTTTAGCTATAGCAGATACAATCGACGAATCCAGGCCGCCTGACAGCAGTACTCCATATGGAACGTCAGACATCAGCTGGCGGTGGACAGCCGCCTCAAGGGCATTTTTAAGATCTTCTATGCTTGTTTTATTATTCTCGACAGCGGAGTATTCCATCCAGTCACGCATATACCAACGGGTCATTTTACCATCCTTACTGTATAGATAATGACCAGGCAGAAATTCCTCTATTTTATTGCATACACCTTCAAGAGCTTTGAGTTCAGATGCCACATAGAAATTACCGTATTTATCCCAGCCAATATAAAGAGGAATTATCCCTATATGATCGCGTGCTATGAAATAGCAATCCTTTTCCCTGTCATAAAGGGCAAATGCAAATATCCCGTTCAATTCCTCAATAAAGGCGGGACCTTTATCCCTGTAAAGAGGCAAAATTACTTCACAATCTGAATGAGTAAGAAACTCATATGAGTCTTCGTAACGTTTTCGTATATCCTGGTGGTTGTAAATTTCACCATTAATTGTCAGAATAAGGTTCTTATCTTTGCTGTATAAAGGCTGTTTACCCGATTGAGGGTCAACTATCGACAACCTCTCATGCGCAAGGATTGCCTTTTCACAATAAAAAATACCTGACCAGTCGGGTCCGCGATGCCTTATTCTTTTAGACATTTTAAGGACACTTTCCCTTAAATCCATATGGTTGACCTTAAGATCAAAAACGCCGACAATTCCACACATAAAATTATCCTTTCAAAATATTAATGAGTATAACAATTTCAATTTCAGGCAGCAAATCTAATAATAATTATGATAACAAATAAACAAAATGAAATAAAATATCACAAAATCAAAATAAATATAAGCTATATGGCTATATCTATATAAAATATATACATATTATACTATTTTAGATGAAAATATTAATAATGTATATTATGATAAGCTAAGCTAAGCGAAGTCTGGAGACTTCGCCGAGCGGAATTGGTCAGATGTTAAAAATTCTTAATTCGCTATATGATATTGTTTTAATTGTCATCTTCATTCAGGAGGCGTTCATGAATTTTCTATCTTGCGCTACTTAAAAATAATATGTCATTTCAGATGATATGAGGAAAATATTTTATACAGCAGTAATGATCTTTGTGTCTTCAGCAATTATGGCACAGAAACAGTATGGGTGGCTGGGGCCCGAGCGCTCGGGCATCTATAAGGAGACAGGGTTGCTTAAATCATGGCCTTCCTCAGGTCCGGTACTTCTTTGGGAAACGACGGATATTGGCACCGGTTATTCGAGTGTGACCTCTACTGATGGTGCTGTTTATATTACCGGCAGACGCGGAGTGAATGATGTCCTGTCGGCTTTCAGCCAGGATGGCAGGAAGAAGTGGGATGTAATATATGGCAGAGCTTCAGACAGCAATTACCCTGATAGCAGGGGCACTGCAACTGTTTCAAACGACAGGATATTCTTAGTCAGCGGAATGGGTGATCTTGTTTGTATAAGTAACGAGGGTAAAATCCTATGGTCTGTAAATTATTCAAAGAAATATAAGGGGGTAACACCCGATTTTGGTATATCTGAATGTCCGCTTGTTGTGGGGAATAAAGTCATAGCCACCCCTGGCGGCAAAATTGCGGCAATGGTTGCGTTCAATATTGAGGATGGCAGCGTCCTTTGGGAGACTCCGTCTATCAATGATGTCACCCAGTATGTAAACCCGGTACTCGTGGAATTCGGGGGTAAAAAACTGATTGTGACCCTCTCCGCAAAATATCTGTTTGCAGTTGATTCAAACACTGGTAAGTTGCAGTGGAAGTTCGATTATATGGCTGAATGTACAGCACCTGAATGGAGATTTGCTCATATTAATACCCCTCTTTTCCGTGATGGCTGTTTGTTTATATCCAGCGGGTATGACAAGGTAGCCCTAAAGCTGAAATTAAATCCTGATGGTTCAGCACCTTCCGTGGTATGGAGGAACGATGACCTGGATCCGCATGTTGGTGGGGCTATACTTCTTGGTGATTATGTATACGGCTCAAATTATGAGTCAAGTTCTTACGGGAAATGGGTGTGTGTTGACTGGAAAACCGGCAAAACCATGTGGAAAACTGACTGGTATACTAAGGGTTCACTAATTGCTGCAGATGGAATGCTTTATTTTTTTGAGGAGAAGAATGGTCATGTCGGCCTTGTCAAACCGGGGCCTGAAAAGCTTAATGTTGTAAGTGAGTTTAAAGTCACAAAGGGTAATGGACCATACTGGGCTTATCCTGTTATCGATAAAGGCAGGATTTTTGTAAGACATGGTGGTTACCTCGCTGTTTATTCAGTAAAATCTGAAAAGTAAGATGGATTCATCCGGAAAAAAACATATCATAGTAATTGGTTTCTTTGTGACAGCCTTTGTGAGTCTGATTATCTGGTGGCTGATGAAAGAACAGCCATTAGATCTTTCTGAGAGGATTCCAGGGATGGATAATCGTCCGAAACAGGAACCCCGCTCCGATTCTGTAATTATCGGAGAGAATTTTGATACTCTCGGGACTTTTGATGAATTGATCCAGGGAGACTGGCCAAGATTCAGGGGAGCAGATTTTGACAATATCAGCAAAGATATTACGCCTCTTCGCGAGAAATGGGATACATCCGGACCTTCTATCGTATGGCAGACAACTCTCGGGGAAGGTTATGCGGGACCTGTTGTTCATGCCGGCAGGGTGTATCTTCTCGATTATAATGAAAGGAAAAAGGCTGATGTGCTTAGATGTTTTTCCCTTGCAACCGGCAAAGAGTTGTGGAGACGATGGTATTTTGTTGAATTGAAGAGAAATCACGGATACTCTAGGACGATTCCGGCAGTAACAGACAAATACCTGGTATCGATCGGACCAAGATCACATGTTATGTGTCTTGACCCCCTTAATGGTGATCTTCTCTGGACAATCGACCTGGAGAAGGAATATGGTATTCCGGGAACAGAAAAAGGTCGTATTACACCGGACTTTTATTCCGGACAATGTCCTCTTATTGACAATGATGTTGCCGTAATATCACCGGGAGGAAAGGCTCTGATGATAGGCGTAAGCTGTGCGACAGGTGAAGTTCTCTGGAAGACCCCAAACACTGATTCCCTGAGGATGTCACATGGTTCAATTATGCCAATGGTGCTTCATGGGAAGCGAATGTATGTTTATAACGCTGTAGGTGGTGTATGCGGGATTTCTGCTGAAGGGGATGATATCGGAAAACTGATGTGGCTGACAACAGAGTGGAGCCCGGCGACAACTGCAGCCTCGCCGCTTTTCCTGGGAAATGACGAAATTGCAGTTTTCGGGAGTTATGGTGCAGGAGGCGGGAGAATCAAAATAAACTATGACGGGTCATCATTTTCAGCAATTCTGGTCGAACAGCACAAGGCAACAAATGGTATTGCAAGCGATCAGCAAACGCCCATTATAAAAGGTGATTACATATGGTGTGTGATGCCTGAGAACGCTGGACCTCTTAAAAAACAACTAGTCTGCTTCAATAAATCAGACCTGCTCACTCCTGTCTGGTCGAGTGGAAAAGAAAACAGGTACGGACGCGGACTTGGCCCGTATATTGTAAGTGGAGATAAAATGTACCTCCTTGATGATGATGCAAAATTATACCTCTTCAGGATCCAGGATAAGAGTATAACTTTGCTTGACAGCCATCAGGTCATTAAGGGAGTTGAAGCATGGGGACCAATGGCTATTGCCGGACATTACCTCCTTATGAGGGATGCAAGAAATCTGTTATGCCTTGACATATAAAAATCATATAAATGAACAAGAAATTAGCGTCGGTATTTTCAGTGTTGATATTGGTTGTCTTCATAGGTTATATCATTTTTGATACCTCAAGACCTGCAGGAATTGAGAAAAAAGCAGTAACCAGGACTTTAGCTGACACTTTACCTGAAAAATGGACTATTTCAGCCGAACTGCAAGTTACTGAAGGATCGCTTAGCGCGGTTACAATATCGCCTTCAGGAAAGATCTATGTAGGAGGAGATTCATTTGTGTCATGTTATGAATCAGATCTTACACGGCTCTGGAGTATTAAAACACCCTTTGCAGTTACATCGCTCTCAAACTCCGGTGATACAATCTTTGCCGCTACTGTCGATGTGATACTCGTTCTTGGCATTAATGGAAAGCTGGAAGATGAATGGGGCCCGTTTGAAGATAAAAGTTTTATCACATCAGTAACCTCTGATAAAACAAGGGTCGTTTATGCTGACGCCGGAAACAAAATGATAGTTATTCTTGACAAACAGGGCAGAGTGGTGAAAATTATCGGACAGGGCGATGGACAATTTGTCCTCCCAAGTCCCTATTTTGATGTAGCCCTTGATAAAAATAATTTATATGTCGCAAACACAGGTCACAGGAGAATAGAACAAAGATCAGCTGAAGGCAGGCTTTTAAGTATGTTTGGCGAACCAGGCATGGCTCCCGGTGCATTTTGCGGATGCTGTAACCCGGCTCACTTTATTGTTACTCCTTCTGGCTTTGTAACATCAGAAAAAGGTATAAACAGGATAAAGATCCTTGGAAAATCAGGAGAATTTATTGAATTTGTCACATCCAGGAACAAATTTGTCCCTTCAATACCACTTGATCTGGCATCTGCAGATGGCAATATATTATATGCAGCCAACCCGGCAGATTCAAAACTATATGTTTTCAAACGGAAATAGAGAAATGAGTTTATTAATTATATTTGAAAAATACGGATTAAAAAATCTTTTAAACTGAACATTATGACCAGACTATATTACATTTTTCTGATTTTGATAATTTCTTTAAGTATAAATGCCCAGGATGTGGCGCAATGGCGCGGACCTAACAGGGATGGCATCTACAATGAGTCGGGATTGCTTAAAAAATGGCCTGCTGCCGGTCCAAAGCTGCTTTGGCATTTCGATGAACTGGGTGATGGCCACACTTCCGCTGCAATAACAGGGTCAGGAATTTTCACTTCCGGCATGGTCAATGGCAATGGCTTTGTGTTTGCTTTTGATCAGTCAGGGAAGCTTCTGTGGAAAAAGGAATACGGGAAGGAATGGGCAGAAAACTGGAATGGAACCAGGTCTACTCCTCTTGTTGTCGATGATAAATTATATGTATTGAGTTCTTACTGGAAACTTGTCTGCCTGAATACTTCCAATGGTCAGACCATCTGGTCAGCCGACCTGCAGAAGGATTACGGAGCAAAAGACAATGAATGGGGAATATCGGAAAATCTATTGTATGATGGCAATGTGTTATACTGCACCCCAGGAGGTTCCGGAGCAAGTTTAGTCGCCCTTGACAGGAACACGGGGAAAATGATCTGGAAAAGCAAGGGCAATGGAAATAAGTCAGCCTATTGTTCACCAATTATGATAAAGGTTCAGAACAGGAAGATCATCATTACCATGATGGAAAAATCTGTATGTGCCTTTGAAGCTTCCACAGGGAAGCTGCTCTGGCAATATGAGCACATAAATGATACAGGTGTTCACCCGAATGTACCCGTTTATATAAACGGATATCTTTATTGCACCTCTGGCTACGGAAAGGGTGGAGAAATGCTGAAACTATCGGGTGATGGAAACTCTGTAACCGAAGTATGGAAGAACAGTGAACTCGATTCCAGGACTGGAGGTGTTGTTGTACTGAATGGAAGGATTTATGGTTCAGGTGACAGGAACAGAAAGATCTTCTGTCTTGACTGGCAAACAGGAAAGCAGGTCTTTTCAACAAAAGAGATGGCTCCTGCCACACTGATCGCAAACGACGGCTTATTGTACATCTACAGTGAATCTGGCAAGATTTTCCTGGTAGAGCCTAAAACGGACGGATTCAATATTCTGAGCTCCTTTGCCGTTCCTTTTGGAGCTAATCCGCACTGGGCACATCTGGTAATAAAGGACAAAAAACTTTATGTCCGGCACGGAACATCGCTTATGGTTTATGATATAGCGAATTGATTATTATTACTTCAACCATTTATTTATATTGGTTATGATGGTTTCAATTACATACATATTCTGACCCGAAAGATGAATAGAACTGAATTTGTTAAAAGAGCGATACAGGCTGGACTATTTATACTTCTCTCACTTGTGTTTTTTGCATTGAAGAACCGAATAGTTACTGGGGAAACTTGTTCTTCATGTCCTGAAAACGGACGTTGTCCGGGAAAAAATGAGTGCAGTAAACTTTAATAATTGCAGCCATGATTGAAGGAAAAAATAAATATCAGTCCAGACGTGACTTTGTACGAAGAGCTGGAAAAATTGCAGTGATTGCACCATTGGCAATAATTCCTGCTGCTCTGTTTAAGAAAATTTCGGCATCGGGTTATGTCTGGCAGATTGATCCTTATAAGTGTACCCAGTGTGGTCAGTGCAAGACCAATTGTGTGCTAACACCGTCTGCATCAAAATGTGTTCACGCATTTCAGATGTGCGGCTATTGTGATCTTTGCGGTGGTTATCAGAGACAGGGAGTAAAAACTATCAGCACCGGTGCTGAAAATCAGCTCTGCCCGACAGGGGCCATTTTAAGAAAATTTGTTGAAGAGCCGTATTTTGAATACACTATAGATGAGGATTTATGTGATGGCTGTGCCAAATGTGTAAAAGGTTGCGGTGATTTTGGCAATGGCTCGCTTTATATGCAGATAAGACATAATCTGTGCGTAAACTGCAATGATTGTTCCATTGCACGTACATGTCCCTCAGAAGCAATATCTAGAGTGCCTGCTCTGACTCCATATTTAGAGAAGGACAAAGTTAAGAAAGGCAACAATGAGTCGCAGGGTTGATTTTAATGAGGATATGTTTTGATATGAAGAAAGCTCTTCCATATATAATATTCATTATACTGATATGCTGGCATGCAGTAATGTATGCACAGGACAGGTTTCCAAGGCCTGAATTTGAATCGGGATACGTTTATTCGACGAATCAGATGCCGACACAGAGAGGCCAGGGCTGGGAGTATTTTGATGTTGCAGTTCTTATCGGGGCTCTTGCGGTTACATCCTGGCTGGCTTTAAAAAAGCGTTCCAGGCAGGGTCTTGTCTGGATGTCAGTCTTTTCCCTTGCATATTTTGGATTTTACAGACAGGGTTGCATCTGTTCCGTAGGTTCGGTGCAGAATGTATCGCTTGCACTTTTCAATGAAAGTTATACAATCCCGCTTACTGCGCTGCTTTTCTTTATAATACCACTTCTTTTCGCCCTTGCGTATGGCAGAGTATTTTGTGCAGGAGTATGTCCTCTTGGTGCAATACAGGAGCTTACCGGAATTAAACCGGTCAGGCTTCACAAAAATGTTGAAGTGGTTCTGGCATCTGTACCCTTCATTTATCTTGCCCTTTCAGTATTGTTTGCCGCAACAAACAGTCAGTTTATAATTTGCAGATATGATCCATTCATAGGTATTTTCAGATTGGATGCGCCTTATACGATGATTGTTTTCGGAGCACTGCTGCTTCTTTCCGGCATTTTTTTAAACAGACCCTATTGCAGGTTCTTATGCCCGTACGGGGTGCTTCTGAACATATTTTCCAGATTTGCGGGGAAACATCTGACAATTACTCCGGCTGAATGTACAAACTGCAGGCTATGTGAAGAATCATGCCCTTATAATGCTATAATTCCTTCAGATCCGGAGCCACAGAGAGAAGAACCAGACAAATCCAGAAGACAGTTTATCCTATACTTTCTGTTTATTCCTCTTTTCGCCATTGCGGGTGCATATATCCTTTATAATCTGGCTCCCGCCCTTTCCGGTGTGAATAGCAAGGTGAATCTGGCCAGGGAGTTAAGGCTGGAAAAGAAAACTGGCAATGAATCTCTCTCAAAGGCCGTGGTAGCGTTTAAGGAATCCGGCAAAACAGAAGTGGAATTATTTGCTGAAGAGGACCAGATCATCAGCAAATTTCGCAATGGGGCACCATGGGCCGGAATTTTCCTTGGAGCCTCGTTTGGAATAGGAATGGTATCTTTTACTGTCAAAAGGAGACGAACTGAATACAAACCGCATCAGGGAAAATGCTACAGTTGTGGCAGATGCTTCAAATATTGTCCGATAAAAGTACATAGCCAGAATGAAATTTAACCTTACTGATAAAGATCTGAATGTTGTTAAAGTTGTCAGCATAGCTGCCGGTGGCTTTACCCTTATTATAGCTCTTACAATGATTTTCAGCCTGATCCAGTTGAAGAACAATAAACCCGCTCGACAGTCCTGCTCTTCTATCCGTGAAGGAGCAGTACGATAAGGATCCGGCCAATTCTGCCCTTGCAGCCCAGGTAAGAGCAATGGACCTGATGGCGCGTAAAGCTTATTTTTCGTCCAGATGGCAGGTTGAAACAGGTTCATATCTGCTTCTTGCCGGTGCCGTTATTTTCATATTTTGTCAGAGATTGATTTCTGAGAATGAAAAGATCAAACCAGTTCTCCCCGGACCCAAAAATGAAATTTCATCTCAGTCAGAAAAAGTCAGAAAATATTTGCTTGTCACTGCTTCTGTGATATCTGTTGCAGCTATAGCCGCATCATTTATTCTGAGGTCAGAACTGCCTGATACGTCCGGCAGATCCGGAAAAGCTGGAGATTCAGGCAGGAAGAGCAATGTAAAAGCGCCTGAACCTGACAAGACCAATTTTCCCTTTTTCCGCGGACAGGATAGCCGTGGTATTGCAGGAGGATCGGGATATCCGGTTGAATGGGATGGTAATACCGGTAAAAATATTGAATGGAAGATACAACTTCCTCTTGCGGGTAAAAGTTCACCGGTGATTTGGGAGGAAAAAATATTTATAACAGGAGCGGAAGGCAATCGATGTGATGTCTACTGTATAGATAAAAACTCAGGTTCAGTTTTGTGGACCGGATCTGCTGCAAATATTCCCGGAGAACCAACAGAATTACCCGATATGGACAGGGAAGCAGGATTGGCAGTTTCGACTGCCGCCACCAACGGAGTTGCTGTATGTGCAATCTTTGCAAATGGCAATCTTGTCTGTTTTGACATGGAAGGCAAACAGATATGGGCTAAGAATATTGGATTACCGAAGAACATTTACGGATATTCCTCCTCCCTTCTGATCTATGATAATCTGTTACTTGTACAATTTGACAGCAATGAAAAAATATCACTTATAGGATTTGATCTGGAGACCGGTGATCAGAAGTGGGAAACCCTGCGGCAGGGCCGCCCGGTGTGGTCATCACCCGTTCTGGCTTATTTTGGGGGTATACCTCAGGTAATTATTAATGGAAATCCGGCAGTAGCCGCTTTTGATGCTGTAACCGGGAAACAGTTATGGGCTGTGGAATGCATGAGCGGGGATGTCGCACCATCTGTTGCAATTAACAGCACAATGGCCTATGCTGTAACTGATTATGCCAAGCTTACGGCTATTAAGCCAGGCACAGGGGCATCAGTTGCGTGGGAAGATAATACTTTTACCCCTGACGTGTCAAGCCCGGTTGCCACTGATGAATTTCTGTTCCTTTCGACAGGAAATGGAGATGTGGCATGTTATAACTCCGAAAAGGGAGATACTCTCTGGACACATTATTTCCAGGACCAGTTTTATGCATCGCCAATTGTTGCCGACGAATTGGTTTATCTTCTCGACAGAAGCGGTGTTATGCACATAGTGGAAGCCGGATCTGAATTTAAACTGATATCGGAAGCGGCTTTGGGAGAGACTGCTGATTGCACACCTGCCTTTTCTGATAAAAAAATATATATAAGAGGAAGTAAAAATCTTTATTGCATAAGAAAAAATTGAAGCAGACTGACAAACATACGGAGTCAAATGATTGCGACTGCAAGCAGATATCTGTCGAAGATATCACGCTTGCTGTAGATGAGGTAGTCAGTTTTACGGGAAAGGAGCCTGAAAAGGTCATACTTATCCTGCAGGAGGTTCAGAAACGACTAAACTATCTGCCATCCGAAGCACTCAGGCATATCTGTAAAGTCACTGAAATAACACCTGGTCAGATATCCGGTGTATCAACCTTCTACTCTCAATTCAGGCACCTGCCTGCCGGAAGACACACTATAAAGGTTTGCTCAGGTACAGCTTGTCACGTAAAAGGTGCTCCGCTGATCTCTGACGCTTTCAAGAGGGTTCTGAAGATAGATGAAACAAGAAATTCCTCGCCAGATAACCTGTTTTCAATAGAAGAAGTAGCATGTCTGGGGTGTTGTACTCTGGCACCTGT
Organism: uncultured Bacteroidales bacterium; assembly: GCA_963782945.1. Classification (GTDB taxonomy): domain Bacteria; phylum Bacteroidota; class Bacteroidia; order Bacteroidales; family VadinHA17; genus LD21. The sequence goes on from CAWALO010000033.1 coordinate 773,393, forward strand.
TATTCAGATTGACGGTAAAACCTATGGTCATGTCAAGCCAACGCAGGCAGAACAGATTATCGAGGATTTTCTTAAAAGCGGGATCAATAACAATGAAGTCACCAATGAAAGTATTACAGAGGAGATCGATGCTGAGGTGAGAATCGGATTAGGATCATGTTGTGTTGCCGGAGGAAGCAGGGAGATACTCTCTGAGATAATAAGGATCAGGAAGAAATACGACCTTAATATCAATATGAAACCTGTTGGTTGTGTGGGCGTTTGCAATCAAACACCTCTAATGGAAATAGTTACCAGTAAGAATATAAGTTCAAGGTATACAAATGTCAGGAAAAACATGGTGGAAGAGATCCTGCTAAAGCATATAAAACCAAGATCCCTGAATAATCGTATAAAACATAATATTTTCGACCTTGTAGATACATTTCTTTCAGATGAAAAGCTTTCGAGCCAGATAAACAGCACTGACGAGCACAGGGAAAAATATCTCAACAATTTCCTGGATTACCAGATTCATATTGCCACAACTGATAGTGGTGTCCTGACTCCTGATTCATATGATGAGTATTGTATGCTGGGAGGATTTTCCGCTCTCAGAAAATGTCTTAATGAGTTGGATCATAGCGGTATAATCGATGTTATTACCCGAAGCGGATTACGAGGAAGAGGCGGTGCCGGGTTTCCTACCGGTCGTAAATGGAGGATTTCGCTGGGTTCGGATGGAGATCACAAGTACGTTGTTTGCAACGGTGATGAGGGGGATCCGGGTGCTTTCATGGACAGGATGCTGCTTGAATCATTTCCTTTCAGGGTAATAGAAGGATTGATAATTGCAGGTTATGCTACAAAGGCAGCGGAAGGAGTTTTTTATGTCAGGGCTGAATATCCTCTGGCAGTATCGCGTATCAGGAATGCCTTGGAACAGTGTTATGCCAGGGGCATTCTTGGAGATAAGGTATGTGGAAAAGATTTTTCATTCAACATTTCGGTTTTTGAAGGAGCCGGCGCATTTGTCTGTGGAGAGGAGACCGCTCTGATTTCATCCCTCGAGGGGCAGCGTGGAACTCCTAAAATGCGTCCTCCCTACCCTGCCATAAAAGGTTTAAGGGGGCAGCCTACCCTGGTAAATAATGTAGAGACGCTCTCCCTGGTACCGTGGATAATCTCCAATGGAGCTGATGCCTTTCATGCAATCGGAACTGATCTCAGTAAAGGGACAAAAGTGTTTGCGTTAGCGGGGAAAATTTCAAAAGGAGGCCTGATTGAAGTACCTATGGGGATAACAATAAGGCAGATAGTTGAAAAAATAGGAGATGGAATAGCTGATGGAAGAAGCTTTAAAGCCGTACAGATAGGAGGTCCGTCAGGCGGATGCATACCTGCATCAGCAGCAGATACTGAGATTGATTATGAGGAACTTGCAAAGATGGGCGCTATGATGGGATCAGGCGGCATGGTTGTTCTCGATGACTCAGATTGCATGGTAGACATGGCCAAGTATTTCCTGACCTTCACCCATAAGCAGTCATGCGGCAAATGCACCTTCTGCAGGGTTGGTACCAAACACATGCTTAATATTGTTACACGGCTGAGTGAGGGAATGGCCACACCAGCCGACCTGGATGAGCTTGAGTTACTATGTAAATCTGTTAAAAATGGCAGTCTGTGCGGTCTTGGGAAGACGGCTCCCAATCCGGTCCTTACAGGATTGAGATATTTCAGGGAAGAGTATGAATTGCATACAAAGGGAATATGCCCGGCAAAAAAATGCCGTGACCTTATTAAATATGTTGTGACTGATAATTGCACTGGTTGCACTAAATGCTCCCAGGAATGTCCTGTCAATGCAATTCCTTTCAGCCCATACGAGAAGCATGAGATCGACCAGGCAATCTGCACCAAATGTGATAATTGCAGAATCGTATGTCCTGAAAAAGCAATAGAAATTGTTAATTTAAATGGCGAGAATTAAGATCAACAACAAAGATTTCAATGTCCGTGAAGGATCTACCGTTCTGGAAGCAGCCAGAGATGCCGGACTTGTAATACCCACTCTCTGTCATAACGATGGCTTGCCTCATTATACTTCATGCATGGTATGCATGGTTAAGGACAACCACACTAAAGGCTTTTTTGCATCCTGCTCTGTGAATGTTCAGGATGGAATGGATATTGATGCCTCTTCCGGGGAAGTTATTTCGCTCAGACGCAAATCACTTGAGCTGCTCTTTTCAGAACACAGGGCCGAATGTGAAGCTCCATGCCGGACAGTATGCCCTGCCGGATATAATATCCCTCTTTTCAACAGGCAGCTTGCAGGTGATGATTTTGCCGGTGCCATAAATCTGACAAAGTCCGAAATTGAAGGAGGAGCTATTGCCTGTGAAAAATGTGCCGGGTATTGTGAAAATGCATGCCGAAGGAAGAAGATTGATCTTCCTGTATCCATACGGAATATGAAGCTGTTTATTTATTCTACTAGCATATCCGAAGATCCTGACTTTAAGACTACTGACAACACAGGCAGAGACACAGAGGAGCGCAAAAACCTGAGATCTTCCAGAAGGTTTAATTCTCTGATCGGAAAAATGGAACCTACCGAACAGGCCGAATGGTTGAAGGAGTGCATTGGTAATTCTGAACGTTTCAGGGAGATATCCGTTTCAGGTCAGGCTTCGACTGAAGCAGGAAGCTGCATGCATTGTGACTGCAGGGCGGCAGAGGATTGCAGGTTACGCGACCTGGCAGACGAATTTTCAATAAAAAATCCGAGAGGTAAACTTGTTAACTCCCCGATTGTTAAAAAGATAAATTATAAGACAGGATTGGTTTTTGAAAATGCAAAATGCATTAAATGCGGATTATGTGTCAGATTATGTGAAGAATCAAAGGAAGATCCGGCACTTTGCTTTATAAACAGGGGATTTGTCACAATTATTTCCGAACCACTCACTGAAGAATTTGACAACATACTTAAAACAAAGACCACGGAGGTCATAGAAATATGTCCTACCGGTGCATTGAGCAAGCTTATGTAAATTGAAACAGATGAGATATATATTAATAATATTGTTTCTTTTTTGTCTGGTTAATCTCCAGGGACAGAACAAAGAAGCGGAGTGGCCATTATTCCGCGGGAAAGCTGATCTGACAGGCAGGTCTGAATCGGAACTTCCTTCTTCCCCGTCTCTTATCTGGAGTATCGCGACAGGAGTAAGAACTAAATCCTCCCCGGTAATAAGCGCAGGAACAATCTATTTCGGCAATGAGAAGGGGAGTGTGATCGCTGTCGGCACCGATGGAAAGAGGAAGTGGAGCTTCGAAGCATCAAGTCCTGTGGATGCAGCCCCTATGATCTTTGACAATAAAGTCATTTTCGGATCAAATGACGGAGTTCTTCACGCAATCGACAAGATATCGGGTAAAATAATATGGTCATACACCACAGAGAACCAGATCGCTGGTTCGGCCAACGTCTGGACAACAGGAACGAGATCCGGCATCATCGTCGGAAGTTATGATTATTTCCTTCATTGTGTTGAACCGGCTACCGGAAAACTCCTATGGAAAGTTGAGACTGAAAACTACGTAAACGGAACGCCTTCCATCTCAAATGGAAAGATAGTATTCGGAGGCTGCGATGGTATACTAAGAATTGTAGAACCCCTTACCGGAAAGGAAACAGATACTATCGATATCGGAGTTTATATTGCCTCCTCTCCTGCCCTTTCAGCCGGTCTTGCTTATTTTGGAGATTATAACGGCACAAAATATTGTATGAACCTCAATTCAGGTAAGGCTATATGGAAGATCCCCACAAAGGAGGAATCAGGTGCGATCCTTGGAATTCCTGCAATCGGATCATCCACTGTTGTTTTAGGAAGTGAAGACAAATTCATCTATTGTTTTGATCAGAAGGATGGGAAATTAAAGTGGAAATACAGAACCGGCGGACGTGTTGTAAGTTCAGCTGTAATAACTGACACAAAGGTTCTGGCAACAGGTATGGATGGGTATGTTTACATCCTCAGCCTTGCAGACGGGAAAAAGATATGGAGTTTTAATGCGGGAACTCCTGTGAGCAGCTCACCGGCGGTGGTTAAAGGAAGGTTTTATATACTGACGGAGGATGGAAGGTTGATGGCGTTTGGGGATAAATAAAGGTTGGCCTGAATTAACAAAAAACAGAGAAATCTTACATATGAAGATTATTTATCTTATTACAGGTTCGGGAGGTTCATTTTATTGCGGGAACTGCTACCGTGATATGATATACCTCAGGGCGATAAGGAATGTTCCCGGCATTGATGCGTCTGCAATTCCCTTATATCTGCCTCCGGATGATACAAACAGAGAGAGTGGCCTCGACAAGAATGTTTTCTTTGGAGCTATTTCCATGTATCTCAGGGAAAAGGTTCCTTTTCTCAGGAACATGCCCGCCATCCTCGATAAAGTACTTGACTCGGGGCCAATGCTCAGAATGGCAGCCCGCAGGTCTGGTACGACAAATACCGAAGGGCTCGAGGATATGACACTGAGCATGATCAAGGGAGAAAATGCATTTCCTGAGAAAGAGCTTAAGAGGCTTGTTAAGTACCTTACTGAGAATGGGAAGCCTGATGTAATACATCTTTCAAATGCGCTTATAATAGGACTTGCACGCCAGCTTAAAAGGTTCCTGGATGTTAAAATTGTCTGCTCGCTGTTAAATGAAGATGACTGGATTGATGAGATGGCTGAACCATTTCGCTCCAACGCATGGAAACTGATCGGAGAAGAGGCTCCCAATGTTGATGCTTTTATTACCCCGAGCAAGTACTATAAGGAATTGTTCGTCGCAAAGACAGGCTTCATGGGCAAAAATGTCCATATTATACCACTGGCGATTGACACCAGAAATTTAAATATACTTCCTAAGAAAGATAATTTTCCCGCAGTCGGCTATTTCAGCAGGATTAACTCACCCAATGGGTTTGATAAACTTGTCGATGCCTTCATACACCTTAAAACAACCAATAAACTGCCAGGTCTCACCCTTCATGTGTCGGGAGGATTTACAGGAAGCGACAAATCCTTTATTGCAGAACAGATAAGGAAGATAAAGGCACATGGACTGAAAAGCTTTATACGGATTTATCCTGAGTTTCATGGAAACAGCAAGGAAGAATTTTTCAGCAGTATTGATATAATGAGCGTCCCGGTCAGGAAGCATGATGGGTATGGCCTCTATATACTTGAAGCAAATGCTTCCGGTGTTCCGGTTGTGGAGCCAGAGACCGGAGCATTTCCGGAAATAATTGAAAAGACACAGGGAGGAATTACATACACTCCTGATACTGCGGAAGAATTATCAGAAGCACTTGTGAGATTATTTGATGACAACAGCTTAAGGGCCAGGCTTGGGGAGGCAGGAAAAGAGAATGTTTTGAAAGAGTTATCCTTATCCGGAATGTCCGCAGGGCTTGAAATTGTTTATAATGAGACCATGCGAAAATAAATAAATATTAAAGGAATGCTTTCATTGAAAAACATATCAAAATCGTTTATCCAGCGAGGATTGGTCCTTGATGATCTTGCACTCGATGTGAGAGAGGGTGATACAATTGCAATAATGGGCCCCTCGGGATCTGGTAAAACAACGCTTATGAATATCATTGGCCTTCTGGATAAACCAGATAGAGGAACAATTATATTCAGGGGGAATGATATCAGAAATTACAATGAAGATGAATCTGCGATGTACAGAAGCCTGAATATAGGTTTTGTATTCCAGGAACACCTGCTTCTGCCCCACCTGACAGTGAAGGAGAACATACTTCTTCCACTGCTTGCAGTTAAACACACCAGGGAAGAGTCTGAACTTAAAGAGGCGCATTCTGAAAACCTGATGAAGAAGGCAGGGATTTCAGATCTTGCATCCAAATATCCCGGCACTATATCAGGAGGAGAAGCTCAGCGCACCGCACTCGTGAGAGCCCTGGTGAACAACCCTTCTATTCTTCTTGCTGATGAACCCACCGGTTCACTTGACGCAAATAATGCTGAAATACTGGGGGAACTTCTGACTGAGATGAACAGAGAATCCGGAATAACATTAATTCTTGCGACCCATTCCGAGAAACTTGCAAAAAAAATGGCAAACACCATGATCCTTCTAAATGGGAAATTAAGCTAAAGCGCTGACATATAGTATATCATATGGCTCCACTTAAAATATCACTCAAGTCAGTCAGGTATTATAAAAAGCCTGTTTTATATCAGGTACTTATAATTGCACTTTTATCGGCTGTAATTACAGGATCTCTCCTCACAGGATGGTCAGTCAGGGCAAGCCTGAAAAAAACAGCCACAGAACACCTTGGAAATACGGGAATACTTATAAGTTCAGGTAACAGGTTTTTTGATCTGTCGCTGGCAGCCAGGCTCAGAGATAGTGCCCGGATAAACTCTGCAGGTTTGCTTGAAATGAATGGATTCTGCCAGAACCTCAACACTCAGAAAAGCGTTACAAATGCTCATATTTATGCTGTCACAGAGGACTATTTCAGATTTCAGGGCAGCGACACAATCGACATTGGTAAGGGAGAGGCAGCTGTCAATGAAAAGCTTGCTGCTTCTCTTGATCTGAAAAAAGGAGATGAACTGATTATCAGGTTTAATGCAATAAGTGACATACCGGCAGACGCCCCTTTTGCACCCTCAAAAGATGAAGGAGGCTCAATTGTAATGAAAATTGGAAGAATCCTGGCACCAGAGGTCTCAGGCGATTTTTCACTTTCAATAAACCAGGTGGTGCCGGAGAATATCTTCATTAATCTTTCGGATGTATTCAATGAGTCGGGTGAACCTGTCAGGATCAACAGGCTGCTGATTGAAAATAAAAGCATTATTACAACAACAGAATTTTATGATATTTTCAGAAAATGGCTGAGACCTTCGGATATAGGGCTGAAAATAATCCCGATTAAAAAGACCGGGGGTTATGAACTGCGGTCAGACAGAATATTTCTTGAAAGCTCTCTCATTCAGGAGATTAAAACTTATATACCCTCAGCTGCACCTGTCATAACCTATCTTGGAAACAGATTATCACATGGATCGAAATCTGCTCCATATTCGTTTGTAGCTGCTCTGCCATCTTCATTATACAAAGATATTGTCACAGGGAATGATATTATTATCAATCAGTGGCTTGCAGAAGACCTGACTTTAGAGAAGGGCGACACGCTTGAAATGACATGGTATGTCCCTGATTCACTTAATAAGCTGGCTGAAAAAAAAGAGAGTTTCCGTGTAAACCGGATAGTAAGAATGGAAGGCATATGGGGAGATTCATTGTTAATGCCTGAATTCCCAGGAATATCCGGTAGTGAATCATGTTCTGAATGGGATGCAGGAGTAACAATAAAACTAAATGATATCCGACAGAAGGACGAACAGTACTGGAATAAATTCAGAGGTACTCCGAAAGCGTTCATTAATTATGACAAAGGGCTTGAAATATGGGGAAACAATTTCGGACCGGCAACCGCGATACGTTTTCCTTCCGCAATGCCGGAAAATGAGATTCTTGCGAAGCTCAAAGGACATCCTGATCCTCAGAATAACGGATTCTACATAACAGATCTGTACAGAGAGTCTCTCAAAGCCGCCAGCGGGGGTGTGGATTTCAGCACTCTTTTCCTGAGCCTGGGATTCTTCCTTATTCTGGCTTCGGTTGTTTTATTGTCTTTTGCAGTTTCGACATATCTTGAATCAAAACATTATCAGATCAGAACTTATTTTGCTCTCGGATTCAGAACAGGATGGATCCGGCGGTTATTGCTTGCTGAATCCGGATTAATTTCAGTTATTGGATGTTTTACAGGGTCATTTGCCGGTATTATCGTGAGCATGATTATTATTAAATTGCTGAATACTGTCTGGCAGGGTGCAGTGCAGACAGATACGCTCAGTCCTTTTTTCAGCCTGAAACCAATTCTGGCAGGTTTTCTTATAACTATAGTCATTGTATTGGTTTTTCTGTATTATAAAACAAGGCTGCATCTTAAGAATCTCAACCTGAATAAGAGATTGATACATTCATCGCCGGCACCTGTTGTGAATCTGGTTTTTCTGGTGATTTCTTTTCTAATATCAATATCCCTCTTTTTCCTTTCCATCTTTTTAAAGGAGGAGGAGATAGTGTTCAGCTTTGGTTCAGGTGCCATCCTACTGATATTCCTGATTTTTTTATGGAGACAATATCTGATAAGTCGGGTCAGTCATTCTTTTAGCCAAACCAGCCCCGCAATAAGATTATCCCGCCTTTACTATTCTTATTATCCATCACATGCTGTAACTCCTGTATTGTTCATAGCAGCAGGAATATTTGCAGTTTTTATTACAGGCGCTAACAGGATGAACTTTGAAGGCAGCCATCTTAAACCATCAGGAGGAACCGGAGGCTTTTTACTCTGGTGCGACAATACTATACCCGTGAGGATTGATCCGGCTACCAGTTCGGGAAAGTCAGCACTGGCTCTGGATGATGAAGAGTTGTCAGCGATGCAATTTGTTGGTCTGAAAAGGTATGCTGGCAATGATGCCAGTTGTCTCAATCTCAACCATGTAACGATGCCGCCTTTACTCGGAGCCGACCCCGCTGAGTTTATTTCAAGGGGATCATTTTCATTTGCCAGAACAATTGAAAAGGAGAATATAAATCCATGGCAGTATCTGAGTATACCACCGGCAAATAATACAATTTACGGCATTGCAGACCAGACAGTGCTCGACTGGGGTCTTAAAATAAAGATAGGTGACACTCTTATGATGAGATCCGAGAACGGAGGTAAATTGAATATTATTGTTGCTGCCGGACTCAAATCATCTGTTTTTCAGGGATATGTTCTCATCGGTCTGGATAATTTCCGTAAGTATTTTCCATCGGTACCGGGGAGTTCAGTTTTCCTTATAAACGGAAACAGGAATCAGGTGGACCTCTATAGCAGCACCCTTACTGACCGGCTGGGAAATTATGGAGTTAAAGTTGAAAAGACTGATAACCGGCTCGCCTCCTTTTATGAAGTCACCAATACATATCTGTCTGTCTTTGGAGTCTTTGGAGCACTTGGGATGATAACCGGGATTGCAGGACTCGGATTTGTGCTATTAAGGAATTACAATTACCGCAGAATGGAATTTGCCCTGATGCTTGCAACCGGATTTAAGGTAAAGAAAATAAGAAAACTAATACTTTCAGAACAAATTATTATACTTCTGGCGGGAATGGTTTCCGGAATTATACCTGCTATTATCGCAACACTTCCTTCATTGAAAAATAATAGTGATATACCATGGTTATACCTGATTTCAATGGTTATTATTATTTTCTGTACCGGATTTGCAGCCCTCTTCTTTTCTCTGAGGTCCGTCACCGGTAATTCGCTGACTGCCAGCCTGAAAAAAGAATGATCTAAAACTTAAACTTATATCCTATTGAGATAATATTCATTATTGACAAATCAGGATAAGTATCTCTCTGATAGACATATGCAATTTCAACCAAATGTTTCTTTGTTATTTTATATTCCAGTCCGATGGTGCTTCTGCTTTTATCGATCAGACGTCCCTCATTTCTGAAAACCGGACTGAATGTTTCAAAGCTCAGATATGGATTTACCGGAAAATCAGGGATTTTGTAAACAGCTTTAAGTTTTAATCTGCCATCATAGACAGTTATATCATCTCCGGCATCTTCAACATAGGTTTTTGCAATCATCTGGAGCCTTAACCTCACCGAAAAGACAAAATTGCTGACCGGCAGGGATCCCTTTATATCAGCGAACAATTTATGGCGGAAATGATACAGATCATCATCTTCAAGATAATTGCCTATTCTGTATGATCCTGTAAATCCGACATACTTGTTCAGATTGTATGATGCTCCGAGTTCAATGAAAGCCTGATCAATGAAGGACGCGTTATCATAAGTTCTCACCATGAATGTGCCATTGACATCGAACTTTTTGCTGAATGATTTTTCTGCATTCACTTCATACCAGAGGCCAAAATCTCTGTCCTGACAGTACACTGAGCCGGAGATTGCAAGAAATAAAAAGAATATTAAGATCTTCCTAATCATCATCGTCGTCTATCTTATGCCCTACTCTGTGAGAGATGCTGTCCATCTTGTCAGAAATTTCAAAAAATATAGTGATATGACATACATCTTTCAGAAAATCAACCTCACCAATTTCAATGCGGCTTATTTTACTGATCCCGGTACGAATCTGAAGATCTTCTATCAGTTCCTTATGATGTTCAGTTTTAATCAGGTTTATCTTCTCATATATAATGCTTTTTGAGGATTCATGTCTGAGGAGCCACTTCTTTTCTAGGCCATAGGTTATTAAAATAATCATCATGTTAGAAAAAATAATTTCACTTATGCTTGCCGTATTAGCCAGGGCATTTATGACTGAGATTCCGATAATAAGAAACAGGTACGTCATCTCTTTTATAGCAATTGCATGTGTTCTGTAGCGGATTATTCCAAAAATTGCAAAGAGGCCAAGAGCAAATCCGATCTGCAGCATAACATTCTCGAGCAGAAAGCATAATAAAAAAACAATACTCGATATCAGAATGTACGTAAATAAAAAATCTTTTCTTCTTGTGGTAGAAAAATATATCCATCTGACAAGAATAAGGATAACGATAAGGTTCAGTGCAAAACGTCCCAGCAATTCCACAAGATTTGCCCAGTTTAATAATTCAATACCGGATAGTGCTGATTTTTCGGCTGACATCAGATCAATTGCATTCATTTTCCAATTTGTTAAGTAATAATAGCTTTGGTTTAATCATGTTCTTTTTAACGGATTCATTCAGAAGAGCACTCCCGATGCAGTATTTGCTGAATCCCGAAGGGTATATATTCAGCTGCTTGACAAGAGCTCTGAACCTAAAATAATCAGAGTATCCATCTTTCTTCAATTCAGCAATTGCAAGATAAGGAAGTGATATTTCCCGTAAATTTTCCAACGATGAAAAGGAGATATTAAAATCAATGGTTAATCTTTCATTAAATTCGAATCCTGCAAGTGTGATACGGGTAAAATTACTCTGAATGGCAGGTTTGACCTGAGCCGGACATACCGGCAGATGTTTACTGATAAAACAGGTGGCCTCTGAATCAAAAGAACCTGGATTGTTAATGTTTTCTATCCGCCATTTGGAGGTTTTGCCTTTATTGGACTTCTTTTTAATTTCAAGGAACGATTCGTTAGTAGCTTCATATTTTCTATACCTTAACTTATACCTTGCAAATTCACCCCTTACATGCTGGGAATAAAAGAGGTAGTCTGAAGTATCAAGATATGTTGTGGAATACGGAAGAATCCTCAAATTTTTTATTTCAAGAACCTTGTAATTGCTGGCAAGCTTACTGATCAGGTCGGACAGTTTCCGGATATTGAAAACATATTTTATTTCAACCCTGTTCATTAATCTGACACTATGAAGGGAATCAAGGCTGACCGCTTTCAATTTGCTTAATTCACCTTCTATATCGTTATTCTGCATTATTTGAAACATCAATCCGGTTCAGGTTTAACAGCTGCATCCTGTAAAGAGCAAAGGCTTGCATTTTTTACTTTGAAATATTATTTGAACTATTGAATGTCGGCACCTGCCATTTGAATGAACCGGTTCCGTCCGGGTTTCTGGCAAAGGATAATTCAATAGACTGTCCCGGGTAAATAACTTTATCAATAAGTGTGCCTTCAGGTGTTGATAATAATACTTCTTCACCAAGCGAAGAGAGCTTGAAATTTGTATGTAGACCTACCTGCGCACTATCGCCATCAGCCCAGATAATGAGATATCCTTTACCTGGAATTGCTGTTCCGGAAGGGAATTGCCATTTTGAAAAATGATCTTTGTTATCTGAAATAAAATAGCCGGAAATATCCCTTTCAGTATTGGATTTATTATACAATTCAATCCAGTCATCAAATTCACCATCCTGGTCCGGTGCAATTGAAACATTTACCGGAAGGAGTTCATTAATTGAGATATCGCTTTGTACAGGGTCATCCGGTTTTTTACATGAAATCTGTAAAACAGTAATAGTGAGAACTAAAAGAAGGATATTCTTGAATATCATTGACTTGACTGCCATAATCTGCCTGAATAGTAATATTGATTTTATCACTTTAAAAATGTGTCACAAATATAATATATGATTTCATAAAATCCTAATAATAAATATTTTATTGACTGTTGTATATCTTTGTATATCAAGATTATACAAAAAGGATTAAGTATATCAGGATAATCTTTTCAATTGAATCCCGTGTTTTCCAAAGTCAGGAAAAATGAAATTCTGTACAACCTATCCAATATTTACAGTTTGGATCATGGCATAGGAAATAACCAAATTTTGAGTACATTTGGTGCCGGTTTTCTAAAGAGTCATTGGTCAGATAATGCGTCAACTGCTGCTTTGTTTTATCTTCCTGCTTCTCTCCCTTAAGGTCTATCCACAGCTCCTTATAAATGAATTTTCATCTTCCAATATCAGTAAACTGGCTGATGAAGACGGAGAGTATAGTGACTGGATTGAGTTATTCAACAATTCTGCGGCAGAGATCAACCTTGATGGGTATCATCTTTCCGACAATTCATCTTTCCTGAAAAAATGGACATTTCCGGCGGTACACATTAAGCCGGCATCATATCTTCTGATTTTTGCATCTGGCAAAAACAAGACATCACGTCCGGTAAGCTATAAGACCATTATCGGGAGAGACGCCGAATGGAGATACCTTGTTCCGGAATCTGACATCGGGGCAACCTGGAAGAACACGGGTTTTGATGCCTCTTCGTGGAATATCGGGACAAGCGGCTTTGGTTATGGTGATAATGATGATATTACTGTTTTAAATAATCTTATATCTGTTTTTATAAGGAAGGAGTTTACTATAACCGATCTTCAGGAAGTAGCAGAGATTGCTCTGAGCATTGACTACGATGATGGTTTTGTAGCTTATATTAACGGACATGAGATAGCGAGGAATAATCTGGGTGCAATCGATCCTGTACCCTATAACCAGCTCACAGGAAGTTCTTTACGTGAAGCAACAATGTACCAGGGCGGATTTCCTGAAAATTTTATTATTCAGGATCCGCTTTCTTTTCTTGTGGAGGGAACTAATGTAATTGCCATTCAGGGACATAATTCTGATCCCGGTTCATCTGATTTCAGCCTTATACCGATGCTGAGCATTGGACGTACAGGCTCGTTTTCCACCGATTCCCTGCCAGATTACATACAACTAAAAGGAGGCAAACTGCATACGAATTTCAAAATCAGCGCTGAAGGAGAAACTATCATTTTGTCACGGCCGGATAGTTCGGTTGTAGATTCCGTCTCGCCTGTTTTTATGCTTGCTGACCTGTCCTATGGCAGAAAACCGGATGGGGGAAATTCCTGGTTCTTTTTTTCATCTTCCACCCCCGGCTCGTCAAATATAACAAAGGGATACAATTCACTTAATACAGATACAGTGGTTTTCAGTGCCAGGGGCGGTTATTACCCGGGTGGGCTGAACCTTCAGCTATCGTCAGTCTATAATTCAGATTCAATATTTTACACTCTTGACGGCTCCGAACCTTCAGTACTATCTCCCAGATATTTCACACCGCTGGCTGTAACTGGCAATACTGTTATAAGAGCAAGGTCAATAAAATCCGACAGACTGTCAGGGGCCGGTACCACCAATACTTACATTACAAAAAAACATGCTTTGCCGGTTGTCTGCATAAGTACTGATCCCGCTAATTTGTGGGACACTAACACCGGAATCTATGCAATGGGGCCAAATGCTTCACCTGACTTCCCATATTTTGACGCTAATTTCTGGCAGGACTGGGAAAGGAAAGCACATCTGGAATTGTTTGACATGCAAGGCATTAAGCAAATAGATCAGGATATGGGCATAAAAATATTCGGATCTTATTCACGTGGAAACCCCCAGAAATCTTTAGCGTTATTTGCCCGCAAGGAATACGGAAAAGGTTCATTCGACTACAAGGTTTTTAAAGATAAGCCTATAGAGAAGTTTGAGTCACTTGTTCTGAGGAATTCAGGAAACGACTGGGGGCAGGCAATGATGCGGGATGGACTTACCTCGACCCTTATAAGAGACATGGATATTGACCGGCAGGCTTTTCAGCCTTCGGTGGTGTATATAAATGGTGAATACTGGGGCATTCTGAATATAAGAGAAAAGGTAAATCCAAATTACCTTGCTGAGAACCATTATGTAAATCCCGATAATGTAAACATTCTGGAATTTAATGGCAGCATTGTTGAGGGCAATAATAATGGCTATATGGATCTTGTCAGCTATCTGGAAAACAACACTCTGGAGAATTCCCAGAAGTACAGTCAGGTTAGCCGGAAGATAGATATAAACAATTATATACAGTATCAGCTTACCCAGATCTATATTAACAACAAAGACTGGCCGGGCAACAATATGAAATACTGGAACAGGAATGATCCCGGAAGTCTGTGGAGATGGATAATTTATGACACTGACTTTGGATTCTCGATCTGGGAAGAATCGGCATACAATTTTAACACTCTTGCCTTTGCCCTGGATCCGAACGGACCTGGCTGGCCAAATCCACCCTGGTCGACTCTGCTTTTCAGACGAATGATATCAAATACAGGGTTCCGAAATGAGTTTATCAATCAATTTGCAGACAGGCTGAATACAAACTTCACTGCAGAAAGGGTAAATAGTGTAGTGGATTCCATTAAGCAGGTCTTTCTTCCGGAAATAGATGGTCACCTCACACGCTGGGAACTAAGCAATGATGGATGGCAGTATAATTATAGCATTATTAAGAATTTTGCAACTTACCGGCCCGGGTTTGCAAGGATCTATTTAAAATCTCAGTTTCAGCTTGGTAATCAGCTAGATATTAAGGTTGAGATTGACGATCCGGGAACCGGAACTGTAAGAGTTAACTCCATTGTACCACAAAAATACCCCTTTTACGGGATCTATTTCAGGGATCTGCCCATAAGGCTTACAGCTATCCCTGCACCAGGATACAAATTTGAAAAATGGCAGATGGGCTCACTTGTGTCTAATTCTGTTTCAATTGATTACGATATGGCTGAAGCACGAGTTTTTAAAGCCGTTTTTGTGCCAGCCAGAAATATTGATACCAGAATTGTGATTAATGAGATCAATTATACATCGTCACTGGTGAAGGATACAAAAGATTGGGTGGAATTGTACAATGCAGGAAGCTCAACAGTGAATCTGAAAAACTGGATCATTAGTGACGGCAGTCCAGAGACCGGATATGTCATTCCCTATGATTATATTTTTTCACCCGGAATGTATATGGTTGCGTGCCGTGAAAAATCTGCATTCAGGCTTTTCTGGCCTATGGTATCCAATATTACGGGAGACATGGATTTTGGCTTTAGCAGCTCAGGTGATGAGATTAACCTTTATGATGCTGATGGAAATCTTGTTGACTTTGTAAGTTATACCCCAAATGCACCCTGGCCAACTGACCCTGTAACTACAGGTTCATCAATCGAACTGACCAATCCCCTGTCGGATAATAATTCAGGTATAAACTGGAAGTCGGGTCTGATCGGAGGCACGCCCGGAGTTGTAAATTTCCAGAATATTCCACCTGATACAACAGCTGGATCGACTGGTACCGACCTTCGTCTGACCTGCTTTCCAAATCCCTTCAGCGATTTTACCACCGTTAAGGTTGAAGTCGCTGATGCAGGAAGATACAGGATTGAGATCTATGATATTCAGGGTAAACTGCTGAATACGATTACAGATCAGAGTATTGATGCTGGTGAATATTACATTGACTGGGATGGAAAGAACTCAAATAATGCACAATTACCGGCAGGAGTATACATAATCAAAATATGGGGCGAAAAGCATCATTACAGTACAAGGGTTATTATCCTGAAATAGCTTCGTCCTCATACCCTCTGCTCTCAAACTCTCTAACCACTTGTCATTCTGAGCGAAGCGAAGAATCTCATACTTTTACCCTGACAGTAGTGATATTTTTTTGAACTAATCTGACTTTATCCTGTTTCATGTTAAATCATACTTGATGAAACCATATTTAATAAACCTTATCAATGCTTTTGTCCTGATCACCCTGGGAAGCTGGGTCTACCCGCAGGGTTTCTGAAAATGAGAAGCAGAATAGTCAATAGTTCATTACATGGAGTCAGATTGATTTAATTATTGTTTTAATTTTAGTAATTTTGCGGTCGGATTGGTGACCAAATAATCTTTCAAATAATGCGCAAGCTGTTATCAGGAATCCTGTTTTTACTTTTATCCCTTCAGGTATATCCTCAGGTTCGCATAAATGAATTTTTATCTTCAAATCTCAGCGGACTGAGAGATGAGGATGGTGACTATAGTGACTGGATTGAGCTTTACAACAATTCTTCGTCTACAATCAATCTGAACGGATACCATCTCTCTGACGATCTCTCATTATTGAAAAAATGGACATTGCCTGATATTTCACTGGAACCTTCTTCATATGTTCTTGTTTTTGCTTCAGGGAAAAGCCGAAGCGGAATATCAGGTACCCAATTGCACACTAATTTTAAAATAGATGCTAATGGAGAAACTTTAGTTTTAACAAGACCAGATTCTTCCATTATTGAAACAATACCTGCAGTCAGTCTTCAGGCAGATATGTCTTACGGAAGGAAGCCTGATGGTGGCAACACATTGTTATATTTTTCGGTTCCGACACCCGGAACAGCAAACATCTTTGATGGGTATACCTCTTACATAGGAGATACAGTAATTTTTTCACCGAAAGGAGGTTATTTCCCGGGTGGGTTAGAGCTCAGGTTTTCATCCATTTATAATTCTGATTCAATATTTTACACTCTGGATGGATCCGAGCCTGACAGCAGGAGCTTTCGCTACTCCTCTCCCATTGTTATCTCACAGGATGGAATAGTAAGAGCAAAATCATTTAACTCTGAAAAGCTACCAGGTAACATAACCACAAATACCTATTTCACTAAAAAGCATAGCCATGCCTGTTGTTTGCATCAGTACAGACCCCGATAATTTATGGGATAATAATACCGGAATATATGTACTGGGACCAAATGCCTCATCTGAAGAGCCTAACTATGGTGCAAATTTCTGGCAGGACTGGGAAAAAAAGGCTCACATGGAATTTTATGATGCCAATGGGAAAAAACAGATCGATCAGGATATTGGAATCAAGATCTTCGGTTCATGGTCTCGTGCTTTCCCCCAGAAATCACTGGCAATATTTGCACGGAATGTATATGGAAAGGGTTCCTTCGAATATCAGTTCTTTAAAGACAAGCCGATAAAGAAGTTCGAATCCCTTGTCCTGAGGAACGCTGGTAATGACTGGAGTCAGGCAATGATGCGTGACGGGCTGACATCAATTCTGATAGCAGGACATGGATATCGATCGTCAGTCATTTCAGCCATCTGTTGTTTACCTCAATGGTGAGTACTGGGGCATACATAATATACGGGAAAAAATCAATTCAAATTATCTTGCCGAAAACTATTCAGTAGATCCTGCCAATGTCAATATCCTGGAATTTAACGGGAGCGTTGTTGAAGGATCGAGCAGTTCATATGATAATATCATTAATTACATCGGGTCTCATACTCTCGAGACTGAACAGAATTATCTTCAGGTCAGTCAGAAAATAGATGTGAACAATTATATTCAGTATCAGCTGTCTGAAATTTATGTAAATAACACTGACTGGCCAGGCAATAACGTCAGATACTGGAATACGAATGATGCCGGAAGTCTATGGCGATGGATACTTTACGATACTGATATGGGATTCTCAAACTGGCAGGAATCTGCATATACCTTTAATACACTGGAATTTGCATTGGAAGAAAATGGGCCTTGCTACCCTAATCCTCCATGGTCAACTCTTCTTTTCAGGCGTATGATGACAAATCAGGGCTTCAGGAACGAATTTGCAAATCAGTTTGCAGACAGGCTTAATACCAATTTTAAATATGAAAAGGTTAGTGAAGTAGTAGATTCACTGCAGCAGATTTTCCTTCCTGAAATTAATGATCACCTGCTTCGCTGGGATCATAGCTTTGATAACTGGCAGAACAATTATATTCAAATAAAGGACTATGCCAGATTCAGGCCGGATTATGTCAGGACACACCTGAGAGCAATCCTGAATTTAGGTGAGCCGCTGGAAATTAAGATTGAGCTCAGCACACCCGGAACAGGAAAGGTCAGGCTGAATTCTATAATTCCCGCAAAGCTATCCCTTCAGCGGAATATATTTCAAAGATTTGCCTGTTAAGCTGACAGCTATCCCGGCTCCCGGTTACAGATTCCTGAGATGGGAGTATGGTACCAGTATTTCAGATTCGATTGTATTGGATTATAACATGATATCTACGGCAAATATTAAAGCTGTTTTTACAGCAGCGGGTACAGCAGATAATAAAATCGTGATTAACGAGATCAAATACAGCTCATCGCCCGATAAAGATACAAAGGACTGGGTTGAACTTTATAATGCCGGAAATTCTTCCCTGAACCTGAAAAACTGGATTGTAAGTGATGGCGGACCTGAAACAGGATATGTTTTCCCGGCTGATTTTATTCTGGCACCGGGAATGTATATTGTTTTGTGTCGTGATCTGGCGGCATTCAGACAATTCTGGCCGGCTGTTCTGAATTCCACTGGCGATATGAATTTCGGGTTAAGCAGTTTGGGCGATAATATCAATCTTTATGATCAGGATGGTAACCTTGTTGATTTTGTAAGCTTCTCTCCCAATGCACCATGGCCAAGTGATGCCAATGGAACAGGCGCCTCGATTGAACTCATAAATCCTGAACTGGATAATAATCTGGGGAATAATTGGAGATCGAGCATCAATGGAGGAACTCCCGGTATTATAAATATTCATTCCACTACAACAGACACAATTGACGGTTTGCCAACTGCATCCTGCAGCATGAATTGTTATCCGAATCCATTCAGGGATAACACTACAATCATGGTTGATGTAACTGTCCCCGGGAAATATAAAATTGAAGTGTTCAACCTAATGGGTAAACTCGTGGATACTGTTACAGATCAGAGTATTGAGGCAGGGGAATTTTACATTGACTGGGATGGAAGGAATTCCAGTAATTCTCCATTGCCAGGGGGCGTTTACATTATCAGATTATCCGGCGAAAAACATTCTTGCTCTGCAAGGGTGATTGTCCTGAAATAGTAATATATTGATTTAATTCCCTGGTTAATAAAACTTATACGCATTCAGTCAGGCCCAGATTAAGATCATGAGTGGCTCCTGAAATAACAAGAGCAGCTCCAAGGGCGGTAGCATTTCCTATTTCCGAAGTCCATACTTTCTTGGATGGAAAAGCATCTCTGATCATTTCGACAAATAACTTATTGCCGGAAAACCCACCTGTGATGTAAATATTCGAAGTATCGTCAGTTTCAGGGAGTATCAGATTTATTGCTTCATTCGTAAAATCGCATAGTTCAATCATAAGCTGATGATAGGCCTCCTCATAGGTGGCAAATTCATACATATCAATAGGCTCATTCAGTTCCTTCAGGTAGGAAGGTTGTCTGAAGAAAATCTTTTTCTCACTGTATTTTTTCTTCAGATAACCTAGTAATTGCCTGTCGGTGCGAACCTTTTTAAAATAATCCTGAGGTTTTGCGAAATGGAGAGATATCTTTTCAGCTGCAGTTTCATGAAGGTGTCCGAGCCAGAATCTTGAAGATTTAACAGGTTGTCGTGTGATACTCAGGTAACACAGGCAATCCCTGTCAAGCTGCTCAGCTGTCAATCGTTCTGTATTGAAAGGATTCATATTAATACACCAGGTTCCAGTCGATAGAAGCAGGAATTTCCCATTGCTGCCCGAGAAATATGGAGCCAGAGAAGCTGAGCTGTCATGGATACCAATTCCAACCATAATTTTCCTCCCTTCAATCTCTACTTCATTCACAGTTTCAATAGGAACAGGTTCCGGTATTTCGAATCCAAAGGCCTTTATCCATGGGTGATAATTCATATTGTCAAAATCCCATAATGCTGTATGGCAGCCGATTGATGTATGTTCAGAGTATATTTTTCCTGTCAGTGTATATGACAGGTATTGCGGAAAGTGCAGTATTGTATGGATTTTTTCAAATATCGCCGGCTTCTCAGCTTTAAGCCAGAGTGGCTGGAGCCCGGAATTAAGCATTCCAAGAGCAGGGGAAGCGGTCCTTCTGCAAAACTCATCCCTTCCCCCGTATTTTTTGTAAAGATTTTCTGAGATCCGCTCCTCCATTGGCTTCAGGTAATTGTAGACCGGAGTCAGCCGCCTCCCTTTTTCATCGAGGTAAACAACAGTAGCCCCGTACGTTGTAAAATTCACAGCCTTCAGGTCATATCTGTCGGATTTTACAAGTTTTGTAACCGATTCCCTGATCCAGGTTTCAATCAGGTCAATATCATCGCATTCAAATCCATCATCGTCCCTGATTTCCGCAAATCGCTGTTCTGATTGAGAAACAACTTTCAGATCCAAATTGAAAAGAAGTAGTTTTTTATTAGTCTTGCCAATATCAAAAATTGCGATAACTGGTTCTTTCATGTTATCAAACGTTATAGTGTAAAATGGGGTTGTTGAAAAAGTCATCTTCTTTTTCAACAGCCCCTATTCTGGTTATAATAATAATTATCTCTTAAGCAGAACCTCTTTTTCGTATTTGAGAATCTCTTCAATATAATCCTCTCCAACAGGCACTTTGCTTGTCATGCAATAATAATCCCATACCGCGCCGAATGGTTTGGATTTCAAAAGTTCAAGCAGTGCAAGTCTTTCAAAGTTTTTACCACTCTCTTCAAATTTGACAAGGGTTTTATGAGGTTCAAGCAGAGCGTACATAAAAGCCATCTGTGCAGAGCGGGTACCAATAACGTAGGCACCAATGCGATTCAGGCTCGCATCAAAAAAATCGAGACCAACACTGACTCTCCCAAGTGCTTTGCATCTTACTATCTCCTGAGCTATAAGAAGCAATTCCTCATTGAATGTCAATACATGGTCGCTGTCCCAGCGGACGCCACGTGTCAGATGGAGAAGTACTTCGTCGACATAATGAAGAATTGAAGATATTTTATCCCCAACCTGCTCGGTTGGATGGAAATGACCATTGTCCAGAGTTATCATTATATTATTCTGCAGAGCATATCCCAGGTAGAAATCATGTGATCCCACAACCATCGATTCTGAACCAATTCCAAAAAGTTTGCTCTCTACGGAATCTTTAAGATATTTCTTCGGATACTTTATTTCAAAAATCTCATCAAGAGATTTTTTAAGCTGTTTTCTGAGTGTATTTCTGTCAACAGGTGTGTCTTTAGAACCATCAGGTATCCAGATATTATGTACTGTGGGGCTCCCCAGTTGTTTACCCATTTCTGCCCCGATAGCCCTGCACCGCTTTGTGTGTTCCACCCAGAACTTTCTGATTTTTTCATTTTTACTTGAAAGGGTAAAACCATCGTCAGCATAAGGGTGTGAAAAGCATGTGCAGTTAAAGTCAAGACCAATACCCCTCTCTTTTGCCCACTTAATCCAGCCCTTGAAATGTTTGGCTTCAATCTGGTCGCGGTCAACCAGTTTTCCCGTCAAACTCACCGTATATAGCATGCAGATTAAGTCTTTGCTTACCCGGAAGAAGTGACATCACTTTATCGAGATCAGCTCTCATCTGTTCAATTGTCTTTGCTTTCCCCGGAAAATTACCGGTTACCTGAATTCCCCCTCCGCCAAGTTCTGCTCCCGGCTTTTCAAAACCGCCAACATCGTCAGTCTGCCAGCAATGCAGGCTGATATTTACTTTCTCCATGCCGTCGATGACCTTATCAGTATCAACTCCCAGTGCGGCATATTGTTCCTTTGCAAGCTTATACGACTCTTTAATCAGTTCTTTTTTCATCTGTAAAATTGTTTTATATTATTCTAATAATCAGTTTCTTATTTATTCTCATTGCACCTTTGCCATGGATCTCATCCTCTGAATTTGCCCCGCGAGCCCATGCTCAGTCTGCCCTCCCGAAAATCAGCCAAAGGGCTGATTTCTTAACGGTCAGTCCTATTTCATATAAAATACCTGATCCAGAGGAATGGAAATGGGTGAATTGTCGGGATTGGTTTCCATTATATCGGCCATGTATTTCCACCATTTTTTTACTATCTCTGTTTGCCCGAGGTCCTGAGATGAACCCGATCCTGACTGTTCCTGGTATGCAAATAAGGTGTTTGTCTCTTCATCAAGAAATATTGAATAATTACCAATACCTTCATCTTTAAGCAGTTTCACCAGTTCCGGCCAAATTTCACCGTGGCGTTTCCTGTATTCCTCTTTAAAACCAGGGAATAACTTCATCTTAAAAGCAGTTTTTTTTGTTTCCATATCATTTAGCCTAGTTTAACTACAAATGTTGAAAGGATAAGAATTAATATTCCCAGGATCAGCACAATAATTGTTTTCTGCCTCACCCCTTTCCATTCATTTAGAAATATGCCCCAAATATTGCTGATAGCTATATTGAGTGCCATCAGAATGCTCCATCCGAAAACTGCCATACTCCCGGGCAATTTACTCGAGCCCATTCCGAAAAAATGAAATTGCAGAAACCATAGGAATCCTGCAAGGAAAGTAAAAAACAGATTGTTCAGTAAAACACTTCCTGAGACAGTAAGATAATCCTTATATGTTTTGTTTTTAATATTAAGATATCCGCAATAAACAAGGTTGGTAATAAATCCACCAAAAAGAATGAAGATAAGAGATGTATTCTTCTGGAAGAGAGGATTGGTACCATGAGCCAGTGCAATTGCCTCAATTGGTTTTCCTGATTCAAACCCGAAGTTGAAACAGGCACTCATCACACCTGCAAATACAGCAATGAGGATGCCTTTCTTAAGTGCGAATTCCTTAACGGCTGCCTTCTTTTCCTCTTCGCTCATTTCCCCGCTTTTAAGCGCACCCGCATATCCGATAACAGCAATGCCTGCAACAGCTATTGACACTCCAACTACTGTAAGTATTCCTGCTGTTGATGCAAAGAGGTTTTCACCTGCAATCACCGGAGGGATAAGAGTACCAAATGCTGCACAAAGGCCTAAGGCTATGCTCTGACCAAGGGCTACTCCAAGATATCGTATGCTTAACCCGAATGTCAATCCGCCAAAACCCCATAATACTCCGAAGAACATTGCCATAAGCTTCGCATGCATAGGAGCTTCATTTATTATAGGTAAAAGTTCGCCACGGGGAACAAAAATGAAAGCAAACAATACAGGTGCGATGAGCCATGCTGCTACACCCTGGCTGAGCCAGTAAGATTCCCATGCCCATATTCTGACTTTTTTAAAAGGCACATAAAAGCTGGCAGCGCCAACGCTTCCGAGAGCAATTAACAAGATACCTGCGAGTGGATTCATTTTTAAAAATTTGACTGAATCGCAATTTAAGAACTTTCAGGAATGAAATTCAATTTTTCACGCTTTTTTATTCAGACATTTTTTTTTAACCTTGATAAATATTTCTTAAACCATTCATGCTATGAAATCGTCCGGATTAACAATTACTTTTTTTTGGCTCTGCGGAGTCCTTTTTGCACAGGATCTGTCTGTAAAAGATCTGACTCTCGAACATAAAAAAAACCCTGTCGGTATTGATATCACCCAGCCAAGGTTTTCATGGAAAATATATGGAACAGGAGTTAATATTATGCAGAGTGCTTTCACTATAAGGGTTGCAGCCAGCGAAAAATTCTCCTCGTCAGATCTTATATGGCAGTCGGGCAGAATTGAATCTGATGGTTCAGTACTGCAGGAATATAAAGGCCCTGCCCTGCAATCAGGCCGGAGATATTTCTGGCAGGTAAGGATATGGGACAATAAAGGAAGAGTTTCAAAGTGGAGTGAAACAGCTTTCTGGGAGATGGGTCTGCTTTCACAAACCGACTGGAAGGCAAAATGGATTGAGATGCCTGGTGATACGCTGCGGTATTCCCCCTCCCCTCATTTAAGGAAAGAATTCAAGGTTGAAAAAAAGATAGCAAGGGCAAGAGTATATGTTACTTCTCATGGTTTCTACGAACTGCATCTGAATGGTAAAAAAGTAGGTGACCAGGTACTTACACCCGGCTGGACATCTTATTCCAAAAGGCTTCAATACCAGGTGTTTGACATTACCACAATGCTTCAATCCGGGAATAATGCAATAGGAGCTGTTTTGGGAGATGGATGGTACAGAGGAACCCTGCCAAGAGGATGGGCCAATTTTGGTAAGAAGCTGGGTCTTTATATGCAGATGAATATTTTATTCACTGATGGTTCAGAAATGGTGATTGCAAGTGATGAAAGCTGGAAAGCTTCAAATGACGGCGCTATAAGGATGAATGACATTTATAACGGCGAAACTTATGATGCTACAAAAAAGCTTACAGGATGGGATTTGAGCGGTTACAATGATAAGAGCTGGATAAATGCAACAACAGCCAGTTACAATAACAGTAATCTGATTGCTTCAGAGGGAGCACCGGTGAGAAAAATTCAGGAGATTAAGCCTGTTAAAATTTTCAGGACACCGACAGGGAAGCTCATCGCTGATATGGGGCAGAATATGGTAGGCTGGCTTAGACTAAAGGTTTCAGGTCCCAGGGGGACTGTTGTAACATTAAGGCATGCAGAGGTTATGGATAAGTTCGGGGAGTTTTATACCACAAACCTGCGCTCTGCAAAATGTGAACTTAACTATACACTGGCAGGTACCGGAGAAGAGATCTATGAACCGAGGTTCACTTTCATGGGATTCAGATTTGTCGAAGTAACGGGCTTTCCCGGTGATCTGACAACCGATAATCTAACCGGAATTGTGGTACATTCTGACATGCCGGTAACAGGAAGTTTTGAATGTTCAAATCCACTGCTTAACCAGTTGCAGCATAATATCCAGTGGGGACAGAAGGGTAATTTTGTTGATGTGCCTACCGATTGTCCTCAGCGTGATGAACGTCTTGGCTGGACGGGTGATGCTCAGGCATTCTGCAGGACAGCTGCATTCAATCTTGATGTTTCTGCATTTTTCACAAAGTGGCTGAAGGATGTTGCTGCGGATCAGAGATCAGGCGGAGAAGTTCCGGATGTCATTCCTGATGTACTCAATCCCCAGGGCAGCGAAACAATAATGCCATCAGCCGGCTGGGGAGATGTTGCAGTGATTGCTCCATGGACAATGTACCTTGTATATGGAGACAAGAGGCTTCTCAGAACGCAGTATCCAAGCATGAAGGCATGGGTGGACTACATAAAAAAACAGTCAGGTAATGATTATATATGGAAAGGCGGGAGTAAATATGGAGACTGGCTTTTTTACCATCCGCCAGTAAATGACCATCCCGCAGCCGACGGACATACTGAACATGACTTTATTGCAACGGCTTTTTATGCATATTCCACAAGCATTCTTGTTGCTGCTGCCAGAGAACTCGGAAATACAGAGGATGAATTGCAGTACGGGGCTGTCTATAATAAGATAAAAGAAGTATTTATCAATGAATATGTGACCCCTGCCGGAAGAGTAGGAACCAATTCACAGACATCATATGTTCTGGCACTCATGTTTAACCTCCTCCCTCAGAATCTCCGTGAAAAATCTGCCAGGTTCCTTGTGGAAGATATTAAAAGCAGAGAGAATCATCTTTCGACCGGATTCCTCGGAACAGTTTATCTGTGTCATGTATTATCAGCCAACGGATATACTGATGCAGCATATGATCTGCTTCTTCAGGAGAGCTATCCCTCATGGCTCTATCCGGTAAAAATGGGGGCAACAACAATCTGGGAACGATGGGACGGGCAAAAGACCGACAGCACTTTCCAGGATCCCGGTATGAATTCATTCAATCACTATGCCTATGGTGCTATTGGAGACTGGATGTACAGAGTCAGTGCGGGTATTGAAACAGGTGATCCGGGTTACAAACATCTGATCATTCAGCCACATCCTTCAAAAAAGCTTTCTTATTCAAAAGCCTCTTTTGAAGGTGCCTATGGCTCCGTTGCATCAGGATGGGAAAGAAAAGAAAATAAAATTATCGTAACTGTTAAAATTCCGGCCAATACAACTGCATTAATTATTTTACCAGCCGGTTCTGCATCAAATGTTACGGAAAGTGGTAAGAATCTGGCAGATAACAAGATCTTTTCTTCTGTTAAATCTGAAGCTCAAAAAGTATTAATTGAAACAGGATCAGGTAATTATACATTTGAATATACTGAAGACTAATATTATTTTTACCTGGGAAGCGGGATCTTAAAAGAATTATGAATTTTTACTACCAGCATACAGGAGAATTTGCTGCATTACTGACAGCCTTTTTCTGGACTGTTACGTCACTGGCATTTGAATCTGCCAGTCATAAAATAGGCACAATAGCGGTAAATATTCTCAGGCTTGTTATAGGTCTTGTATTTCTGAGCATTTATGCACTGATAAGACGGGGATTGATTCTTCCTACAGATGCTTCATTTGAAAACTGGATATGGCTCGTTCTTTCAGGACTGATAGGTTTTGTATTCGGAGATCTTTTTCTATTTAAATCATATATTGTCATTGGGTCGAGGTTCTCAATGCTCATAATGACTCTCGTCCCTCCCATGACTGCCTTTTTTAGCTTTATGATTATAGGTGAGAGGCTTACCCTGATGCATGGAATTGGAATGACTCTTACTCTATGCGGGATCTCAATGGCGATATTCGGAAGGAGCGGCAAGGGCGAAAAATTATCATTAAAACTGGCCCCCAAAGGTATTTTATATGCCTTGGGCGGGGCAGTCGGACAGGCACTTGGATTGGTTTTAAGCAAGCTGGGGATGAAGGATTATGATCCATTTGCAGCTACCCAGATCAGGATAATTGCAGGAATTTTTGGTTATACAGCTCTGGTAACTATTCTCTTACGGTGGGGAAATGTACATAGGGCTCTTAAAAACAGAGAGGGAATGGCTTTAACTACGCTTGGCGCATTCTTCGGCCCTTTCCTGGGTGTCTCATTTTCACTCATCGCAGTTAAGTACACGGAAGCAGGTATTGCATCTACAATAATGTCTCTTGTTCCTGTATTCATTATACTGCCAGCGGTTCTTATATACAAAGAAAAGGTCACTCTGTCTGAACTTGCAGGTGCATTAGTCAGCGTTGGCGGAGTAGCTCTGTTTTTCATGTAAATAAAATCATCATCTGAATGAAACCCGAAGAGCTGAATACAAGGAAATTTGAAAATGAATTCGTCTATTCAACATCCAGGAGCAGCGGACCCGGAGGTCAGAATATAAATAAGGTGAATACAAAAGTTGAATTAAGATTCAGTATCCTCAACTCGCAACTTCTCTCTGATGATGAAAAGGAGCTTATAGGCAGGAAGCTTAGAAACAAGATCAATAAGGATGGTGAGCTTGTATTGTCATCCGCAGTCTGAGCGTACGCAAATGATGAATAAAAAGATGGTTACTCGAAAAATTTTATATAATTGTTTCAAAAGCTCTCACAATACCTGCCAGAGCGCAGATCAACCAGACCAACACTTGCTTCAAGGATAAAGAGGCTGGAGAAAAAGAAGAAACATAGCTTTATTAAAAAGATGAGGAATCAGTCCGAGGAATCACATAATGGCTGAATTTTTATGGAATAAATCTGACCCTTTGTCAAATAAAATATTATTTATTCTTTAAATTATTTATATTTTGCATTAAGTTATTATTTAAAATTATTTAAAATATCAATAGACATCTGTTTTGAACATTTTACTAGCTATTTAAGGCAATTGTATTTGTATAGAACATCTTAAAATTAATATGAATAAATAAAGAATCTGCGATTGAAAAAAACATTATCAATACTATATTTTACTAACTGTATTCATCATTTCTATTTTCGCAGTTACCACTTGCTGATAGAAGGAACTGTTATAAATAATTCTATTTCCAGGACAATGGCCAGGAGTTAATATATCCCGGGCTGAACCTACTGCGCTTATTTACAGGAATAACTCCATTACTTCAATAAATCCAAGTCGGGTATATGTTACAGGCAGGAGATGAAGACCCTGCTCCTACCAATAATAACCTTGACGGAGAGATTATAACAGGAAATAAATTTGTATGGAATGGCACAGATATAACAAGTATCACCCATGGAGTATTTACCGGCTATAATATTAATGCTATTATAAAGTACAATTTTCTCTATAAAGTTCCGCTGGGTTTATTGCGCAAATCAAATGGAATGACAAATACATCTGGGGGAGTTGCCTATAATATTGTGATCAGATCCGATGTATGGTATTGCTACCAAGGGAATGAATAGTGTTAAAGTATATAACAATACGTTTTATTAGACGAGGCAAAGTGGACAAGTACTTCACAGGCGTGGAGAGGTCTGGTATTATTGATATTTTTACAAATAATGGCGGTTTCCCAATTGCACCTTCTCAGGGACATAAAAGTTTTCAATAATATATTTTATACAAAACATCAGATTTATAATATATATATTTATGAGGCTGCTGATTTACCAGGGTTTGAATCTGATTATAATATCTTTTATTGTGAAGCAGGAACACCGGTATTCAGTTACTTTGGGCCGCGCAAAAACCTTTGCTCAATGGCAGGCATTGGGGTATGACGTACATTCAGTAGTTATTAATCCAAATTTCAATAAATTCAATTGATTTTGTTCCTGCCGTCCAGACTTGATTACGGGACTAAATCTTGGCACAGAATGGCAAACAGGATTGTCAACATCCGCTGAACTGGATTCCAGTTGGTTCATCTCCTGCAACAGCAGATCAGAATGGAATATGGCAGGTTGGAGCACATGTATATTCTTCAGCATCAGGTAAACTGTAACAGGTCAATCACTGTAACAGGAGCCGGTGGCTCAAGCACCATCACAGCTGATAACGGAACACTTACAGCTAAGTGCAGCAGTATTGCCTGCAAATGCCACAAATAAATCTGTAACCTGGTCGATAATAAATGGTACAGGACAATGCTACCATTAATCCGACAGGGCTTGTTACAGCTGTTACAAATGGGACTGTTACAGCCAGGGCAATTGCCAATGATGGCTCAGGTGTCTTTGGAACATTGGTAATCACTATTTCCAACCAGGTGGTTCCTGTAACCGGAATTTCTGTTACGGGAGATGGCGGATCCTCCATTATAAATACTTTAAGTGGAACATTGCAGCTGAGCGCATTAGTATTGCCGGCGAATGCTTCAAATAAGAGTATTGTCTGGAGTTTAAATAATGGCACAGGCCAGGCGTCAATCAATTCTTCAGGTCTGGTCACAGCAATTGCCAATGGTACTGTGACCGCAATTGCCACTGCGAATGACGGATCGGGGGTTTCAGGTTCACTCCTTATTACCATAACAAACCAGATCATACGTGTTACAAGTATCACTGTTACAGGTGCAGGCGGATCCACTGCTATTAGCACAGATAACGGGACTTTACAACTATCAGCTTCAGTGCTGCCGGTCAATGCTACAAATAAGAACATCATCTGGAGTTTAAATAATGGCACAGGACAGGCCACAATCAATTCTTCAGGTCTGGTCTCAGCAATTGCCAATGGTACAGTTACTGCAATTGCCACTGCAAATGACGGATCCGGGGTTTCAGGATCACTCGTTATTACAATTAACAACCAGATTATACTTGTTACAGGCATTTCTGTTACAGGTGCAGGCGGAGCCACATCATCAGCACGGATAACGGGACTTTGCAACTGAGTGCTGCAGTACTGCCGAATAATGCTACCAATAAGGGTGTGACCTGGTCGATGGTTAATGGGACCGGGCAGGCGACAATAAATTCTTCGGGGCTGGTTACAGCTCAGGGTAGCGGAACCGTTACAGCCTGGGCGACTGCAAATGACGGATCTGAAATATATGGAATCCTTGTTATTACACTCAGCAATCAGGTAACACCAGTCTCGGGTATAACTGTCACCGGGGCCGGTGGGGCATCAATTATAACAACCAATAACGGAACACTTCAGCTAAGTGCACTGGTAATGCCTGATAATGCTTCCAACAAATCTGTAACGTGGTCGCTTGTAAATGGCACAGGCCAGGCTTCGATAAACTCATCAGGTCAGGTAACGGCTATATCCGACGGGAGTGTTACCGCAAGGGCGACTGCCAATGATGGTTCAGGTATTTATGGCACACTGATAATCACAATAGCCAGTCAGATGATCCCCGTAACAAGTATCTCTGTCACAGGAGCGGGTGGATCAGCAACAATTTCAACAGAAAACGGAACACTACAGCTGAATGCTGCAGTATTACCTGCGAATGCGACGAACAAAACTGTATCATGGTCGGTTGCAAACGGAACTGGTGAAGCATCTGTTAATGCAACAGGAGTTCTGACAGCCGTCGCCAATGGTACAGTTACTGCGATGGCAACAGCCAACGATGGCTCAGGCATATTTGGTACCATTGTAATTACAATATCAAATCAATTAGTCCCGGTTTCTGGAATAACAGTCGCCGGAGAAGGTGGTATTTCCTCTATCTCAGGCAGCAACGGGACCTTACAGCTGATTGCTTCCGTTCAGCCCTCCAATGCAACATTGAAGACAATTACATGGTCACTCATTAATGGGACGGGTGATGCTTCAATAGATGCAGCAGGACTGGTCACTGCAATTTCGGATGGAACAGTAACGGCAAAAGCTACAGCCAATGACGGCTCAGCCGTTTACGGAACACTTATTATCACTATTACAAGTGAACTTATATTTGTAACCGGAATCAGTCTGACCGGAGAGGGAGGTGCCACGACTATTACAGCTGGCAACAATCCGCTTCAGCTCAGTGCCGAGGTGCTGCCTTCAAATGCAAGCAACAAGACTGTTTCATGGTCAGTTGGCGGTGTAACAGGTGCGGCAACGATAAATGCTAACGGTCTGGTCAAAGCCCTTGAGAACGGCACTGTAAAGGCCCAGGCGACTGCCAATGACGGATCGGGTATTTATGGAACACTGGATATATCAATAAACCTTAACAACCAGAAACCGTATTCAGTGATAGTTACAGCAGAAGAAATTGTAATCATATTTAATGAGGACTTTGTTTCCTGTTTTGCGGATCTCTATAATCTGCAGGGAAACCATATAGAAAGAAAAATTATTGATACTGATACTGTCAGATTCAGCACCTCTCACATTACTCCCGGGCTTTATATAATAGTATTGTCGAGGGGGGAGCTTCTTGCCGTGGAGAAAGTCATGGTATTTTAATAAACGCTTAAACCTCCTTAAGCTTCCATTTTCCCCTCCTGAACACCAGCCAGGCTATTAAAGTCATAAGTGATTCTGCGAATACTATTGCAATAAATACACCTTCTTCCTGCATACCTGCTTTAATGGCAAGAATATATGCAAGAGGTATTTCAACCATCCAGAATGTAAAAATGTTGATTTTAAGTGGTGTAGAGGTATCCCCTGCTCCGTTGAAAGAATTCACAAGCACCATTCCCAGTCCGTAGGCAATGAAGCCAATGCTTATTATCCTGAGTCCGAGTATTCCGGATTTTACAACGTTTTCATTAGAGATGAATAAGCGGATGAAGAAATCGGGAAAGATGATGAGTATTACCCCGATGGCACCGAGAAGGATCATGTTTACCCATCCTGTAACCCAGACTGCTTTCTCTGCCCTGTCTGGTTTTTTTGCCCCCAGGTTTTGCCCCACAAGTGTTGATGCTGCATTGCTAATGCCCCAGGAAGGTAGTAGTGTAAAACCTATAATCCGGATAGCAATGGTGTAACCTGCAACCACTTCGCTTCCGAAAATTGAAATAATTCTGACCAGAGCTATCCAGCTGGAAGTACTGACGAGGTATTGGCCAATACTGCCAATGGAAAGCTTTAATAATTTCAGCATGATTTGGAAATCAATGGAGAGTTGTTTTACTGAAAGCTGTATTCTTTTCTTTCCGAGGAAGAGCAGATAAAACTGAACCATGACAGCAGTTCCCCGACCGATTGTTGTAGCAACGGCAGCGCCTGTTACTCCCATCTGAGGGAATGGGCCTAGTCCGAATATAAAGCAGGGGTCAAGAATGATATTGATTATATTGCCAATCCACAGTACTTTCATGGCCACAGCTGCATCTCCTGCACTTCTGAAAATGGCATTGATAATAAACAGCATCATTATGACGACATTTCCGCCCAGCATTATCTTTGTATAGCCAGACATAGTTTCGGTAATACTTCGCGATGCTCCCATGAGGTCAAGTAGTTTTTCAGCAAAAAATGCGCCCGGAATACCTATTAACAGTGAGACTAACAATCCTGTCATTATAGCCTGAAATGCTGTTCTGGAAGCTTCCTCATTATTTTTTTCACCAATTCGTCTGGAAACCATTGAAGTAGTGGCAGTACCCAGACCGATAGCAATTGCATAGATAATTGTTATCATTGATTCAGTAATTCCTACAGTAGCGACCGCATCGGCACCAAGCTTTGATACGAAAAAAATATCTGCAATCACAAATATCGATTCCATGATCATCTCAAGCACTGCTGGTATTGAAAGAAGAAGGATGGCACGGCTCAGTTTACCCTCCGTAAAATCCTGTTCCGAACCAGATACTGCTTCGAGGATATCCCTTAAAAGAGACTTCAGATAATTCGTTTTCCCGTTGATCATATTTGGGGCATCCGTATTTCTAACCGATTACTGAACAAAATGACTATGCTTTATGTTTAAGAATTTTGATTTTTCAATACAGATGGCAAAAATATCTCAAAATTGCCAAATATGCGCAATTAAAACTGTCAATAAATTATGGCATTATTTTTGAGAAATACTCTATTTGAATTTTGATCAAGGAATAAGTGAAGAGTTTTTCAATGTTTGAAATATTAAAGTTATCAAAAACACAAATGTCAAAAAAATACCAATTTGTTCGGTCGTCAGATTGAACCTGTCAGTTGCAATAAAGATCACAATATCAGCACTATATGATATGTTGATTCAGAAGGGATAAAAATGATTGTTAATAAAATGACAATTGTGTTGATATTATTGATAGTGTAATGATATAATGTATTTACGGATTATTTATTTTCGTCAAATATTTTTCTAAAAATCGAGTATTAATTTAAAAAACAATTAAATCGAAAAGGTGAAAATTCTCATCATCGACTATGAATGCTAACAATAATGAGGCTACGACGCTCAATGGAGAGAGTCGCCTCGTGGGTTGCTCTTCTGATGAAGAGCCTGGCGCGAAAGCCACGATTTTTTCGCAAAACGAAATCCCAAATCAGTTAGTTAGCAACCGAAGTTCGGAGTTTCTCAACCGCTACTTCCCCCTAACGACTTTAGAATCCTGGAATGATTGGAAATGGCAGCTTCGGAATGCTTTTACAAGTATCGAAGACCTAAAGAAAATCATGAAATTATCCGATAAGGAGATAATGGCTATTAATAATCTTAAAGGCCGTCTCCCTCTGCGGATAACCCCATATTTTGCCTCCCTTATCTACAAGAGCAAGTATTCGGATCCACTCAGGCGTAACGTTATTCCTGTCGTCGAGGAACTATTGCAGCATACCACGGAACAGTCAGATCCGCTTCACGAGAAATCATTTTCTCCTGTAAAAGGTATAGTGCACAGATATCCTGACAGAGTTTTGTTCACTGTTACACAGGTATGTTCGAATTATTGCCGCTATTGCACACGCTCTCATACTGTAGGCAGGCTGGACAAACTGGGAAGGCAGGATTTTGAAAAAGCATTCAATTATATTGCAACTCATAAGGAGGTCCGGGATGTATTAATCAGCGGAGGAGATCCTCTGACTTTATCAGACGAGACTCTCGACTATATACTGTCAAATATCCGCGCTATCCCTCATGTTGAGATAATAAGGATTGGAACCAGGATTCCTGTTGTTCTTCCTCAGCGAATTACTGATAACCTTATTAGTGTTCTGAGAAAGTATCATCCTGTGTTCATCAGTCTTCACTTTTCTCATCCGTCAGAAATCACGGATGAATGCGCCATGGCTTGCATTAAGCTTGCTGATGGCGGATTTCCTCTTGGAAGTCAGACTGTTCTGCTAAAAGGTATTAATGATAATATTTCTGTAATGAAGGAGCTAATGCACAGACTGCTCAAGATACGTGTCAGGCCTTATTACCTATATCAGTGTGACTTAATCCCTGGATCAGGACATTTCAGGACAACAGTCAAGAAAGGTCTGGAAATTATCAGGGGACTAAGAGGTTTTACAAGCGGATATGCTGTGCCTACTTTTGTTGTTGATGCTCCCGGAGGAGGAGGTAAAATTCCTTTGCTCCCTGATTATGTGGTTGAGCATAACGAGGAACGGATTGTGATGAGAAATTATAAGGGTGTGTTGTGCGAATATCCTGAAAAATAAAGCTGATAAATGAAAGTTGGATTGACATTTGATCTGCGGTCATGGTATATTGACCGTGGTTATTCTATGGATGAAACTGCCGAATTTGATAAGCAGGAAACAGTCGATGCCCTTGAAAATTCACTTAAGGAGATGGGCCACGACACTGAACCTGTCGGAAATGCTTTCCAGCTGATTGAGGCACTGGCTGCCGGCAAAAGATGGGATATGGTTTTCAATATTGCGGAGGGATTGTATGGAGACGGAAGAGAATCTGTTGTTCCTGCTATTCTTGATCAGTATAAAATTCCGTATGTATTCAGTGGTCCTGTCATTATGGGACTCTCACTTAACAAGCATCTTGCCAAGCTTGTGGTGTCGGCTGCAGGTGTGCCTGTCAGCCCTGGTTGTCTTGTCACTTCACTCGCGGAATCAGATAAAACCGGGTTAACATACCCGCTTTTTGTAAAACCTGTGTCGGAAGGTACAGGCAAGGGAATAACGGAAAAAAGTCTTGTGAAGAATGATGCTGAACTCAAAATAATGGTGGAATGGATTCTGAAGGAGTTCAGGCAACCTGCTCTTGTTGAAGAATATCTGCCCGGAAGGGAATTTACTGTCGGAGTTGTGGGCAGCGGTGATGAAGCAATTGCTATTGGCGGCATGGAGGTGATTTGTGCGGATAACCTTCCCTACTCTGTTGAAGTGAAGGAAAATTACCAGAATTATTGTAGTTATGCTCCTCTTGATGAGAATATTGCTGATGAATGCAAAACAGTTGCAGTCCAGGCATGGAGGGCTCTTGAGGCTGTTGATGCGGGAAGAGTTGATCTTAAAGCCGACCGTAACGGAAGGATATGTTTCATTGAAGCAAATCCTCTTGCAGGGCTTAATCCTGTTCACTCAGATCTACCAATACTAGCCAGGATGTATGGTATTGAATACCAGAAGCTTATGGAAATGATAATGGATTCCGCGATAAGGAGGACAAAAAGCTGATGTGATATGAAGAAATGCTGTATTATTTATAATGAACCACTCCCCGGAGCTCTTGAGGATGAACTGGACGTGCTTGATCAGGTTTACCATATTGAGAAATATCTTATCGAAATGGGAATTAACGTCATCCGAAAAGGCATCACTGAAAACTTTATGTCGGAGATTGCAGTTCTTCTTGAAGAAAAACCTGATTTTGTTTTCAATCTTGTTGAATCAATAATAAATAAAGGAGAACTTAATTATTTTGTTCCGGCACTTCTTAATATGCACGGCATCCCCTATTCAGGAAACTCCCTGGAATCAATCTTTCTGACGACCAATAAGAGTATTGCCAGCAAGATGATGAAGGATGCAGGCATAAATAACCCGGCTTCGTATAAACCCTCTGAAATGAAGCTTCTGAAGCCAGGGCACAGATATATCGTCAAGCCTGTATGGGAAGATGGCTCTCTTGGTATAACTGCAGATTCAGTGTTTGACTGTGTACCCGGCTTCGAGGAGAAACTTAACGGGAAGGATGATAAACACTGGTTTATTGAAGATTTCATTGATGGAAGAGAGTATAATATGAGTGTACTAGCAGGAAAGGATGGCCCTGAAGTGCTCCCTCCTGCGGAGATCGTATTCAGGGATTATGATGACTCAAGGCCTAAAATTGTTGATTTCAAGGCTAAATGGGAAAGTGAATCTTTTGAATTTGAAAATACTGTGAGAGAATTTCCAGGTTCGAACCTAGCCCCGGAATTTATCAACCGGCTTAAAGAGACTGCCAGGGCATGCTGGTTTCTCTTTGATCTGAAAGGCTATGCACGTGTTGACGTCAGAGCTGACAGCAGCGGTAATATTTTTGTTATTGAGATTAATGCAAATCCCTGCATTTCACCCGACGGAGGATTCGTTGCTGCTACGAGACAGGCCGGCTATCCATTCACGGATGTCCTTGACAGAATAATCAGTGACTTAAACTGATCATAGATTTAAATTGTTCTTGATGTCAAAGCAAATTCATTTAGCAAGGTTTGAATTATAATAGGCCGGATTACCAGTTACTTCCGCACCGAGCCAGTCAGGAATATCAAACTTTTCGGTTCTCTGATCCAAGCTCTATCTCTGCAATTACCAGCCCTTCATTTTTATCATGAAAAACATCGACTTCGAAGTTATGTCTGCCTGATGGTATAATGTATCTCGTTTTATATACTTTTCCGGGAAGGCATATTTTTATTATCTCGTTAGCATCATCGTGCGGGATCTGATACTCCCATTCGTTCCTTGCAATAGTTTCCTGCGTCAGAGGAGTCTTTATAGTCAGATAAGCCTTATCGTCTGTGATCCTGAGTCTTATGGTTTTAAAGGGATCTTTTAAGAGATAGGATTGAGTTATTGAAATCTGTCGGACTGCCAGATGTCTGAATTCGCCCTTAACAAGGAACTTACGTTCGGTCTCAGTTGCCATTTTTATTACAAAGTTAATAATTATACAATTTTATTACTTTAGCACTATATAAAACTCCAAAACCGTTAAACCTTATATATGGATGTAAAGATTGATGATACATGGAAATCAAAGCTGAATGAGGAATTCAACAAGGAATACTTCATCAGGCTGGCTGAATTTGTAAGGGAGGAATACAGGTTAAATTCAATCTTTCCGCCCGCATCACTCATTTTCAATGCATTCAATCTTTGTTCATTTGAAAATACCCGGGCTGTAATAATCGGACAGGATCCCTATCATGGACCTGGTCAGGCTCATGGATTATGCTTTTCAGTGAGGGATGGAGTTGATATTCCACCAAGCCTTATCAATATATTCAAGGAGATTGAACTTGATCTTGGATTTAAGAGGCCTGTTTCAGGAAACCTTGAGCGATGGGCCAGGCAGGGAGTATTGCTGCTTAATGCTACTCTTACTGTCAGGGCACATCAGGCGGGATCGCATCAGAGAAAAGGTTGGGAGGAGTTTACAGATGCTGTTATAAGAATAATCAATAACGAAAAGCAGAATATTGTTTTCTTTCTGTGGGGAGCGTATGCGCAGAAAAAGGGGGAATGTATTGACAGGTCGAAGCACCTGGTGCTCGAATCAGTTCACCCCTCTCCCCTCTCTGCTTCAAGGGGATTTTTCGGGAACAGACACTTCAGCAGATGCAATGAATATCTGACTGATAAAGGCTTAGTTAATATTGACTGGCATTGATCTCAGATAATACATTTTAACCTCTTTCCGTATAAATCTAGTATGTAACTTTTTTTTACCACGGAGGACACGGAGCTGCACGGAGTAAGACACGGAGTTTAGAAGAGGAATCTCAATTCAAACTTAGCTCATTGCTTCCAGTGCCATGGAAACTGTAGCTTCCAGTTCTGCATATTCTTCAAATCCTACTGAAAGTCTTATCATACCTGGTTCGGGATACTTTGCTCCCCAGACTGCTTCGACAGGCATCAGAATAGTATGCGGATCGCCCAGCGTTGGGATCAGCTTAATCTTTTCCGATACCAGGCTTATGAATTTATCTCTGCGGATTCTCTTTCCAACATCATCCTTCCCATCGAAATCAAATGTTATCATACCGCCATAACCTTTACCCCGGAATAGCTTTTCAGCAGTATTGTGGGTTAAATGACTTTTCAAACCCGGATACCAGACTTTCTTTATTACCGGTCTGCTCTCAAGAAAGCCGGCAAGTTTCAATGCATTACTGCACTGTCGTTCGAACCTCAGATTAAATGTCTGGATTTGTGTCTGCAACCGGTATGCATCATCGGGGCTAAGCATATGACCGACAAATTTCCTGTACTCAATTGCCTCCTGCATTATTGTTTTATCATTACCGCAGATCACTCCTGCTGTGAGGTTGCCATGTCCTGAAAAATACTTCGTTGCACTGTGAATAACCAGATCTGCTCCATCGTCAAGCGGTCTGTAAAGCCATGGTGTTGCAAAAGTATTATCTACAATTACTTTAGCTCCCTGTTTTCCAGCAACTTTAATTATCTCATTGACATCAGCAACAATAAGCATCGGGTTGGAAATAGTCTCAATATACACGACTGAAGGATTAAGCCTTGCAAGAACTTTTTCAAATTCATCAAGGTCATAATTGCCGCTTTCAGCAGTAAAATAGCAAATATCCAGACCTCTTCGCACCTTTAAAACGGATTCAATAAATGAGATTGTCCCGCCATATATTTCCGAAAAGAAAACCCATGGTTTGGTATCTTTGCCTTTGTGGAAGAGTGATGTTGCGGTATCAATGGCAGACATTCCTGTCTGGGTAAGGAGTGCCCAGTTACATTGCTCAAGTTTCATTATCTCTTCTTCGGCCGAAACAACAGTTGGATTCCTGTACCTGGAATAGATGAAATGATCAGGAACTCTTTCATGTTTTGATTCATTTTTGAATGCAGATTCTGTTAAAGCTGAATCAAAAAGCTCAAAACCGGCATCTCTGTAAACAGGCATACGTGCACTATTAACCTCTTTCTTTTTCATTTTCTGCCTCATTTATATGATAATTCATTAATCTGTTGATATTAAGTGGTTTGAAATCAATATAAAACAAAATCCTGTCGAGCAGCTCACCGGCAAGAAACAACGTTATAATTGCTGACCCCGGGTATGAGATCCCTGAGATTATACTAATCCCTGATATTATCAGCAGTGCTGTCCTGACAAATCTTATAACGAAGATGAGGCTGACATCTTTTTTTGTTGTGAGATAATATACAGAAGGGATCAGTTTCAAAACGGCTATAAAGATAAAAGGAAGTAACTTTCCGGTCAGGAATGCAACAATCAGCAATGCAGTAAAAAATGTCTGGCCACTATGAAGCCAAACTGATTTCCGGTTATCCGCATAGATATAGACCAAATCAATTGTCACAAGTAAAATAAGGCCTGTGAACGAGGAGATAATCAGAAAAACAGGTAATTGAAGAGTAACAGTCAGAACAGCAAC
The DNA here is from genome assembly GCA_963782945.1 of uncultured Bacteroidales bacterium. Taxonomy (GTDB): domain Bacteria; phylum Bacteroidota; class Bacteroidia; order Bacteroidales; family VadinHA17; genus LD21. Next base: position 812,955 of record CAWALO010000033.1, read on the forward strand.
CAAAAAATAGAGAAGGAATAATCCTATTTCCCTGCTTAAGGGAGAATATCTCAGATTGACGACCGCCCTCCATGCCCTTATTTTTTTCCCAAGATGAAACAGAGACAGTAAAGCAGCGATTACAATAATTGATATGAACATCAGCTTCTCAGGAAAGAACCCATCCATAAGGCCCGTTATCATTTTTGCCACGGACAGAGTAGTTAAAAAGCTAAAAGCAATCAGACTCCAATCTACATGATTTGCAGGATCCTTTTCCGGGGTTGGCCCCATTTCAATGTCAAAAATATTTTGAGGGATAATATTCAGAGGCTGGTTAACATTACCTCTTAATTCAACAGATGGCATGAGAGTTTTCTCAGGTATCCAGGAAATCATTTTATGAGCAGACTGGTCATTCAGTTTTCCAAATTCAAGGGCTCCTGTAGGGCAAGCTGTGCTGCAGGCAGGAAGTAAACCTGCGATCAGCCGCTGATAGCAGAGATTACATTTTCCGATAACTTTCTGCAAAATTAAATATTTAGGGGCATCATACGGACAATTCCACTGGCAATATCTGCATCCGATGCACTTTGTATCATCTAAAATAATTGCTCCCGTGGAGGGCTCTTTAGAATAGGCAGAGGAAGGGCATCCCTCCATGCATACTGCATTCTTACAATGATTGCAGGCCAATGACAGATTTATAATCGGAAGAGAAGGCAATGCCGCGGAATTAAAAGCATAGATCTCCCTTGGACTGAAGGACCATTTGTTCTCCAATATACAGGCTGCACTGCAGGCTCCGCATGCCACACATTTATTATGATCAAAAATAAAACCTTCAGTCATAATTAATCTGCTTTTTCAACCTCAACCATTGAATCATGAAATGCAGCTCCAAAACCCATGTCGGTAAATCTCCCAGCTATAAGATTGTTCCCTCCTCCCCCTTCATTAAGCCAGATTCCATTTGGAAGAACAATTATCCCATGAGGAATTTTGTTGGATATCCTTGCGAAAGAGATGGCCTCTCCCTCTTCATTGAAGATCCTGATTTTATCACCATTAATTATTCTTCTTTTTTTTGCGTCAGCCGGTGACAGTGATACGGCAGGGACCGGAACAGTTGTCTTGATTATATTCAGATTCCCGAACTGTGAATGTATCCTTCCCGCACTATTGGGAGTTATAAATTTCAAAGGATACATGTTTTCATCCCTGGCAAATTCATCCGGTATATAGTCAGGTAATTGCGAGACGCCCCATTTGCTGTTAGCCTCAGATGAATATAACTCAATCTTACCTGAAGGAGTATTGAATTTCATATTATTAAACGCAATATGCTGGAGACCGGGAGCAAGTACCGGACCATTTTTCAGATCGGACAGAGTGAGATCAGAGTATCCTCTTATCCTGGTTTCGAGCCATTTTTCAATACTATCATTACCGGGTTCAGGTAATCTGTCTGTATCGATATTCAGTCCGAGTCTCCTGGCCAGATGAAAGTATATTTCGCTTTCAGGCATTACATCACCAGGTGGAAGAATGATGCCGGGCTTGAAACTGACATAAGGCGACCAGTACGAACCGATGATATCGGACTGTTCAAACATATCCTTCGCAGGCAGAATAATATCAGCGATAGCAGCAGTATCTGTCATAAATTGCTCAACAACAACTTTAAAACCGAGAGCTGAAAAAGCTTTTCTTACAAGCTTTGAATCAGGTGACTGGATAAGCGGATTTCCTCTTTCAATCCATGCGGCTTTTAATCCCGGATCGTTGGTTCGGGAAATATCTCTGCCCAGATAAGTCATTGATATTGTCCTTCGGAAGGGAAAATCTTTCTCCGGATCAGGATAATATGAGAGAGGCTCCTTTAGGTCGTCAAAAATATAGCTCTGGAGATTTGCATAATTGAAACCGGCACCTGGTTTTCCGATATTGCCTGTAAGTACAGCGAGTGAAAGAATCGACCTGATAGTCTGACCTCCGTTATGATGCCTCTGCAAGCCATATCCCGGAATGATTGTCACAGGTGCGCCTGATCCTATTATATGTGCCAGTTCGATAATATTCCCGGCAGGGATTCCGGTTATCTTCTCACCATCCTGGGGAGAAACTGAAAGGGAGTCTTTAAATTCCTCATACCCTTTTACGTGATCATCAATGAATTTCTGGTCAACCAGGTTTTCTTTTACCAAAATACCAGCGACAGACAGTGCAAGAGCTCCGTCAGTTCCAGGGACAGGGCTTAAAAGGATATCTGCTTTATCGGATGTGGGGGTCCGCACCGGATCTATTACAATCACCTTACATCCTTTTTCCCTTGCTTTCGCAATAAATGCAATCTCATGGATATTTGTCTCAGCCGGGTTTTTTCCCCAGATAATAATCGTTCGCGCATTTTCAAGATCCCATGGAACATTATGTTTAACTTCACCGAGAGTCAGTCGTACTGCTTCAAGTCCTGCAGGCCAGCAGAGGTTTCCGTAAGTTGTGGTTACACCGCCGAATTCTTTCCAGAATGAATAACCAATGTCATTTACAAGGCCTGACATTCCGCTGCCCCTGTACCACAAAATGCTTTTAGGACCATATTTATCTCTTGTTGATGAGAGATTTTCGGAAATAAAGCCAAGGGCATTATCAATACTGATCTTTTCGAATTCTCCTGACGCTGTTTTCTTCAGAGGATGGATAATCCTCTCATGTGAATGAGTACGTTCGATATAGGAAAGGCCTTTAATACAAGGTCCTTCGGGAGTAGCAAGGTTTCCGGGAAATGGCAGAATACGGATTATGGTATTGTTTTCAACCTGCACCCTGAATGAACAGGTGCTATAGCAATTTCTTGGGCAGGCTGTAATAAATTCTTCCATTTAGTTTAAGGGTACAACATCAACTGTTAAGGAAACAGAAGAGACTACCTTTTCATCAAAATCTGAGAATAAGAGGTGAATAAACTGAGGTGAAATATAGAAAATAAGTTGCAAACAGTTAAATTATATTCAGACTATTTAACGGGATCCATCCCTTGTTACCATCTGAAAGCCTGATTTCCAGCCACTCCCCTACTTCATCTTCAACTGTAACTTTTGTACCTTCGTGTATAACAAACAAATCGGTTCCACTGTTGTCCGGCGAACTCTTGCCGCTTATCACCGGGGTTGTGATTATCGCCTTGTGGCTGTCATAGACCAGGTATTTGTTCCTTACAGAGAATGCCAATGATCCGATTGTGATTACAAATAATGAGACTGCGAACCAGAATCCGATAACCTTCAGGCGGTACTTTGAAGTATAGATGTATAGAGACAGGAACAGTAGGGAAAGCACAAAGGATATGATGCTTATTCTTGCCCACAGGTTTGACGAAAGGAACAGGGATATAAAGTCATACCATCTTACAAAGAATAGCTCGGGTATCTCCTGAAACCTGTCGACAATAAGTGTCCTCGCAATCTGAAGGTTATAGTTGATATCCTCATCGGCAGGTTTGAGAAGGGATGCACGTTCGTAGAAGAGGATTGCCTGCGGAATATCATTAAGCTTAAAATATGCATTCCCGATATTGTAGCAGAGGCTGGCAGAACGGTAACCGGTGTTATAAACCTCGGTCCAAGCCTGAAGAGCCTCATTATATGTGCCTGCAGAAAAATAGGTAACTCCCTGATTGAATTTTCCGGTACCGGAGTCCTGTGAGGCAGCTCTCAGGGTAAAAAGGCAGATTAAAAAAGCTGTTAATATGTAATGTTTAAATGAGTCCATTTTTCAGGTTAATAAGTTTTCAACAGACTTAATGAATTGTGAGGCACTTTCATAGATATCGGAAGCTCCTGTTTCAGAAGAAGAGGGAGCATATCGGGCATATTCGCATGTGTCAAGGATCCCCGTCAGGCTGTTTATCAGCTGAATATCGATACCTCTTTCGGTCAGAGCGGAGATTGCATTGCTTCTTGTCAGGTCGGAGACAGGGATATTCAGCTTATCGCTGAGGTAACCCCATATTGCTTTAAGTATCTCTTCGTGGAAGTGGTCAATCTCATCATTTTTAAGACAAATTGCGGCATTGTGCAATCGTTTTACAGCTATCTTGCCTGCCTTCCTGTTTCTTACCTGTGACAGATCGGAATTGCGTCTGATGTGCTCTCTCCTGAGGAAGAGCACAACAAGAAATGCAAGAGCAGTGAAAGCATATAGGCTATAAAATGATCGGGACGCAACGATAATATTTGCTGTCCTGGCCAGATTTCCAGGATCCGACTTAATGAATCTGATATCTTTACCAAGGTACTTGACATCTTCTTTCGGGACTCCTCCAAAAACTGTAATGCCTGAATTATTCTGGTCGCTTCCTTTTTTGGCATGAAAGCGGAATTCCCGGGTAGTAAGTTTTTCATACCGGGCTGAGGCAGGGTTAAAATAGGAATAAGTCACCGGGGGTATAGTAAAATCTCCGTTATGTCTGGGTATAAGAAGGAACTCAAAAGTTTTCTGACCGGATGTTCCGCTCATGCTGTTTTTGATATCGTCGGTTATTTTAGGGTCATAGACTTCAATATCAGGAGAGAGATTCAGGGATGGTGATTCTGCGACTTTCAGGTTTCCGGTCCCGGTGACCGTGATTATTAAATTAACCGGATCATTCACATTGACCGTATCCTTGTTTAGCGCTGCCTTAATACTCAGCTGACCCACAACTCCGGAGTAATCAGCCGGTTTTATCCCCGGCAATGGTTTAACCCTGACTTTCAGGGGCCGGCTTGCGACAGCCCGTGGGACTGTCTGATATGTATTAAAGAAATCTCCGAAAAAAGGATCCTGCTGCCCTGCCTTTTGCTGAACCAGGACAGAAATCTGGACCGGATCAATTTCAATTTCTCCTGTTACCTGTGGGTACAAAAGAAATTGCTGGACCACGCCGGTCCCATAGATAGTTCCCCTCACATTTTCCTGTTTCAGTGATGTCAGAGGAGGTGTGGTTATATCTGATCTAAGAAAATTATTAAAGGCAGGAAATTTAATCTCGTTGATACCTGATAAATTGACCCTGGTATATAATTTTACCGAGGCAGCAATATATTCCCCGAGATAAACATCTTTCCGGTTCAGCGAGAGGTTTACGAAAATATCATTGCCGGCAGGTTCTGCATCCAGATTGTCTGAGCCTTTACTTCCTGCTGAGGAGGAAATCTGTTGCTGTGAACTATTTCCGATAACTTCAATATACAAAGAATCGGAGGTGTAAGTTTTATTTTTCAGTGTGAACACCGCAGGTGGAATAACATGTTTGCCTTCCTTAACAGCCTGAAGATAATAAACATAGCTGTAGGAGGTAGAGTGAGACATTTTTCCGTTTATGATCTGAGTGCTGGAACTATAGGATGTCTGTGGTCCGATTAGTTTCATGAAAGGGTTAAAGGAGGGGGCAGAGAACTCGCCTCCACCGGAGTTAACACTCCATGTTACGGGGAATTGTTCCCCTTCATTGACTACAGAAGGATACTCTGCTTTTAAAACGATATCCTGCGCCCGGAGAGAGAATGATATGAGTAATAGAAGATTGTATATTAATATCTTTTTCATTTCAGATTATAAAGATTACCAGTTTTTAACTGTTCTGACTCTTTCTTTGGATGCTTTTGCAAGTTTTACTTTTTCCTGAACATTCTTCTCCTCATTTGCCAGGGCATTCAGAAGCCGTTCAGCGTCATCCTTTGAGACACCCTGCTGTTCCTGCTGCTGGTTCTTGTCCTGATTCTGCTTGTCGTTCTTCTGTTCGTCCTTATTCTCATCTTTCTGATCCTGCTTATTCTGATCTTTCTTATTCTGATCCTTATTCTGATCCTGCTTGTCTTTGTTTTGTTGTTGCTGCTTTTGCTGCTCCATTTGTTTCTTCAGCATATCCTGCGCATAGGCCAGATTGTATTTGGCTTCAGGGCTTTCAGGGTTAAGTTTAAGGGAACCTTTATAGGCCTCAATGCTCTCTTCCAGCTTGTTGGATTTTAAAAGTGAGTTTCCGAGATTGAACATTGCAGCCGATTTTTTCTTTGGATCCTCATTCATACTGGCATTTTCGAGGAATTGCTTTCCGGCCTCCTCAAATTTATTCTGCTTATAGAGAGCATCACCGGTATTAAAAACGGCGTCGGGATAGTTTTTATTTTTATCCGTCGCTTTACGATAAGATATTTCAGATTCCGAAAAATTGTTCTTCTCAAAACTCCTGTTGCCCTGCCTTATATATTTCTTGTCGGCCTGAGCATTCAAAGCCTGACCTGTTAACAGAATGAGAACTATTAAAGCGCTTAATATTCTATTACGATACAATATGTTACCACTATCTCTGATCATCACATCTGGTGAAATAGATTAAACTTTAAATTTAAACAATCTGATATTAACAAGACGTCTGTTTTTTCTTTCCATAACAATAAATTCAACTATAAGCAGGAATATGGCTAATGCTGCGAAAATCTGGAACTGGTCATTGTATTCCGTGTACTGGGTACTTTCAAGTTCCTCTTTTTTCATTTTTTTGATATCGCTGAAGATCTGATCGAGGCCTATATTGGTATTGCTTGCACGCACATAGCTGCCATTGGTAGCTCATGGCGATCGTTTTTAAGATATCTTCGTCGAGTTTAGTGATTACGGTATTTCCGCTGGCATCCTTAAGATACTCTTTCTTTCCGTTTGAAATAACAGGGACAGGAACTCCGCCGCTTGAGCCTATCCCTATAGTATGAATAACAATACCTGCTTTTGCAGCCTCTTCAGCAGCTGTCATAGGGTTATCTTCGTGATTTTCACCATCTGTTATGATTATCATTGCCTTGCTCTTGTCCTCTCCCGGACTGAAGGACCTGATCCCGAGGCTTATTGCCGAACCGATAGATGTCCCCTGCTTTGGAACCATTTCAGGGCTTATAGTAGAAAGGAACATCTTTGCAGAGACATAATCTGTGGTGATGGGAATCTGTGTATAGGCATCACCAGCAAATACTATCAACCCTATCTTGTCATTATCGAGGTTATCAACGAGCCGGGATATTGCCTGTTTAGCCCTGACAAGCCTGTCGGGCTGGATATCTTCAGCAAGCATTGAATTACTGACATCCAGAGCAATGATTACCTCAACCCCCTGCTTTTTTACATCCTCGATCTTTGATCCGAACTGTGGTCTGGAAAGCATTATCACGCCTGACAGCACTGCAAAAAGCAACAGGATAAATTTAACAACTGACCTCGAATCCGAAAGCTCAGGTATCAGGCTATTGATCAGCCGAGGGTCTCCAAGGCGTTTCCTGGCTGTCCTCTTTCTTATCTCATTAATTATATACAATAGTATCATCACCGGCAGCAGAAGCAGCAGGTATAAATAATCTGGATTTGCAAATCTGAATAATTGCATATATATCCTTTTAAGTCAGGTTTCTGAATAATGTATTCCGGACCAAAATCTCAAAAGCAAGCAGGCAAAAAGCAATAAGTGCCGGGATGAAGAATTTTTCTTCTTTCCGGCTGAATTGTTTTACATCAATTTTTGACTTTTCCAGCTTATCTATCTCATTATAAACCTGTACCAGTTTATTATTGTCAGTTGCCCTGAAGTATTTCCCACCTGTTGTCTCCGATATCTCTTTCAGGATTGCTTCGTCAATTTCCACAGGCATATCCTGGAATTGGACCCCGAAAGGAGTATTAACAGGATAAGGAGCCATTCCCTGTGTGCCAACCCCAATTGTATAGACCCTTATTCCAAATGTTTTTGCTATACCGGCAGCTGTTGCCGGTGCAATTTCGCCCCTGTTGTTCACACCGTCTGTGAGAAGAATGATTACCTTGCTTTTTGCCTGGGAGTCTTTAATCCTGTTAACAGCAGTTGCAAGTCCCATTCCGATAGCTGTTCCGTCTTCAATCATACCACTTTTTATCTCCCTCAGAAGATTAATAAGGACAGCGTGATCTGTGGTAAGAGGGCACTGAGTAAAACTTTCACCACTGAAGACTACAAGGCCCATTCTGTCATATGGACGCCCTGAAATAAATTCTATAGCCACATTTTTTGAAGCCTCAAGCCTGTCAGGCCTGAAATCACGGGCCAGCATACTTCCGGAAATATCAAGGGTGAGAACAATGTCTATCCCTTCAGTGGTAACATTCTGAAATTTGCTTGTTGACTGAGGGCGGGCAAGAACAATAATAAGAAGTGTTATGCTGAGAGTGCGGAATGCGAAGAAAGCATGTCTCAGGAAATGTCTGTAAGTCTTTGTTGTTTCTGCAAATTGCTGCAGCCCCGGCATTCTGAGGGAAGCTGTTGTTTTTTGCTGTTTAAGGAGATAAAAGGCAATCATGGCTGGCACAACTGCCAGCAGGTAAAGGAACAGAGGTTCAGCAAATGTTATCCTGTTCATAGCTTTTCCTCCCCCGGTTTATCATTTGTCGGAACACCAGACTCTATTTCCGTTTCTTCTTTTGTTACCTCAACAAAGTTCCATGAATCGCTGAAAATGGATTCATGTTCCTCTGGAATTGGCGTATATTTGGCAAATTTAACAAGGTCGGCGGATGAAAGAATATTCTTCAGCTGGTTATAAGATCCGTCTTTTCTGAATCCGCTTTTTACAAGGGCATCAAGAGTTTCCCTGGTAGTAAGCTCAAGTGAAAATACACTGAACCTGTTTTCAAGATATTGGCGCAGGATCTCCGTTACCCTGGTATAGTATAGCTTCACCTCATTATTTTGCCAGAGCTTTTCCTCCCTGAGTTTTTCCAGTTCCCTGAAAGCAATAATATGAGCAGGATCTGGTATAATGGCTAATTCAACCTCCGGGTGAGATCGTTTTAATTTCTTTAAAAGTTTCAGTCCAAACCACACCAGTGCTGCAATTAATGATCCAATCAGAACCCATGGAAGAATTTCACCAACGGTTAGTGGCGCCCTGTAAGGTCTGATGATATCAAATATTTTTGATGCAGTATCGGCCGGGGCAATCCTGCTCCTCAATACTTCAAGAATTGAGTAATCTGAATAGAACCTCTTAAGCCCATTCTCATTCTTCATCTCTGCAAAGACCGGCGGTACCTGGTAACGGCCAGAGTCGAATGAAGTTATCATATACTTCTGAATAACCTTCATTCGTCCGTTCTCCCTGCTACTGTCAATTTTGGGACCTCTTATAATCTCAATACTTTTTACAATGGTATCTTTAAATACGGGTAATTGAAGGTTAAGTCCTTCAGGTTTGTCTATTGTCACCGTAAAACCTATCTGATCGCCAATATAAATCCTGGCAGAATCAAATACTGATGTGATCTTAACATCCTGGCCCCTTACAGGATAGAATAAAAACAATAATATCGACAGACCTGTAATATGCTTTCTGATCTTTGTCATCTGTTCTCAAACAACTTTATAAGCGGTTTCACATAATCGAGATCCGTTCTCAATTCTGCAGAGTCTACGCCGCATCTTTTAAAAATATTTGTTAATAGCTCCATATGATCGATCCACCATTTCCGGTATGAATCCCTTGTGGCCCTGGAGGATGTGTCAATCCATTTTTCGGATCCTGATTCAGAATCAGCTATTTTTACGAGGCCGACATCAGGGATGGATTGTTCAACCGGGTCAAATACTTTTAATGCAACAATATCGTGCTTGCTTGACGCAATTCTCAATGCTTCTTCAAAATCAGGTACAAGGAAATCTGAAATTATAAAGGCTGTTGATCTTTTCTTTATGGCATTTGTAAGAAACCTCAGAGGCTCATCAAGGCTTGTCATAGTACTTTCAGACTTAAAATCAAGCAATTCCCTGATGATTCTGAGAATATGTTTACGGCCTTTCAGTGGAGGGATGAACTTTTCAACCCTGTCAGAAAAGAATATCACACCGATTTTGTCGTTGTTGAAAATCGCTGAAAAAGAAAGAACTGCTGCCACTTCGGTCATTAAATCTCTTTTAAAAGCAACCCTTGTTCCGAAATTTCCTGATCCGCTGACATCAATCAGCAGCATGACTGTCAGTTCCCTCTCCTCTTCAAAGATCTTGACATACGGGTGATTAAACCGTGCGGTAACATTCCAGTCGATGCTTCGTATATCGTCGCCATACTGATATTCCCTGACCTCACTGAAAGCGATACCACGGCCTTTAAAGGCACTGTGATATTCGCCGGCGAATATATGCCTGCTCAATCCCCTTGTCTTGATTTCAATACGGCGGACCTTTTTAAGTAATTCAGTTGCTTCCACTTATCAATAATCTAAATATCAGGTTCAATTGTAATGGAACAGGACCATTCCTCATCTTTAAATTTTATAAGAAAATTTTTTCCGTCATGATTATCAACCCACCTGTCTTCACCTATTCTTTTATAGGATGAATCCAGCTCTTTTATCTTTTCATTCTTCATTGAATTATCGCAGATCACTCTTACTCCTTTGCAGATTGAATCGGTGGTCAGAAAAAATAGGATAGTCTGACTGTCAGAGCTGTTTGAGTATTTCAGATAACTGAACATGCTGTTTTTGACATTATTATAATGCATATCCTTCCTGTTTTGCTTCATAAACTTTCTTATTTCGGCATCATTATAGCCAATAAGATTCTGACTAAAGGAACAGGTGCCGGATACAATAAGAAACGTCAAAAGTACTGTTGCCTTCATAAGGATTGATCTATGGGACTTCAACGACATTGAGTATTTCAGTGATAATATGATCCTGATTAATGTTTTCTGCCTCGGCCTCATAGGTAAGACCTATTCTGTGCCTCATAACATCAGCACATATTGCTCTTACATCTTCGGGAATTACATAACCTCTTCTTTTTATAAATGCAAATGCTTTAGCCGCCAGGGCAAGGTTTATGGAGGCTCTTGGAGAGGCGCCATATGAAATCATGCTGGTAAACCTGGGAAGGTCAAATTTTGCAGGATTACGGCTTGCAAAAACGATATTCAATATATAATTCTCAATTTTTTCATCCATATAAACTTCTCTGACAATATTTCTTGCCCGGGTTATATCATCGATTTTCAGCACAGCTTTCGTTTGCGGAAAATCTTTTGCCAGATTCTCCCTGACTATCAGTTTTTCCTCCTCCATTGAAGGATAATCGATGAGGACCTTCATCATGAATCTGTCAATCTGTGCCTCTGGAAGAGGATAGGTTCCCTCCTGTTCAATAGGGTTTTGAGTAGCCAGTACAAGGAAGGGCTCTGCGAGTTTGAAAGTTGATTCACCTATTGTTATCTGTCTCTCCTGCATTGCTTCAAGCAAGGCGCTTTGCACTTTTGCAGGAGATCTGTTAATCTCGTCTGCCAGGATAAAGTTAGCGAAGACAGGACCCTTCTTCACAATAAACTCCTCTTTCTTCTGGCTGTATATCATTGTACCGATAAGGTCGGCAGGCAGAAGATCAGGCGTAAACTGTATCCTGCTGAACTTTGCATCAATAATTGCTGCCAGTGATTTTATTGCAAGAGTTTTGGCAAGACCGGGAACCCCTTCCAGCAGGATATGCCCGTTTGCCAGAAGACCTATTAAAAGACTGTCAGTAAGATGCTTCTGTCCAATGATCACTTTATTCATTTCCAGTCGGATCATATCAACAAAGCCACTCTCCTTCTCAATTTTCTCATTTAAAACCCTTATGTCAGCTGTTTGCTCCATCGTTTATAATTTTAAGTAGCAATAATTACAATAATATAGTACCAATTCAACCTTCCCGGCACCACCGGGAAAATTGTTCACAAAAGAAATTGTATTATCTCTAAATAGATGTTAATGAATGTTAAAGTTTTGTTAAATACCATGGTCGATTACTCTAAACAGACTCTCCTTTGTGAAAGATAACGGCACATATCGAGCTTTGTTTCATTTATTGAAAATGTATTTCTCCTTTTATCATATTCCGGGAGCAGATCCAAAAATTATTTTTACTTCAACGAAAGCGGATTCCATTCGAAACCAGCTCTTACAGAGCTTCTTATAATAAGAACAAGCACCAGAGGAATAACTGCAATATCGAATGACTGAGGCAATACAAAGTGAATTGCCAGAAATGAAACCAGGATATAAAACAGCAATCTGAACCAAACAGCAGCTTTAATACTGAAGATAACTAATATCAGGCAGATTATTATTAACGGGTTTAACCATATAATATTCAGGTTCCATCTCATCTGCTGGTGATCGGTAAAAAAATTGAAAAAAATCATCATCCCGGCAAGGATGGAGAAAAGTGAGTATATAGCAATGTCAAACCAGTATATGATTTTTTTATTCTTTATCAATGCTGACATTATTACAATAATTATAAAAAATGCAGTAAATACAAATGGCGGGCTCAGCAGTATGTTTTGTTTTATCACCGGAGGATCAAAATCAAGAATCATATCCGGATTCTGAAGTAAAGGGATCATTTTGCCATCCCTGTTAATAACAGTTTCTGACAATTCCTTTTGGAGATCTATTGGAAGAAACATCCTGTCCCTGTAAGATGCATCCTTATCAGATGTTGAACCCATTATAAGGTCAATGCCAAATTTCAGCCACGGAAAGGGATCCTGGTATTTTCCAACCATATCCCTGAAAGATGGGGATTTCTTACCTTCATCGGGGGGATATAACAGTTTTTCTCCAACTGATTTTTCAATCAGATCCCTGATCCTTGTGGAGCAATCATCATAGAAGAAATCATACCTGTATTTAATGTTTTCAGGCCTCAGATTTTCATTGATCAGGGCAATCAGCTTAGAAGTTTCGGCACCGGAAAGGTTAAGCCTCTGGGAGTAAACATATCTTTTTTCATAATTGTAGATCTGAAGGAAACTCTTTAGATCTTCAACGGCCAGCATATAATCGAGTCGCCCCTTTGCAAACTTCCAGGCAAAATTTGGCGTATCGAAATCGAATACCCCCCAGTTATAAACCAGGTCCTGATTCTTTTCTTTAATCACAACTCTCAATGCGCTGTGACCGTATATTGAATATGTTTCAGTACCTGTTCCGCAGGTTAGAAGATAGACCAGTGTATCATTCCCTGTTTGAGAATGAATATTACTGACACTCACTGACACGAGAATGGTGAGTAATAATAAAGCCTTTTTCATATTGATTAACTTTCTGTAAACCTATGAGATTTTTTGCAAATATGAAAGATGTTTGAATTTTGGTAGATTTACAAATTCAGACTCCCAGCGTGCTGCTGAAAAAGTCACACAAGCGGTTCATTACTTTATGGAGTATTTTCTGATCTTTTGTGTTTCAGTATTTTAAAATTAAACACGAAGGACACAAAGGATTACACGAAGGTACACAAAGGACTTTTTTACAGCCCATATGAGACGACAAAATATTACTTTAAAATACAATAAACAATGAAAGAAACATTAATCCTGGCCTTAGAGACTGCAGGAAAAGAGCTACTTAAGCATTTCGGGAAAAATCTCGATATTACGGTTAAAGAGTCTCAGAGCAGCATTGTTACAAAGGCAGATCTGAAAAGTGATTTACTGATATCGGGACTAATCAGAGAACGTTTCCCTTCGCATAACATATTGTCTGAAGAGAGCGGATTCAGTAACATGAACTCAAGATACACCTGGGTTATTGATCCTCTTGACGGAACATCCAATTTTGCATCTGCAGTTCCATGGTTTGGAGTTCTGATCGCCCTTTTTGAAGACAACATACCTGTCCTGGGCGGGGCTTACCTGCCAGTTCTGAATCAGCTTTATATTGCAGAGAAGGGCAAAGGGGCAGTTTTGAATGGTAAACCCCTTAGAATGGCAAGGAATAATGGCCTTAAAAATTCATTGTTCTCCTTTAATGTGGATTTCACCGACAATGACAAGGTGCTTAACGACAGCATCGGTATTTATAGGAATCTTGTAAAAGCCGTAAGGAATATTCGTTGCACCAATTCCCTGGTTGATTTTCTATATGTTGCAGAAGGAAAGTTTGGAGGTGTCATCAATCTCTTTACAAGGGTCTGGGATATTTCTGCACTCGGGTTGATTATTGAAGAGGCTGGCGGGAGAATGAAATATGTGAACGGAGACGAAATCAGATTCCACCTGGATGAGAAAACCTCAGATACAAATTTTGCTGTGATTGCAGGTTCAGAAGAGATTTTATCGGAGCTTCATTTATTGATGAAATGAATAATATCAAAAAAAAGGTTTCTCTTATTTCCTGTCTGATCTTGTCATTGATTATGCTTTCGTGGCAGACGGATAATTACAGGAAGAATCTGCTTATACTGAAAGATCAGGATGGAAAGTTCAGGACAATTCAGAATGAGAATGACTGGTACAAACGCAGGGAACAGATCCTCGACAGTATTCAGCTGGTTATGGGACCATTGCCTGATATATCAAATAAAGTACCTCTCGGGGTAATAGTCTTTGAAGACGAGGATATTGGACGGGATCAGGCGCATTAAGTTATCCTTTGCTGTGGAGAAGAATGACAGGGTTCCTGCATATCTGTTTATTCCTTCTGTTAAAAATGGCCCGGTGCCCGGGATACTTTGCCTGCATCAGACAATTAGTATTGGGAAGTCTGAACCGGCAGGTCTCGGAGGCAGTCCGAATTTAAATTATGCTCTTGAACTGGCAAAGCGCGGATATGTTACTCTGGCTCCTGACTATCCCAATTTTGGAGATTATAGTTATGATCCATATGCGAATGGTTACGTCAGTGCCAGCATGAAGGGGATATGGAATCATATGGCAGCTGTTGACCTGCTGCAATCTTTGCCGGAAGTCGATCCGGAGCGCATTGGATGTATCGGGCATTCCCTTGGCGGTCATAATTCGCTTTTCCTTGCTGTATTTGATACCAGGATAAAAGCTGTTGTCACCAGTTGTGGCTTTACCTCATTTTTCAAATATTATGGAGGAGATCTTACTGGCTGGAGCCATAAGGGATATATGCCCAGAATAGCCAGTATCTACGAAAAGAACCCTTCGAAAATGCCATTTGATTTTACTGAAATACTTGGGAGCCATTGCTCCGCGTGCTCTCTTCATCAATGCCCCGGTTCATGACAGCAACTTTGACATTTCAGGAGTGCATGATTGTGTGGATGCTGCGAAGCCTGTGTATGAATTATTAAAAGCAAGTGACAAGCTAATGATGACTACACCTGATGCACCGCATGATTTTCCTCCTGAAGCACGGAATGAAGCTTATTTGTTCCTCGACAGGGAGCTGGAGCTCAATAAATAAGGAGTTTTACAATACAATAAGTTCAGGGTATTTTGAAGAGCTTTATCCGAAAAATCGGTGATCAATAGTTTAAAACCTGTCATATTTTGTTAGCTTTATGCCCTCGCTGGAAGTCTATATGAAATCACTCAGTAATACAAAATATACTAATGCAATAATATGAAAAGAAACTATGTGTTAATCTTTGTTCTATTTTCGTTCCTGGCAGCCACTTGCAGTGAAAAAAGTGATTTTCCCCTGACAGATCTTCATATACATCTTAAAGGGAAGCTCACAATTGAAGATGCTGCCAAAAAGTCGAAGGATGAAAATATTCAGTATGGCATAGCAGTTAACTGCGGTCTTGGCTTCCCGATTCACAGCGATTCTCAGATAGATTCTGTTTTACAGACAATTAAAGGCTATCCTCAGTTTTATATTGCAATGCAGGCTGAAGGAAGGGAATGGGTTAATATTTTTTCAAAAGAATCAAGAGATAAATTTGATTACGTCTTTACAGATGCAATGACCTTCACTGATGAAAAAGGAAGAAGGAACAGGATATGGATCAAAGATGAGACGTGGATAGATGATGAAGAGCAGTTTATGGATTACCTTGTTAATACACTGGTAACAATTCTTAAAACTGAACCAATTAATATTTATGTAAATTCCACCTATTTACCTGCTCAGATGGCAGCCAGATACAGTCACTTCTGGACAGCAGAGAGAATGGAAAAGGTTATTCTGGCCGCAAAGGATAATAATATTGCGATAGAGATAAACAACAGATTCAGAATTCCTTCTGCTGATTTTATCAAAAAGGCCAAGGAGCGCCGGAGTTAAATTCACTATCGGGACAAACAATGCGGATGAGAATTTTTCCGGAGCTACATATGCTTTGCAGATGATAAAGGAGTGTAATCTCACGAAGGATGATTTCTACCTTCCGGTTAAAAAACAGAGATAACAACAGGACCTTAATACCAGCTAACATTGGATAATTTCGATTTTATCAGGACACTGAAATTTCTTCCGGGAATAATACTCGGATTGACCGTTCATGAATTCAGTCATGCATTTATTGCGCACCTGTGCGGTGATTCAACCGCCAGGGATCAGGGACAGGATCACATTAAATCCATTGAAAGCACATTGATCCTCTAGGTTTTATTATGCTATTAGTTGCCGGGTTCGGATGGGCAAAGCCTGTTCAGTTTACAGAACAGAACCTGCGAAATCCAAAAACTGATGTAATAAAGGTAGCTGTTGCAGGACCACTTTCAAATGCAATTATCGCAATGGTACTTTCCTTTGTATTCTCCGGACTGGTATTGGTTTTGCCAATCTATTCAAGTCAGACGACACAGGTGATTTACGAGATCATCCACTATGCAATATATATTAACTGGGGGCTTTTTGTCTTCAATCTTATACCCCTCCCTCCTCTTGATGGTTCGCATCTGTTATTTTATCAGTTAAAGAGATTTCCGGTTCTGTATACAGCTTTATACAAGTATGGCTCAATGATCCTTTTCGGGCTCCTGATTGCAACAACTCTCACAAAGATAGATTTTCTGCCTATCTGGCCGGCTATTAAGTTCCTTGGAGATGGATTTCTGTCGCTGGTAGGTTACAGGTAGAATTATAAGCTATTAATAATCTATTAACCACGGAGTTGCACTGAGTTACACGGAGTAAGACACGGAGTATATTATTCTTCCAATTTGTAACCGTTTTCAGTTTGATAAACGGTCTGAATTTATTATATTGCAGGAAATAAGCTTGTTGTGAATCTTATGATGATTATCCTGGGTCTATTGATTACCGGGAGAAGTTTCTCCCAGGCTGATAAGTATTACACGGCCAGGATGAATATGGTCAAGACCCAGATTATTGACCGTGGCATAACCGACACCAAAACTATAGAATCGTTAAGGAAAGTCCCAAGGCATCTTTTTGTGCCGGATGAATATGAAAGAGATGCATACGGTGATTATCCGCTGCCAATCGGTTACGGGCAGACCATATCCCAGCCATATGTAGTTGCATTTATGACTGAAGCTGTTAAGCCTGACAGGAATAAGAAAGCGCTTGAGATTGGTACGGGCTCGGGTTACCAGGCGGCTGTTCTGGCAGAAATAGCAGATTCGGTTTTTACGATAGAAATAATTACAGAGCTTGCTAAGACATCTGATGTCCTGTTTAAGAATCTTGGGTATAAAAACATAATTGGCAGATCAGGCGATGGTTATAACGGATGGAAAGAACATGCTCCATACGATATTATTATTGTAACTGCAGCCATAGATAAAGTTCCGGAGCCATTAATTGATCAGCTTGCAGAAGGCGGGAGGCTGGTAATACCGGTTGGCTCTCCATACGGTTCACAGGAACTGAAGCTTCTTGTTAAAAAGAATGGGAAGATAAAAACCACTACCCTGCCTGCCTGTCAGATTTGTTCCATTTCAAAAGATTGTAATTATTGTAAAATTATTAATATAAATGATTTATGGAATACTATGTTGCACAAAAGGTTAAGGATTCATGGGGTGACAAGCCATGTGATCATCCGCATATTGAGAAAGAGTATTATACAGGAGCTTTCCTGACAAATTATGTCTGTACCCGGTGCGGAAAGGAATTTACTATAGCTCAGAAGCTGGAGATGGATGAAGTGAGAAAGAAAAATGCAAGCAAGCTGTTAAAATAATATTTCAACAGCCCGCAAATTCATCCTAATGATTAATCCATCTGATCTTTAATGGCAAATCAGAGATCAATTATTCCTTCGGTATAAGATCTTTATTCTGTTTGAGCCATTCCTTAAAAGTGAGTAATGACGGATTCAGGGTTCTGGAGAGTTTAAGGTCTCTTGATTCACAGTATTCCTTCTCAAAATCGCGTTTGAACTGGAACATGTTCCCCATATCTTCGGCGCCTGGAAATCCAAAGCTTCTATAGGTCTCAGGAGAAACAGAGTTGTAGGCTACTGGCTGGCCAAGTACACTGGCAAATTCTGACGCCATCTGCTTAACAGTTAAATGTTCACCTGCAATACCCACTGTTTTACCGATATATTTTTGTCCTGCCTTGAAAATCCCAAGGGCGCACTTGCCAATATCTGCAGCGGCTATTCCGGGAAGCTTCTTATCGCCCATTGGCATTGTGATTGCCAGTTTTCCATCGGGTCCTTTTTTAGGTCCCAGGCCGAAGTAGATGAAATTATCCCAATAGAAAGAGGTATTAAGCAGGGTAACCGGTAATCCCGGATCTGTGAAAAAGTGATTGGCCTCGCCTTTTGCATCGAAATGCGGTACTTTAAATTTTCCCATTAAAGTAGGCATGCGATTGTCGTTAAGAGGAATCCATTTGCGGGTATCGTCGAGGGTGGACCATATAACATGTTTAATGCCAGCTTCCTTTGAAGCTTCTGCCATTGACCGGGCATTTTCCATTTCCTTATCCGGGGAGAAATGGTCCCAGAAAAAAGTAACGCAATATGCTCCATAGGCATCTTTGAAAGCTTTTTTGAGACTTTGGATGTCATCAACATTACCTGCGACTACTTCAGCTCCCATTTTCGCAAGATTTTTTGCCTTATCGCTATTGACATCGCGGGTGATTGCACGTACATTAAACTCATGGTCCGGATCGTTTAATATAGCCCTTACCAGTCCGCTGCCCTGTGCTCCTGTTGCGCCTACAACAACTATAGTTTTTTTTGTATTCATTTCCTGATTATTTAAAAGTTCATTAATTACATTCATACATATAAGGAATCAAACAGTTAAAATAAGTGAAATGTTCATTTGGATTATTCAGAAATGATTACCGGGGAATGGTGCAAAAATATATTTTAGCATTAATATTCTTATTTATATTATAATAATTAACTTTAATTCGATTGTGATTGTTAAAAGTTGGGCATAAGTGGTATAATCTTCTCTGAATCAATAATTTGATTGATTATTCTTATGTGACTGACGGGGCGGGAGCTTGGGTGGGACGAAGGGTTTTGAGCTCAGGGCTCAGGGTGCTGGATGATCTCAACAAATTCGCTTTTTGATGGGTATTTGGAGGATGTTAACGGTCCAGGCGATGGATGATCTGAAGTGATTCCCCCTTTGAAGGGGGTTAGGGGGATGTTGAAGCTCAGGGTGCAGAGTGCAGTATGCAGGATGCAAGAAGACAAAAGACAAAAGGTTATGTGAAGCTGTCCCTTTTGTTCAATAAAATTCCGATTTTCATTCAAGCATATGACTTTTATCTTTTATCTTTGTATAGTCTCGTGCTTTCTTTTATGAAAAGTCTAACTATTGAAAGGGTTATTCACAAGGGTGAGAGCCGTATTGCTCTCAGGTTCGCCTATGATACCGAATTGATAGCCATAGTAAAAGAACTTCCCGGTGCCAAGTGGAGTCAAACGATGAACTGCTGGCATATACAGGAAAGAAGTAATTTGTATATTGAGCTATCCAGAGTATTTAATGGGAAAGCTCTTGTCGATTATTCATCACTAAAGCCTGAAATAGCAATTATGCTGGTGAAGCAAGTTCCTGCTCCAGTTCCGCTAAATGAACTTTGCGAGGGAGATAAAGAGAATCTCAGTGAGTTCAGGAGGTGGATGGTTCACAGGCGGTACAGTGAGTCGACAATAAACACATATGCGGGCATGCTGAATCATTTCCTGAGGTTTGTCACACCTAAGAAGAGCGGTGAAGTCGAAGCGGAAGATATGGTCAGGTTTGTAAATGAATATGTTATTCCCAGGAGGTTGAGTTATACATTTCAGAATCAGGTGATAAGTGCCGCAAAATTATTTTTCAAACATGTTCATAAGATAGACCTGGATGTAGAGACTTTTGAAAGGCCACGGCGTGAACACAGGTTACCTAATGTACTTAGCAAGGAAGAGATAAAATTGATATTGCAGGCCCCTTCTAATCTGAAGCACAGAGCTTTGCTTTCACTTATTTATGCATGTGGTTTAAGGAGAAGTGAAGTACTCAATCTGATACCAAAAGATATTGATTCAAAACGGGGAATACTGATCATCCGGAATTCCAAGGGAAAGAAGGATAGGATAACGCCACTTCCTGAGAAGATATTGAAGTTATTAAGGGAATATTATATTGCCTACCGGCCTGTTAAGTGGTTGTTTGAGGGACAGGTAAAGGGTGAAAGATACAGTGAACAAAGCCTTGAGAGTGTACTCAAACAGGCTGTCCAAAAGACAGGAATCAGAAAGCCTGTAACACTTCATTGGTTAAGGCATTCATTTGCTACTCATCTGCTTGAGTCGGGTACGGATTTACGTTACATTCAGGAGCTACTCGGGCACAGCAGCAGCAAGACGACAGAGATTTACACTCATGTAAGTACACGTAGTTTACAAAAAATTAAATCGCCATATGAAGAATTATTTTCACAGGAATGAACTATATTTAAATAGATATGATATTTTTCAGGGTTACACTACTTTATTTGCCTGTAAAGCCTGAAAAAATCAGGTGTACAAAGGAGTTGGTGGTAATTTTACAAACTTTATCGAGAATAGCTACTAGTAAATTTTGTTGAAACAGGACAAACTCCCACATTGACCATGACTGTGAATCTCCAAGAGAACTTCAACTTGACCGAAAAGAATACTAAATCAATTTCACCATGACTGAAGAAGAAATTTTAAAAGAGATTATGAAGGTTTTAAATGATTGGAATCCACTTGGAAATCAAGCAAAAAACATACCTGATCTAAATGAATATGAATCTGAAGCTAATGACATAATTTATTTCTATGATGATGATCTTCAGTTTCCAAAATATAAAGACAAGAGAACAAAAGTTCTAAAGGTTGTAAGAGCAATTATTAATGAAGCTTTTAATCTTAACATGACTGAAGACGAATGTAAAATTCCATCAGAGAAAATATATCACATTCTCTTTAATCAAACTAATTAAAAAACTACCACCAACAGCGGGTATAAGCAAAAAGCTTGTCACAATTTTTGCATCGCACATGGACAATTTCATCATGACACCAAACTTATTGCTGTTTACCAGTTTCGTAAAGCTGGCTCTGGACAGTACATCGAACCGGGATAGGTTTATCGTTCGCCGGGATGGCAAAAATTGCGCCATGGTGTCTTGCCAGCCGGGACAAGTTATTGGCTAAAGTACTTGGGACCCTTCGCTCCGCTCAGGGCTGGCCGGCTGGACTTCGCCACCAACGCTTTCTGCTCATACCCGCAACCGTTGGCAACAACTATGACAAAAACAGGAATAATATTAATAGGTTTTCTTTTCATTATAGTTTTTGGTTGTAATGAGAAATACAAATCAAAGAGTGTAAATGAAATATCATTCTTTGATAAAGTTGAGAAAATACCTGACAGTATTAAAATTGACGATATTGTAATTTACAATTTGTTTAAGTATCAAATTCTTGCTCATAAAAACAACTCATTTGACAGTACACTTTTAATAAACAAAGTGACAATTTACTCCCGAAAACATTGAATGACTTATATGGTGTACTAATCTCCAAGAGAACTTCAACTTGACCGAAAAGAATACTAAATCAATTTCACCATGACTGAAGAAGAAATTTTAAAAGAGATTATGAAGGTTTTAAATGATTGGAATCCACTTGGAAATCAAGCAAAAAACATACCTGATCTAAATGAATATGAATCTGAAGCTAATGACATAATTTATTTCTATGATGATGATCTTCAGTTTCCAAAATATAAAGACAAGAGAACAAAAGTTCTAAAGGTTGTAAGAGCAATTATTAATGAAGCTTTTAATCTTAACATGACTGAAGACGAATGTAAAATTCCATCAGAGAAAATATATCACATTCTCTTTAATCAAACTAATTAAAAAACTACCACCAACAGCGGGTATAAGCAAAAAGCTTGTCACAATTTTTGCATCGCACATGGACAATTTCATCATGACACCAAACTTATTGCTGTTTACCAGTTTCGTAAAGCCGGCTCTGGACAGTACATCGAACCGGGATAGGTTTATCGTTCGCCGGGATGGCAAAAATTGCGCCATGGTGTCTTGCCAGCCGGGACAAGTTATTGGCTAAAGTACTTGGGACCCTTCGCTCCGCTCAGGTCTGGCCGGCTGGACTGCGCCACCAACGCTTTCTGCTCATACCCGCAACCGTTGGCAACAACTATGACAAAAACAGGAATAATATTATATAAGTTTTCTTTTCATTATAGTTTTTGGGTTGTAATGAGAAATACAAATCAAAGAGTGTAAATGAAATATCATTCTTTGATAAAGTCGAGAAAATACCTGACAGTATAAAATTGACGATATTGTAATTTACAATTTGTTTAAGTATCAAATTCTTGCTCATAAAAACAACTCATTTGACAGTACACTTTTAATAAACAAGGTTTATAATTTGCACCCGAAAATATGGAAAGAATTATATGGTGTCCTTTTTGCTGAAGATATGTTTTCAACAAAGACAAGGAATGATTGAATGGAACAAAAAAATATTTGACAACAATAGAGATTCAATTGAATTAAGAGTCAAAACATTGTTAGAAAACAAATATGATTCAACAATTCGTGCAAATATTAAGGAAATTAAAAATAATGTTTCAAAAAAAGATTGAGTTAATACTCGCTCCAGTTGACGGAATCGGATTTGGCGGAATGGACAATGATGCATTTATTCTTGATTTATTAACCAACCAACTTAATGTTGTAAATATGATTCAAGAAGGAATTCCTCACGAATTCAATCACTTTATTTACGAACCGACAAGAGAAAATGACCCCAACAAAGATACGCCACTCAGACTGACAATTGATGAAGGATTTGCCTGTTATTATACGTACAAATATTTCAATGGAAAAATTTCAAAACCACAAGCAGTTGAACAAATGACCGAAAAGGATTGGAATTGGTATTTGCATAATGAGAAAGAAATCTATAACAAATGTTCGCCTTACTTTTTCTACTCTGGAAATGATGACCCATTAAGAAAATTAGGTAATGATATGAATGCACCAAAAACATTGTTTTATTGGTTGGGATTTAGAATAATTGATTTTTATGTAAAAGAAAATGGGGCAGATTCTTGGAAAGACATTTATGATTTACCTGTCAAAGATGTTTTAGAAAAAAGTGGATATGAAAAATATATAAATGAATTAAAATAGCTGTTGCTAACAGGCGGTATATGTAATTGCCTGCGGCAGGCTTTGACAAATTGGTAATGACCCCAAACATCTCACGAGTTTCATTTTCAAACTTTAGAATGTTTTGTTACCGGGACAACTCCTACCCTCTCGCAACATCGGCAGGCCTGCCGGCCGACGCGCATGCTTCCATGGTTTTTTGCCGCTGCTGTTTAGCAAGTTCACCGTGACAAGTTAAATTCTATCCTAACCATGGACCAGGCAAAAAACCATTCCAGCCCTAAACAGACGGCAACTACACATACCGCCAACCGTTGGCAATAATGCAGAAAAAATTCCCTGCACACAGAAAATTATCAAAATGATTTGTTTTTTGGTTGTCTGATTAGGTAACTTTGCATTGTGATTCAATATTAGAACTGACTTGGAAGAGTTTAAACGAACGATTAGAGTTTATAAAAACTATTTTTAAGACTTTTATTATTCAAAACCAAAAAAAGTTCAAGACCGGATTGACTGGACAATAGGATTGGTTCGTTCATTAAGGGTTGTACCTAAGTTGTATTTCGACCATTTAACTGGAACAGATGGAATCTGGGAGATAAGGACTCAAGTCGGGGGTAATATTTTCAGGGTGTTTTGTTGTTTTGACAAAGGGAATCTTGTTATTCTCCTGAGTGGGTTTCATAAAAAGACACAAAAAACACCCCAAAAAGAAATTGTAAAAGCAGAACGATTAAAAAAGGAATACTTCGATGAAAAAGTTAAGTAATAATTTGACTTCATGGGACGATCATCTTGATAAAAAGTATGGTAACCCAGGGACACCAACTCGCGAAAAATACGAGCAGGAATTTGAGGCTTTTAAAATCGGGGTACTGATTCAAGAAGCGAGAAAAAAGCGACACTTGACACAGGAACAGCTCGCTGAAAAAGTTGGTACGACAAAAAACTATATCTCCCGGATTGAGAATAATGCAAGTGATATCCGACTATCTATCTTGATGAGAATTATTAATGAAGGATTGGGTGGACACTTAAAATTGTCATTAGAAATAAAGTAATATGCACTATTGCCAACAGCGGCATGTAAGAGTCACTAATTAATTTTTCAGTCTAATCAATAATACTTATCTTTGCCGTTAGTAACGCAGTACGTAATATGATTATCTCTTTTGGGTCCAAGGAGACTGAAAAAATATGGAATGGTGAGAGAGTTAAAAATCTACCTCACGAACTACAACAAATTGGACGAAGAAAATTAAGAATGCTCAACAACTCTCAAAACTTGATGGACTTAAAAATACCACCATCTAACAAGTTGGAGAAACTATCAGGTAAAATGAATGACATATATAGCATCCGGATCAATGACCAATGGAGAATCATATTCAAATGGGAAGACGGAAACGCAAATGATGTAACAATTATTGATTATCATAAATAGAGAAAATGGAAAAACTTTCAAATATTCACCCCGGCGAGATTCTTCTGGAAGAATTCCTCAAACCCCTTAGCATAACAGCTTACAGGTTATCAAAGGACATTGGAATACCCCAAACCAGGACTTCTGAAATAATAAAAGGGCATAGAAGCATTACTGCTGATACAGCACTAAGACTCAGCTACTATTTTGGAAATTCCGCAAAATTCTGGCTTGGACTACAGAATGACTTTGATCTGGAAGAAGAAAAAAAATCAAAATCAACAGAGCTTAGGAAAATCAAAAAATTAAATGAACACGCCGCATAA
>CAWALO010000034.1:0-28778 GCA_963782945.1 uncultured Bacteroidales bacterium
CATCCCAGTAATCATTTTTCCACTGACAATAATAAAGATCTGAGCCGCCATACCCCCCGGTTTATCGGATGCAAAATACAATCTTTTGCCATCGGGAGAAAGCCATGGAGTAGTCACATTGTACCATTCATTGTTTATTCTTAATTCCCGGATTTTTGTCCATTCATTTCCATCATGCACTGCATAAAAAATACCAAGCTTATTTCTTACTGTTGAAAGTTCTGACATCTTTCCATCAACAAGAATATTTCTGGAATAATAGATGGTATCACCCTTGCTGCTGAAAGTAACAGGTCCGTCATTGAATTTAGAATTCAGCTCTTTTGAGAAGAATTTTAAACTTTGCGACTGATTTTCAGCAAGGTTTTCCAGGAAGGTAATCTTTATCAGCCCTTTGTTATCTTCAGTAGAATAGTTAAGTACTTTTGTTAGTAGCACGGTTGGAACAAAATACTATACCATTCTTATATCTGACAGGACTGAATTCATCATATTTATCAGTGCTGAAGGTTGCTTTTTTCACGGAGTAGGTTTCCGATTGCCCCTCTCCCTCTACTTTTGTTTGAAGGAAATAAGTTTCTGACTGTCCCAATAAGTATGAGTTTATGAATACAGTCAAAAGAACGACCACGGCAAGTTTAAAATTCATAATCAATTTTGTTCTACTAAAAAAATCTTGAAGCAGGTATTGCTTAATTTCACTAAAGTACTATTTTTTGTCTCCTTCTCCAAAAGATAGGGAAGGAGTAAATTTATTACAATAATTTTTCGCTGGTTAAAAGATCAGCGGATCCACAACGTTAACCTTATAACGAAATTCATATCTGAGCATTATTTCATGAGAACCACCACTATAGCCACCCAGATTGCCTGTATCGAAATCGTAGGTATAGGCTACTTTCAGCTGGTTATTTACCGAGAATTGGACCAGAGCTCCTACCGACCGGTTATTCCTGAAAGAAGCTCCTGCCCAGAAACGATTATTAAAGTTAAAATTAGCATTTAAGTCAAAGAGCATCTTTTGTCCCGGGGTAAAAGTTAAAAGTGTTGAAGGAATAAAATCAATTTTTGATGCCAGGTTAAATGCATATCCTGTGTAAAACATATAGTTATACTGACCCGGATCGACTGTCAGACTGTATTTATTTTTATCATAGTTGAATTTATACCCTATGAATTTTGGAATTGAAAATCCAAGGAAGTAGTTCTTATTCGCATAATAAGTTCCAAAACTTACACTGGGTACAATAAAACGACGTGAATCAACCAGATAAAGTTCGTCTCCCGGGTCGAGAACCACAAGATCCGACCATGCAGTATTTGTCGAAATTATCCCTGCACCCAGGCCAAAAGACAAGGACCCTTCACCAAGATCCATTATGTAAGCGTAGTTTGTAATAAAATAATTCTCCTTCGTTACGCCAACCCTGTCATTTATCACAATAAGACCCAATCCGATCTTGTTATCAAGAACCGGAGCATCAGCTGTCAACGTAAAAGTTTCAGGTGCCCCCGCGATACCAACCCATTGCTTACGGTAAAATGCCGCAACATTCAGATTTCCTCTGTTACCGGCGAAGGCCGGATTAATTGTTAGCGGATTCAGGACATACTGATTTGTGACAGGGGCCAACTGGCCTGCCATATTTATCGGGATCAGTATCAGAAAAAATGCTTTTATTATCCTTTTCATTATTGAAAAATTTATTTTCAGCTTAACATTCCAATTTCAGGTTCTTTGATAATTCTGAATTCAAATCACCGTCGTACAACAATATAACCACTTAACGATCGTCCTGTGGAAGTGTTAATGTGATAAAAATAGGTATCATTCGGCAGCGGGTTTTCATTATAGTCAACTCCGTTCCATTTATTGTCATATTCAATGTTTTTATAAACCTGAGATCCTCTCCTGTCAAAGATAACTATCTCCGTTTTACCGAGAGTCTCGAGCCCCAGAATGACAAAATACTCATTCTTGGCATCGCCGTTAGGTGTTATTAATGTGGGTATAATGATATCGCCAACTTTAATTGTTATTTTATCTGAATCGGCAGGACATACGCCATTGGATACTTTCCATGACAGAATGTTATCTCCAGATGACAGCTTGTTTACTTCACTTCTGGGATCCAAAGTATCGCTGACTACTCCGGTACCTGAAACAACTGACCAGACACCTGTTTCACCATCGCCCAGTTGAGCATCGAGGAAGGTTGCATACTCATTTGCCAGAACCTGATCGGGACCGGCATTGGCAACGGCCATCATGACAGTCGTGGCAATTACAGGTTTTGTGGTGGAAAATCCTGACACAGTTGTTCCTTTGATAAAATACTTACCCGCGACTGCAGCAGCAGGAGTAGGATATGCAGTTGTCGCCAGAGTATCAGTCCAGTAGGTATATACCAGACCGCCTGTGGATCCCTCAAAGATTGCGGAATCTTTAAGGTTAACAGTACCCGGGAAACATACTGCAGGAGGATCAGTTATTATCAGAGTCGGAGGGCCCGGTGTGGATATCCTAATCTCAGCTGATGGAACAGAAGTACATAATGAGGCGTTTCTGACAGTGAAGGTATATGCTCCCCCCGGAAGTCCGGAAACTGTATAACTTGTTGTTGTACCGGGCGTAGTAACGTTCTCAGGCAGGCGGTTGAGAACCCATGATCCTGATGGTAACCCGTTCAGTACCACACTTCCTGTTGGCACTGAAGCAGTTGGTTGAGTAATAGTCCCAATTACAGGCGCTGAGGGTACAGGTGGGGGTGCAGGAATCACAACTTCCGGCGAATTAGGAGACACACATTTGTCAGCGTTTTCCACCTGATAAACATAACTCCCGCTAGGAATTCCGGATATTGTATCAGTTACACCACTTCCGGAAGTTTTAACAGTGCCAGGGTATCTGGTCACGGTCCATGTTCCGGTCGCAGGTAAATCAGTAAAAATCACACTACCTGTTGCCAGAGTACACGTAGGTGCTGTTATTTTGCCTATTTTGGGTGCAGTGGGGGTAACCGGCTGATCATTAATAGCAACATCGCCGGAAGGGAGTGAGGCGCATCCAGTTGCACTTGAAACAGAAAAAGTGTAAGTGTTGCTGTTAGGCAATCCCGTGATAGTAATGCTTGTACCTGAGCTGGTTCGTTGCACATCATCAGGTGTCCTTGTTAAGGTCCATGTTCCTGTTGATGGCAGGCCGCTTAAAGTCACACTTCCCGTTGACACTGCACAGGAAGGTTGTACTATCAACCCGACGACCGGAGCCGCCAGACCTGCAGGTTGTGCTGGTATTACTACATCATCTGACAGAGGCGAAGCACAATTAGAAGCATTTCTGACAGAGAAGTTAAAAGTTCCGGAAGGGATACCTGAAATTGTTGCAGTTGTAGTTGTACCAGGTGTATCCACATTTCCGGGAGTTCTCCTGACAGTCCAGCTTCCTGCCGGAAGCCCTGAAAGCACGACACTACCTGTAGCAACCAGACAGCTTGGTGCAGTAATTGCGCCAATCACTGGTGCAGCAGGGAAAAGGGGTTGGGGCTGCATTATTACATTAGCTGATGGAGGTGACAGACATAAATCAGAATTCGAAACCCTGAAGGTATATGTTGTTCCCGCCAAAAGGCCACCTATTGTTGCAGTTGCTGCAGTTCCCGACAATGTTATCCCGGTCGGATTGCTTGTTATTATCCAGCCTCCCGGTGTTGGCAATCCGCTCAACTCAACAGAGCCGATTGAAATAGTACAGGTAGGCTGTGTAATAGTCCCGATAGTGGGTGCCGCAGGGGTATTGGGTTGTACAAGGATCACAACAGGGGTGGACTGTGGGGATGAACATCCCTGGGCTGTAACAATGAATGTATAGGTGGTTCCGGGTAAAAGACCGGTTATGGTTGCAGTAGTCGTATTATTACCAGGTATTACAATGCCTGCAGGATTACTGGTTACGGTCCAGCTTCCGGGTGAAGGTAATCCGTTTAATACAACGCTTCCTGTGGGTGACAGTGCAGGTAGGCTGGGTAATTAAACCTATTAGCGGTGCACCTGGGGTCGCAGGTTGTGCCAGAATCGCCACATTGCCGGATGCAACCGAAGTACATCCCTGGGAATTTGTCACAGTGAATGTATATGTTGTTGCAGCTGCAAGTCCCGTTATTGTTGTGCTCGCTCCGGTGCCTGCCACCGATATACCTGCAGGATTACTGTTTATCGTCCAGCTTCCGGGTGAGGGTAATCCGTTTAATACAACACTTCCGGTAGGTAAAATGCAGGTAGGCTGAGTAATTGTTCCTATCAGAGGTGCTGAAGGTACAGCGAGAATAGTAACTGAAGTAGTGACCGGGATAGTCGGACAACCTCCGGATGCAGGTATGGTATAAGTTACAGTATATGTGCCGGCAGAACTCGTGCTGGGAGTGATAGATCCGTTACCGGAATTGATTGATAATCCCGCAGTCGATGAATAGGTACCGCCTGTATATGCCCCTGTACCAGTGATTGTAACCGGCTGATTTCCGATTACCGATCTGCAAAACGGGGTTCCGGCATAACTTATAGAAGCAGTTGGAGGAATTGTTACAGTAACAACCACTGGTTTGACCTGGGTACATCCGAGTCCATTATCTCCCTTGATATAATAAGTACCTGCTGTAGCTGTGGTATATGGTAAATATGCAATAGTAGCCAGGGCATCAGTCCAGTAAGTAAAGACAAGGTTTGCTGGTACACTTCCGGCAGTTATTGCGGCATCGGTAAGATTAACAGTTGCAGGAAAGCATACGGGATCAGGATCAGTGATCTTTAAATTACATTGAGCCGAAGCCCTGCCAGCAAATATTGTAAAAGCAAATATCAGTATTAAAGTGTTTCTCATCCTGCTCTGAATTTATTTATCCGATCGGTAATTTAACAATAATAAACAGTTTTTGTTATTACATTCACGCATGAAAGGTCATTCTCAGGCTCTTCCCTGTGAATAATTGAAGTATATAAGTTTTTGTTTTTCAACAGTAATAACATACAATAATTCAACTTACAATTTAAGGAATATTTTTAAAATAATCTATTCTGAAGTTATGAAATAATGTCAGGGAATTTGTTATAAACCTGTTTCTCCTCATTTCTTTCAAACCATTATTCACATTGCACAGACTTTAAAGAAAAATATTATTAAACATAGTTTCAGGCCACTAATTTAAGTGTTTTTGGGCTGTTTTAATTTTTTATTTGACCAACGGACTGAATTCGTCCATCAGCGGGCCAATTGAGAAATTTAAGGAAATCAGGGATCCCGGAATTTCAAAATTAAGGGCAGTTTTTACTCAAACTCCTAAATTTTTCTACCTTTATGGTTGATTTCAAAATTCTTAATCAGCTATTATGAAACGTCGCGATTTTATCAAAACAACCTCACTGATAGCACCTGCTATAACTCTTTTTCCGGCAGACCTGTCTGAAATCGGAAGGCAATCAGTTACCGGGGGAATTGAAAAAAGAGCTCTTGGAAAGACCGGAGAAATGCTGACCATGCTCGGATTCGGGGGAATTATTGTCAGGGATTTTACAGCTGAAGCCTCTTCCTCAATTGTCAGGTTTGCCATTGATGCAGGAGTAAATTATTTTGATATTGCACCAGCATACGGAGATGCAATAACCAAGCTGGGACCTGCACTTGAGCCATACCGGAAAAATGTATTCCTTTCATGCAAAACAGGAAAAAGGAAAAAGGAAGAAGCCAGGAAGGATCTGGAGAAATCTCTGAAGGATATGCGCACCGATCATTTTGATCTGTATCAGTTTCATGCTGTTACAACAATTGATGATGTAAACGCAATCCTTGGGAAAGGTGGGGCGATGGAGACATTCCTGGAAGCAAGGAAAGAAGGCAAGATCCGCTTTATAGGCTTCTCGGCTCATTCTGTTGAAGCGGCAATGGCATTAATGCAGGGATTTGATTTTGACACAATATTGTTCCCTGTCAATTATACCACATGGTATGCAGGCAACTTTGGTCCGCAGGTACTGGCGCTGGCGCAGGAAAAGAAGATGGGGATCCTTGCCATCAAGGCAATGGCAAAAAGACCCTGGCCTGATGGAGCAGACACATCAAAATATCCTAGGTGCTGGTATGAACCATTCACCGATGCTGAAAATATAAGGATGGGATTGCGGTTCACATTATCACACCCTGTGACAGCCGCTTTGCCTGCTGGGGAAGAAGAGCTTTACAGGATTGCTCTCAACTTAAGAAATCATCTTGAGCCGCTTGACAATAAAGAAGTTGAGGCAATCAAAGTGAAAGCACTTACAGGGGAACCACTCTTTAACTATCCGGCAACTTAGCCTTGCCAGTGAAAAAATTAAAAACCAATTAAAATCTCATTGCATCTTTTCAAGAAGAGCAATGAGCTTGTCAGCCTTTTCTTCAATGCCTGATGTCTCATTTTGCAGTCCTGAAACAAACTTGTTTTCTGCATATGCACCTCGCACAACACTGAAATCTTTTTCTTTAGTGTTGTCATCTCCATCAATCCCAAATCCAAGCCTTGCAGTGCTGTCAAATTCTTTTTCAGCATCTTTCAGGATCATATTATTGAACTTGACAGCATTTATCTTCCAATCACTGATAATCTGAATCAAACTGCCAATCGTAATGGTATCAGGTTCTGTTCCTGTTTGCCTGCCAATCAGATCTGCGCACCATTCCCAAGCATATTTGTCATAATTATTAAAAATTTCCTGCAGCCTTTTATTCAATTCAGATATCGACCCGATATTTCCGGATGTGACAGATTCAACCAATGCTTCAATCTTCCCTGCCGGGGAGAATAGTCCGCATATATCAACCCATTTGTCAGTTCCATCCTGCCCTTGAACCATGAGATTTTCTCTTAATTTCACTCAATGAAGATGAGGCGTTAATGCCGTCTATTCGTTTGACTAACTCCTGTCCCATATAAATTTTCAAAGCCATCTCATAGTATTTCCTGGAAGTTTTCAATAATAGACGATGAATGTTTATGCCTTTATAATTGACATAATCCTGGGTCTTAGGTGTTTTTTCAGCAAAATCATTAAGAACATTTATTCCTTTCAGTATCCTGCTGACAATATAAGGATTGAACAGGTCGAAATTTATCAGGTCGAGTTTAACGGGATCTTTTCGCTTATCTCTTGAAGGCCATTTTTCGCTATCCCTTCTGGTACCGACAGTGAAAATGTTCATTGCCGGTGTAAGTTCACTTTTCCCCTTTTCCTCAGTTATATAAGAAAACGGGAAATCTGACGAGTCAAAATTTGCATAATGCTTACCCATCACAACAGTATAAGCTCCTACTACGCATGGCAAAAGCAGGTAGGCAAAGGAACCTGTTTTGGATCCGCGTTCCAGGATTCCCTGATGAACAGGGCCAAGCTTATACATATGATTACTTTGATTTGTACCGCTTCCTGCATTGAAAAATGAAAACAGACTTGCAATCAGGAGTGTAGACTTATGATGGGTAACTGTATAGGGGCCTGCAAATACGCTGCAGCCTTCACCATGAAATGCTTCACAATTGGCAAAAAAAGCTGAGTTCTCGGCAGAATATTGTTTGCCCATTTTTACACCTTGTCCTACAAACGTCTTATCTATTAATGCTCCGCCGTCGACTGTGGAACCAGATAAGATAATAAACTTTTTTGCCACTACGCCTTCCCCTATAAATGAGGGAGCCTCCCTGCAACTTGCAATTGTTCCTTCTTCAAGGAAGCAGGCTCCTGAAATAACAGTATATGATCCTATGTAAACATTACGGATAATCATGGAGTCCTGTATCCTGCAGCCTGTTTCTATCCTTCCGCGGGTTGACCGCTTTGACATGGTGTAATTACTGATCATCCCAAGTATCTTCCCCGTAAACTCTTTGTTATGCCGGTAGAGTACAGTCAGATAGGCTACCTGGGAAGAGAGGATGTCGAAGATCGGCAATCCTCTCCCTCCGCCCTCATTTAAAACATCAATCTCAGTTCCGTTGCCAAAGGTTGATTCTCCAGTCATCACCACTGAACCCGCATTTTCAATGGTCACATTCTCTGCAATGAAGTAATTTGTAAGATTTTTAACCTCGGAGATGCATACATTATCAGAAATTTCGCAATTCCTGATATTACTGTTATAGATGCCGCAATCTTTTGATGACCCGTCAGCTCCCTCAATTATTCCGGATAGAATACCAATTTTAATCCTGCCTTCAAAACGGACATTCCTCAGATTCTTTGTTGAAAATCCTTCTTTAACAGAAATGTCAGACCAATTCCCGGCACTGCAGCCCTGGGAGAGCAGTAAACTGATCTCTTCGCTGGTTAATAATCTGTAGGACATTTTATAATATAAGAATTATTAGGGAAGGCTATGTTCAGTTACGCCTTCAAGATTATTAAAATATTTGACTGTTTCAACCTGCAGCTCCATTGTCGCAGATTCATCACATACGAAAATGGCTTTCTGGTGCATCTGAAGCATGGAGACAGTCCACATATGGCTTATGCCACCCTCAACTACCTCCCTGACTGCCCGGGCTTTGTTATAGCCGGTAATGACTATCAGAACTTCTTTTGCATCCATTACCGTTCCGACTCCAACTGTAAGGGCTTGTGTGGGAACTTTCCTTACATCTCCGGAGAAAAATCTTGAATTTGCGAGAATAGTGTCATAGCTCAAAGTTTTGATCCTGGTTCTTGAGGCAAGAGAGGACCCTGGCTCATTAAAGGCTATATGACCGTCAGGGCCTATCCCTCCAAGGAATAAATCAATGCCGCCGACTTTCATGATTTTTTTCTCATAGTTATCACATTCTTTTTCAAGATCTTTAGAATTCCCATTTAGGATATTAATGTTCTCTTTTGGAATATCAATATGGTTGAAGAGATTATCATGCATAAAAAAATGATAGCTTTCCGTGTGATTTTCAGGAAGACCCACATATTCATCCATATTGAAGGTGATCACATTTCTGAATGAGATCTCTCCGGTCTTGTGTCTTCTTATAAATTCCTTATACACCGGCAAAGGGGAAGACCCTGTGGGCAGCCCCAGAATAAATGGTTTTTCCTTTGATGGATTCGCTTTTTTAATTTTGTCTATTATATATGTTGCGGCCCAATCCCCTACTTCGCTTGTGTCTTTTTTAATAATGATTCTCATACCAGTATAATTTTGAAGTTATTAAATCTGATCAACCCTCCTACAAATAGGAGTTAATGAAAGTGACTGCGCCCGAAACAGTCTGAACCTGAAGTGATTTTTCCTCATCCATCTCAATCTCAAATTCTTCCTCAAAGCCCGCTATAAGCCGAATACTCTGTATCGAGGAAGCCCCCAGATCGTTAACAAAATTTGCATTATCACCGATATCAGTCACATTTTTTTCAAGTACATCGGCAATTACTTTTTTTACTCTTGCATTAACTTCTTCTATATTCATATATCTTAAGGTTTATTGGTTTATTTCTTATATCCGTATGGTTTGGTCTGGATAAATTATTTCGGATTTCGGATTTCGGATTTCGGATTTTGGATTGCCCTGACACTACCTCAGGTTGTTTAAACTTCCGGTGTATTTTAAACAAAAATCAGGCATATATTCCTTTACCTTTGCCTCAAGCTCTTCATCCGTAATAGTCGAAAGCCTGCCCTCTTTTTCATACTGATCCATCACCCACTGAGCCACCCTGTGGACCTTGATTTTACTGATGCGGTTTTCTCCGGAAAGACCAAAGTATTCATTTACCCAGATTGAAATACCGTCAACACCGCTTTTATCAGTAATGGCAACTCTTGGCGGACGTCCCAGCAGTTTTGTGGTGTCGAAAATATTATAGATCTGTTCGGCTGTCCTTAGACCGCCTGCATGGATTCCTGCCCGGGTTGTGCTGAAATGTTTCCCGACAAAAGGATAATTTTCAGGAATAGACATACCAATCGACCCAAGATAGTTTGCCAGCTCGGTTATCATTGTAGTATCAATCCCGCACAGGTCACCCTTTATGGATATATATTCGAAAATTGCTCCTTCGAGGGGAGGATTCCCGGTTCGTTCGCCTACCCCGAATAAAGTCCCGTTGACAGCATTACAGCCATATAACCAGGCAGTTCCTCCGTTGATATGAACTTTATGAAAATCATTGTGACCGTGCCATTCAAGACGCTCGCTGGGCACACCGCATTCCTTGTTAAGCTTATATATCAGTTTTGGTATGCTCCGTGGTAATTCCACTCCGGGATAACTTATCCCAAAGCCCATTGTATCACATAATCTTATTTTCACAGAAAGTTCCTCAGGAACCTGTTCACTCATTTTCATAAGCCGCTCAACGAATGGAAGGACAAACCCGTCTATATCGGCCCTGGTTAAATCCTCAAGGTGGCATCTTGGCCTGATACCTGCTTCCAGGGCAGCCTCAACAACCTCACAATAGGCATCCATACATTCCTTGCGGTCTTTAAATTTAAGCTTCTGGAAGATGTGAAAATCAGAACAGCTGGTAAGCATCCCTGTTTCCTTCAGCCCAGCTTCTTTTACCAGCCGGAAATCACCTTTATTGGCCCTTATCCATCCAGTACATTCAGGGTATTTATGACCTAAATCCCTGCACTGATCAAGTGCTTCCCTGTCGTTTTTTGTATAAAGAAAAAATTCTGTCTGACGAATGACACCGTTAGGTCCGCCAAGCTTCGAAATCATATCGTAAATCCTTACCATTTGCTCAACCGAGTATGGAGGTCTTGCCTGCTGACCATCCCTGAAAGTTGTATCAGTAATGAAAATGTCTCTTTTCAGTAAGGATTTTGGATCAAATTCCACAGGCTTTCCATCGATATATTCAATAATAGGACCATCGAATTTTATCAGCGGGGGGAGACTGTAGTTAAAAGTTCCTTCCAGGAGATTAGGTTCGGTAGTATTGATAAGAGGGTGGTTTTTGATCTGGGTGCTCATAAGTTGCTCCTTTCGTTTATTATGTCTCAGTTAGTTCAAATATTGAACAGAGGAATAAGATTTCTAAAACTCCTCTAATACTAATTACTGAATATCAATAACTTAAAATGCAATATATCTTTATAAACCTAAACGTCAATATTTTAGTCAAGAATGCACTTTGTGGAATATAAATAATTTATGTAATTATTTATATTTGAAGCAATTACAATTTACTAAAATTATTCAAAAAACGATATTTCCAAATATAATATTATATTTGAAAAATCGACAGGTTATATGATTTATATTACCTGAAACAGATGGCACATATGTTTTGTTCTACCTGCATCGATTATTGAACAGCTAACTCACATGTCAGATCTTATACAATCAGCAGTTGGGCAGACAGAATTGAATCCGGAAAAGAAGCGTATCAGGCTGGCGGTGGCACTGGTATATTTTTGCATGGGGCTCTGCTTCTCTTCCTGGGCCAGCAGGATTCCTGACATCAAGAGTGCGTTGCATTTGAATGATGCCATGTTAGGCAGTATACTCTTTGCCTTGCCGGTGGGTCAGTTTCTGATGATGCCTTTTTCCGGAAAGCTGGTCACACACTTCGGAAGCCGTAAGGTTTTACTTTTTGCTGTGCCCGTTTATACTATTTGCCTTAACAATATTGGTTTTGTAAAGGAAGGGTGGCAGCTGGCCATCGCTTTGTTTTTGTTTGGAATAGCTGGTAATCTTTGCAATATTTCGATCAATACCCAGGGTGTTTCCGCCGAGCGTCTGTATGAGCGGCC
The DNA here is from genome assembly GCA_963782945.1 of uncultured Bacteroidales bacterium. Lineage (GTDB taxonomy): Bacteria > Bacteroidota > Bacteroidia > Bacteroidales > VadinHA17 > LD21. The sequence continues at coordinate 11,771 of CAWALO010000034.1, forward strand.
AATCATGGCCTCTTTTCATGGAGGGTGGAGTCTTGCAGGATTCACAGGGGCACTCATCGGCCTGCTTATGATTAATCTGAAGGTTCCTCCGCAATGGCATTTCATAACTGTCATTGCTATTGTATGGGTAATAGTCTGGGTCAATCATCCTTTTCTTGTTAAAGGGAAATCCGGTGCAAACAAGGATGAGCCAAAACGCAAATTTTTCTCAAGACCCGACAGCATTCTGCTTCAGCTCGGAATCATAGGCTTTTGCAGCATGGCCAGTGAGGGAGCTATGTTCGACTGGAGCGGTATCTATTTTAAAGATGTTGTTAAAGTTCCAGCCTCCCTTGTTATACTTGGTTATACATCATTCATGATAATGATGGCATCCGGACGATTCCTTGCTGATTATATTATTTCTAAAATCGGACGGAAAAAACTGCTCCAAATCAGTGGTGTAATGATCTCGACTGGTCTTTTTACTTCAGTCCTGTTTCCATATCTGATACCCTGCATAATTGCTTTCATGATGGTTGGATTGGGTGTTTCCAGCGTTGTCCCAACTGTTTACAGTGCAGCCGGAAGGCACAGCAAGGTTCCGGCAGGTATTGCCCTGGCAACAGTTGCCAGTGTAAGTTTCCTGGGATTTTTAATGGGGCCTCCGCTTATAGGTTATATTTCTGAGATTGCCGGACTGCGCTACTCTTTCGCAGTAATAGGTGTATTTGGTATTGGAATTACTCTTTTAGTCTCCCGTATTAAAGCTCTGCAGGACATGCAGCCAATAGCCCTGGAAGAAGATATCGAAGAACAACTGCTTTTTCCTCATTGAAATATTTCCCGTCGCCAATTATTAAAAGATACGATGAACAATCTAATCAGTAAAGTGTTATAACATATATAAATAATTTTGTAATTCATATATTATCTGTTTAACTTTGATAGAATAATCCTTAATTCTATGCTTGAACAATTAATGAATTCCCTGAAATCGGAAGTTGGCGGACAACTTGGAAGTCAGGTCAACCTTCCTGCAGGAAGTATCGACAAGGTATTTTCTGTAATTGGTGATGTAACAAAGAAAGAAGTAACCGGACAAATGCTTGGAGGAAATCTATCAAATGTAATGAACCTTTTTTCAGATAAGCCAAACAACAGTGGTGCAAATCTCCTTCAGTCCAATATTTCTTCCGGTGTAATCTCAAGCCTCACAAGCAAACTCGGCCTGTCGCCCGATATTGCAAAAACAATCGCAGCTGTTGCTATTCCTGCTTTGATCAACATGATCACGAATAAAAATAATTCTACTCCTGATGATGATCCGTCACCCCTGAATGAGATCTTTGGAGGTGCTTCCAAAGGCGGGTTATTAGGTGGAGTTGCCAAAGGTCTTCTGGGCCGCTTTTTAAAAAGATAGGCAGAATAGGTTAAAAAACTTAATTTACAGATACTGTAAGATCTCATTATAGTATAGATTAGCTTTCCATCATCTCAAAAGGTATTAAAATGAAAATGGTGATCCTCAGGATAAAAGCTCTGATATCTTTATTATTGGTTGGCCTTGTAATTTCATGTGCGGTTAACCCTGTTACAGGCAAGAAACAGCTTATGTTTATATCGGAAAAACAGGAGATTGAAATGGGCAGGCAGTATGACCCCCAGGTTGTCAGCACTTTTGGTGAATATCAGAATCCCGCACTTCTTGCATTTGTTCAGGAAAAAGGAAATGAGATGGCAAAGATCTCACACCGCCCAAAGCTTGAATACCATTTCAGAATTCTGGATACCCCTGTAATAAATGCATTTGCAGTCCCCGGAGGTTATGTATATCTGACTCGTGGCATACTAGCCCAGTTTAACAATGAAGCAGAACTTGCCGGTGTATTGGGCCACGAAATAGGTCATATCACGGCCCGCCACACTGTCAGTCAGCAAAGCAAACAACAGATGGGTGAACTGTTGCTGATTGGCGGAATGATTGCATCAAAGGATTTCCAGGAGTATGCTGAATATGCTATGCAGGGTATGCAGCTGCTTTTTCTAAAATTCAGCCGTGATAATGAAAGGGAATCTGATAGGCTGGGAGTTGAATACTCATCAAAAATAGGATATGATGCCCATAAAATGGCAGACTTTTTCAATGTGCTCGATAAAATGAATCAGACCAGTGACAACGCTGGTATTCCATCTTTCATGTCGACCCACCCCGATCCGGGTGATCGTTATACCTCTGTAAATCAGAAAGCAACAGAATGGCAGTTAAAGCTGAAATACCCTTCCTACAATGTAAATCCTGATAGTTATCTTCGGCTGATTGACGGCATAGTATACGGCGATGATCCCAGACAGGGCTATGTTGAGGGAAATACATTCTATCATCCTGAGATGAAATTTAAATTCTCATTTCCTGTGGGATGGGCTCTCGAGAACTCGCCGATCCAGGTCAGGATGGTACCAAAGGATGGGAAAGCTCTTATGATCTTTACCTTATCTCAGCAAAAAACACTGGAAGAAGCTGCAGCGGTTACAATTGAACAACTTGGCCTGACAATGGTGGAGAACCGGAAAACTACAGTTAACGGATCGAGGGCAATTGTAACATTATCCAAACAGGTTTCCAGCGATCAGTCAACAGGTCAGCAGAGTGCAATAAAGGTGCTTTCTTACTTTATTGAATACAATAATGCTTTTTATGTTTTTCACGGACTCTCCGCCGAAGCAGATTTTGGAACATATTCACAAGTGATGGAAACAGCTATGACCAATTTTATCAGGCTAACCGATCCGGCAAAATTAAACGTGAAACCAAAAAGAATCATAATTAAAACAGTACCACGGGCAGGTACATTTGATGAGGTATTGAAATCTTTTGGCGTTACTCAGACAGAGATGGCTGAAGTTGCTTTGCTTAATAGCACTGAACTGAAAGACAAGGTGCAGGCAGGCAAACTTATCAAAATAATTGCGAAATAATTTAACTGATTACTAATTATAATTTTTACTTAAACCAAAGAAGCCATGGGACTAATATCCTTTATTAAAACAGCCGGAGAAAAGATCTTCGGAAAATCTGAAGAAAAGAAAGAACAGGAAAAAGCAGCTTTAGTTGCAGCCCATATTAAAAAATTCGGATTCGACACATCTGATATACAAGTCAATGTGGATAATGAAAAAGTTATCTTAAAAGGGAGTATTGATACAATTGAAAACAAAAACAAGATAATTGTCACTGCCGGCAATATTGAGGGAATCTCATCTGTTGAAGATAATATCGTGGTTAAACATCCACCTGTTGTTGCTCCTCCGTTGCCTGAAAAACAATTTTATACAGTTAAAAAAGGCGACTATCTTTCGAAGATCTCGAAGGAGGTTTATGGCAACGCCAATAAATACAATATCATCTTTGAAGCGAACAAACCGATGCTTAAAGATCCTAATCTTATTTATCCGGGACAGGTACTCGTTATCCCTCCACTTGAAGGATGACAGAGAAGCAGTTAAAGACTGATTAATTTCTAAAAGGAGGCTTTCCCAGGCAAAAAGGGGCAGCCTCTCTCATTTAATCTCTGCCGGTTCAACTATTTTCAGACTTCTTATCGGTGTCGGTCTTCTGCCTTATATTCTCAGCAATATCTTCAAGCTTTTCAGCTGTTTTATCTGCCACCTTTTTACCTAGGTCTTTCAGCCTGGAAAGGGTTTCATCAGCTTTTTCCTCTGCCTTATCTGCATAAGCCCCGAGTTTTTCCTTCACTCCGCCCTGCTTTATATCCTCAATTTTCCCTTCTACAAAGTCTCCGGCTTTATCAATTGTGTCCGCAACTGATTCAAATGCCTTGCTCTTAATCACTTTATCGACATTCTCCTCAATAATATCATCAGCTTTATCAACAAGTTTTTTTACTTTATCCAGCAAACCCTCCTCTTCAGGTTCTACTGGCCCGTTCTTTACATCTTCTTCCATAGCAGTAAAAAATTAAATGTAATATTTCAAAAATTCTTATAAAAGTATAACAATTCTCAATCGGTTTGATCACTTTTTCTTAACGATATTGGTTCAGACTATCCAATTATGACTTTTACTGTATGTTCCAATCCATCTCCAAAAGCAGGTATCAGATTTGTAGCCTGCGGCTTGCCATCAACAATTACCTCACTAACGCCTTTTGATTTGCCATTTGGATTTTGAATTTCAATCCGGTAGGTCGCTCCCCTGAATTTCCGGGTTATCTTAAACCCTTTCCAATAGTCAGGTATACATGGATCAATTATTAATCCTTCATAATCAGGTTTAACACCCAGGATGAACTGGGTGATTGCATAGAAATTCCAGGAAGCGGTTCCGGTTAACCATGAGTTTTTGGCTTCCCCGGGTTTGAAAGCATCTTTGCCGGCCACCATCTGTCCATAAACGTAAGGCTCAGTTTTGTGTAATTCGCTTATCTCTTCCAGATAAGAAGGACATATTTTCCTATAGTATTCCCATGCGCGGTTTCCGTTTCCAACCAACGTTTCTCCGATAATTATCCAGGGATTATTATGACAGAACACAGCTGCATTTTCCTTGTATCCGGGAGGGTAAGACGATATTTCACCATATTCGATGTAATATTTGGTGAATGCCGGATTATTCAATACTATCCCATATTCAGAATCAAGGCGCTCTTTAACAGAATCAAGCGCTTTTGTGCAAAGGCCTTCCTCCTTCCCGATACCTGCCATAGTACACCATCCGTTCGATTCGATAAATATTTTACCTTCCTCGTTCTCGTTACTCCCGATTTTATTGCCGTAATAGTCGTATGCCCGGATAAACCATTCGCCATCCCATCCATGCTGCTTAACTGTTTTTATCATTGAATCGACAAATGATTGAGCACGGGCAGCTTCACTATCTTTGCCGAGTTTCTTACAGAGTTCTATATAATCACGGCCATAAACTACAAATAGTCCGGCTATCATTACCGACTCAGCCTTTGTTCCTTCTGACTTATTCTCTGTTGTCTGGAATGATTCATTCGGATCATTCGAGAAACAGTTGAGGTTCAGGCAGTCATTCCAGTCCGCACGGCCAATCAGCGGAAGGCCATGAGGTCCAAGGTTATTCACTACATGATCAAAAGAAACTGTCAGGTGATCGAATAAGGTTCGGGCCACAGACATATCGTTATCAAATGGTACCATTTCATCAAGGATTCCGAAATCTCCTGATTCCTTAATATAACTTACTGTACCCAGGATCAGCCACAAGGGATCATCGTTAAATCCCCCGCCAATATCATTATTACCCTTTTTGGTAAGTGGCTGGTACTGGTGATAACAACCTCCATCCTGGAACTGAGTTGATGCTATATCGATAATACGTTCCCTGGCGCGTTCCGGGATCTGGTGAACAAAACCTATCAGATCCTGATTGGAATCGCGAAAACCCATACCGCGCCCAATACCGCTTTCGAAGTATGAAGCTGAGCGTGAGAAGCAGAAGGTTATCATACACTGGTACTGATTCCAGATGTTCACCATTCGGTCGAGTTTTTCATCACCCGAGTCAACATTGTAAATACTGAGCAAATTATCCCAGTAAGAACGCAGTGCATCAAAAGCGTTATCTACTTTTTCGGCAGTGTCGAATCTGGCGATGGTGGTTTTTGCTTTGATTTTATTTATTATGTTTTTGGATTCCCATTTTTCATCTGAGCTATTTTCAACATATCCCAGAACGAAAACAAAATCTTTCGATTCTCCTGGTTTCAATTCAACTTCAATGCAATGCGATGCAACAGGCGACCAGCCATGAGCAACGGAATCTGTCGGATTTCCCTCTTTAACAACCTGCGGTTCGCCGAATCCATTGTAAAGTCCGAAAAATGTCTCCCTGTCGGTGTCAAAACCCATGATCGGGGTATTCACCGAATAATAAGCATAATGGTTACGGCGCTCCTTGTACTCTGTTTTGTGATAAATTACTGACCCTTCAATTTCCACCTCACCGGTTGAGAAGTTACGCTGAAAGTTTTCCATGTCGCTTGCAGCATTCCACAAACACCACTCGGTAAAAGAGAAGAGTTTCAATTTCTTCACAACAGGGGAGTTGTTGGTGAGGGTAAGTTTCTGGACTTCAGCCCATGTTTTCAATGGAACAAAAAACAGAACTTTAGCCATGACTCCGTTTTTTGTACCCTCTATTGAAGTGTAATTCATTCCATGCCGGCATTCATATTTATCGAGCGGGGTTTTGCACGGTTTCCATCCGGGCGACCAGATCGTTTCTTCATCCTTTATGTAGAAATAACGACCGCCACTGTCCATCGGTACATTATTATAACGATAGCGGGTTAAACGCCGGAATTTTGCATCCTTGTAAAAGGAGTAACCACCGCCGGTATTTGAGATCAGCGAGAAGAAATCTTCATTGCCAAGGTAGTTTATCCATGGCCACGGAGTCTGTGGATTGGTGATCACATACTCGCGGTTATTGTCGTCAAAATGTCCGAATTTCATTTTCCTATTTGTTTTATAAATTTCTACTATGCGCCACTTATCAGTGGGCTAATTCTTTGGCTCTCCGGTTGTTTAATTCAATTGTGATTTCATCCATTTTCTTTTGATTCAGAGGATAGAATATCATCGTGACTGCACCCATAAGGGCAACAATTGCCGGAATCCAGCTCATGAGCATTATGATCCCCGGTACAGCACCCTGAATGGCGACAGCATCTTGTCCATTGTAATTGAATGCTGCAAGAACAAAACCAATAATTGCACCGGCTATACCTCCACCGAACTTGGTTGAGAATGAACCTGCCGAATAAATCAGCCCTGTAGCTCTTCTTCCATTTTTAAACTCGGAATAATCTGCAGCATCGCCGAGCATGGCAAAAAACAAAGTTGGGAATATGGCGGCGGCGGACTCCGAAATTATACCGATAGTAAAGATAGCTCCTGTATTATCAGGGCTGCAAAAAACAAGCGATGCATTCACCATACCTGAAAAGAGGAAAGCATAAATAAACAAATTCCGCTTGCCTAATCTTTTTGCCAGTGGCGAGGTAATCATTGCTCCTCCTATGGATGCCACCATTAAAGCGACCATATAGGAGGCAGCCAGAAGCTGATTGTGCAAATAATGTGCAAAATAGATCACTACAATACCTTGTTTTATGGAGTTGTAAATTTGAAATATCAGGCCAATAATTATAAGTATTATCCATGGCCTGTTTTTAATCAAGTCTTTTAAGTCTTTCGCTAAGTTAGTCTCCTGAGCTTTTGGAGGAGTAATGCGTTCCCTTGTTGTATAGAATGTAATTATCAGGAAGAGCGACAAAAAGACCGACAATAAATACATGGAATAGCTGTACCCTCTCTTCTGGTCAATTATTGAAATACTTCCGGCATTGATATTTTCTTCACCTGTCACAATAAAGGAGTATTTTTTTTGTGACTCCAGTGAAAAACTCTTACCCTGGGTAGGTATATTAAGGCTGTCACCAATTACAGGATCTGACCAGGTAAACATGGCTATACCATTCTTGGTTTTAATATTCACATTGTCAACATCCCTTTGGGCTGATACTGTAACCTGGTATTTTTGGGAATCCTGCCGGCTTACATCAATAGTTGGATTTATATTTCCAAAGTGAGCCACTAAAAATAACAACGCACCCTGCACCAGCATGCCTCCTGAAAAAGCTCCAACCATGCGGTACGATCCAAGACTTGTGCGTTCCTTATCATCACCTGTCATAACGGCCATTAGTGCGCCATAAGGAATGTTGTTAGCAGTGTATACCAGGGTAAAAATAATATAGGTCGTATAAGCATAAATTATTTTCCCTGTCTCAGTTAAGTTCGGACCGGTGAATAGCAAAGACAAAATAATCCCCAGTGGAATTGCTGACCATAGTATCCATGGACGAAATTTGCCATACTTCGTATTTGTCCTGTCACCAATAATACCCATGGCAATATCGCTGACACCATCACTGAACCGTGCGATTAATAACAGTAATCCGACGGCAGCGGGATTTATGCCAAAAACATCGGTATAAAAGATCAGTAAAAATGTGGAAACACCGCGCCATGCAATATTCGCAGCTCCATCTCCCAGTGCATACCCGATTTTTTCTTTTACAGATAGTTTATTCACAATTATCGTATTTTAGGTGTTAGGGTTGGCAGATTCAATTTTAAAAACTCCTGAAAATGGAAAAGTTGATTTGCCAGAACATAAAGCTAAAAATAATAAAGTAATTAGTTAACGATCCATTAATCCATTCTAAAAAAGTTTAATGCAGACAGAAAAACAATTTCTTTTGAATTTTACCTGCCATAGTTTTCGATAAGCTCATTCAGAAAACGGTTTGTTTCTTCCTTTATGATCATTCTGGAAGGATCAGATTCAAACCATTTAAGTGTTTGTTTTATCCCAACTGAGAATGGGATGGTGGCAAAATAATCCGGTACAAACCGCTTAATTTTTGAATTGTCGAAAATGGCACAGTGCGCTTTATCTCCCAAAAGGTTTCCACGCTCCGAGGGATAATTATGTCTATCAGCATAATCACAAATATACTCCGAAGGTATGTGAACTATTTTTGCTTCACAACCTGCTGCATGAGCAAGTGTCTGATAGATCTGGTTCCACGAAAGGACCTCATCTGATGTGATATGAAATGCTTCACCAATGGCATGTTGATTTCCCAACAGGCCAATAAAGCCTTTTGCAAAATCATCGGCATGAGTTTCTGTCCACAAAGAGGTCCCATCGCCCTGAACCACAACCGGCAATCCCTTCTTCATCCGGTCTACCACGGTATATTCCTCCCAGCCACCAAGAGTGACAGGAATTACAGTATTATAAGTATGAGATGGACGAACAATTGTAGCTGGAAAATTCCTGTCCCTGTACAAAGCCGTTAAAAGATCCTCACATGCTATTTTATTTCTGGAATAATCCCAAAAAGGATTTTTAAGGGGAGTTGATTCTGTTATAATATAATTAACAGGTGGCTTTTGATATACTGATGCTGAACTGATAAATATATACTGACTCGTATTTCCTTCGAACAGATCAACATCACGCAATATATCTTCAGGGGTGTATGCAATCCAGTTTACTACTACATCCCATTTATGATCAGTTAAAGCTTTCTTTGCCTGCTCCCGGTTATTCATGTCAGCAATTAAACATTTCACTCCTTCTATTGCTTGTTTATTTCCTCTGTTCAGATGAAACAGATCCACCCCTTTTTGCAAAGCCAATTTACTTACAGGTGTACTTATGTTACCTGTTCCTCCAATGAATAATACTTTCATATGGTTAGGTTTTGTAAAAATGTGAAATATCTGATAAATGTATAACTATTTTGGATTGGCAGGCATCAGGCTTCAGGCATCGACAACAGTTGAAATAATGCCCATTATACATTTTACAATCTGGCTTTTACCAATGAATATACAAGCTCTATTCCACTACCTGTTTTAAGGTTGCGGCTGTATTTTTTATCTGCAGGATTATTCCAGTGTTCCGTTACTCCCAGACTTGTAAGTTTTGTTCCGTCACGTTCCGGATCGTAAATGACACCTGATGGAGGATTATTGGCCAGAGCCATTTCTTCCATAGCATGATCGCTGTACATCATATCAGGTGCATCGGGCCATTCTGTAAGAGCAAAGTCAAGAACAACCGATTCGATGGCTACTCCGTCCTGAGAAGCAAAGAGACTGTTTGGCCACTGATTGTTGAAAGGAGCCAATGCCCATTTATATTCAGGGACGCCATCGACAAATTTATTTCCATAAATACCATCAATCAGGAACAGAATTGTTTTTGCACCAAGGTCTTTATGACCCATGAAATCAGGATAAACGGAATATTGCCTCTTTCCTTCCCTGTTCTGACTGAAACCACTGCAATGTGCATTTTTCCGCCAGTCGGTTTCAATGTCAATACATCCGAAAAAATTCTTTGATGAAAGGGTCACTCCCTGACTTACATGTCCTTTCATCAGTGCCACATTAATTACATAACTTGCCTCCACAAAGCATGAGGCAAGGCCCCTGGTCTGTCTGTCAAAATCATAAGAATAAAGAAATCCGTTTTCTGTAAAAGTCGCTTTCTCCCGACCGTCGCCACCGTTATGATCCACAAACCTTACTTTCGGAAATGTTGCATGACATTTATCGAAAATATTGTTTGTAATGAAGCGGCTTGGATCTGCAACTGTAATCTGATCCTGAGGAATACTGCCTTCATTTATTAAACTGCTCAATAATGAAAGGATTAACTGAGGGTTAGCGTTAATTCTGTTATTGCTTTCATGAGTATCAGTATTGTTCATGTTTATTTTAATGGCAATCTTTTCACCGGCCTTATATCCCTGATTTTTATTCCGGCTGGTTTTATTATAGAAAGTGAATAATCCCTCCCATGCTGCTTTTTCCGTTTGTTTATTTGTAAGGGTAAAAAGGGTCTCCCTCAAGAGTTTGTCCGTTTCTTTCTGGTCGTTGTGAGTATCTTCCCACCAAAAATCTGTTTTGCCGTCCCATGATGCAATTTTGGGATTGTGCCCCCAGGCAACCTTTCCCGGAAACATACCTTTGGCCACTCCGAGCGGAATGTTTGGTTTATACCAGATTTCAAGTTTGCCTGCACTCTCTTTCGCTTCCGACTTAATTGTATAAATTGAAGCAGAGGCAATTGCAAGAACAAGAAAAAGTAAAGCGGCAATATATTTAGCCTGAAATAGTTTCAGTTTAGCTTTTTTGAATGCAAATGCCGCACCTGTAACTGCTATTATCCAGAGTACAAATCCTGACATCATTGGCGCAGCTATCTGCATGCAGGGGTAGGTGGCTCTCGATGGTTTGGGAATAACACGGATAAGGAACCAGAGGGTTGCCAGTATTGAGATGGTTATGTAAACAATTTTCCCGGGAACTCTCATTTTCCTTAAGAAAATTATTACTCCTTTAATCCATCCGGGAAATTTTTGAATTCTTTCTTCAGTTATCATCTTCATTGTTTTGTTTTGGTTTACTTTAATACCGATTTAAAGTTAATATAATCGTAATTCATCTCACCTGTTTCAACGGTGTGAATTGAGATAGTCTGTTTCCCTTTTTTCAGTTCAACTTGCGCGATATTATCAATGTAGTTCCAGTGATGCCATTGTCTCCAGGGAACAGAATCAGCAGCGACAAAGGTTGAAGGAATGGAAAGCGGCCCTGTCACGTCAAGGTCATTCACCGCCAAAGAGATCTTCCCTTTTTTATTTGAAGTGAACATTATCCCGAGCTGGTAAGTCCCTGCCGCTTTAACATTAACAGTGTACTTTGTCCATTCGCCCGGCTTGGTCCATCCGACATAAAGCTGGTTTTTTTGCTGTTCGGCAAAATTATATGGGGTGTTGTCGATGGGAGGATTCTGAAATTTGGTATAAGAAATATCAACGGCTTCGTTGATCCGGAATTCATGAAGATAGGATCCGTCAGCAGGGTTTAACCGACCGCTGCCAGAATTGATGGAATCACTGTCATGATAGGCTATGCCTTCACCGCCAAGATCATAGTATTCGCACTGCAATCTGCCAGGAATTGTCTGGGCACCACTATTGTAACGGGAGTCATGGAAAGGTTTTCCCTGATAGGAGTTAGCATTTTTAGCAGACTGGCAATTCCCATTCATGCCTATTCCAAGAATGATAATACCAAAAGATGTAATGAAGCAATTTATTATATTCATAAATCAGTTCTTATATCAAATACTTTAATTCCCCCAGGTTTCTCACAATTACTTCCAGACACATACGGCTGTTGTGATAAGGACATTTCCAAAACCCGGCTTTATCGTCTTTACTATTGACTATTCCATTATCCGAAATACTCCAGAACCATTCTTTTCCATTTCTGTCAATCAGGTTCAATGATATAAAGTTCCAGCAATTCAGGGCTTTATCAAGCCATTCTTTATTTCCGGTTAATTCAAAAGCATTCATGAATCCAACCACGGCTTCAGCCTGTACCCACCAGTGACGGTCTTTATCAAGATGGCCTGTGGCATAATCTTTTTCATAAGCAAGACTTCCATCTGGGTGTAATCCTTCGCTGGCAGCTTCTGCAATGCCGATGCAGATTTCCTGAACTTCACTCAGCACCGCAGGATCACCCAGCACTCGTGCAGCCTCATCAATCAGCCATGAGGCTTCAATATCATGGCCATACGATACGATCTGAGCTTTTGAATTCCAGTTTTCATCAAAAAACAATTCCAGATGTCTGGTTTTTGGGTTTATTATCTTTTCAATAAATATCAGGATCATATTGCGAAGCTTCCTTGCAAGTTCATCATCTTTCCATACCCGGTATAAATTGGTATAGGCTTCCAGTATATGAAGATGAGTGTTCATGGTCTTTTTCTCATTTGCATCCTTCTCGCTAAGGCGCAGGTCTTCCAATAATTTCCAATCGCGGCTATAGGCTTCAAAATAGCCATTCAGTTCAGCGTCGAAGCTATGCATTTCAATTATCCTGAAAAGATCTATAGCTCTCTGTAAGCTTGATGAGTCGCCAGATGCGCGATAATGCTCTGAAAAGGCATAGATGAAGAATGCCTGGGAATAGATTTGCTTCTTTTTGTCCACAGGTTTTCCGTCGTATGATATGGTCCAGTAGGTTCCTCCATATTCAGAATCAAAAAAATGATTCAAAATAAAGGCTTTTGCACGGTTAGCCATTTCAAGGTATATCGGATCCTTTTCCTGAAGATAAGCCGCTGAAAAAGTCCAGAGGATGCGTGCATTCAGGATTCCTCCTTTAGCTGCATCCCGAACAAGCTGCCCATCACCTTTGATCTGGCCGTAAAAACCACCCTGTTCATCATCCTTCATCTTTTCCATCCAGAAGGGAAGAATATTATGCGTCAACTCGTCCTTAAGCTGCTGTGAGAGTTCTAAAAGATTGTATTTCATACGAAAATAAGATATGAGAATCTATTTATTCGTGATGGCATTATTCCTTTTCAGATCGAGTTGTAAAGAGTTTTCCCTTACTTTTTTATCGGAAAGCGGATAGAACATCATCCCTGCGAAAGCAAGGATACAGCACAATGCAGGCATTAAACTGATCATTATATGTTCGCCAAAAATGGTTTCCGGACTTTGTTGTAATGCATCGGGAACATATTTGAACACGGCCAGAATCCAGCCACTCATTGCCGAGCCTAAAGCCCACCCCAATTTCTGAGACATGGAAGAGGATGAGAAAATCAACCCTGTCGCACGGCGTCCTGTTATTAATTCCTGATGATCCACAATATCGGCAAACATCGACCATAATAATGGCAGGACATATCCGGCGAAAACAGAAATCATGAACTGAAAAATCAGAATCCAGGTGATACTGTTCGGGATGAAATAGAAGCCTGTGCTTAATACACCGGCAATTAACATGGCAATCATATATGTTCTTTTCTTGCCGTATTTTCTTGATATCGAAGGTGCAGCCATCACCCCTATTAAGTTGGCAGCCTGACCGACAAGAAAATAAATCGTCGTCATATCCCATCCCGTTCCTGCCATTCTATAGTTTACTCTCACGTAGTCTCTGAAAAAGTAGATCGCAACACTATCGCGGATCGCATTGAAAAGCAGGGCAGCCAGGCCGGTTGCAACTAAAATCCACCAGGGAGCATTGTGAAGCAGGTTTTTCAGATCCTGCTTTATGGAAACATTTTCATCGCTCTCAATTTGTGTTACCCTTTCTTTAGTCCAGCTAAAACATAACAGGAACAGGACAATACAAATCATTCCGATTGCACCTACTCCCATAACCCAACCGACAGGTGAGGTGCTTACAGATCTCACAGCATCAGCCGATTGCACAACTCCTTCATTGCCAAATGTTTTGGAGAAAAAATCAATCAGAGGCTGCAGCAACATGAATGTCACAAAGCTACCAATGAAGGCAAATGACATGCGGTAAGAAGAAAGCGAATTCCTTTCTGCCGGGTCTGAAGAAATGGCTCCAAGTAATGAAGCATACGGCACATTAATCATCGAGTACACAATCATCATTAATGAATAGGTGATGTAGGCGTACACTAATTTTGCCGTTTGACCGAAATCAGGAGCAAAGAATGTTATGGCACCCATTACGGCAAATGGAATTGCAAACCATAACAAAAAGGGGCGATATTTCCCATATCTGCTTTTAGTCCGGTCGGAGATAATTCCGACAAAAACGTCGAAGAATGAATCCCACAAACGCGCAACCAGGAACATTGTCCCGGCTGCAGCTGCCGTAATACCGAGAACATCTGTATAAAAAAACAATGAATACATTCCGAAGATCTTCCAGAACATTGAAGAAGCGGCATCGCCCAGACCGTATCCGATTTTCTCCTTCAGGCTTATTTTTTCAAGAGTCATAGTGGGTATTTGTATTTAGTTAATTATCTCCATTGAGGTTTACTTTCCCTGATTGCGCATCCTTAAGCTATTTTTTTCCCAATATGGCCAGATTCTTCTCTATCTGTTTTTTCAGAGTCTCGACTGATGCAGCTGAGCGATAACCGTCGGCAGGGGAATTCAGGCAATAATCTACCAGCTTATCTAGAGTTGAAGTAGCCACATGCATCCTGGTATCCGACGAAGCATAGTAGATAAATACGGTTCCGTCATCATCGGCTATCCAGCCATTTGTAAACAAGACATTTGATACATCTCCGATCCTCTCCTCTCCGACAGGGCCCATTAAATGACCGGCAGGCTCTGCGATCAGTTTAGACGGATCGTGCAGATCGGTCATGTATAGATATATAACATAACGCAGACCGGCAGCGCAACCACGCACTCCATGGGCGAGATGCAGCCAGCCTTTAGCTGTTTTTATCGGATGGGGACCTTCGCCGTTCTTTACCTCCTTGATTGTATGATAATAACGGAAATTGATTATTTTTTCTTCTTTTACTTCAGCACAGGTCATGTCGTCTATAAGCGCCCAGCCAATGCCTCCGCCGCTTCCGGCATCAATAAATCCATCCTGGGGACGGGTATATAAGGCATATTTCCCGTCAACAAATTCGTTGTGCAATACAACATTTCGCTGCTGGCTTTTTGTTTTCAGATCGGGAAGGCGCTCCCAGGAAAGTAAATCTCTGGTACGAACAATGCCGGCTGCTGCCACTGCTGACGACAGATCTCCGGGAGGAGCATTCGGGTCTTTGCGCTCGGAACAGAAAATGCCGTAAATCCAGCCATCTTCGTGAGCGGTTAAACGCATATCATAAACATTGGTATCCGGAATTCCGGTTTCAGGAATTGTCACTGGGAAATCCCAAAAGCGGAAATTATCTACGCCGTTGGGGCTTTCGGCAATTGCAAAAAAAGATTTCCGGTCGACACCTTCAACACGCACGACCAGAATGTATTTCCCATTCCATTTCATTGCTCCTGAATTCATGGTGGCATTCATGCCTATTCGCTCCATAAGGAATGGATTTGTTTCTTCGTCAAGATCGTACCGCCATATTATGGGTGTATGCGCTGCCGTCAGAACCGGATTCTTGTAGCGGTCATAATACGCCATTTCCGTTTTCGATCTTCTCATTTTTTGCAGAAAGCAACAATTCCTGCCTGGCAAACAGCTGGTCAATTTTTGATTTAAATTGTGTACTCATATTCAGAAAATATATATAATAATAACTACCGGTATTCAAGAAATTCTTTAGAGAACATTATCAGGCTATTTTGTTTCATTCAAATCTAATTATTTTTTGATTATTACTTTAGTTGACTTACTATCATTTAATATATATAGTTTCATTTTCAATTTTCCAATGGATTCACTCTCCCTTTTTACCGGATAATAATTCAGGCTGCGCTGAGCAGCTGGACAAAATAATCACATTTGGTCCGGCAGTATTGATTAAGAGACATAACTAAAAACCAAAGTCTCCAATGCGGCTTTTAGCAGGCAACCGAATAAATTCACTTACCACACCTCAGTATACTGCAATACCATCCTATTTTATTATTTTTGTAATTATGGAAGAAAAAATAAAACCCATATTCAACAAACGCATTTTCTGGGATGTAAACTTTGAGCAGATTGATTATGATGCCAAAGCAAACTTTGTTATCGAGCGGGTTTTTGAACGGGGCGATGTTGATGATATCCGCCAGTGCAGAAGGTATTATGGCGATGAAAAAGTGACTGCAGCCCTCTTACAGGCGAAATACCTGCCACTTCATACAATATATTTTGCAAGTGCAATAATTGATAAGCCACTTAATGAATTCAGATGTTACATACTAAGACAGTTGAATCCGGGACTCTTTCCTTACTGAAAAAACTGATGGTTCTGCCGTCCCTTAAGCCGTTCTCTCTTGTTGGAGGAACCGCACTTTCGCTTCGATACGGACATCGCAGTTCTATTGATCTTGATCTGTTTTTTCATGAAAGATTTAATACTCATCAGATTATTGGTGAACTTGAAGCAACTTTCGGACAAGCATTTGTTTACAAACAACAACAAACAGAGTTTGGAATTTTTTGCTTCATTGAGAATATAAAAGTTGATATTGTTTACTTTCCCCACCAGCCAATTGCAGAAATTGAAGAGGTAGAAGAGATCAGGATGTACAGCAGCGCTGATATTTCTGCAATGAAAATCCAGGCAATACTTGGGAGAGCCAAGAAAAAGGACTTTTGGGATTTGTATGAATTGCTGCAGCATTATCCTTTGCAACAGTTGATCGATTGGCACAAGCAGAAATATCCCAGCCAGATGCTCGCTATAAGTATCCCACATGCTATCACATACTATGCCGAAGCCGAGGAAAGTGAAACACCAGTGAGTTTTAAAAATCAAACCTGGGAACAGATAAAAAAGGGGATTTCAAAGACTGTAAGCGAATATCTGAGATAAAACCTTGCACATAACAAAAACTGCTTAAACAATTAATTGTCTAAGCAGTTGATATTTTGTGTAGCGAGAGGGAGAATTGAACTCCCGACCTCATGATTA
>CAWALO010000035.1:0-38186 GCA_963782945.1 uncultured Bacteroidales bacterium
AGAAGTTGCCGGTGAAATAATTCAGAGCTGCGATATAAAGGGCATACTTTTAACCGGTGGAGATACAGCAATTAAGACCGCTCAGATCCTTAAAATATCGGGAGTGGTTCTGCATGATGAAATAGTGCACGGTATCCCATACGGATATTTTGAAGGGGAAAAATACAAAGAGATCATTATCGTTTCAAAGGCGGGAGGATTCGGAGGTGAAGATGCAATATTCCTTGTTTTAAACTTCCTGAAACATGCATGACAGACTGAAAGGGCAAGAAAAAGATGATTTCTTCCAACAAAACTTATCTTATAACTGTTTATTAGTATATCAATAATAATATATCTTTACAGCATGAAAAAGACTACTCGTCGTGAATTTATACAAACAGGTGCAGCAGGACTGGCTGGATTAGCTGTATTCTCAAGAGGGATGAAAGGTTTTGGTTTCTCCCCTGCTCCAGACACCATAGATATGGTGAAGCTGGGCAATACGGGCCTTATTGTGCCGCGTGTTGCCATTGGGACAGGATCAGGAGGTTGGAAGAATGCTTCAAACCAGACCAGGCTCGGTATGAAAGGATTTGTAGAGCTCTCACAATATGCTTACGATAAAGGGATTCGATTCTTTGATACAGCTGATATGTACGGTTCTCATGAATATGTTCGTGAGGCTTTGAAAGTTATGCCCAGAGATAAGGTATCCATCCTTACGAAAGTAATGGTATACGATCAGGAAGGATGGTATAAGAAGGAACCCTTCCAGACAAGCCTTGACCGTTTCAGGATTGAACTGGGAACTGAATATTTTGATATATTGCTTTTGCACTGCATGACTCATGGTGAGTGGTCAACAGAATACAGGAATTACATGGATGAGGTATCAAAAGCCAAGGAGAAGGGGATTTTCAAGGCTGTTGGTGTTTCGTGCCACGACTTTGATGCTATGAAGCATGCAGCCAGCAATCCATGGGTGGATGTGCTGCTTGCCAGGATAAACAACAAGGGATTTAAGATGGACGGCACGCCTGAAGAGGTTATGCCGGTACTCGAAACAGCCCGAAAGAATGGGAAGGGTGTTATCGGCATGAAAGTATTCGGGATGGGCGATCTTATAAAAGACGATCAGCGGGAAGCATCACTGCAATATGTAATCAAGAGCGGAAATGTTCATTGCATGACACTGGGTCTTGAGAGCAGGGGGCAGGTTGATGATGCAGTAAGCAGGGTTATGAGGATAGCCAGGTCTTAAACAGTTCTCCTAATACATAATGCAATATCATTCATAAATTCCGGTGTTTTTATCTGAAGCCAGCCACCCTTATGACCATCATGGGGTTCAGATGTTTCAGTGCCTGTTTTGGTATCGGTCCATGTAAGGTTATATGAACCTTCAGGCAGGTTTATCTCAAGAATTGTTGTTTTACTTACGGTATCTTTTGCAGAAAGGTAGAATGCCCAGACTTTCCCCTCTTCAACAAGTCCCTCGACAGCAATACCTTCTGCATCAGTCTTCAGAACAGTTTCACTTACCGGCTTCATATTTATGAAATTCAACGATTTCATAAATCCTGCAAGTATTTTAAACTGTTCGCGAAGTGTTCTGCTCCCCGCTCCCGGTTCGCCTTTCTGAACTACATAGGTTCCATCTTCATTTTCAGTTGTGAAAGAATAATCGAGATGGTTAAACAGAGCACCTCCGGCCAGCAGAAATCGCCATGCCTCGATACGGTAAATGGTACCTTCAATACCTCTGAACCCAGTTTCATTATCTCCGAGTGGCAGGTTCAGATGATAGTTAAGAGGGACTGTAACAGGCGGTTCCGCATAATGGAAATTGTAGATTGAGACATGCTGTCTTGGTTCTGGAACCAGTTTTTTAAAATTTTGTACATTATTGGAGATAAGGTGCTTATTTACAAAATCCTTCTCTGCCTCTGCAACAACACCGGTCATATGAACTTCCCAGTCCCTCAGTGCAAGTGTATCGCCAAAATATGGCTCGTTACACACCTCATAATAAAGATTATCGAACTCTTTCAGCTCATTAATGATCTTCCTGACCATTTCCTCCTGAACTTTCAGCAGATCAGAGTGTTTAAGGGACAGCACTTCCTTGTGATCCTTAAAGTCGCCTATCCTGTTTATATTGTTCAGAATATTAAGGGGGGAAAGTTTCCATTGAACAGTATCATAATAATTGGAAAAGAGATCGAGCTCAACGACAATGTTTCTTTTGCCTGCTTCAGCAACAAACTCCTTCAGCCTTGCAAAATATGCCTTATCCCATTCTGAAAGGTCAAATTTATTCCCTCCGTTGGCATAACCAGGTTGCTTGCTTCTGGACCATGGACAGATAAACCTTTCCGGAGCGGGAGCCATTGTGTTTTTCTTTATGCCGAAAGCATCTGCAGGCTCAACATAGGCTCCTGAAAATGTACGGGTTACATTTAGTCCCGATGCGGCAAGTTCATTAAGGTAGGTTATATAATCAAAGTCAAGGTTCATAACCGCCCCGTAGTGCTCAGTAGAACCAATCAGTATTGCAGGATCACCGCGAAAAAGAAAATAGTGCGGATTCTGAGGGTGAAGGCTCAGCGGTTGAGGTAGTTCAGAGGAACTGCAAGCTGAAAGAAGGAAAACAGATAACAATAAGGGAATCATCCTGAGGTGCTTCATAATTATACTTTAACAAATATATTTTTCTTATACATAAACCAGAGCAGCAACCATTCTGCCGCAACAATGACCACTGCCCCGATCACTTCACCATATCCTCCGGAAGGTATAATTATCCAGCCTGCGAAAAACTTTGTGATCTCATCAACCGGGACAATTCTTCCAAAGAGATATATAAAAACAGAATTCATACCTATTACTCTGAAGAAAAATGACCATTTCTGAAAACCCCAGACATCTATTATAAGATAGAAGAGAGCTATCAGAAGAAAACTTATTCCACCTGCCAGCAGGTTATAAGTTGTTGTCCAGCAAACTTTAATAATCGGATAAACAGGCGACAGAATAACAGCAATGGGAATTAATACTATCCCTATAAGTGCAAGAATTCCTGTTTTCCTGTATTCAGAGAAGTTTTTATCCTGTAAAACCTTTCCGGCAATTATCCCCATAAGGGTTATACCTATTGCCGAAATAACCGATAATATCCCAAGAGCATCAAAAATACCGTTGAAATATGCAAGCCGTCCCGGCAGGTATAACCGGTCGATATATCCATTCATGGAACCTTCGGGAGTAAAAACACCTGGCCCGAAACCGGGAACAGGGACAAATAACTGCATTACCGAAACACCTGCCAGAATGCCAGTAATCCAGAAAATTGTTGATTTTACTGATCCTGAGAAGGTATATATAACCGAGGCAAAGAAGTAAGCTATTCCGATCTGCGCCAGAATACTGGCATATCTGGCATTGGCGAAACCATCCTTAAAGACTCCGTTATATAGCATTCCAAGTACAATAAGAATAACCATCCTCTTTAAGAACCTAAGTATCAGCTTACTCTTCGACGGATTCTTTGATAAAGCTGATTTAACAGAGTAGGGAATTGCTATTCCTGAGATGAACATAAACAAGGGAAAAATAAGATCATAGAAATGAAATCCATTCCATGTTACATGTGTCATCTGTAGATCAAGAGCTTTCAGCCACCCGGCATCGCTGTTTTTTGCGAGAGCGTTTACGATACCGCTGCCTCCGATTATCCAAAGCATATCGAAACCTCGGAGTGCATCAAGAGAAAGTAGCCTGCCCTTATCCCGTATTGTTTTGGTTGAGTCTTTCATTTTAATTCAGGTGCTGTTTGTTCAGGGGTAGTAACTCCTTCGGGCATTTCAATTATTCTGATATTCCTGAAATGTATCTCAGCTCCCTCTGATTCAAGACAGATATAACCCTTCTTCTGAGTGGCCTTTGAGATACCGTTTACGAATTTCCCGTTAACGGAAAGTTTGACAACACCATCAACACATACAACATCATATGTGTTCCATTCACCCTTTCCCTTGCAACGGTTTTCAATTGACTTGCTTCTTGTACCACGTGGATTATCAGTCATGGTTTCCACTCCGCCAACCCCAAACAGTTCGCCATGAACATATGCTATGGGTGGAACAACTCCATCCTTCGTATTCAGATTGACCCATTCAAGCTCAAGCATCTGAACCTCGACCCCATTTGGCAGATTGCCTCCCTCCGGAGGAGTGGCATTACTCCAGACGAATGTCCCGGAATTGCCTCCCGGTTCCATATGCATCCATTCAATATGAAGGATGAAGTTCTCATACTGCTTTTCTGACCTCATCACTCCAATCGGTTTACCTGTGCAGATCAGGAGATCCTTCTCAACATGCCAGGTATCCGGGGCAGTATTCACATTCTTCCAGAGCAGTGGCGACTCCTTCTCCTTTGTTTTGAACAGAGCCTTTTCAAGAGACGAGGACTTTCCGAAAGAGATCATGCCATCCTGAGCATGATACTAATGATAATGTAACAAATGTTACAATCAGCAACACTAAGGTTTTTTTGTGATTTGGCATTTTGGGAATGATTTTCGTTTAACAACCAAATATAATATAAAACCACGGAGTTGCACAGAGTTGCACGGAGTAAAACACGGAGCCATAAACAGTGTAACTCCGTGAAAACTCAGCGAAACTCCGTGGTTAAGAACATAATAATCTTATTACCTTTTTTCATGAACATAGATCAGCCAGCCTTTTTTGGGATCAACAGGTATAGGTTCATCAGGTCTAAATGTTCGTTCCTCCTGAAAATCCTTAATGTAAGGAGCAAAGAGGAGGGCTTTTTCAGAATCAATACCTAATTGTTTCCAGTCAAACTGCATTGTGATCAATGTCGTTTTATCAGCCCAGCTGCCAACAGATATTAGTGATTCTCCCTCCTTCTGATAAATTGTTGCATGAACATCGGGATTATTGATTGTGACCGGACAATCTTTTTCCCAGTAACCTTTCATCCTTGAATTTTCAATTCCGAATTTATCCCAGATCTCCCATACTGGTCTCGGGTCACATGTAACACCTTCAGTTAACCATGGATGCCTGACTGTCATTCCATAGACCATCCCCAGCCACCTGTTTCCGCCACCCTGGAGCATGTCGCCCATTAACCCGAAGGGGATTCCAGAGACCTCAACGAGCCAGTTTTCGGGTGGCATTTTATCATATTGAAAACTCTCGCCAAACCATAGCTTATCAACATAAGGAAAATACTCAGTGTATTGGTTCGCAGGCCCGATTGAAAAGCCGGTATTGGAATGGAGGTCCAGCAGGCAGCCTGGCTTCTCATTGTCCAGAACCTTTCTGATCCTTTTTACAGTCCGCCTGTCGTAAGTTACATCATCGAGATAGAGCCCGTCAATGTCAACATTCTTAACCAGCCAGGCTAGTCCTTCAATGTAATAATTATACCATCGGGAATCTCCAGGAGCACTAAGTATTGAAGCATCAGCACTTTTATCCTGGAAATGCTGATACCATTGAGGATTGTAACCCTCAATCAGGTGTTCACGCAACCAGGGAAACCCTCCGCACTTGCCTTTGCCAAGTATTTCATCACCCAGGCTGCGAAGTGCCCATATCTCAGTAGTATAATTAGTGAGTTCGCGTATTGTGTAGTAGATCTTAACCTTCTGACCCTTGCTGTGCATCCTGTTCACAAACCATTTCATTGAATCCACAGCAATAAAAGGATAATTGATATGAGGATTGTAATTATTGGCATGATGAAGGTTTACTATTTTGACTCCGCAGGCGAGATCCGCATCAGGGGGCATAGGTTTCTCTCCGTTATGATAATACCTGTCAGCAAACTGGCTTTTATAATTTATCTTCTTAACCGGAGTAATGAGAAACGACCACTCAAATTCAATCTTTTCACCGCTTTTCATTACACGTTCACCACTGTAAACAACAGCTTTTACCTCTTTTGGATCCTTTTTAATTCTGAAGCCTCCTTTGTCTTCATTATACCATGACGAAGGATAGGCAGGATGGTATAGATTCAGCAGGGGACCATTATAGCTGCTTCCCCTTAATTCGCACCAGAGTCCGGCCGAAGTATTACCTATCCAGAAACTGTCATGGGGCCCCTTCCAGCCTGATTGATGTTCCTGGGGAACAATGGTCCCCGGCAATCCCATTCCCATCAGATATTCAGCAATGTTTTGCGAAAATGGTATTTCAAGTCTGATATCCTTTATATTCAGATCTCTCAGGCTGTCAGCGAGATCTTTATAATTTATGTACCCGTCAGATTCAATAATACCAACACCATTCATTAAAATATTCCCCGAATTGCTTTTCCAGGAACCGCTCAGTGCACCAGGTTCGTTTTTTAACAGGGCAACATCTTCCGGCAAGGAGAATTGTTCTGCTCCGCTCATTGATTCGACAACAAATGAGAGAGGACGTGCCAATATTTCTGTATCTGATACCTTAATTGATCCCGGCATTCCTCCAGGATCCATTGTCAGTTTTTTATCTGTTAGCCGGTAAACATTGTTTCCCAGGAATTCGATTGCATCATATGGCTTTACCGGCTTATCATCAATACCCAGTGTTGAGTTCAGCCAGCGAAGCCGGGAATGCCTCCATGGCTCGCTGTCACCACGGTCTTTCAGGACTTCATTTCTGATTTTAATATTGACCTCTAATGTCTGAGGATCAGCGTTTTCCGGTCTTATGGTTATTGTTCCGCTGTAGCTTCCTGAAGGAATATTTTCCGGTATATCTATTCCGATCCAAAGTGGCTGAACAGCTCCCTTAAGTACATCCACCCTCTTTTCAAACGGCTTTCCATAAGGCCCGACACCCCCGGTGTTAAAGCAGGTAAGTGATGAAGCCGGAATCTGGTAATTGCTGTTAGCAAGCAAGGAGAACTCAACTTTTAAATTCATTAATTCCTTCTTCGAGGCATAAATTCCAACCTGAAATGCATAATACTCGTTCTTCATTGCTTCCCCGCTGAACTTTCCTGAGGGTCCCCTTTCAACCCACCTGAATGGGATTTCGTCTTTCATCCTTACAGGGTAAGACCTCTCCTCAGGAAAGATCAGGTAGTCACTTGTATATTTCGCGAGCAGGCTCTTTTTTTCAGAAGAGAGCGGGATGATTTCCATCGGATAGAAAGAGTCAAAAGCTGTCCGGGATTGAAAGCCGGTGAGTTTTGCGGCAGTAAAAGAACTGAGTTTCGACATGTCCCCTACCTTATTCATATTAACCCATTTCCCTGAGGGTGACTTTTCAGGCTTCAGATAGTCTTTCCCGTAAAATCCCCAGTCTTCCTGAACCTCATAAGGCAGATAGTAGAAATAATAGGTCCCCGCTTTTCTAACTGGTCCGAAAGCAAGACGGCAGCGTTCTTTAGTTACTGAATACCGTAAAATATTTGCAATTGTATCACCGGTTAATGCCTCTACAATTATGAGCTGCTTTTTCTGAGGATCCGGATCGTGTCTCCTCCAGAGGATATCAAGAGTCGCAACTTCAACAGGTTTTGATATTTCAAGAACAGCCCTGTGGTTCCCGAATGATTCTGGCCATAAAGAATTTGGAACAGAATAGAGATGTCCGGTTAAGCTTTTACTAAAACCGGCAATTGTAATACAAGTGAAAAAAAGGCAATAAATTACTCTCATCTGTCAGCGTTTTTTTAATTATAGTAGAGGTTTTTGGGTACCTGGCTTACCTGAGAATCTTACTTGCCATTTCACAGGCTCCTGTTGTCCATGAAAACTCACTTCCAGCAAATTACCATCCAATTCACTCTTAACTTTCACCTCATGATCTTCACCGCTAAGTGCAGATGCCATACTCAGGACCATACCTTCAGGAACATAAACAAAGAGAGAATACAGATCATTCTTAATGGTTTCTGAAGTACCCCTGAGAATGCCGGATGAATCGTCCCAATTAAGGTCCAGTATGGATTGAGCTCCGGAAATATGTCTTGAATTGCCTATCAGCTGAGGGTGTCCCTTCAGAGGATGGATAAGCAGAACCCGGGTATCATGAGATTCAATATCGATTTCCATTTTATCCATGTAAACACCCTGCAAGCTCTGATTCCAGAAATCAAAAACCACAAATGGAGTTCCGGTATCAAGCCCCAGTTTGTCAGAGAATGAGATTTCTTTTGACACTGTTTCACTTCTCCAGTTGGTAAAGGCTGCAACATCATATATGCCGGACTTTGCATTTACCTTTAGATCAAGTATTTCGGGATAGTTATGAATATATGTATCAGTAGTATATTCCTTAAAGGTAGTCCATTCCAGATCGCTACCCCGTCCATAAAGATCGACAGGAAGGATAGGCATTGTAGGCATTGTCACTTTTAACAGCTTCACCCTCTCCTCGGGCAGATCGGGCATAATGCTTGTCAGTGGATAAGCTACGCCTGAGAGTGATACATGCGATACCAGGGTGCGTGCCTCGGCCATAGTGGTTCCAAAACCGGTAAACGGATCTTCGCGTGATTTGACCACCTCAATGGCACGGGGAGTCATTTTTTGCATCGCTTCCTCAGCGCTCATCAAAGGGGAAACATCGATTCCCTCTCCGGGCATAACATAAGTCACAATGTGGTTTAAGAAAACATTTGCATTAATAGAGCTGAAGACTGCATAGCATCCTTTCCAGCTATTGTACATATCCGCTCCGTTAAATACTGAATTAAAGAACCCTATTCCGTTTAGAGGCGAACCTGCAACGCATCCTTCAACGAATGTTTCAGGACCAATTACATTACGAATAAGTTTTAAACGGCTCCGGTAAGCATCCAGATGATCTATCGACTTATCAAATATTTTTGTCAGATCCACTTCGGGTGAATAGAGCGGTAAGTATAATTCTCCATCAAATTTATAGTATTCAAAACCCCATCCCTTTAATGTAGAAAACAGTTTTTTAAGCCATTCCTGTACTGCAGGATTAGTGTAATCGAGTGCAGGAGTTTTATAATCTTTAATAACATTCCCCGACTTATCATAAATATACCAGTCAGGATGTTTTTCGAAAGCACCTGCATAGGAATTTGGGACAAGCCATATTCCGGGCCTCAACCCTTTTGATTTGATATATCGCGCAATCCATTCAGGTCCATGGGGAAACAATGTTTTATTCCAGTTTTCAATCCAGTAATGCCCCTCCTCCTTGCCCCTGTCGTAGCCGTCATCAATCTGAACATATTGAAAGCCATATGGCTTGAGATTTGCAGAGAGCCAGTCTGCATTTCTTACAATGTCAGATTCCCTCGCTTCATAATAATAAGCAGTCCAGCTGCCCCATATAAGTGGTGCAGTTGGAAATAAAGAGTCATCAAAACGAGTGTATGATGGCAGACCAAGGGTCTTGGTAAAGTAGTCAGGCTTTAACCTGATAATTGCATTACCTGGCACCGGCATTGTAATCTCAAGCAAATCTTCATTTTGATGGTTTCTTACCATGCCGGTAGATTCGGAGAAGACTATACCTATATCATTCTTCCTGTCAAACAGACTGTGCAGGTTCGATGCCGAAACCTGACCAAGTCCGAAAGTCATGACTTCCGGATTTTTGGAGGGAAAGTTGGATGGATTGATGGTCTCTTTACCATTCCATGAGACTGTTATCTCACTGGTTCCGGTCCAGTTGACTGGCACTCCCGAAGGATCCAATAACCTTGATACAACCCGCTCGGAAGATGCGGGAGCAGCAGCTGTCAGAACCATATCTGCTGAGGTGCAGGAGATTATAACATTATTTTCATTTAATTCAAAAATCCAGACCGAGGTTGGTTGTATAGTCTGAATGGAGAGTTGCCTCTCTCCTTTTTTCTCAGCGGTCCACTTCATTAGTGGTTTCAGTTCATTTTTGATTTTTATATTAAGGGTGATCTCCTTTAGTAAAATACCAAGACTGTCATGAAAAAGAGTCAGATGGCCCTGAAGGGGATCTGCCGTTATTGTCCATCCTGAAGCTGATACAGTAACCGGATTGTCAATTTGTCCATGACCAACTGCTCTGGCACCGGGAGCCAGAATCATCACATTAAATAAGATGATAACCAATAATTTGCAATAATTTTTCATGACAAGAAATTTTGGGTGCTGATTGAATTATTGAAGTTGATATTTCCCACTATCTGATTAATACCTTTAAATAATGCTGCTTTCTGCTAACGAAAATTCCTCGCCGTTTCGATCATAGTTTTAATATTAACGGAGGGTGTTGTTGGTGGAATTGCGCATCCGGCATTCAGGATTATCCGGTTTGAATTCCGGTAG
Organism: uncultured Bacteroidales bacterium; assembly: GCA_963782945.1. Lineage (GTDB taxonomy): Bacteria > Bacteroidota > Bacteroidia > Bacteroidales > VadinHA17 > LD21. Next base: position 10,301 of record CAWALO010000035.1, read on the forward strand.
ATATTAAGCAGCTCCAATGACTGGTTCCGTACATCATCCGGAGTTCCCAATGCCAGTACTCCGCTTGGGTCTATCGTCCCTATAAGAGTTGTCGTATTATGAAAAGCATCATAAATCTTCCTGCTGTCTGTCTTATAATCCAGGTCAATAGCATCTGCACCCACAGTTAACATATGTTCCAGTATTACATCAGTATTTCCGCAGATATGAAGGGCATAATTAACGCCTTCTTTGTGTGCGGCTTCAGCCAGTCTCTTTTCAAACGGGAGGGCATATTTAACATACATATCGGCAGATATCATCTCGGGTCCTGCCGGACTATCTCCGTTTGAAACCATATGGCAGCCAGTCTGTGTCATAAGTTTTATAAACTGGGTTCCTGCATCGAGACAATACTCAAGCAAAAAGTTTATCTGCTCTTCAGTGCCCATCATCAGATCGAGCATCCATGTCTGGGCTCCCCTCATCATACTGGCAAGGGAGAAAGGTGCCTGGTCGCAGTTTCCTCTGACAAAAATCTCATCCTTATAATAATCTTTCAGAATGCGCACGGCCTCAAGACAATTCTGGATATACCTGTAATCCTCCACTTTGACAGGCTTAAGTCTGAATACATCATCCAGATTTTCAATATTTCCGTCATGAGATCTTGCAGGATCATCAACAGGAAAGTCAACCTTTACCCCAACAGCACCTGCAAGTGTAACTGTATCGATATCAATGAGAATTCCATCATATTGATATTTATCTACTGAAGCAATCATGCATTCGGCTATCAGCTTAGGGCTTTCCCGGTATTGCTCCATTGTTATACCATGTTCTCTGGCTGCAAGCATGAAATTATGGAGCATTACAGGGATCTTGTCAGGCTTTTCACCTTTGAGGGCGGCAGTTATTCGTTCGTATCCGTTCATTTGTCGTTTATAGTTTAAGGTTCAAGGTTTAAAGTTACCAAAAATAATTCCCCCTTTGAAGAGGCTGCTCCCATGATTCCCCCTTTGAAGGGGCTGCTCCCATGATTCCCCCTTTGAAGGGGGCCAGGGGGATGTTCTTATTGGTTCAAGGTTCATTATCTATCGTTTAGCAATATTTTCCAAATTCATTTACAAGTTCACTGACACGTTTTACACGTCGTTCCAATCCATCGGGCGGTACCTGGTCTGCTACTCCAAGAACAAATCTAGGGCTTTTTGTCATTATCGAAAGAAGAAACTTAACATGCCTGTCAAATTCCTCATCATCAACACAATCTGTAAAATACGATCCTGGGATCCCACCCCAGAGGATGCTTCCTGAATCACCCGCAAATGGTTCAATATCTTCCCACTTCATATCTCCGACAGGATAGGGAGTAAGAGCTTCCAAAACGGTAAAACCTACTTCAGCTTCCTGCTTCAATAATCCGGTCAGAGTGCCGTCGATGTGTATAAATGAATATTTTCCTGCTTCCCTTATTTTAGTAGTCCACTCTTTCTGGTATTCATACATATACATTTTAAACAGCTCAGGTCCAACCATTTCAGAGGAAAGATTTTCGGGTATCATAAGAACTTCGGCAGGGCTCTCAACTGCAATACTGGCAGCCTGATCAAATGCTTTTTTCATTGTATCGAGAAGATCCTTAAACTCGCCGGGTGCAGTAAGTGCAGCCATTGTTACAGCCAAAACTCCTGCCTCCAGTGCCAAAAGATGCATAAACGGACTTTTAGGCAGGTAACAGAGGACAACCCCCTGGTCACCTACCTGTTTCTTTCTGAGATATGCCCGGTCATAATCGGGCTCAAAACTCGTATTCTCGTAGATATACTTCATAACCGGAATCTCTGCTTCTGACTTCATGAAGTGTTCAACCGGAGCGTCAGAAAATGAAGTAGGAATATATTCCCAGCATTCCCTCACAGAACCTATTGGTGTACTGATCTCTTTAAAGTGCCTGTGCCCCTCATTCCATTCATTTACCTTGCACCCTGAAATTGTCTGCTTATATGGGAAATAACCCTGCAAATAGAATCCTACTCCCAGGTCATGGTGCCATTGAATATAATCATCCGACAAAATAAAATCCTTTGGCTTCAATCCCCGTTTTACAAGGGAATTTGCCCAGTAATCCAGATCCCCAAACCATGGAACCTGATCCGGTTGTTGTCCGGAAAGAATTGTTAATATCCTTTCACGATTATTCATCTGATATTTGTTAAATCCTGAATCTTATCCTGTACTTATTAATTTGCTATTTAACCACAAAGGGGACACAAAGGGCTAGCAAAGGACCTCCTTTTCAATCTGTTCGAGCGTTTTACCTTTTGTTTCAATAATATGTGTTTTCAGATAAAAGAATCCGATAAGTGTCACAATGGCAAGGAAAATAAACGCAAAACTCATTCCCATCTGCTGGGCAGCCTGCGTAGTCCCGAAGATTCCTACTGCTATAGGAAAGAAAAAATTCAGGGAAGCACTTACAACCCAATTTGAAAAAGATCCTATCGATACACCGCGTGCCCTGATAACATTCGGAAACATCTCGGATAGCAATACCCATATCACCACCCCCTGCGATGCAGCAAAGAATGCAATATATGCCACCAGTAAAGCCACCAGCCAGTAGCCTGAGATATTTCCCGAGAGAAGTCCGTATCCGAATAGGCCGAGTACTGTCACCATGCCAAGCTGTCCGGTAAGCAAAAGCTTTTTTCTGCCCACCTTATCAATTATTATCATCGCGAGAATGGTGAATATGAGGTTAGTGAGTCCAAGAATAACGCTTTGAAGCATAGATGTGTCGCTTGAAAAGCCTGCAATACTGAAAATCTGGGCAGAATAATAGAAGACGACACCTATACCTGTAAGCTGGCTGATAATACCAACGAATATTCCAATAAAAATAATCTTGCGGTAAGGTCGTTTAAACAACTTTATTCTCTTTCCTGCATCCTCGACATTTATAGATTCCTGAATTTCGAGTATGGTCTGGTCAGTATCTATTTCATGAGATGAGAGATCTTCAATATTCTTTCTTGCCTCCTCAATCCTCCCCTTTTTCACAAGCCAGCGCGGACTCTTCCTTATAAAGAAAAGCATAACGAAAAATGCAACAGCAGGTAATGCTCCGCTGAAAAGCATCCATCGCCAGTTATTCTCACCTATGTTCAGAAGAAGATAATTTGAGATCAGCGACAACAAAATACCAAACACAATGGCCAGCTGAAACGTGGAAGCCAGCAAACCCCTGTGCTTTGGTGGTGAAATCTCCGAGATATAAACAGGACAAAGTACTGATGCACCTCCGATTGCCAGTCCACCTATGAACCTGAAAGTGATGAATACGCTGATTGTTGGAGCTACTCCGCATCCCACAGCCGAAACAAAAAACAATACCGCAAGAAGCTGGAGCAACCGCTGCGACCCGAAGATATCACCCGGCTTGCCAATAACGATAGTACCGATTATGCATCCGACAAGAGCTGAGCTGACTGTCCATCCCTGTATGGCTGGGGTGAGATTAAAATATTTTACAAGATCGAGCATCGCCCCGTTTATGATTACGGTGTCATAGCCGAATAACAGCCCGCCGAGGGCGGAAGCGATTGTGCATTGAATGAGGATTTTGTTCATGGGGAGGGTCAGGGATTAGTGGTTAGGGGTTAGAGGTTAGAGGTTAGCGGTAAGAGGTTAGAGGTTAGCGTAGAGCGTAGAGCGTAGAGCGGAGTCATGTTAAAACTTATTGCAAATTACCGATTACCGAATACTGAATACCGATTACTAAATCTCTAATGGATACTTACCAAACTTATGAACGGTATCAATCAGCGCCATCGCATTCTCAAGCGGAATATCATCATGCAGGCTGTGATCGGTGGAAAGAATATAACCTCCTCCGGGAGCTCCAGCCCGCAGGCATTCCAGCGTTTCCTTTATCACATCTTCAGGAGTTCCGGTTACCATTGTTGTTTTATTGTTAACGTTTCCAATCGGACAGATCCTGCCTTTGTACTTTTCCTTTACAGTGACCAGATCCATTGTGGCGGCCTTCTCCACAGGGTGATATGCATCAATACCTGTATTTACCAGATCGTCAAGAATTTCCCATAAGTTACCGTCATTGTGCATTATTACAGGAATACCGAAGGATTTGAATCCGGAAACAAGTTTTTCAAACGGCTTCAGAAAAAATTCCCTGAAATGGTCGGGCGAGATCAATAATCCATTTGTACCTCCCCAGTCATCCGATATATGGAAGGCATCAACGCCTCCCGTGGCATAAGCCAGTTTGGCTGCTCCAAGAGCCCATTCCACGAAGGCATCATTCATCTCATGGACAAGATCCGGATCCATAAACAACGACATTGAAAGTGTCTCAAAATCCATAAGATACCAGGTCATCATTGTAAATGGCCCGAGGAATCCGGCTGTAATTGCAAGATCTTTTTCGTTGGCTGCAATAGTATCTTTAAGTATTCTGAGTCTTCCGGGAGTATCAACAGCAGGAACTTTGTACTTCTCCCAGTCTTCTCTTGATTTAACCGGAGTATCAATCTGAGATATTATCGGCCAGCCATTCTTTTTATATGTAACCCCCCATTCATCCTTATAAGTCTCATTAAGGTCATGAGGAGTATCTTCAATTCCGCAAAACCCGTTGACCGGAGCCCATACAACATCCAGCCCCATCCGTGCTGCCATCTCCACCTGGGTTTTGCCATCATACAATACTGTATTATAGCCCATTACCTCTTTCTGGAGTTTAAGACTGAACAGATATTCCCAGACTGGCACCCTGTCAGGGGTACCACCTCTTAAAGCAGTCAGAACACGTTCTCTTGATGTCATATTTTTCGAAATTTCAAAATATAATTTCCAGAAGAAACCCACCCTAACCCCTCCCAGGAGGGGAACCACGATAGTCCTTCCGTGTTTTACTCCGTGAAACTCCGTGTAAATCCGTGGTTTATAAATCCTCGTTTAACCCACCCCAAGCCTACGCTTAGGCTTCGGCTTGCAAAGCTAACCCCTCCAGGGAGGGGAACACTTTGTCTTAACTCTTTCAACTTTTCAACAATTCATCAATCCTCTTCATCATCTCCATCATCGCCCTTCCATTATGATAGGGGCATTTCCAGGGATCTATCTTCCAGTCGTTGCGGTAATAGGGTGACGGATCATCCGGCGGTTCAACAAGAAATGGGACACCCAGGCGGTTCAGCTTCGTATACCACTCTCCCCTCTGATGATCAATAAGGAATGTATCTATAAATTTCCATGAAAGCTTTACAGTATTCCAGTATTTCTCATCGCCCGTAAGCTCATATGCATTCATGAAGCCAACAAGTGTTTCGGCCTGCTGCCACCAGTGTTTGTTAGTCTTGACGTGACTACCGTAACGTGTCGATTCAAGAAAAAGACCACCATCCTTATCAACAGCAACTCTTTCAATATTATCTGCCATCTTTACAGCCACCGTTCGCATTCTCTTTAAAACATCTTTATTGTTCAGGATCTCAGCTGCCTCCCATAATAACCAGGAACCTTCAATGTCGTGCCCGAATGAACAGATCCCCTTTGAAGATTCTGATTCAATGAATGATTCATCGAAGAAGATGCCGAAATGGCCTTCTTTCCTGATGATCTTATCCAGAAAGAGGTACATAAGTTCTGTAAGTCTCTGTTCAACTTTCGGATCCTTCCACACTTTGTAAAGAGCAGCATATGCTTCCAGAACATGAAGGTGAGTATTCATCGATTTGGGCTCATTGTTATCAGCCATACGATTCTCTCCGAAGATCTTCCAGTCGCGGGTAAAAGATTCCCTGTAACCGGCATTCTCAGGATCTTTAGCCTTGTCTTCCAGGAGGTAAAAAAAGCTATGGATTTTCTGCAACACAGAATCAAGAGGGCGAAATTCAAAGTACTTACACAGGGAATAAATAACAAATGCCTGGGCATAGGTATGCTTGATATCGTTAGCCACATGGTTATCAGATGATAATTCCATATAGTAACCGCCATACTCCTTATCTTCAAAATCTTCAGTTACCACTCTGTAAGCTTTATCTGCCATTGCTGCATACTCTTTGTTCCCTTCGAGCATTGCTGCTGCTGAAAATGTCCATAAGATCCTTGCATTAAGGACGCTTGTTTTATTGGCAGTAAGTACCGGATTTCCATCAAGATCAACTGCACCATAGAATCCATGACCGTTTTTTTCGACTGAATATTTCATCCAGTAGGGAAGAATATCCTCATAAAGCTCTTTGCTGAAAAAAATCCGGTATTGAGTTAATTCATCTTTAATTGAACCCATAATGTACACTTTAATTTTCCTTTTTATATAACACGCTCGAAAATCAATTATTTTAATTTATATGTTTCAATTGAGTTATGACCTATTTCCAGCCTGATATCCTTACCATTTTGTCCTGTATCCTTTTCATCCCCTTCAATGAGATTAGTTTCATAAAGTCTATTAACCGGTGAGAATAACTGCAGTCCGATTTTCTGGTCTGCACCACTCATTTCAACTAAACGCATTATCAGGCTGTTGTCATCCTCGCTTTTCTTGAAAGCTGTAAGAAGCAACAGATCACCGCTTGTTGAAAGGAAACTTTGTTTTTCGGGAAGGCTTTTATTTGCTGCTCTGACAGGATCAAGTACTGAATAAAGCTTATTTTGACCCTGCTTGCCTTCATGAAATCCTTTTTTCCAGCCCGGCTCATGTATATACAGGGAGAATGAGAAATGATGGTCACCGAGCTGGATATAGTCATTCCCTTCCCAGTGACAGCTTTTCCTTGATGCAAAGAGTATCGGTTGGATAAGGGTATTGGTTGTCGGATCAGTTGTAGGATCAATATAATCAAAGGCAATCACGCTGGAGCTGATTGTCGCGCCAAACTCATTCCCGGATGCATTCACCCAGTCGATCAGAGTCCTTGGGTGCACAAGTTTGCATTCAGTTGTATAGTTATTACCGGCAGCTCCCTTTAGTTCATCCTTTCCGATCTCAACAACACCCATCGGAACCTCATAGGTAATACGAGAGGAACTCATATTAAGCGGGAAGGCTGCCCTGAATTCCCTGTAGAGAATTCCCTGCCAGTTTTTAATATCAATTTCAAAATCTATCCTTTTAATCTGGTGATAAATAATTACTGTCTCCTCAACGACGGCATAACGAACCGGCTGGCGGTACCTGAACGCTGCATAAACAGGACCATCAGCAATTTTTTCCCAGCTGGTTTGATAATTGCCGGTCTTATCATAGCCTTCCATGGAAGGTTGCTGCACGTCACTGAATTCACCGGCACCATTACCCACAGACTGCATTGTAAAAACTTCACCAAGTCTGAACTTTGAAGGATCAACAACATCTTTTCCAAGAGCCTTATCATATAGCTTTTCAATTCCTCCCTTACCGAAGCGTATTGAATAAAATTTGTTTTCGAAATCATTACTGAAGGGGACAATTTCACTATTCGCAGGCTTCTTTGATGCTTCTGCATAGAAGGTGGTATACCCCACTGAGGGTACATCTGATGCTATGAATGCAACGGTGCATGACCTGATTGATCTATCATCAAAATATTCCTGTTCAGTCAGCTGAGCAGATACAGGTTTCCTGTCAGCATTGAAAAGATTTAAATTATGTGCCTCACCTTTACTGAATGTGATCCTGAAACTGACCGGATCATCTCTTTTCCAGTTCAATCCGTTAAAAACCACGATGGGGATCCCGTTTCCCTTATATTCAACCCTGGAAGCAATTCTCTGAAGCGCGTTGTCAAGAATGGCTGATGCATCTTCGCGCGCTTTGACAAATTTGCTCAGAAAGAGTCTGTCGGTTATCTCTCCTCCTTTTCCACCCCATCCATGATCGGGATAGATCTTTGCTTCCCAGGCCTCATCAAAACCGCTTTCATCATAATTCCGGAAGTTCCCTTCAAGCAGTCCGTTTACTGCAGCAAACTTTTCTGCATCAGGTAAAAGAATATCAGCTTCACGGCTTGCTGATATCGCAAAATGGTGCGATGGACCGTGTATATATAGCCATACTGCAGGACGCTCTCCCGAAATAGGCTTTATTTTAGTTGAATTTTCGCGGATAGCGTTAAGACAGGCATTAAGATTGCCATACTTCAATGGAGGAAGTGAAACTTTTATTTTCTCACCATTCTCATTTTCAATCGCTTTTATACTGTTCCACAGAGCCATGAAGGGATCACAATTTTTCACAGGCTTCTGGTCCCAGATGAATTCATAATTGAGAAGGGCAGGTATTATCACCTTTTTTGATTTTGCATCATAATACTTCGCCCAGAACAGCACCTCTTCGGCCATCTGCTTTATGCCGGCATCGCTTTCTTTACCAAGGATATTATAAAAGTCGATATAATGTCCGGAAGAGAACATTGTTACTTTTGAATTATTGGGACTATACCAGTCGAAAACACCCTTCTCGTGGCGGCTTACAAACATATTATTTACTCCTGCCTTTGCCAATATCTGCGACATCTGCAAAGTACGGCCGGGCACATCTGAATTATAATATGTATCCGATTCATATCCGTTAAAATTATCTGACAGCCACTTTTTCCCAAGATAGATCTGCCGTATAAGTGATTCGCCGCTGAAGAGCTCCTCGTAGGGCTGGGTATATGTTGCCCCGATAAGTATTCTTCCATCATCAAGACCTTTCTGTATTTCTGCTTTTTTATCAGGGTGCCTGTGCAGGTATTCAGCAATAATGGAAGTCTGTTCTATGTCCATCTTAAATCCCGGATCTTCCTTCAGCCTTTTCAGGTACGGGGTAAGCCACAGAGTATCCCTGAGAATAATACACTTCTCCACCTCATCAACCCAGCCAAGATCCTGGTGGGTTGTGATAGAGAGTAAAATTTCTCCCTTTGAACATACCGATTCTGAAATCCTATTAAGCAGGTTATAGGTATCATTCTTGCATTTAAGCACGCCATTGACTACCTGGGAATAGGACAGATTGAAAATGAAAAAAAACAGAGATAAAAGGATGATAAGCTTTTTCATAGGATATTAGAATCGATCTTTGAACCATATTGATAAATCAACCACCTCCCCCCTTCGGGGTACTCCTCCTTCAAAAGGAGGAGAGAGTTATAGGACATACGATACTATTTTAAGAACAACTTGATCGTCTCAATAGAATTATGACCAACCTTCAGTCCCAGACTATTACCGTTTCCCGGAATCGGTTTCCCCTCCTCTTCAATCATATTGGTCAGTTCCACTTTCTTTACCGGTACCGAAATAGATATTTTTGCATCACTCTCTTTTCCCTCAATATCATAACACCTGACAATCACATTATCATCATCATCACACTTCTTAACAGTGCTAAGAATAAGGTTTTTGTTCTCAACTGAAATGAAGCTCATAGTTTCCGGCATTGCACCTATGGAGGAGTGCTTTGCGACAACAGCCTTCAAAGGTTGATTTGATTGAGTACCGAGGCGATACCCGTTTCTCCAGTCACCGCTGTGTGAATAGATTGAAAAAGTATAGTCATGATCACCGGGTTGCAGGTAATAGTTACCCTCTCCATGGCAGCTTTTACGGCTGGCAAGCAAAACAGGCTGAAGGATGGCATAACCGGCGGGGTTGGCAGTGGGATCAATCCAGTCAAATACCGCAACGTCGGAGCTTATTGTTAAAGTATTGGTTCCGTCAGATGCAGAGAACCAATCCTGAACTTCACGGGGGTGAACCTCTGAACAAGGGGTATCATAAATCTGTGATGCTTTTGAGAAACCTGCAGCCCCTTTTATTTCATCCTTACCGATCCTTACCACACCCATGGGAACTTCATAGGCAATTTCAGATTTTGCCTTGTTTAAAGGAAAAGCAAGCCGGAATTCCCGATATCTTGTGCCGTCAAACCCATTCAGTTCAATATGGACATCAATACGCTTGATTGTTTTATAAAAAATCAGTTGCTGCAAAACAGTGACATGGCTGATCTCTTTTCTGAATTCATACACATCCCTCAATGGGCCTTCTGATACAAGCGACCATGACTGACCATACTGACTCATCTTTTCAAAACCTTCCATAGTGGGTTGCTGAACATCTGTAAATTCCCCGGCGCCGTTTCCCACCGATTGCATTGTGAACAGCTCTGATCCCAGGAACTTCTCTGTATTTAGAACATTCTCAGATAACTCTTTATCATACAATGATTTAATCCCACCGTCTGCAAATTCTGCCTTATAATACACATTCTCATAACTACGGCTGTCATTCCTGAATTCATTTTTATTGGCATCTGTTTTTCCTTTTTCAAGGTAATATGTTTTATAACCGATGGAAGGAACCTTTTCAGCAACAAATAAAAAAGTCAGTACTTCATCCCTGTTACCGTTTATCTGATGTTCGTCGATAAGCTGATATTGGATCTCATTGCCATTCTGGTCAACCAGCCGGAAATTATTCTCCGGATTACCCTCAACATCAAGGGTGAATTTTACTATATCAGTGCGCTCCCATGAGAGTGTATTAAAAACAGTAACAGGTATTGCATCTTTGGAGAACTTGATTCTTGAAGCAATATTATTCACCGATTTTTCAAGAATATCTGACGCTATCGAACGGGCAGTTTCATAAACAGTCCGGAAAGTCCGGTCTGTCAGGTCGCCATGTTTCCCACCCCAGCCATGATCGGGATAAATTGCATTTTCCCATGCTGTTGTAAAGGATGGCTGAGGGTAATCTTTAAATGATCCCTGCTGGAGTGCATCGAATGTCGCAAATTTTTCTGCAGATGTAAGCAGACGTGATCCCTCCCTTGATGCCTTAAGGGCTCTTTGGTGTGAAGGGCCATGAATATAAAGCCATACATCGGGTCTTTCTCCCTGGATCTTATCAAATGAAGGATCACCTTTTGTGACGGCCTCAAACCATTCGGTAGCTGTAGAATAATTTATTGCTGGTTTTCCAGAGCTTTGCTGATTTTGAATTCCAGTCATTAAAGAAGGCATCATAATCCGGAGGTGTGGCAAAATCGTGAGAGTACAGAAACTGAACTTCAGGCTTGATCTGACGTTTTTTGTAATAATCATTCCACTCTGTCATGATGGATGTAAACGCCTTTGTGAGCGCTTTAATGTCGGTATGTGCCTCTCTCACCGGTATCCCGACTTCATCATACTGCCCCGGAGTATAGCATGTTATGAAGCTGCCATCCGGGCTGTACCACCTGTAGATCCCGGGCTGATGCCTGCTGAACTGCATATAAGGGATTCCTGATTTAGACAATATCTGCGCCATCTGAAGAGACCTTCCGGGTACGTCTTCATTCCAGTAGACCTTAAAATCGCATCCTGGCAATGTTTTTTTCAGCCATTTCCGGCCAAGATAAGTCTGCCGGATCAGCGATTCTCCGTCATACATCGATTCATAAGGCTGTTTGTATGTGGCACCCCACTCCAGACGACCCTCACGGGTATATTTAAGGATCTCATCATATGAATCAGGGTGCCTCTGAAGATATTCCCTCAGGCTCAAACCGTCTTCAACAGAGAATTTGAAGTCATTATTAGCCCTCAGTCTTGCCAGAACCGGAGTTATCATCTTTACGTCACGGAATTCTATGCATTTACCTATGCTGTCCATCCATGCAATATCCTGGTGAGAGGAAGGGACGACGCTTATGGCTCCACCCTTGAAATATGAATAATCACCTTTTTTGCCGGCATCTGTTTTTGTGGCCTGCCCGAAGATATTTCCTGACATAATAATCAGACAAAGAACAGGATAGATCCATTTTAAATTCCACGGATGTGTCTTCATATTTAATGATTTAAACTGAAAAGCATTCACAACTAAAATAGTGCTTTTTGGTGATTTAATAATATCCATGGTTAAATTCCTTTAACCCCAAAGAGCGCAAAGATATAACGCAAAGGACGCAAAGAAATTAAAGGAGTAAATCAATAAACAACATCTAAAGTAACAAACCCTTTCGCAGGTACCTCTATTTCGCCTGAAACCGCTGTTCCGTTAAGAGTAACAGATTTTGCCTTACGGCTTTCCCAGATAATCTTTACAGATTCATCTTTGTCCGAAACAGAACGCAGCCGGATCTTTGAAGGTTCGCTACCGCTGCCGGATTTAATTATGGAAATATATATACTGCTGCTTCCTTCAATCGTTAATGGCTGATCAGTGACTGCTTCTTTCTTCAGGCTTGTGGCAATAAGGGGCTGAACCTGTTCCAGACCAAACCTGTTTGCAGTGACAGCATCATATTTTGTATTATGCGGAAGAATCCGGTACCTGAAGGAGACAATACCTTCCTGGCTCAGAGGGAAGTTTGTATGCCAGTGATTATTAAGAGCCCATGAATAGATTGTCGGGGATGGCTCCAGTTTACGGATCCACTTTGGAGAATTTGTTGCACCACCAAGAACATTGGCCGACATTGTACCATTTTCGAACAATGGGGCATCCAGTGAACAGAAGGTAATTCCCCTCTCTTCGTTTGAGATATCGAGCCACCTCTGAAAGGCAATCCAGTTGCGGTTTGCAGCAGCAAGCTGGTCTTTTTCCAGCTCAACGATGCCCCACGGAATGTCAAACTTAATAACAGGTGAAGGAATATTAAATCCGAATCCGAAGTGGATTCCCTCCTTTTCAGTAACTGCAAGTTTATCGACAACATTTACAATTTCCAGGTGCGACTGTCCTGAAATAAGAGTAATTTCACGAGTCAGGCTACGGCAACCTTCAGCCTCTGACGTCACCAGCAGTGTTGCCAGCAGGGGACCATTTTCCTTTACAGATATTCTTACATTTTTAGCGGTCGTTGCTTTCTCAGGACTATCTTCACCATGAAGGTACCTGTAACTGTTTATCAGCGTGGCTGAATTATTACCGGCAAATTCATAGTTGCCGCTTACAAAGCTCTCAATATCACCGGTCTGCTGGTTTATAACTACTTTAACTAATCCATTATCCAGAACATTACCTGAAGCGATTCCATCCACATTTTTAATTTTCCGCTCTTTCAGGATATATTTTTTTGATCCCAAACCAGGAACCTGGCTGGCCATAAAGACAAGTTCCCCGGTTGAAAGTTTCTGAGCCGGAACATATTCCCCCTGCAAATCAACAGCAGAATTGTATTTTCCCGATTGTCCGGGTGTAAGATATACAAGACCGCTACGGCTCCACGACAATGTATTGAATACACCTGTCTCACTGCTTCCTTCTGCCGTTACATTTTCCAGTGATTCTTCAAGAACTGATTTGCTTATATCTTCTCCCTTCTGGAAGAAACCAAACTTAACCTTGAGAATATCATTTGTGATCGGCTGTTTTTTGGGATCCATGTAGCACCATGTATGTTCTGTGCCCATAATGATATTCCTCCATGCTTCACTTATTTCAGTTCTTGGGGCAGGAGTTTCCGGATTCAGCATCGACCAGAGGGTTTCAGCCTGTATCAGTCTCTCCTTTGAAGCCCTGTTCATGGCTGTCTGCTTTGCTGCAGTGCCAAGTCCGTCTGTCCAGTATTCTGTAAAATCGCCTGAAAGAACGGGTAGATTATCCCCATACTTCTTGTCGAACGCCTGCATCATCTGTGTAGCACTGGCAATTACAAGATGAGGGTAAGCATAATCCTCGTTCCAGCTTTTTACTGCATCAGGGAGATCGGCGTCAATCGGAGTATTATCAGCCATTGCCCAGGACATCAGAAATATATCGTAGGGATAATAATCTGATTTTTCAAGCATTGGAAGCTTGTCCTCAAGGTATTTATCAATAAAGAAAGACCGTGGATTATCGGTTTTTACTATCTTAAGGAGTGTTGCACTATCGGTATGACCTGCCATTAATGGCCAGAACTGATATCCTTTATAAATGGCTCCCGGATTATAGCTTCCAGGCTGGAAGAAGAGTATTTTTGATTTACCGTCGGGACTCTGCCACCAGAAGGGCTTGAAACTGAAATCGGTGGATAGACCTACCCTGTCGGATCCGTTATTCATTGCAAGACAATACTTTATCCCCAGTTCAGCTGCAACAGGGATAATTCCCCAGGTCATGCCCGGTATATCAACCTGGACAAGAGTCTCAATGTTTCTGCCGGTAAGTTCTTTCATTGAAGTACACACACGGAAAAACTCAAATAGTTCCTCATCGGCTGCAGCAGTCGTGTTTGTGTGAACATATCCTGCGTCGAGATGCAGCCAGCCTTTGTGAACAGCTTCAACAATTGATTGTTTCTGTTCCGGAGTAGCATTCCTGAGGTATCGTTCAACAGGCCATAGTACCTCGGGATTCCAGAGATATCTTGCATCCTTTGGGTAATCCTGCGTCTTCTTTGCCAGATCAATACCGTAAACAAGGTTTCTCTTGTGAATCAGTTCAACGTTCTCATGGGTGTTTGTATAACCTATATCAACATGGGAATGTGGATAAATATAAACAGTCCATTGACGTTTAGCAGGCACCAGCACTGAAGATTGAAGTTTATGCCTGCCACTTTTCAGAGTAATATTTGCGGTGCAGGCTGCATCCACTCCGGAACCCGGAGGAAGAAGCAGGGAGTAATTTTCAATGCCCGGGGTTATATCAAGGTTTATTGTTTCCTTAACCCCGTCACATTCCAGTTCGATGGTTCCCTTGCCTGAAAATTCATGACCCCTGAAATTTAAAATAATCTCACGGCCGGGTTTGCCGTCAGGGCGGTGCCGGTAGAAAGGCTGGACGGTGCAATCGATGGAAACAGGGAAAGTGGCATTTTTGTCAGCCCGGCCTGTCTTATTCTGCCCTTGTGAGGATGGCAGAATTAAGATATTAACAATTGAGAAAAGAATAATTGCCAGATATTTGCGTCTAAAGTTCATGATTATTGGTTATTAGTTTACACCCCCATCCCCCTCGGGGTCCCGATTGCTATCGGGATGGGGTTCTTCCACTGGGGGGGCTAAGCTTCCTTAATTACTTCCAGCATTTTGCGGTCTAACTTATGACCTTTAAAATCTTCATATTTAACATCAGGACGTTCGCTGTCGAGAATTCCGAACCCACCTCTGAAGTTCCACATTGCCCAGCCCCAGCCGGCACTTTTCCATTGTCCCATCAGCTCACGCATCCAGGCCAGAACAGCTTCGTGTGGTGTCTGGCTGAATGCCCCGAATTCACCCACATGTACTCCCACTCCCTTTGCCTGGAGCTTTTTCCATGGGTCAATCATCTGAAGCTTAATTCTTTCTCTGTTCCACTCCATATCCGGGGAAACATTTATTTTTTTCAGAGTATCAAGATAATATCTATTCATCTCATCGCTGAGATATCTTGCCTCAGTTGAAGGTTCCGGTTTTAAAGGCCAGGAAGGAACAGGCCACTCGTCAGTACCCTCTACCCAGGAAGCCCGATAATGGGTTATCTGCATTGGCTCATACCCCCTCGTGCTCTGTGCAACATTCAGATCGGCTATCTCTTCCACCGGATCCCTTCCCCACCACAGGCCATCTGAAATAATCAGCCTGTTGGGATCCACGTCACGGATAGCTCTAACAACTCTCCGTACCACCTTGCTGTATACCTCGGCTGTGAGGGGCTTCAATCTCTCATAGTCGAGTGTTGCAGGCTCATTCACCAGGTTAAAGCTTACATTTTTATTTGGAATCCCCTTGTAGCGTTGAGCGAAATGGCTCCAGTGATAATCAAATGCCTGCTGTGCCTCTTCATCCAGCCAAAGGTTGAAAGGTTCCCTGACGCCGGTGTGAACTGAATACCCCGGGGCCCTGTGAAAACTGATGTTTGTGTGAACACCATACTGTTTTCCGAATTCAACTGCCTGATCTATCTCCTTTAACGTCTTCTCATCCATTCTCTTCCAGTCTTTCGGGTCTGACCAGCACAGGTATGACATCGGCAGCCTGACAAAATCAAGCCCGAGTTCTGCAATCATTTCAAAGTCAGATTCTTTAAACGGGTCATTACTGACATCGGCGATAAATTTTTCCAGCAGATTAAACCCACGCCATCTCGGAAGCGAACTTGCATTTATATCAGGTTCGACTTTACTTTTGCATTGAAGTGCAACTGAGCCAAGGACTGTCAGTCCGGCTGTTGTTTTAATAAATTGCCGGCGGTCAATAGATGATTTCTTCATGGTTATAGTAATTTATTTAAACAAAACTTTACTGGAGATCTATTCTGAACGTTTCAATTGCATGTTTGCCAATGTCAATCTTCACCACTTTCCCTTTCATTCCGGTATCCTTTGGCTCCTCTTCTATCATGTTTGTTTTAAACAGGGACTTCAAGGGGAAATAGAATTTAAGTTCGACCTGTTCATCGACACCTTCCATCTCAACCATTCTTAATATAAGACTGTTGCCAGATTCGCTCTTCTTCAGGGCCGTTATTCGCACAAATGGCGAAGACGTTGAAATGAAACTCAATTCCTCAGGGAGGGTTCCACTCTGTGATTTCTCCATAAGTACCGGATAAAGAGGATGGTTTCCTTCCACTCCGGATTGGTACCCGTTTTTCCACCCGGGCTCATGTGAAGTAAGTGTAAACCTGAAATTATGAGCTCCTGTCTGATGATACCAGTTCCCAAGGTAATGACAGCTCTTATGTGATGAAAGCATTATTCCCTGGAGCACAGGATAGTCGACAGATTCTCTTCCGGGATCAATCCAGTCAGCCACTGCAAGGTTTGTTGACAACGTTACTCCTGAGTTTTCATCGCTTGCAGAAATAAAATTCTCTATTTCCCTGGGATTGATTTCCTCAGGTAACTGCCGGTAGGTACCTTCCCAGCTCCAGCCCAGCGGTGAATTCCTGAGTTCGTCTTTCCCTGCGTTTAAAACACCCATCGGCACATCATATGTGATCTGAGCATTATTCATTTTAAGCGGGAATGCAACCCTGATCTGCCGGTTGTGCTCTCCAGGCCAGTCTGGTATGTCATATTCAAAATCAATTCTCTTTGAATTATGATAAACGGTAATGATCTGCTTTACGTTGAAGTTCCTTATCAGGCAATCTGATTCAAAAACTGCAGCAACAGCATTGTTATCTTTTAGTCTCCATGTAATATTTTTTGAACTCAGCGCCTCACTGCCTTCAAAGTTGGTTGGTTTGACCTGAATGAATTCTCCTGCTCCGTTACCATTATAACCTATACTAAGCAGATCGCCTCCTGCATATTTTGATGTATTGAAGATCTGCCGCTTCAATCCTTTATCATAGAGAGCTTTTATGCCGCCTGGCCCAAATTCAATAGAATAAAAGCTGTTTTCGTAAAAATTACTGCCAGCCTTTATTTTATTTCCAGGTTCTGCCGTACCTTTTCTCAGAAAGTAGGTTTTATATCCCAGTGAAGGAACGTTTTCTGCCTCAAACTGTACTGATTTCTTCTTTCCCTCATTAATTAAAGTGGAAGGAACTATTTTCCCGGCTCCATCAGTTACAATCCAGTCAGAACCCTTTTTTTCAGAAATATCCAATGTTACTATTCCATTCCTGCTCCAGGAGAGATCATTGTAGACCAGGATGCTGTTAGCGCTTCTTAATCTGACCTCTGATGCAAGTTCCAGCAGTGACTGACGGAGGATTTTTTCGCCTGTGGCATTTCCCTCTTCAAGTGAGGCTCTGAAAATACTGTCAGTAATTTCACCATGGTTACCGCCCCATCCGTGATCAGGATAGATTGACTTGTACCAGCCCTTCTTCAGATCGGCAGAAGGGTATCCCTTAAGGCTCCCTTTTACCATTCCATTTATCGAGCTGAATATTTCAGCAGCAGGCATGCTTACAGCAGCCGCTTTTTTTGCCTTAATGGCTTCATAATGTGCCGGACCGTGTATGTACAGCCAGAGATCAGGCCGTTCACCTGAGATGGAATCAATCTTTATCCCGGGCACATCGATCTTGCCAAGAAATTCCTCGGTTGTAGAATGCTGTGCCACGGGAATATCAAGACCTGATGATTTTGCAATTTCATTCCATTCTCCGATTATCTTGCTGTAATCCTTTGGTCCCCCGGCATCGGTGCTGATTATAACAGCATACTGAGGAGGGAGGTTGCGGTCCTTGTAATAATCATTCCAGTTCTGAAGCACCTTATTCAGTTTTTGCAAGGCAGTGATGGCATCATCCTCAAAATAGCGATAGACCAGTAAGGCCCAGCCATAATTTCCCGGACTATAGGTAAGTATCCTTGTTCCATCGGGGCTGTACCAGTTATAAAATCCTTCTTTCATACGGCTGACAAAGAGGTATTTGATACCTGATTTTGCAAAAATCTGTGGAGTTTGCAAAGAGCGTCCGGGAACATCAACATTATAGGCAACAAGGGCATCCATTCCAGGAAGGTTATCCTTTATCCATTTCCGGCCTAAATAGGATTGTCTGACCAGCTGCTCTCCGGATTCGAGACCTTCATATGGCTGATTGAAAGTAGCACCCCATGTGAACTGGCCACTCTTAAATGCTTTCATTATACGCTCTTTTTCCGATGGCACTGCCTCGAGAACCTCCATAAGGTTAAGAGTCTGTTCCATCTCAAACCTGAAAGCCGGGTTTCTGTCAATAATGTCGAGAGCTGGAATTACAATGTCGTGAATACGCTCCACACGGCAGGAATCAGGGGTATTCATCCAGGCAATATCCTGGTGTGATGAGCAGATAATATTTATCGTGCCTTTACCGAAATAGCCCCAGTCAGATGGTACCAGTGGCCTGAATTGCTGTTTAACTATTGCTGTATTGACTCCTCCTGGTGAAGGAGTAAATTACCATCTCTCCAGCCTTCCCCGGCCAGAGGTAATACAAGTTCCACTCTTCCCGAATCTGTTTTTGTCATAATTTATCGCCTTCCCATCCAGGGAAATGATAAAATCCTGTCCCAAATCCTTCTGATCAATCCAGGCTTTTACGGTATTTCTGGCAGCATCGTACTGATATGGCCTGAAATAATTAATTGAAATCTCTTTCTGCGCCTGAATTTTAGGATTAAAGAGGATAATAATTGCCAGAAAGAATACTGCTGATATTTTCATCTTGAAAAATTTAATTATTATATACTAATCTCATTTAAATATCCTTTGAGTCTTTTGTTCAATACTTAGTGCGGGGGGTAGAAAAAGTACAAATCCATTAACCGCAAAGGTCACAAAGGTATAACGCAAAGGTCACAAAGGGAATAGTAAATCATCTCTCAGTTTTATTTCCGATTCTTAGTATCGTCAAAGAACAAGGTTCAAATTCATAATCAAACTCGTTTGAGAAAGCATCATATTTAGTTGTTACCGGGGATATTTTCAAAGGCTCCTCAAAAGAGTTTTCCTCCTTGAGTGAATCTGCTTTCAGAGTAACTATCTCCCCATGCCTTGAGATCCTGCCGCCTCTATTGATTGAGATTGTTGCGTGCCATGGTTTCTCTTCAGCATTCACCACCTTTACAATGATTTCCCCTGTTGTCTCATCATATCCGCCGATGGAGAACTGCCTAAGTGAATCGGCAAGATTGTTCCCGACTTTGAGTTCGCGTGAACTGACTGACCGGGGAATTATAACTGTTTTCAGATTATAGGTTGGCTTATTCTCTGCCATAACTTTCTGGACATAATATGAAGAACGGCCCACAACCTCCATATTGTCGATCCAGATAAGGTTGACAGGCCAGGTCCGGTCATTACGGTTTTCGAAAAGCGGAGCATAAGATGCCATTTTTACCAGGTCGCTGTTACGTTCCATACCGGTAATAAAGGCAGCTTCGCTTAAGGCTGCCAGCATATTTCCTCCTCCGACCTTCTGATTGCATGCATATTCGCCGACATATATCTCGTATTTCCGTCGGGGTAAGGTATCAAAGATATATGAATTGTCAAAGAAGAAATCCGGATCTACATACCAGTGGGGATCTATCATATCGGTAGCGGTAACACCAGTCATATCAGATTTAAGGCTGTGGTTTGAAATCAATGTTAGTTGCGGGTATTTTGCCTTGATGGCTTTGTAGAACGTTTCAAAGCGCTGATTGTAAAGAGATCCCCAGTTCTCGTTACCAATCTCGATATACTGCAGAGGGAATGGCTCAGGATGTCCGGCGGCGATCCTTTTAGCTCCCCATGGAGATGACTGATCACCTATTGCGTATTCAATCGCATCGAGAACATCATTTATATAAAACTGCACATCGCCATCTTTGCATGCATCCCCCACCCGGTACTGACAGCCGAGGCCTACATTACAGACAAACATTCCCTTAGCTCCAATATCCTCACAATATTGAAGGAATTCATGATAACCGAATCCGTAAGTATTCCGGTATCCCCAGGTGTCGTACTGACCAGAACGGGTCATAGGATCTCCAAGCGTTTTTTTCCACTCAACGCGATTTATCAGTGAAATACCTTCAACGATGCAGCCTCCTGGCCAGCGGATAAATGCCGGATGAAGATCTGCCAGAAACTCTGCAACATCCTTTCTGAGTCCATTAGGCCTGTTTTTAAAAGTATTCTCCGGAAAAAGAGATACATAATCAATCCAGATTGTCCCTTCTCCTCTGAAACCAAATACTAGTCTGGCTTTTGCGTCAGTCTGACCAGGAATCATTGTGACCTTGTATTCATTCCACCCGGGATTCTTACTAATATTTATTGCAGCATTGGCAATTACCTCTCCTCCTGATGATATCAGCCTTACAATAAGACCACCCTTATATTCATCTGTCCGCAGGTAGAATCTCAGATCATAACATTCACCGCTTTTTACTCCCATTCCCCAGTAACCCCCATTTACCAGGACAACATCTCCTGCATCTTTCGGGATAATTATCTGCAATGAGTTTGGTGTTGCCGGATTCAGCGGATTCTGCCTGGTAAGTTTCATCCAGGCCTTTCCGACTCCTTTCGATTCCAGCGACCATCCCGGAATATCCTCAGTGTTCCATCTATAGGTTTCTTCACTGACCTTCATGGTAAGATGGTTTTTCAAAGGGGGAGCATGAAGTTTATCTCCCTCTGCAAAATAGCCTTCCGGATACTCCTTCTCTTCAAAGCTTCTGTTCTGAACAAGTTCTGCATAGAGGCCTCCATCGCCGGCATGATTTATCTCCTCAAAAAATACTCCATACATAGACGAAGGTACTTCTGCTCCTTTCTCGGCCATATCTATAACAATTGATCCTTCTGTCGGTGATTTTACACTGCACGATGATACCATCAGTGCAGTAAGCGGGATTATGATCAGGTACTTTTTCATCATAGGGTTATAAGTCTCTTATCAAAATTATATATTCGCCTGTATTATTTGCTTTAACCTCTTTTCCGTTTACTTTTAATATAGCTCTAGTTCCATCCTGTTCCATCTCTATCTTCAGTCGTTCCGTCCGGAATCTCAGAGCGGCTGATAATGATGTTGTTCCCGGGTACAGCTTTGGTCTGATAATAATAAAATCACCTGAGATTTTCACTCCCAGCCAGTGCATTACCACAAAGGAGGTCACTTCTGCCGATGTCCATGGCACAATACCGCAGGATTTTATCTGGCTTCGGTTAAGTGGAATCTCCTCGAACCATGCTCCTGCATTTCCACCCTGTATATCGTTCAGCCAGGTCAGTGAACGACGGCTGCGATCTAACATCCCTGCATCATGCTGGGCACGGGCAATAAATGCCGTTCCAAAAGTCCATGGCCCCGGCTGGTCAAGCTGCGAACTGGAGTGATAACGTTCATAACCGCCTCCGGTCCATCTTGCGTTCCATATTGTTTCAAGCTTATCCAGAGATCTTTTTGCCAGTTCCGAATGGGGATCGATAATCCCGAACAAAACCGGAAGGGCATATGTTGCATCAGGATTCAGCCGGTGATAGTACTCTGTACCTGCCGGTGCATCTTCCATATATGATTGCTGACGTCCTGAAGTTAAATCAGCTATTTCTCCATTTACATTCCGTCGTTTAATAAGAGCTCCCTTATCTATCAGAGAGCATGTGGGATGATAGAGCATCGCATTCAGAAAAACGTCTGCCTGCTGTCTCCAATAGTCAGCCTTTTCAGGCACACCAAGAATCCCTGAAAGAGAGGCCGCATCCCGCAGTCCCTGTATCATATAAGTCTGATATGCAAGCTCATAGGCATCACTGAATGTACGTTCCCAGAATTCACGCCTGTTATGAACCATCCCGGTCGAATCACGGAATACGGGATTAAGCGGACGTTCAATCAGAGCCAGTATTTTTTCCCGGTATGTTATGAGCAATGAATTGTCTCCCGTCCAGTCGCTATAGAGTTTCAATGAATTCATCAACACTCCCATCTGGTCAAACTGTTCACGGTCTGGTTCATCAAATCCGCCGGCTATTATCGTTGCGCCTTCGTCGGAAACCAGGTCAGAAAGGATATAATTAAGCAACCCCCTGGCACTTTCAAACGATCCGCTGCAGATCAATCCCCTTGCAACATTCGATCCGTCACGAACCCACTGGTTTCCATATTCAAAAATTCCTGCGTCCATTCTTCCGTTAAGAGCTACCATACCTGGCAGAGCAAAAGCAGCATTCCGGTAAAGAGCTTCTATGAGGGTATCAGAAGTGGATATTTCAGAAAAGGTTCTTAAAGAGACTGCCGGTTCATCGGTTGCAAGAGAAGAGGGAGGCTGGACCTTCCTGCTGACCAGGACTGTCTGTCCCTTTTTAAGAGGGATTGGATGGGATTCCGACAATCCGTCCAAAGAGCCAATCCGCACGGTATCATTTCCGGCCATATCAGAGTTTGTCAGGGAAATAATACGGTCAAAATCCGGTGATTTGGCAGATGGTGAAAAAGTTTCAAAAACCCTTATACCTCCAGCCCACCAGCTTAATTCAACGGACGGTCTCCCATCCCGTTCAACCCATCTTGCCTCTGAATTATGACCAAGAGCGGAAAATTCAACTTTACCAAGGATGACCTTCAGAGCAGACTGTGAAAAATTTGATCCGGGCAGATAATTGAATGCATTGGATTTTTTTGCCGTCTGACCTGGCTTTCCTGCATCGAATAGCATCCAGGTAAAGGCAGGTGCCATGCCTGATTTATCAGCCTGGATGATCATTTTAGCCTGACCGCTTCTGAGGAAGAAATATTCCCTGCCCGCCTTAAAAGAGTTCATGTATTCAGGATCATCCTCATCACTGTTGAGAACCTGAAACTCCGAAATGGTTACTCCTTCAACAGGCGGCGGGGAATCCGGGAATGAAAGCACATTATACGGATTTTCTCCGGTTTTGAATTTAGTAATAACCATCCGGACCTTTCTGCTTTCAACAGCTGCAAATTGTTTTGAAAATTTTGAGTCTATCGTTGTTCCTTTAAAAAGTGTTTTCCACTCTTCACCATCCGGGTATTGAACCTCGAATGCCTCTATATGGGAATTATACGGCTCCATTATAATAATTGTATTGAACCGTCTTATTGAACCAAGATCAACAGTTAATATCGGCATTGTATCAGAAGTTTGTGCCAGCCATCGTGTATTTGGATCTTCATCCACTGCACATTCGGGCAGATATTCCACACGACCTTCAAACAGACTGGATGCCTTTACCGGCATGTATCCCGTGAGAGTCTGAAGAGGAGGAATTCTCCCGGGATTATCAATCACCTCTTTCAGCTCCATCAATCTATCAACAAGGTTCTGAGGAATCGTTCCCGATAAGTCGGGAGGTACATCCAGAAGAAAGCTGGCTCCCCGTTTTATGGTCTCACTATACCAGTGATAAAGTGTCCTGACAGATTTGGTAACATCCCCGGCTATCCAGAACCAGTTCTGATTTATTGTCTGACATACCTCCATTGGTATATAGTATTCTTTCCCGTTTATCAAACGAATGGGATTGTGTCCGGATGAAGGGGGCAGTGTGCGCTCACCATTTGTGATATCAGCAGGAAAATTTGCCAGTACAGATCCGTCAGTGAAACCATTATTGCAGGTGACGAGGCAATCCGGCTGATGAGCTTTTACTATGGAATATAATTCATTCCGCTGGTCAGGCGTCAATCTTGAAGGGATATCAATCCAGAGTTCAACGAGACCCTTGTAATTTGTAACCAGCTCTCTTATATGATCCCTGGTAAGCTTGAAAATACTCATCTTTTGTTGAGACAGGCTCGTTATGGTCATCCCAGAGACAATAATAGAGAGCAGGTCTTTATCTCATATTTCCTGCAACTTTCCATGAAGAGGGCAACGATATCCTTCTTATACCCTGATGAAGCAATATCATAATCATACTCTTTGCCTTTCCATTTTACCTTGCTGTCCCAGAGGCAGAATCCGCCTGTATGCTTTGCTGTCAGTACGGCATATTTCATGCCTGCATCCCTGGCCGTCCTCATCCACTGATCCACATCCGGATTGGTTGGATTGAAACTTTCAGCCGGCATTTTTCCGTTATCGTACTCTGCACCCGCGAAAGTATTCATATTGAAGTGGATGAACATTCCATATCTTAATTGTTCCCACTCCCTGATATGGCGTCCAGGGAGCCCCTTGCTGTTTTGAGCACCAGTCCAAAGCGGCAATGATATTAACAAACTAATAGCCAAAGACCTGAAATGCATTCTATTTATCATGTTTTTTTTCAGATATCTATTTGTATTGCAGAACAACTAGAGTACGCGGAGAGAGATCTTTGATACTTATATTGTTTTTATAATTTGTAAGTACCATATTTCCATCCTCAGGAAGCATCAAAGCTTTTTTAACCTCATTGACGACAGCCGAGCTGAAGAGTCAGTTCTACCTTGTTATCATTGAAATTCTCGATAACAACGTAATTGCTGCCAAGAAGATAAAGGCTTACTTTATTCGGTGCATCAAATTTCAATCCGAGCGGGAGCCAGCAACTTGTCCCTGAGAGGCTTTAATTCTTCGCGGTTTAGCTTCAGGAGTTTTTTCGGATCATCGTCAACTTTAAGAATGGTCAGATTCTTATTTTCCAGAAGTGACTGGTTACTAATGAGTTTTGCCAGACCATCTGTTATCACCACTGGTTTCCCGGCATTTAACATGCTTTGAAGTCTGCCTGAGAAGCCGGGCTCTTTAAGCGCAGTGAACTGTGAAGATCGCAGATAGGGCATTCGTATTTATCTGATCGTCAGGAACAAGGGGAAGTCCGAGCATACCAAGGAAACTGAAAATATACTTGTTCATCAAAAGGTTCGCTGTTTGGCAGTTTAGGCATGTGTATACCGCTTATCGGTCTGTCCTTTACTATCCTTGCCAGCTCAAATAATCCGGGAAGCTCCTTTCTGAATGCCTCAACATCTGCAATGGGGGTACCAGGCTTTCCATCGTACTCATTGGTTTCAGTCAGAAGGCTTCCATAATGGAATAACATTATTTCTCTTTCATTTCCGAGAACAGTCTGCCTTGCCTGTTCAAGGTATATTTTAGGAGTGACTCCCAATGCATCAACCCAGCCACCACCGTTCTTTCCTCCGCTTACCTTGTTTATCCACCTGCTGATAAAGTAAGCATTGTACTGTACTTCACCGCCTGGTCTGACATCATAATCATAGTCGCGGGTTTCAGTTCCAATCCAGGTATAGTCATAATCTTTTGATTCACGGACAACTTCATAACCCCGCTCATGAAATGAATCGTACCAGAGGGGGTATTTAATAATGATTTTCACCTTGGGATTAACGGTTCTCGCAGGCTTTATAATATTCTCCCGGCTCATATTAACCATAACGTCGCAGCGGAACTTTGACCATGTCTGATCCCCCCTTGCTGCTATACAGTCTTCGCATTCACACTCAGTGAACAGAAAATCATCTATCATGATCAGATCAAAGACAGAAGCAGTATATTTAAAGATCTTCTCCATCTCCTCCAGGGTTGCTTTACTGGTATAACATGAAGTCATGCCCCATCCTCCGGACCCCGGCTTCCCTACACCGACTGTCGTAACACAACCTGCCACATCAAATCCTTCCTTCTGAAAACGGTCTCTGGCATGTACCATGGCATCTTTATCAGCATAGTATGCTCCCCTGAACGATTCTATAAAAACTCTTGTAATACCGGTTTGTTTACACCATGCGATGGCATCATCCAGTCCGGACGGAGTCGATAAAAAATCCCTGACATCCTGCGCAATAAACAATGTGGAGATTGTAAGCACATCCTTGTTCTTTTTTGCAGTATCCCAAAGTGTCTGTGCAGAGACAGCAGTGATGCTTATCCATACGATTGTTATCCATGCAACAATCGGAAACAGTTTCTTAAAGATCTTTTTCATAATTGTAGTATTAATTATAGCCTGGCATTAGAAATATATTTGTCTGACCTGACATATTAATGATGTACTAAAAATTTCAGAATGGGCTCTTTCGGACAATTTTAAATACGTAAGCATATTCGCATGGTTTTGTCTGGGGTGATGCAATTCTCATCCCCTCGTTTGTCATTTCCCACTTTAACTCACTACCTTCTCCGAGCATTGTTACCGAAGTAATTTCAGATGGATATAGCCCGGACCAAACAGGACCTCTTGGGGCAAAGCTTTTGATAAGTATATTTTCAGCAGGCCAGTCTAGAACGATTGCATAAATATTATTATCCTTAACTGTGAACCGGATGTCCTGACCAGTATAGCTGATGTCGTTCCGCTCATTGAAGGCACCGCTCTTTTCCAGGCGGGTAGGACCTTCTCCGGCAACATTCCAACAGGTTGTGCCATATATGGCTTCTCCGTTCATACTGAGCCATTTCCCCATATTCAACAGTCTTTCTTTAACTTCCTCAGGAATAGAGCCATCAGGTTTTGGACCTACATTAAGCAACAGATAACCATTCTTACTGATGCGATCCACAAGATTGTCAATAAGATTATCTGTTGATTTGAATCCCAGACCCTTCACATAGCCCCACCCCTGACCGTCATCGATGGAAGTATCTGTAATCCAGTCATATGGAGTCAGATCTGGCTCCTGACCCAGTTCCAGGTCAAGCAAGCCAGCTCCCGGTGGCAGGTTGTGAAATTTATAGCTTACAACTACCTCTTTTTTATGAGCGACGGCATTATTATAAAAGTATGCCAGCATATCCTGTTTATAGGAATCGGTTATCAGCTCCAGGCCAAAGTCGAACCAAAGGTAATCAGGGTCATATTTATCGATTACCTCTATTATCTTTCCCTTCCATCGGTCCAGGAACTCTTTTGTCGGCAGGGCATCCTTTTCATGGATCGGGCCATACAGGCCGGAGTACAAAGGATTGCTGCAATCATATCGTTTATCCCATGTAGGGAAATAGAACCAGTTCTCAGCATGATGAAAGGCAGTAACAAATTTCATATTACGCTTCTTTATGGCAGCCGCCAGTTCACCTACAACATCCCGCTTTGGACCCATCCTGGCAGCATTCCATTCCGAAAATTTTGTGTCCCACATTGAAAATCCGTCATGATGCTCAGCAACCGGTCCTGCAAACATTGCCCCCGCCTTTTTGAAAAGGTCAGCCCATTCGTCAGCATCGAACTTTTCACCGGCAAACATCGGAATGAAATCCTTGTAGCCAAATTCTTCGAGCATACCATAGTTGGCTTCGTGAAATTTTCTTTCCGGTCCGTTTGAATTGGTATAAACCTGATTTGCATACCAGGTGGCATTTGGACCCTGTGCCGGTACAGAATATACACCCCAGTGAGTATAGATTCCAAACTTGCCTTCCCTCAACCATTTTGGAGTGTGCATATTTGAAAGGGAATTCCAGCTGGGCTGGTATGCAGGAAGCTGTTTATTTTGGGCAATAGGACTGGAGCAACAACTAAACACCAATGTAACAACAAACACTCCATATAAAGTAATTTTTTTCATACTTATATCATTTAAATTCAACAGA